>JANRKS010000006.1:0-287567 GCA_033763315.1 Deltaproteobacteria bacterium
GGTCGAACACCAATGCAGACCTTCGATGATGGAATCAGAATTTGGAAAGCCAAAGCCATCGGTGACCAAGCCGCTTAACATTTGAACTGACAGACACGGTCGCAGTCAGGGTGACTGTCAGATCAAGTCGTGGTTACTACAGCTGATTCTCATGTCCCGCCACGCCAATGCGTGAATTTGTTCCGTCAATGGAAAGCTTCGATCGCCAGAGTGAACCACGTCAAGACGCTCAAGGTGTAAGTCGCGCAAGGCTATACGCATTGATGGGGTCACTTGAGGAGCAGTGGTTCGTTTGATCTCAAAGGCGCGTCGTTGCTCCCCTCGCACCACAAGCAGATCCAATTCGGCGCCGCTATGGGTTCCCCAGAAGTGGCACTCTCGGTTGCGAGCTCCCAACGCTCGCGCAATCTCATCAATGCAAAATCCTTCCCAAGAGGCTCCAACTTTTGGATGGCGAACCAAGTGGGGTAGGTCTGCGATTTCAAGAAGGGTGTGAAGAATTCCCGAATCACGTATGTACGCCTTTGGCGCCTTCACCTGCCGCTTGCTCATGTTTTCGTGCCAAGGAAGCAGTTGGCGAACCATGAAGGTGTCTTCTAAAATATCCGAATAGCGTCGCACGGTGTTGTCAGTGGTCGCCAGTGCGCGGCCGAGCTCCGACCAGTTCATGACTTGGCCGTGCCAATGTGCAGTAGCATTTTTCAATGCTCCATACCTTGAAAATTCGATTATTGAGATCGAGTTTTCAAGTCAAGCGACCCCAGCAAGTCGTGCGATGATGCATTGAGCATGGCGAACATGTGTGGTGCTTCGCTGAACCTCCAACGAAGGGGGGTGGATGCCACGGTTTACGCCCTTTGGGGCACCCGTTGCGTCAGCCGAACCCCGTGGAGCTCGACTTCCCGACGCGACTTAGCTAACATAGCTATATGAAGATAGCTAAGCTGTCTGAAGCGAAGGACGACTTGTCACGGTACGTCGACTATGTGCGCCGTGGTGGAAGCGTGAGAATCCTTCTGCGGGGTGTCCCGGTCGCCGATTTGGTGCCTATCGAGGCGACGAATGCATCTTCGCGAAGCGCGGAACAGGCACTCGCGGACCTCGAACGTCGCAGCATTTTACGGCGAGGGTCCGGTGAGGCGTGGGAAGAACTGCTGGAGGCAGGCCCCGCCCTGCGAGGACGTTCGGCTGTCGAGGACGTGCGCGAAGAGCGTGAAAAAGGATGGTGAGGTTTTGGGATACCTCGGCCCTCGTACCGCTCCTCGTGGAAGAGCCCACGAGTGCCTCGTGCCGAAGGCTTCTGCAGGACAAGATTCCAATGGTGGTGTGGGCATTGACGAGAACGGAGCTCTCCTCGGCTTTATGGCGGCGAGCTCGGGCCGGCGACGTACGACGAACAGATATACCCATTGCAGTGAAGCGGTTGTCGGCCCTCGCGACACGTTGGAATGAAGTCACTGATTTGGATCTCGTCAGAGATCGCGCCGATCGCCTTCTTGCGGTTCATCCTTTAAGAGCCGCAGACGCACTGCAATTGGCGGCTGCGTTGGTCGTTTATGAAGAGCGACCAAAGGGCCGTGACTTCGTAACGAGCGACGGTGCTTTGGCTTCATCAGCGGAAGCCGAAGGATTCAATGTCTTGATCCCTCGGGGGTAGACGTACCCGGGCTCCCTCGGCAGAATTCCATCAGAAAAGAGCAGGCCTACCGCTAGGACGGGGCCGCTGGCTTCGTCATGTTAGGGGCGATGGCAATGGCCCAATCTTCAGCTTTCACTTGCCTTCGTGTTCTCACTGGCCTTGTGCTTACCGTTACCTGGGGCCCCCTTGCGGCGAAGGCAGATCCTTCGAGCGCGTCCGTGGCCGTCGACTTTGCCCACGAGGTACGTCCCATTCTTTCACGGCATTGTTTCGCGTGCCATGGGCCCGACCCAGCGCACCGCAAGGCGGGCTTTCGCATTGACATTAAGGAGGGCGCCTTTGCCACCTTGGACGAAGGTAAAGGGGCGATCGTTCCGGGCAAACCTGAAGCGAGTGAGGTGTTTGCACGCATCACGCATGCGGATGTGGACGAGCGCATGCCACCCAAAGAAACAGGAAAAGCATTGTCAACCAGCGAGGTTCAAACCTTGCGGCGGTGGATCGCAGAAGGCGCACCTTGGAGCGGCCATTGGTCTTTCGAGCCCATAAAGCGGCCGTCACCGCCCCATCCCGTGAACCCCGAGTTGATTCGAAATCCGATCGACAACTTTGTGCAGGCATCGGCTCGCTCGGTTGGGCTCACGCCTGCACCACAAGCGGCGCCGGCTGTGCTCTTGCGAAGGCTATCGTTGGATCTTGTTGGGCTTTTGCCCGCGCAAAGCGACGTTGACGACTTCGTTGCGCATCCAAGCGACGCAAACTATCGGCGCTACGTTGACCGCTACCTCAACTCTGCCGCGTACGGCGAACGCTGGGCGCGCGTGTGGCTGGATCTTGCGCGCTACGCAGACACGAAGGGATTCGAGAAGGACCAAGTGCGAACCATTTGGCGCTATCGGGATTGGTTGATCAGCGCGCTCAATCAAGACATGCCCTTTGACCGCTTTTCCACGGAACAACTTGCAGGCGATCTCCTGCCGAATGCCACACAAGACCAGATCCTGGCCACTGCCTTTCATCGAAACACAATGACCAACGACGAGGGTGGTACAGATGATGAGGAGTTTCGCGTCGCTGCGGTAAAGGATCGCGTGGATGTGACCATGCAGGTGTGGATGGGCCTTACGGCTGGTTGTGCGAAGTGCCACGATCACAAGTACGATCCGATCACGCAAGTCGATTACTACCGCCTGTTCGCGTTCTTCAATCAGACCCAAGACGCCGATCGCTGGGACGATGCGCCGCTGGCGGCGATGCCAACCAACCCACAGCGTGCGCAACTTGCGAAACTGCAGGCTGACGAACTTTCTCTAAAGCGCAAGTTAGTCGCACAGGCGAAGCAAACGCCCGACTTTCTTGCGTGGCGCACGCGCCTGCGAAGAACTTTGAGCCGCGACTATGCCGCCACCGCAGCCGCGGGGCTTCTGCGGCCCATCGTCCGAGGTTCCTGGCATCGTACAGGGCCGTACGCGCGAAAGGGCGAACGTGCGTTCGATGTCGCTTTCGAGCCACAGAACGCGCCGTTTGATCCCAAACGAGTCTTCGATGGTGGGCAAACACGATGGAATGAACGAGCGGCATGGAAAGATGGCGCCGAAGTTAGGTTTGGCGACGACCGTGCCGAAGTGGTTTGGTACGCGGGGCGTACATTTGAGGTTTCGTCGCGTCGCAGGGTGGCGTTCTCGGTACGAACCGGTGTGGCGTTGGCCGTTTGGATCGATGGCGTTCTGCAGCCTCGAACGGATCCGGTGGCGTTCGAGTTCGATGGCGAATGGCTGCCCGGCGTACACTCAATCGTTCTAAAGTTGGCAGACAACGACGCTAAAGAAACGTTTGTGTTTGATTGGCGTGCAGACGACGTTGGTACAGAGCCTGTGCAAGTAGCGGCCCGTCTGCTGGCGCCCCAGCAGGATGGCACAGACGAATCTGATGTGGCCGCACGCTTCTTTTCCGTCTTTGATCCGGAAGGCTCCGACGAGCGACGCCCGGACGTGCCCTTTGTTAATGCCCGTGCGACTTTGCAAAAGCTGCGTCGAATCAGGGCCGAACGCGAGGCGGCAGACGCGGCTGTGGCTCGTATCCCGATTCTTAAAGATCTAACGGCGCCTGCGCGACGAAAAACGTTCTTGCACGCGCGGGGCGATTTTCTTTCGCCGGGTGCCGAGGTGCAACCTGGAACACCCAGCGCCTTCTTTCCCTCCAGAGGCGAAGGCAACCGCCTAACGTTGGCCCGTTGGTTGTTCGACCCTCGTAACCCTCTGACAGCAAGGGTTGCCGTTAATCGAATGTGGGCGCAGATGTTCGGCCGAGGTTTGGTGGAAACGGAAGAAGACTTCGGTGCCCAAGGTACGCCTGCTAGCCATCCTATGCTGCTTGATTGGTTGGCCAGTGAGTTTGTTCGTCAGCGGTGGTCGCCAAAGGCGCTGTGCCGCACGATCGTGCTTTCGCACACCTACAGGCAAGCCTCCGAAGCCAGCCGTCAAGGCATCGAACGTGATCGTTACAACGTGTGGTTAACCCGCGGACCGCGCTTTCGCATGGAGGGTGAAATGGTCCGCGACAACGCTCTGTTGGTGGCGGGGTTGCTTTCGCCAAAAATTGGCGGCCCGTCAGTGATGCCAATGCAGCCCGAAGGCATTTGGCGAAGCGTATATAGCGGGGTCAAGTGGGAAACCAGCCCTGGAGAAGATCGCCATCGCCGCAGCCTTTATACCTTCGTAAAGCGTACGTCTCCTTATCCCTCGATGACGACTTTCGACGCTCCGTCACGCGAGGTATGCACGATTCGGCGATTTCGATCAAACACACCACTTCAGGCTTTGGTCACGCTGAACGATCCTGTATTCACCGAGGCTGCGCAGGGGTTGGCCAGATGCATGTTGACCTTGAACCTCGGGGTATCTCAGCGGGTGGCGCAAGGGTTTGAGTGGACCACGGCGCGTGCCCCGCTTCCTGACGAGTTGAATACCTTGGTGGCCTTGTTTCGAAGGCGTTTGGCATATTTCCGCAAGCACCAAAAAGAAGCAGCGTCTGCGGCCACGCAACCTCTTGGTGCGTTACCACCGGGTGAAGACGCGGCCGAACTTGCGGCATACACGGTGGTAGGCAGCGTGCTTCTAAATCTAGATGAGTTTTTGACGAAGGGTTAGAAGGCCATGCCCACATTACCTAAGCGCAACCACACAACCATAGATCCCGACCAAGCTCGGACTATGCGACGCCTCTGGCTACTTAGCCGGCGTGACCTTGGCGGTTTGGGGGCCATGGCGATGGCTTCGTTTGTGCCACGAACGCTGCGCGCCGATGCACCTGCCCGGCGTGGATTTGGGCGCGCCAAAAATGTCATCTTTTTGCATATGGCGGGGGCGCCGTCACAGTTGGATCTGTGGGATCACAAACCCACTCTCAATCGCCTAGACGGAAGCGAATGTCCGAAGCAGCTGTTAGAGGGCAAACGCTTCGCCTTCATCCGTGGTGTGCCACGCATGCTCGGATCGAAGTTCAAGTTTGCTCAGTATGGCCAAAGCGGCGCTTGGCTAAGCGACCTTCTTCCCAACTTCGCCAGCGTTGTGGACGATGTTGCGATCGTCAAATCGATGCACACCGACGAATTCAATCACGCCCCTGGGCAGTTGATGACGCTGACTGGGCGATCGCAGTTTGGAGGCGCTTCGCTTGGATCGTGGCTCTCTTATGGGTTGGGCGAAACTGGAAAGAACCTACCGGCATTCGTGGTGCTACTTTCGGGCGGCAAAACGCCCGACGGTGGCAAAAGCCTGTGGGGCAACGGGTTTCTGCCATCTGTGCACCAAGGCGTCGAATGCCGAAACACGGGCGATCCAATCTTGTTCTTGGGCAATCCCGAGGGCGTGAGCCGGGAAACCCGTCGTGACGCCTTGGATGTTGTGGGTCGCTTGAACCGCAATACGGCTGTGCGGACATTGGATGGCGAATCGGAAGCACGTATCGCTCAATACGAACTAGCGTTTCGTATGCAAACCGCCGTTCCAGACGCCGTGAACATCGCGGCTGAACCCAAGCATATTCTTGATCTTTACGGCGCGGTGCCAGGCTTTGCGACCGCGTCCGAATCTGCTGACGATCCTCGCACCTTGTTTAGGGGCACTGATGCGCGTTTTGCGAACAACTGCCTGTTGGCGCGGCGGTTGGTCGAGAACGGCGTGCGCTTCGTACAGCTGTTTGATTGGGGTTGGGATCACCACGGTGCGACACCGGGTGAAAGCATCGACCAAACGTTGCCGATCAAGGCCCAGCAAATCGATCGAGCGGTGACAGGGCTACTAAAAGATCTGAAGCAGCGTGGCTTATTGGATGAAACGTTGGTTGTGTGGGCCTCCGAGTTTGGGCGGACGCCCATGCAGCAAAATGCTCAAACGCAGCGGTTCATTGGGCGCGATCACCACCCACATGCCTTTACGATCTGGATGGCAGGCGGGGGCATTCGCGGCGGCCAAACCTATGGGGAAACCGACGAGATTGGCTACTATCCTGTAAAGAATCCGATGCATGTTCGCGATTTACAGGCCACCATCTTGCATCTGGCTGGCTTCGATCCGTGGCGGTTTTCATATCCCTTTTCTGGATTGGACCAACGCTTGATCGGGCCCGATGACAGCAAAGTTCGTCTGCATGAAGAGTTGTTGGGGTAAAGTCTTCAGGGATCGGTGAGGCCTTACTACGAAAAACTGCACGCAGAGCCTGGGCGTCTTATTTTCTGCCGCTTGAGGACGGATGATGCGTTTGCTTTTGCTTGGCACCATCACGCTGAGTACGAGATCACCCTCATTGTGAACGGCCGAGGCACGCGTTTCGTGGGCGACCATCTGAGCGGCTACGAGCCCGGCGATCTCGTTCTGCATGGTCCTCACCTTCCACACACTTACGAATCTCTTCGCACTGTCAAAGGTCCGCACGAGGCCGTGGTTGTGCAGTTTAGCGACGATATTTTCGGCAAGCGTGGTTTGGACGCTTTGGGACCGGGTCCGCTGCACGAGCTCTTGAAAAACAGCCAGCGCGGCATACATTTCGTCCAGATGCAAAGTCAGGGGTTGGCGGCGCGCCTCTTGGCGATGCCCACGCTCGCCCCGGTGGCGCAACTTGCCGAGCTGTTGCTGCTGCTAGAAGCGATGGCGCAAGCAACGGGCGTGCAAACACTTTCGACACGTGTGTTCTCGGGACGCGAAGGGACCAGCCGCCAGCACCCCTTAGATAAGGTGCATCGTTACGTGTCCGAACACCTAGCCAACCCCATCACCGTGCAAGACGCGGCAGGGCAGGCGGGCATGGGGGCATCCACGTTCAGCCGCTTCATTAAGCGCAGCACGGGGCATTCGTTTGTGCGTTATCTAACCGAGATGCGTATTGCGGAGGCATGCAGGCTGCTTATCGATACGGATGCGGCGATTTCTCAGATCGCACGCGAAGTAGGTTTGGCCAACGTTTCCCACTTCAACGATCGCTTCTTGTCGCTTAGGAACATCCGACCCTCCGAATACCGGCGAGCGTTTCGCAAACGCTAACTAGCCCAATCCCTCGATTGGCTTTTGCGCCAAGTCCTTCCCCTCGCCGAAGCGTTCAACGGTTGGGTCAAACAGCCGCAACAACGTCAACGCCATACGCGCTGTGCTTTCGGTACTTGGCAAGCGCACGTGTACGTCTCCTCTCAGTGCCCCGCCTGCCTTGCCCACCAGCAACATCGGGAATTCCTCGGAGCTGTGCGTGCGCCCAAACGATAGTTCGCTGGTCAACAGCGTGACCGAATTGTCGAGCAGTGATCCCCCGGCTTCCGGGGTTGCGGCCAAGGCTTCCAAGTACGTTCGAAACTGGCGGAGCGTGTAGTGCACCGATTTTGTAAACTGCGGCTGATCGCCTTCTTCGAGGTGACTGATTTTGTCGTGGATATCGCCCTCGATCCCTAAAAAGCGATAGTCAACATGTGCCGCGGGCAAGCTCCACATGTATGAGATGACTCTCGTCATGTCGCAGGCCAGCGCATACGTCATCAAGGTGGTCATCGCGCCGTGTACGTCCTCGGGCACGCCTGACTTCTGTGCGACGGTGAAATCGGAGAACGAGCCATCAAGCTTCGCTGAACAGCTTTTCACCCCTTGAACGGGTGAGATCTGCTTTTCAAGTTGTTGAATCCCGTCCAAGTGTTGATCAAGGCGAAGCAGATCTTCACGCCCAAGGCGCTTTCGCAACCGCTCGATGTCACCTTTTACAAGATCGACTGTCAGCTGCCGAAAGCGCGAGCGGGCCTTTGCAGGCGATTGCCCTGCGGAACCATCGCCCGGAGCCTTGCCGAACAGACGTGTAAACACGGCGCTGGCGCTGTAGATCGGATAGTTGGGCGCGTTGATCTGGTTGTGCGAGATCGTTCGCGAGAACTCCACGCCCTTTAGATTGGGGTTCGCTTGCGACAATCCAAGTTCCAACGAGCGGAAGGGTGTGTTGCTTCCGATCTTTTTGGCGATCATTTGATCGAGGGTTTCTGAGGCAGGATCCACACGGTTGATGAGCCGCCTGCCCGTAAACAGCGCCGCCATACCTATTATGTGGCCTTCCCCTTCTTTCTCAAGCGCCCGGGCTCCGGTGACGAGGCTCATATACGGCTTGAACGCGGCAATCTCCTGAAGATGCTCGGAGAGCTGCCATTGTTGGCCAGTGCCTTGCGAGGAAGGAATCCATCGGGGCGGAACGATCCCGTTGCCAAAAAACCAAGTAACGAAACGTTTTGGTAGGGGGCCGCCTTGGGCGTAGGCCGTGCCGCTGTTGTTGAGCATGCCACCAAGGCGTGGCAGGGGCACTGCCACCAAACCACCGCCAGCCAAGATCCCCCGCAACACGGTACGCCTTGCAATGGGCTTCGACTTCATCGCGCATCCTCCGTTCCGCGAACTTGCTGGAAGGTTCTGCTGGAGATCAGTTTGTTCAGCAACGCACCCGTATCGTTCTCGTCGGCGTCCATCGAGGGTGCCACGAACGACGCAAACGAAGATTCCACGTCGGGGTCGAACCTTCCCAGTGCGTAACGCACAAGCTGCCGAACCAAACAGAAACGCGTCCGCGGATCATCGACCAAGAGGGCCCCCAACTCGGCGCTGTTCTTAAATGACTTGCCGTCAAGATCCCCCGAAGCATCTACCGGCCGGCCGGCTTCTTGTTCGTGAAACGCACCGATGGCATCGAAGTTGGCGAAGGCGAAGCCGATGGGATCCGTTAGCGCATGGCAGCTTGCGCATGCAGGATTGGTCATGTGAATTTCGAGTATCTCTCGCTGCGTGGCGCCTGGCGGAACAGCTGGAAGTTCGCTGTTCACGTTTGGTGGCGGCGGCGGAATTGTCTCGCACAAAAGCGACTCGCGCACGAACCTGCCGCGCAGGGTGGGCGACGCTTCGACGCGCTTACTCGTGACGGCCAAGAAGCCGGCCGTGCCCAACAACCCGCTTCGCTTGGAATCGGCTGGCATAGTGACCGGCGTGAAGCCCGAGGCTGGCACGTCACCTAGCCCGTAAACCTTCGCCAGCTGGCGATCTATATGCGCCCGACGATTGTTCAAGATCGAAAGCAGGCTTCCCTCCATCGGCTTCAAAAGGCTTTCGAACAGCATCTCGATCTCGTGAGCCATGGCGCTTGGCAATCCTGCGGTGAACATAGGAAAGTCGTTTTTGTCGCGATCGATTTGAGCAATCTTTTCAAGTTCGACCATTTCGATGCCGAACTGGCGAATCCCGTTTGACGCCTTTTCCGATGACAGCATCCGCTTCAGTTGCTGGGCAAGGCCACTGGCCGTGCTCAAGGCACCGGTGGCCGCGGCATCCAGGAGCTCATCGTCAGGTTGAGTGTTCCAAAGGAAGAACGACATTCTGGTGGCCAACTCGAAGGCTGACAACAAACGTCGCGGGCCCTCGGTGGCGCCCTGGCCCAGCTCGAATCTGTAAAGAAAGTTCGGCGACTGCAGAAGCGCGTTCATCACCAAAGCAACACCAGCGAACGGGTCGCCTTGCTCGTTCGACCATGCCTTTGCCGCATCGGCGTACACACCGATCTCAGTGGCTTCAAGCGGGCGACGCCAGGCCCGCAAACCTACAGCCGCAATGGCTGACTTCAAGCAGGCAGCGTCATTCAAGGCAGGCTTGCAGCCCAATTGTTTCTCAACCCGTGCGCGATCACCCAACCACCGATCGACGGCATCGGAAATGGAACTTTCGTAGTTCGCTACGTCTACCGGAGCCAACGCGTTTTCTGCGGCTGCAACCGATACAAATCCCTGTTCGATTGGTTCAGGTAGAAAGTTTGCGGTGACCGGAATCTTGAGCAGATCTCCTACGGCGTTGCGAAACTGCGCCTTAGTCAACCGCCGCATGGCCCCCTGGGCGACTGCCAATTCTGAAGCGGGAACCGGGGGATCCTCCACTGTTGCCGTTGTGGCGGGACGGCCGCCGCTGCCTGAGGGCGCCCCTGGTCCTTCGCCCTTTTCGGTTTTTTCAGTTGGCGTAATGGCCCCCGTGCACGCCAGCATGGGGGTAAAGAGCACCGCCAACGCGCCCGCTGAGATGGCCCGTTTAGCCAGGTTCCAAAGACACGAACGAAACGCCGCCTGGTACTGCGCAGGGCCCGAGCGAATCCAAGTTGTCATTGACCCTAGGTCGCCTCGACCCAGCTTCAACGGCTCAACAGAGTTCTGCGTTGGGCGTGGAGCGGAAGCCTCCTTCAGGGCGCTGCGCTGATCGCAAAGTCGTCCACGTAGATCTTTCCGTCCCAGTTCACACCGGCCCCGGTCGATAAGAACATCCCCAGCTCGAACAGTGTAAACCCACTGATCTTCGAGCAGTCGAAGGTGTCCGGCAATTTAAAGGTTATCTCGCTCCATTGGCCAGGTTGCACCTGAAACAGGGCGCCGCCTACGCCTTGCCACCCGTTGAGGGTGTGTATCACAAGCTGCAACCCTGAGAGTTGATGGTCCATGGGGATCTTGACCCACACTGACATTGTTCGTCCTGCCTGAAGCCAAGGCGTTACACTTTCGCGCGTCACCACTGAGAAGAACCAATTGCGCCGCGTGTTCGACGCTACCTTGCCTTCTTCTGTGTTGATCGTTATCTCCATCGAACTTGCGCCAGTGCGCTTTTCGGTCGTGGAAAGCACGGGTGCTGACGCGGGCACGCGATCGTTGGTGGGACTTGCCGCATCCGCGCGGGGCTCCCACAGTTCATTGGTATTCTCGAAGCCTATGGCCTTCATTCCTGGCACAGTGGCGCACTGTCCTGGCGTCATGCCGCCTGTGCCGCCGGTCACCATGGTGCCACCGGTGTTCATGTTGCCACCTGTGCCACCAGTCATCATGGTGCCGCCCATGTTTACGGTGCCACCCATGCCGCCGGTAGCAGCCGAGCCTCCTGAATTTGATCCGCCCGATCCGCCTGATGCGCTTGCACCCGAACCGCCGCTACGCGAGCCACCCGAGCCGCCCGATCTACCGCCGGAGCCTGCTGTGCCACCTGAAGCGCCTTCGCCTCCAGCGCCACCATCGCCATCACCACCGTTCGAACCGGAACTGCATGCGACGGCCAAAACAATGCCTAGGGCAAAACCAGCGCTTAGTGTCTTCATCGAATAGACCCCTTTGTGAACCTCGTGTCGTCCGAGCGAATCCGCGTCGGGCTTGCCTTGAGTCGCCCCGACCGCGGCTTTACGGCTCAACAAAGCTGCGGTGGGTGTCTAGACGTGGCTGTGTCGCTCCATTCGTTGGACATAGGGGCAAGCGAACGCCGCCGATGGCGGGTACGCAAACGACGGGGAACGCAAAATGCGCCTGGCTACGTAAGCATAGCCAGGCGCACCCGATCTCGGTTTAGCGAGGGTCTATGTCTTGATCACAAGGTCGTCGATGCAGTTGCCTTGCGGACCTCGAATCTCAACCTTGAGCAAATTATCCCAGCCGCTGAAGTTCATTTGCGTGCCGACGTTCGATGGGTTTGTAACAGTTTGAACCACCGTTGTGGTTGTGCCCTTTTTGAAGCCGCGCACCGTCACGGTGGAGTTTTCGCCCTTGTAGCCTACCTTCATCGAAACCAGCGAAAAGGGTTCGCCCGAGTTCTTGGTGATAACCATGTGCTCGTTCCAGCCCGCTTGGCACAAACGCCGGCCGCCGCTTACGTCTTGAATGTCAAGCGTGCCAGTCGAGTTCATGAAAACCGTGTTCTTAAACTCTAGATTGTTGCTGGTGGTCCATACATCTGCGCGGCTGGCAGCAACAATGCGGATAGACTCTGCGTTGAAGTCGTAGGTCCTCGTGACCCAGTCTTGTGCAACGGCGCCGTTGTAGTTGCGATTCACGTAGGTGGTCATCACGTTAGGCCACAGCGCTCTCCAGGGGGTGTAGGCGGTATCTGATTTGCCGCAATCCTTATAGTCGAAATGCTCACCGTCGGGCATCACCTTCGGCATGCAGAGCCGGCTCGCAATCCCGGTGTAGAGCGTGCCATCGTCTGGGCGATATCCGCTCCACGCCGTGTAAGGATTTGCGCTGCTGGCGCCCAATCGCCCAGGTATGTTGGCCTTAAATCCATCTCCCTTCACGTAATACGCCTCGGGCGGATTTGACGCCAATACGTTGCCGAAGAAGACACCTTCCATGATGTGTGCATCGCTGCCCCCTTCGTGGGGCATGCTCATGCCCACAGAAGGCATCCGATCGGGGTCGGCGTTGATGAAAATGGGCACGTGGTTGCCGGTGCTGTTCATGTGGGCCATGACGCATGCACTGATCTTTTGCTGGCAACTGGCATCGCAGCTTCCCTCTTTCCAGCCGGTGCCGACACCCATGCGGCCGTAGTAGCGGTGCCACGCGCCGGTGTTGTCTTGTTTGTCGAGGTAATCTCCGCTGGCCAACGCACACTTGGCCAAGTATTCGGCTGTGGCGCGCCCACCGTTCGAGGTCATTAGGCCGTTCGAGGTCATCAACCCGTTCGAGGTCATCAACCCGTTGATGGTCGAAAGGCCGTTAGAAGTCATCAGGCCGTTGGAAGCCACAAGGCCGTTGATGGCAGACAACCCGTTGATGGCCGAAAGGCCATTCTCAGAGGTCAGCCCTTGAGACACGGGATCATCCTGCAGCAACGAAGCCCCGTCCTGCCCGGGCGCACCGCAACCTACAGCGCCGCCCACCAACAAAACACCTAGCGAATTCCAGAACACCTTTGTCATCTCGTTTCCCTTCGGAAGCCCGGCCAGCTCTGGGAGCCCCGCTTGGCTTTGCGTCGCGCGGTCGCCCGCGGTTTGCCGTTTCGTTTTCGGGAGAATCCCCTTGAGGGCGACAATTGCAGCTTCTGTGCCGCAGTTAAGCCGTGAACTGGATGACGTTTTCTATGGACATTTAGCCAGTGACACGCCGTCGGGTGTTGCGTGCCAGACAACAGGTGTTGTTTGGCGCGCGAACAACTTCCTACGAATCATGTTGCAAAGAGGAACGTGGTTCGCCGCAGCATTCAAAACATGAAAGCGATTTAAGCGTTTTCATGAGCCGTTTGATCCATGCCACGACGACACCACGATAGGACTGAAATGTTTTTGTAGCGAGGGAAGCGCGCATGCGTTCGACCTTCAGAGGCCAGCGCGGAGGATCCTGATCATGCATTTGTTTGTCGTGAGAAAAGTGATGCCCTCAACGGCGTTTGCGATCGCGGTGGTTTTTGCGGCTTGCTCAGGAGCTGTTGTTGAGAACAAGCGGGAGGATGATGAGGTTAAAGGCGAAGCGGGCAGGCCAGGTCAGCCCGGAAAGACGCCCGAAGATAGTTTAGAAGAATCCCGCAACTGGGATCCTGAGCCCGCATGCGACGCTGCTGTTCAACGAAAGGTTCTTCGGCTCTCTGATCGCCAGATCCGCCATGCCATGCGCGATCTTCTTGGTGTTGCCATGCCTGCACTAGAGACGGGACCAGGCAACCAGAATACCTTTATCGCGCCCACCGCGGCCACCGTAACGGCCGCCGTGTTCGATAAGCTGCAGCGGACATCAGAAACAGTTGCGCGTGAAGCGACCGTCGCTGGTTCGGACCGAACCGTATGCAAGAAAACCAACGAAGAATGTGCTGCCTCGTTCATTGATGATTTCGCAGGCCGCGCCTTTCGACGTCCCTTGATGGCGAGCGAACGCAGTGAACTGCTGGCTGTGTACAAAACGGGAGTGCAGCAGGATCAGCGCCACGCTGACGGTTTATCGTTGGTGATCGAGGCGGTTCTGCAGTCGCCATCTTTTCTTTACCAGATTGAACAGGTAAAGGACGGTGGGCTCACCGATCATGAGCTGGCCGCACGTCTAGGATGGTTTTTGCTGGACTCTGTTCCGGACAACGATCTGTGGCAAGCCGCCCAGCGTGGCGCACTTTCGGATGCTGGCACGCTGCAAGCGCAAACGTCTCGGTTGCTGGAACTTCCACAGGTCAAAGCGCATCTGGTTGGCATGTTCACGCGCATGCTGGGACTTGAGGCTTTGGCGGATCTAACCCCAGAAGATAGAGACGGCCTTACCGCCAAACTGCTTCGTGCCATGCAGGATGAAGCCACCACAATGATTCAAAGTGAGTTGTGGAACCAAGGAAGCCTCGAAGGCCTCCTTACCACGCAAAGCATTGATGCCCGCGACGGCCTGGGTGAGCTTTACGGTGTGGCCGAAGGTGCTCCTGCCACACTTCCCGCCGACCAACGTGCCGGCATTTTGACAAGAGCGGGCATGATGACACTGCACGCAGAAGAGCATCAAACATCGGTGGTGTTCCGCGGCCTTGCTGTGGCACGCAACCTTCTGTGTATCGATCCCCCAGCGCCTTCAGCCGATGAGGTTGGCCAAGGACAGATCCTTGCGATGGAGATCCCAACCGAGCGTGGCCGCGCAGAGGCGCGAACGTCGATGCCAACTTGCCGGGGCTGTCACTTGCAGTTTGATCCTGTGGGTGTTGCGTTTGAGCACTACGATTCACTTGGTCGGTACCGCGACACGCTTGAGGTCGAAGGAAAGAAGTTGGCCGTGGATGCAAGCTGGGATGTTGATGTGGCCGATATTACGGGACGCACCAACGGTGCTGTGGAACTTTCACAACGCTTGGCAAAGAGCCAAGCCGTTCGACACTGTGTGACCGCCAACGTGGCCTCGTTTGCTTTGGGGCGAAGACTTGCAGACGATGAAATTTGCGCCGTCCGAAAGGTTGCCGATGCCTTCGCAGCGCAAGGTGGTGACATGCGTTCATTGGTCTTGGCGATTGCCACGTGGCCGGGCCTTCATGCACGAAAGGGGAAGTGACGTGAACAAACGCTCTGCGACTAAATGGAACGACCGCCGCACGTTCCTAAAGATGGGTGGTGGCGCCTCGGCGTTGGCTTACTGGCTGTTTCGTGGCGTTCAACGCGCGGAGGGGGCGCCGGCTCCTAAGCGCCTGGTGATCGTTTCACGCCCCAACGGCAGCATCGCAAAAGACTGGTTGCCCAACAACCAACGAGGCTCAATTTTGGAGCCCTTTGCCGATGTTTGGCAGTATGTGGTGGCGTTCAAGAACATGCCTATCGCGGTGAACGAGTCGTTCAAGGGTGGCGATCCGCACAGCATGGGATCCATCGCCCTTATGACAGGGCAACCTCGCAGCCCCGAACGCATACCCAACAACGACAACCATTGGAATACGGCGGAATCTTTCGATCAAAAGCTGGCGCGCGAATCGCCAATCCTTAGTGGGGCACGCTTTCGCTCTTTGCAATTGGGCGCTTACACCAAAGGACCCTTGGGAGACGAGCCCAGCCGAGCCCTTTCGTTCTCGGGACCTGCGAAGCCGCTTTACCCCGAGCCCGATACGAAGCAACTCTACGCGCGTATTTTTGGCTCCCTCATGATCCCTGTTAAAGAGGGCGAAGCTCCCAGTCCGGCAGGTGTTGTAACGGCCATGGAAAAATTGCGACGACGCCGCGAGAGCGTGCTGAGCTTCGTGATGAAGGATCTGAATCGGGTGAGGGCACAGTTTCCTTCGGAAGCCCGCGCCGATCTCGAGGCGCACGAAACCTCGATCCGCGAAATGGAAAAAGCGCTTGATGCGATGGAAGAGAGTGGGGGCTCGGCTCCTCCAATTCCTGTGTCAAGTGACTGCAGCGCCCCTGCTGCGCCTAACGGCCTACCTGTAAACGAAGGGCTGCAGGACGCACACGCGCGGGTAGGTGCGGCTCAGTTTGAGATTCTGCGCGCTGTTCTCATGTGCGACCTTAGCCGCGTCGTCACGTTTATGTGGGCAGGCGGTGCGAGCGAGGTGCGCTTTGAAGGCAGTGGCCACCACGCTTTGTCGCACGGCTCGAACACAGCCATGTTGTCCAAGATTGATCGCTACTATTCACAGCACACAGCGCCCTTTATTCAGTCGCTGGTGCGTTCAGTGGATCCAGCAACCAAGAAGCCCCTCATCGACAGCACGCTGGTGTGGTACGTGAGCGAGATCGCCACCGGCGGCCACAGCCTCACTGATATGCCGTTCCTGCTGTTTGGCGGTGATGGCGTGGGTTTGAAGAACCGTGGGCGCGTTCTGGACGTGGGCGCAAAGCACTCAAGCAACGATGTGTGGACTTCGATCGCCCCCGTCTTCGATATGACCCTCACCAGCTTTGGCAACCCCGCGTTTGGCCCCATCGCGGGCTTGATCGGGTAGGAGGCAAGGACAGCGCAGCTTCAGCCCAGGGATCGCCTATTCCTTGTTGATGATCGCCCACCAAGCGGCAGCGTAACGTTTGCCGTACTCTCTCTGCGATTTGTTGTCGTAGTGCACGTTATCGATGAGCGAGAGGCCTTCGGACGTAGCCACGCCAAAGTTCTTGTCCGCCGCAGCCATCATCGCCAAAGCCATGTTCACCCTGCCGTCAGAGCTGGTGGTACCCACTTCACCTGCCACCACGGGCAAAGTAGCGTTTGCGGCGCGGGTGCGGATGGCCTGGACGATGGCACCCAGCTTAGCGGCGTACACATTGGGGGCTGTGCCGCTATTCGCCTCGCCCTGATGCCAAATAAAGCCGCGCAGAACGCCTTTTTTCAACGCTTCATCTAGGTAGGGCAACATAAACGTCCAGTTTTGTCCCGACTGCGGATCCCATTCTTCAACGGATGAACCGCTTACAGCTATGTTTGCCACGTAGATCGTCACATCGGGATCTGTGACTTGCGTAAGCAAGTTAAGTGCG
The DNA here is from genome assembly GCA_033763315.1 of Deltaproteobacteria bacterium. Taxonomy (GTDB): domain Bacteria; phylum Myxococcota_A; class Polyangia; order Fen-1088; family Fen-1088; genus JAGTJU01. Next base: position 16,871 of record JANRKS010000006.1, read on the forward strand.
AACGCGCGGCTTGGGCCCATGGTGCGCTCGCCGACTTTGCACGCGGCTCCCGTTTGGCTGCTGTATCGGCTAACGTTGAACGGCTCATGTCCCGCAACCCAATTCTTGTTGCGCGCGATCTTGAACACGCGGTTTGCGGCGGTGATGTCTTCGGCCTGGCAGTCAGCCATGCCTGCCATGTTGGATTGTCCCAACATCAAGAAGACCCAGTTCTTGGCTTTCGGATCGCTTGAGGTGCCACCACTGCCGCCCGTCACAGCGCCGCCCATACCACCCGTGGTCACGCCACCGGTGCCAGCGATACCACCGGTGCCAGCGATACCACCGGCGCCAGCGATACCGCCGGTGCCAGCGATACCGCCGGTGCCAACGATACCACCGGTGCCAGCGATACCACCGGTGCCAGTAGAGCCGCCCGTGCCAGTGATACCACCGGTGCCAGTAGAGCCACCGGTGCCAGTAGAGCCGCCCGTGCCAGCAGCGCCGCCCGTGCCTGCCATGCCTCCGGTGGCTGCGATGCCTCCCGTGTTGCTGCCGTTGCCACCACTGGAGCTGACACCTCCTGTGTTGCTAGCGCTGCCGTCGTTGCCGGCCATGACGCTTTCCGCCTGGCCGCCACCACCACCGGCGTTGTCGCCGCCGTCTCCGCCTTCGCTACCGCTGGTCTCACCGCCCTCGCCGCCACAACCGTCGTCATCGGGGTTGTCACACCGCTCCTCTTCACTGCCGGATTGGCAGGCCAACAACAGAAGGGGCAGGCACAGGGAAGCAAAGAACTGCGTGGGTTTCACACACCGAAGCCGCTGCGACGGGCGCAAATCAGCTCAAATTATTTCGGAAAGGAGGAAAGGCGCCATCCGACGCCGTTCTTTTCGTCGATCCTAGAAAATGATTGAGCCGTCAAAAGAGCGCAACGATGACGTCTATAGCTATCTTTTTGAGCCCGCTCTTCGCGGTACTACTTCACGCGCTTTAGTTTGGTGATGCGGCCAAAAGCGTTCCAGTCAGCAACGTACATATTGCCGCGCGAATCCCACGCGGCACCGTGGGGCGCGATGAACTCACCGTCTTTCCAAAGCGACGGAGCCACATCATACTTGCCGCGCAACTGCGGGTTGGTGTTGTCACCTAGCTGCGTCACCACATTATAGTTCTCATCGAAAACTGTGATGCGCCCCTCCAGATCCACCACCAGCAGATCTTTGCCACGAACCACCACCTTTGAAGGCAAACGCAGCTCCTTCTCCACGCTATCGATGAATGTCCCGTCAAGTTTGAACCGCTGCAAACGATGGTTGCGGCGATCAGCCACCACCACAACAGGCTCGGCACCCCGTGGGTCAATGCCAACACCGTGTGGCTCATCGAACTTGCCCGCGCCACCTTGATTCCACGATGCAATGTGATCGCCCTTGGCATTGAATCGATGCAGCCAATCGTTTCCGTAACCGTCCACCACGTAGACGTCACCATTGGCCGCCACGTCGAGTGCGGTGGGTTTGTATTCGTCTGCGCTTTTGTACATGCCGTTTTTGTTGGGAAACGGAATCGTCAGCAGCACCTTGCCATCAAGGCCAATCTTGATCACTTCGTGACGGGGGACATGCGCCAGCCAGATCACCTCGGTGCCATCAGGCTCTTTGAAAAGCCGCATTCCGTGCAGGCCACCGCCAAGCTCTTGCCCGAACACCCGCGTGATGTTCCCTTGGCCATCCGTTTGAAAGATGGCGTTCCTTGTGTCGACACTGAAGTACACGCGATCCCGCGCGTCGATCACAACGTCGCCGTGCATCTGCCCTGGGTTCATGCCGGGTGGAAGCTTGAGCCAAGAAGAAACCCATTCGTAAACATGCGCGCCTTGCCCAAGCTTGATTGCCTTCTTGGCGTGTGCGGCCGGCAACGAAAAGCCATAGGCCCCCACTGTGGACACCAACGCAGCTAGAGCAAGCACGCCTACTCGGATCGCACGAACTCGTTTCGTCATAACCTTCCTTCGTCTGTGGGTAGCGATGGACTCTTGGTGCCGCTTAGGCCTATGCCACGTTAGTGAGGAGAGAGTCGCGGCACGGTTTGCCCAATCACCTAAGGGCTTGAGTTGGCTTGAATCTGAATCTTGTGGCTGAGCTCTGTCAATAAGTTCGAGAAACGAACCACTGGGTCTGCTCGATGTTAGAAGTTGAGCCGTTTCGGCCTGTCTGCGACGGCTCGCCGATATGACCGGTCATCCACTCGACGCGAAAAGCGGCAGCGTTGGCCTCTCTTCGCTCATAAAGAATTTCGCCGTCACCGTAATCCTTATAGCGGGGTGGATGGGCTGTTCGAGTGGCGCCGGGCGTGGCGACCAAGACATCGGCGATGGTACCGAAAGGATGGATGCCGCCAACGCCAGCGGCATGGATTCCGGTGGTACCACAAGCCCTACCATGGAGACGAAAGCGCCAGGCGATGGTGAGGTGGCGAGCACCAAAGACGGCATGGGTTGTGGTGAGGTTGGCGTGATTCGAGTTTTGCCAGGCACGGGATCGAAATACTGCGTGGCATGGAACAAGCAATGCGAAAAGCCCGGCGGCAATTGTCCGTTGCTGGTGGCCGTAAACATGGACCATCGGTTTTTCAAGTATCTGTCCGATCCCACCTCGCCGCCCTACATCGCGGTTGAAAGTTATCAGGAAACCGATGGGCAAGGCGTCAAGGACAAGCTGGCCGAAATTCCGCGCGTCATCACGAAGGACTTTCCAGGACTGGATCCTGAACGGATCTATGCGATTGGCTGGTCGGCCGGCGCGGGTGCGGTGTCGCGCGGTTTGTGCATGAGCAGCAAGAACTATGACGAGTCATCGTTCGGTACCACGTCGGACATTTACGCTGCCATGGTGACCGCGGGTGGATGTTCGGCGTGCTCGGACGGCTTTATGCCCATCGCTGGTAACACGCACGTGTTCGCAACCAATGGTTCGGAAGATCCCTTTGCGGCAGAGGGCTGCGTGCCCAAGCTTAAGGCCCTGGCCAAAATCAACGGCTGCAGCCAACCCGAAGCAAAATGGTGCAACGTGGCCCCAGCAGATGCGTTGGTGCCAAACGCGCCGGGCAACGACAGGGTGCGCCGCATCTCCTTTGGTACTTGTCCGCGCGGCGATGTGGAGGCTTATCTCTTCATGGATGAAGGTCACGACATCACGTACAAAAAGCATCTAGACCCGCGGGCCCGTAGCTACGACATGATCTTCCGTTGGTTGCAAGGGCGCCGTAAACCGCTGGGCGCTGGGCAATACGGTCCGGTGGGCAAGTGCCAGTGAGGCCGCGTGGCCACTGGGTGTTCGGGTGCAATAGCTGCTTGTTGCTACACACCGACAACTGGAATCCGTTCTAATCGACGCCGTCGGGCCACGTCGGCGTTGCCGGCCTCGTCCCCACCGGCGGTTGCTAAAAAAAGACGCGACAAAGCTGATGAATGTCCCTCAAGCTTTGGCTAAATGACCATGACTTGGTTGGCCCGCGAAATTTGGCAGAGTTTAGGAGTGTTTGCCGTGTTGACCGCCGCGTCATGCGCGTCGTCGGATGAAGGTGTGCCGCTGACGGATGTTGTGGAAATCGCCGCGGGTGAGGCGCACGTTTGTGCTTTGCAAAAGAATGGTGATCTGGCGTGTTGGGGGCGTAATCTCTATGGCGAAACCGTTGGTGTCGAAACAGTGGCGAGCTCTGTCGTCAAGTGGGCGACGCCAGTGAGTACTGTCGGTGGCTTGAGATCGCTTTCGGCGGGAAGATTGTCGACATGTGGCGTGAAGCACTCGGGTGAAGTGCTGTGTTGGGGAAACGACTTCTGGGGACAGGTAGGGCTCAATAAAACCACACTGGGCATGATCCCGACCCCTACGCTCGTCCCCGGAATCACTGGGGCATTGACCGTGCGCACGATGGCTTCGTCAAATTCTCAAGATGGAGCGTGTGCGTTGTTGCAAACTGGCGAGGTTATTTGTTGGGGGGCTTCTTCGACCGACGTGCACGAGACCGAACCGACTCCCCTGGCGGCGGTCAATGATGTCGTTGATATTGCGATTCGTCTCGGCGCAGGTTGCGCTCTGTATCCCAACGGGACTGTTTCATGTTGGGGACTGGGCACGTCCAACGGCCAAGCGAACATCGCGGGTCGCGCTCAAACCTCGAACATCCCAGCTGAAGTCAGGGAGTTGGACGCGGTGACAGTGATCGCGGGCGGTAGCTCTCAGTTCTGCGCCGCACGTGCTCCCGGAGATGTGCAGTGTTGGGATAACGACGTGTCCAACAAGGTCGTAGAGCCCGCGAGGGGGGCGCTCCTGCCGCCATTTACGATCGCCGGTGTCCGCGACGTGGTGTCGATGGCGGCGTTCGCTTGGACGTTCTTCGGCGTGACGCGAGATGGTGCGGTGTTGAGGTGGCGCGCGGTGTCTGCGCCTGACCAACAAGATGTTGAACGTATCCCCGATATTCGTGATGCCGTTGACGTTGTGGCTGGGGATGGGTTCGCTTGTGTTTTAGCAAAAGACGCAAGGGTCTCATGTTGGGGCAGGAACGATTCTGGCCAGCTAGGCAATGGACGCCTCACGCGTTTTGGCGAACCACCAGGGAATGCACCCGTGACGGTGCTTATGCCGCCGTTGCCATCGGGTGAACGCACTCTTCGGATGTGAAACTGAGGTTCAACGTGGCGAAGTTTGCCGTCAAGCCAGGTACAGCCCAAAAATCATCCGACCTAAAACTCGCCAGGCGTAGGGCGTTGAATTGTTTGCACCAGCCAATCCCATACCGCCGCGATGCGAGGGACATTGCGGTACTTTGCGTGCCCAGCAATCCATACCTCCACAGGCGCAAGCGCATCTAGGGATTGCCGAACACCGCTTGCACACCTTACCTGGCTAACCCCCGCCAGGTGTGTAAACGGCTCTGGCAAAACGGCCACGCCCAGTCCTTGCCGCACGGCCCCAAGTAGGCCGTCCATGCTGCCGAAGCGCACGCGAACCCGGTCTGCCGGAACGTGTTTCGCAACCCACCGTGCCTCGGGAAGTTGGCTTAGCGATTCACCCCAGGCCAACCAAAACGGTTGGTCAACGTGTTCCAGCTCGCCAATGCGCTCGGCGTACGCTGGGCTTGCGGCAAGCACCCATTTCGCATCGATCAATTTTTGAGCTAGCACGTCTCCGGCGGACGGGCGGCTGGTGCGCAGCGCGATCTCTGCTTCCAAGCGCGCCAAATCCAACAACGCCACACTGCTTTGAAGTTCAAGCTGCAATTGGGGGTGTTGTTCAAGCAGCTGAGGCAAATAGGGAATGATGAAGTGTTCCAGCAACCCGGGGGGCGCTGTGAGCCTTACCGCGCCGGCCACTTCTGTCTCAAAATTCGCTAACGCTTGCTCAAACTGCAGCGCGGAGGCTTCGATGGCCACGGCGTAGGGCGCGATCCGCTCGGCCGCCATGGTTTTCCGCAAACCATCCGGGAAGCGATCAAAAAGCCGCGTTCGAAGGGCTTCTTCCATACCCTCCAATCGGCGCGACACCGTGGAGATGTTCAGCTCCAACTCCTTGGCTGCGCGCTTGAGTGAACCGTGACGCCACAGCGAAAGAAACACCCTGGCGTCATCCCACCGTAAAGGTCCAGCGCCAACGCCTGGGGTTTGCTTTTTCGCAACCACGGTTTGTATCGATACGACTTTTGCACCCCCAGGGCAAGCGGCAGAGTGTTTCCATGGTCAACCGACAAATTCAAACCATCGTAGGGGCCGGCCAAACCGGGCTTTTATTGGCACGTCATCTGAGCGAACAAGGTCACACGGTTCGTCTTGTGTGTCGTGGAAACAACGGGCGGGCGAGCGCATTGGCGGGGGTGACGCTTCTGCGAGGGGATGCCATGGACGCTGCGTTCATGGCCAACGCTTGCTCCGGCTCCACCGCCGTTTACAATTGCGCCAATCCGTCCGACTACACTCATTGGCACGATCAGATGGCTCCACTATTTCGAGCCATCTGGCAAGCGGCGGCGCGGGCGGGCGCCCGTTTGGTGCAGCTGGACAACCTGTATATGTACGGGCGTCCCACCGAACGGCCGTTTGACGAAAGCACCGCGCAGAACCCCTGCAGCCATAAGGGCGAGCTTCGCCGCGCGCTCGCGCAGGAGCTGTTGGATCTTCACCGCGCAGGCACGCTCAAAGCCGCTATAGGGCGCGCTGCTGACTTCGTGGGCCCGCAGCTACCCAACACAGCCGTCTTTCGCCCGTCGACCATGGCAACCATAAAACGAGGCGGACGGCTATTTGTGCCTGGCAACCCTGACATGCCCCACGGGTACAGCTTCGTTGCCGACGTGGCGCGCGGCCTCGCCGTGCTGGGGCAGCATGATGCAGCCCTGGGTCGCGTGTTTCATTTGCCGGTGGCAACCACACTCAGCACACGCGAACTCGTGACGGAGATGGCGGCACGCGCCGGCACTCACGTGAAGGTCACGGGCCTTTCCACTCGCTTGTTCCGCACCCTGGGCATATTTTCCCCGATGCTGCGTGCTTTGGGCGAGATGAACTATCAGTTCGAGATTCCCTTCGTCCCCGACGACAGCGCGTTCCGCCGCACGTTCAAGCTTGAGCCCACTTCGCTTGCAAACGTCATCGATACCAGCTTGGCATGTTCGGCCACGGATGCGGATATGGCGGGCGCACGAGCCACGAAGTTGCACATCAAGCCAGGCGAACGGTTGCCGTCACCAACTATTCCTCGATAACGATCGCGTCCTTGGGAAAATCGTTCATCAACTGGCATTGCTGCGCTTGATCATCAAGAGACATGATCTTTTGGTACGTTGAAGTTGTGTGCTTGTTGAGGCTGAACAGGTACCAGCGTTCCGACTCCCAGCCCCGAACACTTTGGGAAAAGTAAGCGACCCCAAGATGGGGTTTCCCTTTGACCGTGTAAAGGGTCCATGAGTCTTCGCCCATCGAATCATTGACCGCGAACTGGGCGACTTTTGTGAGGTCGATTTTGCGGACTTTTGTCACCGAGTTGGGCAAGAACTAAATTTAGCACCGCCTGGGGCAAACCGGCACCTTACTTTGCGCGTGGGCTCTCGGCGCCGCCTGGCCCCGACATCTCGTTTAGCTTTGCAGCGTCGGTGGTTATCAGCAAACGGTCGATGGCCGCATTGGTTTCTCGACGAATGATGCGGATCTCATGCACTCCAGGGGCTTCGATCTTGAACTGGCCAAAGGATCCATAGCCCGCGTACGTGTTCGACCACTGCCATTTGCCGAATGCATGACTGTCTATCGCCGATTTGGCAGGCTGGTTATCCAATTGCCAGAAGTAAGAGTCAGCGCCGTTGTCGGGGAAATGGCGCCAGGCCCACAGGCGATACGTACCGATGGTCTCAAAGGAGACGAAGAACACCAGCATGGATTGCTTATCAGGAGCATCCCCCACGCGTCGTGGATCGTCCTTCGCGATCATGGGCGCATGGGCAACCATGTAGCCGGCACCCGAGAAGCCTGTGTGATCGGTCTTCAAGACCCAGGGAAAATCGCCACGGGCCACGGGCACGCCGTGCTCAGCTTCGATAAGCACTTTACCGCCGGCTTCGAGGAAAGGATGCGCGCGGGCATCGGCAAGATCCGCGGGGGCAGTGCTAGATCCACCCGCGCCTGCCGATCCAAGGGGCGCACCCGCCGCGCCGCCGATCGAAGTGCCAGCGCTGCCTCCTGCAGCCATACCGCCGCTTGCGCCACCTTTGCCTCCAACCATTGCAGCAGCGCCCGCCTGCCCTGCGAGCCCGCCCGTGCCTTCACCAAGCGGCGCTCCGCCAACGCCACCCGCACCGCTGCCTCCCACGGACGTGGTTCCGCCCGCGCCGCCCGCACTGCCCCCTTCATTGAAGTCGCCCATGTCGTCATCCGTATCTTCTGGGCGAGCTTCCGGGTTCGCATGACAAGCAAGAACATTCGCGAAAAGAACAGCGGCTACTGTGCGTGTGATTAACGTCATTTTTGAGCCCTTGATCCTCAAGCGAGCACGGTTGGTAGCGGTGCCGTATCCGTGCCGTCGATGGTTTTGCTTCCCATGCCTACCAGCATCGTGTCGTACAACTCGCGGGTCGTCTTTCCCGGCAATTCCATCAGCCCCGTGCGGAACTTGCCACCGCAAGGACCAAGCGCATGAAAGACGCCGTTGGCGTCGTGGTTGGTGCCAAACTCGGTGGTGACAGCAAGGAAGCTGTTTTCAAGAATTGTCTTGCCGTTGGCGTCGGGAAAAGCTGGATCGTCGAGCGCCGAAAGCGAGTCTGCGATGTTTTCCAAGATCACCTCGCTGTGCCCGCGGTTGAGCGCTTGGTGCCTCGGCCTGTCAGCGGCGTTGCCGTCGAAACCGTGTAGATTGTAGTGGGCATACGATCCCACCCCGAGTTCTTTGTTGAGAGCAGCGAAATCGAACGTTCCGCCGGATAGGGGGTATTGCCCCGTCATCTGAATGTTGTGAGAGTTGCTAAACGAAATGATCGTGGCCCACCTCGTGATGTCACAGCGCAGGCCGAGCACGAACAAGTCGTTGAGCAGGCGCCAGTCTGAACGCCATTGACTGGCTGTTCTGCTGCTTGGTCGTTTGGTCAGGGCGGCCGGTGTTGGCGGAATGTTGTTGCACGAAAGGGGAGGACCCATGGATTGCACGCGCTTCTCGAGCGTCCGTATGTTGTCCATATGATCCGAAAGTCGTTCTCTTGATGCTTTGCCCAAACCCACAGTGTCGCTGGTGAGCTTTTGGTATTGGCGCAAAACAACGTCGAGGACGCTGCCCCGAAGCCGACGCCTGCGCTCGAACGAAGCCACGTCTGCCGCGCCACCTGCCGTGGAGCCGCCTGGGTTGCTGCCAAACAAGGTTTTGAAGACTTGCGCGGGGTCATCCATGGGAAGCGCAACGGGGTTGCCCTTATCGTCCCACGCGCGTGCTTTGTTGAGCAGTGAGTTATCGCCATCAAAGATGAATCCCAACGCGAGGTATTTGACGGGCGTGGGCGAGCCTTCGGGGTACCACGCTTTCATCAGTCGGTGATCGATCGAAGGACCGGGGGGCGTGGGGGATTCACGGTTTCCCGAGTAAAGCCCCGTGAATTGTCGCTGGTTCGCTTCTTGGTGGCTGAAGCCGCCTTTCAGACTTCCCTGTAAACCGCGATAAAAGCCCAGTCGCTTTGCGAAAGGTGCCAAAGGTGTCATCGCCCCTTTGAAGTAATCTTGTTGCCACATCAGGGGCAGACCCTGCCCGAAGCAGACGTGCACGGCGCGCTTGGGAACCTCCGCAGCAAGGGCGCGTTTCGGCAGCATCTCGGCCAACAGAGGCAGTGCGATGGTGGTTGCCCCCGCACGCAGAGCTGTGCGCCTCGATAGGGGTTGCCATGGTTTCACGTTGTGCTGCTTTAAGGTGTTTTGCATGGTGCGTGTTTCCTCGTAGGTTTGAAGATCTGTACGCGGGGCTTACTGCAGCGCGCGTGAAAAACTGGGATGGACGGCAATTGCAGTTAAAGTCGCCTGCAGCGTTCCGCCGCGTTTCTCGGCATCCACTGTGATCTCGGCAATGTCGCATTCGTCGCCGTCGTTGAGCACACGGCCCCACGCGTATTGAACCAGGCCGCGGACCACACAGCTGCTGACGCGCGGGTCGGCCATCAGCAAGTCGCTAAGCTCCCGTACGTTGGCAAAGGGCGTTGTGCCCGTGCCTGAGACGTTCGGCAACACCCCATCAGATTTCACCGCAACCCCGTGTTCATCCTCTTTGCGAACACGTCCAACGCGATCGTACGGCTCAAGGGCATAAGCCAAAGTATCGAATGCCGAATGGCAAGTGCCGCAGCGGGGCATGGCCATGCGTGCCTCTGATTTCGCACGTTCGCCAGGGACTTGCGTTTTCACTTCCACCATCAACGCATCGGCGGGCGGATCCGGAATCGAACCGCACAGCATCTTGCGAAAGATCGAAATGCCGCGGTGAACGATCATGTCACCCGTGCCTGAGTTTGCTGCCACATACCCTGGCTGCGTTAACAGGCCCAAACGGGATTCGTTGCCACCCAGATCAACGCGGCCGTTTTTGTCTGGCGTGGGCAAGCCTGCGTGTTTTGCAAGCGCGGCTGATACGTTGGTGGAATTCGTGCGCAGAAAGGCGGCCACGGGTGCCGCATCGTCGATCCATGTTTTGAGCAGCGATTGGCGCGTTTCTGCCTCCATGTCACGCGCGAGCGATTCCGAAATGGAGCCGTTGGCCACCAGCGCGGGAAGGCCTTGCAGCCCGGCCCACGTGAGCCCGAAGGTGGCTATCGGTGTCTGCGCTCCCGGCACCAAGCGCTTCACCTGCGCTTCAAGCTTTGCTTCTGAAAGCGAGCCTTCGGCCGCAGCGGCTGCGAGTTCTTTATCTGGCCCAGCACCACGCAGGAGGAAAGAAAGCCGCACAGCAAGCTCTTGCGGTGTCACTTTGGTGGCGGCTTCCTTTTCAAGGCGATAAAGCGCTTGTGGCGCCACAACAAGCGCTTGCAACACGAAGCCCACGGCCTCTGCAGGTGAAACGCCCTCAGCCTCGCTGGTGGCAAACAGGCCAGCAAAGGCTTCTGTTTCTTCACCCGTGAGTGGGCGGCGAAACAAGCGCGCACCAATGTCTTTCACGAATTTCTGTTGGCACGCCTTGTCGGCCGCTTTACAAGCGCCGAGGCCCAGCCACGGATCACGCGCGGCAACCGCGCTCGCAACTTCTTGCGCAAACTCATCGTACGCGGCAACAAGGTTCGCCGAGGGCGTGAGGAACCCCGCTGTATTGGGGTACGCGGAGCCCACTGAGTCGGCAGGAAGCAAGCTGGTGTTCACTTCCGTTAGCGAGAGCGCCTCACGCACCGATGCGGCGTACTCGTCGTGGGTCAGCCGCCGCACCACCTCGGTGGCTGCACCGCGACCGCGGCCACTTTCACACGATGCCACCGAGGGACCTCCTGGAAAGGCCGGCGTTTCAGGCAGCTCGTCTGATGGCGGATCATCCTTATCTCCGGGCTCGGGGCGCTCGCCCATCGACCTGGGTTCCGACGATGAATCGGAGACGCTTCCGGTGCAACTGGCCAGCCAGAGGAACAGGGGGAGCATTGTTGTTGCGGCGGTCTTTACGAACTTCATGTGTTGACTCCGATCACGGGGAATGTTTGCGGTGGTGGCTTGTCTGTCACCGTGTGGGCGTAACGGCAGCGAAGCTGGTGCCAAGGCGTAGTTCATCCAAGGAACCGGGACGCGTTACGGTGTCGGCGGTCCAGCTAACCGCGTTCACCAATGGCGGCGTGACCGTAGTCCGAGTAATGTCGGCCGTGGCTGGTGCCGCGCTTCCCAGCGTTGCTGGGTTTACGTACAAGTTAACCGTATTGTTCTCGCCATACGTTAGCGACACAACCAACAATGCAGCGGATCCGATCACTATGGGCTTGGTTGATGGATATACGGCGCCGTCAACTTCCAGGCTCCAGCGCCGCTGACCGTCAATGACTGAGTTGACGCCGTAGAAGCCGACTCCCACACGTGGTACCTGGTTTGAAACCCAAACGATGTGATTCTTGTGAAGGGTCACCGTCATGGTGGCGTTGGTATCCACATCCATGCGCAGCAACACGCTGAACCAAACGGTCTTGCCGGCAGCTGCCAAGTCGTTGCCGTTGCGCAAGTTGGCGAAAGCTTCGCCGCCCACATCGAAGCCACGCCCAGCGCTCAGGTACTTGACGCCGCCAACCGCGTGCGAAGGCGAAACCTTGAGGTTGCCAAACGACAAGGGATTGTCGGAGACGATGTTGAACCCCGGTATATCGATGTTGTCCGACTGCACGGACCACGCTGTGCGGAAACCGTAGCCAAGCGCTTGGTTGTGCAGCGGGCCTACCGTTCCGTCGAAAGTATCTTCGGCGAGCAAGGAAGGGTTCGGCCTCCCGGGCATACCGCCCGTGCCAGACGTGCCGCCTGTGCCGGGCGTGCCTCCAGTGCCAGGCATGCCGCCAGTGCCAGGAGTGCCGCCGGTGCCAGGCGTGCCACCCGTGCCAGGAGTGCCACCAGTGCCAGGAGTGCCGCCGGTGCCAGGCGTGCCACCAGTGCCAGGCATGCCTCCAGTGCCAGGCGTGCCACCAGTGCCACCCGTGCCACCAGTGCCGCCGGTGCCAGATGTGCCACCAGTGCCAGATGTGCCGCCTGTGCCGGGCGTGCCTCCACTGCCAGGAGTGCCGCCGGTGCCACCCTTGCCACCTGTCCCTCCTTTACCGCCCGTACCACCGCGGCCGCCTTTGCCGCCCGCTGAGTCCGCACCGCCGACACCATCGTTGTTCACAGAAGTCGATGGGCCGCCACAGGCGCTCGCGACCAAGAAAACTGCGGCTATCCAAGGCAAACGATTTGGGAGGTTTCCAATAAGGTGCATTTGTGTTTTCTCCGAAGTAGGCGGCTGAGCGATTGTTACGGTTGGGTTGGCTGCGCTGTTGGCAAACGTCATCGAGCAAAGTCTGCCCCGCGTGCCGCCACAGGCACACGGAACAAAGCTCCAAACGAAACGCTCGCGCCCTTGAGGGTGGTGAAGCCGAGATCCGTTCCAAGTGACGCGTAAAGGATGCTTCCGGTTGTGCCACCAAACGCCACAGCCAACAGCGTGATTTTGCCCTTGGCCTTTTCGACGGCGTCTTTGGACGCTGGGTCGTTGACAATCGCAATGCGCCCAAACTCTGCGCCGTTAGAGGCGAAGACACGAACCTCGCTGCCGCTTGTGACGTAAAGATTCCCAAACTCATCACAAGCCAAACGCCGCGGCTTCACAATGTCTGCCACCAAAAGCTTCGGCGCCGCAAGTTGTCCTGACGATTGAATCTCTGCCGACCACAAGCTGCCTTTGCCCGTGGCAAATCCAGCGACTGTGAAATACAAAGTTTTGCCATCAGGCGAGGCCGCAAGGCCCAGCGGATCTTCCATGCCTGTCACTCCCGCAAGAACCTCCGTAAACGCTTGGGCTGCGGTCGCGTTAGGCTCTGATGTGAAGATGCGCGAGATGCTGGGATTCGTTCCTGCTTTGTGTGTCCAGTAAACCCTGCCACTGGCAAGCTCAACTGAGTCGAGCATGCGGCTGTGCAAACTAGACACCGACCATTTGGTTACATTCGAAAGATCCTTGAGCTCAAAGGGGCCGGCTGAGAGGCCTGGGCTCGGAATGCGCAGAACAAATTTGTTCGTTTTTTGTTGATGGCTGTAACACCAAAAAGCATTGGCCGCTTTTCCCCATTTGCACCAAGCCGTTTCTTCGATCTCGCTTGCGGTCGGAAAACGGAAATACTCGGTGATGATGGATTTGTCGTTCGATTCTGTAAGTTGCCAAACTCGGAACGGGTGGATGTAAGGAAATGCTGAATCTGATCCCGCCACCTTTGTTGGATACGCACCCTGAATGGCACTGACGTAAAGGTGGTTGGGTGGCTGCCATCCTAGATGCTCCACATGCGAGGTTGACCAACCCGGAAGCACACGCTCGGCGTTTGGGATGTTCTTGATCGGATTCGACGCGTTCGGTGCAAGGGTGGGTGGCATTCCCAAGCCAGGCCCCTCGATCACTTGCCCGGGACCGCTGCCAGCAGCACCCGTTGTTGCACCAGCTGTACCAGCAGCGCCCGACGCACCAGCCGTCGAGCCACCGGTGCCGCTGAATCCGCCAGCGTTATTCGGGGCTCGCTCCCCGCCGTTGCCACCGGGTTGAGCCGAACCGCTTTGCCCCGCTTCGTTGTCCGTTCCTGGATCTTCCGGCTCTTCTTTATCGTCCGCATCGGAAGATGCGCCTGAGCATGCAGCCACAAGCGCGGACAGGATAAGCCAAGAAAAGCGCGCACGATGACTGATCATGCCCAGTGGTCGCCACCACAGAGCAACAACGGCTCACCTCATTCAAACGGCAATGCAACTTTGCGCATGGGCGCTACAAAGACGGGATCACTTGTGGGCACAAACGAAGGCCCACCTTCCGTGGCAGAATTGACGGCAGCGGTGAAACGCGACATCAGGGCGGGTAGATCCTTTAGCTCTTCGGGCTTTTGAAAAAGCGCGAGCGAGTTCTGCATGATCTCGGCGCAGCGAAGCCACCGGCTGCTTTCGCGCAGGCGCCCCGATGTTTCGATGTATGCGGTGCGCAGCAAGATCTCCATGCGCAGGGCGTTGGTTGCCATTGTGCGCAACCGCTGACCGCGGAGCGAATCATCCATGGCAATGCCACGGGCGGCCATGATCGACCACCATGTAAAGCTGCCCGCGCGGCAGAAGTCGGGATGATCGACGTCGAGCGGCCTGGCAATCGACGATAGATCTCCCATCGGAAAGAAGCGGCTGTCTGCCCCGTAATGCCGATGTACAAATCTCCAGATGCTCACCAGCAATCTGTGCGTGGCCATGGTTTCCATTTGGCCCTTAGACCACAGATCCTGTTCCGCCAACCCGCTGACGTGCGTGTTGAAAAGGCCAGGCGGATCCATCATCGTGTGCAACCAAAACAGCGAACGCCGGTACGCTGCCAAATCCCACCACCAGCCAAGGTGAGCTTGGCCGGGGTGAGGCGATCCAGGATCGGCATCAATGCGTCCATCACCGAACGCACAGTCATTGCCCTCGCACGTGCCCGCACGATAGTCCGGGGGAAGTTGTGTCCATGTATTTGTAGAAGCGAAGTCGCTGTCCACGGCTGCCCACGCGAAGACCAGATTGCGGTTAAACAGTTTCTCGCGGTCAGCTTTGACCACATCGGCCAGGCCGGCTGAGGGATCGGGAAAATCGAAGCTGCCCCGCTGCAGCATGAACGCGATCACTTGCAAGGCGCGATACTGGCTGCGCGCATGCTTGGCCAACACTTCGGGTATCGGTGTTAACGCGCGCGCCGTGGCGGTGCGAAGGGTTTCTTCAACCGCGCGCCAAAAGGTAAGTGGCTTTGGGTCGCTGATGTATGCGTTTTGCGCTTCGAATGCGCGTTTGGCTGCGGCCGGCTCTGGAATGGTTGCAAAACTCGGCAGCCACTCGAAAATGCGTACATGCTCGGGCCCATGGATGCCGCTTGAACTGAGCAAGGGAAACTTGATCGCGGTGGGAAGCTGGCGCAGATCGAGGTTAAGCAACTGGTCACGCGCGCGCTCGGCTTGTTCCACCGTGGTGATGGCGCCCGGCTTTGCAATCGCAAGGCCCTGCGTTTCAAGATGGCCGAACAGCACAGCTTCCTTTTCGTGGGTGGTGGTCGCGGCTTCAATCTCTGCGTTGCGTGGCAGCAAACGAAACTGCAACGGATCAAGCGGGGCGTCGATGGTGAATCGCGCACGCTGGTAAGACACCAGCTTTGCGATGGCTTCTGCATCGGCAGGGCTGGCTCCTTCGGCAGTGGCCTTTGCGGCAATTACATCGGGCGCAAATCCCACGCGCGCAAGGCAGCTGGCATCGAAACTGTGGCAGTGAACGCAAGCGCCGCGCCGGTTTGGCCGCCGCCATGCCAATAAGCCTTGCCGAAACTCTTGATTTGCAAAGGGATCGGCAACATCTTTTGCGATCGGAACCACCAGATCTTCGTCATCCTGCACCACGGGGCCGATAGGATGATTGGCCTTGATCAAGTTTACGTCGCAACCACACAGCCCGATAAACGCAAGCATCGTTCCGGTAAGCCGAATGCTGCACAGAGTACGTGGCATCAAAACACCTGATACTGCAGGCCCAACGCTGCGTAGCCTATCGGCAAGCCCCAGGTGCCAGCTTGTCTTTCGGCGAAGGTCAACTGAACCCAAGGCACGCCAACCCCAGCGGCCAAATCAAACGTAAGTTGCAGATTTTGTGTGACGGCCACGCCTGCGCTCGCAAGCCCCATTGCCGCGCCGGCCGGATGCAGGGCAACGTCTGCCGTATAGCCAGGCGTTGTGTCCGAATCGAAATGGGTAACGCCGCCCCACAATTGCAGACCAGCATCCAAAGTGATCCGCCCTTGCTGCAGGCGCCGCAGAAGGCCTAAGCCTGCAAGATAACTCTTCACACCGCTTTGCCCTTCAACCCCAGTTAGAGGAGACGCCGCAACGTTAAAGAGGCCCGCCATCGACAGCACCCATTTCGGGCGCAGAAGCACGCGAAACGCCAGGTGCCCGAGCCACTCGGGCGAAACGCCCCGAACAGATGACAGCACAGCGGGCGCCAACAACACGTGGCCCTGGCGTGAAAACGTGGGTGCGCTTGGTTTAGGCGTTGGCGCCGCCGCAGCCACGTCGCTTACAGGCTTTGGCATCGCGGGCGCCGCTTCGATTTTCGTGCTGCGCGCGGGAAGCGCAAGCTCAAGCAAGCTGGCGCGCAAAAGTTCAACGGTTTGCAGCGCCACCGTGCCGTGGTCGTGTGCGTCGGCATCTAGTTGGCGCAACACGGTTTTGCCTGTGACCCGGTCTGCCACCACCGCTTGCCAGCCAGTGTCCGTGTAAGCCACACGAACCGCGGCGATCGCCGCCCGTTCTTTCGCCAGCGCATCAAGACGCCATGGAACTTCAAGGCTGGGTTCATCAACCACCGCGATGGGCTGGTAACCCATGATTTGAAATTCAACACTTAACCGCGCTTGCAATCCGGCATCCGAAGAGACCACAAGGATCTGCCGCGCCTCTCGGTCGTCTGTCCATCCAGGACTGGCGATTGCAACCAACGTCAGGAAACAGATAGGTGCAATCAGGGCGCGAGCCACACGCATCACGGCCTGCGGTCCATGCCGTCCATCGATGATGCCGCGATCAACTTTTGGGCTAGCTGCGTATACGCACCGGAGGGGTGCGCTTTCACAAACGCGCGCGCTGCGGCCACCGCCTGCGCATCCAGCTTCGCGGCCTTCAAGGATTCAATGTGACGCCAACCGGCTTCTTCGGACATGGGGCCCCGAGGGGCGCGCTGATAGCTGCGCGCAAACCATTGCGACGCGCGCGTGGGGCTGCGGCTCTGCTCGTCAGCCATACGGCCCAATGTGAACGCGGCGATGCTGGCGGCTCGGTCATCCGATGATTCCCACACGTGCTCATAAAGGCGTGCAGCTCGTTTTTGCTGGCCACCCAAGCGAAGGGCATCGCCTACGGCAATCGCGTCCGCGGCACTCAAGCGATTCAGATTGCGCTCAAGGCCCAACCGCGAAATGGCTCTGACGGCGCCTGCGAAATCGCCGGCGCGCACCAGGCTTTGCCACGGGGCCGTTGCAACAACGTCACGTGGGCGTGGTGAAGACGATGGTGGGCTCTCCATTGCAGGCGCAGCCGCCGCTTGCGGCGGGCAGCGAATGTCTTGGGCGTCGCCAGCGTTCAGAATGATGTCTTTGGCGAGGCAATCGCCATGCACGCGCACCTGACCGTGGTGCATTTGCACGAAAAGCGTTTCCGCCGGGGCATCCCAGGCCATGTCGAAACTTGTGCCTGTGACCTCCACAACAAAAACGCCCTGTTCGCCCGCAACGAAATCCCAGTGTTTCACACGTGGCGTAACATCTGCGCGTAGGCGGCCGCTGCGCAAAACTATCTTCGCCAATGCCTTTTGGTTGGCCGCGATCTTCGCCGTGGCGCCGCCTTGCAAGGCCACATTGGTACCCTCTTCAAACTGCATTGGGAAGGCGCGATCGAGCGCGGCCGTCACCCAGGCTCCTGTGGCTGGCAATGGTGTGATGTGTGCCGCGAATGATGTGGGTTGTGGCACGGCAACCTCGCGCGCGGTGGGGCGCAAGGCGATAAAGGCAACAACGCTCGCGGCGAAGCCCAGCGAAGACGCAAGCAACCACGGCCGCAGCGCGTGCAACTTGGAGGTGTGGCGTTGGCTTGCCGCGCGTAGAAACCCATCGCGCGCCCGCTCGGGATTGCGCATGGCTTCGCGCCGCTCGTCCCAGACCTGGGCGGCCGGGGCAATGAACTGCGCTATTTCGCGATCGCGGTCTTCCATTTTCCACTTCTGCTCACGCAGTCCCAAAGGTCCGGATCTTGGCGTGCGGCGGTCAAGAAGCGCCCCTCGGCGCTGCCCAAACGTCGCTTAATGGTGGCCAGGGAAACACCGCACACGCTGGCCACCTCTTCAAGTTGCATGCCCTCAAGGTGCCGCAACGAGAACGGTATGCGAAGGTCTGAAGACATCTTATCGAGGATCAGGCGCAGCGATTCGGCCAACATGGCTTCTTGGGAATCGGGCGCGTCGACGTGTGGGATCTCGCTGGTGCGAAGGAATAGTGCGCGCAGCCGTCGGCGGCGTCCCATTTTCCGTAGGTAGGAACGCGCTTTAAACACCGCCACCGACGCCAGCCAATGTTTGAGAGATTCGCCCTTTCTTACGTCACGAAAGTTTGCCAGCGCCGCCACAAAAACTTCTTGAAGTAGATCGGGGATATCGCCATCGGGCCCCAAAATGCGACACAACACACGGTCAACGTAACCGGCATACGTGTCATACAGGGCGCGTGGCGCATTGGGATCGCCGGCCCAAAGCGCGGCAAGTATGCGTTGCTCCTGGGTTTGAACTTCGGGCCCCGGCGCCCACTGGCTGATGCTTTCGCTCGTCATGAATGCGATCGGACTCGAAGCGATGAAGGTATAGCTTAACAAGTGCCGGGGACTCGGCTAGGGAAAGCTGGCCATCTGTCGGCGGCACACATAGGGGTACCTAAGCCAGATTGATGGATCGCTGGGCACACGCCTTCAGTCATCAGAAAGAGGTCGCCGCGAACCGGATCGAACGGCTCAACAAAATTACACATACTTGCACCAAGGGTATCGGCATGTCCTTTGGCGAAGTTCAGCAGCTCGCGAGCTGAGCTTGCGGCTGGTGACCCACTTTGTGGTTGGTAAGGGTGATTCCCAGGCGGTTCAAAAAATAAATCCGGCGGCTAGCGCTGGCCGAATGGTTTGCGGATTGGCGGGTGCCACGAGGTTTCCCGCGTCTCGTACGGCCAAACGGAGGTCCAAAAGCTCAAGCTCCGCTGCCATTTCGATAAAGAGTGCAATCCCCAGCCACACATGGCTGGCTCTGGCGCGAAGGCGCGCGACGGGGTTGGGTCGCATGCCGGAGGAGACAGGTTTGTATCCGGAAGTCGGCTCTGTTTGAACGTCGAGTCGCACAACATCACCACCAACGTCAAACCCTGTTTGAAGCTCCCATCGGTCGTAACGGCGGGCAGCGGCCAACCCCACCCGAAGACCCAGCAGGGACATGTCGGCGCTGACGTCTGGAGTTGCGGCGATGGTTGTCGCAAACACATGACGAAACTCCACGCGTGCTGCCCACGACCACGAGGCGCGACGCTGCCATCGTGCCACGCCCGCCGCCGCTGTGTGCTGCGGACCTACGCTTGGCAACAGCACAACAGCTCCATACCCGGCATCAAGTTGCCAGCTGTGCGCTTCTGTTTCCGCAGTCCTCGACTTTGCGCTCACGGCCGCCACCGCAGGCACCACGGCTGCCGGCGGTGGTGGCGGGGCCAACGTCTCTCTTACCTTTTCGACCTCAAGGCCGATCACTTCGCCTCCGTCAAGCGCGTCCAAGAGCGTGCGGAACGCTTGGGCGGATTGCTCGAACAGAAGAAGATCGTCTTTGCCATCCGTTTGCCGAAAACGTCGAATGGCCGCGCGCCGGTTCTTCACATCCACGAAGAACAACGCGCCTGTGTTTTCGTCGCGAAGGTCAAGCCAAGCACGCGCGGCGGGGGCGCCTTCTTCTTCGTCTAGACTTAGGACCTGGGCCGCTACGTTAGGCTTATTGGGTGTCACCAGGGTCCATCCTGTGGGATCGATGACCTCGTGAATGTAACGGGACAAATCCTTGGCGCGCGCCGTTTCGCTCGGATCTGAGAGCACAAAAAGCTCAGCGGTGCGAGGCAGTGTAGGTCCGTCTTTGGCCCTCGCCACTTGTGAACCGAACAGCAACGCCGAGACCGTCAACCAAAGAAAGACGCGGCCCGTTTTATGGTTCCTTCGCATTTTCCAGGGCATGAATGCGCACCATAGCGCGCGATTTCAACAGCGTGTCGGGGTGCTTTTGTAGAAGGGCTTTCCAGGCCTCAAGTTCAAGCGTGGGCTTCCCTAAGGCCTGCAGTGCCAGCGCGCGCCCCGCGAGCGCCTCGTGCTCCATCGGGCTCGCATCGGGCAACCGCAAGTAGGCGTCGAACGCCGCGAGCGCTTTGCCGGCTTTGCCGTCGTCAAGCCACAAGCGCCCCAAGCTAACATGTGAGAGCTCGGCTTCCGCAGAGTGTGGGTAAAGGCGCGCGAGCCGGAGATAAAGTTGCGCTGCCTCCTTTGTGCGGCGAGCGGCGCGTGCTGCGCCCGCGGCGCGGAAGAGCTCGCTCGCGCTTTGATGGTTCGTGGCATGCGCCTTGGGTGGGGCTTCAGTGGGAACGAAATCCGGGTGCGGTGCCTCGAAAATCATCTGCGGTGTTGCGTGGGGGGCTGCCCCTTTTGGTGGTGAGGCTTCGGGTTTGACAAAAAGACTTAGATTGTCGTCGCGAAGCTCGACGATCCAGTCGATGACTCGCGCTGTGGCGAATCCCGTTGCCAAGAGGACGACCATGGCCGCCACAAGCGGCAACCATGTGGGTCGCCTGGAGCGCGCCGCCACGGGGGCGGGAACCGGCGCGGGATGTTGCAGCCAAGCGGCTCTACTTAGAATTCGCCGAGCCATTTCTTCGTCTTCGGCCGTGACGTTCGCGTCCCGTCGCAATCCGGACTCAAACGCGTTGTTGGCGGCGATCGACGCCATGTTCGAGGGATCACGGTCTCGCGGCGTGGACGTCATGATTGCCTCCCGAAAAGTTCTTGAAGTTGTGGGTCGGCGGCGATGCGATCGCGAACCGCTTTTCTTGCCAGACGTAGCCGCGAACGCACAGTTTCAAGCGGCACGTCCATACTGACTGCCACCTCCTGCACCGAATAGCCTAGGGCCGTTAAGATGAGCGTCTCCGCTTGAACGTCGGAGAGGTCGTCAAGCAGTATTCGTAAGCGGGATCGGGTGCCATCGTCCCATGCTGCTTGCAAATGCACCGCGTCCGGGTCGTCGCCCGATTGAGCGGCTTCGTTTTCGTACTTGCGACGAGCGATTTTCCGGCGAACGAAGTCAGTGGCGGCATGTACGGCAACGCGCGTGGCGAAGTAGCTCAACGAGCTTTCGCCCCTAAATGACGTAAGCGATCGGTTAAGACGTAGCAGAGCCTCCTGCACCACATCTTCCACGTCGGCCGCACTTGCAGGCATCAGGGCGCTTCGGGTGACCGCCACCATCCGTGGCAACAACTTCGCAAGCAATTCGTTGCGTGCCGCCACCGAACCTGCAAGGGCGTTCTGCAGCAGTTGACGCAAGTGTGCCTCGGTCTGGGACTTTTCCAGATCCGCGCCATCATCGCCCTCCAAGGGGGCATGTACACCTTCGTCGAATGCCAACTTCACTCCAAGTACAGTCGCACCTCGCGGGCCTATCGGGTCAAACGTCAACGACCACATCGGTCCTTGCTGCGGTGCGCTTAACGAGAGCAAAACAAAAGGTCAAGAGCCCCATTGCAAGTGACCCGCTCCGTCGTCCACATGCGACCTACGCATTTGCGCGGGAAACATGGCGCTTCGCTAGGCCCGTGGTTTGCAACCCTCCGAAAAATTCCCCATGAAGTTCACACACCGCTCCTCGATTCTCTTTGCGGCGCCGATCGCTTGCTTCGTGACCTGCCTCGGCGCCTGCACAACTTCGAACACGTCGAACAGCGACGATGGCGGCGGCACAGGTGGCACAGACGAGCCGGCCCCGAACTCGTCCGGAGGAGGTGGAGCAAGTGGAGGAAAGGGAGGCAGTGGAGGCAGTGGAGGCCGTGGAGGAAGTGGGTCCCTTGGGGGGCAACCGACTGATGCCGGCGTTGGTGGAGCAACAGTGGCGTCGGGTTGGTGGGACAACGCTTGGCCGCTGCGAAGATCTCTGAGCGCTGATTGGCCGTCCGACTCTGCCTCGCAGGATCTGCCCGTTCTTGTGGCCTTGACGCCGCAGCAACTTGGCAGCGGCGGCTTGAGTCAAAAGGCGGCTGGCTTGCGTTTTGTCGCCAAGGACGGATCGCTCTTGCCGCACGAAGTGGACACGGTTTCTGACACGCGCATCTTTGTGTGGGTTAAGCGGCCTCAAGGCAGCGACGCCTGGTGGCTGTACTACGGAAATCTCGCCGCACCAGCGCTGCCGAAAGCGCACGCGCAGGCGGTATGGGGCGCAGACAGCGTGGTGTGGCACCTCGGAGACAACGGCAACGAGTCGGGCCCGGGAGGGTTTGATGCCACAAATGAAGGTGGAAGCTTTGGGGAGGGTTTCATCGGCCGTGCCTACATGGGCGATTCGACCAAGCGCAGTAGTTTGGCTTTATCGCGCGAAGCCACCGCCAACAAGCGGCTGCTGGCCGGCGCGTCCGCGCTCACGATTTCCGCGTGGGTGAAACCAACGGATTTCAAGCTTCTCGGCGACAAGCCTTTTGATCGACAGGTCGTGTCCATCGGCACCAGCAAAGCGGACTCGAATTACAACCACGCGGCGGCATTTTTGGCTGTGGGCCTCGAGAAAATGGGAAGCCCTGGCGGCGAGGTGGTGGCAGGCATACGTCCCACGGGCGATGAAGAGACGATTCGTTCGCCTGGGGCCGTATCGGCAAACACCTGGACGCATGTGGCAGCGGTTTTCGATCTAGCGCTCAAGCGCGGCCGGTTTTTCATTAACGGGGCGCCAAGCGGCGGTTGGATGAACCGGGGGGATATAGAAACCACGATGTTCGACGCTGCGTACGAATCAAAGTCAGCTCACATCGGAGCAAGTGCGGGAGGCGGCTATGGGTATTTCGACGGTGGCATCGACGAAGTACGGCTTGAGCGACGCCAGCGTGACGAGACGTCGTTGCTCAACATGTACCTAAACATGAAGTCACCGGAAACCACCGTGAAGGTGGGGCCTGAAGACGCCCGATAGAAGTCCACCGCGTTGTGCGTTGCCTGTTGCCAATCAGCAACAGACCGTTGGCTCGACCCAACACCCAAAAGAGGACGTTTGATGCTAAAGGCGATCGGAAGAATCTTCGTGGCGTCACTGCTTGTGACGGCTTGTGGATCAAACTCACAGTCTGATGCGACGGATGACGGCCGCATGGACGATGCCGCGGGTGGGGCCGCTGGCTCGGGCGGCCAAGCGGGCTCACCAGGCCAAGGTGGCAGCGCAGGCCAGGCGGCCTCCGGTCAAGGCGGCAGTCCGTCGTCGCAGGCCGGAGCGGGGGGCGCCTCGTCGCCCGTGCCATCTTCGGTGGATCCCAAAGAAGGAAAATCGATATTCGAAACGCTTTTCGGTTTCGAGCCGCATTTTGTGGAGCCGCCCGATTCGGGCATGGCCAACATCAAACGTGATTTCGGCGCCAAGGGCGATGGCGTCAGTGACGACACGGGTGCGTTTAAGAGAGCCATTGAAGCGGATGAGCCGCGCACCATCTTCATTCCTCAAGGCACATACTTGGTGCGCGATCAGCTTCGTTATGGCGAGGCCGCAACGAAAAAGAAGCGCGTGTTGCTCATCGGCGAGAGCCGAACCCAAAGCATCATCAAGCTGGCCGATGGATCCCCGGGCTTTGCCAATCCCGCGAAGCCACGCGTGTTCATCCACACAAGGCCTTCCGCTCAGCAAGCTGAGCAGAATATGCACCACTACATTTATCATTTGACCTTGGAGATCGGTCGCAACAACCCCGGTGCCATCGCGTTGAACTATCACACCAACAACTCGGGCACGGTCAAAGACGTCAGCATTCGAGCCTCTGATCCGTTGGGCCATCCGGGCCTCGTGGGCATCGCCTTCGATGACG
Organism: Deltaproteobacteria bacterium; assembly: GCA_033763315.1. Taxonomy (GTDB): domain Bacteria; phylum Myxococcota_A; class Polyangia; order Fen-1088; family Fen-1088; genus JAGTJU01. The sequence goes on from JANRKS010000006.1 coordinate 40,741, forward strand.
TTTGGTTTGGGCCTGGTGGTGGCCGCTACATCGACATTGATGGCTTCAAAACGGGCGTGCTGATTGGCAGCGCACAAAACCACACGACGCTTGAGCACATCGTTGTGAAAAACTGTGAAACGGGCTTTCTCAATTCAGGCTACGGCGTAAGCGCACGCAACTTGCGCACCGACAAATGTGCAACCGGCTTCCGCGCGAAAGGAGGATTGAGCGTGGTGGTGGGCGCGCAGTTCTCGAACGGCAGCGACGGCACGGCGATGGATCTGGGCCAAGGTCAAGCGCTGGTGCGCGATCTACGGAGCACGGGCTACAAAACGGCGATACAGGGCGCAACGAATACGGTGCCCGGGCCCGACGTAGCCGCGTGGACGTCAAGCGAAGCGCGTAGCAACTGGCCCATCGTTGGCCAACCGATGGTTCTACCCATCGAAGAAAGCCCAGAGCATCAGTATCCCCAAACAGCCGCGCAGTGGGCCGTCGTTCCTTCCGCTGATGATATTGCGCCAAGCCTGCAGGCAGCCATCGATGCGGGTAAAGAAACCATTTACATTAAGGGCGGCCAAATTCGCAGCACGGTCGTGTTGCGCAACAAGGTCAAACGGATCATGGGCCTTGGCGTTCGGGTGATTGGGTTCATGACTGCTGACGCTCCGGCGTTCCGTATGGCGGCCGGTGATGACCACCCTGTCATCATCGAATTGATTTATTCCGCGTACGAGTCGAACGCAAAGTTCGCTCTGGAACACGCGGCGCCACGCACATTGGTGTTTCGCCACGGCTCGGCTTCTTATCGCAGCTTGCCTTCGGCGGCGGGGGCGCGCGTGTTTATGGAAAGCGTTGTGAGTTATCCGTTCTTGTTCAGCGGCGTTAACGCGTGGCTGAGGGACATAAACACCGAACAGGGCGGCGACCAGGTTCCGAACATCGTGAACAGCGGTGGAACGCTGTGGGTGCTGGGGCAAAAAACGGAAGACTACGCCACGAAACTGGCCACCAAGGACAACGGGCGAACCGAATTGCTGGGCGGCACATACCGCCAAAATTGGGACAGCGCAGACAATGTGGGCCCGCTTTTAGACAACAACCCGCTGTTTGACATCGATAACGCGCGCGCCAGCCTTTCCTTCACAACGTGGGCAACCCACGCGGGGGCGCCCCCTTACAAGATTCTCGTGCGCGAGCGACGTGGCAACGACACGAAATTCCTGCTGAGCAGCGCCGCCCCGGGGACGCAGGCCCTGTTCGTGGGCAGCGGGCCCTGAAAATATAGTTGAGCTCTGTCAATGCGATCCCGCGCGGCAATCGGGTGGAATAAGGAGCATGGACTTGTCAGTGTCGTCCTTGTTCCGACGTGCGCGGCCCGCCGCCTACGCAACCTGGTTTGCTGTGTTGTCCCTCGCTGCTCAGGGTTGTTCCGCCTCCGCCGGGACCTCTGATGGGGACACTGACGACGGGGAAGGCGGACAATCGGGAGGCTCGGGAGGGGGAGGGGAAGGCGGGATCGTGGTTCCACCGCCGCCCCCGGGATGCGACGCGGTGGAGCCTCTTGCACCCACGGCTCGTCGGCTCACGCAAAGCGAAGTCATCAACTCGGTGAGGGACGTCCTGGGCGTCGTGTTGACGCCCCAGACGGCAGGCTTCGAGAAGGAAACCATCACCGGATTCTCGACGGACGTGGTTGCTCTCATTCCAAACTTCGAGTTTGTACGATCGAGCGTAACCCTCGGTGAGAAGGTGACGGCGAAGCTCACGGACCGCGCCGCCTTTGTGCAGAAGTTTGGTGGTTGCAACGAATACGGCGAAGCGTGCGAAACAAAGTTCGTGAAAGGCCTGGGCCTACGGTTGTTCCGACGACCTTTGGCGGACGAAGAGGTTGCGCGCTTTCGCAAAATCTTGGCCGATGCAAATCAACAGAAGATGCCGTTCGCGGAGGGTACGTCGTACGTCTTGCAAGCCATGCTCGGATCGGCAAGCTTTCTTTACCGGATGGAGCCCGAAGTGGGTGACGGCTCGTTCCGTCAACTCGACGACTACCAAATTGCGAGCCGCCTTTCGTTCGCGCTGTGGGCCACGTCGCCCGACGACGAGTTGATGAACAAGGCGCGAGAAGGAAAGCTAAAGAATGCAAGCGAGCGCGAAGCGCAAGTGGAACGAATGCTTAACGACAACCGCGCCAAGGAAGTCTTCGCCCGTTACGCCTCCGACTGGTTGGTGCTCGAACAAGCCGGGAAGATTCTTTACGACGAGAAGATGTATCCGGAGTACACGCCGGCCTTAGGCGCCCAGATCGTCGAAGAAACGAAAGCGTTTATCGACGCTTTCTGGGACGAAGGTTTGCCGCACAACGAGATCTACACAGCCAAGTTCGCGTTCGCCGATAAGAAGATGGCCGAGATCTATGGTTTCGAGAACCCCAAAGAGGGGCTTACGCGTTATGACCTGTCCAAGGATCCCCATCGCTTTGGCTTGCTCACTCAAGCCGCAATCCTTGGGCCTTCGGGGGTTCGCTCGACGGAGCCTGGAATCGTGTTTCGTGGCCAGTTCATCCTTAAGCGTTTTATGTGCACCGAGCCTCCTGAGTTAACGCAAGAACTACGAGAATCACTGGGCGATCGAATCGCTGAGAACCTGCAGGTTGGCGAATCAAAGTCGCAGCGCTTCGCTGCCGAGGCTCGTAACTCTGGCGGCACTTGCGCCGCCTGCCACAGCACGTTTGATCCTTTGGCCTACGCCCTTGAGCCGTACGACAGCTTGGGTCGCCATCGCGAGCAGGACCGCTTCGGAAATAAACTGCGCACCGACGGCAAGTTCACGTCAAGCCTTGATTCAGAAGAGCGCTCGTTTGCGACCACCGAAGAATTCGCAACAACCTTCGCGCAGCTGCCACAGACGCGGGCCTGCCTGGTCGCCAATGCCTTGCACTTCTTGGCAGGGCAAGCCATCCACATTGACGACGAGAAGCAGGGCTGCCTGGTTGAGTCCATCAAGAACTCGATGAGCAAGCCTGACGCCTCGTTCAAGGACTTGTTCCGCGCCATCGCTTTGCACCCTGCGAACCAGGGCTTCAAGACACTTGCGGCGCCGTAGACGACGAAACCATCCAGCCAGCGACTTTAAGGACAAAGACAATGAAATACCGTCATGTACTGAGCCGGCGCACGATGCTTCGCGGATTCGGAGGGGCAGCCATCGCTTTGCCCTTCCTGGACGAAATGCGTTCAAGCACGGCCTACGCGGCCGATGTGGCTCCGGCGTGTGTTACGTACTTCTTCGGCAACGGCATACCGGTAAAGGCCTTCAATGGGGGCCTCACCGGACGGGTTGCACCGTTGAGCGAGATAGCGGCAAGGTCAGCGATTCATGCCCGCGTGAACTTGACCAAATCTTTCCACGGCCCAGCGACGGAGGCGAGCCTTCGCGGCAAGGCCAATGCGGGCCCATCGATTGAACAGTACGTCAGGCACAAAAAGTATGCGGGCGGCGTGGTTCCGACGCGTTTGACCAACTTGTCGGCCGGCATCTACTGGCGCACCGATGAAGGTTACAAATACAAGCACAGCTTTGACATGAACGGGGACTCGATGGATACCAATCCACCGAGGTCGCTGAAGGCCATTTTCGACCGCCTGTTCGTAGGCTTTAAGCCGCCGGGAAATCCGGGCACTGACCCTGTGCCGACCCCTTCCGGTCCGAACCTGAAGCGCAGCGTGCTCGACGCCGTTGTTGCGGACTACAAGTTCTACACGTCTAGTGCGGGGAACTTGGGCGCCACCAGCCGCGAACGTATCAAGTCGCATCTTGATCGTATTTACGAAGTCGAAAAAACTCTGCCGGGCCTGGACGCTCAGATGCAGAACGCAACCAATCCCTCTGGGCCGCTTTCAGGCGGCTCTTCGAGCTGCAAAGTTCCCGCGGCCACGAACGAGGGACAACTTCCCGATCCCAATAACAATGGTGTGCCCCCCATCAGCCCGGATCTGATCGAGAGCTATTGGAAGAAGATGGTGGACCTTTATGCGATGGGGCTCCACTGCGACATCTTCCGTTTCGGCAATCTCATGGCCAGCGGATCGGCGGAGCGAATCATCTTCAAGGGCTCGATGAACTACAACGGGCAAACCCGGTCTGTAAATCACGGCAAAAATGGCCATGATTATTGGCACGACTGGAGCCCGAGCAACAATTTTGCGCAGGAGCTTGAGGAGCACATCAACTTCGTGTGTAGGCAGATGGTCTTCTTCGTGAAGGCGCTTGACGACAAGGCTTACGTTCAGGCCAACGGCAAGACGTTTTGGGAGAATCAGCTCGTTGTCGTCACAACCGAACTCGACAACCACTCGAATATGGACCACGCCACGGACAGGACGTTTCATCTCGTCTCCCCTGCGGGCGGCAAGATCAAGCCTGGTGTGCTGATGGCCGAAAGCAGTCCGCAGGTCACGTATGTGGACTTCTATGAAACCCTGCTCAAGGGATTCGGCATTGAGAACCCGAGTGACTTTGGTCTTGCGTCTCAGCGCAAGGGACTGGCCACAGGCGTTCTTGCTTAGCGCTAAACGCGACGGAACGCAGCCCACACACGTTTGTTCATTCACTCCAAAATTTCTTTAACGAAAACGCCTGCACGCGGCCTCCTACGAAGAACTTTAGTTTCTCTTGGAGGGAGTACGAATGAAACGCTTGAAAAATGAATCCAGCCAATGTGTGAGGCCTTGTCGATTGTTGGCGATGGCCTTTATCGTAGGCGCGCTTGCTGCGGGTTGTGGTGGTGGGAGTGGGAGCGGAGGTGGCGATCCTGACAGCGGCGCCGGCAACATGGGTGGCGCAGGTCTAGAACCTGGGGCCGGGGGATCACCCGGAACGGGTGGCAACGCCAACGTGGCAGGATCGCCGGGTCAAGGCGGCGACAACCCGGACGGAGGCGAGAATACCAGCGACGCAAGCGTTGGCGCGGGCGGAAGTCCTGGTATGGGTGGCGCGCCCGGCATGGGAGGCTCTGGCTCGGGCGGAACGGGTGGTGCAGCGCCTGCGTGCGGTGCCGTCGGACAGCCTTGCTGCGCCAACGACGCTTGCAACACAGGCGCAGCATGCGATGAACGACAAGGCCCAGACATTTGCGTGGCATGTGGACAACCTGGTGGCCCATGCTGTGAGGGCAACGCATGCGGAGGCGGTGGCTGTTGTATCGACGACGCGTGTATCGCCAGCGGCCAAGCTTGCACGGATGGCATCGACGGTGTGTGCACGGCTGGCGCTTGCGTGGAAGGCACACAAAAATGCGGTGGCCAAGGCGACGCTTGTTGCGATGGCGGGACCTGTACGGCCAGTGGTTTGGGCTGCATCCAGGGCATGTGTCAAGCCTGCGGCGGGGCCGATCAACGATGCTGTGGCGGCCAAGCTAACAGTTGCAACAATGGCCTAAGCTGTCAGGGTGCCGGCGGTGGCCAACCTCCGTTGTGCAAACCATGCGGAAAGACGGGCCAGGCGTGTTGTGGCGGCTTTGGAGGAAGCTGCGAATCGGGGAACCGTTGTGCACAAAACAATGGCGCCAGCGTCTGCCAAGCCTGTGGTGGCGCAGGGCAGGCGTGTTGTGGCTTTCAGCGTACGTGTGGAACCGGTCTTCGCTGTGGCGGCTCGGGCGAACAAGAGGTTTGCCAGCCCTGCGGCACCGAGGGAACCGCTTGTTGTGGCACGGGTGCAAATCGCACGTGTGGCGCAGCGTTGGCTTGTCGCCAAGTGCAAGACGCTTTGACCTGCGTTAAGTGTGGGGCACAAGGCGAAGCTTGCTGCGGCTCCGGTCTGACTGGTGACATGTGCAATCAAGGCCTCACGTGCGGCTTCTCGCAGAATGGCCGTACATGCCGACCTGCCATGATGTCCGTTATGCCGTAGGCGTATTTGACTGACCGCAACGCACTGATGCCAGCGCTCCTTGGGCGGCTGGCATCAATGCGTTGATGGTAACCGCTCGTCGTTGTTCGCTCACGTCTTCACATGGTGCGGTGCCCCTGTGGGGCCGGCCCAACAGCTGTTGGCTGCCTCCAACACCTCAGTCAAGCGGGGGGGGCACGTTCACTTGACATAGCGTGAGCTTAGGTGTGGTCCAAGCCTTGCTTAACTAGCGTTCCTAGGTTCGGCGGTTGATTGGCCGTTCAACCAAGCCCACTGAAGGAGTTCAAGCAATGGGGACGAGATTGCCGAAGGGGACGCGGATCACCTTGAGGACCCGAGACATCGTTCGCGCCTGTGCGTTCGTAATGATGTTCAGCTCGTGCCAAGGCACTGTTGGCAACACGGGCGACGCCACGGGAGGTGGTGGAACAGGAGGCGAGGGTGCCGGCGCCACGGGGGGCGATGACGTCAGCGTGAGCCCAAGCGCTGGGGGCACGGGCGTCACCGTCAACCAGAAGGCGTTCGCGCCCATGGTGGCTCACATGTTCCGCCTTACACGCGAGCAGTTGTCAAATATCGTGACTGACGTCTTCGGCAACAAAGTGAGTCTGACCAAGCCAATCGAGGCTGACGAAACCAACGAAGTTTTTCTGGCGGAGGGTGCGGCGTCCGTTGCCACATCGGCGCGTGGTGTTGAACAATACGAGGACGCCGCGTTTGACGTGGCCACCCAGGCCTTGGCCCAGCGTTCCGCCATAGCGTGGTTGGCCGCGTGCCAACCCAAAAGCGATTCTGATGCTTGTATTGCGAAGCTCGTGGCAGACGTTGGTCAGCGGCTGTGGCGAAGGCCTCTCACCGACGCGGAAGTTCGCGCTTACGCTTCCATCGTAGGCCTCAGCGGCAGCGATGCGGCCGCGCGCGATGTAGGAATGACATATCTGTTGGCCGCCCTCCTGCAGTCGCCGAATTTTATCTACGTGGCGTTCGTCGGCGAGCCCGACGACGCGACGGGCATGCGGCGCCTGACGGGATATGAAATGGCGTCAAGGTTGTCGCTGTTTCTTTGGAACTCAGGTCCCGACGCTGAACTGCTGGCCGCCGCCGGTGCAGGGAAGCTTGACGAGGTTGCCGGCATAAACGAGCAAGCCGCGCGGATGCTTGCCCACCCGCGTGCGCGCGCCATGGTTACGAAGTTCTTCTCCGAAAGCTGGAAGGTTTCACGCCTCAATGAAGCCTCGAAGGATCCGTCGGTCTTCCCGGATTGGTCACCGGCGTTGCTTGAATCATACAAAGGCGAGTTTCGTCGCGTCCTGGAGGACATCGTGTTCGAACGCGATGCTGATATTCGTGAGGTGCTAACCGGGACAAAAACATTCGCTGATGCCGCTGTGGCAAAGGCCTATGGCATCAATGTGAGCGGAAACGGTTTCGTATCCGCGAACCTACGAGCTTCGCAGTCGGGGTTGCTTACCTCGGGCGCTGTGATGGCTGCCAACGCGTTTTCGCAGCGCACTTCGCCCACGCAGCGAGGTGTTTTCGTGCGCGAACAAATTCTGTGCGACGAGGTGCCGGCGCCCATGCAGGGCGTGGACACGTCGCTCAAGGAAGCCGACGCCAACTTGCCTTTGCGGGAACGACTGGCCGAACATCGAACCAACCCAGTCTGTGCCAGCTGCCATGCCTTGTTCGATCCGATCGGCTTGGCATTCGAGCAGTTCGATGGCATGGGCCGCTATCGTTCGACCGAGGCAGGCAAGGCGATCGAAACGTCCGGCACGATCGACGACGAGCCGTTTTCAGATCCACGTGGCCTGGCTGCCTTCGTTAGCCGCCAGCCGCGCACGGCGACGTGTCTTGCAAAACAGCTCCTGACGTTTGCAACGGGTGGCGAGGTTGGGGAGAAACAAGAAGGCGCTGTTGAACTGGTGGCCGAACGTACCACCCAAGCGAACCACAGTTTCAAGAAACTGGTTCTTAACCTCGTTGCATCGCCAGCCTTCAGGTTCATCGAGAAGGACTAAGGAGCCTCATGAAAAACTCGGGCAACAAATCATCAAGAATTGTTAGCGTGGGCCCAAAGGTCATTGAGCGTCGCACGTTTTTGCGCGGCGCCTTTGGGGGCGTGAGTTTGTCGCTGGGGCTTCCGCTGTTAGACGCCATGCTGAACACCAACGGCGATGCACTTGCGGCGACGGGCGGGCCTCTGCCCATGCGCTTCGGTGTGTTTCATTGGGGCGGAGGGGTCAACCACAAAGCCTGGATTCCCGCGCAAACCGGCGCGAACTTCGCGCTGCCTGACTCCCTCAAGGACTTTGAGGATAGCAAGGCCTATCTGACCACCGTAACGGGCTTAAGCCACATCGAAGCAAGCCCCGGCCATATCCCGGCACGCGGAATCGCGTTGTCAAACAGCCATGACTTAAGCGTATGCCAGGGCAGCTGCGTGGGCGTGTATCGAGGCCAGGCCATGCCCGAGCCTTCCCTTGATGCTTTGGTTGCTGAAGCCTGGAAAGGCCAGGCGCCTTATGATCTGCTGCCTGTCGGCATCTGCCGCAAAGGACCGTACGCCAGCAACAGCTCGTGGGCACGTGGTGGCACTGCGTACAACCGCCATGAGGCTTCGCCACAAGCCCTCTACGAGCGCCTCTTCTCAAAACCGCTACCGGCAACGGGGAGCGGCGGCTCACCGGGCGTTCTGGATGTGGCCACAAAGATGCGTAAGAGCGTCTTGGATGTGCTCAAGGGTGATGCAACGGCTTTGATGGCGAAGCTGGGAACCACGGACAAACGCCGCCTGGAACAGCATCTGGAGGGCTTACGCTCCATCGAGGCGTCACTGGCAATTCGCGAGAGCATGCCGACCTCTGTCAGCTGCGCCGCACCCGATGCACCCGCGAAGAAGGACTTCGGCGATGGCACCACCAAAGAGGAGAAGGAAGCCAAATCCATTTTGATGTCGGACATTCTGGCCGTGGCCATCGCCTGCGACCTGACGCGGGTCTTCTCCTATGAATGGTCTGCCAATCAATCGCAGTCGATCTATTGGGAAGCCAACTCTACAGGTCAGCATCACGAAGATGTCACACACGGCAAATCTCAATCAGATGAGCACGCCCGGATCATCCGCTTCATCATGAAGAACTTTGCCTATCTCACGAGAAAGCTTCGACAGATCCCAGAAGGCGCGGGCAACGTTTTGGATCGCACGCTGATTTTTGGCACATCCGAGCATGCCGACGCGGGCGATCACAATTGGACAGATCATCCACTTCTGCTGGTTGGTAAGGCGGGTGGCAAGGTGAAGGCAGGCGTTCACATTCGGGGCAAAGGCGAGATCGCTCCCAAAGTCATGTTTTCGGCGGTTCGAGCGGTGGGCGTCAACATCACAAAGCTCGGCCACGCGGACCGAGCGGTGACCAGTGGCTTTACTGAGATCGAACAGTAAGCTTTGGTTGAACGGCGCCGCCAAGGACCCCGGCACGTGCTGCTCTAGGCTGCTGGCTGACCAGGCCCGTTCACTGACCTGCGTCTAGGACTTGCCTGACTTTGCGCAGAAGCAGGTCCGGGATGATGGGCTTTTGCAGGAAGGCCATGCCTCGGTCAAGAACGCCTCGAGACAGCACGGTGTTCTCGGTATAGCCAGAGACGAACAACACACGCATCTTTGGCCGTAGGGCGCACAGACCATCGAACAGCGGCTTGCCGCCCATACCTGGCATCACGACATCCGTCAGTAGGAGGTGAATGAGCTCATCACTGTCAGTGCACAGTTTTAAAGCCGTTGCGCCGTTTTCTGCCTCAATCACGCGGTAGCCGTTACGCCTTAACGTTGTGCTCGTCACGCCCCGCACTTGTTCATCGTCTTCAACCACCAAAACTGTTTCGGTGCCCTGCAGGTTCACCAGCGGCTGCTCAAGCGTAGCCGCCTGCACCGCTTCATCCACGCGCGGCAGGTAAATCTTGAAGGTGGTTCCTTGGCTTGGCTCGCTGTAAACCAGGATATGGCCGCCGTTTTGTTTGACGATTCCAAACACCGTGGAAAGTCCGAGGCCCGTACCCCTTTCCCCATCCTTTGTGGTGAAGAACGGCTCGAAGATCCGCTCTTGGGTCTGGGCATCCATGCCTTCCCCCGTATCGGTCACAGCGATCATCACGTAGGGGCCCGGCGTCACGTCGTGCTGGCCCTCTGCATAGCCGGCGTCTAGCTCGACATTTGCGGCTTCCACTATAAGCCGCCCGCCCCGTGGCATCGCATCCCGAGCATTAACGGCCAAATTCATCACGACCTGTTCCATCTCTGTAGGATCGGCCCGCACGTGGCCGCAGTCCTTGGACAAAAGCAACGAAAGTTCGATGTCTTCGCCCAGCAGGCGGTACAGCATCTTTTGCATGCTCGCCAATTGTTCCGCTGGATCGAGCACACGAGACTCAGAGACCTTTCGCCGACTGAAGGCCAGCAAATGCTGGGTCAGCTCTTTGGCTCGCTTGCCTGCGCGGTGAATTTGCTCAATATCCATCCACACGGGTGAGCCTTTGGCCAAATCCTCCATCAGGAACGATGAATAGCCCAAAATGACGGAAAGAAGGTTATTGAAGTCGTGAGCAACGCCCGCGGCCAGCTGTCCGACGGCGTCCATCTTTTGCGCCTGCCGAAGCTGCGCTTCAAGTTCCCGTTGTTGGGTGACGTCAGCCTGCACGCCCACAAAATTCACCACTTTGCCAACTTCATCCACTACGGGCGATACACTTAGGTTGTTCCAGAACGTAGTTCCATCCTTGCGGTAATTAAGTAGCTCGACAGCACAGGCCTGGCCTAAAGCGAGGCTGTGGCGAAGTTTGGCAACCACCTCCTTATCGGTTTTGGGACCTTGGAGGAAGCGACAGTTCTTACCCAGAGCCTCGTGCGGGGGATATCCTGTGAGACGCTCAAAGCCTGGGCTGACAAAAACAATCGGGTTGTCGAACAGCGTGGCATCTGTGATGACGATGCCTTGTGGCACAGCACGGATGGCGCGCTCGCGCATCTGCAGCTGCGCCTTTTCCTCAACCAAGGCTTGATTGGACTCGGTGAGCTGCTGCGTCTTCTCCTCAAGTTTTCTGACCAGGGATGCGCTGTAGAGTTTGAATAGATCCGGCGCTTCTTCGGCCGCATGCAAGCCATCTGGCTCGCCCATGCGGGGCGCGCTTGCCATGGCGGCGAAGATGCGGGCCATAAGTTCAGCGGGCTCCAAGGGCTTGACCAAGAACGCATCGGCGCCCAAACCGTAGGCAAGCTTCTCATCTGCGGGTTCGGTATAGGTGGCCGTGTAGACCACGAACGGAATCGCCTTGAGCTGAGCGTCTGCTTTCCACTGCCGCAACAGGGTGTAGCCATCCATGACGGGCATCAATAAGTCGGACACGATAATGCTGGGGACAACCTGCCGTGCCATCATCATGGCTTCCGCGCCATGTCGAGCGGCCGTGACAGCAAAACCGTGCCCCTGCAGCAGCGATTGCAGAAAATAAAGATTCTCCTCTTTGTCATCCACAATCAACGCGCGCAGGGTGTTCGTCATTGGGGCGTCCTTGCCTGTGCCGCAATAAAGCTGGCCACCTCGGTCGCAAATGATTCGGGATTGATGGGCTTCTCTATGTAACCGTTGCAACCGGCTTGCAGGGCCTTTTCCCGATCGCCAGCCATGGCATAAGAAGTCACAGCAACGATGGGCGTTTGTTTAAGCTCGTCAAAGGAGCGCAGGGCGCGAGCCACTGAGTACCCGTCCATCGTGGGCAATTGGATGTCGAGCAGAATCAAGACGGGCTTCAAACTGCGCGCAAGGTCCACGCCTATGCGGCCGTCATGCGCCGAGACGACCTTGAACCCATGGGCCTCCAGCAGGAACGTTGTTAGGTAACGATTGTGCTCGTTGTCCTCGATCAAAAGAATTGTGGCATCCATGTTAGACCGCACCTTCAAGGGGCAACGAAAGAGAAAAGGTGCTGCCCTTGGCCCACGTGCTTGTGGCTTGCACCTGGCCTCCCATCAGCCCCGCCAATCGTCGGCAAATCGCCAGACCCAATCCGGTTCCTTCGTATTGTCGGGTCAAGCCTGTATCCACCTGGCTAAACGGTTGGAATAGACGGCTCAAATTCTCCGCCGCGATTCCCATCCCCGTGTCTTGGACATCAATGCGAATCCCCGATCCTGGGGCTAAAAGGCTCCCGGCATCCGTCAACTGCACAATGATTTTCACGTGTCCCTGCATGGTGAACTTGATCGCGTTGGTCACAAGGTTGATGAGGATCTGCTCGAATCTGCGCTTGTCACTGATCATCGGCGGCAGCGCGCCTGGAAGTTCGCACAGCAACGCAAGCCCCTTCTTTTGGGCCAACGGGGATGTGAGATCAATGACGGCTTGAATTGAGCGCGTCAGATCGAAAGACTCACGACGCACTTGCAGCTGACCGGCTTCGATTTTCGATAGGTCAAGAACGTCATTGATGAGATCAAGCAAGTGCCTCCCGCTCGATCGCACCATTGATAGTTGCTTTCTTTGCTCGTCCGATAGGGGCCCGGCCAAGCCTTGTAGAAGAATTCCCGTAAAGCCAATGATTGAATTCAAAGGCGTCCGGAGCTCGTGTGACATGGTGGCCAAGAACGCAGACTTGATCTGGTCGGCAGCTTCTGCGCGTACCAGCGCCTCCTTGAGTTCCGCGGTGCGTTCATCCACCTTGCGCTCAAGGGATGTATTCAACTCGTATAAAGATTTTTGGACTGCTTTGCGTTCGCTGATGTCACGGATCACAGCCAACAAGTTGCCGTCGGGCAGTTGCGTGGCGATCACCTCGGCGGGAAACGTGGTGCCGTTCTTGCGTTTGAATTGCCACTCCCGCTCATGGGTCGCCCGGGATGTGATCTCCTTTAGGGCCGGGCTGATGTGTTGCGCTTCGGAAGCGGCAACAATGTCGGTTGCGTTCAACCGCACAAATTCCTCGCGCGTGTAACCCAACATCTTGCACATGCTTGGGTTGGCGTCGACATAGTTGCTTTCGGCATCCGCAATGACGATGCCATCGGGTGCGTAGTCGAAAAGCGTGCGATACCGTCCTTCGCTCGTTGTGCGTGCCTCTTCTGCTTCTTTGCGCTTCGAGATATCGATTCCTACGCCCATCAAGCAGGTTTCCCCAAACAACTCAGTCCGCGCCCCGGTGAAGTAATAGGGAATGCTCAACCCTGCCTTTGTGTGAAAGCCTGCCTCAACCGAAGAACGACCGTCAGCAAAGACTTCACTGATGCGCTCCGCCACCAGCAATCGATCGGCTGGTGAAATAAAATCAAGCGGATGCTTGTTCGCCACCTCGGCGCTGCTGCAGCCTGAGACGGTCTCGAAGTTCCTGTTCCATCGAAGAAACTTACCGCGCGCGGTGTACAGATAGAAAATGCCGGGCAAGTGATCGAGGATCGCGTCCGCAAAATGGGGCTCGCCCCGCTTGGCGAGTTGTTGGCCGTCGACTTGGGCCCTGCGCTGCTGTTGTCTAGCGACGGGCGGCACCAGCCTGCCCCGTCTCGGCTTCCGTGCCGCCAATCGCGAGTTTGAAGAATCGCCCATACGCCCCCCTCCTTGTACGCGACCGTAGCATCGCCTAGGTCCCGCATGGGTGCAAATGGCCGATACAGATCCCGCACAAGTGGGGCTGGCTTTCAGTACGGCATCATGCTCGTCATAACCGTTTAGGCCGGGCGGCATGGGTGCGCTTTGCACCTTTGCCTACCCCGGTCGCGAGGCGCGCCACTGGCATGGCCGGGATGGGTACGGGCTTGTGGGCCGTGGCCCAGCCGCCGCTTCATATGGAGTCGTTGAATCTTGGCCCTAGCCGCTGAGGTCAGCATATCGACGTTCCTCAGTGTTCGACCGCGTCCGCTTCGAGTAAAACCGGAAAGATGGGCAGCAAGGTTGGCGCGATGTTTGTGATCGGAACGCTTTTGGCAGGCTGCGCTTCAGGCTCCAGCCAGCAAAGCGCCACGGTGTTGTTCCGCGATCAGTTTGACCAGCTGCGGCCTGGGGCCTTCTCCCATCCGATAGGCCCGCGCAGCGAGTATCACTATTTACCCGAGGTGGCTCCTCGCCAAGGGTGGACGATCTCCAACCATCTTTGGGAGGGGTCCCAGTGGAGTTGGCGCGTGGTGGAACGCAACGGGCAAGCTGGCCTCGCGCAAACATACGACAATCCCTACCCGCATTGGCATCCCATGGTGGTGGCAGGCGATCCGCTGTGGAGGGAGTACACGGCGAACGCGGTGTTTGAAACAGCGTCAAACAAGCGGGTGGGCCTGGCGGTGCATTATCTTCATGATCGGGTTTACGTGTTCGTTGGGATCGAGGCCGGCCGATTCCTGATCAAGACCGTGAACCACGAAAGCACCTTTCATCAACCTGACGAACGCATTCTGGCGTCAGCCCCGCATGCACAATCGTCAGGACCATCGCAGCTTGTTGTGCAGGTGCATGGCCCCGACGTTGTTGCCACGCTTGCTGGCCACACAATGCGCGCGAGCGTTCCTGGCCTAAGCCATGGCCGCATCGCCGTTGTCGCTTCAGGCCCCGCCACCTTCTTCAACGTCACGGTCACCGCGCCCAGGGACGCGGCGCAACGACTTGCGCAGGCGCAAGCGCATCGGCAGCAAGACGATATCGCGCGCAACAAGAAATACCCGGCAATGAAGCTGTGGCGAACCATCTCCACCCTCGGCTTTGGCGTGGGTCGCAACATGCGCATAGGCGACCTGGATAACGACGGGCAAAAAGAGCTCATCTTGGGTCAAGTGCAACACCACGGCCCCGCGGACGCGCACGCAGAACTTTCTTGCTTAACCGCCATGCGGCTTGACGGCTCAAAGCTATGGCAGATCGGCGAGCCCGATCCCTACCGGCACCATCTGACCAATGATGTGGCCTGGCAAATTCACGATCTTGATGGCGACGGCAAGACTGAAGTGATCTACACGATGAATCAACGAATCTTCGTTGCCGATGGGCGCTCGGGCAAAACGCTGCGTGAAGCGCCCACGCCTGCCGCACGGCCAGCACCCGGGCAAGTCAGCAAGTTCCCCCGCATTCTTGGCGACGCTTTGTTGATCGCAGACCTGCAAGGCAAAGGGCACCCCACAAGCCTCGTGCTCAAAGATCGCTATGAAAACGTATGGGTCTACGACGATCAGCTGCAACCCCGTTGGAGCGCACCCTGCAACACGGGCCACTTTCCTTTCGCCCACGACATCAACAATGACGGCCACCAAGAGCTGCTGGCCGGCTATTGCTTTTTTGGCCCCAATGGCGAGGCGTTATGGTCCTGGGAAAAACAACTGCAGGATCACGCTGACGGCGTGGCCATTGTGCGCTTGGGTGGACCCAACGCACCCTTAGATGTGGTTATGGTTGCAAGCGATGAGGGGCTGCTGTTGGGTGACACAGCAGGCAACGTGAAGGTCCATCATCGGATTGGGCACGCGCAAAGTGCGTCGGTGGCGAATTACCGCGATGACCTGCCGGGCCTTGAGATCGTCGTGTCCGATTTTTGGGGAAACCAGGGCATCATCTTGATTTTCGATGCGCAGGGCCGCCTCATCAAGCAGTTCGAGCCTATGCAGGCAGGCAGCCCTGTGGTTCCCATCAACTGGTCAGGTGGCAAAGAAGAGCTGTTCGCTCTGGCTGCAGATGTGAATGAAGGCGGTCTGTTCGACGGGCACGGAGAGCGAGCGGTACGGTTTCCCGCCGATGGTCATCCAGATCAAACGTTCGCTGTGGCTGATCTCACCGGCGACGCACGCGATGAAATTTTGGTTTGGGATCCAAGCGCGGTTTGGATCTACACCCAGGATCAACCCGCCGCGGGTCCCGTTGAACGACGCCGACGCAGCGACGAGTTGAATCAATCCAATTACCAGATCGTGGTGTCGGTGCCGAAGTCCTATTGAGCCGCTTCAGCCCGAAGGCGCGCAGGCGTTTGCGAACGCCGTGCGCGATTGGGTCAAGAAGCGCCTGCGGCTACACGGACACCCGCACGCTTGTGGTGCGGGTGCCGTGACGAGCGGGGGCTCAGTCGTAGACACCACCGGGTGGTTCGGTAGAAAGGTTTGACTCAACCAGAATGCGCGAGAAGGTGGTTCCCTCTTCCCGATACGCAAACTCAAGCGTGTGGCTACCTGCGGAAAGTGTAGGCTGAACGACGGCATTCGATGCGCCGGAATCGCGAACGTCGGCCCAGCCGTAGCTGCCCATGCCCACGATGTTGTCCCACTTGATCCAAGTGCCGTGATCGATCCGCACCCAGAATGAATCGGATGATGTGGACGGCGCGGTGACGAGCACCCAGAACTTCACCTTCGTGGTGGCACCCAGTTGGAAGTCAAAGCGAGCGTATCCAGTATCTGGGGCGGCGTTCAGGCTGTTGTAGCCTGGGAACACCTTGGCCTCTTCATCGCTCCAATCGAAGAACATCGGCGACGAGTAAGAGGCGCCGTAGCCGTCTCGAATGACGAGGGGGTAGTTATTGGACGCGAAGCCCGAGCACCACACCTGCGAGGGCGTTCCGGTGTAACCAGAGCGCACCGGCACCACGCGGAAACAGCCCGTGGACTGCGCGTTGTAGACCAGGTTCGAATTGTTTTGCACGGAGGAGAAAGCTCCAGAAGCCTGCTGCTTCTCAATCTGGTAGCTGGTGGCCCCTGCCACAGCCGTCCAGGTGAAGCGAATCCGGTTGCTGCCGCTCACGTGGCTGAGCACCGGGGCGGCCAGCGGCGAGGAGAACGCCGTGGGCGAATAGTTCGGGTTGTCCGTGAACACCAGCGCGTCTAGCTGCACGTTGTTCTCACGATAAGCCACATCAAAGTCGTGGGCGCCTGCGGTCAGGTTGAACGTGACAGCAGATTTATCACCGTTGACGCTATCGTGAACGAAATCCCAGTGCCAAGCCGAGCCAAGGGCGATGTCCATCCAGCGCACCCAGGTGCCGCCATCGAAGCGAACCCACAGCGAATCCGACGTGGTATCCGGCGCCTTCACGCGACCATACACGCCATAGACGCCGGCGTTGGTCAGCTCGATGTGGTATCGCGCGATGCCGGTCGCGGGCGGCGCGTTCAAGCTGTTGAGCCCGGAGGGCACTTTGACGAGAGAGCCGTCGGACGCCAAGACCGCGTCCTCAATTCGCAAAGGGGACGTGATGCTGTTGCCACCTTCGCTGCTCGCGGCTCGCACCGACTCCGCTTCGACCCAAAGAGTGTCCGCGCTTGCGGATAGTGAAGGCAGAAGTGCTGCCACTGCCAGGGACAAGATTGTCTTCGTACGCATGTTTTTTCCTTTTCAAGCACCCGTGTTGAAAGGCTTGGGTGCTGTTGGGTGGACGGTTCCCGGGCGAAAAGTCGCACGAATAAAAACCGGGGCGTGGTCAAAAGACTCCAGCTTGGCGGTGGCACTCATCCCGACCCTAAGGCCCCCCAGGAACAGCCCAGATCAAACGAGCGACACAACTACTGGCCGCCGTTGCTTTGCCAAAATGTGTCGTAACATTGTTTCTGTTCCGCACACGGCAAAGTTGCGCAGGCCTCGAACTGTGGAAGCTTTTCATCCAAAAACAGACCGCTCAAGTAACAGACGTCGTCGCTGCTCGCGACATTGGGGTCGGCCTCTCCGCAAGCCTTTGCGCCCTGTTCGCACACCAAGGCTCCACCTCTTAGAATCATCGTACAAACAAGCAGCTCATCGTTATAGCCGCCGGCTGAGCACGCTTGAAGTGCGGCCGTATCCTTGTACGAGGGGGGGCTGGCCTCAAGGGCGGCGATTGATAGGCAGGCTTCGGCAAGATTTGACGAATCAATTTCGCCGCCCTTGTTTGTTATAAAGTTGCACAGTTCTGTTTTCTTTGTGTTCGCAACGCAGGCGTCGAAAATAGGCTCCACGCGGGGATTCAAAGCGCCTTTAGCGCGAATCGGCTCGAATACCTCTCGAACCTTTTTGCAAGCGTTGCTCGCCGCCAAGCGCTGCGCCTCTGTGGTGGTTCCCACACAACTTGCAACAAGGCCGGGAAAGTAGTCACATCCCACTTGTGCGGCAGCTGTGTCGGCACCACCATCAACCACAGCTTGATCCTCGGCGTAGGCAAAGCCCCAGACACCTGTCTCAGTCACGTCTGCCTCCCAGTCTTCGTCGTTAGGTGGCACAGCGCCTACAAGCACAGCCGCACGTCGCACGGCAAAGCCTTCTGCCTTTCCTTGATTTCCCACTAAGACGTACCCTCGCATGGGCGCCGCAGGCGCAACGGCTTGTCGCAGGCGCGCGGCGCCAGTGAAAACCAGCGCTTCGCCCGTGATCTCGACGGCCACATCACCGGCGGGCGTGCGCCCACGCTTGGCAAGCTGGCCCACCACCCTCACTCGCATGCGCGCAGGTTGCGACACAGACGCGGCCGGCACCGTCACAACGGCTCGACCACGACCGACGCCCACAGTGACGGAGACATCCTGCCTGCCGACTTCAACGATGGTTTCAGCGAACACCACGGCGTATGGCGCTGCATTCTTTTCATCCGAGCAGCCGGCGAAGGCTACAAAGGTTAACAAGGCAATGATTTGTCGTTTTCGATTCATGACATCCTCAGAGTTGGGCGCAATCGCGATGACGCACCTGTTGAATCGCCTTCGCGGAGCTTCGAGAAGGCTTAACTCAACAGACACGTGGGCGAGGCCGAACCTTCCGTCCGAACCCCGCTGGCCCGCTTTACACCTGACGATCGGCCAAGCTCGTTGCGCCAAAACTTCGCCTCGAAGGGCTAGGAATTGACCCAGGGAAGTCTTTGGCAGGATTGGTCCGCGCGTTAGCTGCGCCCTAAGGGATCTTCGGGCTCAATGCCGGACCGTCGCCGGTGGGCAGCTGCATCACCTTATCGATAACGAATCGATCGATCTTCGCCCCAGCCTCGCGCCGCTTAAGAGTGAAGGTGTTGTTGCCAGAGGTCGCAGCCGAGATGGTGCCCAGGTACACCCAAGCGAACGTCGCGCTGATCTGCAGATTCCCGCGCGTGTTCGTTCCGTCGTTGAGCCGAAAGAAAAGCGAATCTGCGGCGTTGGTCTCAGAGCGACGTCGGGCGTACACGTAGTAGGTCCCGGTGGTGGCAAGAGAGAGGGCGTAGCTCAACTCGGACGAGGCGACCTCACCGGGGTCCTTAATGGCGCCTTCAGGTACCACCACATAGCCTGCGCCAAGGAAGCCTGCGTCCGTGGTTTGCACCGCCCACGCTATATCGCCATTTGCGTTGGCGCTGGTGAAGTCTTCGGCCTCGAAGACCACCTGCCCGTTTTGTTCGACGAAAGCGCCACCTGTAGCGCCAACCTTGACATTGACGACAGCCGATTTGGTTGTTTGTGGAAGGCTGTCGTAAGCCACGGCCGAAAGTGCGCGTCCGCCCAACATGAGGTTCACGTTCGCCAAAGAAAAGGGCGCCGCCAGAACCTCGCCTAGCGAAGTCTCGCCATCGAAGAACACCACCTTCGAGACGATGTCTGCTGCGGAAGCCGCCGTGGCTTGCAAAGTTACGGGCATGCCGGCAGGCAAACTTGCATTCGCTGAGGGCTGCGTAATCGATACCGTGGGCGGCGCTACGCTTGTGATGGAAACGGGAGAAGAGTTGGCCGTTTTGTTGTCGCCCGTTGAGGCGCGCGCAACAAGCGTTCGCATGCCGGCAGGCAACATTGGTACTGACACCGTGAAGGGTGGTGTGGTGGACATGCCAAGGACGGTTTCACCTTCGAGAATCTCTACCCTCGCGATCTGTGCTGGTGACGCCACAGTGGCCGAAACGACGAACTCCACCGCCCGGGACTCTGCAACCTTGCTTCCGCTCATGGGTTGCGTGATTGAGACGCTGGGCGTGGATTGCGTTGCGCCGCCTGTGCCTACAGAGCCGCCTGTGCCTACAGAGCCGCCTGTGCCTATCGAGCCGCCTGTGCCTATCGAGCCGCCTGTGCCTATCGAGCCGCCTGTGCCGCTGCCACCTTTACCGCCGACCCCGCTTGCACCCCCTGATCCGTTTTTTCCTCCAGAGCCGCCCTTACCCGCGGAGCCACCCGACGCGCTGTCGCCGCCTCCGCCGGAACCTGCGTTGTTGCCATCGTCGCCGTTGTCTCGGGATCCAGAGGAGCTGCAGGCGAAAAGTAACGCGCCTGCGAGTGCCACGTTAAACGGAAGGCCAAGGAACGAGCGAGAGGAGCGAGTGACAAGTTTTATCGGCATGGTTGCTTAAGTGGAACGCAAACCAAAGACCGGCGTCAGTTGAGCTTACTCAACTGACGAAGAGGTGTGGACCTGGCGTCCGCGTCCAATCCAACACCAGCGTGCAGCTTACTAGAAATGTTGGAGCTATTTGTTGGGCTCTGTCAGCGGCGAAGTGCCGCAACGCTTATCCCCTTAGGCGCTGGTGCACCATCGACGTTGTGTCGTACTTCGCCGTGCCGAAACTGTCAGTGGGCACGTCCATCGCGCGCGCCATGGATCCCAGCAACCCGTTGTGCGCCGTGCCCTTGAGATCCAGCCAACGCCCCGTCTTGTAGACGCCCAGGCTTCCCGCGAGAATGAATGGTACGCGCACAAGCGAGTGCCGCGGGCCTTCGCCCATGTGGTTCGCGAATAGCAAAAGGCTCGAGTCGAACAGGCGTGCGCCCGATGCACTTTTGGTGTCTTTGAAGCGTCGGATGAGGTCGGCGAAGACTTCAACGAACCACTTGTCCGCCACCGCCTTGCGGCTGCCGCCTTCGTGCGCGATCTCGTGATGGCTGACTGAGCCCGTGCCGAAAGCGAGATCACCGGCGGACGACTGCTCCTTAAAGGCGTCTCCCAAGAACGCCAAGGAGACGTTCGATCCGCTCGCGTTAGGCAACATGAAGGTCACCACACGGGTCAGGTCGCATTTTAATGCCGTGATTGCGAGATCCATCTGAAGCGACGTCAACTCGCGAAGCTTCGCCTTGTCCTTTGGATCGGTCCCATCGGCGGGTGCCTTTGCTTGGCAGCTTCCTGTGTCAACAGGCGGGCCAACGGCGTTAAGCTCCTCCTCCATCTTTCGAATCGACTGAAGGTGCTCCTCTAGCTTCAGTTTGTCCTCCGGGCCTAGCTTTCCGCCAAGCCTGGTGAGGTTACGGCCCACGACATCTAAGACGCTCTTGCGTTGGGTCCGCAACTTGTCCACCGCAGCTACAGGCAGGGATTGACCTTGAAACAGCCGTTTAAACACAGAGTAGGGGCTCTCATCCGGTTTGTTTCCGTCGGGCCACGTCTTGTTTGTGGTGGGGCCATTGAACGATATGAAGGCTTCAGTGGGATCGCTTCCAAAGAACGATCCAGTGGTCTGTACACCGAGCTCCAAAGATTTGAACGCGGTTGGTGAACGAGCCTGCAACGCTTTCGCCACGTACTGATCAACGGAAATGGCGTTGCCCTTGATTCGGTCCTGCTGGTTCTCGCCACCGGTGTCGGTTCGCGCCGACAGCGCACCGGTCAGCAGATGCGGCAGACTTTGGTGCCCGGCAATGTCTCCGTGACCCAGCGGATCCTCTCGGGCAACCGTCAAGTCAAGTGACATGAAAATCGCGTCGGCTTGATGCGCGGCCAGAGGCTGGGTGCATTCAGGCAACGTAAAATTGGTTTCGGTACCTTTGGGGAAGAACTTGTCCGGAACCACGCCGTTGGTCCACTGCAATATCATCAGGCGCTTTGGTTCAGCCACAGCCCCCTGTGCATGGTCCTCCGTTAGCAAAGGCAAAAACGCAGGCGAGACTCCAAGCCCGCGCAGCAGAGTTCGGCGAGAAAACCTGTCGCTCATGTCAGAGATCTCCTGGGGTAGCGGTACGGTAAGCAAACGCGCGGGATCGTGCCAACGCGACAAACAGCTCTCGCACGTCCCCTGACGCTTCGAGGAAGCTGCCAAGCGACGAGCCAAGGGAGTTAAGATCAACCGCGCTCTCGAGGCGGTGTTGCATGAACCTGAAGGCTTGCCGAACGAGGCAATCCTTAACTTCAGAGCTTTCCCCCAACAATCGACTTAGCTCGACCCCGTTCGCGAAGGCGTGATCGATTCCGTCCAGCTGAACCGTGCCCGATGCGTCCACAGCTTGTCCGTTGTCAGTGTCGCGGCGTTTACCAATGCCGTCGTAGTGCTCGAAGGCAAAGCCGAGCGGGTCCAGTTGCTCGTGGCAGCCCCGGCAACCCGGGTTGGCTCCGTGTTCGGCGAACCGCTGCCGGGTCGTGACGCCAGGTCGGGGCGGGGCGACATCAGGAATCTCGGCAGGAGGAACGCCCACGTCGCGGCAGAGGACCCTGGTGAAGATCACTTTGCCGCGCTTGACCGGGTGAGAGCCATTCGTCGCGCCTGACGCTGAGAGAAACGCCAACCGCGTCAGGATGCCCGCGCGCTGCCCCTCCATTAAATCAATAGCCTGCGCTGCCGAGCCGGCAGACACTCCATAAAGCCCCGCGGTCGTTTCATCGATCCACGCCTTTCGGGTGGATAGCAGCGTAGATAACTTTCCGTCGCCAGCGACAACCACGTTAGCCACGAGCGCTCGGGTTTCTGCCGCCATCGCCTTCGCCGTGTCTGCGCTGTACGTGGGGTAAATCTCGGGGCTCTTCGACGTGTCGAACAAGCGGTTCACGAGCAGCCATTCCTCAATGAACGCCGCCAGGCGCGGCTTCGCACGTTCATCCTTCAGCATTCGCCTCGCTTGCCGCTCGCGCTCTTGAACGTCGCCGAGCTTGGCATCGTCTGCCGCCTTCATGAGCTCGTCGTCGGGGGCGCTACCCCAAAGGAAGTAGGATAGGCGGCTGGCCAAGGTGTAGTCGTCGAGCCGCACCTGCTCCTTTGCTTCCCGGCGTCCGTCCTGCCAAAGGTAGAGGAACTGGGGCGATTGCAAAAGGGCGCTCAAGATGAGGCGTTCGGCCTCAACATGTCCCAGTGACAGATCTTTGCGCGCTTGCTCGTAAAGACCTCCATAGTCGGCAAGCTCCACCGGCGTCAACGGACGACGAAACAAGCGCTTCCCGGCTTTCTCCACGAAGGCGCGCCCGCAATTCGTTTCTGCCTGTGCGTTGCCCGCTTGGCAGGGATAGAGCCGAGCCAGGGTTTCCAAACCCTTTGCTGCCAAAGCTTCCGCAGCTTCGGCGAACGCCCGGGTCTGCGTAACATCTGCGGGACCTGCACCAACGAAGCCAAAGGACGTGCTGACGTTGCCCGGAAACATGCGAGCGGGGCGTGTTTCGTCTCCCAACATGTCTTTGACCGTGGCGTCGTATTCATCGTTGGTGAGACGACGCAGAGCTAGAGGCCCCGTCGCGCTCGGGTCACCCGTGTCGCCCGGGACGATCGATCCAACCGGTGGCAGGGACGACATATCGTTCGCAGCGCCCCCGGCGCCGCCCCCCCCGGCCCGGGCCCCGCCAGAGCCGTTGGTGCCAGCAGAGCTACAGGCTGAGACGACGACAACAAGGGAAAACAACGCCAGGAGTCGATTGGCAATAGGATCCATGGGCGTTAGGTGGCACGCCGGTCGCGATCAGGGTCAAACGTTGACGAAATGAGCGTTGATCCGTGGAGTAGCTATCACGACGGCTGACGGCGTTCAGATTTTCATCCCTGGGTCTGCGAAATTTTGACCCAATTCCCACGCGAGCGACGACTCAGGGTAAATGGCCATCGCTCAGACGTTCAGAGGGTGCCGATTTGCCCTCTTTCTCGTCCTTGCCAGCGGCGCCTGCGGAAACGCGACGCAGGCGGGCGACGACACCTCAGGTAACGAAGGGGGCCAAGCCGGATTAAACGGCGGCAGCGGCGGCAAAAGTGAATCAGGCGGAAGCGGCCCCGCGTCCGGAAGCGGCGGCAACAACGGCGGCCAACCTGGGGGCACGCCCGGTAGCGGTGGCAGCGCTGGCACAACTGCGAGCGGCGGGATGCAAGGGGCTGCAGGAAGCGGCGGGGCGGGCGCAGGCGGCCAGAGCAACGGTAGCGGAGGTTCCATGGGGCAACCCGCGCCGAGTGGCTGTGGCGTTGCGGCTGATCAAGACACCGTTGCGCTTTGGTCGTTTGAATCGACCAATGCAGATCACACGGGCACCTATCCCATCACGTGGCGAGGCGGAACGCCGGGCACCGCCACAGGGGCCGACAAGTGCGCCAAAGCCATTCAGATGGACGGCAAGACCTTCGGCGAGGTGAATTTCAAAACGGGCTTTGCCGGCCTGACCGAGGGCGCCATTGAGATGTTTGTGTGGTTGCCGCCCAAGTCTAACAAAGTGCACGTGATGCTTGCGGCAGACGCCCGCAACCAGAAGTCCAACGGTCACTTCGTGCTGGGTTACGAGACCCAAGGAAAGATTGTTTTGCGCATGCAAAATGCGGAGACCGCGCCCGAAGGCAGCAAGACCTTCTACGTGTGTTCAGGTGCCAACATGCCTGCCAACCAGTGGATTCATCTGGGAATCAACTTTGGCCCTCAAGGCGTGCAGATGTTCGTCAACGGTGAGATTGCCGAAAACAAAGGCGTTCACTACAAGCACGGAAACGAGCAGAACTGTGGCGACAACCCAGCGTGGTCACCAGCCGGCAACGGCAACCCGCTTGTCATCGGTGGCGCCACGAACGAAGCCACAGAGGGCATCGCCGACACAGTGATCAAGCGCTTCGAAGGGCGAATTGATCAACTTCGCATCAGCCGCAAGCGACGAGACTTTGCCGCCTTGAAGGGAAAGCCATGAACAAACAAAACTACACCCGCGCTCTCGCGTTGTTGTTCGTCTTCTCCGTTGGCGGTTGCAGCGGCAATCTCAATGACAACGACGCAGGTGGTGCCGGCAACGGTGGGGGCACACAACCCGGTGGTCCAAACAGCCCCTCGCAGCCCACCGTGAAAGACCCACCTGCCGAAGGCGCCTGCAGCAACCCGTTGCGGGATCCTGGCCCCTTGGTCGCGCGTCGGCTCACGCGTTGGGAATACGTGAACTCAGTGAAGGACGTGCTGGGGATCGATCTGTCTCAGGAGATCAAGGACTATCCGCGCGAATTGCGGACAGAAGGGTTCTTCAACACAGCCAAGGATCTGCTGCCCACGCTTGATCGCGTGACGTTGTGGAACGAGTTGGCGCGCAAGGCCAGTGAAAAGGTGGCCGATCTAAACGGCTTCGTTGGCAAGTACACGAGCTGTCGCGACGCCACGGCCGCGTGCCAAAAGGAATTCATCAGCCGCCTTGGTGCCGCCTTGGCGCGCCGGCCGCTGTCCGATGCCGAGGTGGATCGTTTCCTGCCCATCTTTGCGGCCACGGATTCGTGCAAGCTTGGCTTTGAAGCAGGTGGCAAGGCCGTGTTGCAAGCGTTGCTGCAATCGCCACAGTTCTTGTACAGGGCTGAGCGCCAAAAAGGTGCAGAGCAAGGCACCTTCAGGGCGCTAGACGGGTACGAGATGGCCAGCCGGCTTTCGTACCTCGTGGCTGGAACCTCACCGGATCAAGCGCTTTTTGATGCAGCCAAGTCTGGCGCGCTCGCGGATCCGAACAACCGCGCCAAACAAGTGCGAAGGCTGATTGGCACGCCCCAGGGGAAAGCGACGGCACGCCGCTTTTTAGCCGACTGGCTGACCCTGGATGACCTCGACACCGTTGCTCGGGGTAAAGATCGCTTCGCCGAATGGGACGACAGCCTTCGTCCTGCCTTGAAAGAAGAAGTGCTTCGTATGGCCGATGACGTTCTGTTTGAGCAGCGCAAGCCGCTGGCGTCGTTGCTAACAACAACAAGAACGTTCGCCACGCCTGAGCTTGCCAAATTGTACGGCCTGCCATCGAAAGGCGCCGCTTGGCAGCCCTACGATCTACCTGCGAGTTTGAATCGCAAAGGGCTGCTGACAACGGCGGGCGTTCTCATCCGAAGCGGCGGATCGGCGGAGGCAGACATGATCGCGCGATCGCTTTACATCTACCGCGGTATTCTTTGCCAAGACATTCCTGGCCCCCCAGCGGGCACCAACACGGCGGATCCACCTGAACTAAAAGGCGACGGAAAGCGCACGCTCGCCGAACATCGCATCGCGGATCCAACGTGTGGCAAATGCCACAAGGCGTTTGAGCCCCTGGCGTTTGCTTTCGAGCCTTTCGACGGCATTGGTGCGTACCGCGAAAAGGATGAACAAGGCAACCCGACGCGCATGAATGGCAGCTTCCCCGCCATCGGCAGCGAGCCTGCGGGTTCATTCGGAGACGTTGGCCAATTCGTTGACCTACTGGCCAAACACCCAGAGACACAAACTTGTCTCATCAAGAAGCCGTTCCAGTTCGCCATCGGCCGCGCGCTTGAGACGCTTGACGACTGTACGATTGATGATCTGAAGCGCGCGCTTGCCGGCACGGACGGCTCGTATGAGGAGCTGCTGGTGGCGTTGTCTCGCCATCCGGTTTTTGCCTTCGTTCGCCGCGAGTGAGGAGCCACCGATGAAGAAGTCCACGATGCAGTACCAAAAGTCATTCAATCGTCGCACCTTGCTGCGCGGCGCGGGCAGCATCGCCATTGGCCTGCCTTTTCTTGATGGCATGCAAACCACCAGTGTGTGGGGCGCCACGCCGGCGCCGCCCATGCGCGCCGTTACGTTCTTCTTCGGGTTGGGGGTGCGGCCTGAACACGCCGCGGCTGGGCTTACGGGACCGCTATCGCCGTTGGCTCCTTTTGCATCCAAAGTTGGATTCTCGAAAAACCTGAACCTAGGTACATCCACCAGCAGCGCCAATCACGACGTGGGCTGCGAGTTTGTGTTCCGGGGCGTCGATAACAAAAGCGCCACCATCGACCAATTTGTGCTTGAGCAGCTTCATGGTGGACAAACACCCACGGCCATTCGAAGCCTCATTGCGGGCACCTACTCACGCAACAATGGCAAACGCGAGAACCATTCATATCGATCGAATGGTGGTGTGACCGATTCGGTTGTCCGCGTGCCGCAAGCGCTATTTGACCGCGTCTTTGGGCAATTTGATCCAGGGAAACCCGCAAACCCAACCCCGGTTCCCACCCAACCGGGCAGCTGCGAAGCGGACAAGATGCGGCACATCGAGCGCTCGATCTTGGACTCCGTGTCAGAGCAGTACAAGTTTCTTTCAAGTGACGCTGGCAACCTCGGCGCAGGCTCCCGGGCGCAGCTATCCGACCACATGGATAAGATTCGCGAACTTGAACTGACGGTGTTTGGCGAATCCATGCAGACCGCCACCGCCGCGACACAGGCCGCGTTGAACGCACAAGTGTGTGGAAAGCCAGAAAGGCCGGGCGTGTTCGACGGGCAGAACTTCAATCGCTTGCAAACCAATGTCGGCGATGGGGATGTGGGCAACGGCAGCGACACGGTTCCGATTGCGTGGGCCGACTGGGACAAGATGTGGCGCACGATGGCCGACGTTTATGCGATGGCTTTGATTTGCGACAGATCCCGCTTCGGTAACCTTCAATTCATGTCGGGCGGCGATCGCGTCAGCATAAAGGGGAACTATTCGTGGGCCGGGCGATCAATTACCTTCGACGACCCCACCACTTCGCATGAATACTGGCATGGCTGGGGCGGCGACGTGGCCCACGGGAAAACTGGAATCCACAAATCAAGAGACTGGGTTGAAAAACACACGCACCTTCTCATGTCTCGCGCCGCATACTTCATGGGCGTTCTAGATGGCGCCAAAGAAGGCAACGGCAAGAGCGTGCTTGAAAACATGCTGTTTTTGATGAGCACCGAACTGGGAGATGGTGGCGACAGCCATTCGCTTCGCGACATCTTTCACTTGTGGACAAGCGCCAGCGGTAAGTTGAAGGTAGGCGCCGGAATCGATTTCGCAGAGATGGATGCCACGAAGCTTTACAACACCATCGCGAAGGCCCTTACCGGCAAAACCATGACGTTGACGCATGCACCTGACGCCACAAGCATGGGTTGGCTGGTTGCCTAAGCCGTGCGGCGCCTGAGGACCGACAACGGGAGCCGGGCTCGGCCGTGCGGTCTTTCAGACGCATCAGTCACCTAAGCGGCAACAGGGTTGTCCCTGAGCGCAGCCAGAGCCGCGTCGGCCGCTGGGGGCAGGACGGTGGCCGCGAGGCCGAGCACGGCCGCAAACCCCTGAGGTGGCGCGGTCGCTCTGATCCCCTACAACATCTCGACGCGATCATCAACGTTCATGGCCGGCAGGAGGAGAGATAGCGATGCGGCCATCGTTTCAGGAGGGATCTCCGCGAGGATCTTGGCGTTCACATGCAAGCGCTTGGTGCTCAAGATAGCCCGATGTGAACGAGGCCATGCACAGGTAGAAGCGATGAAAGGCCAAGCGCTGTTCTGACCTGGACGAAGGGACATTCTGCAGCGTCGACGCCAGCTGATGAAGCTGCCCTCACAACGGCCCCCCAAAAAACGAAACCGAGCGCCGGCGGCGTCGATAAACTCTTCACGTTGTCCGAGCAACCGCCCAACCCTATTTGCCCCTCTGTTTGACGGCCCGCTTCAGCACAACCAGATCTGCGAGATCTTGGGGCCGCGCCCAGAAGGTTTTCTCCGCAATTAGATCGTCGAGCGAAAGATAGTGAGCGTCCACCGTGCCGAAGCGTGACGTCACTCGTCGCGTCCAGGCATCCGCAAATCGCTTAATGGAACCAAAACTCGAGACAATGTCGATGCGTACTGGTGCCACACCCAATTGCACGATGGTATCGGGATTGCGCAAATATTCCGCGCTCGCAAACTTTGGGCTCGTTCCCCCAAAGAATTTGCCAATCGCCCTGACCGTGCGTTCCGCATTCGCGCGCGATGGATCTATGAACACATCCAGGTCCTTAGTAGCCCGTGGACGGGCATGAAAAGCCAACGCGTGTGCGCCGCCTATGAGGTACCTAACCCGCTCTTCGTTTAGCGAGACGAGAAACTCTTCGAAATCTGGGTGCGCCATTTTTTCCTTGGGCCTTCAAGCTACTTACCAGGCAGTCAAGCACAGCATCGACTCTTTGAATTGGGTTCAGGCCGCGATACCAGAAACGAAAGTCCTCTTCATCGGCTCGTGACGACTGCACGACAGATACGGTCCATCGTTTGCCGGCACGGTTAACAACTTCCTTCCTTATCGCCATTGGGTCAGCTTACATCATCCACCGACCTAACCTGCGAGGTTCGTTCACACACGCGACTCATTCAGGCGAGCCGCGGGCAGGAGCGCGGACAAGGCCGCGCCAGCCGAGCGTTTTGCGAATTACCTGCGCAATGCGCCAATCGAATTTGTGTGGTTGACAGTCCGCTTTGGGATCACGTCATCGCTCAAATCTGATCCTTAACCTGGCAGTGACAATCCTCCGCCAGCGAACCTCGCGCTTCAAAAGTCGCCCGCCTGCGATGGCCTCCCGCCCCTACGAGATCAGGTGGGGAAAGCCGAGGCACAAGCCGTAAAGGCAATGCATCCCGAGATCCATCGGGGTCTATCGACAACCTACCGTGGCAAACCTGTTGGCTCGAGGTTTCAAAACTGCGCGGCGAATCTCATTGCGGAAGCCATTGACGCTTACGCAAGGGGTCTACACCGCGACGCCGAGATCTCAACGGGGCTTTGCTTCAAGCCCTCGAGCAGCATAACGCCGCGTCGATAGCCTCGTTGTCGTCGCGGCACTTGAGTTGTTTGTTTTGTGGACCGCTTTTCGCCACACGCCCGAAACACGTTTGATGCAATCCTTCGAATGTGAAGATCATCGATCATCTTAAAAGCGTCCAGCCCGGCGTCACGGTGCTTGAGATGGATTTTGCAACCAAGACCGAAAGGCAAATCGATCCATCAGAGATTGCGCCCGGGATCGCCGCCGGCCGGTTTGTTTGGATCGACGTTCAAGGCGAAGTCGAGGAGTCGCGCGCGCTTTTGCGACGCCTCGATTTGCTTGACGATGACACCATCGAGAGCTGCTTGCGCTGTGAGCCTGCCGTGCACTACGAGAGGCACGAAAGCCACCTGAACTTATTGGTGTGCACTTATACCGGTGAGCTCCAGGGCAGCCTTGCGCTAGAACGACTTAGCGCCACCCTAAGCGAAAACTATCTCGTTACGTTCCATCAGGTCCCATCACCCCTCGTTCGCTCAGTGAGGGCAAACTACCGCAGCGACTTCCTTCGGTTCGCGCAGACGCCCAGCTTCTTGATTTACGAGCTATGGGACCAAGTTCTTGATCGCTTCTTGCAGGCACAGAAGATCATGGGTGACCACGTGGAGCGATTGCAACTTGAGCTGCACACTATGAACGTCGATGATGCGTTCTTCCAACGGCACGCGGTGTTGTCTTCCCAACTCCTGCACTTTCGGACCCTGTTGCTTCCCACGCGCACGGTGCTGTGCGATATGGCGACCCGTCGTTCAGCATTACTCTCCGAAACAACCCAGCGCTTCTTGTTGAACATGGTCGGCACGGTAGACCACTTGATAGAAGACATGCTCGCGGATCGCGACATCCTTTCGAATTCGTTGAACCTTCACATGTCCATGACGGCTCATCGCACAAGCCGAGTGATGCACCGCTTAACCTCGGTGAGCTTTGTCTTTCTCCCGTTGACGTTTCTCGTGGGCGTGTACGGAATGAATTTTCGCGTTTTGCCAGAACTCGAATGGCGGTACGGATACGCCTACTTTTGGGCCGTAACCGCCAGCCTAACGCTCGTGATCAGCTTCTTTTTGAGACGCACCCGCCTTTAGACCGATCCGTGACCCGGCGCCAAACCCAGCCCGCGCCTCAGCCGTATCGCTCTCCTAAGCGGCAACGTTGTTATCACTGAGCGCAGCCAAAGCCGCGTAGTCCGCTGGGGGCAGGACGGCGGCCGCGAGGCCGAGCACGGCCCAAACCTCTGTTGTGGCGCGGTCGCTCTGATCCCGGACAACATCTCGATGCGCCCGTGCACCACGTCACAAGGCCACCCATGGTCAGGGGCAACGATGAATCCCGAATCTGGAAGCTTAACCCCCGCCCGCTGGCACTTCTGCGAACAGCCTGCTTTTCGTTGTTTGAAGCAGCAACTCACGGAAGGTCCCCTCTTTGCGGAGGCTGGTTTTGAGCGCTTGCACCGCGGCTTCGTCGCCGCTCGTCTCAAGCCGCCCGAACGCAAACCGGAACCATTGCTTTGCCCAGCAAGCCGCTGCGTCGTCGCTGTTTACCAGCTTCTGTGCCAGCTCTGTCACGCCCGTGAATTTCCCCAGGTCGGTATCCACCGCTTCACCGGTGGCGTCGATCGGCTTGCCATGTTCGGTTGTGCGGTGCTGCCCCATGGCGTCGTATTCCTCAAAAGCGAAGCCAATGGGATCCATAAGGCGGTGGCAACCCGTGCACTGCGGGTTGTTGTTGTGCGCCGTATGATGCTCACGCGTTGTCTGATCCGGCGGCGCCAGGCCGATCATTACGTTCACATCGGGAGGCGGAGGAGGCAACGTGCCGCACAGAAGCTGCTCCCGAATATAGCGCCCGGTAAAAGTCGGTGAAGTTGAATTGAAACCCGAGTGGCTGGCCAGCATACCGCCTTGGGTGAGGATGCCCGCGCGACGTTTGGGATCGTCTAGTTCCACCTTCTTGAACGCTGTGCTGCCCGGCTTGCTAGCCCCATAGTAAGGCGCCAGATCGTCGTTCACAAACACGTAGCCGGCTGTGAAAAGGTCGGAGACTTTTCCCTCGGCCGCCACGTGCGCAGCAAAGGCTTCTGCACCCTTGCGCAGCAAATCAGCGTAATCGTTGTTCCATTTGGGGAAGGTCTTGGGATCCTTGGCGGCGGTTGAAATTTTTGAAAGCTCCAACCACTGCTTGTTGAAGGCCGCGAAGGTGCGTTTGGCCTTCCCATCGGAAAGCATGCGCTGCGCCTGCGCCGCGATTTGCGCTTCGGTTGTAAGCTTGTTGTCTGCCGCCGCAGCGAATAGTTCCTCGTCGGGAAGGCTTTTCCATATCAAGTACGAAAGCCGAGAGGCCATCTCCCACGACGTGGCTGTGCGTGCTTTATCGCCCACTTGTTCAACCCTGTAGAAGAACGGAACAGAGATAAGCAACGACTGCGCCGCCATCTCAATCCCCTCCAAGAAGGTTTCGCCTTTTTCAAAAACACCCATCAGGCGATCAATCTCTTCGGCAGCCAAGGGCCTGCGCCACGCGCGCCTGCCAAACCCTTCGATCACCTTGCGGGCACAATCGGTCGAACCGCCCCCGGAGGCGCAGCTGTTCCAGGTTGAAGCCTTTGCGGCGGCTGCTTTGGCCAACTGTGCAGAGGCGGCCAACGACTGTTCGGCCAGCACACCAGGAAATGACAACGCCGATCCGTTGTTGTCGAAGCCCTTCACCTTTTCCTCAACGGGAAACGACTGTGCCGGCGTCAAGGGCGCGCCAAGCATGTCCGAAACTGTGTTGTCGTATTCCTCGCGCGTTAGCCTGCGCATCACGAAGGCCGCGGCGGGACAATCATCAGCGTTCTTGCAATCAGTAGGATTAGGCTGCGTGCTTTGACCGCCGCTTTGGTTGCCGCCCGAACCGGATTCACCACCTGCGCCACCGCTGCTATCGCCACCGGTTTTGTCACTGTCTACGGTGCCCGTGCATGCGGCCAAGCCCGTTGCAACGGCCAGCGCAAACACAACTTTGCAGTTACGACTAACGGCTTTCATGTCAGCAACTCCGTGATGGGTCCCGTGCTCTTGTCGGCGTCGCCAAACGTCGTCAGATTCACCCCCATGGCCTTCGCCAGTGTGAGATGTAGATCATTGAAGCGTCTGGTTTTGCCACCACCGTTATACTGGTGAGCCAAACGAACGTGCCGGCCAGCCCGCAGTGTGCCGCCTCCTGAACCAGCGATAAGGATCGGACAGCTGCGTGCTGTGTGTGCCCCACCGTGGTTCATCGAGGTCAAGAACACGGCCATCATGTCGTCGAAGGCACCAAAATCTTTGAGTCGTTGAACCAACACGCCAAACTGTTCCAGGCTCCATTTGGCCACAGCCCGCCACCCCTCCGCGTACTTCGCTTGTTCGGGCCATTTGCCCTCTTGTGCCTCGAAGTGCGAGGCGTCGTGCCACCGCCACGAGGGCAATCCGATCCAAGGGAACGTGAGGTTGTTGGCTTCGGTTCCAAATTGGAAGGTGCCGATGCGTGTAAGGTCGCATGCAAAAGCCATCGCCATCAGATCGATCTGCTGCTTCATGATGAAGGGCGTGTCCTCGATCGCTTCAAGTTCGTCCCCATCGTACAAGCCTTTGCCGTGTGAAGGGCTGATGGAGCTGGTTTTCTCTGGTGGGTTGCATCCCTGCTGGGCGCCCGTGCCCAACCGGCTTTCTAGTTCGCGAAACGAAGTGAGGTATTGATCAACCTTGGCTTTGTCTGCCGCACCAAGCTTCGCCTTCAACCCGTTGGCCTGCGACAAAGCCGCGTCCAAAACCGATTGCTTCTTTGCGCGGAGCTTCTGCGCCTGGCCCGGATC
Organism: Deltaproteobacteria bacterium; assembly: GCA_033763315.1. Classification (GTDB taxonomy): domain Bacteria; phylum Myxococcota_A; class Polyangia; order Fen-1088; family Fen-1088; genus JAGTJU01. Next base: position 74,147 of record JANRKS010000006.1, read on the forward strand.
CGCTGACACATCGGCAAACACGCGCTCCCAAAGCTTGATCGGGTTGTCGGTGGCAGGAACCGCCTGCGATTTCGATAGCCAGGAGATCGCCTGCCCTTGATTCGAGCCACCGTTGTGCACCCCCGCATGCATCGTCTTAAAGCGCGTGCTTGGATTCAACTTCTGCGCAATCACCTGATCGATGGAGATCATGTTGCTTGGTGACTTTTCGTATGTGTCGGTGCCCGTCAAGGTTGTGCTGTACGCGGGATGGTTTCCACCCGAGTTGTCTAACCCCTCAACGAACGTCAGTTCGCTACGATGAGGCTCGAGCGCCTTGAGCATCTCGGGCAGCACATATTTGTCGTTGTCCATCGCGCCCGGTCCGCTCCACGCGATTTCCCTCATCGGATCCGTGCGGTAGTTGTACTCTTTGGCTCCAGGTGCGGCCGGCCAAAAGACGTCGGCGTAGATTGAAAGCGGCTGCATCCAAAACAGCAGTTTTTTTGCGGGGGCTGCCTGGGCTTGTTTTCCCAAGGGCGTCATGGCCTCCAAGAAGGGCAAGGCCAAGGAGAAGCCGGCGCCACCGCGTAGCAGGGTTCGTCGAGACAGAGAAGGCGTACGTTTCATGAAGATGTGTCCTTTCGTGACGGAAGGCCGTTACACCAAGTGCTAGTTACTCAAGGCGCGCTTCCAGAATGCGGGGTCTGAAAATCTGCGCACCAATCCCCCTCGTACCCCCTCATTTCGGAGATCCTCCACAAACGCTGCGTCCGCCGCACACGATCCTCCCTCCTGCAAGCCGCGACCTGCGATGAATGCTTCGAGTTTGCGCGCGAAACATGTGTGCGCGCGAGGCTGTTCAAGCACAACCTTGGCAAGACCGCGTGCGCCTTCGAAACTGAACTTTTGGTCGCCTTCCGCCAGGAAACCTGTGACGTCCAGCGATTTCTTCGCTCGCGCGTCCGTGGTCCGGTAGGCGCCGACACCATCAAACTTTTCAAGGCCGAAGCCCAAGGGATCCATAAGGTCGTGGCACAGGGCGCATCGTGGATTCTCGGCGTGAGCCACCAAGCGCTCGCGATGGGTCAGCACGCCGTCGGGCGGCAACGGAAACGCATTGACGTCTGCGGGGGGCGAAGGCAATTCATCGCAAAGCAGTTGCTCCCTCACAAAGCGACCGCGACGAATGATGTCGGTATCATTTTGCAAGCCGTGCGTGGCAAGGAACGCGCCTAACGTCAAAAGACCAGAGCGGCCCTGTGCGGCCGTGTCCGCCTTGGCCCATGTTCCATCATCCGCACCACCCTGCAGTCCATAAAATGTTCCCAGACGTTTGTTCAAAAAGGTGTGCGGCGCTGTTAGCAAGGTCTCCAAGCGTCCATCGCCGCGCCAAATAGCCTCTTTCACGAACGCTCTGAACTCGGACAACATGTCCGCGCGGATGTCGTTTGTGAATTTCGGATACGTCCCTTCATCCTTGGCAACCGACGTCACCGCTTGCACGTCCATGGTCTCATCGAAATACCTCTGCAGCGCGCCGCCAGCCTCCGCGGCCGCCAGCAACCGCGTTGCTTGCTTGGCCAAGCCTTCCTTCGAATCCAATTCGCCCTTCTTTGCAGATTCGAGAAGCTCAGCGTCGGGTGGCGAATCCAATAGGGTAAAAGATAAAAACGAGGCCTTCTCGTATCCCGTCAGCTCCACCTTGCCGCCATCGGCCTTCGCGCCTAACTCGAATCTGAACAGTGTGTTGGGCGAGAGCAGGATGGCTTGGGTCAGCTGACGAAACGCCACGTCTGCGCCGTCGATCGCCTTTTCGGCGCTGTAATAGCTCACGTAACTGTCCACCTCTTCAGACGTTGGAGGCCGACGAAAGGCCTTGAGCGCCAGGCGTTCGATGGCCTGCTTCACGCAATCGTTCGATGGTGCGCCTTCCAAACAAGCGTTGATTGACTTGCGCGCCGTAAACACCGCGCTGGCCTGCGTTCCCAGCTTGTCCACCAGTGCTTCGACGTGCGGCACGGTGAGCGCCAATCCCGAAGCGGTGCCACGATCGGTAACAAACGGCTCAAGCGCCTTGGCCACATCTTTGGCGCCTGTGTTCACCGTCTTGAGCACATTCTCAAGCTGAACAGGCGTGAGCCGCCAAAGCCGTTGTGGCAACGGGCCACAAGCGTTCATCTCATCAGGCGTGCCGGAGCCGCCTGCAGCGTTTCCTCCGCGGCCGTTCGATCCACCGCTCGATCCCCCATCGCCTTTGCCGTCGTCCTGATCATCATCGCCTTGCCCTGTTTGATTGCCTATAGAGCCTGTGCAAGCCACGAACGCGATGAGACACAGGGCAAATGTGGTGCGGACGGTCTGCGCGAATAATGTGACGTGGCTCATGCGTAAACCTCTTGCAGTGGGCCCTTGTTGATACGTGGATCGCCAAACGAGGTTACGTCCGCCCCCACCGCGCGGGCTATCGACACAAAGAAATCGGATACGGAATGGACGGGGTGCTCTTTGTTGATCTGCGGCTTGAAGCCGGAGTCCCCAGGGGTCACGAGGGTCATGCGTGGGTCGCCGCTTGTGATCTTGCTGGTGGGAAGTTGAACGAGACGCCCTGTTTTCAAGGCACCTTTGAGATCGCCCACGGTGATAAACAGATAGTCGCTTTGCCCGCCATGATGTTGGCCGCCCGAGTTGTTCATGAAAACAATGAGCGTGCTATCCGCTAACGTTCCGCTGCCATCGGATATGCGCTCCAATTGCCCCCGAAGGTAGGCCATGCTCTTCGCGGAATAGTTGTGGAATGCCTTGTGGTGCTCCATAGTCGCGCCGCCGTGCCACATGCCGTGCTGCCCTGGGTAGTTGGGCTTTCCCTCGCTGTTGTGCCAAACGCCTAAGAAGGGCATGCCTCCCGTGTTGTGGGCGATCACGCCGACCTGGGTGAAGCCGCACCCCATCGCCTGTGTCATGATGTCGGCGATCACCTGCGGCCGATCTGGGTTGGCATACTTCCCTTTCAGTGCGGCGGGATCGGGCGCTTTGGGCGATGTGCAAGAAAGTTGAGCGGTTGCAACGTCCTTGAGCTTCGCTTCGATCTCGCGCAAGGACGTCATATACTGTTCAAGCTTGGCCTTCTCTGTTGACGCCAGGTTGTTTGAGGCCTTCTTGATATCGGAGACCACGAAATCAAGCAGGCTCTTCTTCTGCCGCAAAAGCGCGGCCGCAGCGCCCTGGTTGCCGCCCGCAGGATCAGCCGGTGTGGTTTTGCCGAAGATCGAAGCGAAGGCGGCTACGGGATCTTGTTGGATGGCGAACGGAGCCAAGGGGCCATCGCTGCTGTAAGTGAGGGAAAAGTCGTCGTCCTCATCACCCGGCCAAACGGCCAAGTTGATCGAAGATATGGGGGCGTCTTTGCCCGCTGTTTTGGCGATGACGCGGTCGATTGAAGGGCCAAGCGGTGCCGTTTTGACACCTTCAAGCGGCTTTCGATCCATGGCGGTGAGTGGCCATAGGTTTCCGTGCAAGTGGTGCCCGAAGGGGTTGTACATGTGCTGCACAACCGTCGTTTGTGACTTGTAAGGGTCAAGCGGCGAAAACCCCTTCAAATCAAGACCCCCGCCGGAGGCCACCGGACGCATCTCGTCCGTAATGCCGATGCGATCAATGAAGAAGATGACGCGCCGTTTGGTGGTGGTGGCGCCCATCGCGGGCCGGATGGCCTGCTTTAGCATGGGGGAAAGAAGCCAGGCGCCCGCGCCAAGGCCCATCGCGGAAACAAAACCTCTTCGTTTGAGAAGATACATCTTCGATTTTTTCTCCGGCAAGTGTGGAAGCGGCCAATGCTCGAGTAAGCAAGTGTCGCGGCCGGAGCCAAAGAAGGGTCAAAGTGAGGATGAAATTTTGCGAGGGCTCTAGTGCGGGGAAGCAAATGCGAGCAACACCGCCCCGGGGCCAAACGGGGGCAGCGACGGAAATTTGACGGTGCCAGGCGCAATGATGGGCAGCGCTTCAGTTGACGCAGCAGCGGGAGGGCTCGGTGGGGGAGGGCAGACGGCCGCGGGCGGCATCACCGCGGAACCATAGCTGCCTCGCCCTCACTCAGTAGCAGTCGCCAAGCCTGGACTGTGGCGACATGGGTTTATCCTCATTGTTGACCCACAAATCTAGGGGCAGTGATCCGCGTATGGCGCTTCACCGTAGCGAAGCGGGCGCCGTTCGCACGCGGCGTCGATTGCGGCCTCATACTCGTCCACGATACGTTTCGTTAGTTCGATGGTCGCAGGCGATTCATGCTTCTCGGCGAAGGCAATCGGCATTGTGTTGCGGTAGATCGGCCGCATCGCGGACTTGTCACTGACCTTGCCGGTTCTCTGGATATGCTCGGTGGCCAAGAGCGCCATCATGCGAAATGTGTTGCCCGCGAGGACTTTGTAAAGCGCGAGAGCCTCGGGGGCTTGGGGCATCTTGTTCAATTCGATGCCGCGGTTGTAGGCCATGTAGTATCCGTACGTGTGCGCCCAGAAGTGATCAATGCCCTGCTCGAGCTCCTGTTTTTGGGTGGGATCCTCGTACTCATAAGCTGCGGCCAGGTTCTTGCGGAAGCGATGGTAAACCAAGTGATTGTAGTAGCCGCGCTCGTACAACTCGCCCGTAAAGTATTCCGACACCTTCGTTGAGTTGCTGCCATTGGTTCGGTAAAGGGTTTTGTCGAAGAACCACCCTACCCAGAACCACGAGACTTTCAGATCGTTCAACATCACGCGTGGATCCAACGAGTGATCAAGCTTCTCGACCGCGTCGGGCGGTAAACCCAAGCACGTGTTCCAGCTGCCCTTGCAATCTTTGGGAAAGAACACACTGCTCTTCGTGCGCGCCAAGTCGCCCAGCTCCCAAATGCTGTTCCGCCCTGGAAAAGGTGCGGCGCTCATGTTTGTCAGCCCAGGACGGCCTCGCATTTCTTCAAGGAATTGGTGTTGCGCGAACACGACCGAGTCGTATTTGAGTTGATAGGACTTGTACGCAAACTCGTCGTGATCGTTGAAGTCGGCAGCTTTTGGGTCTACTTTCACAACACCCGTAAGCTTCGTCAGCGTTTCGCGCGCGTCTTGGATGGGCCAAAGCGTTTCCCACGAGGGATTGGCGATGTACTTGTCATGCAATTCATAAAGCTTCGCTTCGGCAGCCTTATCGACCGGAATGTGAGGCCGATCGGGAATCCACTCGTTGAGGGTGCCGTGTTCCTTGCCATGGTGAATGTCCTCGGTCCAACGATTGAGCGGCACACCAATGGGGAAGGTGCGGGGGTTGATGGCTAGCAGCTCATCTTTGGCTTTGAGCGCCTTGGCCTTGGTGTCAAGCACTCCATCAAACAAGGTGGGAGCCGCTTGTTTTAGGTTCAGGCCGAATTTGTGATCGCGCTCGGCCGGTGTGGCGCCTGCGAGCACCTGGCCGCCTGGCTGAAATGGACGAAAATCAAGGAACTTTTTGGGTCCCGCGATGCCGTACTTGGCGCGAATCGCGTGCACGAAGTCGATCACAGCGCGCGTTTGCTCCTCAGAAATGTGCTTGAGGGCACGACGGAAGATGGTGGCGTCGTCGTAGCCGATGTACGCGAGATCAACGGGCATGGGGCCATGGCAGCTGGCACACGCCGCACCTTCGTGATCGGGGGCACGCCATTCTTTGAGGCCGCGTGCGAAAGCCGAAGCAATCGCCCCTTCGTCAAGCATGCTGAGGTCGTTGCATCCCATTGTCTTGTCGGCGGTGACGGTTTTGCCAACAAGCGTTGCGTAGATCTGCAAGATCTCGCTTTCTGACAGTTGTTCTGCAGAAAACGACGGCATCACACCTGCCACGCTGCCGTCTTTGCCTTCACGAATGATCTTCGCGAACGTATCGTAGCCCTTGTCCTCACGCAGGGAGGGGAACTTGCCAACGCCTTTGCCTTCAGCGCCGTGGCATCCTGCGCAATTAAGCGCGAAGGCGCCTGCCAACACCGTAGGTTCCGGTTTGACCTCGCTGCCTTTTTCTATGCAAACACGTTTGGCCGGCGCAGGCGCCGATGGCGTACCGCCGGTTTTGCCACCACCGCCTTGACTGGGTCCACCTGACCCAGCTTGGCTGCCACCTTCCCCGTTGCCGCCGCCATCGTCGCGATCGCCAGATACCCGCCCACCGGCACAGGCTTGTGCCAACGCAACCGTAACCGCCAAGAGGACAACGCGCCGCCCATTCGGCATCGGAGCGCCCTGTGTACTCGTGGCTAAAGAGATTCCCCAGGTTTGACTTGGCGTGAACTGCTTATCCATGGTCGTGGTCTGTGAGTGACATCAGGGTCGAAGTTGTTTCAAAAAGACTGAAAACTCGAACTCATGACGAGTGGAGGACCTCAGGCCGCTGCCGTCACGAAGGTGGGCACTCGTCCAAGAATGTGCCCCCGGAGGGGTAGGGAACAAGGACGAGGTTAACGCTTTCGGGAAGGGCATCGAGAAAGGCCTGGGGAAGGTCCTTCTCGGGGGCATTGGGGTCGCCTACCTCAAGCTGAACAACCTTAAGCGTTGGCAGCTTGGTGAGGTATTCAAGCGCGCCCTCGTAGACATAGGGACGCTTGGCGGACTGGGCGGTCACGCGCACCTGGCGAATGTTCTTGTGACCCGCGAATGCGCGGAAGGACGTGAGGTTTAGCGCCCCCTTCGCGTTGTGCTTAAGCTCAAGACAACGCAGGTTCGGCATTTGGCTGAGAAACGCAGCGATTTGGTCATCGTTCATGGTTGTGCGATGAATCTGCAGGTCTTCCACACGCTTGGCTGCTTTGAGGAATTCGAGCGCCTCCGGACCTGCAGATCCGTTGTCGAGAACGAGGCGCGTTAAGTTCGGCATCGCAGGCAGTTCGTTCACCAGCGTGCCCGCAAGTGAGAAGTTGTGTTTGATTTCGAGCGCTGTCAGATCTGGGTGAACTTTCAGATACCTGATGAAGGCCTTCGTAGCGCCACCTTTGACGTCCATGTAATGAAAGCGCGCTTCACGTAAAGCCGCCATCTTTTCGAGAAACGCGAGCCCCGCGTCGGAGACATCCTGCGCTTCGATATGAACGCTCTGCAGTTTGTGGAAGGTGGTCACCTTCGATATCAACGCGTCTGAGACGTTGCCCGCCGCTGTGTTCTTGTTCCACATCTTGATGCGGGTGACGTTGCCGGCGGGGTCACGATCCACCTCAAACTGCGCGACCTTGCTTTTTAGTTGGTTGATAAGGTCATCTTGTGCGGCAACCGTCGACACAGGCAGTGCAGGCACATTCGTTTTTGAAACCAGCGGTGGAAGAGGTCCGGTGAAGATGACCAAGCCTCCTGCGGCGCCTCCCATAGGGAATGAGCTACCGCCTTGGCCAGCCGGTGCGGGTTGCCCGCCAGCGCCACCTGCAGCTGTGCCGGCCATGCCTCCTGAGGCGCCGGCCGTGCCTCCGCTCGTCTGTCCACCTACGCTTGGCGTTGCGCCACCTAGGCCGCCGTTTCCACCGGCGTTTTGCGATCCCCCGGTACCGCCTTTCTCATTTGGGTTAGGGGAGCTCACGCCGCCTTCTCCGCCTGTCTTGCCGTCAACGTCGTCTGACGCGCTCTCCGTGTCGGAAGTTCGGCAAGCGGAAGCGTAAAGCAGGCCCAGCCCGGCGGCGAGCATGACGAGACGCTGCCTACGCCCAAGAATTATGCACAGGCTTGCGGCGTTGGCCGGCGGCATGAATCACTCCTCGAACAAAAGAGGGTCGTCACCTTAATGCGCAAGTATGGGATGTTTGCCGCGGAGGCACAGTTGACACTACTCAATCAAACGGAGCCGGCCGAACCGTGGCCCCGCTCTCTACGGGACAGCTCGATCCGGCGCCGCGGCGCCAGTCAATCGCTTGATGTAGGCCACTTCGTTGGGATCGTAAGGCCGTCCGTCAGGATGCAAGATGTCGTGAAACCAAACGTCCGGTGGATTTGTGTAGGTGCGGGTCCACGAGTCCCACGGGTAGTTCGTTTGCGTTTTCCCCGCAACAAAGCCCCAACAGTAGGCTGCCACGTTGTTTCGCTTTAAGATTTCGAGACACGGATCGAACAAACTTTGTTGCCCGCGTGCCATGAATTCGGTGCACAGCAACGGGCGGCCATAGCGCCGAAGCTGGAAGATCTTTTCCTCCAGTCGCTTCGGCGGATCATAAGAATGAAAGCTGATAACGTCTGACTCAGCCACCATTAGCTTTTGCAACGGGCGCAAAGCTGCATCGTTTGACCAGTCGCCGTTCCAAAGGCCCGCTGTCAGGGGCTGCGTGGGGCGCGCGGCCTTGGCCCAACCGAAAGCCGCACGCAACAGGTCCATCGCGCGGGCCTCCTTGTCGTGGATCTCCCGTTTGGCGTAGCTTTTCTTGTTGGCGTTGTTGGGCTCGTTGAAGATGTCCCAACCGTGAACGCGGTTGTCGTTGCGAAAGGCGCCCACAACACCTCTTACATAAGCTTGCAAAGAGTTGTGCCGTTGGGGCGCCCCCAAAATGGCGGCGCCGGGGCTCTGTAGCCATCCGGGATTGTGTACGTGAGGTCGGGGCGGCGCTTGCTTGCCCAGCTGAGGTTGTGGATTCCAAACACCATCGAAAAGCACGAACAACACACCAATCTTGTGACGATGTGCCACCGTCAAGAATTGGTCCACGCGCGCAAGGAAGGCCTCTCGATCCTGCCACAACAGATCATGCAAGAACACACGAACGCTGTTAAAGCCGAGCGCCTCTGCCCAACCAAGCTCGCGCTCAATCGTGGCCAAGTCGAACGAGTCGGCCTGCCACATCTCAAGTTGGTTCACGGCGTTGCTCGGTATGAAATTGCAACCGGCCAACCAACCGGTTCGCTTGAGCCATTGCGCTGCCGTGGCAGGGGGCCACGCAGCGTGTGCAGCGTATGGCATCTGCGCGAAAGCGGTGCTGGCCACTGCGGCTTGCAGTGACTGGCGCAAGAACGTGCGTCTTGAAGAGGGGAGGCGTTTGTCCTGCATAATCTCAATCTTGGCGCTGCATTCCGTGTGTCTCACGAGCAAAACCCACGAAGGCGGCATTGGAGTTAATCCTAACGGCTTGCTTGACGTTGCTCACAGTGCCGTTGGCCGTGTTCAGCTGCAATGTTACGACTGTGTGTTGTTCCTGGCTACCCACCAGTAAAAAGGTGCCGGTGGCGTCAATGGCGAAATCACGCGGCCCTGTGATGCTTGGGTGCACAAACCTCTGAAGTTGCCGTGGTCGAAAGGAAGCCGGATCCACCTCGTAAGTATAGATACTCGCGGGCGGGCTGCGAACCGAGACGTACACAAAGCGGCCATCGGGCGAAACGATCACATGCGCCCCACCTCCCTGTCTGGTTGTTGCCGCCGCGGGGTTCGTTAGGTTTCCCGTGTCCGGATCGAGATCGTAAGAAACCAAAGTCATTTCACCTTCGTGCACCAGATACGCAGCGCGGTTCGAAGGATGGATCGCGATGTGACGCGGGCGAGGGTGCGTGCGTAAGCGGGTTTGATTTCCGTCCGCGGCAGGCAGCTCTTGCAAACTTCCACTGCGTTTATCGAAGCGGTAGCGGCCCACTGAATCGTCGTCGCGGTTTGGAACGAATACAAAGCGACCGTCATGGGAGAAAGCAATTTGGTGCGGCCGATGCCCCGTAGGCAGGCTGGCCACGGAAGCTCCCAAACGACCATCTGGCTGCATCTGGAACACGTGTACGTCGTCGCTGCGGAAGTTGGCGACGAGCACGAAGTGTCCCGCAGGGTCTACACTTAGGTGCGTGGGGGCCGATCCGCCGCTGTTGGTCGATGCCAACCATTTCAAAGTGCCGTCGTGCGTGTCGCGCGAAAACGCATGGATCACTCCATGCTCACCTTTGCCATCACAAACATACATGTGGCGACCATCGCTTGAGATGGCGCCATAGTTTCCACTTTGGGAGAAGCTCTTTTCCAGGCTGAGGTGGCCCGTGGACGGATCGAACGAAAGCAAAGCGATGTCGCCTGCTCCTAGTGCGTAGGCGAACACGTGCAGTGTGTTGGGCGCAGCCTTAGCGATGGTTTTGCTTGGCGGGTGGATGCAGGACCCGAGCAGAACGAGGCTCAGGATCAGGCTTGGTGAGAGACCACGCCCTAACGCTGTCGGAAGCGGATTTCGATCGAACCGGGCTTGCTTCACCCGTTCCATCTGACGTTGTGAATCTGCTCGTGGCATTGATGTTGCTCAATGGATCTTCGCGATGGCGATGGCGGTGTTGGCCGGGGCATAAGAGAGCGCAACCGCGTCAGGTGCTTAGGTCAGTGCCTCATGCGATCGTTGTCTGCCGTCTCAAGCTTGGCCGTCACGGTGTAATCAGACCAGTTCGCTGAACCGTCACTGCCCCAATACGAGGTGCTGTCAGCGTCGATCGACTGCGCCCCAAGGCGTCTTCGACTGAGCCGCTGCCCAACAACGTGCTTCGGGCCCCCTGGCGATCGGCCGAGGGGCCCGTGAGACCGTCCCGCAACAGGGCGGCCTCGTGTTACGTCAAGAGAACGGCTATGTACCTAGCGTTCGCTAGGCAACAGGTCCGCAACGTCATCGCCAATGCGCTTGGCAATCTCGAACAAGGGTAAGTCGTTTCGATCCGAACCGAAAGGCTCTTCAATCTCGGTGGCCAAAAGTTCAAGACCCATGGTTGAGAAGAACAAAAACATCGCCGCAACCACCGTGCCGTAGCCATAGTCCTTCGCCATCGCAAAGGGCACAACCAAGGTGAACAACACGATGAACTGCTTGATGTACGAGCTGTAGCCGAACGGGATGGGGGTGCGCGAGATTCGTTCGCAAGCCCCTGTGACGTCGTCGAAGGCAGTGAGCAACGGCTGCAAAGCGATCACTGACTCGTGAGGTAGATTGCCCGCCCGCACATCGCTGTGAAACTCCTGCGTCAGATGGCTAAGCAGTCGGTTCGGACGGTGAGGGGCGTTCGCGAGCAGTTCAGCTACTTTGGCGATGGCCAGCTCGCCTTGTGTTTCCGCGGCGCGATCCACTGGATCCAGATCGCGTGCTTTATGGCTGGGGGGAAAAGCCCGCAGGTGTTGAGCCAGCGTGGCCGCGAAGCCCGCAATAAGCTTTGCGTAAAGCGATCGCCGTTCACGCCCCGGAGGCAACATCGCGTGCAGTTGGCGCGACAGCGCACGGCTGTTGTTCACCAACTGGCCCCACAGCCGCCGGCCCTCCCACCAACGGTCGTAGGCGGTGTTCGTCCGAAAAACCAACAACAGGCCCAAGATGATTCCCAGCAACGACAAAACCGGCAAGCCAAAAGGCTGCGGAATCTTTCCCACATCCCGTTCCAGCCACACCACAAGTGCCGCATAGATGGCCACCCCCACCACGTCCAAGAACAGCGTGCGGAACACCGGGCTTTGGGCAAAGCCAAGCAACACCTTCGTCCAGCTTTGAGGGTTGTATCGAATCACGGGGTTGTCCTTGTCATGAATGCATCGCCCGGCGGGAATATACTGTCGCTCCGTGATTTGACGAGCAAAGGACGCCACGGACGATAGCGGCATCAAAAAGCGAACCCATAGAACGACGCAAGTGTGGTGCGGCGGGAGTTAGCGACAGCGATGGTTTTAGGCACGGGCAGATTAGGCGTTTCTCGTTAGCCGCAGCTCAACCTCGCGATCCACGTACCGCCATTCCTCAGTTGATCGCAGACGCTCAAGCAGTTCATCGAACGCACCACGGCTTTCGGGGGCAAACTCAAACCACGTTAAAAAGTCGAAGTCACAACCCAAGTCACGGCAGTGGTACAAACGTCGCGCCACCGCAGGCAAGTATTCGCTGCCCACCGCAATGTGGTTCGATTTCTGTTCGAATATCGACCGCCGTTCGTCTTGGGACATTTGCCACCACTCGGGCAATTTGCGTATGGGGATAAGCGCGGCGCAAGTGCTGGCCGGGCGATCGAGATCCTCCTGGATCGCCGCGAGCTTGCGCTTCTCCATGACTTCTTGATAGCGCTCGTTGCTCCTTACGCCATCAAGCGACCACGCTGCATCAATGGGGTTTTGGAACACCGAACCTTCAATCCGGCTCAATGCCGACGCCGCCGGAAGACCTTGGCCCACCACGGTCCGCACATGTTCCACGCGCCATTGCCCCACAGCCCCCGCAACAAAACTGACCCTTGTAACTGCCATGTTCACCTCCGCGTACGCCAAAGTGAAGCAGAGGTCATTTTTCGTCGACGTAAACACTGACCTTTAAAGCGAAAAAAAGCCCGAACAAGGCCCGGTTATCGTTGGGGTCGTTTATGCCTTCGCTACCGATTCTCCGGCGGCCTATCGTGCATGGGCACGGCCCGTATGGCATCGACGGCGCGGGTAAGGGCCACTAGCCCCCGTTGACAGAGGCGCGCAGACCCGGGAATTGAGCGTCGATGGCAGCGGTCATGGTGAGCAGGTCGCTGTTCATCGACCTTTGCTTGCTGTTTGCCTCGGCGGTTGCGTCCGAACCCTTCCTCAGCTCCGCCTGGATCTTATCCATCTGAAGCGCAAGGGTCGGATCCTTGCCAAGGTCGGTGACGGACTCGGCGTGGAGTTGATTGCCGCGTGCATTGATGCCGTCGCCGCGTCCGTCGAGGTGACGGTTGGCGGCGCTCAACTGAAGAATGATTTTCATGTTGGCTTCGACCTTGGCCCACCTGGCAGCGTCGCTCAGGATTGGGTGCTGGTTGACCGTGGTCTGCACGGTGCACGAGCCCGGGGTCAGGTTAAGGCTGGCTCCAGCGTCACAGTTCGCCCGAATGCCTGCGGAAGCCTCGCTCGATGCGCTGCCGCTACCCGCTCTGCCCGTAGCGCGCGCATTTGCATCGGCGCGACAGTCGGCAACGAATGAGGCGTTGAAGCTGGGTGGCTGGCATACCACCTTGGTTTGAACCTTGATGGCGTCGCGGATGAAGGTTGCAATGGCATCTGCGTTCGCTTCGACCCCGAGACCTGCCGCGAGCTCGGCCTTGGCGTGCTGATGCCTTGCATAGGCCGCGTTGACGGCCTGTAGGTAGCCGTCGGCCTCCACGACCCACGACGCGTACTTAGCCGGCATCTCGGCGATCGGGACGTCGATCTCGGCGCTGGCTTTGAACGCGAAGCTGGCGGCACAGCCAGGCAAAAAAGCCGTGACAAGTAAAATAGCTACAAGTCCGATACGGATCATCGTTCGTTCCCCCTCAATGGTTTGACAAGCTACAGACCAGGCTCCAAGCGGCCATTTCCGGCCCCTCACGCCGTGGAAGTCGGAGCGGCTTGGGCACGGTACCACAGCCGGGCAACTTCACCTGCCAAACCGTTCAGCTGACCCTTCTGATCCTCATGTCTTCAGGGCGAACTCCGAAAAAGGTTATGACTTTTTCAGCGTTGACCCTAAAGCATGATGCGACGGGACCAAGCAACCGCTGCCCCTACGGGCCACGAAGTCGGTCACCTAATGAGCAAATCACTTGGCGCTGATGCTGAAGTCGTCCACGTAGATCTTGCCGCTCCAAGTGGTACCCGGCGTCACCTCACCGTAGATTCCAAGCTCAAAGAGGTTGTTGGATGTCACCTTTGAGCAGTCGTAGTCTTGGGGAATGAGAAAATCAATCTTGGTCCACTGACCTGGCGTGGCCGCGGCCAAGATGCTTTGGCTCTTCCAGCCGTTGACCGTTTGCAAAACCAACGACAACTGCTTGAGTTGGTTGCCCGCGGGGACCAACACCCATGCTGATATCGTGCGGCCGGCCTGCAGGTAGTTCATGAACATGCTGCGGTCTTTCACGATGAAGAACCACTGGTATCGCAGGGTGCCTCCCGCCCCAGCATCGGCACCCGCGTCGGAGCCACCTGATGGCATCCCATCTGCGGTGTTGATCACGAGTTCCATGGCCTTGGCTTTGGTGTGAACGGGCGAGGTCACGAGCTGAGGCATCGGTGCTGGCACGCGCAGGTTGGCGGGATTTGAAATCGCGGACGAGGTCATGAACAAGTCCGCGTCGGATTCGAACTCGATGAGCTTTTGCCCCGGAAGGGTTGCGCAAGTCACCATGCCGCCGGTGCCGGGCGTTCCTCCCGTGTTGGCTGCGCCGCCCGTGCCCGTGCTGCCACCCGTGGTGTTTGCACCGCCGGTGCCTGTGCTGCCACCCGTGGCGTTGGTGCCGCCCGTGCCTGGGCTGCCACCTTTACCGCCTGAACCGCTGCCGCCCTTTCCGCCGGCGCTGCTCCCTGCTTTGCCTCCCTCCGATGTTCCGCCACCGGCCCCCGCCACTTCACCGCCCATACCACCTTCATTGTCGCCTTCTGAGTTTCCTCCCCCACAGCTCACGGCCCACGCCAAACCAATCACGCTTACGCTTGCCAACAATAAACTCGTGCGCATTTATGCTTCTCCTCCGTCAATTTATGGATCGCACACCGCATGGGCCTGCTTTGCGGGTGTTGAAATTCGGAGTGTAGATTCGGCCACGCGCTCTGCCCACGGCAGCGGCACAACAGCTAACGATTTACTGACGAATGTATTGTGAGTACAAGCCCGCGATGTGGTTGTTACGACGACCGGCGCATTGGATCGCCCGGGATGTTAAACGTCCAACTCTGCCAACGGCTTTCTTACCTAGGATGCTCCTGTGTTTCGTATTCCGTTTTTCCGCACGTCTGAAATTTTTCTCATGGGACTGCTCGCCGCTTTCGCGATGCAGGCCGGTTGTCGCCTAGGCAGGGGCTCGCAGCGGCCGAAAGCGCCTCCTGCCACGCTCCTCATCGGCTGCGACGGCAAAACCGTTCACGATACAAAAACGGCTTTGACCGCCGTGTCGCCAGAGGGAGATAGGGTGCTCGTGTTCGATGTGTCGCAGCCTTTTGCGCCACGGCTGAAGGGCAGCGTTGAGGTGAACAATTCCGTGTGGGGGCCGCCCACGAACCTCGCGCTTGGGCCAGGGGGCCGCTTCGCCCTGGTTTCCGACTCAATGAAAAATGTCGCGCAAGAAAACGCATGGACAGCCATCCCCAACGACAAGCTACACGTAGTCGATTTGCGCGCTTTACCTATGAAGGTGGTTAGCACGGTGAAGGTTGGCCTTCAGCCATCAGGCGTCGATGTGAGCCCCAGCGGGCAGCTGGCCCTCACCGCAAACCGAAAGGGACAAAGCGTTTCGCGCGTTGGGCTCTTCAACGATGGCCTCACGCTTACGGCTGTGCTCCTTGCAGATGTGCCCCTTGCAGGACAGGCCTCAGATGTACGCTTTACACCCGACGGCAAACGTGCCCTTGTCACCCTGTTTTCAGAAAGCGCCGTGGCCGTCTTAAAGGTGGATGGACAAGATGTGAAACTGGCACACCGCTTGGACGTGGTACCGAATCCCTATCCTTTGGTGATTGCGCCCAACGGGAAGTTTGCCTTGGTGACCAGCATGGGCGCAACGTCCTCAAGCTCCGACGGGCAGCCCGATCTTCTTGGCGCTATCGATCTCGAATCCGACCCGCCAAAGCTGGTAGCCCAGGTGTTGGTGGGAGACAGTCCCGAGGGTTTGGCCATCAGCCCCACGGGCCAACACGCCGCCACCGTGAACCTCAGGGGCAGCAGTTCGAGGTCATCAGCATCGGCCTATCACCGCAACGCCACAGTGAGCCTGCTTTCACTGGCCGGGGCTCCGCGATCCTTGCACGTGCTTGATACGGTAGAGGTCGGAGCCCTTGCTGAGGGCATCGCTTTTTCACCTGATGGTGAATACCTGTACGTGGGAAACTTCAGCGATCAGTCCTTAACGGTGCTGCGTATTTCAGAAAACAAACTCGTGGCGATTGGCCAGCCGCTTGCGCTTGGCTGTCGGCCTGCGTCCCTCAAGTGACAGTCACGGTGATCACGTACTTTCACATTTGATTCTTGCGCCCTGCGGTCCTTTAGGGGCGGTTCAGGCGTGCTTGTGCCTGCGCGGCAAGCGCACTGTGAGGGTGGTGGTGCAAGAATGCTTGAAGCGCTTTGCGTTCGCGGCTTTGATTGCCGAGGCTTCTGTAGGCTTGTGCCAAACCCCATCGGGCTTCTTCCGCAAGGGGCCCAGCCGGCTGCAAGGCGAGGGCGCTTTGAAATAGTTTGGCGCCACGTTGAGGATCGCGCAGCCGGTCGACGTATAAGCTGCCCGCCGCCACCATTGCGGCGTACGCGTTTTGGGAATGAGGTGAAGACCGTATCGCACGCTCGTAGGCACGGGCAGCGGCGCTCCAGCGCGCTTGTCTGCGTAAGTGATTTGCCTGGGCCAACAGATCGGAGGTCGATGGAGCAACGGAAGCGCGCTTTGGCTCCGGCACGGCTTGTGGTGGCCCAGGTGGTTCCGGGGTGGCAGGCACGACTGGTGCCGGCATCTCTTGCGGTTGCGAAACGTGTGCAGCTGGTTGCCTGGTTGACTGGAGCTGTCGCGACCGCAGCAAGAAGGCCGCCGAAACCGCCGCCGACAAACTTAGGAACAAGACAACCCCTGCTGCCAACTGCAGTATGTAAGTCCGCCTGTGTCGCCCGCGTCTTGCGTGCGCTTGCAGGGTGTTCGCCACCAAGATCTCTGTGGCCTCGTCCGACAACCGACGAGCGGGCCCCGCTTCGGCGTCAAGTTTGGGTAGGTTGACGCTTGCCCAAGGTTCAGGTGTGTTGTGTGAAGGCGGGCTCACGATGGTTCCTTGGTTTGCGTGGCTCCGTCACAACTCAAGTTCTGCTCGCGCAAGTTGTGGCGTGCGAGGCGCAGGCGGCTGCGCACCGTTTCCGTGGGGACTTTTAACTGCGAAGCGATCTCAGGTACGGTCATATCGAGCACATGATGCAACACAAGAACGTGACGTTGCTCGGGCGATAGGCGATCCAGAACGGCAATGGTTTGGCGTCGCGTGAGGTACTCATCTGGATTCGACGTTGCAGCAACCAAGTCAGAGCCATCGAAAGGCTCGACGCTATCCACACGTGACGGCTCTTGCCGCAGTCGCTTTAGGTTGCGAAAAACCGAGCGCACCACCACACGATCCACCCACATCTCAAACCGGCCCTCGCCGCGAAAGCTGTCTAAGCCATCAAGCACCACAAGCAGAGATTCTTGTGTGAGATCATCTACGTCGCTGTCGCGCCACACCAAGTAACGAACCAGATTGCGCACGCGGGGAAGCAGGGCGGTGACCAGCGCGCGCAAGGCTGTGTCCTCCCCCGCGATCGCACGGGGCAACAGATGCTGCAGCGAAGGAGGTTCCACCGGCATGGGGCTATGAGCCGCCATCGAACGGTAAGCCGCCTGGGCGTACAAAAACGGTGGCATGTGGCTTCATGGAGACGTGGAGTTCACAAAGTGGGTCAACGAGAAAACGTGAGCTCAAGCCCAATCCGCACACTGGGTTGCACGGACCACATGTACCATAACGGCCGATAACCCGTGGCGTCGCGCAGCCCGAGGCTGAACGGATCTTCGACGCCGTCTAGGCCCGCTGCCATCCAGAGCCCTAAACGCCCCGGCACAACTTGGCGCCGAAGCCGCAAGCCCGTGCCAACGAACCATTGTCCAAATCGCAACTCGTCCCGCAGTGGGCCAGAAAGCGGCTGCACCGACGTCCTTGACCAACCGAAGCGACCTTCCGCGCCAACGCGCCAGGCCCTGCCGAGCGCAACGTCGTAAGCAAGCACAAATCCCATCGCCCAGCTGTCGATATCGGCCTCGGCCCCTTGCGCGGTGACGCGGACCGATGGACGTCGAGATGATAGGAGGCCTAGGGTGAGGGCTCTCCATCTGCCTTCAATTCGCGCCTCAAGGGCATGGTTGGGCTCGGTTGGAAGTCCGTCCCACGTTGCCAGCCATCCGAGGCGCGGCGCCAGCTCCCACGGCGTGCGGGATAGGGCAGCGCTCGTGCTTGCGCGCGTTGGCGGGGGCGGTGGGGGCGTAGGCTTGTGTGTCGTGCCCAGTGGCGCGTTGTTGAGTCTCCCAACAATCGCGGTGCGCGCCACCAAGGCTCCCGCTTCTAGATCGGCCGTTCTCACAGGATGACTGGACGCGATGGGGCGGACCAACACCAAGGTGGAATCGGGCTTCCTGGTGAGGGCCACCAGGCTTCCTTCGCGCCACCAAATCACGACGGCTGCGTCATGCGAAGCCGCCGCCGCCTCGGCTGCCGTAACGTCGTGGTACTCACCAAGCGGCTTTGCTTGTACGAAAGCATTGGTGCGGATTTCGACCGCCAAATCACTGGTCTGTCCTCGCAAACGCTTAGTGAAGACATCGCACGTCACATGGGGAGTGCACAGGAACAGCACGCGCAGTTTGGTCGCTCCATTGGCCTGCGTGCCCAGCGGGGCGCACAGGATCCACAGCGTCCACAAGCACTGCTGGGCGACGGTTGTGAAGTGGAAGCGCGATGATGAGAGCAGACACTCAGTATAAGCTTGCGGCGTTATATTGGGCTAGACCGATGTCACTTGCGTTGCTCTCAACCACCCAAGCATCGCTACCGTTGCGAAGGCCTTTTCCGCCTGAGTGCCAAGAGGCACAAAGTCACCAGGGACAACATGCAAGCCGGTCCCCCGTTGCGTTGACCTGACGCCACGGCGCAGCCGCTGCTGGCCTTGTTGTCTTCTGTTTTGTCGTCCTCGGCGGGCATCTCGCCCTCAATGGGTAGGCAAATTTTGTCGTCGCCGTGGTCGCGGCAAGCGAAGCCACTTACACAATCCGCGTTGCCAGTGCACGCTCGCGAGCAGAAGGCTTCTTTGCCGTCGGCTTCAACGCAAAGGCGTGATTGGCAATCCTCATTTACCGCGCAGCTCTCGCCGTCGGGGCGGATCAGTTGCCCCTCATCATCAGCCATACAGCGTGCGCCGATACATCTTTGGTTGTCTTCGCAGTCGGCATCGTTCTGACATTCGGCGGCTGACATGCCCCCCGTGCCGCCTTGGTTGGCACCGTCACTTCCACCTGCTCCCGCGCCACCTGCACCCGCGCCACCCGCGCCACCGCCACCTGCGGCACCGCCAGCCGCGGTGCCATCGGGGACGTTCACGTTGGAACACGTGTTGTTGGGAGGAAGACACTGATTTGCGGCGCCTTGTACGGCCGCACAACGAAACCCGGAGGGACAACCAGTGCCGCAGCTTTGGCCACAAAACCGTTCGCCTGTAAGATTATTGCGAACGCAAACGCCAGAGGCGCAATCGGCGGCCATCTGGCACGCAGCGCACAGCTGCCCCTTTCCGCTTCCAGATGAGCCACCCGTACCGCCTGTGTTTTGCCCCGTGCTGCCTCCCGCACCCCCGCCCCCGGGAACGGCAGTGCCTCCGCCGCCAGAGTAGATCTTGCAAATGCCGGCTTCGTCATCTTGATTCAAGGGCACCACACCTCCTGGGTACTGCGCCCTCATGACGGCACCGCTTGCTGTTGAGTGGCCAAGACCAAGGAAATGGCCGCCTTCGTGCGCAATGATGGTGAACGCATTCACCTGGCCGCGACCCGCGGGCGTGCCACTTACCCATTTGAAGTTTACGCCGTTCATGAGCATGTGTGCTGTGAGGCAACCACGTGATAAGCGCGACGTCGTCACTCCGATCGTCCCGTTACCGCTGCTCCAGCTCGATTCGGCCCATGCCACCACGCCATTGCCATTTCCCGGCGCGTCGCTGGTCGTGCCGCCATACTGAACCTTAAGGCTGGAACACGCGGGCTTTGTCCAAGCCTCCATGCCTGTCTTTAACTCTGTTTCAGTGGTGGCTAAGCCCAGATCCGCCGAAGGCGTGCCAAGCCGATAGGGCACAGGAGATTGGCAATAGCCGCCGCATGCCGAGGATATGCAGGAGTAAGCCCAGGCGACGTCGGGCGACAGCGCGTACGCATAAACGCTGATAGCAACCAACCGCGCACAAAGTCCCAGACGCCATTTCATCGTGGCACCTTCTTTGAAACTTCAGGCTTGAGTTTGAGCTCGCGCACCCGGGCCGACAAAGTGGTCAATGCGATCGGTTT
Source organism: Deltaproteobacteria bacterium (assembly GCA_033763315.1). Classification (GTDB taxonomy): domain Bacteria; phylum Myxococcota_A; class Polyangia; order Fen-1088; family Fen-1088; genus JAGTJU01. The sequence goes on from JANRKS010000006.1 coordinate 94,135, forward strand.
CTGGGTCGATGGCGGTCCAACCTCCATGCTTTTGCGTCGCCAACGAGCGATGGAGACGTCGCTCAGATCGCGAACGGCCACACGACCACCATCCACCGCATTAGACAGAATCTTATATTTGCCCTGCGACATCTCAAGCGTTCTGAAAAGTCCTTGTTTGTCGGGGTCGCGCCTCAAGAACACAACCACGCTTTCTCCGCGTTCATAGTGCGGCGCCCCTGCCACCGTGGTCTGCACATCGCCATAGCGACCGCCTGGTTCCCACAAATGAACCACGCCATTGGCAGGAGCGTCGCCGGCCAAAACTTCGTTGACCTTAATCCACACATGCGTGCGAGGCTCAAGCAACGCTTCCGCAGCGCGTGGCGAATGCACGCGTGTTCCCGTGCGCATCACGGTGCCCTGAATCACTAGGTCGGCATGCCGAATGAGGTCGTCAAGCGGCAACTCCACCATCACGGTGGCTTGCGCGGATGTTGCGAATCCCGCAGACAGGCAAAACACGAACAGCAAATGCGCAAGTCGTCGGTAAAGCACATCGAACGGCACGATTGTCATATGACCAAGGAGACAGGCAGCGGCGATATCGGGTCACAATGGCTGCAAGTTTCTTGCGAGCGCTGATCCGTCGAGGCTGAGAGTCCGGGGGCCCAGCGAACGGGCAAACAACTTGCCACCCATCCACGCCGCGTGAGGCGCACGACTGCAACGGGTAAATGATTGCTCTAGGCCCTCAAAGCACTGGGATCGCGACACCTGCACACCCAAACGTGATCTCGACTCGTTTGAGTGAACCCTTGCGAGCGGCCTCGCACAAGGCACCGTTAAGAACGATTGAGGTCTTTGCGGCGTTGTATTGCCAGCCGTCAACGTCCGAGCGAGCAATGCGTTTGCCATCGATGTCGACGGCGACGTCATCGGGCGAAGGGGGCGCTTTGCTCAGGCTAAACGTGCAGCTGCCCACCTGACCGGCTATCGCCTCTAGTGCCGCGGAAAGTTCTGCTTCGGAGGTCACACTGAAGAATTTGGTGTCTCCGGCCCGCGGCTCGGCGCCGGCCACCGCCATCGCGTTTAGAGTTTCAAGCGCCCGGCCGACTTGGCGCTGTGGTGCGATGCCCACCACGAAGGTGTGAAAGCCCTCTTGTGCAGCGTTGCCCACAGCGGCGATGGCAGCGGGGATGTCCGTGGAATTGCGGCTTCCGTTGCCGTTGAAGCACGTGGGTTCGCCATCCGTCGCCAGGAGCAGATACTTCGGGTTCTGTGTGGTCCGACCCTTGAGATAGTTCGTGGCCGCGTTCATGGCGGCCGTCGTTGGCGTGCCATTGTTGTTGCCGGGTGTCGAACGCATCACCGTAGCGTTGATTGCAGCGTAATTGTTGACGGCGACGTCATGCTCAACTCCGCCTTGCACCCCGCAAGCGGAAGTGGTTGGAAACGTCTTGAGGCCCCACAGAACTCCGGCCTGAGTCTTGTTGATGGTTCCATCGAGCGCCCGGGTCAACACGGTCCAATTGGTCTCGGCGTTTTGTAGCCTATCGGTGATCATTGAGGTCGATCGATCGAGCACGAGCAATAGCTCCGCAGGCAGGCGCTCCAGCGGGAGCTGTTCGAATCCGCAAGTCTTGCCGTCTGCACCCAATGTGGGGTTGCCTTTGCCGGTGGCGCCGCCAGCGGGCTGTAGAAGCCCTGCGTCGCCAGCGCCTGGCACAGCAAACCCAATTCCTCCTTGGCCGGTGCCGTCTGAGTCCGAACCGCTTTGCGCGCCACACGCAATCATGATCGCGCCGAAGAGAGCGGCCATGGCAACGGACGAAACTGTTGGCCTTGGTTCTTGAGTCGTCACGAAAGACCTATCTTTGCTGATTGCCGGGCTCTTGAAGTGCATGAACCCAGGGAGACTCCAAACGTGCAAAGTGGGTCATAAATTATTTCATCGGCACTCAAGTGCCTGCGTCTGCACGTATGCGGTCGGCTGTCGTGCGGTGTCGCAATGGCTTTGCGGCTGCCCAATAGCGCTAAGTTAGTGCTACGCTTGCCCTAATTGGCCTCTGTATCTTGCAGTGGGCGATTGTAACCGTGACCTTCTTGTACGCCGATCCTTTCACGCCGCGAAAGCCCTGGCCGTTTCGTGCAACTCTTGTGCTGTGGGCGATGGCCCTGCTGTCTGCTTGTGGCGACGACACGCGTATCCTTGCCGAACGGGAGCTACCGGACGCGCCCACGTGTGACGAAAGGTCACGCCCCGATGATGTTATGCTTCTTCGCTTCGAGGAGTCCACGGGTGCCAAAACTGTGGTCGATGCGCGGGGCGCACACCCTGGCACAGTCAGGGCCGGTGGCGTGGTGTCTGTTTCAGGGCCAAGTGCCTGTGGTGCCGCCATGCTGTTCGAGCCTGGGCCTGGCGGCTTTCCTCTGATCGAGGTTCCTCATCACCCAGACTTTAACTTGGCGTCAGGCTCGCTTCGTTTTTGGCTGCGCCTTCCAGCCGGCCAGCAGCGTACCCGCATCGGGATTGTAAGTCGTGATGCCTTCCGTGAGATGCGGCCTGGGCACCTCACAGTGTACTGGGTAGAATCGGGCCATCTTGTGGTGCGCTTGCAGGGCGCCACGCAGGTTGGTGGCCGCTGTTCAGATGTACCGCTGGCGCGCGACGTTTGGACAAACGTAGGAATCAATTTCGGCCCTCTGGGATTTCAGCTTTTCGTAAATGGCGTCGAGCAGACGGCTGCGCCGCCCGATATTTTCGTTCCCACGAGCTCCTGTGGCACCAACACCACGGACGGCATTGATGGCAATGAAAACCCCTGGGTCATAGGTGCCAATGCCGACGGCTCTGACGAGGGCTCAGCCGATCCTGTGGAGGGGTTCGCGCAGGGCGTGGCGATCGATAACTTCCGTCTCAGTGGCATGCGACTGCCACGCTGAGGCATCCGTCGCCTCAACGGGCCCGCACGTGAGAGGCTTTCAGGTGCGCCTTTCAGTTGAGGAGGATCAACTGACGGTGCATATCGCTTCGGGTTCCACTCGAGTAACCATGCACATCCTCGCACCTGACTTTCGCATACGCCTGTTCAGCCGCGTTCCACTAAGCGTTGTCTTCGCCGCCACAATGCTCTGGGCTTGCGGCTCTCCCACGTCGCGAGAAGACAACACGGGCAGCGACAAGGCGGACGCCAGTGGCGACGCCGCAAGCTCTTCGGGGAGCAAAGGTGGTGCAGGGGGGGCAAATGGCATCGGCGGCAAAGGGGGCAGCGTGAGCACAGGTGGCAGCGTGGGATCGGGGGGCAGTGTGAGCACGGGCGGCAGCGTGGGATCGGGGGGCAGTGTGAGCACAGGCGGCAGCGTGGGATCGGGGGGCAGCGTGGGCACAGGGGGCGCAACGCAATCTCTTCCTACGATCTCGATCAGCCAACCCGCCAACGGAGCCAAAGTCGCCAGCGCGCGCGCTCTCGACGTTGTTGTGTCAGCCAGCGTTGCGGCACCAGCTCAGATAGCCAAAGTGGAGATCCTTGAGGGCACAACGATCCTGGGAGTGTCAACAACGGCACCGTTCACCGTTACACTACCAACGTTGACGGCGGGAATGCGTACGCTGGTGGCCCGAGCTGTCACAGGCGGCAATGCAATGGCGAGCTCAACGCCCGTATCCATTACGGTGGTTGCGCCACCCACGGTTTCGATCACACAGCCCGTAGCAAACGCGAACTTACCGGCTGGGGTGCCCGTCACCCTGCAGGCCGTGGCTGCTTCGGCGATGGACACCATCACCAAGGTGGAGTTCTTCGATGGCGCAACGTCGCTCGGTGAAGTGAAGACGTCGCCTTACACCCGGGCCAATGTGAATTTGATGTCAGGTGGCCGCGAGCTCTATGCGGTGGCCTATGACAGTCTCTCGCAGTCAACGAAATCCATGGCCGTAAACGTTTTGGTCGGCGTGGCCTCCGGTGCCTTTGTGGAGCAGGGCGGTCGCGTGGTTTTCGAGGCCGAGGATTTCACGACAGCGAACGCCAACGGTGATTTGGACTGGGCTGTACAATCAACGGATGCAGGCTTCTTGGGCAAAGGCTATGTGGTGGTGGCCACGCCTAACTTCAACGTCAAAGCTAACAACAACGCCACCGAGCCATCCGCAGAACTCAGTTATGCGCTTTCTTTATCCGGAACAGGCACTTATCACGTCTACGCGCGTCGACGCTTCGAAACCAACGGAGGCGATTCACTATACTTTCGGCTCAACAACGGGACGAATGCGCTTGTAACCAGCAATAGCCTGGGCCCCAATTTCGTGTGGGCGTATTTCGGCACCATTGAGGCTACAGCCTCCGGCAACAACACTTTCACGCTCAAGCGACGCGAGTCAAACGCCAAGATCGATCGCCTCGTCATCGACAAGGTGATGCAGCTGCCGACAGGCGATGGTCCACCCGTCAGCGCACGGGCACCTTAGAGAACCCGCGTCTATGCGCGCTTCTTGATCCAGTCGCGGACGGCATTGCCGAAGGCTTCGGCATTCTTGGCTTGCAGTTCTTTCCACTCGCGCCCACACCAAAGCCCGTCAGCGCCTGCCTTAAGGGCTTTGGTGGCGGCATCGTACACTTGCTTAGGCTGCACATCGCAGTTGTAGCCGGGCATGTCGAATCCGGGACGCACATAAACCTTCGCTTTGCCCGCCACCGCTTGCACGGCGCGCCGGCTTTCACGATAGACGTAGTCCGCGCTGAAGGCCGTGTCGTGCTTCCGATGCTGGTCGAGTGTGGGCTCAACCTTTGGATCGTAGCCCAGCATGCTGAGGTACATGGGATACGACAACGACTCGGGCGCATCGCCGAAGAGGATGCTTTGGTAGTTGCGTTCGTAGTGCCCCTGGGACCGGCGACCCATGCTGTCGAAATACACGGCGACGCTTAGCCAGTCTGAATGCTCAGCCATCTCGGCGTAGTTCCATGTGGCGCGCATAAATAAGTCCCAGGTCATCCCGTGATCGATGTGCCAGCCCACCTGCACCTTCGGATTGATCCGTTTGATCTGGCGAAAGATTCGTTTGCGCTGTGCCTCGCGCGAATCCATCCACAGACGCTCCCAAGCCAGCACTTCGGGGTAATTGGTCAAAACCCGCAAGAACGAAACGAAGTTGCCATCAATGGGGCGATGACCTGCACGAATGTCTGCTCCCAACTTCTGTAAGGCTTTGAGCCCCTGTTTTGCTCGTTTCGCATCAATGTGCCGTTGCCGGGCGAGGGCTACGCAATCGGAGCAAAAGCATGTGGCAGCCGTCTCTTTGCCAAGCGTGCCCAACAGCGGTGCTGCGCGTTCCTGGCCAAACTTGAATCCATCGAGCGCTTGGTGCCCACGAACCAGGTCGTTGATCACCGATTCCCAGTAGCGGATGTAGCCCGGTTTATTGAAGCATAGTTGATTGGTCTTGTGACCATCCGCGTCCGTCTGAGCAAACGCCTCGAAGCCGGGGATGGCACCAGTGATGACGTAAGGTTCAAGGATACGCGCATAGACCTGCATGCGGCGCGGCTTCGCTGCTTCAACCAATTCATCCAGGATGTCGCGATCGGCATAAAGGGTCGCGGGATCTTTGCCGACGAAGGCCGGGTTCGCGTAGTACTTCGCGTTGGTCTTCACCCACACTTCGGTGAGCGCGCGACCGGTCTTGTCACGCGCCACGGCTTGCTTGGGGCGATACTGGCGCGCCGTGTGCGTATGCGTGAACGTCATGACGGTGTTGATGCCAACCTGCGTCTGCATTGCGTCCAAAGCGTTGGCAATCCCGGTTTCGTACATGTCCGCGGGTTCCACCAACGCGCCCACGAACAACCTGTTGGCAGGCGGGGCGGCCGCGCGGGCCAGGCGGGGTCCCAGCGAAAGGGCGGCCATTGCAGACACAGACTGCCGAAGAAGTTGTCGGCGTCCCGGATTGTGGGAGGTCATCACCTCGATCCTACCTACAGCGGTTGGAACAATGGTTGACACACCTCAATGTAAATCCGGAAGCGGGCGGGGGACCGGGTGCCGCCTGGCATTCGGTTGACAGTCGTCAATTACCCTGGCCGCGGTGGCCGGCCAAATCTTGGGCAGTGGCACGCAAGGCCTTCTGTATCGTGGCTGCCCGACTTTTCGCACTGGCGGCGGTTCTCACGTTAGGTGGCACAGCGGGCGCAGCGCCGCTGCTGCCCTACGAGGTCCACACAAAACCTCTGGTCAGCCTCTACTGCAGTAAGTGTCACGGCGCGGGCGAAAAGACTCGTGGTGACATTGACCTGCACCGCTTCGCGCGCACCGAGGACGTGCTGGCCGATGCGGCCGTTATCAAGCGGGTGCTCTCCGCACTAGAGACGCACGACATGCCGCCTGAAGACGAGCCGGCGCCAACAAAGGTGGAACACGAGGCCCTGCGGTCATGGTTTGCTAGCGCTCTGGCCAAGCTTGCAGCGGATAGACCCAATCCCGGGAAGCCCTTGTTGCGGCGGCTGACGGCGCTTGAGTACAACAACGCGGTTCGTGATCTGTTGGGGCTTTCGCACGACGTGTTCCCGTTGCGAAATAGAATTCGCTACAAGCGGGACTACTTCGATACCCAAACGCAGCGCATCGCCGACGAACTGCTGCTGACCACATACGACAACAGCCGGGATTATCTGCTGCCAGGGGCAGGGTTGCCACCTGAGCGACGTGCGAAGCATGGCTTTTCTCGCCAAGGCGAAGCGATGTCGTTCTCGCCGTTGTTGCTTGAGAAGTTTGTCGCTGTGGCCCAGGAGGTCGTGTACAGCGAGCGGTTGCTTGCCGAAAAAAGCCCCATTCTTGCGGCGTTGTTTTTGCCGCCACCCAAGGCTCACGCAATCACCGAAATACAACACCGGTTGCTTGCGTTCGTTGATCGCGCCTTTCGCGGCCAGGGCGGTCGCGCAGAGTATCTGCGGTATGTGAGGCCCGCTCAGAATGCCCTTCGGCGGGGCGTCTCGTTTGAGGAGAGTGTAAAGCGGGCGCTGGTGGGCATCTTGTCGTCGCCACGCTTCTTGTTGGTTGCCGAGCAACAAGGCACTCCGGGCGTTCGGCCGCTCACCGGACCCGAGCTCGCCACACGGCTCGCCCTATTCTTATGGTCCAGCTTGCCCGACGAAGCGCTCATGAAGGCCGCGCGTGACGGCGAGCTTTGCACCGATGAAGGTCTTCGTTTTCACGTGGCGCGCATGCTCCGCGATCCAAAGGCTGTAGCGCTTTCCGATGCGTTTGGCGTCGAATGGATGCAGCTTGACAAGCTGGCCAGTGCGCATCCCGATGAACTTCTGTTCCCCACTTATTTCTATGGCGTTGGCAACACCCGCAGCCTGGGCGAACAGATGGCAATCGAGGCAACGTTGCTATTCGATTCTGTGTTGCTCGAAAACCGGCCCCTGTCCACGTTCGTGGACGCACCAGATCTGTTCTTGGACCGACAGCTCACGAAGCACTACGGGTATTTTCAGAACTTTCGCACGTCATTTCGGGCCGCTCGTCGCCACTTCGCCGTCGAGCTCGATAAAAAGCGGGGTGACGAATTACGCGAAATTTGGCTGCGCGTGAAGGCACCCGATCGGGTGCGCGGTGGCCTCCTGACCAGCGGCGCCGTTCTTACGCTGACCTCCATGCCTAAACGCACAAGCCCGGTGTACCGAGGCCTTTGGATGCTGGAGGCGCTGTTTAACCGCCCGCCGCCTCCACCCAATGTGGTTGTGCCGCCGCTCGACGCCGCTGCAAAGGCGGGCCAGGTGGTTTCGGTTCGACAGCAGCTTGAACGGCACCGTGCGGATCCTTCGTGTGCGGCGTGCCATGATCGCATCGATCCCTTGGGGTTCGCCTTGGCGAACTTCGACGGTGTGGGCCGCTACGTCACCACAGAGGCGGGCATGCGCGTGGATTCAAGTGGCAAGTTACTTGATGGTCGCCACTTCCGCGGGCCCGAAGACTTCAAAAACTTGCTGGTGCACGATCTCGCTCCGTTCGCGCGAGGCTTCATCGAACACCTGTTGTCTTTCGCCACGTGCCGGCCGTTGAGTGCGATCGATGATGTGGTGGTCAGGCAGATTGCGGAGGCAACGGCGGCGCAGGGATATCGCTTTCACGATGTGGTGCAGGCGATCGTGCAGAGTACGCCGTTCCGTTTCACCAGCACATCCCCTTCGTCCTCCTCTCACAGCGGGGTCGCCCAACAATGAAACGAACAACTCTGTCTCGTAGGCATGCACTTCGCGGCGTTGGCGTGGCCATGTCGTTGCCTTTGCTTGAGGCCATGCTGCCGCGCAAGGCTGCCGCAAAGGCGCTTGAGAGTGAGCCGTTGCGGCTGGCGTTCATCTACATGCCCAACGGCGTTCGGCTTTCTAGTTGGGTTCCGCAGAACACGGGGCCCGACTACGACCTCTCGCCCTCCTTGCGTCCGTTGGCGCCCGTTCGTGATCACGTTCTTGTGCTTTCTGGAATGCACCGCGTGTTTGCACCAGGCGTTGACGCACACGCTCAGGCGGGATCGTGTTGGCTCACCACATCGCCAGCGGACGAGCGTTTGGACGATGGCTACCCTACGAACAAAACTGTCGATCAGGTGGCCGCCAGTGTGTTGGGCAAAACCGCGCCTTTTCCTTCCCTCGAATTGTCATGCAACGATTTTAAGGACAACCGAGAGACCAAGTACTACGAGAAGATCTCCTGGTACGCGCCTGGCCACGCCGCCGATGCGGAAACCGATCCGCGCGCCGTGTGGAACCGCCTGTTTGGCGAACAAAAGACCCAGACGCGCAGCCTGTTGGATCTTGTGGCCGATGACGCCCGGCGGTTGACCCGGCATTTGGGGCGCGCGGATCAGCATAAGCTGGACGAGTACCAAACAGCTGTGTTCGCCATGGAGCAGCAGATGGAGCGCTTGTCGAAAGCTCGCAGGACACAGAAGGTGGCTGTGCACGGACCCGCAGCCATTCCAACTGAACGCGGCGACTATATGCGTTTGATGGGCGATTTGCTGGCGTTGGCTTTCGAAACGGATCTGTCGCGGGTGGCCACTGTGCTGTTCGATCCTGAACGCTGGAACTCTCCGCGAACGTACCAGGGGTTCCTGGATGGCTCACACAACCACCATCCGCTTTCCCACGGTGTGAGCACCGGCAATTGGGACAGCTCGATGGAAAGCTTGGGAAAGATCGACGCGTTTCACGTCTCGGTATACGCCCACATCATCAAGACGTTGGCGGAACGCAGGGGGCCCGATGGCGTCTCCTTGCTTGATCGCAGCGCAATCGTCCTCGGCTCCGGCATGGGTCATGGGCACGTGCATAGCTTCGCGGACCTCCCGATCGTGGTTGCCGGAAGGCTAGGGGGACGTTTGCTTCCAGGCCAGCACCTGCGTCTGCCCTCGGACACGCCTTTGGCGAACTTTTGGCTGACGTTGCTTAACCAAGCTGGATGCGCGGTGCAAAGGGTGGCCGACAGCACAGGTACGCTCCCGATCACGAGGGCCGCGTGATCGATTGGCGTTGGCTTGCGTCGATCGGCGCAGCGCTACTGACAACCGCCTGCGTCCGCGCCTCTACGCCTGCGGTGCATTCACCCACACCAGCGTTGCAATTCACGGATGCACCTTGGCCCACCGCCTTGCCGGATGACGAGGGGGTGTCCTCGGATGGGCTTGCGGCCCTGGGCCCGTGGTTAGAATCCCACACCACTGGAACGCCAACGTCCACGGCGCTGTTCCGTAGAGGAAGACTCATATGGCAACATAATGCAGGCGGCGCGACAGAGAACAGCCTTTGGCACATCGAAAGCCCAGCGATCACGGCCACGATTGTTGGTCATGAGCCGCGGCTCCTGGAAAAGGTACAACAGCCACTCGTAAACTGGGTTCCACCCGCGGCATGGCCGCAAGGCCTGCACCGCCAAAGCACGCTGGCTCATTTGCTTTCTGGAACGTCAGGCTTTCACAGTGCGGATGAGCCTGGTGCAGATTGGGATTACGACGAGTGGGCGTTCGCGCTTGTTCCATCGCTGCTGCGTGCGCGGCCCGACGCTGCGCCAAGTCTCTCACACGCCGCGTGCCACTCGCTGGCAATGCGCTTGGGCGCGCGTAGCTGGCGTTGCGAGGAAACTTCGCAGGGATTCGGCTATAGCGTGCGTTCGAGTTTGCAGGATCTTGCGCGTGTTGGCGAGCTGTGGCTTCAGGGTGGCGTGTTCCGAGGCCAACGCTTGTTGCCCGAAAAATTCGTTGCGGATGCGCTGTCCGATCAAAGCCGCCCGGAGGATTCGTTCTTTGGCTATGGCTGGTTTCTGCGCGATGCGCGGCGGGATAAGTCTTTCCCCGCAGGATTGTTCTATCACGTGAGCGCTGGGCCCGATGGTACGTCCACGTTGCTCGTGGTGGTCCCGGGTTGGCAGATGGTGGCGGCCGTGGGAGCGGACACACGAAAATGGGACTTCACCAAGGATGCGGACATTCCGCCTCCGGCCATTGCAAGGTTCTGGATGGGCGAGCTGCCCAAGGTGATCGCAAGCCCCTCCGTGAGGTGAAAGCTTCTTATGCCCCACAAGACAGAACAACGGCGGTTTCGTATCTCGCGCCGTGCACGTGGCGCATGGGGCGCGTGCGGCGGGTTCTTGATTCAGTCGTAGATCACCCGCGCCGTTCTGTCTTTAGTTTCGCGACGCTTCTGCCGAACACCGGTTGGTGCCACGTCATTCTTGCGCGAAAACTTCGCCGCTCATCTTCCTTATGATGACGTGGAGTCTCATGTCGTGTGGCCGGTTTGGCTTTGAAGAGGTTCGACCGGGCACGACGCCGGACGCGCGCTCGTACGATGAAGACGCCTTGCTGGCGACGGACGGGGCGGAAAACTCTCACGACGCGGTTTGGGGCCAGGCGGATGAGTCGTGTGCCGCTTTGGCGGCCGAAGCCACCGCCTTGTGGGTGTTTGATGGCATCGACGAGAAGGTGATGCCGGAGTTGATCGCTGGACGAAACGGGCAGGTATTCGGATCGCCCACGCTGGTTGCAGGCCCGCCCGGTGCTTGTGGATCCGCCATGAGCTTCCCTGGTGCGGCCGGTTCATATGTCTTGGTGCCCCATGATCCTGCGTGGGATCTCAGCCAGGGCTCACTCGATTTCTGGGTTCGACCCGGCCGCGCAAATGGCATCCGAGGCCTTGTGACCAGAGATCATGTTGGCGCCAAGGCGTCTGGCCATTTTGGCGTGTTTCTTCTCTCTCAAAATCGTCTGGCTGTGCGCATTCAAGAGGCGAGCTCCGCACCGGCGGGCGGCTCCGTGGTGGGGTTGTGTTCGGACACACCCCTGGAGGCAGATGCGTGGGTTCACATTGGCATCAACTTCGGCGCGCCAGAAGCCGAACTCTACATCAATGGTGTGCGCTCTCGATACGAAGGAACGTCGCCCGACGATTCCACCCTCGGCAACTTCGCATGTGGCTTGAACTCGACCCAAGGCATCGCGGGCAACCAAGAGCCCTGGATCTTCGGCGCATCCAACCATCAAGCGGACACCAGTGGCGAGGTGGATGCTTTCGCACGATCGGCTAGCTTTGGACGCATTCGCCTCAGTGCGCAGCGACAGCCGTTCAGTCTGCGTGAGGTCAGGGACAACTAGCTCACCCTGTGCGTCAGGCGTTTTGAGTGAGGCGCCTGTTTTCGATTTCGTTGCCGAAGATGTCCGTCCCGTTGGCTCCACTTGGTCGGCGGGCGGTTTGTCCCAACTGCGCCTCGAGTTCACTCTTTTCCTTTGCGAGGGTCATGAGTTCGAGTTCGAGGGCGGCCACTCGCTCCTCCAGGCTGCGCTGCGCTTGCGTTTGGCCCGCGGGCGATTGGGCCACCGCCGCGCGGGAAATCCCCAGGGCTTTTTGCCAACGGTAAAGCAGCCCCACCGCCAGATCAAACCGACGCGATACCGACGAAAGAGTTTCGTTGGCACGAAACGCATCGATGATGATGGCTCGTTTTTCTTCGTCCGAGAATCTGCGGCGACGTCCCGCCTCGAATGGTGGCACTGCCACTGAATATGTGACTTTCGACATTTCGTTCGCTTCTCCTTTCTTCGGTGCTGTTGTGTTCTTTGAAAGCACGCGGTGATTGTCAACCTCTACGTCTTCATGAGGGGCAGCACGCCCGTGAGATCAAAATTTGCTGCAGATGGCCGCTTCGATACGAAGTCGCTCGCAGGGCTTCCAACAAGTTGGGTTTCAACTCCAAACACGTTTGCGACGCTTGTTAGCAGCTTGTTGTGCGCGGGTCCGATCTTGGCGCCGTTGGCGCTTCGAGGATTGGCGGTTGACTCGGCGTGCTTGACGTAGCGCCCAAGCGAAAAAGCATCGCCGCCGCCTGCCACCACCGCCATGATGTCGTGAACTTCATGGGGGCCATTGGCCAGCTCACACAGCCACAGGCAGACCGTATCATCCAACAGCGTTCTGCCTGCATCCACAGTGACTGCATTCAATTGGCCCAAGACCGTTGCGAAGTTGCTTGCAAGGTAAGCGTAGTAGCCAGCCATTTGGCCGTACTGCTTCGGTCGGTCGGGACTTGCACCATGGGCGACATCGGCATGAAGGTCGGTGTGGATGTTGAGCGCTGTGACCAGTTCCCCGGATCCGGGCTGTCCCATTTGCAGAACCGCGACCCTTGTCATGTCGCAGGCAAAGGCGGCCGTGATGAGCCCACCAAAGTCCTTCGATACGTCAACCACAGTGCGTCCAGGAGCCGGCGCTGGAGCTGAGCTGGGGCGCTGGACGCATTTGCCACCTTCAGCACTGCGGAAGGCCAAAGACCGCTCAAGATCGGACACCAGCGCAAAGTGATCCTCAAGTTTCTTTCGGTCGTCGGATGCCAGGCGTGCGGCGAACTTCTTATACTGTTGCGCAACGGCCGCTATCGCACTTGGCCTTCTTTGCTTCACAAGATCTAACGTTGCATCACCGGTTGCAGATACGGGGAACAGTTTGTCGTACGCTCGATCCGGTGCGGTTTCGGCTCGCTGTTCAATCTTTCCGCGGAACACAGGCGACCAGCCTCCCGTCGAAAAGTAAAAAGAGCGAATGCGATTGGGGTCGGCAATCTTATCGGCCACAAGCTGGTCGATGGATGATCCGCCGCCGGCGCCCTCCATTTTGAAACCACCAGGATAAACCATTTTCGCGCCCGTCAGCGCGTGCGAGGTGCCAGCGTTGTGATTGTTGGTGTTGACGTCGAGCAGCGCTGACGCCATCGAAAGACCTTCAACCACCAGCAGTTTGTCTCTAAGTGGGTACAACGGCTTTAATATTTGGCTCCACTTGTCTTCGGTCTGGCTCTTGAGCGAAAACGAAAGTTCTTGGCTGCGGTCGGGTTTTTCTTTTGTGTCAGACCAGGTGTGCGGGCCCGCTGGCCGCATTTGCCAGCGCTGGTTCACCGGCCCGTGCGGTGTATAGAACACCAAAAGGCGCTTTGGTGTTGTTGCAGCGCGGGCAAACCTGCGGCCCGCCAGTGAGGGCAAGAACAACGACGAGGCCGTCAACCCCATGGCATTGAGCAATTGACGTCGAGCTAAGGTGCTTTGCATGGTCATGATCGTCCTTTGCGGCTAGGGCGCGGGCCGCCAAACAAAGTCAGGGCTCGTCACGAAACCCACAAGCGCCTCTCGCAGATCCCCCTTCTTCTCGAGAAGAAGTTGATCGAGTGCCTTGAGCCTGCATGAATCGATACCTTCATCTTCAACAGTTCCTTCTGCGTCTCGTCCCGTGGCGTACTCATAAAGATGCTTCATCATGCAGTGACGAACTGTTTCGCTGCTCGCCAACTTTGCCGAGAGCTCAACGGCGCCATTGAATTTTCCATCGACATCGGTATCGAAAAGCTCGCCGTTCGCATTCACGGGTCTGCCTTTATCAAGCGTGCGGTATCCGCCCACTTCGTTGTAGTTCTCGAATCCAAAGCCGATGCCATCCAATGACTTGTGGCAGACGGGGCAATCGCTTCGAGCCTTAACGTTGGCCTCGAATAGTTCGCGGTTGGTGGGCCCTGCAGGGGGAGGTGGCGCCACGCTAAGTGCGTCGGCCGGCGGCGGCGGGAAGGTTGAGCAGAGAAGCTTCTCGATGACGAACGCCCCCCGCAAAGGAGGCGAGGGCGTGTCGAAGCGTGAGTAGGTCCAATTGAAGAGGGCCCGCGTCAGGTAGCCGGATCTCTGTTGCGCATCCAACGCAATGTCCTTAACCGTTTTATCGAGGGCAGCGTCGAGCTTCTCGTCAAGGGGAACGCCCGGCCCGTAAAGCGTTGCCAGATACCCATTGCCGCGGCTTTTGCGGCTCGTCAGCAGGGTCTCGATGCTTGCGTCGCCGTCTGTCATCAGCCATTCAACAAACCACTGCATTTCGTCGCGCGCGGCCGTTCTGTAGGCGCTTGGAACCGAGTGGCCTGCCGCCAATGAGGGGAATCCCGGCCGCCTTCTATAGGTTTCGGAGAAGATGCGATCGAAGTCGCCCCACTGGCGGAAGAATTCAACCGCCATAAATACGAAGCGCTTATCGCTGAGCATGCGGCGTGCCTGCGTCTCAAGGGTCTTCGTGTCCAGAAGATCACCAGATTTTGCCGCAGCCATGAGTTCCTCGTCCGGTGACGATGACCAAAGCAGGTACGACAACCGCGATGCCAGCTCGAAGGCGGTTAATTTAACGGCGCCCTTGTCAAGCGTGCCGCTGTCACCTATCTCGGCGCGATACAAGAACTGAGGAGCCTGCAGGAACGCTTCGAGGGTGAGCACCACGGCCACGTCGAACGTATTTGCTTTGAGCTCTTGCTCGAACAGGCCGACGAAATCGGTTTTCTCCTCGGCGGTCAAAGGCCGTCGAAAGGCGCGCTCACCGAATTGTTCTACGAACCGAGTTCCACAAGCGAGATCTTGTGTGTCGCAGGGAAGAAATGCATCACCTGCTCCCTGCTTCCGTGTTCGCCACACATGCTCGGCCACCAACGCCGCCACATCATTGAATCGATCAATGTGAAGCGAAGTTGGGTTCATGTTTTTTGCGCGGTTCGCGAACCCATGCGACAGCACGTCCTCAGCCGGCTCCTGAAAAAGGTTTACCCTTCGAGCGCTGGCTTGCCCTGCACGCTGGAAGTTCATGGCGTGGTTGTCCAAACGCCACACACCATCGGCGTCGGGAGGAAACGTTTTTGGAAACAGAGCGCGGATGGACCCGGCGTATTCAAGGCGCGACAACCGTCGCAGCGGCGCGGGAGCCACTGGCCCACAAGCGCCGGGGGCTTGGACGCTCTGGCCTCCTGTGCCCCCATCATTTTTTTCCCCGCCCGCTCCGCCTGTCGATGACGTACCACCGCCCCCATCTCCCCCATCGCCGGAGTCGCCATCACCGCGATTCGTGCAAGCCATTGGCGCCAACAACATGGCAGCCGAGGCAGATGCCATAAGGCCCATACGTACGACGTAAGTGATTCGTGGTGTCCGCAAAGTTAGACCTTCCGTGACCAAAGCGTGGCCCAACCCGAAACCGGCGTCAGTTGACGATCGTCTAGTCAACAACGAGATGTCAGCGGGACACCGCCAGCGTCACCGGCCCCATCAGTCCGGCCGGAGCGCGGGGCTCCCGCCGATCCCGTTCGAAGGCCTTGATCCCTTCGTCATAATCACGACGCCTCTCGCCCCAACGCGAGCTCACAGCGGTAGGCACGGGGGTCTCCGCATCGCTCATGGCGCCTACAGCGTTGGCCAACCCGTTGGTCACCAACACACGCAGGCGAGTGGACGTTCGCCGCAGTTGCGGTGTTAGGTCGATTCGATACGGAGATGTCCAAAGTGTTCCTACCTTGAGACCGTCGAGAAAGACCTCGGCTACGTCGGCGACCACCCCCAGATCGAGCTGAACAGCGGCCCGGCCATCCCAGCCCGAAAGATAGGGCCCCAAGGGAACCTCGTACTCGCCCTGTCCGCAATGAGCGTGATGCGCGCTCATTGTGTGCCACCCGACGAGACTGGGCAGTTCATGCGTTGTGCCCTCAAGGTGCAGCTGCCAGGGACCATTTATCTTGCTGACGATTGGCGCGCCCTTCGCGGCTGCTGGCCGGGGCGAAAGTCTTCGATCCGAGGACACAACGAAGATCGATTGCCACGGCCCGAGGCAGAGGCTGATGGATGTGTTCGTTGTCGTCGACGTCGGCACGCTCATTCGCGTACGCGCCACGGGGTCCCAGGCCTCCAAGTTGGGCACGCGATCTCGCAGCCGGACTTGCTGTTGAAGTTCGCGGTCACTCATGTTTGCGAAGAAGAAAACATGTCGGCTGTCCGTAACCCGGTGTGCCCAAGCCAACCCCTCGCCGGGCGTCGTGTCGCGCACGGTTTCGACGTCGGGCGGAACATGGGACCTGAGTGCCGCAACAAGACTGTCTGCGCCAGGCAATGAGAATGCGTCAACGGCTGGCTTGCCCCACGGTGCAGGTTCCGAGTGCCACGGCAGTTTGAAGTCGGGCAGCAAAACGCCGGCTCCTCCGTTTCCCCAAATCTGCTCACACAGCGCTGCAGTTTGGGCGCGGGTTGATTCGTCGATGGCGAATCCAGGCTGGCATTGTGGCAGCTGGCCAAGCGCCACCACCAATCCTCCTCCACGCACAAAATCGGCAAGGCGCTGCAGGGTCTTTAGCGGAATCACCTCGATGTCGGGCAGTATCACGGCCTTGTGGCGCAGTCCTGCCACATGCAGCGCCCCCGTGCGCACGACGGCACGCGTCTGCAACACATCATCGTTGATGATCTCGAAGTCGTACCCGGAGCGCACCAGCAGATTGCCAAGGCCTCGGTAATTTATGAACCTGCGCTCAGTGTTCCAAACAGCCCTCCGGCTCCATCGCGTTGCATGCGGCGAATAGATGGCGATGTCCGAAACCGGTTGTCCTTGTCGCAACAGGAAACACGCGCTGGCCGTGTAGTCCGCCAAGTGTTTGTAATAACGCCACCAGGGCGACCTGGGGTTGATGGCGTTGCCCCAGGGCATATCCCTCGCCGGAGCAATCGTCGTTTCGGCGGACGCCAGGTATCCGTGGTTGTACAACTGTGTGATGCCATCACGCAAAAAGGCGTCCGTGGCGATCTTCATTTCTTGGAGCGTGGCGCTGTACCTCGTCTTGTGAAGAAATGTGAAGGCCTCGGCGGAAACATGATCCCGTCCGTAGTACCTGGCGCCCGAGACAATGGCTTTCCTCGGATCTTCAACGGTCTCATACCGCGCCGTCGTCACTTCGGCCTCGGGGCGCTCGACCGTTCCTGCCCCTTGCACAATCTCTTCCGTGAAGCGGTACTGGGGCTGCATGCGGGCTTGAACTTTGATGCGCCTGCACAAGGTGTCGAATGTTGCCATGACGGCAAGTCCCCGTTCGTGAAGAACGCGATTCACCTCGTAACGCACCTGTCGAACCAAATCGCCCTCGCCAACCCATAGCGCTGGCAAAAGGGGCCTAAGATCCTTGCCGGTCGATGCCAAGAAGGCGTCACAGATGTCGTTTGTCCACATGATGCCGTCGGGCAGCGGCACGACCTCAAAGCTGTCACAAAAAAAGGAATCAACCGTTCGCCCGAGTTCGGACCCGAAAGCGTGTGCAAGTTTTTGTGATACGAAACTAAAATAGCGCGAAACTGCGGCTGGATTCAGGTGGTCGACCACCCATTGCCGCTCGGAAAAGTTTTGCGCGCTGTTTTGCTGGCCCGTGTAGCGAAGCCAGAACCCAAAAATTCGCCAATGTCCACTCGGCACAAGCCAAGGCTTAAGTCGCCCATCGTCATCCGTGGGCAACAGCTGCGCTTGCGCGACCACCTCTGCGCCATTCTGCAGCGGCACCGCCACCGCAGCGACCGGGGTGTTCTCGTCCGGAGCCGTTGACGTGAAAGTTGGATCAACCTCGAAGTGAATGAGCTTTGCCGCGCGCGGCTGGAAGGGAGGCAACGGTCCAGAGAACATTGAGCCTCCGACAACGTCAATGTGCGTGTGAACCAGGCATTTACTTCTGTCCGTCTCGCGGACCCAAGGGCCACCAAAGCTCCACCCGGATCCAAAGGTGATGGACACATTCATGCCCAATCTTCGCCCTTCTTTTACTGTGTGCTTTAGAAGCTCAATGTGCTCCCCCGACAGAAATTCGGGGCCGGGCGTCTTGTAGAAGTTCCACGTGGACATGACCTCTACGCCGCCCAAGCCTTGTTTGTTCATGTCGGCTAATTCTGCCGTGATTTGAGCTTTGGTCACCGCGTTGCCCGGCCACCACCACCTTGTGCGTGGCCGGTAGGTGCGGTCCGGCTTCGCGAAGCCTTCCCAAAGTCGGTCGGGAGGAGAACAGCCGTACACGCGCCACGTAGGGAATAAAGCGGCTCCAGTGGCGCCAAAGACGAACTGCCTTCGATTCGTCAGCATGTCACTGAGCTTTCGCTCACTCGAATCGTACGTTCGGAGCGCTTCGGCATCATCAGTTTGCGCAGGTTAGATCCTTGAAGATCCAGCGCAGCTGATGCGGCAGGGCTGTTGCCGTCCACACCTCATCCAAATGAATGCCCTTGTCGATCACGAAGAGTTGGTGATGCATGTTCTTGGCCTTGAGAGCTTGGGCAACCTCGATGTTCGTTTTCAGCCAGTTTGCTCCGCAGCCAGACGCATCCACGCTGCCTTTGCCAGCGCTTGAACCACAGCCTGCGGCGGTGCGTTCGCCGACGCTTCCGAAGATATCACAGGTGCCGACTGTGGCCGACCATCGAACGTTGCGTGCCGGGCAAAAGGCAATCGTGCGCTGGTAGCGGGTGTTTTTGATGGCACAACCGGGATCGGTCGAGGGGCACCAATCTTTGCCTAGACACGTGAAGCAGACTTGGCTTGGGCTACCCCCGATGCCCCGAGATACCACATCCGATCCCATCCACATCGTGTCGAATGCATTGGCGCCCGCTGTGCTTTGCCCCGCAATCACACGGTAGTTCGGATCATTCGAAATCTTGGGCCACTTCGCTTGTAACGCCGCAATGATCGTGCGCAGCTGCGGCACACGCTCTTGCGCGTTCAGGTCGTCAGGCAGAAACACCGCGATCGTGTAGGGAATCTCATTTTTCTTCACGAGAAACTCATGAACGTTTTCGATCTTGAAGCGGCTGTTCGAGGCTGATCCCAAAACGTCTGTCCAAATGCTTAGCGCGACCTTGTTCTCGGCTGCCGCCTTATAGCCGTCGGGACCTCCCGGCAAATACACACGCCCCACGCCCTGGGGTAAGTCGGTTGTGATGGTCCCGCCCGCCGTCAATGGCTCTGCATACGCCAAAGGGATCATGGCGCCTTTGGGGATCGTTGTGTTGTCGCCCTCTTTGGTGCCGAAAATGCCATCCTGCACATACTTCTCACCGCAAAAGCCCGTGGTCTTGAGCTGTGGGTTCTGCAAAAGTGGTGCGGCATCTTTCGGTCCGCAGTGTTCCATGTTGGGCCAATCGGGACGGAACCAACACTTGGGCTCTCTGTGGAGGCAAGTTTCGAGCGACATGTTCTCAACACAATCAGGCAGATTGGCGCTGTAGGGTTTGGGCTCAGGTGGTGTGCCTGCGCTGCCTCCGGTCGTCATCCCGCCTATCGGGGATCCACCGCTGCCGCCCGTGGTACCACCGCCGGTGTTGCTGCCACCGCTGCCGCCCGCGGCTTTGCCGGCTGTGCCGGCTGTTGAGGCGCCGCCCGTACCCGTCTTGCCGCCGCTGCCCCCGTTGTTCTCCGGTTCACCAGCGTTGCCTCCCTTGTTGTCGTCGGTGCCACCGCTCGAACCGGCACACGCCATTGCCAAACTGTAACCAAGAACAACAGAAGCTACATAGAATCGATTCGTGGTTTTCATAGGGGCTCCAAAGTTACGGTTCGATAACGGTCATGACGGGGAAGGTGGCATGAACAACATTGTTTGCGTCAGTGACGTGCGCGATGAAGTTGTGGGCGCCTGCGCTTAAGTTGGAAAAGGTGTGCTGGGCAGCCGCGCCCGCTTGCACGGTCGCCAGTGGCGTCATCGGTGCCGTGGCCGAGGCGTCAAAGAAGTCGATCTTCTTCCACCCGTCTAGGCTTGCGTCCATCGCCAGAATCATCGTTCGGCTATCACCCGCTTTCCCGTGTTTGGGAGCCTCCTTCCACCACACCTTCTTGGGCACAAAGCGAAGTTTTCCACCTTCGAGCAAAATGGGGCCCGAGCCTTCCAATGACTGCCGGTAGTAGTCGAATGCCTGCCAAACCAAAGCCGTTGCTTTGCCAAACACAAAGTCCGGCTGAGGCGTCGTGAAAACGGTCGCCGCAGAAGCGGGGGGCGCCGGGAATTGGGTGAAAGGTGACAGGGTCGACATCGTGCTGGTTGTGGTGATGCTAGAGAACGGGCTTGAGCCAAGATGACCACCGCTTCGATCCACGGGCTTAAGCGGCAGCTTGCCGTCGTTGTTGTTCGTTCGCAGCTTGATGAGCTCTTGCAAGAACGATAGGTAAAGCGTCCACGAGTCAACGACGGCGTGTGTTTGCATGCCGTGGATGGTCATGGTCCAAAGGGCTCCCGTGATCTCGGTCTTCGTTTGATCTTGCAGATAAGGATAAAATCGTTGCGGTCCCCACATGCCGGATACAGCGCCCGCCATGCGATCGGCGAACCGTGACGCGACGACAGACGTATAGATGATCAGCCCAGGGATCGAACGTCCCACGTCAGATACCGGATAAAGCTCGAAGGTCTCTTCAAGACCTTGGTTTACGTCACCGCCAAACCGTGGCTTGTCTGCGACGAAACCGATGAGTCGCTTGTTAAACGTCTCATCGGAGAGGGCTTGATAGGCGAGCGTGTCGAGAAGGGAGTGAATGAAGACGGGAACCGTTTTGAGCTCCTGACGCCCCGTCTTCGCGACCAGCTTGTCCAAATCCGCTTGGAAGAACATGCCGAACTCTTTGAGGTTTGAACGCACGCCACCCACCAAAGCCCAGCCCCACGTTTGGGCGAAGTGGCGCAAGTGTTTGAACATGGCGGTGTCAACATCTCCGGTGGCGGCGTTGCGAACCAACCCGGGCTCGCTGATAAGAAGGCCCTTAATTGGCTTGCCCTCCATGCCCTTCGGGATCCAGATGTGAATCGGCGCGCCCTCCACAGAGATCACACCTGGATCAGGAAGGGCCTCGGCTTGCTTGATTTGAACTTCGTCAACGAACAGATCCGCTTCAGCGTTCGCGGCCAACCCGAAAGACACTTCGCCCGTGGTATGCGCCACGTTGACCCAGTCCTGCCTCACGCCGTCAACGATGGCACCGTCCTTGTCGATCATTTCGGCCCATGCCGAGATCGCTTTGGACGCCGTGTTGACGACGACCGTGACCTTGATCGTTTGAGGTTTGTCGGACGAATCGAAGGCCGTCCATGCATATGATTCTCGGCGCGGTCCCGCGCACAAGGGCTCATCGAAGCAGGTTTGGCTTTCGGCGGGACCGAGGTCAGTGAGCAAACAGCGGTCGTAGAACCAAAACGCGTCGACGTCCGAAATGCCTGCGGGGCCGTCGCGTCCTTTGTTCGGGGAGAAACGAATCACTTGACCGTCGTTTCTGTTTTGATCCGACGCAAAGCCAAACCACAGGGCGGGCGCTCGCGACGACCGAAAGGTAACGGATGCAGTGAACGACTCAAATGTATCCGTGGGCGTCTTGTCCGGCTCAGAATCGAATGTCAGCACCGCGCGTTTGCCCGCGGGCACTTTGATGGCGCCAGCCTCCTGCACCACGCTCCCCATTTGCGCTGTCACCGCGAACTTGGACGCAAGGTCAGTTGCGGTGTCGAAGGTCACTTTAATTGGAAGTGACGCCGTGGGGGCGGCGTCCGCATCTGTCACAGGACCGGGACGCGTGGTGTCCCTCGTGACGTTCTTGCATGCCGTGGTCGGCATCGGTTGCCCCGCTTGCCCACCCGCGGGTGGCATCGCGCCAGCGCCCGAAGCGCCGCCTGCGGCTGGGGCCACTCCCGCCGCGCCGCCCATGCCGCCCGTTGCGCCCCCCGAGCCGCCATCGCCATCGTCAGGTGTAGAACTGGATTTGCAACCGCTTGCGAACGTGGCGCTCGTTAGCAGACACAATATGGCCAAACAACTAAGCCGTGAGTGCATCGTAAGTGTTCCCCTCGAGAAGACTGGAAGTCGGGCCGTGCGCCGTCTAGTGAGGCTAGACTGAAACTTGAGACGCCGCTTTGGCGCGGGCCGCTTCAATTGACGAACGTCAGGTATCTCGCGCCGCCGCTCTTAAGCGCGCCTGCACATGAACCCGATGACGCTTATGACCAAACGCACACGCGTCAAGTCGCTGGATGATTCGTCACCGTGGCTTTCGTCCCGTGCATACGTGGACGACGCTTTGACGTAAGCGTTCGCGGGGACCAGGGACGGGATCGGCTCCCACCAACTCAACGTCCATGCCGTGTAAGCGTGCTGGCACAGGGGGGATGGAAGGCAAGACGACGCGGCAGCCAACCCACGCGGCATCGTATCTGTAATTGGGCGTGCCCTCTTGGATCGTTTCAACCGCAGCTGCCAACATCAGCCGGCTGGCAACGTTCTCAAACCCTGCGTTGATCAATCCCGCACGAAGGCGGCCATCGAACAAGTGCAAGGAGGCTGACGGCTCAACACGCAGCGGCTGCGCGTACGGCGCGTTTTGCCAAGTGAGGTACACGCTGCGCATAAGTTGGCAAAACGTTGCCAGCTCTTGCGGGTTTGAAGTGAGTCGTACGAAGCTTTGAGCCGCGATGGTGGGCTCGAAGCGATCCGGCAAGAACGGCATGCCCCAGCTGGCCAAGGTCGCTGCCGCCGGATGCCCCGCCCGTGACAACAAAGCCACCGCGTGAGCGAATTGCGCTGCCGGAATGCACAGATGGTCAATCAAGGGCGATAGCTGGTCTCGCAGTTCATGAGCCGCCAGATGTTCATGTCCAAGAAAGATGTTTGGTATCGGCACCATGGCTTTCGCAACAGCCGCCGATAGGGCCGGCTCGATGCTGGTTCCCATATCAAGCAGGTGCACGAACGATCCATGCGGTTGCAAGACGCGGAAGCACTCGCGCGAAGCGATCTCAACGTCGCCGACGACGTCGAAGCCGCACAACGATGTGACAAGATGAAACGCGTCGTTCTTTATGCCCAGGTGATTGGCGTCGCTGCGCACGGCGGTGGCGTTGCGGTTGTCGCGCAGCAAAATCTTCAGATAGGCCTCATTGACGTCCAGGTGGACGCTTCTTTCGGCCAGTGCGGGACACCACTTCGCCAATTGACCCGTTCCTGCTGCGAGTTCCAAAACTTGGGCGTGCGGATCGGCTAAATGTCCGTCATACACCCGCCGAACCAGCTCGCTTGTCACATCGTCAAAATCGCGTCGTTGGCTTGTCCATCGAGCGTGATCACGGCTGGCTCGTTCTTGGGGCGTTTGGCGGGCCATCGAAATTGCTTTTCCTTAAGGCCTAAAACGCCACAGGTCCAAGCATCAAGGAAGCGACGGATGCGTGCCAGTGCTCAACGCGTTGTGATCCCGGCGAGTCGAGGCGCCTTGGATGTCTGCCAGAACGGTGTCTGGGCCGAAGCCGCCCGGCTTCATCCAAACAAAGAAGGGTCTGTTATTCAGGTTGGCCGTAGACAAGGTTACGCCAGACAGGGGAGTGCCAAGGACGGTCATGCTGTGAATGCCCAAGTCCTCCAAGACTGCGGCTGCCGTGTCGCCGCCGCAAGCGAAAACGGCATCCAGATTGTTGTGAAGAACCTTTCGCGAGGCCACTTTGCCAAGCGCCTGCGCCACACTTCGAGGGGATGCCGTGCCTCCCTCTTTGGGAACGAGCAACGCCAGCCGTCCGTCCGTCATCGACACCGGCAGATCTTTGATTTGGCTGGTGTCGACGGAAACCATGTGCACATCGGCCTTGTTTTCGAGATGTGCGATTTGTCGCCGCGCTTCGTCTGATCGCGAACCCACCACAAACAGCCGTGGCGCGCAGAGGGGTGCGTCAGCCACAACGCCATCGCCGCGAGGGAACGCCGCGGTGGCCAGCGCGCGGGTGAGGCCGCCGGAGCCAACGCACAACGTCCATGGCGCCACCTGCACACAAAGCTGTGCCACCCGCGCCAGCGCCTCGTCAGTGTTGGCGTGCGCCAACCAAATGGTGGGGGGCGCTTGCAGATCCAAAGGGGGGGGCACGTCGCTCATCACGACCGTGTGATGTGGGAACAAAGCGGCCAGTTGATTCTGGATTGGCGTGGTATCGGCAGCGGCCGGATCGCTGGTTGCATAGCTCGTCATTGCCAATGGTCTGCCGTGAACGAACAGCAGTCCGTCGCTCATCGTGCGCCCCTGTGCGGGATTGGCCAGGGCCACGATGATATGGCGCCGGCCGGCCAGAGCAAACAACGCTGCCACCTCAAGCGCAGGGTGTCCGCGCCACGTTGAATCCACCTTCTTGACCAAAAGCCGTGCTAACCACGGCGCTGAACGTTCAAGCGTTCGCAGGCGTAAGAGCGCCTCATCCCTGCTGACGTTGCGGGTGCTGGTGTCGATCGCAAACACGTCGCAAGGAGGCCGTTGGCCATTGCCCAAGTCACGAATCAGCACGGTGTGGGCGCCTCGTTGTGCGAAGTCTGCCGCAACGTCAACGGCACCCGTTAAATCATCCGCGATGATGGCGGTCTGGCCGGCGGTGGCCTTCGGCCCCTCAGCCCGCGTCGGCACGATTGGCCCCGATCATGCGGTGTGCATATTCAATCGCGGCCACCATATTCTCGGAACGCGCGATGCCTTTCCAAGCGATATCGAAAGCGGTGCCGTGGTCAACCGATGTGCGCTTGATAGGCAGCCCCAACGACACATTCACTGTGGTATCGAAGGCCAACAGTTTTGTGGGGATGTGCCCCTGGTCGTGGTACATCGCCACGACCAGATCGAATTCGCCTTGAGACGCACGCAGAAAAACCGAGTCTGGCGGCAAGGGGCCCGTCACCGTGATGCCCTTGGAACGCGCGGCCACCACGGCTGGTTCGATCTCCGTGAGCTCTTGGTTGCCGAACATCCCGCCTTCGCCTGCGTGCGGGTTCAAGCCTGCCACCGCTATCCGCGGTGATTGAATACCCAGTTCTCGCAGATGCGCTACCCCCGCCTCAATCGTCTGTAAAATGCGATCCGCGCGTGTGCGCGTGATGGCGTCCTGCAGCGACACATGTGTTGAAACGTGAATCGTCGACAGCCGCGCGCCCGCCAGCAGCATGAAGGAAGAGGGGGCTTTCGTTAGGCTCTGCAGCAGCCCCGTGTGTCCATCGAATTTGTAGCCGGCCGCATGCAACGCTGATTTATTCAGCGGCGCTGTGACGATCGCACCCACGCGGCCCGAAAGCGCCAACTCAACCGACCTATAAACATAGGCATAAGCCGCGGCGCCACCAGCGGCCGAGGCAACCCCAGGCTCAACCCGCTCCACCTCGGGGCTGTTGACGTGAACCAGCCTTATGTCCGCTTCACTTCGCACGGTTTCGCCGAAGTTCAGGTCTGCGCCCACCACGTGCGCCGCTCTTTGCATTGTTTCCTCGTGCCCCACAACCAAAACACGAGCACGTTCCGCGGGTGTCATGCTTATCAGCGCGCGGCAAATGATCTCGGGCCCCACGCCTGCGGGATCACCCATGGTCAAAGCAAGTGTGCGGGGAGCCGTAGGCGCGTCGTTCTCTTTGGTTGTGGTCACACTCCTGGTTCTGGACCAGCGCCGTGGGATGTCTAGTTGACGACCGTCAGTTGAAAGGGTGGGGCTATCTGACGAAGAACCTGATGTGTGGGTGTAACCAATGGCGTGCGCTGTCTTGTAAAGGCTTGTTTGGCCGCCCTTGCCTTGTCCGTTGTTTGCCGTGCGCCTCATGTTCGCGCCGCGCGGCCATCGCTGGCGGGCGCGATCGACATGCACTGTCACACCAGCCCCGACGTTGTTCCTCGCCTGCTTGATGCCGTGTCTCTCGCGCGGCAGGCTCGCCAAAGAGGGCTTCGCGCCATCGTGTTCAAAGATCACCTGACGCCATCGGCGGCCAAAGCTGCCTTGGTAGCGCAAGCGGTGCGCGGTGTTGAGGTGTTCGGGGGCATCGTGTTGAACCATTCCGTGGGAGGCATCAACCCCGCGGCTGTGGAGGCGATGGCCTTAACGACTGGGCAACATGGCAAGGTTGTTTGGCTTCCCACTGTGGACGCGGAGAATCACGTGAAGCAGGACCGTCGCTCGCGTCGTGACGTGACGCCGGTGAAGGTCTTCGAAAACGGCAAGCCTGTTGCGGCCCTCTTGGAGATTTTCGAGTTGTGTCGCCGCTACGATTTGGTTTTGGCAACGGGGCATGTGTCCGTTGCGGAATCGCTGATGATCACGAAGGCGGCGTTGCGTGCGGGTGTGAACAAGGTGCTGGTCACACACGCCACCGATTGGCCCATATTCGCAAGCGTCGAGGAAATAGGAAGTCTCGTGGACAGCGGGGCGTTTGTGGAACTGGCGCTCCCGATTGCACGAAACGGCATCTCCCATCCAGACATCGAAGCGCAGTTCGATAAGCTAGCTAGCGCATTCGTTAGGGTAGGTGCCCAGCACCTTGTGTTGTCATCCGATCTCGGACAGCCCGACAACCCGCCGCATGTGCATGGCCTGGCGCGTTTTGTTGCGGCGCTTGAAAAGCGGGGGGTGCCTGAAAAGGACCTCGAGCGCGCAATCAAGACGAACCCAGCCTACCTGCTGGGGTTGACCAAATGACGATCCTCGATCGGCTGGCCCGCGTGCCTGGGGGCCTCATGCTGGTGCCGCTGCTTATCGGCACCTCCCTCAACACGGTCGAGCAGCTGCACGTGACGGCCATCGAGGCCACGCTTGGGTGGCTTGGTGTTGAACCGACGACCCACGCTGCCGATGGGCACCTGCATCGTTCGTTCTTGAACATCGGTGGCTTCACAAGCGCCTTGGCGGGGCCCGGGGCCACGACACTTATTGCCCTCTTCCTGGTTTGCGTGGCGTCTCAGATGGACTTCGGGGTTGGTCGCAAAGCGGTGAAGAAGGGATTCACTTTGATGTTGACCAAGTGGGTGGTGGGCGTCGCCACCGCGTATGGCCTCACGGCTTTTGGCGACGGCTTCCATGGGCCGTTTGGCTTAACGACGATGACCATCATCGCCGGCATGACCAACGCCAACGGCGGCCTGTATATGGCGCTTACATCGAAATATGGCGACCGTTCTGACGTGGGCGCCATCAGCGTTATCTCGTTAAACGACGGGCCGTTTTTGACAATGCTGGGGTTGGGCATTCTTGGGCAAAGGTTCCCGGCGCATGCGTTCGTCTCCGTGTTGCTCCCCATCGCTGTAGGCTTTTTGCTGGGCATGTGGGACCCACGTGTGCGGCGGTTTCTTGCGCCTGGGGAGCGCTTGGCGGTCCCGTTCTTTGCCTTCGCGCTCGGCACCAAGCTTAGCTTCGGCGTTTTTTTCGACACCTCAGCGCTGTTGGGGGGCGTTGTTTTGGGCCTCCTGACGCTGGTGTTCACAGGGCTAGCTTGCGCCCAGGCGTTGCGAATGGTGGGGGAGAAATACCCGATTGCCGCCTGGTGCGACGCCTCCACGGCGGGCAACGCCGTGCAAACGCCAGCGGCCGTGGCCCTGGCGGTGGGGGCATCCACGGCGGCTGGCGCCGCGACGAAGTTCGCACAGGCCGCGCCCTTGGCGATGGCGCAGATTTCGATTTCGGTGCTGACGACCGCGTTGTTGTGCCCCTTGGCTGTGTCGTACCTGGCAAGGCGGTGGCGCAGCGGCACGAAATAGGGCCTCGACCCATAGAAGCTTCAAGAACGGGATATACTTGTAGTGTGATTGAAGCGGCAACCCGGCGTCTTGGCGAAGCCAAAACCATCATCGTGAACAGACTGCGCGTGCTCGTGGTCGATGGACCCGACAGCAAAAAAACGTTTGATCTGCCAAAATCGCAGAAGCTTTCGATAGGCTCGGCGCCTGACAACGACATCGTGCTTGGCGACCGAACGGTGAGCCGTTACCACGTTGAGATCGAGCGCACGCCGTTGGGGATCAGGGTGCGCGACCTGGGTAGTTCAAACGGCACGCAACTGCAGTCGCTGTGGATCAACGATGTCATCGTTCCGCCAGGCACCTGCATTCAAGTGGGGGCCACGACCTTGCGGCTCGAAGATGCAGATGCCGCCTCTCATACAGTTTTGGATAGCGCCATCGAGATTCCAACCATCGTGGGCAAGAGTCAGGCGATCGCGGAAGTGCGCGGCGCGATTGCGCGGCTGGCGAAGGCACACACGTCGGTGCTCATCGGCGGTGAGACGGGTACGGGCAAAGAACTGGTGGCACGTGCCATCCACGAACACTCTGACCGTGCAAAACAGCCGTTCGTGGTTGTGGATTGTGGTTCGCTGCCGGCCACGCTGATCGCGTCTGAATTGTTCGGCCATGAGCGTGGCGCGTTTACCAGCGCCGACAAACTGCACATTGGCGCTTTCGAGCGCGCCCAGGCGGGAACCATTTTCCTTGATGAAGTTGGCGAACTTCCCCCGCAGGTGCAGGCGGCCTTGTTGGGCGTTTTGGAGCGACGAGAATTTCGGCGCCTAGGTGGTGAGAAGCAACTGCAGATGTCTGCGCGGGTGCTGGCCGCAACGAATCGTGATTTGCGGGCAGAGGTGAACAAGGGCACCTTTCGCGCGGACTTGTATTACCGGCTTTCGATCACCAAAATCACGCTGCCACCGCTGCGCGAGCGACCCGAAGACATTGAAGACCTGGTTGCCTTCTTTATCGATGAGTTGGCGGGCCAAAGTGGCCACGAACTGTTCTCTGCGGAAGCCTTGGCAACGTTGCGCCGGCAAAACTGGAGCGGCAACATCCGCGAGCTGCGTAACGTTGTTGAAGCCGCTTTGGCGATGGGGCAGCTGCAAATCGAGGGAGAGCCGTCACGGAAAAACGCCGGCCCTCACGATGAACCGGATGCCTTGCCTCCTTATCGTCACGCCCGAGCCGAGGCGCTCACCAGCTTCGAATTGCAGTACTTGACGCGATTGATGGAGGAGGCCGGACGAAACGCATCAGAGGCCGCGCGTCGGGCTCGCATGGATCGACCCTATCTTTTGTCGCTTCTTAAGCGCCACGGCATGCGTTAACGCGTGATTGCCAACTCGCTAATCTGGTCCAAAACAGCCCGCAATCGGTGTTTGTCTGTCGTTGGTGAGGCAGTCAACCTGGGGGCGAATCAGGTTGGCTCCGGCGCTCGCGTTGGTCATGCCGCAGATCCTTCCCCACGACGGAAACCTTTGAGGCTCAAACCAGGCTTGTTTGCATGAACAAAGGCGGGGCTCCCCTGTGCGCGCCTCGCCCGATTCGATCGTGGCCAATTGCAAGCAATAGGTTGTCTGTGGATCCACATCCTCAAACCTTGCAGGCTGGGCGAGGCGCAAAAGATTATTGATCGTCACGGGCATGGGCCCACCACAGGTACACTGGCTTTGCGTGAGCTCACAAGCGCCTGGGGTGCGACAAACGGCGCAGTTCGGCCCCCTCGCCAGCATCAGCCGCATCACCAACGTGTCCATCGGCCGCGGCATGCCATCGACTTCGGCGCCGCATTCTTTCGAGTTGTTTTCTGGCTTGATGACAGTTTCGAGCACAGGCCGCGAATCGCAGCTAAGTGCGATCACTGCCGGTAGGAGGAGCATGAAGGTGGCGCGGCAAACGCGTTGAGGTTTTGTCATGGTGGCCTCAGGGCGCCGGTTGAAAAACAAGGTCGTACCGCGTGGACGTGTCGCGCGCGAGGAGGTAGGTGGCCACGCCTGCGCTCACGAGTGCGATGCCCACGGAGCCCCATATCCAAGTGGCTCGGCTTATCAACGGTGGCTTGTTCTGGTCGTGCCAGCTCATGATCGCAATCCGCACCGCGCTGAAAGCCGATGGCGCCCGGCCCTGCGCAACGATCTTGTCTTGCCGGTAGTCATAGAGCGCCGCTCGAAAGACCTGCGGTTTCTCAGGAGCCACCGCCACAGCCACATCTGCCGCGCCGGCTACGGCGGCCGCCCGTAACATGTCGACGCCCAGCAGAGTCTGTTTCGCTGCCATCCCCTCAGACCACTGCGCCAACGCCTCGCGGGACGACGCAGGATCAAGGGACACAGTGACTGAGGTCGGGCCTTCAACCACGAGAGCGACCGAACTGCTGCGGTAGCCACGCATTGAGGCCGACACGAAGTGTTCACCCTCATCGAGCGCAATCACACAGGGGCCTTGGCCGCAGCGCAGACTTTTGCCGTCAACAGATACGTCCGCAGAAGCGGGCTGCGTTTTCACCGCAAGAGGGTGCCGCTTTCTCTTCTCCTGGGCCTTCGCTTCCTCCTGCACCATGGCCTTGAAGTCAGGTCTCATGAGGGTCAAGGTGACTGGGGGGGGCAACCTCAGCGCCAGGAGTCGCCTGACTGCCTCTCGAGCGCGCTCCGTCTCGCCAACAGCGGCAAGACAAGCAGCGCCAATCGTTCCCACCTCGCTGGCCTCGGGCAGGTGATGAGCGGTGATCAGCGTGTGCAGCTGCGCCGCAGGCTCGTGCGAAAGCACCAGGCAACGTAGAAAGTCTGCCTCAAGGTAGGCGTCCTTCAGGGCTCGTACCGTGCGGGTGGGGGAATCGGGTTGGGGACGCTCAGGCTGAATCGATGTCCAGCGACCTCCCGTCGAACGGGCGGCATCAAGCGCAATCCCCACGTCCTCCGCATGAGCCGCAACAACCCCTTGCGGCCCCCCCACGGGCACGGCGGCCGGCGCGGCAAGCAGGGGGCCGGACACACACACAGTCAACGAAGCGCAGAGCCACGCTTGGACTGTTATCATGAAGGTTCGTGTCCGAATCCCAGCCTCGCCCCCGGTACAGACTGACCCGCACGGTTGCCCGGGGTGGCATGGCCCAGGTGTACGACGCGTGGGCGTTGGGCGAAAGTGGCTTTGAAAGAAGAGTCGCACTAAAGAGGGTTCTTCCCGAGTACCTGGATGATACAGCGATTCGTCGCATGTTTCTTGATGAGGCGCGCATCGCCAGCCAACTGCACCACGGCAACATTGTTCCCGTCATCGACTACGGAACAATTGATGGCACGGAATTCTTGGCCATGGAGTTCGTGGATGGGGTGGACGCGCGCAAAGCGGTCAAGGCCGCGGCGGCGCGTGGTGAGACGATGCCCCTTGAGGTTGGCCTGAACATCATCGCCGCCATCGCGCATGCGCTTGATTACGCCCATGGCCTCAAGGATAAGAACGGCCAGGCGGTTGGCATCGTCCACCGAGATGTCACGCCCCAAAACGTGCTGTTGTCCTGGAATGGCGACGTGTTGCTCTCCGACTTCGGCATCGCTTTGGCAACGAATCGTGACGAGCGAACAAAGACCGGCTTGATCAAGGGGAAGCTGGGGTTCATCGCACCGGAACAGCTGCAGGGCAAACACGCGACGACCGCTGTCGATATTTTTGGCCTGGGGGCCACGTTGCACGCGCTGCTGACCGGCGATTCGCCCGTTGAACAAGCTGCGGCCGCGAGCGGCCTGTCCATGCACCTTGAGATTGCGCCCGAATTGCCGCCGGAGGTTCAAAGGTTGGTGGCCGAATGTATGAGCCTGGAGCCGCAGGCCCGGCCCACGGCCCGGCAGATGGCTGCTCGTTGTATCGAACTGCTGGCGTTGCGGACCCACGGCGACGGACGCAGTCTAATCCGCGATTGGTTGGCGGGCCTGCGGGCCGATTTCACCCAGCGCAACGGCCTTGACGATCTAATGCAGATGGTGTTGGTGCCGATGAACCCTGCGGATCCCAAAACCCTGACGGTGATGCGGATGCAAAGTGGTGCAACAACATCTTTAACTTCGGCTCAAAACCCGAGCTCTCTGCGGCGGGTTTCGCGGCGGCGGTTTTGGCTTGTGGGTGGCGGCGGCGCGATGTTGGTGGCGGCCGGCACCACGGCGGTTCTTTGGGAGCCCCGTGGTGATCAGAAGCCTGCGCCTGCGCCGCCTGCGCCGCCTGCGCCTGCGCCTGCGCCGCCGCATCGACCGATGGCGGCTGAGCCGAAACCTCTTGTTTCGCCTCCGTTGCCGCCATCGTCGCCCCCGCCAGCTTCACGCGCACATGCGGGCGCAAAGCGCAGAGCGAAGAAGAGCGATCCGTCGGCTCTCGGCTGGCTACGTGTGGGTGGCGCGGCCCTGGCTGGCGCGGCTGTAAGCGTGGACGGCCGGCGGGTGGGCTTTGCCCCATTAGAGCAAGTCCTACCCGAGGGACTTCATGATCTGCGGGTGACGGACGCAAAGACGGGCCGCTTGCTGCATGCGCAGGCCATCACCGTGGCAACCGAGCACACCCGCACGAGTCCCCTTCGCGTTATCCGCTGAATGCGGCTCGCTGTTGTCCCCGCGGACGCAACACCTGTTGTCTCTCACACAACAGCCACCCTGCGACAAAAGCATGTCCTGGTCGATTATCAGTAATATAGATTACTAATAATACGTGGCACGCAAGCTGCAGTAGGAGGGAACAAGGGAATTGTCCCGAAATGGCAAACCGCGGGTGACCGCGCGACGCAAAGCCAACGGAGCTCCGAGGAGCTGGCCGGGTTTCCGAAGGAGACACACATGAAGAGCGCAGTCTGGAATTCGTTGAGCGTTTTGTTGGTTGGCGGGGCGGTGGGCTGCGGTGCCGCAGGCGGGCCCGAAGGAGCTGGGCTTCTGCAAGATGATCCCGTGTCACAGGGTTTGACGTCCGAGAACGGCCTGTCCGCCATCAACGGTTTGTCGGCCATTAACGGGCTCGTTGCCTCGAACGGCCTCATGACGGCCAATGGTTTGTCCACCATCAATGGCCTCTCCACCATCAACGGTCTCATGGCGTCGAACGGCTTGATGACAAGCAACGGTGGCCGCGCGACGGTGGAATATCTTGCCAAGTGCGCGCTCGGCAACAATGACTACATCGACAAGCAGGATCAAGGCGGCAAGTGGTACCGATACTACGGACGCCTGGGTGTGGGTTCGGGATGGAAGGGCGGCGCCTGCGATGCCAACTGCCAGGAGAAGATCTCGGCGTGCATGATGGCGCACATGAACAGCACGGGCAACCACGTGCCCATCTTCGTCAATGCCGACCCACAGAAGATGCCATCGGTCGGCATGAGCATGCCATACGCGTCAGGCAGCGACGCTGCCATCCAAGAGGGTGTGTTCATGGGCAACATGTTGGCGATGAACCCGCCACAAGCTTTCTTCGTCAAGGGCAACGCCTTCAAAGCAAGCATTCCCGGTCGATTGGGTGCAAGCAGCAGCAACCCCTACAAGCCTTTTGAGGGCTATCGTGTGGATGAACCAGGTTGGTATTCTGCTCGCGCCGACAAACTGTGCTTCAACCAAGACGTGGGTGACGGCGAGCACGTGGATTACAGGGCCTGTGCGGCGTCAGACGCACCTTACGGCTGGTGGGCGCGGTCATGGAACAACGTGATGACCACCTACGTGAACAACAACTACAACGGTGCCGTGTCACAAAACTGGTCTCCAGTGACGTTCAATTTCGATGGTGACTCGGTGGGATACAAGACCAACAGCCCGGGCGAGGTTTGGTCGCGGTCAAGCAACTTCGATTTCTCGAACAGCGTGTACTGGGCCACGAGCGGCAAACTTGAAGTGATTGACAACCACGGTGGCCGTCGTCTTTGCCCAAGCGGCGACCTAGAACACGTGGTTATCACGAAGAACGGCGGCGAGCCTTTCTCGTTGACCGGCATGCGGATCAACCACCGCTTCAACAGCGCTGCATCCAACGTGACGATCACTGGTTACGTCAAAGGCTCCAGCACACGCAAGCAGCTGACCGTGACCGTTCCAACCACTCCCGACAACAACAGCACAGTCAACGTGGCTCCCACGTTCTCGGGCTGGGATAACCTGGTCAAAGTTGAGGTTCGGGAAGTCGGCAACATGATCTGCGTCGATGACATCGGTCTCAAATCATAATTGCTCGACCAAACCACTTGTTCAAAAGGCCATCCTCCGGGGTGGCCTTTTGCTTGTTGTGGCTGCCTGGCTCGTTACCCAAGGGCTGACCGATTGGCTCGGCAAGGGCGTTTGCTGGTCTTTTGCGGCGTGTGTGATTCGTGCAGTTGACGATCGTCAACTGGATATCCACCGGGACTAGGTAAGCCTAAAGTAGATGTTGACGGCAGTCCGCGTGGGTGAAAACACATGAGTGTCGACACAATTGGCGTGTTAATCGTTGACGATCACGACCTGGCTCGCGCAGGCCTTCGAGGCCTCTTGGAAGACGAGCCAGATATAGACGTGCTGGGCGAACTGGAATCGGGCTTCGACGTTGTGGCGGCCTACCGCACCCTGGCGCCAACCGTGGTGCTTATGGACCTGCGCATGCCGGCGTTCGATGGCATTCACGCCACAGCCGCGTTGCTGCGCGAGTACCCCGACGCCAAGGTCTTGATCATTTCATCGTTTGGCACGCAGGAGGATGTGTTTCGCGCACACCAAAGCGGCGCCCGAGGATACTTGCTTAAAGAATCGAGGCGTCCGCTCATCCTCGAAGCCGTTCGGCGCGTGGCGGAGGGGCAAAAGTTCACGCCTCCTGCGCTTGCCGAGCTGGTTGAGCTTCATAAGAGCCGACCCGCCCTGACCTCAAGAGATCGCCAGATTCTGCAACTGTTGCAGGTGGGCCTCAACAACAGTGAGATTGCCGAGCGCCTCGCGTTGTCGCCCGGCACTGTGCGCATGTATGTAAGCCGAATCTTTGAGAAGGTCGGCGCCGCAAACCGCACCGAAGCTGTATCGCTGTGCATTCGCCGCGGCCTTTTGCCACCTGCGGACTACGTCTGAACCCTTCGCGTGAGCGATGATGAAGCGCGCGTGCTGGATGACATGCCTGGCCGCCTGTGCTGTGTATCTCTCCGAGGCACAGGCCGGTTCGCTTGTGGTCAAGGAGGTGGGCCGCGCCTGGAGTAGCCTAAACGACATGGCTCAATCAACAGACGGCTTCTTGTGGTTGGCCACAGACGATGGCCTTGTTCGCTTCGACGGTATGAATTTCGAGTACCACACGCGTCTGAAGAATCCGCGCCAGATCCCGTTTGACCGAATCATTTCACTTGCTGCGGCCGACGGTGACGGTGTGTGGGTGGGTTCTGCCAGTGGGGAGCTGTTCCGCATGGACGCCTCAGGCACCACCGCGTATCGGTTGCCATCGAAGAGTGACGTCGCGTTCATCAAGCCGTCCGCGATGCAGGTGTGGGCGGCCGCTGGCTCAGACTTGTTTGTCCTTCATGATCACGATGAAGCGTTCCGGCCGGGTGTTCGCTTCCCTGACGCCATTCGGGCCGTCGCAGCGCTGCCTCCTAATGGTTTGGCTGTATTGGTGGGTGAGCGCGCCATGACTGTTTCAACGGCGGGTGTGGTGAGGCCGTTGTTTGAGGGCAACGTGATGGCTTTGTCGGGAGACGGCATGGGCCGTGTGGTTGCCCTCGATCGAACCGGTGCCCTTTGGCAGCATCAGCAGGGCATCACAAAAAGACTGGGGACGTTCGCCTTTGAGGTCGACGCCTATACTTCCTTGGTACCGGGACCCGGGCCCGCGATCAGCGTGAGCACCCGACAGGGGACTTTTCTGTGGGATCAGAGCACGCAAGCTATGGAACTCGTGCACAAAGTCGACAGCTCAAGGGTGCGCTTTAAGCTCTTGATAGATCGTGAAGGATCTTTGTGGATTGGTGGCGCGGTGACGCTTTGGCAAGCCAGCCGCCCCATGGTTCGGACGATTGCGGCTGACGTCAGCGACCCCACCGTATTCTCGATCGCACAGACGCAGGACGGAAGCCTGTGGCTCTCCACGCTCGATGGACTTACAAGCCTCGACAACGGCGAGACCAGGCTCTGGCGTTCTTACAAAGACGTTCCGTTTGGGTGCGTGCGATCGCTTGTCCCTCGCCGTGCGGGTGGCCTTTGGATCGCGTCGTGCACCGAAGGCTTAATCCTGTACGACCGCGGTGCGTTTACAGTGATGGGTGATGGCAATGCCGGCCAACGTACGCGGTTGCGCGTCGTCTTTGAGTCGCGTGATGGCACGGTTTGGCTCGGGCCACAAACGGGTGGCCTTATGGCTTTTCGCGAGGGTGTGTTTCGTTGGGTGATGCCCCCGACGTCGTCGTGTGAAATTGGCGCGGCCGTTCACTGTCCCAGCGCCGTCGCCAATGTGGCCGAAACGTCCGACGGCAGCGTTTGGGTGGCCACCGAAGGCGCGGGGCTTTTTCAGGCGAAGAACGGCAGGGTTGAACCTTTCGGGCAGGGACACGGCTTGCGGTCCACGCGCCTACTAAGTCTGCTGGTTGACGACGTGGGAGACCTTTGGGTGGGTACCCGGGACGCGGGTGTGCTGCGCCTTAAGCACGGGCGCTTTGAAGCTTTGGGCGAGGCGCAGGGTCTGCCCACAGCCGACGTGAGTGGATTGGTGCAAGACGGTCTTGGGCACATGTGGTTCGGCAGCACCTCTGGCGTCTATTCGGTGGCGCTCACGCAAATCGAGGACGTCTTCGCGGGCCGTCGCCCCACGGTGCTGGCCACGCGCTATGGCGTCGAGGATGGCATGCCTTCGTCTCGCACCTCCGATCGGCAGTCGTCCACGGCTGTACGCGCGCAAGACGGCACATTATGGTTTGCCACACACGGAGGTGCCGCCGCATTTTCGCCGTTGGAACAGCAAAAGTGGCCACCGTTACCAGCTCCGGTGGTGGAGGTTTCTGTGGATGGTGCACCGTTTCTTCGTGTGACAGACAAGCAATGGTTTGACCTGCAAAGCTCCTCCCTGCAGGTTCGCTACGTGGTTCCCTATCTTTGGGCACCCCACCGGGTGCGTACGAGTATCCGCCTGGGGGGCCAAGATGCATCGTGGCGCACGGCGGGGCATCACAACGCGATCGACTACGAAGGTGTTTCTGCTGGTCGGCGTGTGATGACTTTGACGGCTAGTCTTTTCCCAGTGCCAGTGGCCGAGCAACGGCTTTCGGTAACACTGCATCGAGCCGGTTGGTGGAGCTCGCCGTTGGCGTGGCTTGCAGCCGCAGCGGCGTGCCTTTTACTCGCCTACGCCGGACACCGCACCTGGCTGCTGCGGCAGCGCCGTCACTTTGCTGCCATCTTTGCCGAGCGCAATCGAATCGCGCGCGATCTGCACGATGGCCTGGCACAGGGCTTTGCGGCCATTAGCTATCAACTTGACCGCGTCGATTCCCGTTTAGACCAAGACGTCGACGCCGCACGTGCGATGCTCGAACAAACACACGATCTCGTGAAGCGTTGTCGCGTGATGGCCCGTCATACCATTTTGGATCTTCGCCTCTCTGAGCAGCCGGAAGCGTCGAGCTTGAGCGAGGGGCTGCAGCGGCTTTGTTCCCAAGCAGGATTGGCGTCGAGCGCTCACGTCAACTTGACACAAGAGGGGGCGCCCCCGGTTTTGGCGTCAAAAGAGCGCCGTGAAATTCTTTTCATCGTCAAGGAAGCATTAACGAACGCGCTTGTGCATGGACGAGCGCAAAACGTTTCGATCACACTGAAATCCGAAGCTGATGGGACCGCCATTGTCATGGAAGATGATGGGCAGGGATTCGACCCGCGCGAGGCCACGCTGAAAGCGGGGGGGCATTTTGGCCTCAAGGGTATGCGCGAGCGCGCGGCGATCATCGGCGCAAAATTTGACTTGAGCAGTGAGCCTGGGCACGGAACAAAGTTGCATCTTCGGCTAAGCGCAAGCTGAGCCCTTCTCCTGCTTTCTCAACCGTCGCCACCGATGCAGCACCGGTTCTGTATATCCGTTCGCTGCGGCTCGCCCGTTCGTGACCAACTCAATCGCGGCGAGAAAGGCGGCGGTGCGCGGCTGTGAACTTAATCGCGCGTGCGTCTTGTCGCCCTGGTTCTGCTGATCAACGACACGTGCCATGCGATCAAAGGCGTTGAGAACTTGGTCGCGCGTGACGATGTTGTGGTGCAGCCAGTTGGCAATGTGTTGGCTGCTGATCCGAAGCGTGGCTCGGTCTTCCATCAGGCCCACGCCCTGAGCGTCAGGGATCTTCGAGCACCCAACTCCATGTTCGATCCACCGCGAGACGTATCCCAAAATGGCCTGACAATTGGCTTCAAGATCGCGCGTCACCTGATCTGGCGCCAAGCTCGCCATCAACAGCGGCGGGTGCAGGAGTTGTTGAGGGAAAGCGCGCGAACCCTGGCAGATCTGCTTTTGTTTCGCGGCGACATCCACGCAATGATAGTGAATCGCATGTAGCGTGGCGGCCGTGGGCGATGGAACCCAGGCCGTGCTGGCGCCCGCCTCTGGGTGCGCCTGCTTTGCGGACATCATAGCCGCCATGGCGTCTGGCATCGCCCACATGCCCTTTCCGATCTGCGCTCGCCCGCCCAATCCTGCCCTGAGGCCCACGTCAACGTTCCAGGTCTCGTAGGCCAAAAACCAAGGCGCTGTCTTCATGTCGGCTTTTCGCATCACAGCCCCCGCCTCCATCACCGAGTGAATCTCGTCGCCTGTGCGGTCGAGAAACCCTGTGTTGATGAAGGCGAGCCGATCCTGGGCCGCCTTGATACAAGCGGGTAGGTTTATGCTTGTACGGCGCTCCTCGTCCATGATGCCAAGCTTGATGCTGTGGCTGGGTAGATCAAAAGCCTCTTCAACCATGGCGAACAAGCGAACGGTGAACGCGACCTCTTCCGGTCCGTGCAATTTGGGTTTTACGACGTAAAGATTACCCGCGCGGCTGTTGCGTAGACTCGTCCGGCCGGTCAGCTCGGGCAGGGCGCCCAAGGCGGTGGCCATGATGTCCAAGAAGCCCTCCGGAATGGGTTTGCCTTCTGGCGTGCGCACGTCGTCCGTGTACATGTGCAGTCCTACGTTGCGCGCCAAGAGCAGACTGCGGCC
Source organism: Deltaproteobacteria bacterium (assembly GCA_033763315.1). Taxonomy (GTDB): domain Bacteria; phylum Myxococcota_A; class Polyangia; order Fen-1088; family Fen-1088; genus JAGTJU01. The sequence goes on from JANRKS010000006.1 coordinate 133,167, forward strand.
AGCCACAGAGAACGTTTCGCCGTCTCGGCCCGTGTAAGCGCGATCCGCGTTCAATCTTCGGAGCAGCCTCTGCCCGTTCTTCTCGAATGAGGCGCACAAGCGGCCCCGGATGAGCTCGCTCCAGTTCTTATAAACCAACGACTTATCGTCTGCGTCTACCGCGGCCACAGAATCCTCGAAGTCGGCTATCGTCGTGACGGCCGCCTCCATGATCACATCGCGCAGTCCCGCCGCGAAGGTTCTATCGACTCCTGGCGCGCCGAACACGAGTTCGATGTGTAAACCGTTGTTCGCAAGAAGGACGGCTGTTGGTTTGTTTTCGGGGCCGCGAAAGCCCACAAACTTCTCCTTCGACGTCAACCTGACTTCGCGTCCCGTGTTTGTTGTGGCCACGAGGCACAGTTGCGCCTCCTCGGGGCTGATGGTGACCGTATGTACATCGCACCACGCGGCGCCCTGCCAGGGCACAAATTGATCGAGCCATCCGAGGCACATCTTCACCACGTCGGCGCCGCGCTCGGCGTTGTACCCGTCGCCCCTGGCCGTTGCGCCGGTGTCGGGAATCAAGTCTGAGCCGTAGACGGCGTCAAAGAGGCTTCCCCAGCGGGCATGGCTGCATTTATCGCATAGCGCGCGTTGTCCACCGGCACGACCAATTGCGGGCCTGCCGTGTGGCTGATCTCCGCGTCCATGGCTGTGTCGGTGAGCGGGACTGCCGGGCCCTGGGGCAAAAGGTATCCGATGTCTCGCAAAAACCCTTCGTAACTTTGCAGGTCAACGTCACCGGGATGGCGGCTGTGCCAATCATCCAACCGCTTTTGCAGCTGGTCACGTTTGTGAAGAAGCAAATCGTTTTGCGTGCCCAAAGCGGCGACAATGCCCGCCAGCTTTGAGAAGAAATCCTCGACGAGAACTCCGGTCCCAGGCGCGAGGTGGTTGGCGATGGTTTCGTGGAGGGCGGGAGCCACCCAAAGGCCGCCGGAATGGACATAGTCGTCAAAGCTGCCTTTGGCTTGGTGTGCACCCTGATTGTCAGTCACGGCAGTCAGGCTTTTTCATCGAAGCGAATTGCACCATTGATGTTCGTCAACAATTGAACCCGAAAGGGCGCTTGGTGGCGCGGCGTGCGACTCATCTTGGTCTTTCTTGGTCCGCGACCTTCTTCGGTTGATTCCCAGACCACTTTTGCCTAAACACGAGGCTTCATGAAACTGCTGTCCGTGGTTCTGCTTGTGGGTGCCTGTTGTGTGAGCTGCCGTCTGCGAAGCACACCACGTGCCTTCTCCGCTGCGTCGACTTTCCCTTCGCCGCGCCTGTTGGTGTTAACCGACATCGGTGGGGATCCTGATGACGAGCAAGCCTTGGTTCGCCTCTTGGTGAACAATGATCAGTTTCGCATCGAAGGGCTTGTGGCTTCTGCTGCGGGAACGCCCGGGGAGACGGCGGATGGCACGCGACCCGATCTCATTCACAAATACATCGACGGTTACGCGAAGGTTTATGCAAACTTAAGCCAACATTCCGCTGCCTTCGCGTCGCCCGGGGCGTTGCGTGCCGTTGTTAAGTCGGGCAATCCACTCCGGGGGCGCGTCAACGTCGGAGAGGGACACGATACCGAAGGCTCGCGGTGGATTGTCGCCAAGGTTGATGAATCAAAGGAGCTTTTGCACATTGCGGTGTGGGGAGGCTCCACCGAATTGGCTCAAGCGCTGCACTTTGTGCAGCGTCATCGATCCCCCGAACAGGTGAAAAGCTTTGTGTCGCGTCTGCGCGTTCATGCGATCGATCACCAAGACGATAGTGGTCCGTGGATCAACGAGACGTTTCCCGACTTGTTTTATGTACTTGATGTTGTGGATCCATCGCCTCGAACGGTAAACGGGGCAAAGATTGATCGGCGCCCCTCTGTTTACCGCGGCATGTACCTAAGCGGGGACGAAAGCCTCACGTCGTTGGCGTGGCTCAACGAGAACGTGAGGACAGGGCACGGCGCGCTGGGGGCCATGTATCCGCCACGCACATGGACCGCGCCCAACCCGTATGGCGCCATGAAGGAGGGAGATACGCCGTCTTGGTTTTATTTCCTGCGCAACGGCCTGCAGGACAGCGAGAAGCCGTCGTGGGGTGGATGGGGAGGGCGGTTCAGCGATCCCCGTGCGGGCGATGGTGGCGCGGTTTTCAGAGACGCCAAAGATAAAGTTGGTGATACCGAAAACGCGCAGGTCACAGTTTCGCGGTGGCGCCAAGCCTTTCAAAATGCGTTTGCGGCTCGCATGGATTGGTGCGTCCTCCCGAGGAACCAAGCGAATCACGAACCCCACGTGCTTGTTGATGGCCACAAAGATAATCATGTGATGAGACGAACTGCGCATGCGGGCGAAACGCTTGCGTTCGATGCATCGCAATCGCGCGACCCGGACGGGCAACCCCTTTCGTATCTGTGGTGGGTTTACCCTGAGGCTGGCACCTTCCAGGGCCCCATCGATCTGTTGGGCGCGCAAACCCCCAGGGTGTCGCTTGCAGTTCCTGTCTCTGCAAGCGGCAAACAGATTCACATCATTCTTGAAGTCACCGACGCGGGCAACCCGGCCTTAACCGCGTATCAACGCATCGTTGTGGACGTGGCAGAAGGGGGGGGCTGAAGCCTTGACTTGGTGCGGCCTTTTGGTTGAGCGGTCTCAACTGTCGGACGCGCAGAATTTCAAACATCCTTTCTTGTGCCACGGGGCCTCCTTCTGAACAGAACTGTGCATTCTTGGATACGAGTTAGTCGCTGGCCCGTCATCGCCCGCGGGCGCACAACTAAGACTCAAGCTGCGAACCATTTCTGCCGAACCAAGTTTCGCTCGTCCGGCATTCCGTCGGCGTCCAGAGGAAAGCTGCCCTTGCTGGCGCGGTTCGTAACAACTCTGCTGCTTTGGGTCTCGCTGGTGTTACCGGTTGCTGAGGCGGCGCAGAAGCCCGGGTTTGGCCTGGGCGAACCCCAAGTCGTCGCACGCTGGGACAGTGGGATCCGGCCCGAGCAAATGGCGGTGACGAACGACGGCTTTTTGTGGATGATCGGAGCCGGTGCGTTGGTCCGCTTTGATGGCCAGCGCTTTCGCCGCTTCGATGCGGCAGAACGCCACAGCCAAGCGGCAGTCTCAAGCCTGCTTGTGGATCACGCAGGAAAATTGGTGGTGGGGACGTCCGCCGGAACGCTGCTGCAGTTGCGTGTGGGAAATGGCATTCGCTTTGCTGAAAGAAGCATCGGCCTTGCTTCAGCCATCACGGCTTTGGCTGAAGAACAACCCGGGATCTTGTGGATTGGGACGGCCCAGGGGCTTTGGCGAAAAAGCGAAACTGAAATGACAGCCCAAGCGGTGGTCCCAAACATCGACGTCACGGCGCTGGCTGTCGATTCGGTGGGCAACGTATGGGTGGGATCATCGACCTCGTTGATGGTCCTCAAGGACGCCGCATCTGCGCCTGTGGTTGTGCTGTCCGGCAAAGTTTCAGCCTTGGCCGTCGCCGGTGATGGCGGACTTTGGGCAGGTGTAAACCGTGCGCTCTTCGGGCACGTGCCCTCCGCTCCCGTAGACCAGTGGTCGCGGCAGCGCAACTACGTGAGCATCGCTATGGCTGCGCACAAGGGTGGTGATCTTTGGGTCGGGCGCGAAATGGCTGGCCTATACCGAATCAATTCACCTGACGTGGCGATTCTGCCGAAGGATGGTTTGCCCGATCTCAGCGTGGCGGCCTTGTCATTTGATGCCAATCGAAAACTGTGGGGAGCGACGAGTACGGGTACATTGTTTCTGATTGAGCCACGGCACGTTGCCAACCGCGGGGTTGAATCCGGCATCGGCCAGGGCCCGGGCCTGGCTTTGCTGCAAACGGGGCGAGGCGAGGTATACGAGACAAACACCAACGGCCTATGGCGAGTTGACCCATCTGCCAGCCCTTCTCCCGCGGCCAGTGTCAAGGTTTCCATCTCCGCACCGTGCGTCCGCGGCATGACGGAACTTGCTGACGGCACTGTTTTGGTCGCCTCGTGTACGGATGGATTGTGGGCGTTGCATACCGATGGCAGCACGAAGTTGTTGGAGCCTCAGCGACGATGGCTTCACAACGTTTGGAAGCGGTCCGCAGGCGGCGCGTGGGTGGCTGACGCGCGTGGCAGTTTGTTCCTTTACGAATCGGGCGACGACGTTCCGATCCCAGAACTGCAACGCTGTGGTGAAGTGAAAAGCGGCACGTGTCCGCACCAAATTCTCAGTTTGCTTGAAGTCGAACCTGATCACCTGTTGCTGGGAACGCGTGGCGGAGGGCTCTATGAGGTCCAGCATGGTGCCGTGGTCGCGCATCATCCTTTGGCAACATCGGACCCATCAGCGGCGGCGATCTTGGGCCTTGTTCGTGATCGTTCTTCCGCGGTCTGGATAGCCACGGCGGGTGAGGGCCTTTTCAGACAAAGCCTCGGTCGGCAACCGGTTCATGTGCCGCAGGAGGCGACGGGTTTGCCGCAGCGTCTGCATGGTCTTGTTCTTGATCGACATGACAGATTCTGGCTTTCCTCCGAACAAGGCGTTTACCGGGTCCAAAGGCAAGCGCTTGTGGATCTGCTTGACGACCGACGAGAGTCTGCCGTTTCGCTGCACTTTGGCCTTGACTCCGGTTTAGAGACATTGCGATGCGCGCGCGATTTCTCGCCTTCGATGTTCATAACCCCGGACGATGTGGTCTTGGTTCCGACGGTTGCAGGATTCTCCGCGTTCGATGCCAGCCGCGAAGACGTGGCGAACCATCGTTTGCAGTCGTTTGCCGAAAAGCTTTGGGTCAACAGCGATGAAGTTGCCTTGCCCTTTGCGGGCAACGCGGTTCCCGTTAGACGTGGCAATGGTCACGTAAGAGTTTCCGTGGCCGTCTCTGGGCTCGCCTCCCCACGCTCTTTGCAGGCCTCCGTACGCCTCGCGGGCCTGACCGCTTGGCAGCCTCTGCCGCCCGATGGTATTGCGGAATTCACGGGTGTCTCGTCAAGTGAGGCAACGGTTGAGTCAAAACTGGAGATGTTAGGTGGCGGTCCGATTGTGGTGCAGCGACTTTTAACCCTGCGCCTTATGTCGCTTTACGAACTGGGTTGGTTTCGCGCCGTGTTTGCCGCCATGATCGTGTTCGCCGCCGCCGCGGCTTACCTGCTGCGTGAACGGCACATCCGCCTGCGGTACCTCGCGGTTCTTGAAGAGCGCCGACGGCTTGCCCATGATCTTCACGACGCGCTTGCCGTGAGCTTCACGGGGATCAGCTATCAATTACACACGCTGGGCCAATCCCTTGGTCCTGAGTCGCCGGCCGAAGTGCGACGGTTGCTTAACGATGCGCAAGCGATGGTGAAGCATTCACGCCAAGAGGCGCGTCGCTCGGTGTGGGACATCCGATCATCGGCATTGGAACGTCGATCACTTCCCGAAGCGTTGCGTGCAACGGCCTCGGAATCAAACCGTGTGGGTACCGCCACGGTGACCGTGACCGTGGATCCAACGTATCAATCCATGAGTGGCTTGGTTGCCACAGAGGTGGCAGAAGCCCTGCTCCGCATTGCCCAAGAAGCCTTGGTAAATGCGATGGTTCATGGCCGCGCCAAGAATGTTGTTGTTTCACTAATCGGACTCGAAAAACGAGTCCAACTTGAAATCAAAGACGACGGCCTCGGCGCAGGACAGGTTGAAGATGGACTGCACTTTGGCCTCGTCGGCATGCGCGAGCGGGCCGAAACGTTGGGCGGCACATTTTCCATTCGGAGCTCACAGAATGAGGGCACAACGGTAACGGTTGTGATTCCTCTTGAAGGCAGACGGCCTTGGGTCACCCGGTGGTTCGCCGCCAAGAAAAAGAGGAACGAAAATGAAGAGTGAATCGCCCATCCGTGTGCTGATCGTGGAAGATCACTTTGTGGCTCGCATGGGCCTGCGCACCATGATCGACTTTCAGAAGGACATGAGTGTGGCTGCCGAGGCACGCAGTGGCGCCGAAGCGGTTGAAATGTTTCAAACGTCAAGCCCGGACGTTGTGTTGATGGATCTGCGGTTGCCCATCATCGACGGAATCGCCGCCACCGAGCTCATCATCAAATACAACTCGGCCGCCAAGGTGCTGGTGTTCTCGTCGTTCGACGCGGAATCAGATGTGGTGCGTGCCCACGCCGCTGGCGCGCGCGGGTATGTCCTCAAAAGCGCCGATGGCGAGGACCTGTTAACTGCGATTCGGTCGGTCGCTGCTGGTGGGCGCTATTTTCCTCAGGCGATGCAAGAAAGCCTGCTTCGCGCGGGGAACATAGGCCTCAGTGCGCGGGAAAAGGAGCTGCTGGTGCTATTGGCCAAAGGGCTTAACAACAAAGAGATTTCTGATGTCACAGACATCACGCCTGGCACGGTGAGGATTTACCTGACACGGCTTTTTGCAAAGCTACAGGTCAGCAATCGTACCGAAGCTGTTTCCGTCGCGTTCGAGCGAGGATTGGTGAGTCCGGAGTGGACCAAACCGCAGGGATGACGTTGCGACCAGCACCGGCAGAGCTGCGCGGGTCCGTCACAGCTTTGACGCGGTCAGCGCGCCTTGACGGTCTGGGGCCAGTTGAGCCTCCTCAACTAGGCGAGGGGAGGGGGGCCATCCACAATATATACATGGACCACGGTTTTGCTGTTTCGGGGTACCTCCGGGCTTATGTGGCCGCCAGCCTTTCTGCAGTGCTATTGGCGGCAGCGTGTTCAGGAGCTGTGTCGGGTTCAAACCGCGACCCCGGGGACAAGGACGACGGTGGTGCCGCCGGCGAGGCGTCCAACGGAGGCGCGGGAGGCGAAGAGATGGGCGATCCGCCTGCACTGGATCAACCGATTCAAAAGCCCACGTGCAAGATCTCCGGAGACAAATCCGGCATGAGGCGGCTAACGAATTTCGAGCTTCGTAACACGGTTGCGGATTTACTCGGCCTCACTTCGCAAACGTTGGGATCGCTTGAGACGGGTGACAACGTTCGTGATGGCTACGACAACAACGTGGCGGTTCAGTCGGTGCTGGAGGCGGAGGGCAAATCGTTCAATGCTTTTGCCGAACGGGCGGCAAACAGCGTTACGTCCGATTTCGCCAAGGCCACAGGCTGCCAGGCCACGGACGCCACTTGCGCAAGCCAGTGGTTACTTAGCACCGCCAAACGCGCCTATCGAAGGCCGTTGGCAGACGATGAGAAAGCACGTTTGCAGACGCTGTTCGACCAGCTTCGCACTGAGTTCGACCTATCGACCGCTTTCGCCTCCACGTTGACGTACATGCTGCAAACACCACATTTCCTCTACCGCCGAGAGGGAATCACTGGCACGGACGCTTGGGAAGTCGCCTCGCGTTTGTCCTACCTTCTTTGGGGAACCATGCCAGATGCGGACCTTTTCGCCGCCGCCGAGTCGGGGGAACTCAAGAAGGCCACAACGCTTGAGCAGCAAGTCAAACGCATGATCGGTGATGACCGCGCAAAGCGTGGGATCAAGCACTTCTTCTGGCAGTGGCTTTACCTGGATGAGCTGGAGAAGCGTGACAAGGCTGAGTCCGTCGTGTCGTCTTACCAAAGTACGGTGCGTCCGGATTTGGTTGCTGAGGCTGGTGCGTACATCGATCACGTGGCCTCAGATGAAGGCACGCCTGTCTCGGATCTTTTTGATGGCGCTTACACCTTCCGCAATAAGGCTTTGGCTTCAATTTACGGCGGTTCCGCAGGTTCCACTGAGCTTCAAAAAGTCCAGACCGACCCTCAAAGAAGTGCCGGCATTTTGACGACCGGGGCCGTGTTGGCGGCGACCTCGCTGGCGGATATCTCGTCGCCCATTCTTCGTGGAAAGTTGGTCCGCGAACGCGTGCTGTGCACCCATCTGCCTGTTCCCATGGTGGTGCCGGAACTGCAACGCATTACGGGCGCCACCGAACGGGAAATATTCGAGCAGCATTCGAAGAATCCCACCTGTGCAGGCTGCCACGCTTTGATCGATCCCATCGGATTCGCGTTCGAGAACTTTGATGCCATCGGGCGGTGGCGGGATAAGTACAGCAACGGCGCCAACGTGGACGCCAACGGCGAGATCGTGGAGGCAGGGGATGCGGAGGGTAAGGTTTCAGGGGTGGCTGAACTGGGCAAGAAACTGGCGCAAAGCGATTTCGTGAACCGCTGCTTGTCTTCACAGTTCTACCAGTACGCGGTGGGGCGAGACCTCACGTCGAACGATGCCTGCGCTCTTGACTGGATGGCCTACAACCTAAGCAAAAAGGGCAGCGGCAACTTCCGCGCCGCCTTGACCGCGATAACGACCACGCCCGCCATTGCCGGTCCCTCGATTGAAGGAGCAAAATAGATGTCCACCTCAACCAACGCGCAGTTCTTGATTGGTCGTCGTCGGTTTCTTCGCGGGGCGGGCGGCATCACCGTTGCGCTGCCGTTCCTGCCCTCGCTTGCTCCGCGTGTTGCCTTTGGCGCCGCTCCGAAACGCGTGATTTTCTGGTTTCAACCGGACGGTTCGATGGATGCCAAGAGCTATGGCAGCGAGCCATTTTGGCCATCGGGAACAGGCGAGTCGTTCACGCTGGCCGAGCACACGAAGCCCCTTGAACCGGTCAAGGGTGACATCATCTTTTTGCGCGGGATTCACAACCTCGCGTCCGCAAAATCGAATGCCGACAGCGTCCACGGCTCGCTCTTGCACTCGATGCTTACGGGAACGGGGCCCGATTCGATCGATCAGGTCATCGCGGACAAAGTGTCGGGAGGGCGCAGCCTTCAATTGGGTGTTGCCACTGAACGTTCCGGCCGCAGCGACACGAGGATGAGCTATCGAGGTGGCAGTTATGTGGCGCCCGCAGCAAATCCGTTCACGGTCTATGCAGAACTGTTTGGCGGCAAACCATCGGGGTCAGGCTCGCCGGGCACGCCGACGACACCAGGTGAGAATCTACTTTACCGTGTTGCGAAGACCCGCAAAAGCGTCTTGGATGCGGTTCATGCTGACCTGAAGGATCTATCGGGAAAAGTCAGCAGTGCCGACAAGCAACGCCTTGAGCAGCACGCCGATGCGATTCGTAAAGTGGAAGGCGCCTTGGTGGACTTGGACGACCTTCAAGGGGGGAAAACCGGATCGCCTGTTTTGACGCCGGTATCAAGCAGCTGCAACCCACCGAAGTTGGACACTCGGGGTCTCACGGAGTCCCAGAACTTCACTGAGACTGTGGTTGGCATGAACAAGATCGCAGCGGTCCAGCAGGATTTGATGATGCTTGCGTTGCATTGTGGAAAGCACAAGGTGGCCACGATGATGTTCATGCGCGGCCGTGATGATTCCCAGGCCTACGAATTCCTTAACATCACGGCGAAGGATAAGGGCCAACACGGCTTTGCTCATATGTGGGACACGGACAAGATCCCAACGGGCAAGCCTGACTATGCCGCTATTCACAAATGGCGGGCTGAGTTGTTCCGCGATCTCGTTTTGGATCTCAAACGGCGCGACGATGGCGATGGCACCACAATGTTCGATAATACCTTGCTGATCTGGATGAGCGAGATGGGTGACGGTAAGGCCCATGACCCCAAGAACATGACGATGGTCATGGCAGGAAAGGCCGGCCGCAATCTGAAAACAGGCCGCTCGCTGCAGTTCAATGAACCACACACCAACGCGCTCATTTCGGTGGCGCAGATGATGGATGTGCCCCTGACGAAATTCGGCGCGGACGGAACGCGTCCGCTTTCGGGCCTTTAAGCCGGCCCGAGGAGAACCCATGATTGCCAAGACACCGCTGTGGCTCTTCGCCCTTGTCATGTTTGCTTGCCAAGGTGCAAGCGCGGGCCCAACAGACGACGATGGTGAAGGCGGCGGGCCCGGCGAGGTATCTGGTGGTGCAGGCGAACCCGGTGGCCGAGGCGGTGCGGGCGGCATGGTGCAGGGGGCGGGTGGCGGGCTTGGCAGCACGGGAGGCGCAACGCAAACGGGCGGCAGCGCCGGTGCTGGGCAAGGCGGTGGTGCAGCTGCAGCCGGCGCCGGTGGACAACCGAGCGGGGGCGGTATGGGTGGAGCGGCACCGACGAATATGGGTGGGGCCGCGGGCATGGTTGGCACGCCCGACCCCGTCGTTGTGCCGGTCGCTGAGCAGAAGCAGGTGATGCTTGAGCTCTTCGGCAAGGTTTGCCGAGGCGTTGTCACGTACGACGCGAACGACAACGTTATCGCTTTGAACTTTTCGTCGCATCAAAGCTTTTGCGGCACCCAAGAGCACCCAGGGTTGTCTGATGACGACATGCAGAAGCTCCTCAAGTTCCCGTCCCTACGTCGGGTGCGCTTCGAGCGGATGAACCGGGTCACGTCGGCTGGCTACGGAGTGCTCGCGAAACTGAAGAATTTGGAAGCCGCTTTGTTTGCCTACCCCGACGGGGCCAACAAAGACTTCATGTTGTCGGTCAAGGACAACGCGCGACTTAAGGTGTTGGAGCTAAAACACCTCTTCAGCATTTCAGGAACCAGTCTGCCTTCGCTGCCGGCCTATCAAGATCTTAGGGTTCTGGAGCTCGACAATGCGAGTGCTGAACGTTCGGTCGCACTGCCCTTCATCAAGAAGCATCCTGCGTTGATAAGCCTGCAACTGCACCGAACATCGCTGACAAACGCCGATGTGTCTGAGATCGCTGACACCTTGCCGAACCTCGAAGGAATCGAGCTCAAGCCAGCGGGCAGCAGCATGAACAACGGTGTGTTTGAGCACCTCGGCCGCATGAAGAAGCTCAAGGTGATTCAACTTGCCGGCGGCCTGTCTGTGCCAGCGTGGGAAGCGGGCGGAAAATACTTGGAAGGCCTCACCAACTTGCGCCTCATCGTGGGGACGGTGGATGGTGGCACCGAAGCAAAGCTCAAGGCTGCCATTCCAGGATTCTCAGTGGCCGGCAGCGGTTCGCAGACGCAGGAGCAAAGTGAACTGCGGAGCAAAGACAACATCTATTTCATGCGAAGTGTTTTGCCCTTCTTCCTCACCGACAAAAAGGAAGAGTACAAGATGGGCACAAAACAAAGCACAGTTGGCTCCGAAGACATCGGTTGATCCTTGTTTTCCCCCGATTGCGGGCGACCCGATGTTTTTGGTGGATGATCGTCAACCGAAACGACTCGGTCAGTCAGTCCAAGCCACTTCGAGGTTGATGGGGCATCCGACGGCCTGCCATGTTGGCTTTTGCGGCCGGCACGACGTCATGCGTCCGTGATCGCTCTACCTTAAGTTTGGAAGAGGAAGTGCATGAGAAGGACACATTGCACGTGGCTGTCTATAGTCTTGTGTTCAGTCGGCTGTACCGGGGCGATAAACGGAGGCGCAGCATCACCCGAAGATGGCGACGCTTCGGATGGAGGGGAGGGAGGCACGCCGTCCGGCGGTGCAACCCAGATCCCACCGGCCCCGGAGCCGAGGTTTGCCAACGCGACCTTGGTGAATGTGGACCGAGGGGCCCCTTGCGCGCCTCAGGGCCTAAAGCCCACTTCTTCGCGCCGGCTTAGCCATAGCGAGTACGTGCAAACGCTACAGGACTTGTTTCCTGGCCGCTCCTTGCCGCCTGTGTCGTTCTCATCAGACCAAGCGTTCTTCGGGTTCGACAACATCAACCTATTTTTGTCGACAACGACCGTTGCACAATACGCTGAAGCCGCGTTCGCTGTGGCCAAGGCAGTCACCGATGGCAATCTGCAGGGCTTGGTTGGGTGCGATCCTGCGCAAGCAGCGTGTGCTGCGACTTTCGTCAAGGGCTTCGGAGCGCGCGCCTACCGGCGACCTTTGCTGACCCAAGAAGTCGATAAGTTGGTTGCCTTCTTTGATAAGCAAAGGTCCGCCATAAGTCCGCGGGCCGCTGTGGAATTGACGATCGCGGCGATGCTGCAATCCCCGCAGTTTTTGTTGCGCCTCGAAACCACGGGCGTCGGCGATTCGAAGCCAGCGCGGGTCAAGTCCTATGAGATGGCCACCCGGCTCTCGTACATGGTCTGGGGTTCCATGCCCGACCCCGAGCTCACGGCGGCGGCGAATGGCCAGCTTGACACTGACGCAGGTGTCCGTTCGCAATTGGAGCGAATGCTCAAGAAAGACAACGCTGAGCCCGCCGCGCGGTCGATGAGCGAATTCGTGGTCAAATGGTTGCACCTGGACAAGGTGCAGAACGAATCGCTGGAAAAGGATCCCGCACTATTTCCGGACTGGAGCCCGACCGTTGCCGCGAAGGTTGTGGACGAGTCACGCAGATTCGTGGCCACGGTCTTCCAGTCCAATGGCTCGTTCGTGGATCTGCTGACGTCGCGAAAAGCGTCTGTCGCATCGGGGGTGGCAGAGATCCTTGGTCAAACAAACACAAGCGCTGCGTGGAAGGAGATAGAGCTGCCTGCGGCAGAACGCGCGGGCATTTTGACCCGCCCAGCGTTCTTGGCTGGCGTTGCGAAACAGTCGTATGGCTCGCCGCCATTGCGCGGGGTGGAGATCATGCAACAAGTGTTGTGCATCAAGCCGTTGCCGCCCCCTGACAACCTGGACCTGACTGTGCGTGAAGAAGCGAAGCCTGGGGAGGTGTTGTCCAACCGCGATCGTTTTGAGGAGAAGACCAAACAAAGCGCGTGTATCGGCTGTCACACGCAGATCGACGGGTTCGGCATGCCGTTCGAGTCGTATGACGCCATCGGTAGGTTCCGGAAGATGGACGGCGGAAAGCCCGTGAACGCGTCGGGGCAGATCTTGGGTGCGGACGAAGCCACGGATGGCGACGTCGCCGACGCCCTTGCTCTATCGCAAAGGCTTTCGCAGAGCGAGCAAGCGAAGTTTTGCTTCGCCGTGAACTGGAACCGTCGCTCAAGTGGCGCGGTTGAGGGGCCTGACCAGTGGTGCCAGCTTGATGCGATCTACGACAGCTTTGAGACGAGCAAAGGCGCATTGCGAGCCCTGCCGTTTGCCACCATTGGGACAGCTGCGTTCACCAGCCGCCTCGCAGATTAGGAGTGTCTCATGAAGCGATCACTTATCAGCGCCGTCAACCGTCGGTCCATCCTATCCGCGTTGGGCGCAGGCCTATCGTCGACGTTTCTGCCGAGCTTATCAAAGCGCGCGGATGCAGCAGCGGCGCCCCGTCGTATCTTCTTCATCACAAGCACGCATCAGGTCGTGCCGAGCCACTGGCGCATGAGCCTCGGCCGCCCTGAGGGCCAATCCTGGAGCGTGCCTTTGTCGGACGTGCCTGGTGGCACGTTCAGCCCCGTCCTGAACCACTTTGCTCCCCTCAAAGACAAGGTGATGTTCATCGACGGGATGTCGCAGTACACCGGTCTTGTCGATGGATTCACCAACAACCACGACGTTGCCGCTTCGGTGCTGCTGACGGGAGCTGGCATTGAGAAGAACAACATCAAGATGGTTCTGGGCCGTTCCGTCGATCAAGCCATCGCTGATGCGCTTGCCACCCCGGGGCGGCTTCGTTCAATAGAGCTGGGCACGCACAGCTACCAAGGTGGTTTCGTGGCAGCCGGCCGCGAGAAAAAGTTGCCCACCATCAACGCGACGGACAAGGCATTCTCGACGTTGTTTTCGGATCTAAAGCCATCCGGCCCTTCTAGCGCGGCGGGCGGTGAGCGTGAAAAGATCGTGGCCGCGAGGGCCGAAACGATGGGGGCCGTGAAGGAGCAGATTGCCGCGATCTCGCCCAAGCTTTCAACATCAGATCGTGAACGCTTGGCTTCGCATCTGGATCTGGTATCGGCCTATCAAAGCCGATTGGCTGCGGGCGGTGCCTCATCGTGCAGCTCGTTGCCAACGATGGGCGGTACCTACAAAAAAAACGTTGAAGACTTCAACGTTGAGTTTGGTCGCCTGGTGGCGCACGCCTTTGCGTGCGATGTCACGCGTGTCGCCAGCCTTCAGATGGCGGACTTTGTGCCTGAATCTTTTGGGGCCTCGGGCAGTGTTCACGACGCGATGGCTCACAATAACGGCAACGAGAGCGGTTCGGGCGCTCAGAATCTCAAAAAATACAATCTTGCGGTCGCAGCCACAGTGGGCCGCATCGCTGCTGAATTTTCGCGGTTGGGGTTGCTCGATAGCACTCTGATCGTTTGGATGAGCGAGCACGGCTTGTTCGTCGAGCCTCACATGTTGGAGGAAATGCCCGTTGTGGTGATTGGCAATGTAGGTGGGCACTTTAAGACGGGCCGCTACATCAGCGTTGCTCGCACAGAGAAAAGCCCGCGCGGCAAGGTGGTGGGCAGGCCCCACAATCTGTTCCTCGTTTCCCTGATGCAGGCGATGGGCCTTCCAGACAACTTCCTCAACGTTAAAACTTGGTACAACACCAACGTAAGCGGGCCTCTGCCTGACCTCGTTTAGGCGCGCGGTCCGGTGAGCCGCTGAGGTGGCTCACCTGTTGGCTCGGGCCAACACAGTGTGGGCTTGTACCAACGCCTTAGCTTCTACCTCATCGCATTCATTGCGGTTTTGTTGGGGATAGGGGCTGCGAAGGCCGCGGTATGCCGGTTGCAAAGGAATGGACTTCGACGTTGGGCACGCCCTCCGGGAAGGACATTCATGACTGCGGAATCGAAGTTCATTATGGTTTCGTTTGTGGCCTTTTTTGCGGCCTGCACCGGCTCCATCGACACCGCCGGGACCGCTGATGGTGACCATGGTTCTGGTCAAGGCGGCAGCCAGGGCGGCGGCCAAGGTACGGGAGGCAGCGGTTCGGTCGGCGACGTCCCCGCGGGCGCGTGTTCCTTGCCAAGCGGGAGCATCCGGCAGCTGACGCCCTCGCAGATAGAAGCTTCGCTGACCAAGCTCGTACCCAACATCAGCGCGGCGGAGCTTGATTTGCCCCGCTATGGTCGGGGCGGCAATGGGTTCACCAACGACTCAGAACGAAAGCTCCTTTCCCTTGATGACGTTCAGCGGCTTTACACGAGCCTGTCTAAAGTGGCCGACAAAGCCGCGCAGTCGCCCGCGGCGCTTGCCGGTTGCCTAACAACGGCTGATGAAACCTGCGTGCGAGGCTTTGTCACCACGTTTGCGACCCGTGCCTTTCGCCGACCTGTGACAAACGAAGAGCGCGATGAACTGGTGGCATTCTGGAAAAGCAGCAAGGCCGCCGACCCCGCAACGGCCTTAGCCTTGCTGCTGCGCCGGGTCTTTATGGCTCCGCAGTTCCTGTTTCGCACCGAATTGGGCAAAGCCTCAAGCGCTGGCGTTGCAGAGTTGACCCCGCACGAAAAGGCCTCGGCTTTGGCCTTTACGATATCGAACGCGCCCCCTGATGATGAACTGATCGCGGACGCCAACAGCGGCGCACTAAGCGATCCATCACGCTTGGCGTCTCACGCTGAGCGGCTGCTGAGCAAACCCGAAACGGCGACGGGCTTATTGAATATGTTTGAAGAACTGTTTCGCGTGGATGGGGTCGTCAACGTGTCAAAGGACGACATCTTCAAGGGCTGGTCGCCGGCGATCGCCGCCGATATGGCCAGCGAAGCACGTGCGTTCCTGAAGGAATTGCTTTGGCAAGACAACGGAACCATCGAAGGGCTTCTGACGGCGCCCTACACGGTGGTCAACGGTCGCTTGGCCTCGTTCTACGGCCTTACCGGAAAGACGGAGAGTGACACGAAGTTCACACGGGTATCGGTAGGTGATCAACCACGCGCCGGCATTTTGGGCCAGGGTGCTTTGCTCAGCCTTCTGTCACACGCCAACCAAAACGATATCGTCAAGCGCGGTCGCTTCGTTCGGGAGCTGCTCCTGTGCGAGGCACTGCCGGATCCGCCCGCGTCTGTAAAGGCGATACCGCCGCCGCCGCAAGGTGATTTGACGCTTCGGCAGCGGATCGAGCAGCATTCGAAAGATCCGTCATGCCTTGGGTGTCATCGCTTGATGGATCCCATCGGAGCAGCGTTCGAGCAGTTCGATGCCGTGGGGCGCTTTCGCGACAAAGACGAGGGCAAACCCATTGATGCCCGCGGAGAGATTGTGGATTCAAAGGCCAGTGATGGCTCCTTCACTGGTCTCAAGGGTTTGGGGCAGCATTTGGCAAAGTCAGCCCAGGTCAGAGCTTGCCTCGCAAGGGCAACGTTTCGCTACACGTTAGGCCGTGCAGACGTCACGGAGGACGCATGCCAGCTCAGCGAGCTGGACGCTTCCGTGGAGCGAAGTGGAGGCAACTTGAAGAAGTTGTTCGTGCAGATGATCGCGAATCCATCTTTCTCGAAGCGCGTCGCCAGCAAAGGAGAACAACCATGAACGCCATTGCACGTCGTAGGTTCATTTCTAGTTTGGGCTTGGGCGTTGGCTCGTACTTCTTCCAACCTTTGTGCAACCGGATCATGGCTGAGGCCTTCGCGGCCCCGACGCCAAAGCTTCTGATGTACATCACAGGCGGAGGTTTCTCTCCCGGTGACGACGAGCCTGGCTATTGGCCATCAAATCAATCCGGTTTGGACCTTGGTCCTGCGATGACGGCTTTGGCACCACTGAAGAGCAAAGCCGTATTCATGGAAAGTTTTTTCAACCCTCTAAACAAACATCTGCATGGCAATGGCTATTCCACAACCACCATGGTTGCGGACACGGGCGCCGAGGAGGCAAGCCAACCCGCGGGGGTGAGCTTCGATCGACAAATCGCCAAGACCATCAAGGGCACCGCGCCCCTCACTTCGTTGAACCTCGGCACCATGGAGGCCGACAACAACGATCCGCAACATACTTTCTCTGCAGATGGACCCAAAGCTTTGGTGCCTCCCATGGTCAATCCCATCAAAGCGTTTGAGGCTGTATTCGGTGGCGCCACGAACGTGAGCCAGGGTGACGACGGCGCCGCCAAGCGCCTCCTTCAAGACAAAAGCGTTTTCGACGGCTTGGTCAAGGACATCGAACGTATGAACAAGGCGCTTGCCGCCAGCGAAAAGGCGAAGTTGGATCAGTACGTATCCTCCGTCCGGGCGCTGGAAACACAACTGGGCGAGGTGGTGAAGGCTCGTGCCAGCTGTGGCAGCCCAATGGCCCCTTCTGCCAGCATCTACGCCCAGGGAAGGAAAAGCCCTAAGTTGCCGGTATACAAAGCCATGATGGGCATCGCCGCGAACGCTTTGGCGTGTGGTTTGACGAACACAGTTTCATTCTTGGCCTCCGAAGGCGATCTCGATTTCATGCCCTTGGACGCAGGTGGCGGCTTCTGTGGCACGCACCAGATGTGGCACGGCAAGGGGTCGCGTGCGGATCATCTGCGCTACTACAATTTTCAGTACAGCAACATCGCTGCGCTACGACAAGCGCTGGTCGACTTAGGTGGCGAAGCGTTGGCAGACAACACCTTGATCTTAAATTTCTGCCAAACCGGCGGACCCCACCACAACGGTCAGGATCGGTACTTCGCCCTGTTTCTAGGCAATCCGGGCGGAAGGCTCGCCACGGGGAAATACATTCAATCTCCCGTGGGCAAACGATCGATGGCCGATGTGTTTATGACGGCCGGGGCGGCGTTGGGTGTGGCCATGCCGTCGTTCGGAAGTGCAGAGCTGAAGGCGTCCGTTATTCCTGGCGTGCTTGCCTAACATTGCGGCACCCGCTCGTGCCCTCCAAGCGTTTTGATTTTAGTGCCCTCTGTAAGGAGTTCGTTTAAATGGGGACCAAAATTCTGTCACGACGAAGTGTTCTACGTGCAGGTGCGGGAGTGTCTTTGGCGTTGCCGCTGCTTGATGCGATGGCCCCGCGAGCCCTGCGCAACACGGCGCAGGCCGCAACCACCAAGCGCCTTCTGATCTGGGTACAGCCGCTCTCTATATACGCAGATGTTTTCTGGCCGGCCGCGCCTGGGGCGAAGCCCTACAACTGGCGAACGGATCCAATTAAGGAGGTCTATTTCAGTGGTGCGGGTGGCATGCAAAACGACAAGTTCGAACTGCCGGAGGCCTTGTCCAGTTTGAGCTCACTTCGAAACGATCTGACGTTCATCGAGGGTATGGATAATTCCGCGAGCAACCACGATGCCTACAGCACAACGCTGACGGGTACGCAAACGCTGGAAAAGTCCCCTGTCGACATGATCTCGATTGATCAGCTTATCGCGAAGCGGTTGGCGCCCAATACCAAGTTCAAGTCCCTGCAGGTGGGTGTGCGCAACGCGGGAGCGGGAAATAAATCGGCAGCGTCGTGGCTATCAAAGACTCAGGCGGCCCCGGCGATGGATAACCCGGTCAAGTTGTGGGAGCGTTTGTTCGTTGACGTCTCTGCGGATCCAACTGTGGCGCGCAAGCTGCGGGCTAACCGCCAGTCCGTGCTTGATGCCGCCTTGTCACAAGCAACGTCGCTCAAGCAAACGCTGGGGGCCGATGATCAAAAGAAGATCGATCAGTATCTCGCCGCTTTTCGTGACGTGGAGAAGTCGTTGGCTGTGGACACGCAGATGGGCTGCAACCCGCCGGGGAAACCAAGCCAAACCAGCCCATCAACACAAGAGGTTCTGTTTGAGGACGACGAACTGCGCGCCATCGAAGACACGCCTTACGTGATGAAGTTGCAGCTCGATATGATGGCGATGGCGATGGCGTGTGATTTGACCCGCATTGCAACGATGCAATTCGGAACCGAGGCAAACAACGGAACGTTCCCGTGGTTGGGTTTGCCCAATTGGCGCTGGCACGACGCTTCGCACTTCGAGAATGATTCGCCCGCAGAATGGCCGAAGCAGCTTGGCGACGCCGAAGCCTGGAGGAACGTCGCCGCGTGGAGTGTGGGGCAGTTCGGTTATGTTGTTCAGCGGCTTAAAGATCTCGGTGCCTTTGAAGGCACCGTTGCCGCCTTCGTCACGTCCATGAACCACGGGGGAGCTCACAAGAGCCGCAATTGCCCGGTGCTGCTGGCGGGATCCGCGGGCGGCGCTTTGCGAACGGGCACGCACGTTCGGCTGCCCAACAGCAACAACGCTGGTGGTGGGAAAACGCGCGTATTCAACGATCTGCATTTGACGTTGGCCCAAGCCATGGGGGTGCCACTCGACAAGTTCGGCGATGCTGCCCTTTGCTCAGGCCCGATCTCCGAGGTGCTCAAATGAGAAGCCGTTGCACGTTTCTTCGTAAGACCTCGCCGTTGGCCATGATGACGGTGCTTTTCGGCGCATGTGCGGCTCGCATCAACGCCGAGGGGGATGCCCCTGAGGGCGGCAGCGGTGGCTCTTCACAAAACACAGGCGGGACCGCCGGCACCTCGCCATGTTCGGCTGGCGATGGCACTTGTTCCGACGCTGCAGAACCAAGCGTGATAAGGCGGCTCACGCGCAGCGAATACGCGTTCACCATCGCCGATCTGCTGGGCACAAATGAATCGGTGTCAGGTTCGTTCCCCGCCGAAGAAGTTGTGAAGGGCTTCAACAACAACGCGAACGCCCTGTCGTTCCCAGGTCTGCTTGCGGAGCAGTCATTCTCTGTCACCGCACAACTGGCCAAGGCAGCCGTTGAAAAGTCATCGCGGTTCGCGGCGTGCGCACAGGGCACCCTTGATGCAACGTGCGCCCGCCAGTTCATCGCTTCTTTCGGCAAAAAGGCCTGGCGGCGCCCGCTCTCGAGTGCCGAGGTCGACAAATTCCTATCCGTCTTTACCGCGGCAGAGACCCCGATGCTTGGTCTTGAGCTGGCGTCGCAAAGCCTACTCATCAGCGCGCCGTTTTTTTATCGCATCGAACAACGTGGGCAAGGTCGCACCAAGCCAACCTCATGGGAAATGGCATCGCGATTATCTTATACTCTGTGGGCCAGCCTTCCAGACGACGAGCTGTTTGCGGCCGCCGAGGCCGACAAGCTGCGTGATCGCGACGACATCGTGGCGCAAGCGAATCGTATGATGAAGGATGCTAAACTTGTCCGGGCCTACAGGTCGTATATGTCCCAGTGGTTTGACCTGCCCAGGATCTCGGTGGCCGCGAAGGACCCTAAAGTCTTTCCCATGTGGAACACCGAATATCCCGCCTTGCTTCGGGCCGGAGCAGAAGCGTTCTTGGACCATGTGGCACGTCAAGGCAAAATTTCAGACCTCTTCACCGCGCCGTTTGTTTTCACGAACGACACGCTCGCACCTTACTACGGCGTTGCCAAACCCGGCTCGTCCGCCTTCGTAAAGGTAGACCTCAAGGATAAAAACCGCGCAAGCGGCATGCTCACTCAGGGGGGCATCTTGGCTGGTCACGCCGGCTTTAGCTCAACTTCACCGACTTTCCGAGGCAAATTCGTACGCGAGCAGTTCTTGTGCGGAACCATCCCCAAGGCGCCACCAAACGTGAACGTTATGATCGGCGCTGCCGATCCCAATCAAACAACACGGGAGCACTACAGCGAACACATCAAGAATCCACAATGCGTGGGCTGTCATTCGCTGATGGATCCCATCGGCTTTGCCTTCGAGGAATTTGACGCCATCGGAAACCGCCGCACCGTTGAGAATGGCAAACCCATCGACGCCACGGGTGACGCGGTTGGTGTGGACGTTGGGAAATTTGAGGGTGTTAACCAGCTGGGAGAAAGACTGGCGAGCAGCGAAGACGCCACCCGATGCCTTGCCACCCAATGGTTTCGCTTTTCTTTCGGCCGCTTAGAGAGCGCCGAAGATGATGCCACCTTAGATGGTTTGACCAAAGTGGTGCGAGATGAAGGCACGTTCGCCGCTTTGATGATGGCCACAGTGCAATCGTCCCCGTTCTTAGAGCTGTAAAGCGCTGTGCCTAAGGTGGCATCACGTGCAAAGCCCCACCGCGTCTAGCTTTCACAATCGATGACGTCGACGACGTTTAAACCGTTTTCCTGATGCGGTAAAACGTTCAGCAGCCGCGCGCCCTCTCCACGCGTCAAACGGATGGACGGATGGTGGCTTTGTGCTCCCAACCCCTCAAAGCCGTCGATGACGATGCGCTTGAAGTCCTCGATCTGCACGGCACTCGTGCAGAAATCTGCCGGGGCGCTCGGCCACCTCACCCGCAGGTCGCGCAGGTGAAGATCATGAACGTGGCGCGCAAACACCCCCGCGATGTCGTGCTTGAACAGATTCGTTCTCAGTTGATCAGTGAGGCGCAGATCAAAGTTGCCGCCATACTGGTCGTTCAGTGGGTCAGGCTGAATTTGCAGGTCTAGGTCTCGAAACTGCACGTCTTCAATCGGGCTATCCTTTTGGCCCCAAATCACTACACCCGCAGGGCTTCGCGCGACGATGTTCTCGAACCGCACGCCCCGAATGCGGCCAAGCCGTGCGGCAGCTTGTTCCCATCGTGCGCAAGACACGTGAATGGGTTCACCTTTGCCCCACCACCGCCCCGAGAACAACCTTGTTTCGATCGAACAGTCACGAAAGACGATGTCTTCGATGTCACCCGCGCTGCGGCTAAAAACGCCCAGCCCGCGGTTGCTGTCTTTGATCACAAGATTGGAAAAGTAACAGCTGCGCATGGGCGCGCTGCCATCGTAGCCAACACGCACCGCGGTGGAACGGGTCTTGAGCCAACAGTTGTTGACCGTCACGCCGCGGCTGCCAAAAAACACCAAGCAGTCGTCGCCCGTTTCAACGTGACATTCGCTTATCCGGACGCTTTCGCAGTCGGTGAAATCCATCCCGTCGTCATTCGGGATCTTCAGCTGCACATCGCGGCTGTTGACGTCGAGCCCGGTCACCCACACGCGCTGGCAACGCGCCATATGGATGTGCCAGGTTGGCGAGTTGCGTACTGTGATGTCGCGAAGGCGCACGTTGTGGCAGTTGGCAAAATAGATAACGTTGCCAGGGCGCGGTGGTCCCTTCTTGCTGGGGCCATCCACAAACAACTTCTCGGACATGAACGCGGCGCCCTGGCGCGTGACGGCGGCATCGAAGTCACTGCCGGCGTGAGAGAAGTCAAGCGTTCGCGAAGCCATCGATTGCCCGTCAAGCGTGCCCTGTCCCTCAATGCTTAGGTACCCAGCCCCCGTGGCCGAGATCAGCCCCCGTCGGCGCTTGCCACCCTTGATGGGGTCTTCGTATTCAGGGTAATCCTCAATGCGGCGGGATCCACAAATCGTGGCGCCGGCGGCCAAATGCAGCGTGGTATGCGAATGCATGATGAGGCCGGCTGCCACATAGGTGCCGGGGCCAACGAGAACCGTCCCGCCGCCTTGTTTGGCACAGGCGTTAAGCGCCGCTTGCAAAGCGCTTGTGTCGTTGGTGACGCCATCTCCCTTCGCGCCGTATCCCCGCACCTCAATGACGCCGGCGCGTCGCAAGCCAGACAGTCCCGCGCAGCCAACCAACCCCCAAAGGGGCGCCATCAGGGTGAGACGCCGCCGCGTATCGGCCGCAGGAGTCGATGCTGGTAATTTCACGGTGCCTGTCCGTCGGTGGCTTCACTTTGTTTGTAGCCAATACGAATGGCCACGGCACGAACCTTGGTGCCTGCAGCCAGTTTGAGCGGCTCGCTATAGAGGCTCCAGTGGCTGCCGCCAATGCCGCCACCGGCTTGATAGGCCACGGACGCACCATCGGTGGGCGAGGCGATGCGAAGATAGCCGTGGTATCGCTCCATCACAGGCTTGTCTGTCACGGGTTGCTTGCCCCCAGGCCAAAACATATTGACCATCTCGGGCTCGGGCAAGAATCCCAAATCGGGCTCCGCCATGACGAATTCGTCGACCGCATTGCGGAGCCGCAGCAGCTCTTGGCGGTAGCGAGGATCTTGCGCCACATTTCGCACTTCGTGGGGATCAGTCTTGGTGTCAAACAACTCCTCCGCAGGTTTGTTGGGTCGAAACCATAACATCTGCGTTTCGTTCAGCTTGCCGTTTTTAAGCTGAGCGTAGATATCGAGCATGCCCTTCTGGTTGCGGCGAAAGGCAATGTCTTGGTGCATGGGCTTTTGCGGCTGAAAGTAGCGAATGTATTTCCAACGCTTGTCGCGCGCGGCACGCACAAGGTCATAGGCTTCATCCATACGATCGCGGGTGGCGAAAAACACGTCTCGCGGCTTTGCCTTTTGTGGCCCCAAAAAGGCCTGGCCGTCCATCCACTCCGGCACTTTGGCCCCGGCCAACGAGATCATGCTTGGCCCCAGATCCATCAAGGTGACCAACTGATCGGATTTGGTTCCCGCCCCGCGTTTGTTGGGCCAACGGATGATGAGCGGCACCTGCAAGCCCGAGTCGTAGACTTCGCGTTTGCCACGCGGCAAACCGGCGCCATGATCGCCGTAAAAGATAACCACCGTTTCATCCAGCAAACCGGCTTGTTCGAGCTCTGCCAGCTGTTCTCCGATCCTGATGTCCAAATGCGCCAGGTTGTCGTAGTAGCGGCTCACATCGGTGCGCACCGCCGGCGTGTCAGGATAGTAGGGCGGCAGTTTCACCGTTTTCGGATCGATCGTGAGTGGTTCATCCGCCTGGGCCCACACCTGGGACTCGTGGGTTTCCATGTAATTGAAGACGGCGAAAAACGGAGTGGTCTTGGCAGGGCGGTTGCGCCAGTGCGCCTTTGAGCTGCTTTCGTCCCACGCCGTGATTGGGCGGTTGAATTGGTAGTCTTCTTTGGGGTTGTTGCTGGTGTAGTAACCAGCCGCACGTAGATATTCCGTGAAACACTTGACCTGGGGGGGCGGGGTTGTTTCATACGGGATCACGCCAACCAGGCCCTTGGCGTTGGTTCGCATGTTCTGCGCGCCAATTCGTGTGGGGTACTTTCCCGTGATGATGGAAGCACGGCTCGGCGCGCAAACACCAACCACGGCGAACGCATTCGTGTACGTCACACCCTCGGCAGCCAACCGGTCGATATGGGGCGTCTTTACCGTGCGGTCGCCGTAGGCCGCGAAGTGCGGTCCAATGTCTTCTGCCACCAACCAAACAATGTTGGGGCGATATGGCTCGTCACGGACAGTCGGCGGGGCGGCGTGTGCCGTCAAGGCGATGGCAACTGTGACGCCAAATGAGGCGAGCCTGATAGGACGCGTAAGGCCCCAAGGAGCAGTTCCTGTTTTCATAGAGTTCATCGTTGGGATGGTGGGTGGTTCAGATTTTCCAGGGAGGCGATCCTCAACCGTAAATGCTCGCCCAAAGTCTTCCTGTTGAGGATCGTCAATGTCTTCGCTTGCCATGCGGAATTGGCATTGTTCGTGTGAGCTGGGCCGATCGCAAGAGAAACGGCTGAGGCTGAGGCTTGCCGGACGCATCGTCATCGTCGATAGTCTCGCCTCATGCGTGTTTCGTCCAAGATTCATGGCTTCATTTCACGTCGCCTGGGGAGCGTGGCTTTGTTTGGGCTGCTGTGCGCGGCTTGTGCGTCGTCGCCGAATCAGGGCGCTCACGGGGAAATGCCGTCAGCCAAGCGTCCCCCCAACATCATCTTCATCATGGCGGATGATCTTGGTTACGGAGAACTGGGGGCTTATGGGCAGCGCACAATCAAAACGCCTCGGCTTGATCGCATGGCCGCGGAAGGCTTGAAGTTCTCAGATTTTTACGCCGGCACAACTGTATGCGCTCCGTCTCGCGCCGTTCTCATGACCGGCCGTCACACGGGGCGTGTTTCCATCCGCGGCAACGCGAATAAGGAAATCCAAAAGCTTTCGCGCAGTGAAACGACCTTGGCCGAGGTGCTCAAGCCGGCAGGCTACAACACCGCGCTGGTGGGGAAATGGGGCATGGGTGAAGAAGGATCAGGCGCTCGCCCCAATGAGCGTGGCTTTGACTTCTTCTATGGCTATCTCAACCAGGTGCACGCGCACAACTATTACCCCGAGTTTGTGTGGCGCAATGACCGCAAGGAGCCCTTGCGCAACGTGGTTCAGCCCGCAAAGGAGGGTTACGGTGATTTCCAAGGCGGCTACGCGACCCAGAAGATCGACTACACACATGATCTGTTCATGAACGAGGCAACCGCTTGGGTGCGTGGGCAAAACAAGCAGCCGTTCTTTCTGTATTTGGCACTCACCACGCCGCATGCGAACAACGAAGCCGCCAAAGAACTGGGCGATGGCCAAGAGGTGCCCGACTATGGCATCTACGCCGATCGCCCGTGGCCGAACGCACAGAAGGGTCAGGCGGCGATGGTTTCACGTCTCGACAAGGACGTGGGACGCTTGCTGGATCTCTTGGTCGAGCTTCACATCGACAAAGACACGCTGGTGCTCTTTACCTCAGACAACGGGCCGCACGCCGAGGGTGGTTTTGACGTGGCGTCGTTCACACCTGCGGGGCCGTTGCGTGGCATCAAGCGAGATCTTTACGAGGGTGGCATTCGCGAACCCCTCATTGCATGGTGGCCTGGCACCATCGCTGCAGGACGAATCAGTCGTCACGTTGGCTATTTGGGTGACGTGATGGCCACGGTGGCTGATCTGGCACGCGTTCCCGTTCCCGCCAACATCAACAGCTTGTCGTTTGCCCCCGAATTGCGAGGCCAGCGGCAACCGCCGCACGAACATCTTTATTTTGAGTTCTATGAACAGGGCGGCAAACAAGCCGTGCGCAAAGGCCCATGGAAGGCTGTGCGTGCAGGCCTCGGGCAGGGGCCGTTGGAACTTTATGACCTTGAAAAGGATCTTGGTGAGTCACAGGACGTGGCTGCGCTTCACCCTGACATCGTGGAACAGATGATCACCATCATGGCGGAAGAACACGTGGAAGATCCGCGCTGGAAGGTGGGGGGCCATGCGCCGCCACCGCCGCCGCCTGGGCATGGCC
Source organism: Deltaproteobacteria bacterium (assembly GCA_033763315.1). Classification (GTDB taxonomy): domain Bacteria; phylum Myxococcota_A; class Polyangia; order Fen-1088; family Fen-1088; genus JAGTJU01. The sequence continues at coordinate 158,915 of JANRKS010000006.1, forward strand.
GCGCTCCGTTCTAAAGGTTCAAAGCGAAGCGTGCCCACTAGACGGCACAGAAATCCAACCGCGCTCGCCCTATGCGTCTCTCGTTACGAAAACACGTCGCCGAACGAAGACTGTGTGTTGCGCGGCAGCTCGATCGTGAACAACACGCTGTCGTCGGGCCAGCTGGCTACGCCCAAGACGCCATTGACCCGGCGGATGAGCTCGCGCGCAAAAAACAATTCGATGCCCAACCAATCATAAAGCTCTGGGTTGCCCGCTCGTCCGGCCAATGCGGCCGCCGCGTGCGAGCCATCGAGGCCGTGATAACGGACTGACACGCGGGCCAAGGGCCCGTGTTTTTCAAGGCTCACCAGCACGGGACCTTCGCAGCCGTGGCGCAATGCCAGCCGCAGCGTGTGTAAGAACGCCGCTTTGGTGCTTTCCTCATCCACCCGCCCGAACACAGCGCCCTGCGCTTTGAAGGTTACGGGCCCACTGCTGTGCTCGCTTTGGGTGCGCACCTGCGCGATGCAGTCGCCGATGAGATCCGTGAGATCAACCGTGCGAGGGTGCAGCACCGCCGGCGCGGCCAACAATTCAGCCACGGCGTCCAGACGGGCTTGCAGGTGCTGTAAGCGATCCCATGCCTCCTCCGTTTCCGTCCCAGGCTGCGCCTGCCGATGAAGCTGTAAAACCGAGGCACGCAGTTGGCGCGCCACCATTCCGATCAAGCGATCGCGCAGATCGATACCGCGCGATAGGTTCACAGCGACACGTCGGTAATGTTCGATTTCGTGCTGCAGCGTTGTGCTCACGGGCGCTTCCTCGTTGGGATCACGGCTGCGCAGCAATTGGTGGATCACCCAATCCAGTTGGCGCGCGTCTGTGGGCGAGCGATCGTCACGAAACGCGTTGGGATCGAAGAAGGCGTTGGTGCACAAACGATCGCCCAGCAATACATGCGGGTGGACCGTGATCAGATCGCGCAGCGTGTGTGGATCCACGTGTGCTTTTGCGTAGACGCACAGGCTGGTCAGGTCGCCGCACTCTTGGTGCAGGTCGCACACGTTGGTTTCATAAACCAATAAGGCACGCGGCTCTGATACGGGTGGATGGCCGGCCATCCGCGTTCCGGAAAAACCGAGAGCGCGGGACTTTTCGCTGTTGCGTCGCAACAGCGCGGGCACGCGCGCCAGATCCATGGCCGTGTGGCCATAAACGTCGTGGGGCGAAAACAGCGCCAACTGTTGGGACGCTAGCAACGCGCCCGCATTCCAGCCTTCAGTGGCGATGGCTTGCAGCATCACGCCATGAAGTTCGTGGGGCGCGGCCAGCAGCACGCGCTCGTTGCGTTGCAGTCCGGCCGCAGCGTATTGCACTAACACCGTGGTGCGCGCTTCGTCCGTGACGAACGGCATGCACACGTGATCCCCGGGGCCCACGCGGTGAACCTCTGTTCCCGCCAGGGCCACCGACCCTTTTTGATAACCGTCCATGTTCCCCCCAATGGCGCACGTTTTCCCCGCAAAAGGGGACCCCGCCGCCAACCATACAGAACTGCCTCGCTGCCTATTTAACTCGGTTTGGTCAGCCCACGCCAGTTTAACAGAACCAAATCTGACGCCCGGTCGCTACCTCGGAAACTGACGAGCCGCTGAATCCAAAATGCCATTAACGAACGGTGCCGCTTCGGCGGTTCCGTAACGTTTGGCAAGCTCAATGGCTTCGTTGATCACCACCTGCGTCGGTACGTCCAGGTGATACCGAAGCTCGTAAAAAGCTAAGCGTAAGATGCAACGGTCGACGCGTGTCATGCGCTCCACGCGCCAGTTGCGCGATACCTGCCCCAACCCCTCGTCAAGCTTGGCACGCTCACGACCCACGCCCACAACCAGCTTCATCACCCAATCGCGCTCGATGGGCTCTCCGCTGCGCATGATCGCGTTCTCGTCTTCCACGGCACCAGAGAGCTCAGAAAAATAAAGCGCGGCAGCGCTGTCCGCCGCCAGTTCGGGATTGGCGTCGAGCTTGAATAAGATTTGAAGCGCGATTTCTCGCGAGCGTCGACGAAGGCCGGCCATTGTGTCTGTTCTAAAAAGCCACGTGATCTACTTGGCGAAAGCCGTGGCGTAAAGCTGCGCCATCTCAACAACCACCATCGCCGCGTCGAAACCGCGGTTGCCCGCTTTGCTTCCGGCCCGCTCTATAGCTTGCTCCATGTTTTCGCACGCCACAATGCCATTGCCCACGGCCACTTTGCCTTCGGCGGCAATCGCAGCCACGGCGGCGGTGGCTTGGCCCACAACGAGATCGAAATGCGGCGTGGCCCCGCGGATCACAACGCCTAAGCAAACGATGCCGTCGAAGCGGCCACCATCGGCAATGCGGCGGGCGATGCCCGCGATCTCGAAGGCGCCCGGGCAGCGAAAGATCTGCAGATCTTGTTCTTTGGCGCCGGTGCGCACGAAGGCATCCACAGCACCGTCCAGCAAGCGGTCAACCATGAAGTCATTGAAGCGAGACGCGACGATCGCGAATTTGCGACCAACGGAGGAAAGTTGGCCAGCGTGAGTTTTAATGAGGTCGTTCGGCATGAGATGACTTTCGTAAGAGTAACGCCTGGGGGCTAACCTTGCGAATCGCGCAACGAAACCACGGTCGCGGCGGGCCGGCTGCCCACGCACTCCACCACCTGCATGCCAAAGCCATCAAGCCCGGCGATGCGGCGAGGGTTGTTTGTGAGCAAACGTATCTTGCCCACCCCAAGGTGAGCCAACACTTGAGCACCCAGCCCGAAATCACGTAACGGTGCCTCGGGTTGTTCATCGCTCTTGATGGCTACACCCGTAGGTGTTTTCGCAGGCAGGTCCCGCAGCCAGGTTGAGGTTGTGGGCGGAATGACATACAGAAACACGCCGAAACCAGCCTCTTCGATCGACCGCATCCACACCGTGGGCGACGGATCGTTGCCAGGCACCGCAGCGCCAAACACGTCTCGCAACGCGGACGCGGTTTGCACCCGCACCAGCGTTGGGTGATCCGCTTGCGGCTGGCCCAAGACCAATGCCAGATACTCGGTGGCATCGACGTCCGTTTGATAACGAATGGCCCGCCACCCTCGGCGGCCTTCGCCCAACGCAAGCGGTGCCTCGGCCACACACCGCACCAGCAGTTCTTTGTCCAAACGGTATTGAATGAGGTCCGCGATCCGCACAATCCCCAATTCGTGTTTGTCGGCAAAGTCTTCCAAATCGGGGATGCGCGCCATTTCGCCGTCTTCCCGCATGATTTCGCAAATCACGCCTGATTCGGCGCGGCCTGCCAAACGGGACAAATCAATGGCTGCCTCGGTGTGGCCCGAGCGCACCAACACGCCGCCGCGGCGAGCGCGCAAGGGGAACACGTGGCCCGGCGCCACCAGGTCTTCACCACGCGTTTTCGGATCCACAGCCACGCGAATCGTATGCGCCCGCTCAGGCGCGGAGATGCCGGTGGTGACGCCGTCGCGGGCATCGATGCTCACCGTAAACGCCGTGCCTCGCTGTGATTGGTTGTTGGGCGTCATCATCGGCAGGCCCAACGCATCCACGCGATCTTCGTTCATCGCCAAGCAGATGAGGCCGCGGCCGTGGGTGGCCATGAAGTTGATGGCTTCGGGCGTGATCAGATCCGCCGCCATGGTCAGATCGCCCTCGTTCTCGCGGTCTTCGTCGTCAACCACGATCACCATGCGTCCCGCGCGGATTTGTTCAAGGGCTTGGGGGATGGTGAGCAGTCTCTTAGGCACGGTTCGTTCTCCGTTTGGCGCGCGTCGGTGAGGGTTGTGGCGTGTCCCGGGACTCAAGGTAGAGGCTGGTCACGCGGATCACATGTTTGGCCATGAGATCCGTCTCGATATTGACACGGTCATGCGGGCAAAGCTCGCCCAGGGTCGTCATGGCCAGGGTGTGGGGAATGAGCATCACTTGAAACTGGCGGCCTTTGACCCAATTGATGGTGAGGCTGACGCCGTTGATGGCCACGGAGCCTTTCGGAATCACGGCCTTCGCGAGGGCCGCGGGCAGTTGAACCACGAGCTCGTGCGCCTGCCCCACGGCCTGGCTCTTCTTAACGACGCCCTGGCCGTCCACATGCCCGGAAACCATGTGCCCGCCTAAGGAATCGCCCAGCCGCAAAGCGCGTTCCAGGTGCACCCTTTGCCCCACCTTGAGCGCCTGCAAAGTTGTGATGGCCAGCGTCTCCGGCCCCAAATCGGCGGTGAACAAAGTGCCAGCGCGCCGCTTTTGCTTTACCGGTGTTTTGCTGGTGATCGTCAAGCACACGCCATCGACGGCCACGCTTGCGCCCAGGCCCAGTGCGGTCAAATCCAACGTGGTGAAGACCGCTAGCCGGGCCACGCCGTCCGTGCGCGGCTCGATCGCGGTGACTTCGCCCAAGTTTTCAATGATGCCGGTAAACACGCGTCGAAGAATGTAGGGGGCGGGGCAGGGGTGCGCAAAATCATTTGCGACGGCGGCCCGCCGGCGCCACGTCCGCCGTGACGAGCAGATCGGGCCCAAGCGGCGTGAATTGCAGGTTAGACAACGGCAGCAGCGCGTCCGTGCCCAGCCCGCGCCCCGTAACCACCGGTACGCCGCCGCCCGCGAGTTTCGGCGCAAAAAACGCGGCCACCCGGTCCACAAGGCCAGCCGCAACAAAAGCGGCGTGAACGTGGCTGCCGCCTTCGACCAACAGAGATTGCACCCCGCGCTTGGCCAACACGCGCACTGCGGGGCCCAGGGCCACGCCGTGCGTTCCTGGGGGCACCAAGGCAACCTCCGCACCGGCGGCTTCCAGCGCCCGCCGACGACGTGCGAACGCCGCTCGCGCGGCCTTTTCAGGCTCGGCAGCCAGCAACAACGGGGGCGGCACTCCCTCAGCCTTGGCCAGCAGCCGTGCCGAAGGAGGCGTGCGCAAGTGCGTGTCCAGCACCACGCGCAAGATGGCGTGGCTACCTCCGGGGGGCAGCCGTTTTGCGCGCACAGTGAGTTGGGGATCGTCAGCCAGAACCGTGCCGTGCCCCACCAAAATGGCGTGGTGTTGCGCGCGCAGGCCGTGTGCGTACGCCAGGGCCGCTTTGCTGGTGATGGCGAGCGGCGCGCGTCCCTTGCCTACCTCGGCGTTTTCCTGACCGATGACACCATCCAACGTGGCCGCGTATTTCAGCGTCACCAACGGCCGTTGGTGCTCTATCCAGCAGAAAAACGCCCGGTTGATCGCTGTGCATTCGTCCTGCAGGCACCCAACGTCAACGCGGATGCCGGCCCGGCGCAAGCGTGCGATGCCGGCGCCATTCACAACAGGGTTGGCGTCGCGGCAGCCCACCACCACCCGCGCCACTTTGGCCGCAATCACCGCGTCGGTACAGGGACCGGTGCGGCCCGTATGGCAGCAAGGTTCCAGCGTCACGTATAAAGTTGACCCTTGCGCCGCGCTGCCCGCAGCACGCAGTGCCTCCGCTTCAGCGTGTGGTTTGCCGGCCCTGCGGTGATACCCGGTGGCCACCACGCGCGTGCCCTTGACCACCACGGCCCCCACCGCAGGGTTGGGCGTTGTGCGACCTAGCGCCTTGCTTGCGTGCAGCAAGGCCAGCTGCATGAAGCGCTCGTCTTTGTTGGGGGTAAGGCGCGTCGGCATGCGGCCTTAGGGCTTCGAAGGCTCACCACTGGAACTGGAGGCACCTTCAGAAGCGCCGGGCCCCGCCGGGGAGCCATGTTTCTCCCCCTTGCTCGCCTGCATCAGCCGTTGCACCTCGTTCATCAATTCGCCCAGATCCTTGAACGAAAGGTAAACGGAAGCAAAACGCAGGTAGGCCACTTCATCGAGCCGGCGCAGGGTGGACAACACCGCGTCCCCAATCTTGGACGCCACCACCTCTTTTTCGCCCAAATCCTGCAGAGTTTTTTCAATCTCCTCGATGGCCTTGTCTTGGGCTTCGATGGAAACGGGGCGCTTTTCGCAGGCCTTGCGCACGCCCGCCTGCACCTTGCTGCGGTCGTAGGGTTCGCGCCGCCCGTCCTTCTTGACGATGAGCGGCATCTCCTGCTCGACGCGTTCATAGGTCGTGAAGCGTCGGTTGCACGTGGCGCACTCGCGGCGGCGACGGATCACCTGGTCGCCATCGCTGGGACGGGTGTCAACCACGCGGTCTTCTAAGGCCGAACAAAATGGACAACGCATTGTCGAGGAGTGTGGGCAAGGTACTCGGTTCGTGCGCTATCTTCTAGCCCCCAATGAGCGAACTACGATTGACAGTCAATGGCGCCCCCGAAACCGCACCTCTGGGCGCCACCGTGGCAGACCTTTTGGTGCGCATGGGCATTGACCCCTCCCGCGTGGCCATTGAACGCAACGAAGACGTGGTCCCGCGCAAAACGTGGGCCGAAACCCCTTTGCACGAAGGCGATCGCGTTGAGATCGTGGCGTTCGTGGGCGGTGGCAGCGATGGCCCCGCCGATCCGTTGGTGATTGCGGGCCGTGCGTTTAAGTCTCGTTTGTTGATTGGCACCGGCAAGTACAAGTCGATCGAAGAAACCCGCCAGGCCATCGCGCTGTCAGGCGCGGACATCGTGACCGTGGCCCTGCGCCGCGTGGATCTGACGCCGGGCAAGCCGAACGTTTTGGACGCCATCGATCGCAGCCGCATCACGATTTTGCCCAACACCGCGGGCTGCTACACCGCCGAAGACGCCATCCGCGTGTGCCGTTTGGCGCGCGAGTTGGGCGTGGGCGACATGGTGAAGCTCGAGGTGATCGGCGATCCCGATACGTTGTTTCCCGATGGCGAGGCCACGCTGCAAGCGGCGAAGGTGCTGGTCAAAGAAGGCTTCATCGTCTTGCCCTACTGCATGGATGACCCGATTTTGGCGCGGCGGCTGCAAGACGCAGGCTGTGCAGCCGTGATGCCGTTGGCCGCTCCGATTGGTTCAGGCTTGGGGATCCGCAACCCGTATAACATCCGCATCATTCTCGAAAAGGCGACGGTGCCGATCATCGTCGACGCCGGCGTGGGCACCGCCAGCGACGCCGCCGTGGCGATGGAATTGGGCTGCCAAGGCGTGCTGATGAACACCGCGATCGCAGGGGCACGTGATCCGTTGCTAATGGCCGAAGCGATGCGCGACGCTGTGCTCGCAGGGCGCAAGGCCTTCCGTGCGGGGCGCATCGCTCGCAAACTCTACGCCACGGCGTCTTCACCTGAAGAAGGCGTAATCGAGTAACGCTGTGGCGGCGCCGCACGTTTACGTGATCACGGACCGTCGGGTCACGGGTGGCCGCTCGCTGCCTGCCGTGATCGAATCCGCGCTGGCGGGCGCCGCTGCCGTTAAAGACGTGCGCATCGCCGTGCAGCTACGTGAGAAGGATTTGGGCGGTGCCGCCTTGTACGAACTTGGGCAGCAACTCAGGCCGATCACGCAGCGCTATGGCGCCGCCCTATTCATCAACGGCCGCGTCGATGTGGCGTTGGCGTGTGGGGCCGATGGCGTTCATTTGGGCGAAGGCGCGCTGCCCGTGGGGGTGGTTCGGCAGGTGGCGCCGGGCCTGCGCGTGGGTCTGTCCACGCACACGGTGGCCGACGTGCAGAACGCGCAGCGCTTGGGCGCCGACTTTGTGGTGTTTGGCCCCGTCTTCGCCACGCCCAGCAAGGCCGCTTTTTTGGCGGCGCGCGGGCTTGATGAACTGAGTGCGGCTGCAGCCACGCCGATTCCCGTGCTGGCGTTGGGCGGGGTCGAAACGCAGAATGTGGCGGCGTGCGCTGGGCATGGCGCGTCGGGTGTGGCCGTGATTCGGGCGGTGCTTGCCAGCGCGGATCCAGGCGCGGCGTTGCTGGCGCTGCTGCAGCGGTTCCAGTCGTCTCGTGTGGCTGACAGCGTCTAGCTATTTCGCTTGACGTCCCTCCGTGAACGCCTAACTTTCCCCGCCGAGGGTGTGGGTCTTGTCACGACCTGCAGGGGTAGGTGGTTTTTGTCCGATTGGAGGAGGAATGATGTGACGGCAATGGGTAAGGTGAAGTGGTTCAGCAACGTGAAGGGGTTTGGGTTTATCGAGCGAGATGATGGCGCCGACGTTTTCGTACATCACAGCTCGATTCAGATGGAGGGGTATCGTTCGCTGAAAGGGGGGCAACCGGTCGAGTTTGAAGTCATCGACGGTCCCAAGGGCCCGCAAGCGCAGAACGTGCGACGCACCGGCAACGCCTAGGAAGCTCCCCACGAGAACCCGGGGCCGGTCTGCTTGTTCGACCGGCTTCGGGGCTGCTTCGACACCCCAAAAAGAATTTTTCGTTCGCTTAGATCTTTTCGCCGGGGCGTGCGTTCAACGTCTCAGGAGATAGACGATGAACAACGAACGACGCACGGTGATGAAGTTGTCCTTGGGTGCTCTGGTTGCGGCCGCCGCCTGCGCCGCCCCTCAAAGTTCGATGGCTGGTGCTCTGCGCGATCAAGCGGGGCCCTACGAGATTGAAGTGTTGGTGGACGGGCAGCCGTTGAACACTTACTCCCACCGTGGTGAGACGTACGTTATGGGCCAAAAGGGTGAGCGCTATGTCCTCCGTGTTCACAACCGTTCATACCGCCGTGTAGAGGCGGTGGTGACGGTGGACGGCCTCGACGTCATCGACGGCAAGCCAGGCTCCGTGCAGAAACGCGGCTACTTGGTGCCAGCGTGGGGCGCGGTGGACATCGACGGCTGGCGGTTGTCGGCCGCTCAAGTGGCGGCGTTTCGCTTCTCTTCCGTGGCGGCCTCGTACGCGGGCCGCATGGGCCAGCCTCGCAATGTGGGCGTGATCGGCGTGGCCATGTTCCCCGAACGCGTGGTGCGCCCGCTGCCTCGCCCCGTCATGCCTTACCGCCGTCCGGCCCCTCGTCCTTACGACGACGCCTATGGTGGCTTGCAAAAGAGCGAAGCCGAAGCGCCACGGGCCGCCGCACCTGCCTCGCCTGCCAACGAAGCTTTGGCGGACGCCGATGGCCGCGCGTCAGGTGGAGCCCCGGCGAAGTCTGCGGAACGAAGCCGAAACCGTCCCGGGTTGGGCACCCAGTTTGGCGAACAAGTGGATTCCGATGTGCACGAGGTGGCGTTTGAACGCGCCAACGCCAGCAACCCCAGCGTCGTGTTTGGCGTCCGCTACAACGACCGTCGCGGGTTGGTGGCGATGGGTATCGACGTGGACGGTGATCGCGCTTGGTCTGACGCCAACCTACGCCGCACAGCCGAACCATTTCCAGCGTCGTCGGGCTTTGCTCGGCCGCCGCGTGGCTGGAATGGTGAATAACGTCCTCGTGAAGAGCGAGCGAAGCAGGGGGCGCCGCGACCAAACCGTCACGGTGCCCCTGTTCAGCGTAAAGCAATTAGGCGACGATAACCGCGGATGACCGACGAGGCCCTCATGCAAGCGTTCCAGATGGGCGACGCCAAAGCTTTTGCCACGTTGGTGCAACGGCACGAGACGAAGCTGTGGAATTTCTTGCGCCGTTATGTGGGCGATGCCGCCACCGCCGAAGATTTGCTTCAGGATGTTTTCATGCGCGTGTTGGCTCATGCAGCCGAATGGACGCCTGCCGCGAAAGTGACGACGTGGATGTACACCATCGCTCGCAACCTCTGCACCGATCATGCCCGCCGCGCCGTCCATCGCCACGCGGTTTCGCTGGATGGCGCGCCCACCGCACGCATGACACAAGAGGATTCGGGTCCGGTTTTGGTTGAACGCTTGGCGGGGCCCGATCTTGGAGGCGAACACAACGTGTCCACCGCCCAGATGGTCAAAGAGCTGGATGTTGCGTTGGCCGCGTTGCCAGAGGAGCAGCGCGAAGTTTTCTTGATGCGTGAAGTGATGGATCTATCGTTCGCTGAAATTGCCGAAGCGGTGGGCGCTTCGGTACCCACTGTGAAAAGTCGTATGCGCTACGCACTTGAACGGTTGCGCGAAGCTTTGGTCGCCTTTCGCGAATCAGGCACACACAGCGCGGTTGTGCAGGTGCAGCCATGACGCGCATGCCGTTGACGGAAGAGAGTTTCCGCGATCAAGCGATCGATTACCTGGATAACCTGCTGAGCGAAGAAGATCGCGCGGCCTTTGAGGAGGCGTGTCGAAAGAATCCTGTATGGGCCACGTACGTTTCCGAACTTGGCACCACATGGCGGCGTGCGGGGCGCTTGTTGCAACAGGCACAGGAAGCAGCGCCTGCGCGCGTGATGGCGCACGTTATGGCGGAGGCTGAAAAACGCGCCGCAGTGCTGGCCGCCACCACGGTGCCAACGATGCCCGCCGTGCAAGCGGCGCGGCCCGCGCGCGATCTGTGGTCAGTGGTGAAAGGCTGGTTCGCTCGGCCTTGGCTGGCACCTGTCTTGGTGGCCACGGCCGCGGTTGGGTTCTATGTGTTTTCGCAGGAAAGCTGGAAGTCGGCCCGTCCGCAATCAATGGCCCTGGATCCTGTGCAGCAGGAGGTGGCAAAAGAAGAATCCGTTGATCCGCAGGTGGGGCCTGGGGCGGCGAGGTCGTCTATGAATCCGAAGGAAGCGCTTGCCGAGCGAAAGGCAGACGCTGTTGTTGAACGAAGATCGCACGCGCGTGGCGGCGTGCCCGCCAAAGCCGCTGACAGGCGGGCCATGAAACCAGCCGCCCGCAAAGCCAAGACGCAAGAGCGGGACGACGACACGCTTGGCGGTCTCCTTGACGAAGGGCCTGCCGCAGGTTGGGGATCTGGCAAAGGCGAGGGTTATGCAGCGCCACCCTCGGGCTGGCGTGGGTCTGCAGAAAAGAAGGTGGCTGCGGATGGCGTGAACCAGATGCCAGCACCGCGGCCGGAGCCGACGGCCGAGGCACCCAAACGCGTGCCGGCGCCGTCAAGCGGCGGCAGCGCCGGCGCGCGCGCGCCTTCTCTCTCCGCTGCGCCACCGCCCTTGGCCGCTGCACCACCCCCCGCCGCCGCTCCGGCGCCCCCCGCCGCCGCACCGGCCTCGCCCGCGCAAGGGTTCATGCGAAACAGCGAAGCGGAGGAAGCGGCGCCCTCAGACGCCGAGAATGCGAAGGCGCCCGCGTTGTCGCGTGCCGATCTGCTGCAAAAAGCGGCCTTTGCCGAAACGAATGGCGACTGGCAGAGCGCGGTGCAAACCTACCGCGAACTGCTGCGGCGTTTTCCTCACGATAAAGACGCCGCTCGCTGGAAACAACGCCTGGTCACGGCCAGCTCACACCTGCGCTAAACGTTCACGCGGTTGATGTCGAGCGTTCCTTGCGCTTCATCCCACTGCACATCCAACGTGCCGCGCGGTTGCTCTTGCAAACAAGCCGCCGGTTGCACGGACGCCATTCGCACGGCTTCATCAAACGAAACGCCCGCGTACTTCATCACCAACGCCACGGCGCGGTTCATTGTGAGCGCCGAGCCGGCCAAGCGACCATCATCTGTGCGGCTGGCGCGGCCGTGGGCGTCCAGTGCCACGTCGATGTCGCCCAAGGTGTAGCGCCCCGGTGCTTGCCCGGCCGCGGCCATCGCGTCGGTGACCAAGACCGCGCGCCCTGGCGTTTTGGCGCGCACCATGATCTTCACGCTGTTTGGCTCAAGATGGTGCCCATCCACAATCAATCCCGCGGTCAATTGATCGGCACCAAGCTGTTGCCAGATCACGTTGTCATACCGGGGCAGGGTGCGCGCTGTGGCGTTGCCTAAATGCGTGCTCATGGTTGCACCCGCCGCCACGGCGTCGCGCACTTGTTGGCCGTTGGCATTCGAATGACCAATGGCCACCACCACACCCTGGGCCACAGCGAATTCAATCAAGGCGAGCGCGCCCGGCATTTCCGGCGCCAACGTCAGCAAGCGCACGCGACCCTGCGCGGCGTCTTGCCGGCGTTGAAAATCATCTATGGCGGCAGGTTGCACCAAGGGCTTCGGGTGGGCGCCGCGCGGTCCATCAGCGCCGTTGATGTAAGGCCCTTCAAGATGAAAGCCCGCGACGGACGGCAGCGACGTGTGTAACCACGGCCTCACGCACGCGGTGAAATGTTCGACCGTGCACGTGATGAACGTCGGCAAAAACCGGGTGACGCCGGTGGCCGCCATGGCCGCGGCCGCGTGGGTCAACGCCTCTGCGGAAACTCCGGGCGTGTTGAAATCCACGCCTGCGAAACCATTGACCTGCAGATCGAAAAAACCAGGGACCAAAGCGGTGTGCACAGCGCCTTCACTTTGAGGCACGCGGCGGTCTTGCACAAGCGCTGGCTCAGTTCACCACGATGCCACTTAACGTCGAGTTGTTTTCGTCACAGGCGTTTTTGCCCGAGTTGCATAGCTCCGGAGGCACCACATTGTTGGTTACACCCGTGGGAATCAGCTCTGGCGTTGGGCCCAACACGACTTCGAGCACCACATTGGTGCGCCCATCCGCCGCTGTGCCTTGCGATCGCACAAGCACCGTGTTGTTCGTGTCGATCGTATAGTTTCCTTGTCGCAAATCAGAGGCATCGTTGCGGATCCAAACGGTGTACGTGCCCATGTTCGTGGCTGTCGGCGCGTTGCCCGTGCCCACGTCCCGGCCAAAGGTGGGCGGCGGATAAGCCACGTTCAGCAGTGGCACGCCCGCTTGATCCACCATCACGGCCCCCACGCCATTGGGTTGCCCCGTCACCGGATCCACTTGTGTCGGCACCCGATCGCTGCCTGGATTCAAGCCGCCAAGCACCGTTGGCAGATCAGGCGCCACCGGATCGTTCAAGATCGCGCGCGCCCTCTCGATGCCCGCCTCGGCCACGTACAAAGCGTTGCTGCGCAAGTTCACGTTCGCGCTCATCTGCAGGTTGCCGTTGGTCAACCATAAGGCGGTCATCCCCAACCCCATCAGCGTGACCAGCACCATCATCACCACGATCAAGACGGCGCCCCTGTCGCGCACGCGCGCCGCAGGCGGGTCCACGCCCGCCTTCCATGAACGGGATCTGCACAGATCGATCATTGCGCCACGACGCCGTATTGTGTGGAATTGTTGTCATCGCAGGCGTTCTTGCCAGCGTTGCACAGCACGGGAGGCGGAGGCCCACCTGCGCCCGGCATGTTGGCCGCCGCCGGTGAAGGGCCCAAGCTCACTTCCAAAACCACCGAGGTTCGACCATCACGGGCCACGCCACGTGAACGCACCACAACGGCGCTGTTGCCGTCCACCAAGAACTGGCCGCGCCGCAGTTCAGGCGCGTCGTTGCGGATCCAGACCGTGTATGTACCCATCGTCTCGGCGGTGCTCGTGGACGCCACACGTCCGAACGATGGCGGCGGGTAAACCACGTTCACGAGCGGCAGTCCAGGCGTGGCGATGGGATCAGGGACGTTCATCATCACGGCGCCGATTCCATTGGCCGCGCCCGTAACGGCATCCACCAACGTGGGCACATTGTCCAACGGGTGTGTGGAACCCGCAAGCAGCACAGGCATGTTTGGCGGCGTAGGCCCGTTGAGGATCGCGCGCGCTTGTTCAATGCCCGCTTCGGCCACGTAAAGCGCGTTGGCGCGCAAATTCACATTCGTTCCCACTTGCAGGTTGCCGCTGGTCATCCACAACGCCGTCATCCCCATGCCCATCAGAACGAGCAGCACCATCATCACAACAACGAGGACAGCACCCTGATCGTTTCTGCGTTGTGGTTGTGAAAGCATGACTTCGCCCCTAGTTCCGTGGAAACACGGTTGTGCTGATCGTGCGATGACGGAACATATCGAAAGCGCCCGGGATGCCATCTTCGACGGCCGGCTTGCGGTTGTTGGGCAACCCTCGCAGGTTCTCGTCGGGCGCCAAAGAACGCGCGAGCAAAGTGACGCGAATGGCTTGCGGGCGGTTGCAACCGTTCACGGGCGGTACATCGCCGGCAATGTTGTATGTCCACTCGTCCAAGGTGCTTGGATCTTCGATCAAGGTGCCGTCCGCAGGCGTGCCCACGGCGGCACCACGCAAGTCGCACGCGAAGGCCACCTGCAAATCTTCGATGCCCTCGGCCAACGTTTGGGGGGGCAAGGTGGGATTGTCGAGGCGGGTCATCTCTAGAACGGGCGTACCGCCGACGGGTGCATTGATGGCAAACCGCACCCAGTTCAATTGACCGAAGTTGCGAATGCCGGCGTTTGTCGCGTCGTAGGCGAAGGGCACCATCGGCGCCAAGTTGGCCGTGGGATTCCAAAGCGATCCGGCGCTTAGCGTGTCGAGCAGGTTTGTGCCCGCGGTGATACCAACGATCTGCAGCAGCGTGCACCCGCGATCGAAGTTGCCGGACAGAGGGATGGCTGTGTTGTCGACGAGCACGATGAACTCGTTGTTGCGAAAAGCCGTGGTCAGGCCAGCCGCTGTGTTGATGGTGGATCGAGGCGTACCCACGGGCACAGTGGAAGCCAAGCGCGCGTCTGCGAAATTGCCGGAGGTGCCTACGCCGTAGGCCACAATGATGGCGTCGGGCGCGCCATTGGCGCCGTTTTGGATCCACAAAGGCGCGATGCGCGCCGCGCCCGTGCCGTAAAACGGCGTGGCGTTGACGAGCGCGGCGTTCACGAACGCGCGCAAGCCTGTGGCAGGCGGCGTGTTGCCGGGCCCACTGACAGGGGGAGGATCGCCATTGTCAGCTCCGATGCCGTCTGAGTCAGGGCGCACACAACCCACCATGCCCGTGCCGGCCGCGCGCAAGTTGCGCGTGATGGTCTCCATCGCGGCCCACAAGTTTTGTTGAATGTTCAACAGTTTGGTCTGCGTTTCGTAAACCTGTTTTTGACCCGCAAAGAACAAGAAGGTTGAGCTTGTGACCAGCCCCGCGATCACCATGGTGACCAACAGTTCAACCAAGGTGACGCCAGCGTCTTTTTGCCAGGCGCCTGCGTTGACCCGATGGCGTTTCACCATTCTTTCCTCCGCTCAACGTCGAGGCGCACCACCTTTGGCATGCCGCTGTCCAAGTTGTAGGTGATGGTCACCGAGATGTCGTAGGGCAGACCCGCGCCCGTGTTCAGCACACGCCATTGCCGCGCCCAGCGGTTGGTGGGCGACTGAGCGCCGACCCGCCCGTTCACATCCAAGTATTCGATGGCGCTCCAGTTGCCGGTGGCGCGTGGCAAAAGCATATCGACCACCGGAGGCCCGCGACGGGTCACGCGTGCGTTGAACTCTTCGATGGATTGCGAAGCCAGTCGCATGGCGATCTGGCCATCGTTTGCGTTTTGCGTGGACGAAAGAACCGTTTGCTGAATGGCGAGGGTTCCCATCAAGCCGATCATCGCCAGCAAAATGGCAATCATGACCTCCACCAAGGTAAAGCCTGCCGAGGCTTTGCGCTGCCGAGCCATGTTTACCGACCCTCCCGCAACTGGACGTAACCGGTGAGGGCCGTGACGTCGATGCGTGCGTTGCGAAAAGGATGATTGGCGGGAAGTGTGGAGTTGCGTATCCAAATGAACGCGGGTGTCCATTGCGGTTGGCCCACAACCTGAATCCCGCCCAACGTCGTGAATTGCACTTCAACCATCGTGGCCGTGGTCAACACCGGGCCCGAGGGCGCGGTATTTGTGGTGGTCACGTCTAAAATTTCCACGCCGTTCTTCGCTTGCAGCACGCGGATCACCGGATCCGTGGTCAGCGGCAGAATCGGCGGATCGCCCAAGGCCACACCGGGCCGGGCGATGCGAAACTCCACGCGGTCGCTGAAAAAATACGCATGCACGGGCAGGCGTTCCGCCACGGCTTCGTTCTTTGAACGTTGCAGATCCTTCGCCAAGGACCCCGTGAACCCGCGCACATCAGACTCTTTGCGGTCACCCGTCATCATGGGCGCGGCGACCGCCGCCAAAATGCCCACGATAACCACGGTGACCAACAGCTCGATCAGCGTGAAGCCACTGTCGCCGTCGGCAGACCTGTCGCTCGCCCTCTTAGTAGATCGATGGTTTTGCCGTCTGGAGCGTGGCGTTGCGTGCATGAAGGGAAAACCCCAATTCCCCTATTGCAAGTCGGCAGCCACGGCTATGACTTAAGGATATTCGTGCCTTGCGCGTCTCATGCGCCTCTAAACCGCCGCGCAAGTGACAATTTTGGGCCGGCAGTCGGCTTTGACTGCGCAAATTCGTTCAGGGCGACAACGTCCGAGGTGTGCGCTCATGCCGGCCCGTCACACACGTTTACGCGGGCGCCCTTAGAGCTTCTTCGCGATGTCCTTGCCTGCGGCGCGATCCAAGTACCAGGTTGTGTTGCCCGCACGCGGGTTAATGCGTGCGGCGGGAAACTTCTCACGCCCCGGCACGCGCCCGATGATGGTGGCCAGCATGTTGGCCTTGTTGGCGCCTGTGACCACAAAGGCAACATGCGACGCGGCGTTGATGAGCTCGTAAGTGAACGACACGCGCTTTTGCCCTGTGCTGGGATGAGACGCCACCCCGCACAGTTCGTTCGCGGCTTGCAGCTCCTGCTCGGGAAACAGCGATGCGGTGTGACCGTCGTCGCCCATGCCCAGCAACACCCAATCAAACCGCGGGAGGCCGCCCCTTTGGCGCTCCACAACGTTGCGAATCTCGTCGGCATAACGCGCCGACTCGGCCTCGGGTGCGTTCTCTCCAACGATGCGATGAATCTGCTCGGCGCGAATCGGCACATGGTTCAGCATCACTTCGCTTGCCATGTGAAAGTTGCTGTCTGCCGCGTTGGGAGGCACGCAACGTTCATCGCCCCAAAACAGCTCCAAGCAGTGCCATGGCATCTCGTTCACGAATTCCGGGCCGGACAGATGCTGGTAAAGCAGCTTGGGGGTGGTTCCGCCTGACAAAGCCAATGCAAACCGACGCTGCGCCGAGGCCGCCAGGCGGGCCGCGGCCACCAAATCATGAGCGACACGTTTGGCCACCGTGTCCGCGTCCTTCGCGATGACAATGTTCTCCATTTCGCGGCGCCTAGTCTCACACGACCCGCCGTGTTTTGCACGCAAGCACACGCCGACCCCAGCGGGGGGACGGCCCCGTCGCCATCGAGGCTTATGGCCGGGGTCCCGCAGCCTTGCGAAGGCGATCCGCCACGGCCAGGCCGAGGCCCTCCGGCAGCGGCAGTGTGGTCAAGGCCACGTGGCAGCCCCGCTCGTCCACTTCCCGCAAAGCCGCGTACAACCGCTGCGCCGCGCGTGCTGGATCCGAAGGCAGCGCGATGGCAACCACGCCTGGGGGCCAGTCGGCCTGTGTGTCTTCCGTCAGCACAGCCACCCGCAGGCCTTGCGCCGCCAAAGTGGCCGCTTCGCTCACCAACTCGCGCGGTGGCACCAACCGCACCGGCGCCTCGGGCGCGTAGTGCGATTCCAATTGGCCAGGCGCGCGCACCGTCTCGCTGCGGCGCTCGAACACGGGCTGCCCCGCCACCCGCGAAAGCTCAGCCAACGATACGCCCCCCGGCCGAAGCACAGCCGCCACACCCGCCTCGGGATCAACCTGCGACACATCCACGATCGTAGATTCCACACCCACGTCGCAGGGACCGCCGTCCAAGATCAAATCAACCGCATCGCCCAGGCTTTGTGCCACGTGTGCCGCCGTCGTGGGACTGACGCCGCCAAACCGGTTGGCCGATGGCGCCGCAACCCCTGTCCCCAGCGCCCGAATCAAGCCTAGGGCCACCGGGTGCTTAGGAACGCGCAGAGCCACTGTGTCGAGCCCGCCGGTCACAGCGGTGAGTGTGTTCGGGTGCCGCCGAACGATCACGGTGAGCGGTCCGGGCCAAAACGCGCGCATGAAGGCCTGCGCCACATTGCTAAGGTTGATCGCCCAGGTGTGCACTTGATCGAGGTCGCTTAGGTGCACAATCAACGGGTGCGTCGAAGGTCGGCCCTTCGCAGCGAAGACGCGCGCCACAGCCGCGGGCTGGGTGGCGTCGGCGGCCAGCCCGTAAACTGTTTCGGTGGGCATGGCCACAAGCCCGCCCGCGCGCAGTGTCTCAGCCGCACGTGCAATGTTTTGGGGGGTGGGGGGCAGGATCGTGGCCATAGCCGGGGCAACTTTGCCGGCCTAATGTGACGTCTTAGGCATCGAAAGTCGAGCGGACCATCTGCTATTGTGCGCCGCCATGGCACGGATCAATGAGCACTACCGCAAGCTTGCAGCTGGTTACCTGTTTCCCGAGATTGGCCGCCGTGTAAAGGCGTTCTCAGAGGCGAACCCGAGCGCCCGCATCATTCGCTTGGGCATCGGCGACGTCACAGAGCCTTTGGCGCCCGCGATCATTGAGGCGATGACCGAAGCGGTGGCTGAGATGGGCAACCGCAGCACCTTCAAAGGATATGGCCCCGAGCAAGGTTACGGCTTCTTGATCGACGCCATCCGCGAGCACGACTACGCCAGCCGTGGCGTGGCGATTGCCGCCGATGAAGTGTTTGTCTCGGATGGCAGCAAGTGCGACAGCGCCAACATTCAAGAGATCTTCGATATGGGTGCGCGCATCGCGGTCACGGATCCTGTGTACCCTGTTTATGTCGATTCAAACGTCATGGCTGGGCGCACGGGCGCCAACGACGGCAAGGGCCGCTACGAAGGCTTGGTTTACCTTGACGCCAACGAAGGCAACGGCTTCGTGCCCGCGCCACCCAATGAAAGGGTGGATCTCGTTTACCTGTGCTCCCCAAACAACCCCACGGGGGCGGTGGCCACGCGCGAGCAACTCACAGCGTGGGTCAACTGGGCGAACCAGAACGGCACGGTGATCGTCTTCGACGCTGCCTATGAAGCCTTCATTCGCGACCCGAAGTTGCCTCGCTCGATCTATGAGATCCCTGGCGCCAAGACGTGTGCGCTTGAAATGCGCAGCTTCTCAAAGCGCGCCGGTTTCACCGGTGTGCGTTGCGCCTTCACCGTGGTTCCCAAAGAACTGGTGGGCACCACCGCCAGCGGCGAAAAGGTGCCGTTCAACACGTTGTGGTCGCGTCGTCACACCACAAAGTTCAATGGCGCCTCCTACATTGTGCAAAAGGGCGCGGCAGCGGCATACAACCCCAAAGGCCTGGCGGAAACGCAGGCGCAGGTGGCGTTCTACATGGAGAACGCCCAACTGCTGCGCGAAGGCTTGTCACGCGCGGGCTTCAACGTGTTTGGCGGTGAACACGCGCCTTACATTTGGATGAAGACGCGCAACGGCGTTGCGTCGTGGGACTTCTTTAACACCTTGCTCGAAAAAGCGAATGTCGTGGGCACGCCTGGCTCTGGCTTCGGGGCGGGCGGCGAAGGCTACTTCCGCTTGTCGGCGTTCAACAGCCGGCAGAACGTGTTGGAGGCGCTCGACCGCATTCAAAAAGCGTTCGCCTAAAACCAAAACACTCTCTCCAATGGCCTCGTAGCTTCGGCTGTGGGGCCTTTTCGCATTCTGTTTCGCAACCGCCACGGCGGCTTAGGCTACTGTGCTGGTTGATGTTCGCGTTTGTGGTCTCTGTCGCCTTTTGGCTGTTCGTTGTCGCAACGTCGCTGCTGCTGTTTCCAGTGGTCCTGTTGCTGTGGAGCCTCACCGCCTGGTGGGATCGCCGCCGCGTGGCGGTTCACCAGTTCACATGCTTTTGGGCTTCGCTTTACACCTGGTGCAACCCGTTGTGGCGGGTGCAAGTGCAAGGGCGTGAGCATATGGCGGCCGGCAAGGCATACATCATGATCGCCAACCACAGTTCCTCGGCCGACATCTTCGTGCTTCATCGCCTGTTTCGTCACTTCAAGTGGGTGTCGAAGGCCGAGAACTTTCGTGTTCCGTGCATCGGCTGGAACATGCGGCTTAACCGCTATATCGCTTTACGCCGCGGAGACAAGGAAAGCGTCATGGCGATGCTGCAAGCGTGCCGCGACAACCTAGCGGCGGGCAGCTCGGTGATGATGTTCCCGGAAGGCACGCGCTCGAAGACGGATGAGTTGCGGCCATTCAAAGCCGGCGCCTTCGAGCTGGCG
Organism: Deltaproteobacteria bacterium; assembly: GCA_033763315.1. GTDB lineage: Bacteria > Myxococcota_A > Polyangia > Fen-1088 > Fen-1088 > JAGTJU01. The sequence goes on from JANRKS010000006.1 coordinate 178,861, forward strand.
AAGGAGCTGAAGGTCCCGCTCTTGCCCATTGTGTTGATTGGCACCCGCAGGGCTTTGCCCAAACACGGCCTGTTGTGTGGCCGTGCTCGCATGCTCGTGCGCATTTTGCCGCCGGTGCATCCTGCGGCGCTTGCTGAGCTGTCACCGCTTGCGGCCGCCGATCAGGTTCGAGCTTTGTTTGTAGAGCAGCTTTCGCAGCCCGCGCAATAAAAAGCCCCGCAGCCTTGATGCGGGGCTCAACGACCTAAAACGTCATCGTTCCTGTAAGCCAAGCTTCATTCGCCAGCGCTGCAACTCCGGTATTACCGCTGCGTGTTCAACCGGATCCCGCGCCGCCAATTGTCCCAACTTCGATATCAAGGCGCTTGCTTCGTCTAAGTCTCCGCCAAAGGCATAACGCCGTAACTCGTGCCTTATGCGGACCAGCTCACGAACCTCTCGATAGTCCATGCAACCTCCTCCTGAGCGAATCGACAAGAATAAGGATGCCAGTTCATTGTTTCCGACGCATTTCGCGATGGAAAATTCTTGCGTCGATCGCTGTGGACTGATGTGACGAACGTCTCGTCGCCGCTGGCCGGGAAACTTACGGAACGATCTTCCGAGCTTCCATGTAGAAGCGTTTCTCTTCCGCGTCGCCCATGCTGAACGCTTTGCGCGGCAGCACGCCATCAATCACAACTGTTTTGAACAGGTCGTGTTTCGGAATCGGCGGCAAGAAGAAGCCAATGTGTCCTGGCTTGCGCCCCAGATCTTCCACAACGGCTTCTCCGTGCACGTAATCGATCGACGCCTGCTTATGCGCGGCCAGGTAGCCATCAAGGAACGGCTGCAGCGTGCCCACGGCCAAGGTGTGCGGGGGCTTCTTGAACTCCAGCAGCGAAAACCCATTTGCGTCCGCGTAGGCGATCAACGTTTCGCCGCGCGCTGGCTTTAGACACCTTTGGATCACTTCAGGGCCACCCGCCGTGCGGCGGTAGCCAGGATCCAGCCCCAGAAAGTGCGTGTCCATCATCGTGAGAAATGCCGTGGGGTCGACGCCAAACAACACGCGATGAATGGGCTCAAACTCGAGCCCGGCGTCGTGCACATTCACAAGTTCAACCAGCGCGTAGCGCGCGGGGTGATCGCCTAAAGCGTCCGCTGGCCGCCCGGCCTTGGTTTCTTCCCAAATGCCCTTCGCGGTCGCCAAGGAATGGTTGCCATCGCCCATCGCATACAAGAACACGCCGCGCTCACGCGTGCCGTATTTGTCTTCCATCTGGTCCAAGGTTCCCAGTTTGGCCAATCGCTCGGCAATCCCCTCGATCGCGTTCACGTCGTGAATCGAAAAGCCACGCAGATGGCCGCCGCCCTCCATCAACTCGAAATCATAACGAGGCGGCCCGACCGTTTTGAACAAAGGTTCGATCACGGTTTTGTGAGGGTCATCAATCAACACCATGATGTGCGGCAATTCGATCGCCGCGTGGCGACGGATCTCCATGCGCGGCGGCAACCGCTCAACGATCGTGCCTTCGGTGGCGCGAATCAATGACGTGGCGCCGGGGCGGAAGTCGTAGCGCTCGAGATCCAACGCCACCACGAGTCCCCGACGGATGCGGTCCGGGCGCGTACGACGCTCCACCAGCATGAAGCCCGGTGCTTCTTCCGCCAAAACGCCGTCTTTCAGGTAAGCGGCCATGGTGGCGTTGATCTCGGCGATGCGGGCGCCCGTGTCGGGCTTGTCGAGGTAAACCTCGGGCAGCGTTACCTTGAGGGTCGACGGTTTATCCGCCACCCGCGCTTCCACGCGTTGCCAGTACTCAGGTTGCGACGTGTATTGATCGCATGCCACCACGGCCCACGTCTGCAAGGAGACGTCGGAACGAGGCAAGAGCAGAGAGGGCAGGCCGAGGCCCACGTGAGCGAGGGCAGAGGAGGGGGCGTTTTTCGAGGGCATGAGGTCCTTTTGCTATCACAAAACCCGGCGGGCCCCATAGCGGCTGAAAGCAGCTTGTGTGCGAGGAGAGGGACTCGAACCCTCACGTCTTTCAACACTGGAACCTAAATCCAGCGCGTATACCAATTTCGCCATCCTCGCGGCGTGAGATTTCAATGGGTTACGATACCACGCGCGATTTGTCGAGAGGATGGCCGCCGATCGGTTGTTCAGCGTCCTGGATCCGGCCCGCCGAGGCCTTCTTCAGGGAAAGCGTCTGTGTACGCTTCTGCCTTGCCAAGCGACCCTTTGCCAAGGCGGTTCGGCACATCTGCGCGGCCTTGTCGGCGCCGATGTGTTCGCCCCCGCGAATCTGTTCCGCCCATCGTCTCCTTCGCCGCGAAATACCCGAGGACCCCGAAAAGCCCCCACACAACCACATTCTTTACCTTCACCATTGCGCCCGCCCTTTCTGTACGCGTCGCAAGCATTGCGATCCGCGTGCCAGCGCCTCCGTTTTGGCCGGGTTAACGATAACCGTGCTGTGGCGTAACTTCTTGCGGTCAAAAGGCGTGCCTTCGGGTAGATTCTGGGTAATTCGACTCACCTTGGGTTACGGGTGTCACCGAAACGGCTAACGCAGGGAACGCGCTTCCCACTTTTCGTTCGTACGGGGTTCTTCTTAAGGGGAGCCTTTACCGTGCAGATGGCGTGCGCAATTCTTTCGACAGCCTCAAGCCTGGCCGGATGCGGCGACGGACTTTTCGAGCCCGCGGCCGCCAGCCGTCCCGACAGCGCGGCCCCCGCTGACGGGGATCAATTCGTTATGACGGGCGGCAGGGACGGCCGGGACGCTGCCGCAGACGCACAACCTTCAACGGTGACCGCTGAGATTGGGTTCAAGGCCACGTCAGTGGCTCTTGGCCCCGCGGCCGTAAACTTTGTGGACGGGACGTACAAGGACAAGACGAACGTCACACTCGAGTGGCTCGAAGTGGCGGATGTGAAGGTAAGAGGCCCTTACGGCCGCATCCTTCGCGTCACTTTCGACGCCGTTCCACAGCCCAAACCTTCGGTCAGCATCGACGTAGGCGCGCTCGTACAGACCTCCGGGTCGGAGCCAAACCTTCGTGCGATCGCGAACGCCTTGGTCATCGCGAGGCTGCAGGACCAAGATCCAAAGCAATGGATTAAGTTGTCCAAGCAACTGCCCGCGGAAGACGATGGCCTCAGCGTGAGAATCGTCGCTCTGGATTATCCGCTCGCAACGACGTCGACCGGCAAATGGACCGTATCATTTGCGATCCTATTGAACTGCGATGCACCGGATGCGGCTTGCTCGCAGTCTGACCTGATGTCGTGCGAGAAGCGGTGTTCCGCCGAACGGCCTGGGTACAACTGCTCGATGAGTAGGCTTTGCCAATGAAGTGCCGCGCGCTCGTCATTGCCGCCTCTCTCTCGCTGACCTTCCTCCTGCCGCTAGGTGCCCACGCCCAATCCTCAGAGGAAGTCCGCTTCGCGTTGGTGGTGGGCAACAACAAGGGTGATGCGCCCGAGCGGTCGCTGCAATACGCAGAAGAAGAGGTGAGCCGCCTCGCCTCTGTGCTGCAAGCCCAAGGTGGCTTCGCGCACGTGCAGCTGGTGCAAGGCCACGATCGGGCCACATTGGAAGGCGAACTTCGCAACATGCGCACGCGCATAGAGGCCGCACGCGCCGCCGGGCAACGGACGCTGTTCATGTTCTACTACTCAGGCCACGGCACCAAGGATGGCCTTGAGCTTGGCGACACGATGTTGCCGATGCGCGATCTGCGGCAATATCTGGAATCGCTGCAGGCTGACGTTCGCTTGGCCTTCGTTGATGCCTGTCAATCAGGCGCGCTCACCGGCGTCAAAGGTGGCCGCCGCGCGCCGGCTTATGAGATTCGCTTGGCCGACGCCGGTGCTGTCAGCGGTTTGGCCATTGTGACTTCGTCCACCGCGAATGAGCTTTCTCAAGAATCCGATGAGCTCCGTGGTTCGTTCTTCAGCCACAACATCATGGCCGGCCTCCGCGGTCTGGCCGACTCATCAGGCGACGGCCAGATCAGCCTCAGCGAGCTTTACGATTACACCTTCAAGCGCACCCTTGCGTTTACCGCCGCCAGCTTGGTGGGCAGCCAACATCCCACGCGCGATCTGCGTTTGTCGGGTGCCGGCGACGTGATCTTGGCGCGCATCCGCCCCGGTGACGCGCGGCTCATCTTCCCCAAAGAGCGCTCAGCCACCTACGCCGTGATCAACAACGGGCAGGTTATGGCGGAGATCAACACCAGCCCACGCGATTCGTATTACCTTGGTGTGCCCGCGGGCCAATACCGCGTCGTGCGCCGTACGCTTGATGGTGTCAGCGAACGAACGTATGCGTTGGCGGCGGGCAGCCATTCCGCCATCGAGCCCGAAGGCATGAACCCCGTGCTGGCGCAGGCGTTTCAGCGCAAGAAGGGTGGCGACTTGGATGTGATCGCGGGCGCGTGGCTGCGCAACGAAGTGAGCGCGTACGTGTCTGGTTACTCGCCTCACGTGGATGGCACAAGCTCCGTTATTCCCTCCGTGGGTGTGGGCTATGCCTTTGACCTGGGGCGCCTCGCGCTTGAAGCCCGCGTCGACCTGTCGTCATTCACAAATACCTCAATCAACACCCCTGCGGCCGAATCGGAGCATTTGCGTGCGGTGCCCATGATGAACGCGCTGTGGAATCTGTGGCGCGCCCGGCACGTGGCTTTGCGTGTGGGCCCAAGCGTTGGCATGTCCGTTGAACGGCAGACCCAAGACACGCGCGCCAGCCAATCATTTGGCTTCATCTACGGAGGCCTAATAGACGCGGCAATTCCGTTGGCCCCGCGGTTTGCAATTGCGGTCACGGGGTTCGGCGGCGGGGAAACTTATAAATACCAGAACGACACGGGTGACGCCGATTTGAAGACCGTGCTCCGCGTTGGGGTCTCTTTAGGCGGACGACTAGCCTTTTAGTCCTAGTTGTATCTTCCTAAGTCATTGAAAATATTGTAAAATGCGTGGATTGTCCGCGCTCGGGCCGCGGTTTTGGTTATAACAAACGAGCCTTTGCCTCTTTCACAGGGGCGCTCGTCTCTCCAGTTTGTTCAGGGAGTAGTAACCATGAAGACCTTTTCCGTTTCGCGTCGACAGGTGTTGCGAGGAGCCGGCGGCGTAAGCATCGGGTTGCCGCTTTTGCCATCGTTGTTCCCGCGGCGTGCAGATGGCGCCGAGCCAAGTCTGAACGGCGATAAGTTCTTCGTCGCGGCCGCCACCCAACACGGGGCCATTGGCGAAGGCAGCATGTATCCGGCGGCCAATACGCTCACGCAGTCGCGGGAGATCAACCCGGGACACATTGCGAAGTTTGGTGCGTTGTCATCGCAGATCTCCGGCAACGATCGCGTGGTGTCAGGGGTGTTGCGAGCGCCGTCTGCAAAGTTCACCGAGCGCCTCGTCAGCCAGATGAACGTCATGCGTGGCTTTGAGATCCCGTACTACATAGGCCACCACACCGGCGGCCACCTGGGTCACTTCGGCCGCAGCGATCAGGGGCCGAAGAATCTGGCTCCGTTCGCCACCATCGATCAGGTGATGGCGTGGTCGTCCAAGTTCTACAAGACCACCAATGGCATCAAGCAGCGCGCCATCGTGACCGGCCAGGACTTCCACGGCATGTCGTGGAGCTGGTCCAATCCCGCCGCTCAAAGCGGCTCCATCCAAAAAGTGCAGGTCGAGAACAACTCACTCGCGCTGTTCGACAAATTGGTTGCCGGAGGCATGACAAAGCCCACCACACCGTCGGCTCCGCCGCGCAAGCCGATCGTCGATCGGGTGATCGAAAATTACCGCAGCCTCAAGAACAGCAACCGCCGTCTTTCCAAGGACGACAAAACACGCTTGGATGATCATTTGGGCCGCCTGGATGAGCTGCAACGTCGCGTGAATACCACCGACGTTGTCGCCATGAGCGCCTCGTGCGGTGAATTTAAAAAGCCCGGCGAAGGCTCAAGCACGAATGGATCGTTGGACGGGCCCACAGCCGCCACAAAGTTCTTCACGCTCCTGAACGAGATCGTGGCCATGTCGTTTGCCTGCGGCACCTCCCGCGTCGCCACCATCTGGATCCACAGCCCGTTTGCTGATTACTCGGGCAGCTGGCACCAAGACACGGCTCACCAATGGCAAAACGCCGATGCGCAAGCGCGCCTCGTGGGCGGCCTCCGCACCACGTTCTCAAATGCCATCCTGGATCTGGCCGCGCGGCTTGATTCCATCGAAATCGCGCCGGGCCTCACAATTCTGGATCAGGGCCTGTTCCAGTGGACGCAAGAGTCGGGCTGGGCCACCCACGACGCGCAGGACATGCCAATCGTCACGTTTGGCAAAGCCGGCGGATACCTGAAAACAGGCCAATTTGTGGACTTCCGGAACCTCGCGTCCGCGAAGGCCCACCTGGATATCTTCGGCCTGCAAAAGCAATACACGGGGCTTTGGATTCGGCAGTGGCTGGCCACCGCGTTGCAAGCGATGGGCATTCCGCCGGCGGACTTTGAGAAGAATGGCAAGACCGGCTACGGCGATGCTTTCTGGTCTTCGGGCTACGACAAGGCCGTTCACAGCAACGTGATCAACCGCGCCAGCGATCCCGTTCCCCTTGTGACCAACGCCGCGTCTGTTTAAAGGCCAAGCGCCAAAGGATCCTCGCCAGGCCGTGTGTAGCCGCGCAAGCGCGCCTTTGTGGCGTGCAGGCCGCCCATATCCATGGCGGAGAACTCAATGACGACGGGGCCCACGCCAGGCGCATAGCTGGTGCGGGTCCGTCGGTCGGGGTTGTCGCGCACCTCTTGCACAGTCACGCAGCCTTCGAACTTGCCCGCGGGCGTATCGATCGTTTCATTCCAACCGACGACGGTGGCTTGCCCACCTTTGACGGGCCAGGCTGCCTTGGCCGACAACGGCGCTTTGAGCACATAGTCGGCGGCGCCACGCGGATCTGGACGAAGGATGCCGTCGGGCTTCACCTCATATTCAAGCAGCTGATCGCCGCCCGCCACGAGCGCCCGCGCGCCTTCCCGCAAGGTCACCGCGAAGGTGGCCAAGATCGCCTCACCGTCTTGGTCAACGTCGTAGGCCCACTTCCACCCGGGCTCCAGGGGATAGTAGGCGGACGGGGCCGTTGGGGCCGCCGCCTTGGTTGAAGCAACAGGCTGAGGACCAGCGGCGCAGGCCGAAAGAGCGCACACCGCCAGTGCCAGCGCCAGGCGCGTGTTCTTTGTGTTGTGAAATTGCACCGTCATGAGCAAGCTCCGATGAAAGGAGTCTACACCGCGGTGCATGGCGAATCCTGGCCGCCTGCCAACGGCGACAAAAAACTCTGGCAAACCGTCAATTCCCTCGAATTTCTGAGCCTGCATCTGCGCGGAGTGCCCAGAAACCAATGACTTGGAGCTGGTCTGCAACTTGCTAGAGTTAGCGAATTGAGCCCCTGCTGATGATCTCCGCCCGCCGTTTCGCCCAAAGCATCGCCATCAAGTTGCCCCTGCAACTGGCGTTGGGGCTGCTATTGACGGCCACGGTCTGGGCAGCGCCGGCCGCAGATTCCGTGACCACGCGGCAGGAAGTGCAGGCGTTGCAGGCGCAACTCGCTCGCGTCAACGCTGAGATCAAGGCCTTGAAGGCGGCGCCCCGCTCCTTATCGGTGGATTATCGCTTGCGCCAGGATCTCGCCGATGCCGAGGCCCTGGCCCGAAAGCTCACCGAAGCCGAGGCCAAAGTGCGTTCCGCCCGAAGCCAACCGGAGGCTGCACCCAAGATGGCTCCCGAGCCCACAGCGCAGGCAACGGATGGTCCGGCAGAGCTGGCCGCCAAGGCCGATATCTTGCTGGATCAAGCGCAAAAGCTAACCATGCAAGCCGACCGCATTGAGGCGCGCGCCGAGCGCGAGCGGGTCAGAGGCACCTTGCGCGCGCGCACCCGCCATTTGGAACAAGACCCCTTCGTGACTTTGGAAGGTGCCAAGCGTTCCGTGGTGTTGTCACGCACGGAAACGAAAACCACCACGCTCACGGGCAATGACACATCAACGAAGACGCCCGAAAGCGCTCCGGCCGGCGATTTCGCGGCGCCCCCGGCCAGCCCCGGTGTTGCGGGCTCCGCCAATGCTCCGCCGCGAACCAATCTCCCGCCCCCCGAACCCACCACGGTGACCACAACGTCCGTGTCCTTGTCTTTTCGTGCGTTGCTGGACGCCCGCGCGCTGGCTGAAGTGGAACGCATCGAGCGTTCAGGCGATCCCCAAGCGCAGGCCAAAGCTTTGGCCGCCGCCGTGGCTTCGCTGCGAAAACAAGCGCGTGAGTTGCAGGGCAAAGCGGCTGCGTTACGCAACACGAAGTAGCGGCGCCGGAAGCTGCTAATATCCGCGTCGCTTGCAGCCCCTGGTGTTCAGATCGCGCGCGCGTAAACCAAGCGACAGGGCAGGGGCTTTGGTCTTCGCGGCGTGGGCTCTCGTGCCCTCGCTTTGCGGGGCCGCGACACTGTCGGTGCGGTCCGAAGTGGGCGGCGAATACGATTCCAACCCGAGCCGCGTCGAAACGGTGGCAAACGACGACTCGATCACCGGGGAGAGCCCGTCACCCAGCACCGGCGGGCGTGCGCTCATCGGCGGAGAATTCAACGCACGCCTGGCCTCGCGAACGGTGCTGACGCTGTCGGGTCGGGCCGCTGGTCGTGGCTATCTCGATCGTGCCGCGAGCCGCGAGCGGGTTGGCATCCTCTCGGGCACAGCCAGCTTGCTGCAGCTGGTGGGGGCATCGACCCGCGCTTTGGGCGGCGTGGCGTATTACGACGCCTACCAAGATACGCGCCCTGAATCGCGCGACTTTCGTTCCACAAGCCCGTCGCTTTCGCTGCTTCACCCCCTGGGCCCGGGGCGACTGTCAGTGACGGGGGGCTACCGCTGGTTCGTGTTCAAACCGGCGCCTGTGTTGAACTTCGCTGGCCCCACGGCGGCAGCGGCCTACAAAGTGGATCTAGGCGGTGAACGCGAAGACGATGACGACAGCGCCGAGTGGGAATTCATCACAAGCGTTGCTTACGAACGTCGAGCCTTCGAGGCGTTGCGGTGTGTGAAAGAGGATGATTGCCCGCCCGCCACACCCGCGGGCCTGCGCAACGACAACTTTGCCCAAGCGGGCATCGACTTCGTTCGCACCGGCGATTTCCTGTTAGGCGCCGGAGCCGCGTTTCAGATCAACGCCTCCAACAGCTTCCAGGAAAGTCTGCGGCGGGGACTGGCACACGTGGAGGCCACGTTTTTGCTGCCTTGGGCCCTCTCGCTGGCCACCCGTGCAGAACTCATTTGGACGTCGTTTGAGAACGCCGTGCCCGTCCGTCGCGATCCTGTGTCGGGGTTGCCGCTGGCCAGCATCGAGGACGAGGGACGCAGCACGTTTCGTGTGGAATTGATGCGGCCGCTTGGCGACAACGTTGATCTTTCGCTCCGCTGGATAGGCTACACAAATGCAATTGGCGGCGGACCTGTTCAGTACCGCCGCCAAGTGTTGCTGCTGCAAGCAGGCGTTTCGCTGAATCTGCTCTAATTCATCCGGTAGCCAGCCGTGATGAGCGCCCCCATGTAGCGATCTGTGGCACCCCCGGCAACGTTGGCGTCGTCCGATTTGGAGTTCATCGAAATGCCGTAGCTGCGTGCCACAAAAGCCGCGCGCACCTCCAAGCCCGACATCAGGAAGGCGAGCGGAACCGCAAGGCCCGCGCTGCCCTCAGTGGCGGCGGCGGTGGCATTGGGGAATGTATCGGTAAAGGCGCCCATGCTCAGAACGTGGTCGTAACCAAAGCTGCCAAACAATGCCACGGGTCCCAGGCCATAACGGGCGCCCACGACGGCGCGCACCATGCTGTACTCGGCTGCGGGCACATTCGAGAACACGTCGTTGCCGTTGGCCGTGGCTTTCTCGTCCAATTTGAACGTGTGCATCGCGTAGGCCGCCAGAAGGTTCAACTCCAGGTTGCCAAAGTGAAACTTGCCCTTCGGCCCCGCAAAAAAGCCCATCGAGGACGTCCCGAATGTGGCGTTGCCCCGCGCCGAGGACAACCCGACGGTGAACTCACCGCCCGCAGACAACCCGATGTTTCGGGTGAAGAAATAATCAAGGGCCAAGGCAACGGCAGGCGCCACAGGATCGGTGTTGTACTGTTGGCCGTCGCCCGCTTTTTTCTGGTTGTACGTGAAGTCGCGGCTGTAGATGAGCGCGCCCACCGCCAGATCCAATCCCTTCCAACCAACGCCAGGTGCCTCTGGCTCTTCGGCCTTAGAGGCCTTCGCCGCCACCCCTGTGGGTTCCGCGTCCTCGTCCTCATCCTCGTCGGCTTTGTCCGCGGCTTCTTTCTTTTCCGCCTTGGCCGCTTGCTTCTCTTCCTCGCGTTCCTCTGCCTTGGCAGCCTTTTTCTCTTCTTTGGCCTCGGATTTGGCAGCCTTTTTTTCTTCTTTCGGCTCGGCTTTGGGCTCGGCCACAGCCACTGCCGCCGCGCCGCCTCCGCCGCCCGCACCCAGCAATTCGCTCAGCGCCTTCTTCAACTGCTTGTCCAAGGCCGCCGACAACTGAGCGGCGTTCTTGCCGGTGAACACTTTTTGGCCAAGCTTTTTGCCGTCGCTGTCTTTGACAACGAGTGTGGCTGTGGGCTTTTTGCCCTTCACCGTGCCACGCACGAAGTGCGACGCCCCGAGCTGCTTTGCCACGGCTGTGTAGGAATCGGACGCCTGCATCAAACCCAAGTCGGCCTCGGTGGCGGCCAGCTTCTTGTCAGTGATGACATCAACGTCGAGGTCTTTTAACGCCTTCTTAACCTGATCGCGAAAGTTCGCCGACCCACTGCCGTCGAACTGTTCCACCACCACTTTCGTGGCGGCGGCGGCTTGGCCCATAGATGCGGCGGTCACAGCGGTGAGAACAAAAGCTGAGCCAACCAGGGCTCGGAGTGCGCGGAACATAATCACTCTCCTTGCGGCGTGTTTCGCCAACGGGACGGGGCCAGGGTGGAGCGGGCCAAACCCGTTTTGTTTATGCGAGCTTGAAACCCAAGTCAAGGCAACGAGTTGCGCGCGACGGTTAACAATGAACGCGTTCACATGTGGGCGCAAACTTTCGGGAGATCACCATTGACTTGGGGGGTGGGCGTCCCCAAGAATGGCCTCCCGAGTTGATGATCCACACGAACGAAACTCGGACCTTGCACATTTGCGCTGCGAACGATAAGGGAGGCAGCCATCTATGACGCCTCCAAACGCGAACCGCCGTGCACCCGCGCGGAAAACCAAGTTTATCTTCGTCACCGGCGGCGTCGTGTCCTCATTGGGCAAGGGGCTGGCCGCTGCGTCCATCGGCTCCCTGCTGGAGACGAGGGGACTCAAGCTCACAATTCAGAAGCTGGATCCGTATCTGAACGTCGATCCGGGCACGATGAACCCCATGCAGCACGGCGAAGTGTTCGTCACCGATGACGGCGCTGAAACCGACTTGGATCTCGGGCACTACGAGCGTTTCATCAACCACCGCATGTCGCGCCTGAACAGCGTGACCTCGGGGCAGATCTATCAAACCGTTCTGCAAAAAGAGCGGGCTGGCGAATACCTGGGGGGCACCGTGCAGGTGATCCCGCATGTCACCGACGAGATCAAGGCGCGCATCTTGGCCTGCGCCGAAGGCAACGATGTTCTCATCGTTGAGGTGGGTGGCACCGTGGGTGACATCGAATCTTTGCCCTTCCTTGAGGCGATCCGCCAACTGAAGTTCGAGGTGGGGGCACAAAACGCGATCTCGGTGCACGTGACGCTCGTGCCCTACATTCAGGCCGCTGGGGAGCTCAAAACCAAGCCCACCCAGCACTCGGTCATGAAGATGCGCGAGATAGGCATCCAGCCCGACATTCTGCTGTGCCGCTCCGAACGCATGATCGACACCGCGATGAAGCGTAAGATCGCGCTGTTTACCAACGTGGCGCCCGACGCTGTGTTCTCGGCCGTCGATGTGGGCACCATTTACGAAGTGCCGATGAAGCTGCACGAAGAGGGCGTCGACGACAAAATTGCCGAGCTCTTGAACATTTGGTCACGCGCGCCTCAGCTCACTGGCTGGGAGCAGGTTGTGGCTCGCATGAAGAGCCAACGCGACGAAGTGGACATCGCGTTCGTCGGCAAGTACGTCGAGCTCGTCGAATCCTACAAAAGCCTCAACGAAGCCTTCACCCACGCTGGCATTGCCAATGGCTGTAAGGTGAACCTGCGCTACGTCGATGCCGAGGAGATCGAATCCAACGGTCCCGAGGGCCTGCTTGGCCGCGCGCACGGCATTTTGGTGGCACCAGGGTTCGGCACCCGCGGCACCGAGGGAAAGATCCGGGCGGCCCAGTACGCCCGCGAAATGGGCGTTCCGTATTTCGGCATCTGCCTGGGCTTGCAGATCGCGGTGATCGAGTTCGCTCGCAACGTGGCAGGGTTAGCGGGGGCGAACTCCACCGAGTTCGACACAAAGGCCAAGTTCCCGGTCATCGACTTGATGCCGGAACAAAAGGCCGTGCAAGCCAAGGGGGCCACAATGCGCTTGGGCGCTTACCCTTGCACCCTGAAGCCCGGCACCCGCGCCGCCTCGGCGTATGAGGCCACTGAGATCTCGGAACGGCACCGCCATCGCTACGAGGTGAACAACGAGTTCCGCGCCCAACTTGAAGCCAAGGGGCTCACAGTGTCTGGCACCTCGCCTGACGGGCGCCTCGTGGAGATGATCGAGCTGGCAGAGCATCCCTATTTCGTGGGCTGTCAGTTCCACCCGGAATTCAAATCCCGCCCGCAATCTCCGCACCCCTTGTTCAGCTCGTTTGTCGCGGCGGTTCTTTCGATCAGGCGCGCCGCCGCCAAGATCTCGAAGGTTCCTGCGGATGCTGGAACGTCCGCTGTGCCGCTGGCGTAGCCTCTCGCGTGGGGTCACGGAAACGTCCGTAACCCTCTGGGTGCGGTGTTGGGGACACGGCTGCTAGCAATAGATGTACCAGGGCGCATTTCAGCCCTTTCGGCCTGGGTGGCGTGGTGTTAGTTTAGGGGCAGCGAACGTTTGGTTCGCCCAGGTCGGAGCGCAACATCGATGTCGATGGAGATAAAGCAACAGCTGAAGCTGTCCCAACAACTGGTGATGACGCCCCAGTTGCAGCAAGCCATCAAGCTTCTGCAGCTGTCACGGGCAGAGTTGGTGGACATGGTGCGGGAGGAGTTGTTGGAGAACCCGGTCCTCGAAGACCAGGTCGACACTTCTGCCGAGCACGGCAAGGGAGGGATGTCGGAAGACTCTATCTCCGCGGAACAGGCCTCGGATATGGCCGCCGAGCGGGTGGGCGAAACCGAGATGCCGATGGGCACGGCGCCCGACCGCATTGATGCCCCTGCCACCGAAGTTCAGGTGGAAACCACCTCGAAAGAGGCGGTGGACGATTTTGACTGGGAGGGCTACCTCGCCAGTGAGGCCGCGGCCGCGCCCATGCCGGCCAACCGCCCCGCCAGCTCCGAGGACATGCCGTCGCTGGAGGCAAACCTCACGCGCGGCACCAGCCTGTTCGACCACCTTGAATGGCAGCTGAAGTTGTCGCGCCACTTCACCCCGCAAGAAGAGGCTGTGGCGCTGCTGATCCTGGGTAACCTGACGGCCGACGGGTACTTGGATGCGCCCTTGGACGAGATCGCCGAAGAGTCGGGCGTGACGCTGGAGGAGGCCGAGGCCATTTTGAAGAAGGTGCAGGAGTTCGATCCGCAAGGTGTGGGCGCCCGCAACCTGCAAGAGTGCCTGCTGATTCAGGCCCGGCACATCGGGGCCGACGATGACGTGGTGGTAGGCATCATCACGAAACACCTCGGAAACATCGAAAAGCAGAACTACGCGGCCATCGCCAAAGATCTCAACGAGCCGCTCGATGAAATCTACGAGGCCGCCAAGGTGGTGCGCGGTTTTGATCCGAAGCCTGGCCGTGGTTACAGCGCCGAGGAGCCGTCCTACATCACGCCCGACATCTACGTGCACGAGGTGGGCGGGCAATACTTCGTGGTGGCCAACGACGACGGCTTGCCGAAACTGAAAATCTCGGACTATTACCGCTCGGCGATCGCCGGGGGCAACCAAGCGAAAGAATACATCCAAGAGCGCCTGCGGAGCGCTCAATGGTTGATTCGATCGATCCAGCAGCGCCAGCGCACAATCGTTCGTGTGGCCGAATCGATTTTGAAGTTCCAGCGCGAGTTCTTCGAGAAGGGGCCGGCGTTTCTGCGCCCGCTGATTCTTCGCGACGTGGCCGAAGACATCGGCATGCATGAATCTACGGTGTCGCGTGTGACGACCAACAAGTACATCCACACACCGCAAGGCATCTTCGAGCTGAAGTATTTCTTCAACTCGGGAATCGCACGATCAGACGGAGATGATCTGGCCTCGGAAGCTGTGAAGCTGAAGATCAAACAAATTGTTGGCTCAGAAGATCCCAAAGCGCCTCACTCCGATCAGAAGATCGTCGAGATTTTGGCAACCCAAGGCATCGAGATCGCCCGGCGCACGGTGGCCAAATACCGCGAGCAACTGCGTATCTTTCCCAGCAGCCGGCGCAAAGTTCTCTATTAGCCAACCCGTTTGGCGTCGTCATTGCTCCAGTCGCGCGCAGAAAGTGGCGATACCCTTTACAATTGTTCTGGAAAAAACTGGCCCACGGGAGTAAACACCGACGCGCCTGGTCTCTCGTGGTCCCAAGTGCCGGGTCGATTCCTCGGAGTGTCTATGCAGGTCACCACCACCTTCCGTCACATGGAAACGTCTCAGCCGGTTCGCCAGCACGCCTTAGAACGGCTGGAAAAGGTGAGAAAATATTTTACGAAAGAGCCGCTGTCGGGACACGCGGTGTTCTCGGTTGAGAACAACCACCAATACACGGCTGAATTGCAGATCACCCTGCCCAACGGCATGTTGGTGCAGGCACGTGAAACCACTGAGGACATGTACTCCTCGATCGATTTGGCGGGCGCCCGGCTTGAACGCCAGGTGCGACGCTGGAAGGATCGGATTAGCGACCACAAGCCTCATGGCGGCCCAAGCTTCGCGGTGAAAAACCGCATCTTCTCTGCGGAGGGGATGCACGGCCCCTACGACAAGAAGCACAACGGCAAGGCCCATGCGAAGGCAGACGCCGAGCTTCACAGCGACGGCCACAACCCGCCCGTTGCTGCAGGGAAGGCTCCCGCCGCCCCGGCGGCGCCCCCAATTAACGTGGTGCGCGAAGAGACGTTTACGGCACGCTCCATGCGGGTGGACGACGCGGTTATGCAGCTGTCGCTCCTTGAAAGCGACTTTCTTGTTTTCAGTGATGTCGAATCGGGTTTGATTTCCGTCGTTTACCGTCGTAAAGACGGCAACTACGGCTTGATCGACACCGGGGCAAAAGTTTCAACGGCTTCTGCCGAGAACGCATGAGCAGCGCAGGTTCGCCATGGGTGCAGTTCAGGCAGACACTTTCACCACTTCTACAACTCAGCCTAACCAGCCTAGAAAAAGCTGCATGAAGGTCACCGACTTTCTGAGACCGGAAATGGTCATTGCCAGCCTCGCCGCCACATCGAAGGCGCAGGTGCTGCAAGAGATGTCCGAACATGTGGCCAAGAACCAAGCGGGCATCGAAGCTCCGCGGTTGAGGAAAGTGCTGGAGGACCGTGAGTTGTTGGCCTCCACGGCCATCGGCGACGGCATCGCAATCCCCCATGGCAAGCTGGAATCGATTCCCAATTTGATGGGCGTGCTTGGTCGCTCGCAAGCCGGGCTCGAGTTCGATTCAATCGACGGCAAACCGACGCACCTCGTATTTATGCTGGTGGCGCCGCTCAACTCAGCGGGCGTTCATCTGAAGGCCTTGGCGCGTTTGTCACGTTTGTTCCGCGACGCCATGTTTCGGCAGCGCCTGGTGGAAGCCACCGACGCGGCCGCCATGTACGACGTCATCTGCGAAGAAGACGCCAAGTACTAGCGTGGCGCCCTCACCGCGGTAGCAGATTGTTGCTGCGGCCTTTGTGTGTGCTCATGTTACAGTCGGCCACAGGAACGGAGCCATTGGCGTGAAGATCCCTCCTGGTCGTACTCCTCAATTAACCGTGCGAGCGCTCCTTAGCGAGGCTTCCGGTTTGCGCATGGTTTTGCTGGCCGGTGAGTCCGGCTTGTCGAGGCCCGTCACCGTGAGCCGCATCCAAAAGCCAGGTTTGGCGTTGGCCGGCTTTGTGCGGCAGGTGCACCCTGAGCGCGTCCAGGTTCTAGGGGCGACCGAGATTTCATACTTGGCCAGCCTGCCCGAACAGGAAGCCCGCCATGGCATCGAGACCCTGATGACACTTGAGCCGGCCTGCGTGGTCGTCACAAAGGGGCTCGACGTTCCGAACGACCTTTTGCAGTCGGCCGATCAGCGCAACGTCCCGCTGCTGCGCACCTCTTTGGTGTCGTCGGTGGCGATTGAAATGCTGCAGACGTTCCTTGAAGGCCAGTTGGCGCCGTCGGTGAGTTTGCATGGTGTTCTGCTGGACGTGCTGGGTGTGGGCGTGTTGCTTTTGGGCAAAAGCTCGGTGGGCAAAAGCGAAACCGCGCTTGAGCTCGTGATGAAGGGCCACCGCCTCGTGGCCGACGATCTGGTGGAAATTCGTCGAACGGCACAAGATCACCTGATCGGTTGGCCCTCGGAACTCATCAAACATCACATGGAGATCCGGGGCCTCGGCATCATCAACATCAAAGACTTGTTTGGTGTGGCTGCCGTGCGCGAAGAAAAGAAGGTGGAGTTGGTGATCGAGCTTCTGAACTGGGACGAAGCCGACGCCAGCGATCGTTTGGGTCTTGAAGAGATGGTGTTTCCCATTTTGGATGTGCCCGTGCCGTTGTTGCGCTTGCCGGTTAGCCCGGGCCGCAACGTCAGCGCCGTGGTCGAGGTGGCGGCGCGCAACCGGCTGCTGCAGGTGCAGGGGCACCATTCAGCGCGCGAGTTTCAAGAGAAGCTGGATCGGGCGTTGGCCGTGGCGATTGCGGGCAAGCACCACCACCGCGAGTCCATCGAATGAAGGTTGTTCTGGTGACGGGCGTCTCGGGCGCCGGCAAAACAACCGCGGTTCATGCGCTCGAGGATTTGGATTTCTACTGCGTCGACAACTTACCCATGCCGTTGGTTCAGCGGTTCGTGGAGTTGTTGGCCGGGCGGGCCGACATCAAACGGGCGGCGTTGGTCACCGATGCGCGCAGCGGTGAGTTTCTAGCGGGCGCTTCGGGTGTGCTGGCCGAACTGCGCAAGACGGGGCACGACGTCGAGGTGTTGTTCTTGGATGCGCCCGACATCGTGCTGTTGCGCCGCTTTTCTGAAACACGGCGGCGGCACCCGCTGTCGGGTGTGGACATCCGCGCGGGCTTACAGGAAGAGCGACGCCGCCTGGAAGAGCTGCGCCAAGAGGCCACATCCGTCATCGATACGGGAACCCTCACGGTGCACATGCTGCGGGCCTTGGTGCTTGAGCACTATGCCCAAAGCGACGGCCGCTTGGCGCTTACATTCTTATCGTTCGGTTTCAAACACGGGCTGCCCGTGGAAGCGGACATTGTTCTGGACGTCCGGTTTTTACCGAACCCGTTCTTCGTTGAGGCGCTCTCCGCGCTGACGGGACAAACCGAAGAGGTGCGCCGCTTCGTTCTGGATCGGCCCGAAGCGCAGGCTTTCATCGAGCGCGCCGAGAGCCTGCTGCGCCTGTGCCTTGAAGGCTTCTCCAGGGAAGGCAAGTCATACGCTACGGTTGCCATCGGCTGCACAGGTGGGCGTCACCGTTCCGTGGCTTTGGTGGAAGAGCTCAGCCGTCGCGTCAGCGGGCCCGATAACCAAGTGGAAGGCCTTGGCGTGGTCACGGTCCGGCACCGGGATATGAGCAAGACCTGATCAGCGCCTCACGGGCTTTTTGCAGCTCGCAACATCTGCGCCGCGCTTGTTCATTGGTGTACAATGGTCGCCATGTCCAGCGCGGCCAGCAAACCCAAAGTGGGGATCGTGGTTGTCACCCACGAGGGTGCGGCAGAGGCGTTGGTGATGGCGGCGCGCGCGCTGTTGGGGAATTTGCCTGGCGTCGCGGCGGTTACTTGCGCGATGGCCGACGCCTTTCCCACCCTCGTCGATAAGATCGCGCGCGGCTGCCAGTTGGTCGATGAGGGCGTGGGCGTGGTGATGCTGGTGGATCTGCACGGCTCATCACCCTTTCACGCTTCAATGTCGCTGCTTGATGGCACGCGCGTGGCCGAGATCTTGTGTGGTGTGAATTTGCCTATGTTGATCAAGGTTTCCACGATCGACCGCACGCGCTTGACCCCCACGCAGATCGCGGAAGCCCTGCGTGACATCGGCCGCCGCTCCATCCGGATCGGATCGGAACTCACTGGACGCATTTCCTTAAGCGAGAAACTGCCATGACCAACGAAACATCTGCCCCAAGCCGCGTCCTGAAGATCCGCAATAAGCTGGGCATGCACGCACGCGCCGCCGTGAAATTCGTGCAGTTGGCCAGCAAATTTGAAAGCGAGATCTTCGTCGAGAAGGACGGCGATCAAGTCAACGGCAAGAGCATCATGGGGCTGCTCACCTTAGTGGCCGCCTACGGCATGGAGATCAAGCTCTCAGCCGAAGGGCCCGACGCCGCCGTGGCGGTGGACCAGTTGTCGGCGCTTGTCAGCAGTGGGTTTGAGGAGGGAGTGGTCGACACGGATGCGTAAACTCACGGGCGTTGCCGCGGCGCCTGGCGTAGCCATGGGCCCCGCCCACCTGTTTGGGTGGCGTATCGAGGTGCACGAGCGGCGCGTGGAGCCGAGCGAGGTGCCCGCTGAGCTCGCGCGCTTTGATCAAGCGTTGGCCGAGTCCGACGCGCAGTTGGCCCGCATTCAGGCCCAAATCGCCCAAGCCGAAGGTGACGTTCACCAGGATTACCAGATCCTTGAAGCCCACCGGCTGATGTTGAAGGACGCGCACTTGGTGGAAGAAGCCAAGCGCCTGATTCGCGACGATAGCGCAGCCGCCGAGTGGGCGGTGCGTGTGGCGCTGGACCGGATTCGCGCGGTGTTCGATCGCATCGAGGATCCTTATTTTCGCGAACGCCGCAGCGATATTGATGCCGTGGGTGAGCGCCTCTTGCGCAACCTGCTCGAACTTCTGGATCCCGCGCAGCGCGAATACCCACCCGGCGCCATCGTGTATGGCCACGACCTTTCCCCGGGCGACGTCACGCAGCTAGGGCGCAAGGGCATGGGCGGCTTCTTCTCGGAGGCGGGCGGCAAAACTTCGCATTCCGCGGTTGTGTCGCGCGCTTTGGGCTTGCCTTTGGTGGTGGGCGTGCACGACATCGGCGTGAACTTGCGCGCGGGCGTCAATGTGGTGGTGGATGGCACGCGCGGCGAGGTGATCCTAGATCCCGACGCCGCCACGCTTCGCCACTATGCCGAACGCGCCACGCGCGAACGCGCACGCACAGCCTACCTGCACACGCTGCGCGCTGAGCCGCCTGTCACGGCTTGCGGAACGCACATTCACTTGGCGGCGAACGTTGAACTTTTGGAAGAAGTGCCCGCCGCCGTCAACAACGGCGCCGAGGCGATCGGCTTGTTCCGCACAGAGTTTCTCTACATCGAGCGGCCGGATTTGCCCTCCGAACAAGAGCAATATGATCACGCTGTCACCGCGATGCGCTTGCTCGGCGAACGCGAGGCCACCTTCCGCACGCTTGATCTGGGGGGCGACAAGTTAAGCCCTTCGGTGCGCATTCCAGCGGGCGCCAATCCGGCTTTGGGTCTGCGTTCGGTGCGGTTTTCGCTGTGGCAACGGGCCGTGTTCAAAGACCAGTTGCGGGCTTTATACCGCGCCGGATCGAAGGGCCGCGTGCGCATCCTGTTTCCGTTGATCTCGGGCGTGGGTGAACTGCGGGAGGTCAAAGCGATCTGCCAAGAGGTGTGCCACGATCTGCAGCGCGACGGGATCGAACACAATCCCCAGATCCCTCTGGGCGTGATGGTTGAAACGCCTGCCGCCGCTTTGATCTCTGACATGTTGGCGCGCGAGTGCGATTTTCTCACCATCGGCACCAACGATCTCATTCAATATTCTTTGGCCGCCGACCGGCAAGACGAACACGTGGCGTACCTTTACCAGCCGCTGCATCCTGCGATCATTCGTTCGATTCGCATGGTGGTTGATGCGGCCCGTGCGGTTGGCAAACCTGTGGCCATGTGTGGCGATATGGCCGGCGATCCGTACCTCACCTGCGTTTTGCTGGGCATCGGCTTTCGCGATCTATCCATGTCGCCGCAACAGATACCCCTGCTCAAATCGATCGTTCGCGGTACGCGGCTTTCAGAGGCGGAAGCGCTTGTGCGGTCAATCGAAAAAATGCCAACCGCCAAAGAGGTGGAAAACGTCGTTTTCACAGAAATGAAGCGCATTTTCCCAGATTTGGCAGACCCAGACACCGGCGCCGCCGTGGCGTAGGGCAGGGGATGGATCCGATATGCCGAGCCTTAGCCTCAGGAAAGCCGTGTCTAAGCTGAAGCTTGCGCTCTTCATCGGCGTGATCGGCGCCGGTGGGTGTTTGCCGGATCCCGTGCCGATCGAGGGCAAGCAACTGTTTGCCGGCCGCGACATCGAGAACATGTCGTTCATCAAGGTCGCCGGCAAAACGCACGTGCTGTTTGAAACCCGTCTGTCGTTGCCCACGGCGGTGGCGAGTGGCCTGATGGATATGTGGACGGTGCCACTCGATGGCTCGGCACCGGCGAAGCGCTTCTTTGCTGGACGTGTGGAAGGCGATTGGGGCCTGATTGGGCTTGGTGGTGACGTGCCCCAATATTGGGTGGCGCGCAATGAGCGCACGGTGTCGGTTGCGCAAAGAAGCGTGCGGGTGACGGACGCGATCCGCGTGGATGTCAACGGCAACGTGCTTGAACAAGTGCGCGACGTCTTTCAATTCAGCCGGCAAGCGGATGGTTTGGTTTTTCGGCGGCCAAGCGCGAACGGCGCGGTGTTGGCGTACCACTACCGCAACAAAGCGGGCCTTGAACGCGTGCTCGACGATCTCACCGGTGGGGTTACTTTTTCGGGCGCTGGCCTTTACTACGTGGGCGGGCCGGACCTCACTCTTTACTGGGTGCCCAATCTCATGGCGCCGGCTGAGCCCTTGCGTGCCGGCGTGACGCGCAGCCGGTTCCTGGGTGACAACCTGGCCATCATGACGGTGCCAGAGAACGGCAAGCCTGTTGACGTTCTGGTTGATTTAGGCCGCAAAACCGAGCGTAAACTGCCGGGTGCTCGCATTTGCTGCTGGCTGGACGTGGGGGCCAACCGAGACATTTGGCGCTACGCCGAGTCACGCAACGGAATGATGCCGGCCGTCTACCACGAGTACAACTACCGCACAGGTGAGCATCAGGAGCGACCGCTACCGGCGGCCCTCACAGATCTGATTCGGATCGTGCCGCGACCGAACAGCGACGCGTCTTTGTTGTTTGATAGTGCTGGCAACCTGGCGATCGACGATCCCGCACGCGAGCCACGTGCCTTTTCGATACCTTTGCGAGCGCCGTCCCCAAGGTTTTCAGACGATGGCAAGTTCTTACTTTACGTTCGACCCACGTCGCAGGTGCCGTCGCCCGAGGGGCCTCTGTTCATTCAAGACTCAGACTTCGCGGCTCCAGAGCGCCAGGTATCGCCATTGGGCACCACGCTCCTGTTGAGCAGCTTCTTCACACTTGAAGAGCCGGCGCCGCCTTTGGTTGTGTTCTGGGCGCGCTTCGGCAAGGGTGCCAGTGACTTGTATTTCGCGGATTTCACCCAGCCTATGGTGACCCGCGTGGCTGAATCCATCCGCGACGTTTCCGTCACCCGCGAGCGCGTTGTGGGCATCGTGCGCACGTCGTTGCAGGATTTGGTGGGCGACTTGGTGATCAAGGATCTTGTCCTTGGCACAGAGACGATCGTTGGTCGCAGCGTCGACAGTTACATTCTCACCGACGACAGCAAACGCAACCTGCTGCAAATGGTGTATGTGCTTCGAACGCGCAAAACGGCCGACGTTGAAGGCCTTTGGCTTGCGGAGCTGCCACCGCCGTGAAAATCGCCTTCGCTGTTGTGCTTGCTGTTGCGTTCGGCGTCTTTGGGACCGCGGGGTTTGCCCAGGAAACGGCTGACGCTGGCACGGGTGACGCTGGCGCCCTTGATGGCGGTGACGATGCCGCCGTGACGCCGTCGCTCGCGCCACCGGTGGCGCCGCCCGTGGAAGAGGCGTTGGTCACCATTCGCGCCCGCATTCTTGGCAAAGGCGGCAAAGAGCCTCTGGTGGGTGCCGCCGTGGCTTTTGGCATGCAAGTGATTGCGGAGGCCGATGAAAGCGGCCGCGTGGAATTGGCTTTGCCTCCGGGCACGCATCGCCTGCAAATCCAGCAACCCGGCTATGAGCCCCTTGACGTCATTGTCGAAGCCCGGCGTGGCCGCTCAATGAGCGACGAGACACTCATTCGTCTTGCGCCACGGCTTGTGGGCCAACGCTATGAAACCGTGGTGGTGCCTCCCGATCCGCGCGCGTCCCGCTTGTCGCTGCGGCAAGAGGAGCTCACGCGCACGCCCGGCACACTGGGCGATCCGCTGCGTGTTATCGAAGTGTTGCCCGGCGTTTCACAAGTGGTGTGGCCGGCAGCGATTTACACCGTCCGCGGCGCGAACCCGGGCAACACGGGATTTTTCCTCGATGGCGTGCGGTTGCCCTCGCTTTATCACTTCGCGCTTGGTCCATCGGTGATCCACCCCTTCTTCATCGAACAAGTCGACTTTTACCCAGGCGGGTACCCAGCGCGGTATGGCCGCTACGTCAGCGGCATTGTGAACGCCAAGACCACGCAACCCAAAGTCGACCGCGCCCATGGCTCTGTGGACGTGCGTTTATTGGATGCGGGAGGCATCGTGGCGGCGCCTCTCAACGGCGGGCAGGGGAGTGTGGCCATCGCCGGCCGTGTGTCTTACACGGGCCTGTTGCTTTCGCTGCTGTCACCCGACTTCACGTTCAATTATTGGGATTACCAAACCCGCTTCGAACACAAGCTGGGTCCGGGGCGCTTCACCTTGTTCGTTTTTGGCTCGGGCGATCACCTTGGCCGCAAAGACAAAACCAAGCAGGATCTGTTCGCCGATATATCCACCCATCGTTTGATGTTGCGTTGGGTGGGCGCCTTGGCCAAAGGCCGCGCCGAAGTGTCCACCGTGGTGGGTCGGGATTCGTCCTCCACATTCATCCCCGAGCTTAACAACTTGCCGGTGGCCGTTAAGTCGCTCGTCAGCACCACACGCGTGGGCTATGAGCAACCGCTGGCCGCCACCTTGGACGTGGAGGCCGGCGGCGACGTTGAGGTCCAAGCCTTCGATCCGCAGGCCGTGGCCACACCGCTGCCGCAGCAAAACCTTTTAACCAAACGCACCTCGTTGCTGTCGGGGGCTTACGCGGCGCTGATTTACCGCCCCGCCGAGTGGCTATCGATCGCGCCAGGCCTTCGCTACGACCTGCTGGCCCAAGAAGGCGTCACCCGTTACGAGCCCGGCCCGCGTTTGAACATCCGCGCCCGCGTCGGGCAAAACACGTGGCTCAAAGCCGCCGCTGGCCGCTTCGTGCAGCTGCCAAGCTTACCGGTGTCGGTGCCAGGATTTGAGAACTTCGGGCTTAAGTCCATTGGCGCCCAACGATCGCTGCAGGGCTCCCTGGGCGTCGAGACGACGCTGCCGTGGGCGCTTACGCTGGACATGACTGGCTTTTACCAGCGCCTGCGCGTGAGCGACTTGGCGAGCATTTTCACGTATGAGGTGCAGACCAACCTGCTCGAACTGCGCGAGGGACGCAGTTACGGGGCCGAGTTCCTGCTTCGACGGGACGTCTCAAAACAGTTTTATGGCTGGGTGTCTTACACACTTTCGAAGAGCGAGCGCGTGTACCCGCCTTTGAACACCGTCGCGCCTTCGGACTGGGACCAACGGCACATCCTCAACCTCGTGGCCAGCTATCGCATCGGACGCGGCTACCAGCTGGGTGGACGCGTTCACTACAACACCGGGCGTCCTTACCCGATCTTCAACGAATCGTCCCTGGCGTCGTCACGGAACGCCGGGCCCCCCATCATTTACGGCAAGCTGCCAAACTTCTACCAGTTCGACGTCCGCTTCGACCGACGCTGGGTATTCGACCGATACACGCTCGACTTTTACCTCGAGATTATCAACACCACGCTCAGCGAACAGGTGTTCGACATGAAACGACGCTCGGATGGCTCCATCGATCGCGTCGGCTTCCGAATTGCGTTGCCCTCCCTCGGCCTACACGCCGAGTGGTAATTGCCCTGCGTGAGCTGTTTTCGTGTGTCCGGCAGGGGTTGCCGGCAATTTCCATCGCGTTTCCAAGGGCCTAACGAAACTGCGCAGAAATTTCGTGAGGAATAATCCTTGATTTTCTGCCCTGCGCAGGACTATATCCCGGCCTGCGAAATGTCGCTCTTGTTTCGCCCGAAATATAATCACCTGGCACGTCTTGGCCTGATCCTCGCAGCATCGGCAGTGGCGGGCGGTCTCAGCGCATTGCTGATATACGTCCGTACTCCCATCGCTCGAGGAATGCAGGATCCGGTCGAGCAGCCAATTCAATTTGACCACCGGCACCACGTTCGTGACGTTGGGATCGATTGCCGCTTTTGTCACCAAACGGTCGACAAATCCGCGCATGCAGGGATCCCGCCCACGCAACTGTGTATGAACTGCCACTCACAGATTTGGAACGGCAGCCCCATGCTGTCGAAGGTCCGTGAGAGCTTCCTGGAGAACAGGCCAATCGTCTGGACCAAGGTGAACGATGTCCCGGACTTCGTTTACTTTAACCACTCGATTCACGTGAGCAAAGGCGTTGGCTGCGTCACCTGTCACGGCCGCGTCGATCAGATGGCTGCGGTTGAAAAGGCCAAGCCGCTGACCATGGGTTGGTGTTTGGATTGCCACCGAAATCCGGCGCCTAACCTTCGCCCTGTTGAAGAGGTTACGAACATGGAGTGGACCCCACCGGAAGGCGATGCCGAGACCAGTGGCAAGGCGCTCGCCGAGCGCTACGACGTCCACACCCGGACCAGTTGCACCACGTGTCACCGATGAGTTCCGACCACCGTACCCCCGCAAACAATCACGAGCCAAAGAGCGGCAACGCTTCAGGCTCTTCCCCTGCTCGCCGATCGTCACTTCCGATCGCCGGCCAAGCGCTTCCTCCTACGAAGAAGCTTTGGCGCGGCGAAGAGGAATTGGTAGGCGGCCCCGAAGTGGAACAAGCCGCCCGCCAGGAATTCCCTGACGGAACGGACACGATGACCGACGACGTCTCTCGTCGCGGCTTCGTGCAGCTGCTCGGCACCAGTTTGGCTGTGACAACGACGGCCTGCTATCGGCCTCGGCAAAAGATTGTTCCTTACGTCAAGCGCCCGCCTGAGGTGACGCCGGGCAACTCGCTTCACTTCGCCACCAGCGTGAACCACGAAGGGTTCGGCTTCGGCGCGTTGATCGAGAGCCACGAGGGCCGCCCCACCAAGCTTGAGGGCAACCCTGACCACGTTGATTCTTTGGGCGCCGCTGGCACCAAGGATCAGGCCTACATTCTCAGCCTTTACGACAACGATCGCGCTAAGTCAGCCCGCCTCAATGGCCACCCGGCCGATTGGCGAGACGTGTGCGGTTTCGTCAAAACGCTGGTGGATGCCGGCGCGAAGAACGGCGGCGCTGGCGTTCGCTTTTTGGTTGAGCCCAGCACATCGCCTTTGATTGGCGATCTGCGCGCGCGCATTTTGGCGAAATTGCCGGCCGCGAAATTTGTTTCGTACTCAGGCCTGGCCGATGACGCCGCGGTTGATGGGGCGAAGCTGGCCTTCGGGCAACCGCTCGATACACGTCACGACCTCACGAGCGCCAAGGTGATCGTTGCCCTCGATTCCGACTTCATGGAAGAAGGCATCGAGAACATTCGCTTGCAACGTCAGTTCGCGCTTGGCCGTGAGCCCGGCGAGAACATGAACCGCCTTTACGTGGCCGAGCCCACGTTCACCATCACGGGCGCGTCTGCGGATCATCGTTTGCGTCTGCGCGGCAGCGACATCGTTGCCCTGGCGCAGGCTTTGACCTCTGAACTGTCCAAGCTTTTGGGCCGCGACGTTTTGGGTGGTTTGGCGGATCTGCCGCTGGCCCGCGCTGGCGTCACTGTGGATCCAAAGTGGGTGCAAGCGCTCGCCAAGGATTTGGCGCGCAACCGCGGCCGTTCCGTAATTCTGGTGGGCCGCCGCCAACCGGCGTTTGTCCACGCGTTGGCCAACGCGATGAACTTTGCCTTGGGCAACGTGGGCACCACCGTAAAATACGTCACGCCCTTACGGCACGACGCCTACGCTGGCATTGAGCCACTGCGCGCCTTGGCCGAAGAGATTGCTGCGGGCAAGGTTGAAACCTTGTTTATCGCCGCACAGAACCCAGTCTTCAGCGCTCCGTCCGACTTCAAGTTCGACAAGCTCTTGGCTCGTGTTCCCAACACGCTTTACTGGGGCCTGTACGACGACGAGACGGCGAAGGTGGTTCGCACGTTTGTGCCCGCCGCTCACCCGCTTGAGTCGTGGGGAGATCTGCGCGCGAGCGATGGCTCGGTTTCGTTGGTGCAGCCGCTCATCGAGCCGCTCTGGAGCGCGGTGACCGAAGTGGACTTCCTCGCTGCCGTGCTCGAAGAGGGCCAGGTGGGTTCTCACGAGCAACTGCGCGCTTATTGGTCGAAACGCGCCGCTTCTGAGAATTTGCTCGGTACCCTTGGTTTCGAGCTGCAGTGGGAAAACTGGCTGGGCAAGGGCATCCTGGCGGACACCAAAGCGCCATCCGCACCTGCGGTGTCGCTTGACGGAGCCGCCCTGGCGGCGGCGTTGCGACCACAGTTACCAAGCCTTGCCAAGGAAGCCGGTCTTGAGTTGGCTTTCGTGTTGGATTCGAAGGTGGCCGACGGCCGCCATGCCAACAACGGTTGGTTGCAAGAGCTTCCACACCCCGTCACCAAGATCACCTGGGACAACGCCGTCTTGTTGTCGCACGCCACGGCCTCCCGTCTGTCGCTCAAGACGGCCGATATCGTTGAAGTATCGCTTGGCGATCGCAAAGTGCGCGGCCCTGTGTATGTGCAACCCGGCCAAGCCGAAGAGTCAGTCACGGTGGCTTTGGGGTATGGCCGCACGGCGGCGGGCTCCGTTGGCACGGGTGTGGGCTTTAACGCCAACATCCTCCGCGACAGCACGAACCCATGGTTCACCACGGGAGTGCAGATCGAAAAGGTCGGCAAGGATTACCCGTTCGGTATCACGCAAACGCACTGGCGCATGGAAAACCGTGAGCCCGCGATTGCCGCCACCGTTAAGGAGTTCGAAGACCACCACTCACGCGTCCACCACCTGCTTGAGGAAGGGCGCGAGCCTTTGCCGCAAATCCACAAGCCGTGGGACTACAGCAAAGAGGCGTACAAGTGGGGTATGGCGATCGATTTGAACAAGTGCACGGGCTGCGAAGCCTGCATGACCGCTTGTCAGTCTGAAAACAATATCCCGATCGTTGGGCGCGAGAACGTTCGCATCGGCCGCGAGATGCATTGGATTCGCATCGACCGCTACTACGAAACCGACGCTGGCTACAGCGACGACTTCTACAAGGACATGGCCGATCCGAAGGTGGTTGTGCAGCCGATGGCTTGCCAACACTGCGAAACGGCTCCGTGCGAATACGTTTGCCCCGTGAACGCCACCGTTCACAGCGACGAAGGCCTCAACGAGATGGTCTACAACCGCTGCATCGGCACGCGTTACTGCGCCAACAACTGCCCCTATAAGGTTCGACGCTTTAACTACCTCGATTTCCACGGGGATCCCCCCGAGGTGGGCAAAATGCGGCACAACCCGGACGTCACAGTCCGCGCCCGCGGCGTCATGGAGAAGTGCACCTACTGCGTGCAGCGCATCGAGCGCGCCCGCATTGATTCGCGCATCGAAGGTCGCTCGATCGTCGATGGCGAAGTCAAGTCGGCTTGCCAGCAAACCTGCCCCACGGGCGCCATCACTTTCGGATCGCTTCACGATCCCGACTCGGCCGTGTCAAAGGCCCACGCCAGCGAACGTCGCTACAGCGTGCTTCACGAAATCAACACCCGGCCGCGAACGGTTTACCTGGCACGCGTGCGCAACCCCAATCCGGAGCTCGCATAACCGTGTTGTCCGGCCACAAAGATACACTCGACCCGCGCCCCTTTATCGAAGGGGAGCAAACCGACAAGTCGCTCAACGACAGCTTGCTGCACCACGTTTTGCGTGGGGCCGGCAAGGGCTGGTGGACGCTGTTCACCATCGCGTTGTGCTTGTTAAGCGTCCTGGGCGTCTCGCTCGGTTGGACGTTGTACAAAGGCATTGGCGCCTGGGGTAACAACCAGCCCGTCAGCTGGGGCTTCGGCATCATCAACTTCGTTTGGTGGATCGGTATCGGTCACGCTGGAACGTTGATCTCGGCCATCTTGTTGTTGTTCCAACAACGTTGGCGCACGTCGATCAACCGCTTTGCGGAAGCCATGACCTTGTTTGCCGTTATGTGCGCCTTGATCTTCCCGGTCATGCACACCGGCCGGCCTTGGTACGCGATTTATTTCTTGATGCCTTACCCGAGCGTCAACGCCATCTGGCCGCAGTTCAAGAGCCCGCTGATGTGGGACGTGTTCGCGGTCTCCACGTATTTCACGATTTCGCTGTTGTTCTGGTTCTTGGGCCTTGTGCCCGACTTGGCTTCGCTGCGCGATTCCGCCAAGAGCAAGACGAAGAAGTTCGTCTATGGTTTGTTCGCCTTGGGCTGGCGCGGTTCGGGGCGCCACTGGGCTGAGTACAAGTGGGCGTACCTTTTGTTGGCCGGTCTGTCCACGCCGCTGGTGCTATCGGTGCACAGCATCGTGTCCTTCGACTTCGCCGTGTCGGTGATGCCCGGTTGGCACACAACCATCTTTCCGCCTTACTTCGTCGCCGGCGCCATCTTCTCGGGCTTTGCGATGGTTATCACGTGGCTTGTGCCTGCCCGCCACTACCTGGGCCTCAAGCACGTTGTAACGATGCGCCACCTTGAGAACATGAACAAGGTCATCTTGGCCACGGGCATGATGGTGACCTACGGCTACGCGATGGAGCACTTCATCGCCTGGTATTCGGGCAGCCCTTACGAATTCGGCATGTTCTTCCACACCCGCCAGCGAGGTCCGGCTTCGGGAATCTACTGGTTGATGGTGTTCTGCAACTGTGTGGCGCCCCAGTTCTATTGGTTCAAGTCGCTGCGCACCAACTTGAAGTTCATGTGGATCGTATCGATCTTTGTGAACATCGGCATGTGGTGTGAGCGCTTCATCATCGTCGTCACCTCATTGCACCAAGATTACTTGCCAAGTTCGTGGGGAGATTTCTCTCCGACTGTCACGGACGTGGGCCTGTACATCGGAACAATCGGCCTGTTCTCCACGCTGTTCCTGCTCTTCATGAAGTTCATCCCCGCCGTTGCTCTCACCGAGATCAAGGAATTGCGGCACGAGCTTGAACATGAGGCGCATGCCGAACAGGGCGGGCACGCCGCTGGGGGAGCGCACTGATGAGCCACGGCGATTCATTCAAAGGCCGCCGCTTCGTGTTGGCCGAGTTCGAAACCAGCGATGCGCTGTTGGAGAGCACGACCACCTTGCGGGAAAAAGGCTTCAAGAAGCTGGACACCCACACGCCGTACCCCGTGCACGGCATCGAAGAAGCGCTCGGTCTAGGGCGCCCCTTCATTCCGAAGATCGTGTTGTGCTTCGCGGTCCTGGGCATCATCACTGCCTACTCGATGATTCACTACATGAACGTCATCGACTGGCCCATCAACGTTGCCAACCGGCCGATCCACGCGCCGCCGGCCAACATCCCGATCACCTTCGAGTTGGCCGTTTTGTTCGGTGGCTGCTCGTCCTTCTTCGGCGTCATGTTCTTGATGCGTTTACCCAAGCTTTATCACCCCGTGTTTCAATCTGACCGGTTCTGCGAGAAGGCCAGCGTCGATGGTTTCTTCTTGTCCGTAGAAATGCCTCACGACGGTGACGCCGTGGCGGTGCAAGCGGCAATCAAGGACCTTGGCGCTTCACACATTGAAGTGATCGATGAGGTGGAGCGATGATTCGCCAACTTCTTTGGGGGGCCTTGGGCCTCAGCCTGATGTCGGGCTGCCTCGACGAGGATCTGCTGAACCCGATGGCAAGCCGCCAGCCGAAGTTCGCCCCTTACAAACAGACCGAACAATACAAAGACTCGCTGCAAATGCGCAGCCCCCCCGAGGGCACTGTGCCAGTCGAGCGCATCACGCTTAAGCCGGGGATGACCACCGGCAAAGTGAACACGCCTGAAGGGCCGCGCTATGTCACTGCGTTCCCGCTCACGGTCGACAGCAACCTGCTGGAGCTTGGTCGCAAGCGCTACAACATTACCTGTGGCACTTGCCACGGTGCCCTGGGCGATGGCGACAGCATCGTGGGCCGGCAAATGGCTCTGAAGCCCCCGCCTTCGCTGCACGACTTTGCTGACCGTCCCCCGGGCTACATTTTCGACGTCGCAACCCAAGGGCACGGCCTCATGGCGGCCTACAACGCCGAACTCAGCGTGAAAGAACGTTGGGCGGTTGTGGCCTACATTCGGGCTTTGCAGCTTGCACACCAAGGCACGCTGGATGATGTGCCAACCGAAAAGCGCGCGTCTCTTGCGCAGGAGTCTCACCAGTGAGCGGCTCGCATCAAAGTACTGAAGTGAAAGTGAACAAATTCCAGGGCGGCAAATCCTGGATGACCAATGCGGCCATTGTGGGCCTGTTGGGCACCGGCGCCTCCGTGGCTACGATGCTCACAGGTTCGCGCCCCGCGCAATTCAGCTACCTGTTCGGCTTTTGCTACTGGGCTGGCATCGCGTTTACTTCGCTGCTGCTCCTGATGATCTTCCACGCCTTTAGGGCAAAGTGGATGACGGTTCTTCGCCGTCCGCTTGAGGCGATGGCCACCACGGTGGGCATCTTCTTGGTGTTGTTCATCCCGATTGTGGTCGTACTTAAGTCATTGTTTCCCTGGGTGGAACCCGATCACGCCCGGTTCAGCGAGCACGCCCTCCACCTGCTGGAGCACAAGAAATCGTATCTGAACAGCACGTTCTTTATCGTGCGCGGGTTTGGCTACTTCGTCATCTCGGCCATCATTGCCAACCTGCTGTTCGGCTGGTCCACAAAGCAAGACGCCACGGGCGACGCCGCTTTGACGGGCAAGGCACGCAAGCTGGGCACGGGCGCGATTCCCTTGATGGCGTTTGTTATCACCTTCGCAGGCTTCGACTGGCTGATGAGCTTGGATCCCACGTGGTTCTCCACGATGTTCGGCGTTTATTACTTCGCGGGCAGCATGCTCTCGACGTTCGCGCTGCTCATTCTTGTGTGCTGGCGCGCCCAGGGCGCGGACCAATTCACGGCTTACGTCTCGCCTGAGCACTTGCACAATTTGGGCAAGCTGTTGTTCGCGTTCACGGCTTTTTGGGGCTACATCGCTTTCTCTCAGATGATGTTGATCTGGATGGCGGGCCTGCCTGAAGAGACGCCGTTCTTCATCTTGCGTATGAAGGCACCTTGGGCTTACTTCAGCGTCTTCTTGGTGGTGGGGCACTTCTTGGGGCCTTTCTTCATGCTGCTGTCGAGGGGCCGCAAGCGCAGCATCACTCGCTTGGCGCCTTTCGCCGTTTGGGCTTTGTTCGTCCACGCGGTGGATATGTACTGGTTGATCTTCCCCGCCCTGGATGAAGCAAATGCTTCGTTTCATTGGGCCATCATCACCAGCTTCGTCGGCATCGGTGGTTTGACCATCGCAGCTGCCATCTGGCGCATTCGTGGCCAATACACCATTCCGGTGAAAGACCCGTTCTTGAACGTATCGTTGAGGTACCGTCAGCCATGAGCGATTCCTCTCATCACAACGACCCGCACAAACCCCACATCACGACGGAGGATCCGAACGCCGGCGTGAATGCGAAGCTCATCGTCGCGGTGGGCGCGGTGTCACTGATTGCCTTCATCGCCTCAGCGATTGTTGCCTACATCATGCTTGTTCGTGATGAGAAGACCATCGCGTCGGCGGGCCCACAGAACCCAACGGAACAGTTCCGCAAGCGCAAAGAGATCGGCATCGTGGACTTCGTTCATTACGACGCTGACGATCGTTTGCCGACCCTGCGTTCCGACTTGGCGGCGAAACTCAACGGTTATAGCTGGGTGGACAAGTCAAAAGCGAAGGTGCGTTTGCCAATCGCTGAAGGCATCAAGCGCGCGATCGCCGAGGCCGCCAGCGGCGCCGCCATCGGTGAGGCGAACGCCAAGGTTGAACACGAACCCAAGGTTCCCCGTTTGACGTTGGCCGAGGCCATTGCCAACCCGGCGGCGGCACAAGCGGCTGCGGCCGCGAAGGCGCCACCGAGCGACAACTCTGTTCCTAAGCCCACTCCGACGCCAAAGGCGGAGGTCAAGTGAAGCATTCCTTTCTTGCCAAGTGCGCTCGCGCGTCGTCCCTCGTGGCGATTGCAGGGGCGTGCCTTGGCTTGACCGCGGGCCACGCGATGGCCAGCGGCTACAACGGGCATTACAAGCCCGCGCCCATCATTGGAGGCGGTGAGGGCAACGTTAAGTCGCAAGACATCGAACCGGTGGAGAACCTCGGTCAGTCGGTGCCTGCAAACCTGGCTTTCGTTGACGGGCACGGCAAATCTGTGGCGCTGTCGAACGTTTTAGGGCAGGGCAAACCCGTTCTTGTGACCATCGGCTATTACACGTGCCCGATGTTGTGCAACCTCGTGCACGAGGGCCTTGCGAAGAGCTTGAAGAAGGCTGGCCTGGTTTTGGGCCGCGACTTTCTGGGCTTCTCGGTCAGCGTTGACCCGAAGGAAGATGCGAAGTCCGCCAACACCAATCAAGGGCGCCTCTTGCGCAGCATTGGCGTTGAACAGCCTGCGTTGTGGCCCTTTCTGATGGTGCCAGCGGGTGCAGGCAGCGCGGATGGCCAAACCGGCCCAGCGAAGGAATTGTCCGAGAGCTTGGGCTTTCGGTATGTGTACGACAAAGAATCAAAACAGTTCGCGCATGCGGCCGTGGCGTTTGTGCTCACGCCGGAAGGGAAGATCTCTCGTTACCTCTATGGCGTTGATTTTGATCCACGGGATCTGAAGTTTGCGTTGGTTGAGGCTGGCGGGGGCCGGGTGGGAACGACGCTGGACCGAGTGCTGCTTTCCTGTTTCAAGTACGACCCCATGACCCACAAATACACGCCCTTTGCTTTCGGATTCGTCCGGATTGGCGCCTTCTTGAGCTTCGTCGCGTTGGCGAGCTTGTTGGCCCTTCTGTGGCGAAAAGAGCTCCAAATTCGCCAGCTGAATAAGGCGCGGAGGACCGCATGATCATCGATTTCTTCAATGACCTGTTCCGGCGGTTTCTGTGGCTGCCCGAGCAAGCGTCGACCTTCGCGGTTCGCGTGGATCGACTGCACTACTTTGTCGCCTTCGTAACGATCGTTGCTGCCCTTGGTTGCGGCTTTGCTGCGGTCTACTTCATGTTCAAGTACCGGGAGCGCAAGGCCTTCGCTTCAACGCCCTTGGTGAACCCGAGCGGACGCTTCGAGGCAATTGTGGTCACGGTGCCTCTCATCATCTTTATGTCGTGGGTCTTCGTGGGCTACCGCGACTTCATCTGGGCGTCGACGGCTCCCGCCGGCACGATGGACGTGTATGTCACCGGAAAAAAGTGGATGTGGCACTTTGCGCATCCCGATGGCCCCAACGAAAATGCCGTGCTTCACGTTCCCGCCGGGCGCCCCGTGCGCTTGCTGATGACCAGCCGTGACGTGATTCACTCGTTCTTCGTGCCCGAGTTCCGCATCAAACAAGACGTGGTGCCCGGTCGATATAGTGAGACCTGGTTCGAGGCGAAGAAGCCGGGACGCTACACCATCTTTTGCACCGAATTCTGCGGCACGTGGCATTCGCAAATGATTGGTGAAGTGGTGGTTCTGGCGGCTCCTGAATTCGATCGCTGGAAGGAACGCCTGCGCATCGGAAATCTGCCTGACAAGCAGGATGCGAGCAGCACGGAAGGTTCGGCCACTGAGTTTAAGAACGATCTGTTGTCATACGGCCGTCGCGTGGCTTCTGTCCAAGGGTGTTTCAAGTGTCACACCACGGACGGTACGCAACACATCGGCCCCACCTGGACCGACCTCTATATGAGGAAGACCCAGTTGGAATCGGGAGACACCATTGTGGCTGATGAGGGATACCTCACCGAATCAATGATGGAGCCCTACCGAAAGATGGTTAAGGGTTACGCGCAGGTGATGCCTTCCTACCGCGGGAAGATGTCGGCACCGGAAGCTGCGGCCCTGGTTGAATTTATCAAGTCTCTCCGGACCGATCGCCTGGAGAACCTGAAGTCTAAGGACCCTGCATATGGCCCACTCGAACGCTAACGTCGCAGTTGCCGTCCCCGACGGCGAAGAACCCAAGTTGCCTGCGGTTTCCTTTTGGAACGCGGACTACGGCATCAAGTCGTGGCTGCTGACCTTGGACCACAAGCGTATCGCCATCATGTACATGGTCCTGACACTCAGCGGGTTCCTGCTGGGTGGCATCTTGGCCATGGCCCTGCGCATCGAGCACCTCACGCCCGATGAAACCATCATGGGCGCGAACACCTACAACCGGGTGTTCACGTTGCACGGCGTGAGCATGATCTTCTTGTTCATGATCCCGGCGATCCCGGCCATCTTCGGCAACTTCTTCTTGCCGCTGATGTTGGGCGCAAAAGACGTGGCGTTCCCTCGCCTGAACTTGTTGTCGCTCTACGTCTACGTGGCGGGCGCCATCTTGCTGGTGTGGAGCATGGCTGCGGGTGGTGTGGATGCTGGGTGGACGTTCTACGCGCCTTACAGCCTCAGTACGCCAGCCGAATTGGCGCCTGCCTTGTTCGGTGTGTTCGTCATCGGCTTCTCATCGATCCTTACGGGCTTGAACTTCATCGTGACCATCCACACCATGCGCCCCATCGGCATGACCTGGATGCGCATGCCGCTCTTCGTGTGGGCGACTTACGCCACCAGCATCATCCAGGTGTTGGCAACGCCGGTCATCGGCATGACAGCTGTGCTCACCGCGGTTGAGCGCCTGTTCGGGTTTGGTTTTTTCGACCCGACCCGCGGCGGTGACCCCGTTTTGTTCCAGCACCTGTTCTGGTTCTACTCTCACCCGGCCGTTTACATCATGGTGCTTCCGGCCATGGGTGTTATCAGCGAAGCCGTGTCGGTGTTCTCGCGCAAGAACGTGTTCGGCTACAACATGATCGCCTACTCGTCCTTGGGCATCGCGTTCGTGGGCTTCTTCGCCTGGGGACACCACATGTTCGTGACTGGCCAGTCGAAATTCGACGCCGGCGCCTTCGCCATCATCTCGATGCTGGTAGGCGTGTTCACAGCCATCAAGGTCTTCAACTGGATCGGTACGATGTACCGGGGATCGATTCAGATCACCACGCCGTTTATCTACGTCTGTGGCTTCCTGTTCTTCATCGTGTTCGGCGGTATGACGGGTGTGGCCATCTCGTCTGTGTCCTTGGACGTGCACTGGCACGACACCTACTTCGTGGTTGCGCACTTCCACTTCATCATGGTGGGCGCAACAATCATGGGTTTCTTGGCGGGCCTGCACTATTGGTTCCCCAAGATGTTCGGCCGCATGTACCACGAGGGCTGGGGATTCACCTCGGCCGCCATGATCATCTTGGGCTTCAACGCTTCGTTCATTCCGCAGTTTTTGCTGGGCAACATGGGCCAGCCTCGGCGCTACTACATGTACACGCCTGACGCTTGGGCGTTGAAC
Organism: Deltaproteobacteria bacterium; assembly: GCA_033763315.1. GTDB lineage: Bacteria > Myxococcota_A > Polyangia > Fen-1088 > Fen-1088 > JAGTJU01. The sequence continues at coordinate 214,936 of JANRKS010000006.1, forward strand.
GTCGCTTCGACAGCGGGGTCGTCCTTGTTGGCGTTTGGCTTCATTATGGTGGCCATCTACCTCGGGTACGCGATCTTCAACGGCAGGGTTGCTGGTGATAACCCTTGGGGTGCCTCGGGCCTCGAGTGGAAAACCACATCGCCGCCGCCTAAGCACAACTTCGACGAGACGCCGGTGATCGACGAAGACCCTTACACGTACCGCAAGAAAGGCGAGGAGGTTGAGCATGTCATCATCTGAAGCGGCCCACTCTGCCCACAATCCCTATCTTGCGCACCACTTTGATACGATGGAGCAGCAGGACCACGCTGCTCGCCTCGGCATGTGGTTGTTCCTGGCAACGGAAGTGCTGTTGTTCGGAGCCTTGTTCCTGGGCTACACGGTTTACCGGTGGATGTACCCACAGACCTACCAGGAATGCGCAAACCTCTTGAGCATTCCTATGGGTGCCACCAACACGGTGGTCCTCATCACCAGTAGCTTCACGGCGGCCTGGGCGTATCACTCGATCAAGGTGAACCAGATCAAGAAGGGCTTGGCCCTCTTGGCGATCACGATCCTGTTTGCCTGCGCGTTTCTTGTGATCAAGTACTTCGAGTACAAGCACAAGTTCGACGTGGGCGAGCTTCCTGGCAAGTGGTACTCGTACGAAGGGTTGCAGGCGCCAGGTGCGAACCTGTTCTTCGCCGTGTACTTCTTGGCCACCGGTCTACACGGTCTGCACGTTGTCATCGGTATGACCGTGTTGAGCATCATCGGCTACCGCACCATCAAAGGCCGTTACCACAGCGGTAACTACGTGGGCGTTGAGCTCGGCGTGCTTTACTGGCACTTGGTCGACTTGGTTTGGATTTTCCTTTTCCCGCTGCTTTATTTGATCTGAAGGCGGAGTGACGAACTTGTCCACGAAAGCTCAAGAATCTCATCACGAAGACCACGGCATCGGCCGGTACGTAGCCGTCTTCGCTGTTCTGCTGGTGCTCACAGGCGTGACCGTGTGGACCGGCGAAATGAACTTTGGCAACTGGAACATCATCATCGCGATGGCCATTGCCATTGTGAAGGCCTCACTGGTGGTGTTGTTCTTTATGCACCTGTGGGATGAAGGTCCCGTCAATCGTTTGATCTTCGTCGTTTCGGTCATCTTCGTGGGCGTGCTCATCTTGTTCACCTTTGGTGACTTGATGTTCCGCATCCCCGGTTTGTTGCCGAACTTCATCCAGGCCGACGACGTGCCCAAGGTGATGCACGCACCGCACGGCGGCCACTAGAGGCTGCTTGCACTGCACAAAGGGCTCCAGGAATGGGGCCTTTTTGCTTTTTGGACGCGACCCGCACAGGGCCCGTTCGGGCGTGTGAGTTTTCTGGGTCCCGCGGGCGTCTCATGGTTATGCTTGAGGCCATGCGATTTGGACGGATTGCGACCGTGGGGTTGTTGGCATTGGGGCTGTGTACCGGAGCCGGGGTGACAGCTGCTCACGCCGATGACGCCGCCACCCATTACAACTTGGGCCTACAGCTCAAACGAGACGGCGACGTGCCGGGGGCCATCGCGGAGGTTCGCAAAGCCATTGCGGCGCGCCCCGACTACGCAGCGGCGCACTTTACGCTGGGCAACCTGATGCGGCAGGCAGGGCATTTGGAAGAAGCCGTGGCTTCTTACCGAAAGACGGTGGAGCTGGCCCCCAAAATGGTGGAGGCCCAAGGCAACTTGGGCACAACCCTGGTGCGGCTCGGGCAGGTGGATGAGGGCATCGCTGTGCTTGAGAAGGCGTCCGCCATCGACGACAAGGCCGCGTTTGAATCGCTGCTGAGCTTGGGCGCTGCCTACCGCCAAAAGGGGCAGTTCGATAAGGCGGTTGCGGCTTTAGAGCGGGCCGTGAAATTGAAGCCCACGGACGCACAGGCGTGGACGAATCTGGGCGTCGCCAAGGCCCGCACGGCTGACAAGGCGGGCGCCGTGACGGCGTACAAGAAGGCGGTGGAGCTTGAACCCACCAACGGCGCGTTCTGGTTCAACCTGGGCACCGCTCACCGACGTATGCAGAAGACGGATGAAGCGATCGAGGCCTACGAAAAGGCCGTGAGCCTAGATCCGAACGTGGCTGGCGCTTATTACGATCTCGGTGTTCTTTACGCACAAGATCGTGAGACGCAAAAAGCCTTGGCGGCGTTCAAAAATTACCTGCGCGCTGGGGGCAAGGGGCTTGCCGCGAAGGACAAGCAGGACGCCCAAGAGCGCATCAGCGCGCTTGAGGCGTCCTTAAAGAAGTAGCTAGCTGTTAGAACTGGATGCCGAAGAACGCCCGCAGCACCTGAGCGGTTGAGGCGTCCTGTTTGACAGGCCAAGGCTGCATAGTGTCGCTCGACGAGGGGCGATCGAGGCCCGCCATGGGGAACAACACAGCCCAGGTGAGGCCGGCATAGAAGCCATCGGCGGGATTCCGGTAGGTTAGCCCCAGGTTCGTCTCAAGGCCGAGGTTTCTGGAGTTCCCGGGCGTGCCCTGCGAGGAGGCCGCCATGCTGTAGATCACGGCGCCGTTGATGCCCAATTGCTTTTGTTCCGCCAGGTTGAGCCAATAAGCCAGTTGCGGCTTGAGGTAGATGGCGTTCGTCACCGTGCCCAAGATGCGACGGAATAGGATCTGATCCACGTGGTATTCGGGTGAAAAGCGAAAATCAGTGATTGAGCGATCGCCCGGTTGTTGTTGCACCGACCGCCACCGGTAATTCAGATACGTGTTCGGGTTCTCCATGTTGCCCCCGATTTGTGGCTCAGCCTTGTCACCTGTGGCTCCACCGGTCTCAAGACCCAAAAACAAGGCGTTCTTGAACAGGCTGAGATCGCTGGCAAACACCCAGCCCAACTGCCGCAAGTTGAGTTTCTTGTTCAACGAATCAGCCGTCAAAGACCCCGCGTCTTCGATCCGACCTAACACCGCGTTGCTCTCGAATTCAAGCGTCAGCGCCTTCCAACCCAGCTTGAACCAGACGCTGGGGATGATCGCCATCGCGCCCACGTGAACGAAGTTGGTGCTGGTGCCGTTGGCCAACTGTGTGGGCGTGAACGCGCCGTCAGCCAGGGGCACGCTGGGGGTGCCGCCAGCGGGGTTTCGCGACGCCTTGTCGGTGCTGCGGTAAACGGCTTGCACGCCATAGTTCAGCGCCACTTCACCGCGGCCCGCTTCGGAGCGGAATTGCTCGTCGGTTTGCAATTTTGTGATCGAGGCCATCAACTGCAGCGTGTCGTCGCGCTGTGAAAGATCGAGTGGGATGTTGCCGCGGTCGATGGTGCCCAAGTTCGTAGCGTTGGCGGTTAACCCTTGTGAGCCGTAATCCCAGGACACGGAGACGTCGTGGCCCCACAACTTTGACATCACCATCAATCGATCAACGTTGGTGCCGCCGTCACAGTCGAGGCAGCGGCCGGCATTGAACATCATGCCGCGGCCAAAGTGCCAGGGCATGCGGCCGAACTTCAGCGTGCCGAACTCGGTGTCAACTTCACCCCAGGCGCGTTTTGCGCGGACGCTTGAAACATAGCCGTTTTGGCCGATTTCGGGCGGATCTTGGCTGTTTGATAACACCGCATCTGGCGAGATGCCGTTGCGTGCTTCCAGGCGATCGGTGCGCACCAACGAATCCGGCGTGGAGCCCGCGATCGTGTTGTCCAACACGTCGATCTGCGCCAACACCCGCACTTGATCTGAAACGTTGATGGTTGGCTCAAGCCGCAAACGCATGTTCGCGGAGCCTAGATTCTTCTGCCCGCAATCCGCCCCTTTGCCACAGTCGAGGGGGCGGGGGAAGGGCGGGGTGGCAACGATCTGATTGCCCTGCTCCATGTAGCCCTGGCCCAGGTGCAGCTTGCGGAACCAATCCGCGCGCATGCGGTAATAGCCATCCAGTTCAAGCACCTGCGTGCGGCGGCGAGCGGCTTCCGACAGCGGCGCCAATGGCGCGTTCTCGTCGTCGTCTTTGTCTTTGTCGGGTGCCGCCTCGGCCGGGCCCTCTTCTTTGTCGTCGCCACCAGCGCCTTGTGGGGGGCGCATGCCACCACCCGGAGACATGCCAGGCATCATGCCGCCACCTGCGGGGCCACCGTATTGGGCGAAAGCAGGCGCTACGCCCAGCAGGCCACAAATGGCAAGCGAGGCAACAAACACGCCCAGTTTACGGGCAGGCATCACAGACTTCACGATGAGGGATCTCCTTCTAAACACTGGCAAAGCTCGAACAACACCCCGCCGGTGGCGCGGGGATGAATGAAAGCCACAAGGTGCCCGTGGGCACCCACGCGAGGGGTTTCGTCGACGAGGGCAACGCCCGCGGCTTTGAGGCTGGTTAATGTGCTGGCCAAGTCTTCCACTTCAAGGCTGATGTGGTGCATGGCGGTGCCGCGGCGATCAAGAAACCGCCCGAGCGCTTCATTGCCGGCGGGCGCGATGAGCTCCACAGCGGTTTCACCTTCAGCGGTTTGCAAGAAGCACGTGTTGGTTTTTTGGTTGGCCACAAGCTCGTCTTGGCTGCTGTTAAGGCCCAAAATGGACAAAACGCTGCGCCCTTCGTCCAGCGTCGGGACGGCAATAGAGACGTGGTTGATCCGTTTAACCTTCACCATAACCGGGTGGCCGGGTTGTGGGGCCGGACCTTAGCACGGCAACCCCGCGCGCGGCGCAGGATGACATATGATGATGACCGTGACCACGCTAGGAATTCGTCGCTCTTGCGGGCAGCTCTTCTCTCTGGGATTTGAAGGCACGGCGGCACCCGCTGCCTTGTTGGCGCGCATACGCGCGGGCGAGGTGGGCGCGGTGATGTTATTCCGGCCCAACGTCGAAACTCCCGCGCAAGTGGCGGGCCTGGTGGGCCGGCTGCGTGAGGCCGCGCACGCCGATGCGCCGCTCGTGGTTTCTGTGGATCAAGAAGGGGGCCGCGTGCAGCGCTTGCGAAGCCCACTCACCGAATGGCCACCCATGGGAATCGTGGGCTTAGAGCCCGATCTGCAGCGGATCGAGACCGCAGGCGCGTTCCTGGGCGCTGAGCTTGCGGCGCTGGGCATCGGTTGGAACCTTGCGCCTGTTTTGGATGTACACACGAACCCAGCGAACCCCGTCATTGGCGATCGCGCCTTCGCCACCACAGCCGAAGGTGTGGCGCGCGCCGCGATCGCGTTTTGGAAGGGGCTTCGCAAAGCGGGCGTGGCAGGGTGCGGAAAACATTTTCCCGGCCATGGCGACACGCACCTTGATTCGCACCACGATTTACCAATCGTCGAACACGATGAGGCGCGTTTGCGTGCGGTGGAACTGGCGCCCTTCGTGGCAGCCGTGGCGGCCGGTTTTCCCGCGTTGATGACAGCGCACGTCGTTTATCCCGCCTGGGACAAAGATGTTCCCGCAACGCTCTCGAAGCGGATCGCCACGGACCTGCTTCGTCACGAGCTTGGCTTCAAAGGCCTTTTGGTCTCAGATGATCTGCAAATGAAGGCTGTGGCCGATCGCTACAGCACGCGCGATTTGATTATCGAATCGTTGCTGGCGGGCGTGGATCACTTTCTGATACGCGGTCCCGAGGATCGGCAGCGTGAAGCATACGAGGCGTTGGTGACCGCGGCCGAAGGCAACGCCGCCGTGGCCGCACGTGTGAACGAAGCGGCCGCGCGTGTGGCGGCTTTCAAGCAAACGATTCAGGTGGGCCTGCCCTTGCCCGGAGCCATGTTGCCTTCGGTGTTAGGCACACCCGCCCACAAGGCGCTGGCGGGGCATTTCCGCAAGTTGGCGGACGCGCCGTCCTAGGTCACGGTCCACGAGCCGGCGTCAAGCAGCTGCTGCAGCGTCTTCTTGTTGCCCTTGGTGGCGGCATCAACCTGTTCGTTCATCATGCGGTCATAGCTTGGGCGCTCGGCCGAGCGGAACACGCCGATGGGCACAGGAAATTCCGGGTGTCGCAGGCGGCTCACGATGAGCGACAACACTTCGTTCGTTTCGTCGTGCACCAACAACTTATCTTCGCCATACGTGGCCACGTCCACGATCTGCGGCCGCATCGACGCATCAAGCGCGACGCCTTTTTCGCCGTTGGCGCCAAAGCGCAGCGGTTTGCCGTGCTCCATCGCCAAGACGTGATCGTCTTTGGTGCTCTTGTCGGTCATGTAATCGAAGGCGGCATCGTTGAAGATCGGGCAGTTTTGATAGATCTCCACGAAGGCCGTGCCTTGGTGTTGTGAGGCGCGCTTGAGCGTCTCCGCGATGTGCTTAACGTTCACGTCCACCGTGCGCGCCACGAACGTTGCGCCCGCACCTAGGGCCACGCTGACGGGATCCAAGGGGTAATCCACCGAGCCGAGCGGCGTGGACTTGGCCTTTTTGCCCAGCGGCGACGTAGGGCTGTATTGGCCTTTCGTCAAACCGTAGATCTGGTTGTTGAACATCAAGATCTTCACGTCAACGTTGCGGCGAAGCACGTGCAGCAAGTGGTTGCCGCCGATCGAAAGGCCATCGCCATCGCCCGTGACCATCCACACGGTGAGATCGGGGCGCACCGCTTTGATGCCCGTGGCCACCGCCGGCGCGCGGCCGTGAATGCTGTGAATGCCGTACGTGTTCATGTAGTAAGGAAAGCGACTGGAGCAGCCGATGCCGCTGACAAACACGATGTTCTCGCGCGAGATGCCAAGCGACGGCATCAGCTTTTGCACCTGCGCCAAGATGGCGTAATCGCCGCAGCCTGGGCACCAACGGACGTCTTGGTCCGACGTGAACTCTTGCTTCGTTTGCCCCGTGGGATCGGTGTGAACGACGTTTGGGTATACCGTTTGGGTGGGCATTTAGTTGGCCTCGAGCAGCGAAGTGATGGCCTTGGCGATCTCGGTTTCCCGAAACGGCGTGCCTTGGATCTTTGTGTGACTGTGAATGGGTTGGCCGGGGTAACGGTTGCGCAGCAGCACAGACAGCTGCCCCAGGTTCATTTCAGGCACCATCACGCGCTTGAAACGCTTCATGATGTCTTCCAGATCGTTGGGCAGTGGGTTGAGGTGTTGTAACTGAACGTGGCCCACCTTGTGACCGCGCAGTTGCACACGGTGAATGCCGCCAGCGATCGAGCCATAGGTTGAGCCCCAGCCCAGCACCAACAGATCGCCTTCCTGAGCGCCTTCCACCAGTGTGGGCGGCAGGCTGTTCGCCACGCGCGCCACTTTCTCAGCGCGCAGGCGGCACATCGCTTCGTGGTTGGGGCCGTCGTAGCTGATGTTGCCGGTGAGGTTTTCTTTTTCGATGCCGCCCACGCGGTGTTCAAGGCCGGGCGTGCCGGGTATCGCCCACGGGCGCGCCAAATTGTCGTCGCGCAGGTAAGGCTTAAAGCCTTCCGTTTCGGTGCGGAACTTCACCGGGATCGGCGGCAGCTTGCTCACGTCTGGCACGGGCCATGGCTCAGCGCCGTTGGCCACATAACCATCGGTCAACAAGATCACCGGCGTCATGTACGTAACCGCGATGCGCGCGGCTTCGATGGCCGCGTGAAAACAATCGCCAGGCGTGCGGGCGGAAAGCACAGGCAGGGGGCACTCGCCGTTGCGGCCAAACATGGCTTGCAACAGATCCGCTTGCTCCGTCTTCGTGGGCATGCCGGTCGAAGGGCCCGCGCGCTGCACGTTGATCACCACCATGGGCAATTCAAGCATCACGGCCAGGCCGATGGCTTCGGCTTTGAGCGCCATGCCGGGCCCGCTCGTGGTCGTGGCGGCCAGCGCGCCAGAATAGGCGGCGCCCACGCACGCGCACACGGCGGCGATTTCATCTTCGGCCTGCAAGGTGCGTACGCCCATGTGCTTCATGTTCGAAAGCATGTGAAGCACATCGGAGGCGGGCGTGATTGGGTACGATCCCAAGAACAGGTTGAGGCCTGTCAACTCAGAGGCCGCCATCAGGCCCAAGGCCAACCCTTCGTTGCCCGAAATGTTGCGGTATTTGCCGGGCGCGATCTCCGCTTTGCGAACTTCGTAAGCGTGGTCGAACATCTCGGTGGTTTCGCCGTAGTTGAAGCCGGCCTTGAGCGCGGCGAGGTTGGCCTCGCTTAAGGTTTTGTCGCTGAACTTACGTTGGATCCACGAGATCGTGGCGTCCATGTTGCGGCTGAACAGCCAGTAGACGATGCCCAACGCGTAGAAGTTTCGGCAGCGGGTGGCGGCGCGGTGATCAAGTTTGAACTCGCGCACGGCGGCCAACGTTTGGCCCGTGATGTCCACCTTGAACAAGCGATAAGCGCCGACGATGTTGCTATCGAGCGGGTTCTCTTTATAGCCCGCGCGTTCCAAATTCTTGGCGTTGAAGGCCTCGCTGTTGACCAGCAAGATGCCGCCTTCTTTGAGATCTTTCAGATTGCGTTTGAGCGCCGCCGGGTTCATCGCCACCAACACGTCAAGCACGTCGCCGGAGGTAAATACGGCGTTGCTTGAGAAGTTGATTTGGTAGCCCGATACACCCGCGAGGCTTCCGGCCGGCGCGCGAATCTCGGCGGGGAAGTCTGGCAACGTCGATAAATCGTTGCCCGCAAGTGCGGTGGTGGACGTAAATTGTGTTCCCACAAGCTGCATGCCGTCGCCCGAGTCTCCGGCGAACCGGATGGCAACAGAATCTACCTGCTCGTGGGGTTTGCCTGCGGCGGAAGTACCCATGGTCGCGGTGGTGAGGAAGCGCGTTCTTAGCGCAACCATGTGTGCACTGCAAGAACACGCAACCGCGGAACCCTTGTGTTTATGCGGGCTTTGTGAAACCGCGCAGACCTTGCGGCCGACGGCGCAGCGTGACGAGTGATTCAGCCAGGAGCAACGCCATGAGCGCCATGGCCACCCCATGCCATAGCGGCACCTTATGCTTGGGCCGCGTGGCCTGGCCGTCGCCCCTGGGCGTGCCCGCGTCGGCGGCGCGCGTGGCTGGGTTGGATTCCTGCGGATCGAGGTTGACGACGAAGGTGCGGTTGGGATCTTCGGTGCGGTTGGCGTCGGCCGCCATCCCCGCGCGCACGTGGTACACGCCCGGCACCAATGTATCGGTGAAGGGCACGTGCTGGCTATCCGCCTGGCCGCGCCGTCGGCTGAGCCACGTTCCGCCGCCGGGCTTGGTCACCTCAAGAGTGTCCTCGCCGCCTTGAAAGGCCAATTCGCGCGGCTCCCCCACAAGACGCTCGGCGCTGCGACCGCCCTCGGGCGCACCACCTAGGCGGCGGGTGACTTCGGTGATGAGCGGCAAGAAACCAGGGCGAATCGCCAAATCAGTCCATTCGCGATCGACGGTGGTGGCGAGCAACATCGTGCGGCCAGATCGGCCCTTGGGGCCCGAGGTGGCAAGAATGCGTTCCACCAGCGCAGGCGCACCGCTTTCAAAACGCAAGATGACGTTGCGGCTGTCGTCGTCGGGCAGCGGTTCGAGCAACGTGTATTTGTAAAAACGCGCAGAAGCCAAACCATCTTCTCCGGCCGGGAAACGGGTGAGCAAAGGGTGGCGCCGATCGAGCGGGGCCAAGTGTTCGGCGGGGCGCTCATCCACCATTTCACCCGATGTGGGGGCCCCTTGGGTGGCGGCCGTCCTCACAACGCCCAAGGGTTGGGGCAGCAAGCCGCCCAAGCGGCTGTTCCATGCGTCAGGATTCACATTGGCGCCCGTGGAGAACAAAACGCCTCCGCCACCGCTGACGAACTGTGAAAGCGCCCCCGCCAAGGCCGCAGATGGCTCTCCCACGTTGGCGACGAAGATCACCCCGAACCTGCGCAAATCCGTCTCCGCCGCTTCATCAGGCAGCATTGTGGTGACGCTGATGCCTGATTCGGCGCTTTGCAGCGCTGATTCGAGGAAAAAGCCTTCGTCCTCATTGCGTGTGGTGCGTGCGTCGCCGTTGATGAACAACACGCGTAACGATTGCATCATCGAAAGCGAAGCGAAACGTTGATCATCGAGCGTAAAGTCATCGGGATCGATCGACGCTTGCACCTCATGCAAACCCGCGCGCTCTTCGCCTAAGATGTGAACAAAGCGTTTGCGAACCTGCCCATTGGCCGGAATCTCGGCGAGGCCTTTGGCCACCACGGATCCATCGATCTTGAGTGACGTGGTGACGGACACAGCGGCCGCGCCCCAATTGGCCAACGAGGCCGTGATGGCCACGGCGTTGGCGCCCGCTTCGGGCAGCGGCACGGCTTCGATGTCCACCACCGCGCGGTTGCTCCAGGGCCTGCCCTTGGTAACGTCAAACACAGCCAGCTCAGGCGCGTTGTCGCCCACCGGCATGGTGACGTCGCCCCAACCAGCGGCTTGCCCGTCGGTTAACACATAGATCCGGCGTTCTTTGTGCAGGCCGCCAGTGAGGATCGTGGTGGCGCGGCGAACGGCGCCGGTGAAATCTGCTGCTTTCGCCGTGGGCGTGACTTGATCGATCGCGTCCGCGACGCGCGATTTTTCGAGTGTGAGCTCTGCGATCGGAGCGGCGTTGCCGTGCGAGGCGAGCACCAATGCCACCGCAGAGCCGGTGGGCAACTGTCGGCTGATGGCCAGCGCTTGTTCACGCGCGCGTTCGAACGGAGTGCTGCGGCCAAGCGTGCGCTGCATTGACGCTGAATCATCCAGCACAAGCACCGCGCTTTGCGGGTGAAGGGCCATCGCCGGGGCGTTCGAATCACGTTCGACGAACGGCCGTGCGAACACGAGAGGCAACGCCGCTGCCAAGGCCGTCCGCAACAACAGCAGCAACAACTCGCGCAGCTTGTGGCGCGCGCGCACGCGGCGTTCGGCAGCCATCAGCAGCTCCATCGCTGCGAAGGGCTGCGGACGCGGCGGACGTCGGCCCAAGCGGTGGATGAGATACGGCACAACGGCCGCAATCAATCCAAACAGCAGCGATGGTGCCAACACGCCCATGGCTAAAGCTTCGTCCTTCCGCGCCCGCCAATGAATGAACGCAGCACACCGCCCAAGGGCTCTTGCGTGGTGACCAAGCGGTACTCAATGCCCGCTTGCAAACATGTTTGCCGCCACCGCGCACGAAACGCCGCCGATTCTTCGGCAAACGAAGCGCGCAGATCGGCCGCGTCCACCACCACGTTGCGATCGTCGCCCGGTTCCATGCCCAAGAACTGTGTGACTTCATCGAAGGGCAATTCAATCTCGTCGGGATCCAGAATGTGGAACAGCACCACATCGTGCCCGCGCGCCGCCAGTTGCGACAAAGCCAAAGCGGTGGGCCCTGTGGCCGTTGCAGCGTTCCTCTGCGCTTCGCTGCCCGCCATATCCAGTAGATCAGAAAACACGATCACCAAGCTGCGCCGGTGCGCCAGATCGGCCACACGTTCGAGTGCGGCCGCTAGGTTGGTTTCGCCGCCTGGTTGCAGCGTATCCAGTGTGGCCAACACTTCGCGAATGTGTCCTCCGCGACCGCTGGGCGGCAAATACCGTCGCATCGTGCGGTCGTGGATCATGAGGCCCGCGGGATCGCCTTGGCGTCCCAACAGATAGGCCAAGGCCGCGGTCACAAACCCTGCGTACATCAACTTCGTCACACCGTGGCGGCCGTAACCCATGGAGGCAGAGCCATCCACCACCAGCAACGTGCGCATCTCGGTTTCGTCTTCGAAGCGCTTGACGTAATAGCGATCTTGTCGCCCCACCACCTTCCAGTCGATGCGCCGGATCTCGTCGCCGGGCGCGTATTCCTTGTGCTCAGAGAACTCGGTGGCCGACCCCAGGCTGGGGTTGTGGTGCAAGCCCGCAAACGCGCCTTCCACGATCACACGCGCCCGCAGCGCCATGGAAGACAGGCGCGCCAGCTCTGTGGGATCCAACGCGTTTATGGCCACGATGAAGACCGATGCGGGCTAAGTGGTGGGAACGACGTCCAACAACTGCGTTACCAAACTGCGAGCGGTGACACCGTCGGCTTGGGCATGAAAGTTGGGGACCAAGCGGTGAACCAACACGGGGCCGGCCAACGCCTTGATGTCTTCCACAGACGCGGCATAACGCCCGTGCAACACAGCGCGCGCTTTTGCGGCCAACACCAGGTTTTGCGAAGCGCGCGGACCGGCACCCCACGACACGTAGCGGTTGATAAAGTCAGGCGACGATTTGTCGCCGGGGGTCTTGGCGTCACCGGCGGGACGTGTGCCGCGGCAAAGCGCCACCGCGTAGCGAAGCACATGGTCGGCCACGGGCACGCGCAAGACGAGGTCTTGAAGGTCCATGATCCGCTGCGGCGAAAGAAGTTTTGTCAGTGGCAAACGCCGCACACCTGAAAGCTGCCCCGCGATCAACACTTCCTCTTCCATCGATGGATAGGTGACGTCCACTTGAAAAATGAAGCGGTCAAGCTGCGCTTCAGGCAACGAATAGGTGCCTTCTTGTTCGATGGGGTTTTGCGTGGCGAACACCAAAAAGGGTTCGGGCAAATCATACGTGGTGCCGCCGGCCGAAACGCGCCGCTCTTGCATGGCCTGCAACAAGGCCGCTTGTGTTTTGGGCGGCGTGCGGTTGATCTCGTCGGCCAAGATCACGTTCGCAAACACAGGCCCGCGGATGAACCGAAACACCCGGCGCCCGGTGGTGCGATCTTCTTCCAACACGTCCGACCCGGTGATGTCCGACGGCATGAGATCCGGCGTAAACTGGATGCGGCCGAAACTCAGATCCAGCACCTCAGCTAGGGTTTGGATCAACAGCGTCTTGGCCAAGCCGGGCACGCCCACGAACAGGCAGTGGCCGCGCGCAAACAACGCGATCAACAGGTGGTCGATCACGTCCTCCTGGCCCACGATGCGCTTGCCAATCTCTTGGAACAGGCGGCGGCGCATTTCTGCCAATTCGGCCGCCGCCGCGGCGTCGCTGCTGGGCGAAGGGGGCAGGGGCGTGGGCCGCCTTTGGGTCGCCACGGGCTGTGGGGCTTGCGCAGCCAACACCACCTCAGGCGGGTAGGGCTGCACTGGCACGGGGGTTACGGCCCGGGCAGGGCTGGCCGCGCTGGGGGCGGGGGGGATCGAGGACACCTTGTCAGACTCCGACACGGCGTCGAGGATGCCACGCCGGGCTAGGGCTAGCAAAGGCATCGAGCGTTGCGCCTGCGAAAGAGCCGTTGCGTGACACGCGGCACGAATGTGACATTTCGCCCAACGCGACCGATCCAATGCAGTCGCGTCATGGTAACTGTGGGACCTGGGTCATGAACCTTCGCAAGCTTTTTACGTGGACCGCGCGCCTCTTCAGCGCCGTGGCCCAGCTTTCGGGGTGGCCGCTGCGGTTGTTTGTGTTCGCGGCTCTGCTGGCGGTGCTGGTGCCCGTGTCGCTTCGTCGCCTGGTGGACGGTGATGAAGGATACCTGTTGATGGGGGCGCGTCTCGTATCGGAAGGGCAGCGCCCCTACGCGGACTTCTTCTTTCCGCAGATGCCTGGGTTTGCTTACGTGTTTGGTGCGTGGTTCGCCTTGGCCGCGCGCAACTGGACGATGGCCCGCGATCTATGTGCTGCGGTTTGCGCCGCCACGGGCCTGTGTGTGTTTGAGCTTGTATGGCGAGGCACGCGTCGCCGTCGCTGGGCGCTGTTGGCTGCGGGGTTCTTTGTGGCGCATGCCTTCACTTTGGGTTGGTTGACGATTGCGAAGACATATGGCCTCACAGCGTTGTGCGTGGCCGCGGGCTGTGTGGCCTTTAGCCAGCCCCGCGCACGCTCGTGGCTGGGGCTCGCAGGCCTGTGTTTCGCTTTGGCGGCGCAAATGCGCCTTTATGCTGGGGTGCTCATACCCGTGGGCGGTGCCGTGCTGCTTGTGCAATTGTGGCGCGAGCGGCAGCTTAACCGAAACGCACTGGGCCTCGTGGGCACTTATGTGGCGGGCGCTCTGTTGGGCGCGTGTGTTCTTGTCCCGTCGCTTGTGGCCGATAAAGGCGCGTGGTGGTTTGGCACCGTGTTGTTCCATGGCATGCGAGAAGCGGGTCAAACGGAGCTTGTGGGAGACCTCACGCAAAAATGGGACACGTTGCGATCGTTGTTGCCACTGGCCCCTGAGCGGACGCCCGCGCAAATCCAGTTCGCCGTTGTGTTGTTTCCTGCCGCACTGGCACGCCTGCTGTGGATTGGGCAGCCTTTGCGCATCGTGGGCTTGGCGTGGATGGCTCTGTTTGCGGTGAGCCTGCTGCCCACGCCCACGCACGATCAATATTTTTCAGTGTTGCTACCGTTGTTGGTGGCGGACGCTTTGATCCTTCTATCGCGCGTGCCGTGGCGGTTTACCTGGGTCGGTGGGGCGGTGTTGTTGTTTGTCTTTGCCCGCCTGGGCGCGGCTGAGTTGCAGCGCTACACAACCACGGGCCTTGATGTGCCGGGTGTGTGGACCACGGCTCGCGTGCCACGGTGGCATCTGCGCACCATGCGCAAGGTGGCGCGCGCGATTGATGATCAAGCGGCGGCCGAAGGGGCGTCGTGGTGGCCCGGGTATTTTGTTTCCACCCGCACGCCCATTGTGCGTAGCTTAGCCAACGACTTTGGCTTTCGCGTGGCGGATCGGATCGCACCCGAGCAAAAAGCCCGCTTCCACGTGGCCAGCCACGCCGACGTGGCCGCGATGATCGCCGCGCGCAAACCGCGTTTGTTTGTGCAAGGCAATTGGGCCGCAACGCCTCCCGCTGATCAGTTGCCTCGTGCCGGCTATGTGCAAACCGCCGCCATCGAAAACGTTCAGCTATGGTTGGCGCCGCCGCCTTAGCGTCACAAGCGTTACCGCTTGTCACACGCGCGCCTTGCACGGTCACGCTTTTGCACATAGGCAGAGTCAGAGTTGGCTAGGCGTGCGTAAGTGTTGGCCAGGGCACAGTGTAGTTCTGGATCGAAGGGGTTATTCGCGAGTGAGGCTTCGAGAGCCATGCGGGCTTGGTTGGCGTCGCCTTTCTCAAGCCAGGCTTGCCCCGCGATAAGGTGCGGCCACGGTAGCTCAGGATAGATCGTGCGCAGCTCACCGAGCGCCGCCAAAGCTTTGTCGGGCTCTCGCAACGCCAGATACGTGCGTCCCAATTTAACGGGGAACAACCAATGCGCGGGGCCGGCCAATTTGGCGCCCTTGTCGTATTCGATCACGGCCGCCTTGGGGTGGTTGCGAAGCAAAAGCATGTTGCCTAAGCGCAAGAAGCCATCGGCTTGTCCAGCGCCCAACTCAGCGAGCGCTTCATCTTCGGTGGGCGGTCGTTTCGACGCCACCGCCGTCTTCTTGCGGAATTTCGGGGTGACCGGCTCCAGGTGCGCGTACGTTTTGAAGTTGCGGCTTTTCATAAAGGCGCGCCATTTGCGATCAAACGTGGGCCAATCCAACGCCAGCGCGCTGGCCACCGCTTGCCGCGCATCAATGCCTTGGCCAACCGCTGTCACCGCGGCTTTGACCGCGTTCATGCCGCCCTCATTGAACACGAATGCAATCGTCGTTGCCACCTCTGCAAAGGCGAGCGCGGCATCTTCGGCGCGTGGCAACTTCGCCATCGAGGGGTGCATCGCCTCGAAGCTGATCAATTTGTTTGCGGCCAACGCCTTGGCCAGCAGATGTTCATTGCTTGGCGCCAGTGGCTCTCCAGGATCGCGGCGCCAGCGGCTTTCAAGAAATTTGGCCAGGCCTTCTTGCAACCACACCGGCGCCTGGTCTTTTGTGAGCGACGAGATCGCATAGTGCACGAACTCGTGCGAGAGCGTGTCCATCCAAGGATAACCAAAACGCAAAGCGCGCGGCGTGGTCACCATCAAACGCGCCCACTTGCACAAGGCGATGGTTCCCGTGCGTTCAACTTCTTCTTCAGTCAAAGGCGACACCGCCGCCAGATCTTCTGAGTTGCGATAAAGATCAACCGTCACGATGTAGTGCGGGTGAAAGCCCAGGTCGGCCTTCAGCGCTGCGGCCGCCGCCTCGAGGGTATCGAGCGCGTGATCAGCCAACACTTCGTCCTCGGGCGGGAAGCGCAGACGAAAATGTTTGGAACGACGTTCCACGTGGCCCTCGATGGCCTTCTCGGCGGCATTCGATAGCGCGAACAGCCCTTCGATGTTGCGGTGGCCAGGGAACAATTGACGAGCGGCGGACAGTTTGGCGATGGCGCCTTTGTATTCGCCCTGCAAAAACTGCTGGTAACCCTGCAGGTAAAGCACTTGTGGCGCACCGGGTGACATCTTGGCCAGCGAATCGAGGGTGCGATCCGCTTCCTCGAACTGCCAGGCATCAAACAACTCTTCAACGATCTGGCCCTCGGGGGACAACAGCTCTGATTGTGCGGGCACCTCATTGCGTGCCGCTGGCGAGCGGTTCAAAGCCAAGGCCAACCATAGTGCCACATGCACGAGGCTCATTTGACCAACTCCTCGTAGTAACGCCGGACGGCGTCGCGAAAGTTTTCGGGACCCTTTTCCTTCATCGCCTCCATTAGCTCTTGCCGCCACGCCCGCGGCGCCTTGGAATCGTCGGCGCCGGGAATGCGCACGGGATCCGGATTGCGAGAGCCGCGTGCCATCTTCTCGCCTTTGAGGCCCTCGCGAATCTGCGCCAAGCGATCGGCGGCCGCTTGTTCTTTTATCAATGCGTCGCTGGTGTCGGACGACTGCAGATTCTGTTTGGCTTGGCCCATCTGGTTGGCTGCGTCTTCAAGCCCTTGCGCCGCCTGCTCGAACCCAGGGTTGCCGGCGCCATCGCGGGCCTCCTGCGCCAACTGGCGAGTACGCTCTGCGATCGATTGTTGGCGGGCGCCTTGCTGTTGGCTCTGCTGCCGTTGCGCTTCTGAGGCCACATCACGATCGCGCGGTGCCATGTCTTGCAACGCTTGGCTGATTTGCTGTGCCAGTTGTTCCGCCTCCGTCATCTTCTCGGCGAAGCGGCCCATGCTACCCGACGGGTCATCTTTGCGTGCGCGCTGCTTCGCCATTTTTGTTAACGGCGAAAGCGATTGCCCAAGCTCATCCATCTGTTTGCGGGCCTCATCAACGTCATTGCGTTGCAGAAGATCTTGGGCGCTGCTGGCGCGGTCGCGCGCGCGGGCCTGGCTGTCTGACGCGTCTTCGCCGAGGCGCTTTGGCGTGGGCGTCTTGAGGCTGTCCTGCAGCGCGGACATCTGCGCTTTGACCTGCTTCATCTTCTCGGCCATCTGCTTGGCTTGCCGCTCTTGCAAGGACTTCTTGAGCTCTTCTGAAAGCTGCCGGGTGTCTTGCGCCAATTGGCGTTCGTCGCCTTCGAGCTCGGACATCTTTTTCGTCAACTCCGCCGTGGCGCGACTTTCCTTTGAGAACTTTTCCCCCGTGAATTCGTCGGCGTTTTGATTCAAGGCTTGTTTAAGCGACTGCAAAGAATCGCCAAGTTCAGCCAACGCCTTGGCCAGCGAATCCGTGTCGCCTTTGGCCAGCAGATCTTCCAATGTTTGCGCTTTCGCCATCGCTTCGCGCGTGTCGGGCATGTTTTGCCACTCGCTGCCCACTTCGTTGCGCGACTTCACTTCGGCGATTTTCTGCGCCAAGTCGCTGATGCGTTTGCGCAACGCCTGCATCTCACGCTGCAGCTGCTCGCGCAGAGCTTCATCCTTGGTGTTCTGGTAGCGGCTCAATAGATCCGTGAGCTTCTGGTAGGCCTGGGTCAGTTGTTCCCCCAGCCCAGCCAAATCTTCTAAACGTTGGCGCCCGATCAAGTCGTCAAGCACCAGCACCACGTCTTCGAGCATCTTCACGTGCGTGGGGGCCAAGTGTCGCAACGGCGCCAGATCGCTTGCCGCGAGACGTCCCTCTTGCGCTTTGGGTTTGGCGTGTCGAAGCGCCGCGTTCTCGGTCTTCAATTCCTTGTTCAAGCGATCAGCAATGTTCGACAACGCTTGCAGCAAGCTCTTGCTTGCGCCGCCATCGCGTTTTTGTTCATCCACAAGCCCGGCAAGTAAGGCCACCTGCGCCGCTTCTTCGTCGTGGGCGGCCTGCCAAACGGTGAACTCGTCGTTCAACGGCGTTTCACCCAACGGGCGGCTGCCCGCTTCCAACCGATCGGCCAACACGCCCAACAAACGCTCCTGCACGAACTTTTGTTGTTCAAGACTCTCGTCGGTGTTTTCGCGTGGGCGTTCAAGCACAAGGTAGAGCGTGCGCGAAACGCCCGTCTTAGGCCCTGAAACCGTGTCGGTGTCTTTCGCCTCAATCCAGTAAGCGATCTGAACGCCGGGCACCAGTGATTCGCCCGAGGGATCCCACATGGTGTTGCCTTGGGCTTGCCGTTTGCCACTCGGGGTCGCAAGCGACACGCGCTTTTCAGGGGCGTTGCCCACCCGAAAAACCAAATTCACGTTGCCAAGGCCGAAGTCATCATTGGCGGCGTAACCCACCTCGATGGGCCGCGGGCTCGCAAGCTCAAGCCGTTCCGACGCGGCTTTGATCTCGACCGTGGGTGGCAAGTCGGTGGCCGCCTCCACGCGGTGGCCACGCCGTTCGCGCACGGGGCGACCCAGCAGGGGCGCCAACCAGATGCGGTACCGCGCGGTCTCGTTGATCACAAAGCTGGTTCGAATCGTGGTGCCGCTGACCGTGCCCTCGATCTGTTGGCCTTCGCCTTGATCGCCGAAGAATAAGATCGCGCGCCGTGCGCGTCGAAGGGCGTGCATTTCAAGATCCACGCGCGTGCCCTTTATGGCTTGCGCATCGCCCGTTGCGCCTTCCACCGTGCGCGGGGGCAACCCCGTATAAGCGGGGTAGGTGTAGACCAACTTCACATCGCCCACGAGCGGTTCGTCCGAGACGGCCGCGCCCTCGTATAAGGTGGGCGTTCGCACCAGCAGGCCCAGTCCGCGTCGCAACGTGTTGGGCGCCAAAAAGGTCAGGGCCGCCAACAAAACCGCCACACCCCCGGCGAGTGACGCGGCGCGCGTCGCGGACCGCCCCGGTACCACTTGTCGCACATCCAGGGTTGACACCGCACCGCCCACTTGGCCACGCAAGGCCGCCACCAGCTCGGGGCTGGTGCCCGGTGCCGGCGCCGCCGTCAATTGCACGGCTGACAACAGATCGCTGGCCAAAGGTGGGTGAACCGCGCCTACAAGCCTCGCCACCGCGGTGTCAGTTTTTAAACGGCGCCACGGCCGCAAACCCCCAAAAAACGCGGCTGTGAGTGTGCCAACCAGCAACACTGTGGCGGTGGCCACGGGCCAATAGGCGGCGGGGCCCGTGTGAACCGCCAGCCAAGCCATCAAGAACAACAGCGCCGCGGTGCCCATGGCCGCCAGGGCAAAAACGCGCACGGCGAACAGGGCGCGGGCACGTTTTCGAGCGTGGGCCAGGAACAGGCCGATTCCATCGCGTGGGACCATGTATGCACTCGCAAATATACGCGGGTTTTGGCGGTGTGCCGTGCCCTTGTTGCGCAGGGCCCTACATCAGTGCACGGGCCGCTGCAGGTGTGGTGTGGGACTCGGCACGCGCCGTGCAATTACCCCGTGCATGACTTCACAACCTACTGTTCATAACGAAGATTCTGACTGTTTAATTCCTGACAGCGTTGATGATCTGGTGGTCCGCGCACAAAAAGGTGATCGCCGTGCGCTTGGTCGATTGCTCGGCGAAGCGCGTCCGCGTGCAATGGCGGTGGCAATGAAAGTGTTGCGCAACCCTTCAGACGCCGAAGATGCCGTGCAAGATGCACTCACGAAGATCTGGCGCTATTTGCCGCGATTTGAAGGGCGTGCGTCGTTCTTCACATGGATCCATCGCATCGTGATGAACAGCAGCTTGGATCTGCTTCGTCGCGAAAAGGTGCGCAGCGAAGTGCGCGATGAAAACGAAGACGTCGACGCTGTATACGGCATCGAGCCCGCACACGAACAAACGCCGGAAGCAGCGCTTGTCACCAAGCAAACGGGTGAAGTGGTTCGCAAAGCGATGCAAGTGCTGTCGCCTGTGCATGTGGAGGCTTTGGTGTTGCGCGAGTTCGAAGAGAATTCTTATGAAGAGATCGCTGTGCTTTCGGCATGCCCCATCGGCACGGTGATGAGCCGTTTGCACCACGCGCGCCGGCGCTTGGCCACCGAGCTATCAGAATCATTTCCTGCCGCCGCTTGGGCCCAGGCCGCTTAAACACAACCGTCCTCGTCGCTTTTTTCGGTTTTTCCGCTGTTGCAAGCCTTCCGTAGATTGCCTGTGGCGCGAGACTCGCGCATAAAATCGCAGAACACGTGAGCGCTCCTCTGCACGCAAATAACCGACGCGCCCAATCGCTGGCTGTGATTCGACAAAACTGGAAGCTTGGGCTGGCCCTGGCCGTCGTTCTGGTGGTTGCGATTGCTTTTCCCCTCGTTGGTGGTGCCGTCGCAAAGCGTATGGTGATCCGTAAGGCGGCTTCGCGCCTTGGCCCACCATTGATGATCGGCAGCGCGCGCGCAGGCTTGTCGCAAGTGTCGCTTTATGATGTTTCGCTCGACGATGGAGCAGGGGTCAAAGCCACTGTGGCTCGCGTGACCGTGCCATGGGCCGCGTTGTGGGGTGGGGGCACCGTTTGGGTGGAAACGCCTTTTGTGCAAGCGCCTTCGTTCGAGGCCCTTAAACGCATTCGTCGCTCTGCAGCCTCCAGCAACAGCGGCCGTGGTGACGCCAAATCGCGCGCTTGGCCTGCGGTGGGTGTGGCGCATGGGCGTGTGCTTGTGGGTGAAGAAGACAGCAAGGTTCTGTGGGGTGAGCAGATTCAAGCGCAGCTCACGCCCGGCCACGAAGCCGTCGTGAGGGTGGCGAATCTACAAGGCCAATTGGCTTCTCTGCTTGGCTCCAGGCAAACACAGATCGGTGGCTTTGGCGCCCGTCACTTACTCGTATCGGTGCCGCTGGATGGCCTGCGGCCGCGCGGCGTTCCGTCTTTGTCGGTCACCGATGGATTTGTGCAAGCGCTGCCTTCGCTGGGTTTGTCGGGCATCACAGGGCAGGTGGCGCCGAAGCGCACCGACGCGAAAGACACAACGGCGCGCGCTTTCAGCTTGGTGTTCAGCGGCAGCTACGGTGGCGCACGCGAGAAACTGTGGAATGCGGCCGGCGAGTTTGAGCTCGGTCAAACGTGGCAACAGTCGCAGGGTACGTTTGGCTTGCGGGCCGAACGATTCACCTTGGATCGAATCAAAGACGTTTTGCCGCCGACGGTGAAGGCGCCCGAGCGGACGAGCATCGACGGTGGGCTTGGGGTGCGCCTTGCCAACGGCGTGTTCGAGATCAAAAGCAATTTGGATGTGGTGGATTTGAGCTTGTTTCACAAGGCGCTCTCATCAACCCCGGTGGAAAACTTGTCGGTGTCGTTGCGCGTGGATGCCACGCTCGATCCCGCTGCCCGCGTTCTGCAAGTGAAGCAAATCGAAGGCAGCCTACGTGATTTGGTCGGTCGGCTTTCGGGACGCGTGGAATTGGCGCAAGGATCGTATGCCTTCAAAGACGGCCGCACGTGGCCGTGGATGCCAAAGATCAACTTGGTGGTTGATGTGCCCAAGCTGCCTTGCCAAAAGCTTTTGGCCAGCTTTCCCAAAGCTTTGGTGCCGCGGCTGTCGGGCTTTTCATTGAATGGCAGTTTCGAGACGCACTTGGAATCGTCCATCGATTATGCCGACCTGGAGAATGTCACTCTTGAAGGCAAAGTGGGCATCGATGGCTGCAAGGTGCAGCAGGTGCCCGTTGACGTGGCCGATCTGGCTGATGCCGATCGGCCTATCACCCACGTGGTAAGCGTGCCGCCGCCCTGGGACGAAAAAAGCAACGAGGCGCAAGAGCTTGTGTTCGTGGTGGGGTCAGACAGCGAAGACTTTGTGCCCTTTGCTGAGGTGTCGCCGCATTTGGTGAACGCTTTTCTCACCACGGAAGACAGCGCCTTCTTTAAACACCGCGGCTTTGCCACGCGTGAGTTTCGAACGGCCTTGAAGCGAAACCTAGAGGACGGCCGCTTCAAGCAAGGGGCTTCCTCCATCACCATGCAGACGGTGAAGAACCTGTTGCTTTCGCAAGAAAAGACGCTGTCGCGCAAGCTGCAAGAGCTGTTCTTGGTGTGGCACCTTGAGCAGGTGCTCACCAAGGAGCGCATCATGGAGCTTTACCTAAACGCGATCGAATTCGGGCCTCGCGTTTATGGCATCGGCCCGGCCGCACAACATTATTTTGGCAAGAAGGCAGCGGAATTGAATCCGGTGGAAGCGGCGTTCTTTTCGTCAATCTTGCCGAGTCCGAAGCGCCGCTATGTGCATTACTGTCGCGGCCAAGTTTCGCCGTCTTGGGATAAGTATGTGCGCCGCATTTTGGGCTTCATGCACAAGCGTGGCCGTTTGACAGATGAGGAGCTGCAATCCGCCCTCGAAACGCCATTGGTCTTCGATACGCAAGCGCGCACGATGACGGAGAAACAGTGCCTGGATTGGGTGTCTCGCGTCACCGCCAATCCGAAACCGGAAGCCGAGCCCCCCGTTGAACCCGAAGCGGCGGAATGAAGCCTAGCGGTTGGCCTTGAGCGTGTTAGAAAAACAGCGTTGGGGGCGGATAGACCGCCCAGGCATTTGGCTCGCGGTTGATGGCTTTGAAT
Organism: Deltaproteobacteria bacterium; assembly: GCA_033763315.1. GTDB lineage: Bacteria > Myxococcota_A > Polyangia > Fen-1088 > Fen-1088 > JAGTJU01. The sequence continues at coordinate 237,502 of JANRKS010000006.1, forward strand.
GACGAATTTTCTTCTGTGGATACAAGCGATCGGGACCCCCGGCGCCGAGGCATGGGCCACATGGCTGTGAAAAAAACGCCTGGAAAAGCGGGGGGCAAGAAGGGCAGTAAGACGGCCGGCAAGCGCGGCGGGTCGGGGGCAACGTGGGTTCGGCGTGTGCTGCTCGCGGGCGTCGCCGTGGCTGTGGTTGGGTGTTTGGGCTTGGCTGGCTTGTTGGTCTATTATTCGCAAGACCTGCCCTCGCTCGACGCGGTTCGCGATTTTGCACCGAAGCAGATGATGCGCGTGCTGGACCGGCAAGGGGCCGTGATCGGCGAAATCGGCGAAGAGCGCCGCACGGTGGTTCCGTTTGCCGAAATCCCGCCCATTTTGGTGAAGGCCGTTGTGGCGGCCGAAGACACGTCATTTTACGAGAACGCCGGCCTCGATGTTCGCGGCATTGCCCGCGCGTTCATAGAAAACGTCATTCGTGGGCGCACGGCCCAAGGTGGTTCCACGATCACGCAGCAGGTCGTCAAGCGTTTGCTGTTGACGCCTGAGCGCACCCTGGCCCGCAAATTCAAAGAACTGATCTTGGCTTATAAGCTCACCAAAGGTTTGAGCAAGAACGAGATCATGGAGATCTATTTAAACCAGATCTACTACGGGCATGGTCGTTACGGCTGCGAAGAGGCGTCACAATATTTCTTTGGCAAATCGGTGCGCAAAATTGACGACGCCGAGGCCGCGCTGTTGGCCGGCCTGCCACAAAGCCCCGAACGTTTGAGCCCTCTCAAACATCCGGAGGCTGCGAAAACGCGCCAGCGCTATGTGCTTGGGCGCATGGCAGAGCTGGGCGCTCTGCCGCGCGAGCGCGCGGAGTTGTTGGCGAAGCAACCGATCAAGATCACGCGCACGGATATGTCGACAGCGGAAGCGCCAGAGGCCATGAGCGTCGCACAACGGGTGGCGGTAGAACGATTGGGCGATGGCGCTTTCAAGAAAGCCGGTGGCACGGTTCAAACGACGATCGATCTGAAGATGCAGGGGTGGGCGCGCGATGCGCTTGAACACGGCTTGGAAGCGTTGGACGCGCGTCAAGGTTACAACAAAGCCCTGCGGCGCCTCAAGGGCCCCGCCATCGCCAAATTCATCGCCCAGGCCGCGCACGAGGGTTTGCCGGCAACGCCCAAGAACAAAAAAGGCGCGGCGGCCGCTCCACGCGACGCAAAAAAGGACGCCGAAGCGCGCCGGCAAACATTGGCCACAGGCCAGATCGTCGAGGCCGTGGTCACGAAGGTGGAGGCCGCAACTCTCACCACGCCACCGCGGTTGTTTGTAGACGCAGGCCACGTCGCCTTGGTTGTGGATCTGTCGCGCGAGAGCCGGTACGCGCACGGAAAAACGCCCCTTACGGATCGATTCGCGCCCGGCGATGTGGTGCGCGTTCAATCCGAGGGTCTACCAGCGGAGGCCGATGCGCCGCTGCCTGCGCATCTTGAACTGGGACCACAAGCAGCGATGGTGGTTCTTGACGTCGCCACGGGCGAGATCCGCGCGTTGGTGGGTGGCTACGGCTACCGCGCCGGCCAGTTTGATCGCAGCCAGCAAGCACGGCGGCAACCCGGCTCCGCGTTTAAGCCATTCGTCTACGCAAAGGCGATTGAAACGCGGCGTTTCACCGCGGCGTCCGTCTTGAACGACGCCCCCGAGGTCTACGATCTGTGGAAGCCAAAGAATTACGAGAAAGAGGCCTTTCGCGGCCCAGTGCGGCTGCGCGTGGCTTTGGCGCATTCGATCAACACGGTGGCCATCCGCTTGCTGTCGGAGATTGGTGTGCCCGCTTTGAAAGACATGGCCGTTCGCGTGGGCATCACTTCGCCCATTACAGAAGACATGGGCCTGTCCTTGGCGTTGGGATCGCTTACCGTCACGCCACTGGAACTGGCGCAAACCTATTTGCCCTTCTTCAATGGCGGCCAACGCATGAACGCGCGCCTCGTTACGAAGGTGGTGGATCAAGCTGAACCGGTCGCTCCATCCTCGAACGCGATGGATCCCGAAACCGCGTTCGTTGTTTTGTCGATGATGAAGAGTGTGGTGCTCGAGGGCACCGCGCGTGCGGCCACGGCCTTGGGCCGGCCCGTGGCGGGGAAAACCGGCACATCCAATGGGCAGCGCGACGCTTGGTTCGCGGGCGCCACAGCTGACCTCTTGGCGGTTGTTTGGGTGGGCTTCGATGACATGGAGAAGCTCGGGCGCGGCGAGACCGGTGGCGGCGCGGCGTTGCCTATTTGGATCGACTTCATGACCAAGGCTTCAGCGGGCCAGCCGGTTCGCGATTTCTCGCAGCCTGCGGCCATCGAAGTGCAAACGATCGATCCCAAGACGGGTCTGCTCGCTGCGCCGGGAACCGAAGGCGTCGAAGAGGTGTTTTTGCCGGGGACGGCACCGAAGGAAACAGCTGCCAGTGACGGTGAGGGCGCGACGCCCGATGAGATGCTTTTGAATCAGTGACCGGCCGCGCGCCCTTGCGAACGCCAGTACATCTTTAAGCGCTCCAACATCGCTTCCGCGTCCGTGGGTTGTGTATCGGCCAGATTGTTCTTCTCCGCCGGATCTGTGCGCAAATCGTAGAGTTCAAGCGCGTTCGTCTCGGGTGACCAGATAAGTTTGCGCGCGCCCTCAAACCAAGCAATCTTGTGCGCGTCGGTGGTGTCATCAGGCAAGGTGGAAGCGATGACGGGTGCGGGTGTGGGGTGTTCCCCTGTTTGCAGCAAAGGCAGCAAGCTTGGACCACAGACGTGGCCGGGCAGGGGCAACCCGGCGGCTTGCAGCATCGTTGGCATCAAACTGACGTTTGAAACAATGTCATCATAGCGGCCGGGCACCACGCCGGGGCCCCACACCAAAAGGGGCACGTGAAGCTCTTCTTCATACACGGTCCACCCGTGGCGAGGATTCTTATGCTGAAGGAACGCTTCGCCGTGATCGGCCGTGATGAACACCCAAGTCTTCTCGCGCCGATCGGGGCTGGCAACGAAATCCAACAGGCGCCCGAGTTCGCCGTCCACAAACCGCAGCGATTGCGCGTGCCGCTCGCGTTCGGTGAGCTTGTCCACGGAAGTGCCTGGACCCACAGAATAAGGGTAATGCGTGTCGAGGATGTGCGTCCAAACGAACCGAGGGGGGGCTGAATTCGGCAAGGGCAACATGTGCCCGATGATTTCGTTGATCTTGTAATTCGTTTCGTAATGATGCTGCTTCACGAACTTGGTGGAAGAGGTTAGTTTGCGCGTGAACCCCAGCAGCGCGTTGTGCTCCGATGAAAAGATGCGCGGTTCTGAGACAACGGCGATCGTGTCGTATCCGGCGTCATGCAGGTAAGTGGTGAGCGTCTTCTGCTCAAGCGCGAATGATAGGCCCCACTTGGTGGCGGCTGGCGCGGCTGGCAGGCTGGCGTCCAACCCCGTGAAGATCGCGCGAAAGGCTTGGCGCGTCCAGGTGGCGGGTGTGTAAGCGCGGCTGAACACGGCGGCGCGCTGGGCGTGTTTGGCAAGCGCCGGCGTATTGTTCGTCGAAGGGTCGGCAAAGCTTGTGTGGTCCCAACCCACGCCATCGATCGTGATGAAGATGATGTCGGGTGCATCGGCGGGCGCGGGACCCAAGGTGGCGGGCGGCGCCACGCCCGGGTGGCACGTGTTGATGTTCGAAGGCCAGGTATGTTGGGCTGGCCTTCGCGTGATGAGCGGCAACCATTTCGATGTGAGTTCGCGTTGGCGCAAAAACGCGGTGGTCAACTTGTTGGGCAGCGGCGTGCGCACGTGAAACGCGGCCAGGCCCACAAACACCAACGCCAAAGCGAACACAGTGCCCTTTGACCAGCGTGAACGCCCCGCAAGATGTGCCAGCATCCAAACGCAGACGGTGACCGCGAGGCTTTCGGGCAACCACCCAAGGTTCAGATAGTAAAGCGTCAACGAGACATCGGGCCACAACAGCACCAACCACAAAAGCAGCACAATCACAGCGCCCCAAGCTTTTGCGGGCTGGCGCAGTTTTCGAAACACGAAACGAAGCGCCCACGCCAGAACCACGAGGAGCAGCAAACCGATCCCGGCGCCTGCGGCCTGGGCCGCGGCCTCGAGACGCGAAAGGCGTGGCACCAACACTGTGGCCGCCGCGCTAATGGCCAAGCACGCGGCGCCGCTGGGCGCAAACGTCGCGGAGGCTCTGAGGAGGATCCAAATTCCATGCCCAAGCCGCAGAGATTGTTCAGCCACGCGCAAGCCCACCGGCATGAGCACCAACGCTACGAATGCGGGCACGGTCGCGGCCACGCTTGCCGCCGCCCAGCCTCGTGCGCTTCCAATGCCCGTCGCCGTCACTTCATAAGCGCCCCACAGCGTGCAGCAGGCGGCAGCTGCGGCGAGGGCGTTGAGCACCAGGGAAAGACGCGTACGTTGCAAAAGAGGGCCGTGAGAAAGGCTTGGCGCTTGTGCCATCGCAATTCGTTACGCAGGCCCCGCGAGGTAGCGCGAGAACATCGCAAACTCGTTTGTCGCCGACCAACACAACAGATCGCGAAGCGCTTCGAATTGCCCGATCGTGTTGCCCAACAGCCGCTCTTGCGCTGCCAAGCCAACGGCGGTCACGAGATCTTTGTTCATCAGCAACCCTGCCCGGTTTGTGGTCAGGGCCACACCACGAAGCCACGTTGTGGTATCAGCCGCTTGCGGCACGGCGCGCGCCGCGGCCGCCATGCTTTCGCGCGCGGCCGGTGACAGATGCGTCGTGAAATGTTCCACATACTGCGCGACCAAGGTTTGGTGATCGGAGGGCGCCGACAATGACCGCCCGGCCACGTGCGCCGCCGCCACCAAAATGGAGCGCAATTCCGCTTGGCCCGATGTGAGGTTGGGCCAAGTGACCAAATGCTCGGGCCGTAACCGCGCAAGCATGCGGCCCGCGACGAAAGCAAACGCGGTGTCACTGCGCGTTTCGAAAAAACGTCTGCCAAGCACCAATGCCATTTTGGTTTCTCTGCCGCAGCTCACCGCAATCAAGTCGCTGTGGCCGTCGAAGCTTTCGTTGACCACCAGCGCTGGCAAGTCCACGCCAATCACGGCGGCCAAATGCTGCACCCGAATGACGTAGGCATGCGCGTGCAAACCCGGCGTGCTTTCACCGTTCCAACGCGCCGGCAGTCCCCATTGCTTTGGCGGCCGCGCGTGTGCTTGCGCCACGCAAGGTGCCACGTGCGCCAAGAGCGTGGACACCGCTCGGCTCTCGTCGTTGTGATAGATGTGACGGAACCAGGCGGATTCGCGCAAAGACGCGCAAGGCGGCACAAAGGGCAGGGCCGCCGCCCGTTGGACCAAATCCGTTTCGGCGTCGGTGGCTTGCCCCACCAGCACCAAGCCAGCGCTCGAGTTGAGCGAACGAAGCAAATCACCCATGCGCGAGAACACACGTTGCAAAGATCGCAACGCGGCCACCAACTGCGGGACGTTCTCCGCCTGCGCGAGCAGGTTCACATAAATCTGCACAGCCCGCTCTGCACCCGCCGGGTCCGCTTGTTCATAGGCCCGCGCCAGACGATCCAAAGAGGCCGGGCTGCGCTTGAGGTTTGCCAACACCTGCAACGCCACCTGGGCTTTGTCGGGCGAGCGCAACGGACCTTCGTAAAGGCGCGCCAACGATTCCCATACCTGCACTTCTTGGTCCTGCGCATCACCCCGCGCGCAGATGCGGTTCAAGCGTCGGCGCAGGTGACGTTCGTGCCCCTCGGCATCGCCGCTGGCCACGAGCAAACCCTCGATCCGCTTGGCCAGCTTGTCGTCGCTCGGCGTGATTTCCAACGCGCCCTCAAAGAGCATGATGGCCTTGGGCACGTCGTTGCACTGATGCTGTGCGATCTTGCCTGCCGTGCACAGATACTTCGCGCGTGGAACGCCAGTGGAAAAGGCCGCCAACCGCGACAACACAGACAGCGCCAAAGGCCACTGCTGTTGCTGTGTGTGCAGATCCAGCAGAGCGTGCAGCAACGTCAGCGATGTTGGTACGTGCAGCAGCGCATGCTGCAGGACCGTGACGGCGCCCGCCAAATCCTTCGCTTCATCACGCACCCACGCGGTGATCTGCAGCGCGTGTTGCACCTTCTGTTCATCCGATGGCGAGCGATCAAACGTGGTCCACTTCCACGCCACGGCCTCGCTCAATGTGCCCATCGCATGGTACGCCGTCGCGATGGCAGCCATTGCATCGACGTGACGGGGATCCGCCGCCAACGCCGCTTTGAAAGCTTTCAGGGCCGAAGCGGCGTTGCCCAAAAGCAAACACGCATGCCCGAGCGCCATATTGGTGAGGCATCGCTCTTGTGCTGAAAGCGCGGGCTCCGCCAACAGCTGCCGCGATAACGTGGCCACTTGTTGTGACTGGCCCGACTCGACCAACGCTGTCACCCAATCCACGCGCCACGCGGTGCCGGGCGCGGCCAGCGCGTCGGCGTGATGAAACGCAGCCAAGGCCTCGCGCAGGTTTCGTAAACGACTGTGAGCCTGACCTGCCAACGCCACCCAGTGGGGCGTGGGCGCCCCAAGTCGCGAAGCGCTGGCGATCAGGGCCACAACGTCGTGCCATCGCTCATGTGCAAAAGCCTCATCGATGTTGCGGCCAAGCGTTGCCTCGTTCCCGGGATCCAGCTGCAGAAGCCGCGCTTCGATCTGCTGTGCCCGCGCGCTGTCGCGCAACGTATCTCGCAGCAGCGTCGCTGCTTCAGAAAAGCATGCGATCTTCTCTTCGCGATCGTCCGAAAGCTCGGCCAGCTCCCACAGCGCTTCGGCCAGCGATTCGGCATCGCCCCGCGCGCGGTGCACACCCACCAACCCGCGTCGTGCGTTGAGATGGTGCGGCTCGTGTGTCAACGCTTCCGTGTAAGCCGCACGGGCCGCGTCGTTGCGCGCCAGCCGGTTCTGCAGCACGCGGCCAGCCTCGAACGCCAAGCGCGCGCGCACGTTGCGATCCTGCGCCACTGCGGCGTGCTGCCAACACGTGTCGATGAACTGGTGCCAGCAACCGCGGGCGCTGTAAAGCTGAGCCAACTCGTCGTAAAGCGATTCCGAGGTTTGATCATCGACGAGCGCCAATTCAAGCGCTGTGCTGGCTTGTTCCAATCGGCCAAGCGCCTGCCATTTGACACTCAGCTTGAGCGCGATTTGCGTTCGCAATGGTCCCGGCGCTGTGTGATCAAACTGGTGTTGCAAGACCAGCACGGCCACGTCGTCGCGCTTGGTGGTTTCACAAAGGCGTTCAAGTCGCCCCCACACAGATGTGCGCGCGGGATCGATTTGCAAGGCCGCTTGGCAAGCCGCCAGCGCTTGTTCGTGATCGCCAAGGCGTTCCTCATAAACGCCGGCGAGGTCTGCCCACAAGCTCGCGGCCGCCGCTCGTTGGCCCGCGTCTGCTTCAGGCTGGGTGCGCCCTTGACGTTCCCACAACGCCAAACGGCGTGAGAGTGTGCGCGCCAGATCTCCCCAGCGGCCTAGCTGTCGCTCCGCTTCCTCAAGCTCACCGAGCGCCGGTTCATCGTCAGGCACACACGTGAGGGCGTTTGTTGCCGCTTTGGCGCAGGCCTCCCACGCGGCGTGATTGCGTTGCCAACGCGCAAGCGCGGTCCACGCTGTGGCCGCGGCCGCGGCGGTGGGTGCGGCCGCGGCGGCGGCTGTGAAACACGCGGGCAGGTCTGCCTGCCTTTGCATCTCGAACGCCAGTCGTTCTGCGTTCGCAATGGCGTGGTCGTTTGCGGCCGCCTTGACTGCCTCGACATATGTTAGGAACGCGCCTTCAGCGTCACCGATGCGTTGCTCGAACACCCACGCGGCTTTGCTGAGATCGGAGGCGCGCGCCTCGGCGCTGACCGCCTCGCGGGCCAGCAGCAACTCAACCAGCTCAGGCCACGCTTGCTGGTCTTCGTAGAGCGACTCAAGGCCAACGTCATCGCCGTTTACCTCCAACGTGGCAGGACGTGCGAGCGGCGGCAGGGGCGCAGCCGACGGTACACGTTCGTTGGGGTTATGGCCGTGAGAGCTCATGACGAAGCAGGAACACACCGTGGCCTGTGAATGAGGCCCCGGCCTTGCGTTTTTACACCGCTTCTTCCACGGATTCGCTGTGAGAAACGAGAAAAATGCCTGCGACTTTAAGCGATGCCTTAGAGCGCGACGCGCGGCGGGCCCTTGCAGCGCTCCGGCCTAGTCTTTGACCGGCGTTGCCCGGATCGCGGCCTTGCCATCCTTCACATACACCGCGAAGCGCGCGCCGCGGCAGTTGTACTTCGCCACGATTGCCTTGCGGTTTTCTTCCAGGCGTTCCCGAAACTTTTCAAGCGTCAGGCCGCGGGTGGATTCGCCGGTTTGGCTGCGAACCGCCACGTACTCCGCGAAAACTTCACGCATATGGGCCTCGTCAGGGTCGGGCGCCGGCGCGCCGTTGTTCATGTTCGCGGTGGGCGAATCATCCGCTTGAGCGGTTGGCATCGCGCCGCGGGCGGCCTGCAAAGATCCCGTGCTTGCGGCAGGCATCGGCACCGTTGGTGTGGGGCCCCCGTCGTTGGAGTATCCGTGTGCATTGGCGGGCGCGCCGCCGCCAAACGCTGGTGCCGCGGGCGGCGCTGCCATAGGCCGCGGTGGCATGGCGCCGCCTAAGCCAGGCCCCACGTTCGCAGCGGGTGTCGGCCGCGATGGCCCTGACAGGGGAGGCGACGACAGCCGTGCGTTGGGCGTGGCACCGGGAATGGGCATTGGCCCTGAGGGCGGTGGCATCGAAAACGCACCAGGCGCCGCCCCGGACGCTTGCCCGAAGCTTGGCGGTGGACCGAACGAAGGTGCGCCCGGAAAACTCACAGGCGTGGGCGCTGGGTTCGAGAAGCCGCCTGGCGTTTTCTGCGGCCCAAAACCGCTCGTCGACGAGGGGCTGCCCAAGGGTGGCAACGATGGCAAATCAACCGAGCGACCGCCCCGATCGCCCAGGATCGCCGAAAGGTCTTTCTTGTTGTCATGGGCACCATCGCCATGAATGAAACGTTCGAGCGCCGCATTCACGTCGCGGGCGATGGCACCAAAGCGGCCGGGGTGTTTGTGATCGTCCAACTTCTGCAGTTCGCCGCGCGCCAGCTTTTGCACATCGCTGCGCAACACACCCAAAGGCTTTTCCATCTCGCGCCTTTGCAGGAACAAGCCGACGCCGATGATCAACAGCACCGCGCCTCCCAGGCGCAGCCATGGAAACACGGCCCAACCCAGATCTTCTTTCGTCGTCGAAGCAAGCAATTCCAAAGGTCCGCCCGCCTGCGTTTGCTTGACCATCAACACATAGTGCGCGCCCATCGCGGACGCTTGCCCGGCGAACGGTGCGGCCACCGCGAGCAACTCGTCGTTGCCGTGGGGGAGGGTGAATGCCTTCGTGCGATGCGCGCCCTTGATCTCGTCTTGGTGATCCTTTACACGATCGGCGAGTGAGCCCAAGGCACCCTCAGGCACCGAGGAGCTCAGAACCTGTCCTCCCAACAGGATGGCGACGTCGACGCCTAGGTTCTTACGCCACAACTCAACCATGCGATCGCCGGTGTCGAGTCCCACATAGATGGCGCCAACCACTTTGTCTTTGGCTTTGGATAGAACAGGCGCTGCCGCCACACGCGTGAGTTTGCCGTTCGAGCCCCACACGTCGTCGGACATGTAGCCACGCAAAGCGTCTGACACGACTTCCAGACCCGACACAAGTTCCGCATCGCGGTTGTTTTCACCTTCGCCAATGCGTCCCACGATGCGGCCGTTGCCATCCACCGCGGCCAACACGCGGATGCCGCGGCTGTCGAGATCCGGCACCAGGGATCCCAAGCGCCCGCGGATCGTTTCATTGAGCACTGAAGATTCGCCGTTGCCGCGCGTCGCGTTTTCCAACGTTTCCGTAATCACAGCGTCGCGGCCCAGCTTGGCCACACTTTGGATCCAGCGAATGGCGTCGTTCTTGAGCTGCTGTTCGGCTGCGTATTGTGCGCGATCTAAGCTTTGTGCTTCGGCGCTGGCCAGGTGGCGTGAAGCAGATCGCGGCGCCACCAAGGCAACCGTTGTGGCAACGCTGGCCACCAATGCAACGAGGATGAACCAAATCTTACTGAGGAACATGGCGCCTTATTCGGGGTCAACGGGGGAGGCAGAAGCCACATCGATTTGAAGGGCTTTCATGTTGTTGCGAACGTCGATCGCTTGTTCATGGACGAACTGGCCGCGGGCCCACACTTTCAACGTTGCTTTTCCTTCGGGCATATCAGGCAGTTTGAAGTTGCCTTTGGCGTCGCAGATCGCGGCATAGGGGTTATCAACCACGATCACCGCAATCGAAAGGTGAGGGTATTGAGCGCTGCGAATTTCATAAACGCCGGGCACAGGAAACTTTTGCCGACGCAAAGTTCCTGGTGCCAAGCGTTCAAGCGGCATCAAGGCCTCTTGCCCTGGAATGGACAGATCGTGCGGCACCTTATCGCCGTTGCGAATCTCAACCACGGAATTGGTGCCCACGATCAACGTGGGCTTGTTCGCTCCGAACCCAGCGATGTCGACCGCGAACGTTTTGGCTTCCGGGGCCTGGCCCTTGGCGTCTGTCACGAGCACGACGGGTGGGTCAGGCGTCACGGCGGGGGACACTGGCACCGATCCGTTCTCTACGCGCCAGTAGCCGGGGAAACGTCGACCGTTCTCCAAGCTTTCCGACAAGGTCACCCGGCCTTTGACGGACTCGGCATAGGCATCAGTGTTTGGCAGTGACCAACACACAAGTGACAGCGTTGACAGAGCAAAAAAGCGAAAGGGTGTGCGCATCGGCTGCATCAACTTTTCCAGGCGAAAAACGTTTGAGACCTTCATACGTTAGCCCGCCTCGTTTCTACCTGGGAACCGATCTCAGAGCAACAGCCGGAAATGGTTGTTCGGCAGGGCGGCAAGCCCGGTGCGTTCGCTGGGCTCGCGAGGAATCCTGACAGCGGCGCCAGCGAAACCGCAACGGCGGCGCTATTCTGCGCCTCGTGAGTTCCAAGCCTGCTCCCACCCCCAAGCCCCCCAACACAGCCAACGACATGAAAGACATGCGCACACCTTCGCGTGAGTTGGAGACGTTCCCCAACCCCAACCCTGGCCGCGATTACAGCATTCATTTCGACACTCCTGAGTTCACGTGCTTGTGCCCGAAGACGGGCCAGCCTGATTTCGCAACGATTCGTGTGGAATACATTCCGGATCGCCTATGCGTTGAATTGAAATCGTGGAAGCTTTACCTGTGGTCGTATCGCAATGAGGGCGGCTTTCATGAAGCGGTCACCAACAAGATCCTTGACGATCTGGTTGCCGCCACCCAACCGCGTTGGGCGCGCATCGAAGGCGACTTCAATGTGCGGGGCGGCATCCATACGGTGATCGTCGCGACGTATGAAGCGCCTGAAAAGGCGCAGAAGAAGGCTAAGAAGAAGAGATAGGGCGATGAAGCCTGCGGGCACGTCTCTTCGGCGTGCCCCTTCATTCCCGGTCAGTTTTTGTTTTGAATCACAGCCAAAGCGACCTGTGTTTCAGCAAGCTGAGACACGGCCCCCGGCAAACGCGCCGAGCTTTTGTCGGCATCAATAAGCTCGGTCAATTTCGTCACACACTCAGAACACGTCTTGTTGGCCAAACGGGTAAGCGCCAACAACATGGCGTGATGTGACGGAAACTGATCCTGTTGCAGCGTCTTTACAGGCTTGAGCCCCGCGAGCAGCAACGGAATGCCTTGTTTGGCGTCGCCCGATAAACCGATGGCCACCGCGCCTTTTTCCGAACGCGCAGGCGAGGGGTCTTTTAGCGCCTTGCCGTAACAAGCAAGATCTTTGTCGCACTCGCGCGCCACCTGCATGCGGTCCAACGCTTCGCCGAGCGCACCCTGCACTTCGGTTTCCTTATCGAAAAGATCTTTGAATTGATCGTATTCGGCCTTGGTGGCCAAGCGTGCAAAGTCGATGGCCGCAGACGCCCGCAAATCAGACGCCTTTTCACCTTCGATCGTGATGTAGCCCGATTTCGCTGTCTCGAACAACACCGGCAAGGCGCGACGATCGCCCGCCAGGAACAAAGCATTGGAGGCCGCCAGGCGCAGCTTGGGCTCTTGCTTGCCGTCTTTAAGCACGGCGATCAAAGCATCAACGGCTTCAGGGGTTCCCGTGTTGCCCAGCGACAACAAGGCCTGCGAATGTTCGGGGCCCACTTTGGTTTTCTTCAAGATGGCGAGCAGCGGCTGCACAACCTTGGGTGACCGGAAATCACCCAACACGTACGCTGCCTTGTAAGGCACGACGCCCGGCGAAAGTTCGTCGAAGTTGAGCTCCTTCGCCATCTTCGATACATCCGCGTTCTTGCCTTCGAGCAGGTTGAGCAGCGGTGCAATGGATGGTTCACCAATGCCCACCAAAGCCAAGCGGCATTCTTGAAACAGCTGCGTGCCCCGGCCCGTCATGAACAGGCCCTTGAGCAACGCGGGAATCGCTGCCGGATCTTTAATCTCCGCCAAGGCCAACGCCGCCGTTTTGTTCAGCAGGAAGTCTTGTTCGTCGGCCGACGTTGTGAGGATCTTCGCCAACGCTGGTGTGGCGCCTTTGTCTTTAATGCGCGCCAAGGCCCGGATGGAAGCCACGCGCACTTGGTTGGCCTGCGATTTGATCGGCAGTGGCTTTTCTGCGGCCGCTGACAACCCAGCCACCCCTTGCACGGCTTTCATGTCGCCCAAGAAGCCCGCGGCCACTTGTGCGTTCTCGAAATTGTCCGAATCGTAGGTCAATTGCCCCACGAACAGATCCACGGTGGACGGATCGTTGAGGCGCGCGATGGCGCGCAGGTGGTTGGGGTCTTTCGTTTCTTCAAACAGCGCGCGCAGTTCCGGCAACGCCTGCTTCGCCTTGTCGGCGTCCATGCGCGCCAGGTTGTCGAGCGCCTCTTTGCGCGTGCGCAAGCTGGAAAGCTTCTTGGCCCACGTCTTTGGATCGTTTGGATCGTCGCAACCAGCTGACACGAACCCCCAAGCCAACGTGGCGGCCAAAGCCATCCACACAAAGCCATTTGATCGAGTGGCCACCGTCTTCATCGCGCGCATAGAGCCTGCTCCCCCCTGAAAAAACAACACCCTCGGCTCGCGCATGGCGATCGAGGGTGTTTGTATCTCAACCTTGGATTGTCTGCTGTCGTGTCATCAAGCGAGGCTGCTTTTATTCAGCGGCTGCGCCTGCGGCCTTAACTTTCGGTTGAACGGCGAAGTTCAGGTTTTGGTACCCAGCCACGGAGGCCGTGTACAAGATCTTCTTCAACGCCTTAAACTCAACCGCTTTGTCAGCCTGCAAGATCACCAGCCCGTTGAAATCTTCATTGGGGTGGGTGAGCTTGTAGTTGTTCTTGAGTGTGATCAACCGATCGTGAAGTTCGGTGATCTTCGCATCGCCCGTGGCCGAATCGCGCAAAAGCTCTTCGCCCGTGGCAACCTGTTGCCCGTCCAACATCACCAAGTCTGGAGTCACACCAATGATGGGTGCGCGCTCTAGATCGGTCCATTGTTGGGCGTCAGGCAGAACCAGGTTCTTTTGCACGAAGACGATCTCGCCCGTCGCTGAGAACGACATCAGCAAAAAGATAACCAACATCGTCATCATGTCGATGTAGGCCACCAGGTTCAAAGCCTCGGACAGCGACTTGCGCCCCCCGTGGCCCAGCTTGGCGCTTACGGTCTCAAGCTGGATTGATTTGTAAAGCTGTACGTGTGGAGCATGAATTGGCATCGTAATACCTCCGCCCTTACAGGCTGGCTCCCGCGGCAGCTTCGGTCAGCGAGACGGCCGGGAAGTGAGCCCCCAAGGCCGCATCCATGGTTTGCACCAAGATGTCGAACTTGATTGGATCCTCCGAGGCCACCTGCAGATCGTTGGTGTCTGGATGGGCTTCCTTGAGGCGCTTTAGTTCCACGCTCAAGTCAGCAAAGTTATACGCATCGCCTTGCTTGGGAATGCGCTTTGAAGTTTCGTTCTCGACCACGTTGTAACCCTCAGCGTCGACCGTGATGATGATCTTGGTCGCGATTTCGGGTGGTGGTGTTTCACCAGAGGCGCTTTTGGCTTTCTGTTGCACTTCAAGCCGCGCCAGCTGGGTCCACACCGCTGTGATCAAAAGAAACGAAACCATGCACGTGAGCAAGTCGATGTAGGGCACGAGGTTCAGGTCGGCGTTGACCGACTTCTTCCCGCTTTTGCCGCCCGTATCTACGGATACGCTCATGGTGATCTCCCTGTAGGGGAGGGGAAACCGATGTCTCCCGCTCCACGTTACTGCGTGTTAACCCTGGTGTCCGTGAGCGTCGCGACCTGCCGTGGCCAAGTTCAGTGCTTCCACTGTGCCTTGGTTGATGCCGTCGAGAATGCCTTGGGTTTTACCATTGAGCCACGCGAACGTAGCCAAGCCGATGATACCGGTGAACAACCCGAAAGCGGTGCAGTTCATGGCCTCAGAAATACCGCGTGAAAGCATGGTGGCTTTCAAGCTGGGATCCACACCCGCAACCGACGCGAACGACTTGATCAGACCCGAGATGGTTCCCAACAAGCCGGCCAACGTGGCCAAGTTACCCAGCATCGCCAAGTAACCCGTGCGCTTTTCAACCTTCGGCAATTGGCGAAGGGCTTCTTCGTCCATCGCTTGCTGAATGCTGTGTTCGCTGCCCGCGGCGTTGCGCAAACCAGCGGCGATGATCTTCGTGACGGGGGCCGACACCTGTTCACAGGTGCTGATGGCGCCGCGCACGTTGCCTTGAACGATTTGAGCCTTGATGAGGCCCATCAACTTCTCCACATCGACCTTCGACTTCTGCAGAACCAAGAAGCGGTCAACGACGATCGCAACGATCATCACGAACATCACCAAGATGGGGTACATCCCCCAGCCACCCTCTTTAAACATTTCAACAATATTCATGGCTGACTCCTTCTAAAACCTGTGAGCGAAATCCAATTAACCGCGGGCCGCTGCTTTTGCGCTCGCCAGCAGGTTTGCAACGTTCTTACGAACCTCGGCAATGTCGTCGAGGATGTTCTGCGTTTTGCCGTTCAACCAAGCGTACGTGGCCAGACCCACGATGCCGGTGAACAAACCAAACGCGGTGCAGTTCATGGCTTCCGAGATGCCCTTCGAGAGCAACGTGGCCTTTTGCGAAGGATCCACACCGGCCACGCCAGCGAACGACTTGATCAAACCCGAGATGGTTCCCAACAAACCGGCAAGCGTCGCCAAGTTGCCCAACATGGCCAAGTAACCGGTGCGCTTCTCGATCAAGGGAAGCTCGCGAAGGCCGGCCTCGTCCATGGCTGAATTGATCTCGTCATCGGATCGATTCGCGCGCATGAGGCCCGCTTGCACGATGCGGGTCATCGGGGTTGTGTTCCCCGAACAGACCTTGATCGCGCCTTGGATGTTGCCCTGGGCGATCTGCTGCTTGAGCAGGGACACCAACTTGTCTTTGTCGATGACCGCTTTGCGCAGATACACCGCTCGCTCGACCACGATCGAAATCGTAATCGCCAGCAAGATGAGAATTGGCCACATACCCCAACCACCTTCGTGGAAGGCATCGGCCAAGAGCTTGAGAAAGGTCATCGGCTCCTCCTATCGGACTTCATAAATGGGCTTGAACAACAGCTCACAACCAAACACGTCGAACACATGAACCGGGAAAGTTCCGCAAGCGTTTACCGATGGTTGGGCAACCAAGGGCTGGCTTTCGGCAGGGTCCCGGACAAACACACGGCAACTCGGCAAAGGTACGGTGCAAAAGAGGCGCTCTTATGGCAAAGGCCACTGATGCGGCGGATGCGAATCAAAGCTGAACAACAAGCTAATCGCTAAGTGAAGCACCGTAGAAGCATTTTGAATGCCACAGTTTTGCGGCCTGTGTAAAGCCCAGAAACACATTCTTCCATTTGGCGCTGTGGCGAATTGCCACGGTCCGTGGCAAACGGTCTCGTTGGGCGTTGGCAATTCCGGCAGCCCCGCGGTAGTTTCATTCGCTCCATGCGCCTGACCCGGATTCTAGATGTGGCGGTTTTCGGCACGGTGGCCATCGCCGTTTTGCTGCCTCGGCCCGACGCGAAGGTGAAGCCGGGGCTTGAGCTCACGGACAGCCAGCGGGTGGAGTTGGCGCAACTGCAGGCGGTGTTGGCCCGCGACCCCGGGGCGGCGGAGCCATCGCTTGCGCTTTCCAGTTTGTTGTTGGACGGCGGCCGGCCCGAATGGGCGCTTTCGGTGCTGACGCCGGCCCTGGCCCGCAACCCCACGGACCACCGGTTGGCGATGCGGCAAAGCATGGCCTTTGCGGATGACTGGGAGGCGATGGCGGCCTTCAAAGCGGCCGAGCGGGCGCTGGCCCTGTGCGAAAACGGTTCGAGCCACCCCTGCGGCGAACCCGATAAGGTGCGGTTGACCTTGCTCAAGTCCACGCTCGAAAAGGTGAAAGACATCGACCTGCGGGACAACCCCAACACGGCCAAAGAACGCATCCTGCAGGCGTTGCGGCCGGGCCGCGTGCCGCACAAATGAGGGGGGCGTTAGCGTTCGTAACATTCCCGAAGATTGCGGCTTGACAGAAGCGACCTTCGTCCGCATCATTCCCCGCCTACTGAGGGTGGGTTGGGCGGAAAAACTTAATGCTTATTGCTAGTTCCCGATCGGGGAACCCCACTGTTTGGCCCTCAAAAACCAAACGTTCGCGCCTGTAGCTCAACTGGATAGAGCATCGGCCTTCGAAGCCGAGGGCTGGGGGTTCGAACCCCTCCGGGCGCACGCAAGTCTTCTGAAAACTGAATGTCGATTTGAATCTCTTCCGGGCGCGTAGCTCAACTGGTAGAGCAGCGGACTCTTAATCCGTTGGTTCGGGGTTCGATTCCCTGCGCGCCCACACTTTTTGTTAGGCCAGCGGCTTAGGCGCGGCCTTCTTCGCGCGGTTCACGCTTTCATCTGCCGAAGGGCTTCTTCGAGCACGGCCAGCGCAAGCTTATCCTTGTTGTGCGGCGACTTTCGTTTGTTGCGAACGATCAGCTCCAGGCTCAGGACCCGCAATGGTCGCCCCGCAAAATCGATGCATACGGAGTGGGGCAGCAGGTCGTCGTAAGTCATGCGGTCCTCAATGGCGCCCAAGCAGTCGAGGGGTCCGAGATCCGTCGAAAACAGAGAGTGTCCTTCTGTGGCAAGAGCGGCCGGACTGGGGAGCAAGCGGTTGCTCGTTGGCCGGCCTCGATAGCAGGCATTTAACGCGGCCAGCGCCCGCATCAATGCTTCCAGGTTTGCCGGCGTGCGAGCATGGACGATGTCGACGTCGTGGGTTGTGAGCGGGGCGCCCTGGGCCACGGCCGCAAGGGCGCCCACCAGGATGAACTGAACGTCATGGGCCAACAGCACGTCCAAAATCGAAGTTAGATCAACCGTGTTTGTCGCCATTATTTCCGAGCTTAAACGCTTCACGGAGCCGCAGAGCGAGGTTGGCCATTCGATCGTTTTGGCGAAGCCGATCTTGGACCGAAAGGCGAAGCGTGGCTTCGACCAGCGTCCGATCAACGACCGGGGCCGGTTCGGCGGTCCGAGGCGGTTGTTCGGGGACGAGCGATTTCACCGGCTTATGGTGCCAAGTCAGTCCTGGGCATGCAACCGGAACCGGTGCGGGGGAGCGTGGCCTGCGTTGAGGTAGACACCGCATCGGACTAGCGGACTCCTAATCCGTTGGTTCGGGGTTCGATTCCCTGCGCATCCACAAAGAGTTGCCTGTGGCACCTAAATCACCTGGCCAGAGACGTCACATGGTTCGCGAGATTTGCGACGGGGTGGAACTGGTAGGCGTTGCCGCGTTTGCTTCTGTAGAAAATGCCCAACGCCTCCATTTCCAAAAGGTCCGCACGAGCGGTTTGATACACAACGCCGTGAAGATTCTGATGAACATCGATACGCATGGGTGTCTCGGGGTGTTTGAGGGCGCTTCGAAGGGCGGCCAGCTGCCGGTGGTTCAATCGCGAACGCAAGACAGGCGAATTGGCGATCATCCTTTCGGTGTCGTGTTGTTCAGCCGACTTGCGTGCGATGTACGCATGCAGCGCCGCTATGGCGCGGCGGATCGTGCTCAGCTGGTGGATGATGAAGTAGGTGGTATCGCCGTGGTCGGATTCTGTATGAAGGTAGGCTCGAACGTATTTCGCGGGAGCTTGCTTGATGATGTGAGAGATCGATACAAACTCCATAAGCCAATAACCGCTCCTCGCCATCTGCCAATAGAAAAGCGCACGAGCCGTGCGGCCGTTGCCGTCGACGAAAGGATGATCGTATCCGATCATGAAATGCAAAAGGATCGCGCGGATTACCGGGTGTACGAAGGGTTGACTGTTTTCGTCGGCATTCGCGAACGCACAAAGCTCTTCAAGGCGTTGCGGCAGGTCCTCGAAAGATGGTGGGGAATGCACGACACTTCCGTCACGCTGGTCAACAACCTCCACGTCATTCGTTGTGCGAAGACGTCCGGCGTCTTCGGCACGCTCTAACGTGTCGAGGGTAAGGATGCGATGCAACTCAAGCACGCGGTCGGGCGTGATCGGTTGGTCGCGCAGTTCGCGGAGCTGTTCCATTGCGCGGTAATTGTTAAAGATCATTTGTTCGCCAAGATCTCTCGGCTGGCGTCGTTCCCGCAGCATTTGGGCGGCAACCTTGCGCGTTGTTGCTGCTCCCTCCAGTTGACTGGACGTAATGGCCTCTTCAACGAGGGAGGCCAACAGATATGGCTGCCGGTTTTCGTGGATGGAGGCGCTTTCTGGCGCCCGAATCTGACCCGCGGCGTCCCGGTCTATGTGGTGCAGATCCACAAGAACGGGCTGAGGGGTGGCGAAGCGAAACCGCCCCGACGATTTATCCCGCAACGGCAATTCATTCAGCAACGGCATGCGGCCGAGGCAAGTGGCGGCCCACCACTGCGCGTGATCAAGTCCGGCAGGCGGCGATCGATAACGCATTTCGTCTAGATGCAGGTAGCGGCCCGCCGCCAACGGCGTGGCATGCGTCGCAAGGAGGCTAAACTGCTGGGGATTCTCCAGAGCGGTCGCCAGGATGTCCGCGAAGATTGGCGGTTTCTTGGGCAGTCGCATTTTCTACTAATTTATAAATGATTTAGTAGAAATTGCCAGTGTTATGGCTTGCCCGCGGGACCACCGTGCGCCACCGCCCGGGGACTCGCCCTCTTAGCTTGCCATCAATTGCAACCAGGCACAGCCGCGCGGCTCTCGATCTGAGCTGGCCCACACCAAGGCAGGGCCTTCGCGATGACCCTGCAACAAGGCTGCATCAGCCAACGCCAACAACATCGTGCCCATGGCGGCGCCCACGTCGCCAAAGCGATCGGCGGGGTGTTCCAGGCTTGCTTCCGGCGCCAAGAGGTCGCTGTGTCGCAGGTGTGCAACGCCCCATTCTTTTGCGGCGGCTCCCTCTCCGTTGAGCCCCGCGAAGATCAACTGTGCGGGTGCGGCCGGTGGAGGCATTTGCGTGCGCATGGCTTCGATCGCGTTTGCCAATCCTTCGCCTTTGCCAGGAGCCTCACTGTAACGGTGGCCAGGATCGTCGGCCATAGCCGCGGCCAAGATGGCAGTGTGTGGGCCGTTGGCGGGAGCATTCGTGAGGAGGACGAAAGCTGCGCCTTCGCCGGGAACGAACCCGTCCATCGTGCGTTCGCCCAACAAGCGGCCCTCGGCATCCAGTTCGGCGAGACGGCGGAGATCGAGGAAGGTATCCACGCCACCGACGAGGGCGGAACGGTTGGGGCCTTGTGCGAGGAATGTGATGGCAGCGCACAAGGCTTTCATCCCGGCTGCGCGCCCGATGGGAAATGCTTCGCTTGCTTCGATATCGATTGGGCAGGCAGAAAGCTTGGCGAGCCCTGAGAGCCACGGCTTATCGGCGATGGGGTGGGGCGCGGCGCTTGGCTCTGGCAAGCCGAGAAATAGTGGAACCTGGGCTGGTGTCGGGAGAGATGAGCAGCACTGCTGCAGGGCGGGCAAGGCAAGGCGCAACATGCGTCGCTGCCGGGAAGTGAGAGGGATGTCGGAAGCTTCGGGTGGTGCTTCGGGCAAGGCGTCTTCGGGGAGGAGGGCCATCCGGATGGGGGCGAAAAAGCGATCGTGAACCGAAGACTCTGCGAATCGAGAGATGCCAGCACGGGCGGCGGCCCAGATTTGAGGCACGGTGGTGCCGATGGAGCAAATCGCGCTGGTGCCGGCGATGTGGATGGGTAGGCTCATTGCACCTCAGTCAGTTGGCTCATTCGCAGGAGCATCGCCTGATTGGCGAAGAGAGTCCAGGGGGTGAGTGAGGCGTTACTGGCGGCGATTTAGAGGCATCTGTGCGTCTGACCGGGAATGCTGCGGCCAAACGGGTTTGGGTAGGAACTGGGCTTGGGACGCCAGTTGCTTGTCGATACAGGCAAGAGGCTGTTAGACACGCTCTGCCACTGGAGATCAGCTGCAGGGCCGACGTGCTCTAGCTGCCTGAGTTCGCTTCTAGCCGCTTTGGTATGCCATCGATGAACGGGGCGCTTCGCTGAGCGAGCCAGACATACCGGCAGCCATTGCGTCCGTTGAGGAGTGCTTCGGCGGCCCTGTGCCGCAACCAGGGCAGGGTTGCATCTTCACGTCGAAACAACGAAACTGCTGACGGAGGCGAGAAGCACATGACCCAGCTAGGCGAGTCCGTGGCCGTAGCGATTGATACGCTGAAAAATCCCGAGAAATGCGTCTTTTGTCAGAGGGATCATCAAGACCGGAAGGCGTCTCCATCGCACAAGTTTCCTCGGGATATGCCAAAGCTGAAGCGGGAGGGACGCGCAGAAACGATTGCGTTGGGACGCAGCGGTCGCTACCCCGGTGAGGATCTGCCACCGCTCGTAAAGTGGGAAAGCGATATTACGGCAACGGGGGGGTACAAGGCTGCAGCCCATCATTGCATAGCTCTAAAGACGGTGAGCGCCCATGAGATCTCGGGTGAGCTAAAGGAAGCAAACTATGATCCCAACGAGGGCAGTAACTGCATCTGGCTCCCCTACAGCCAGCTTCAATTCACCCGAGCCCGCGCGTACTCGAAGCCGTTGCAGAAGCATAGGGGCGGACACACCGATCAGTACTTTACAACCGTCAAAAAACACATTGACCGTGTGGCAAAGAAGGTGGCCACCAAGATGTGCACGAACGACGTTAAAGCCAGCAAGGACGAGCTGAAGCGGTACATGAAGCAAGAAGAGAAATCAGTCTGGCTTGGTGTTGCATCAGCAAAAAACGTTAGCTTCCAGCTTTACAACGGATCGTTTCTCAAGCCCAATGCGAAGTGGGGTTCGTTCGCGGAAGAAATTGGGCTTACCAAAGCCGAGCTACTAAACAACAAACCTTCAGCTGCGTCTTTAGCGGCTGACTTTGCTGAAGGCAAGGATAGTATTCTGGACCCGGAATGACAGGCGACTCATGAATTATTTCGTTCTTCTCGCACGAACGCCCTGGGCCGGGCCAACAGCCTTTACACTTCACGATTTTTCATTTGATTTGCAAAACGGTCGTACAGAAAGAGCGCCGCCGGCGCCATTGAGATACGAGCTACGCGTTCAAGAGGACGCACCCAAGGACGAGTCTTTCCCCCCCTGTGATCTCCACGACGCTGGTTCCGGGCAATTACTAATGTCACCCAGGATGATTTCGGCACTAGCAGAAGCTGGGGTCGACAACATTCAGTTTTTCGATTGCCACGTTCAGAATGCTCAGAACGGCGAACAACTTGAATACAAGGTGGCGAATGTCTTAGGCGTCGTCAAAGCGTTAGATGTGGAAGCCAGTGACTGCGAGATTGACGAAGACGGCTTCGTTGAAACGTTCTACTCGATGAAGATCGATTCCAAAAAGGCCAAGGGCTGTAGCCTCTTCCGTCTTTTCGAGACCTTGGTCATGGTCATTATCTCAGAACGAGTAAAAATCGCTATCGAAGGCGCTGGCCTCACAGGGATACAAATTGTTGCGGATAGTGACTGGGAGCCAGGCGATCTCTGAACGGACTCCTCCGCATGACGCCCGCGTCTTCGTCCCTATGTTTCCCTCACTGTGGGGTTGGGGTTTACTCGGTTTAGTGGACAGTTGGTTCCACGGGCTGGCACATCTGTTGGTTGACCTCCGATCGGCGGTCCTCGATCCGAACGATGAAACTGAGGTGCCAGGCGGGCACTTCCTGCATATCCGCGGTGATTTGATGCAACGGTGTCGTATCCCGTCGAATCCGACCCGTGAAGCTCAGCTGGATTGGTCACCTGTCGCTGCCGGCAGTTGACGAACAATTTTTCGTTACACGCTGCCGGTGTCGTGGGCGGCGATGGCCGAAGAGACACTCGAGCTCATGGGCAAGCGTTGCCCAAAGCTATTCGAAGCCTCGCAAAGCCTCTGGAGAGATCGCAAGCGGAGCGGTGAAGTCAGAATTTCATGACCGGGTTAGTTTCCTCCGTACCCATCACTCTCGATCAGGTGCAAGATATGGCCCAAATTCTACGGCGAGTACCGCACGCCCAAACCCAGTTCCAAGTGGCGGCCCAGGTCACCGGAGCCGCCAGGGCCCTCGTAGCGGAACCGCCTCGGCTGGCCAGCGACGGCTAGGTTCTGGCCCACCGCTGCGTATCGCAGGGTCGCTCCCAAGAAGAGCGACAAATTGTTCGAGAACCACGGAAACCCGATTTGGAGATCCACGTGCGGAGAGAAGAAGTTCGCCCAAACCAGCCTCCCGTTTTCGTAGGTGGCACCAGGGTCGCGCAAGGCCACCTCGGATAGCGGCCCAAGTAGATCCACCGCGGCCCCGTGAACACCTAGATAGACGAGGGATCCATCCGGCGTGAGGTCGAATTCCACGTTGAGCATCGCTATGGAGGCGACGTAGCGAAATCCGTCGTTCTCTCGATTCACATATGAGTTGCTCCAGGAAAGCTTGAGGTCGGCCCTGGGCATCAGGAACTTGCGCCCGATCAAGCATCCGTAATCCAGTGACAGGACGCCATTGATCCAGCTGTTCCGCGCAAAACTTTTCCACACGTCCTCGTCTCGCTCGCAGTCCCGAGCGAAACCGTATCCGCCTATTTTCCTGAAGAACTCGGTCCCGGCTTCCTTCAGCGCCGCTCGTTTGGCGGCCAGCTTTTCGCCGTCACTTCGATCGGCCAGCGACGCGTCTGCCAGCGCCAGGATTAGCTTTCGAATCACTAGGAACTGGCGGTTCAATGATTGACTCGCACTATCGGTCGTCATGGCAATGTTCGCGGCGGTTGCAGCGCCGCCACCCAGGTCAAAGATCGACCGCAGAAGAGCCATCACGGTCCTGCGGTGATCTTTGGCTCTTGCAGCGTCGAGCGCTTCTTCCAAATCGCCTCCCGGCCGTGCGACCAGCGTTAGCCGCGCGTAAAACGCATTTCCGGACACGTTGGCCAAGATTGCAGACGCGAGCCTCACAGGTGCAAGAGTTCGTCGCGTGAAATCATCCGTGATAAACGCGACTGCCGCTTCGATCAGTGGCGTGCCCGCTTCGACCCCCTGCGCTGACGTCGTGGTCTTCGACCAGTTTGGAAGCCCCAGCGCCCGTCGTATTTCGGCCTCATACGTGAGCGCTTGAGTGAGACCTCCCTTCGTTACAACGGCAATCGACAGTGCGGCGCTCTTCACCATCTGTTCTCGCGCACCAGGAGTGTCATCACGAATCCCCAAGCTGACGGCATCCGCCACGCTGCAAGCTAGGAGTTCGGGCAGTTCCAGGTTGGTTGTGGACGGCAGGGATGGGCCCAGCGCTTCCGCCGGGCAGTTGCTGAAGGTCAATAGGGCTTCAGGCCTTTTGCTTGCCGGGAAGAGTCCGTTCCTGCCTGCGTCTACGCAACTTTCATCAGCAGGTATCTTCATGTCCTTCGTAAGATCGAAGAAGAGCTCCTTCGGCGTAGCCCCCGTCGAGAGCGTGCTGTAGAGGACGTCGATCAGTAAATCGTGCGACTCCTTTCTCAGTGTGTCGCCGAGCTGCGAAACGTTTCCGTCACGCAGCGCAATCAAGCTCTTCGGGTAGACCGACGCCAAGCCTTTCGCCCCACACATGAGCTGGAGCGCCGCCGACTCGGTCGCCTCCTGCGCAACGACCTCTTCGATGACATCCGCTAGATCCTCGTACAATTCAGCGGCTGTTTCGTTCGCGGCCGCTTCGACCCTGCCCGCAGACGTAACGATCAATGAAACCAGAAGTACGCCAAGGAGTAAGGGCAGTGTTCCCTCGCGCATTCGCATTCTCTTCGGGCTTGCGGCGAGTGAAACTTCTTGTGTTTTCTTGGTCATTTTGTGTCTTTATCTGGCTCTTGAGGGCTTGGTCACGCCAATCTCGAATTCCATCAGAACGCGAATGAAATGTCATCGACCCACAGCTCGAAGGCTTGTCCCGTGCCAGGCACTTGAAATTCAATGTTGAACAGCTCATTGGTGTGGAAAACCCCGCCACTTATTCCCTGCTGAACCGCTTTCGAGAAGAGCACCGTTTGTTCGATCCAGTCGAAGGTTGAGGGCAGATCAACGCCCCACCACTTGTAGCAAGCGGTCGCACATTTTCCTCCTTGAACCACCGGCACTTGATCAGCCGTGAGGAAGTTGATCCGCACCGCGGACGAGCTCTTGTAGAAGAACTTAACGCCATTGAACCCACTCGCGTTGTAGGTGGACCTCACAACACCATCGTGGTTGAGGCCAAAGCCAACCACTGCGCCCCAATCCTTTAGCCCTGTGCCTGAGAAGCGAACCGCTCGCTTGCTGTTCGCTCGCCCTCCCGGAATGACCGTAAAAGGAAATCCCAAGCCCGGCATGGGTGTGATCGTGGCCGAAGGCGTTTCATCCTTCGCCACATACCACCCTCCTTTTCGGCCTTCGGCGACGCAAATGCCGCCATCACCAACTTCCATGTCGTCGATCAGCCGTGGCTGTCCACACGCTGATGTGGCAGTCGGCGTGACGGATGCGCCGCCGGCCGCCGCAGGCGAGCCGCCGCCGCTTCCACCACTGGAGGACGGCATGCCTCCTGTACTGTTTGCCGGCGATCCTTGCGTGCCGCCGGTCCCGCTGAGGCCTCCGTTGTTTGGCTGCTGCACGCAGATCATGGAGGCGCAGACGAGACCTGGCATGCAATCGCCAGCAGGCAGGCAGCTGCAACGCTCGCTGCCAAGCGTGCATGCGTCGCCCGGTTTGTCGTTTGGCTTGTTTGATTCGCCGCAGCCCATGAAGGCGGATATGACGATCAACGTCACCATGCCAAGATTGAACGGAGTCTTGCAGACCGTAGTACTTGTCATTGCTTCACGTTCCCTGGGATGGGTTGGTTATCCAAGGTGCCCGAGCCTTACCATGCGTTGTCGCAGACCCGCGTTTGTTCGATCGTCACGGAATACGTGGCGCCCTCAAGGCCAACATTCTCGATGTGGACGTCGCACGAACAATCGCGCCCCCCGCCGCTCCGGTTGATAAAGACCTTTCCTCCACCGCTGGACTTGCTTACGCGGCAGCCAGCAAAATGGTACCCGGCGCTGCAGGTGCCGCCGTAGGTTCGGTTCTCGTTAATGAAACAGCACGCAAAGTTGCCGAAATAGGGGGCACCACCATAAACGACAGTCGAGTTCAAGTTCGACGGCGTGGGTACACTGCAAATGCCGCCGCATTGCCACCGACCGCCGCACGACCCACAAGCTGTGTTGTAGTTCGCAGGCAAAGGCGAGCTGCAAGCACCGCTGCACAAGTAGCTGCCGGAACAACCACACGATTGGCCGTAATTGGAGGGCGTCGCGATTGAACAGGTTCCGTTGCAGCTGACTCGACCACCACACGCACCACACGATTGGTTATAGTTGGAAGGCGTCGCGACACTGCAGGATCCATTGCATTGAATGCGTCCTCCGCAGCTTCCGCAGGCAGCGTTGTAGTTGGCGGGAGTGTCAATGCTGCATTTCCCATCGCATTGGACCTTTCCGCCGCAGCTTCCGCAGGCAGCGCCCAAGTTCGCGGGGTCTGGCTTGCTGCAGGAACCATCGCACTGAACCGTACCCCCACAGTTTCCGCAGGGCGTGCCTTGGTTGCCGGGCGTCGCGGCGCTGCATGAGCCATCGCACTGCACTTTGCCCCCGCACTTTCCACAACTCATCCCCAGATCGCTTGGGGTTGCTTTGCTACAAGTGCCATCGCATTGGATCTTTCCGCCACATTGACCGCAAGTCTCGTTGAAGTTTGGGGGCGTGACCTTGCTGCACGTGCCGTCGCATTGGATCTTTCCCCCACATTGACCGCAAGCTTCATCGATGTTGGTCGGAGTGGTCTTGCTACACGTCTCATCGCATTGGATGGTTCCTCCGCATTTGCCACACTCAAGCCCAAGGTTGCTTGGCGTCGCCGCTGAACAAGTGCCGTCACACCTCACCTTGCCACCGCACATCCCGCAGTCTTGTCCTTGGTTTGCAGAGCAAACAATCGGTGCGTCAGGCAGCGCAGAGTCTTGGTCGCTGCTGGCATCTGGTGTGGGTTCCGAAGCATCAAGCAGTGCAGCATCAGGGGACGTCTGCGGATCCGTGCCAGGTCGGCTGCGGATGGCCGTGCAGACGCCATCTTTGCATGTGGACTCCGCTGCGCACGCCAGCACAGTTGAGCGACATACACGTTTGAGCTCAATCGTTATCGACGTCGCCTGCCCCTCGAGCATCATGGCGATTGCCTTTTGCTCCACCACCAACTGGCCTGCAAGCAGGGCGCGTACCTCTACAAGAACTTCCTCGTCATTTGCGCTCGACGCTTTGACCGGAACAAAATTTACGGGGAACGTTGTGGTCGGGGTCAAGGGCACCCTTTGAATCACGGATCCTCGAGGTGTTGTGAATGATGCCTCAAGGGAGTCGATCTCGGTGCCGGGAGAAAAGTCGGAGGTTACCGAAACGCCTAACGTTGTTTCATCGTCACTTGGACAAGCGGACAAGGTCATGACTAAAGACGCGATGACCATCAATTTGTGAATTCTCATCGGGTGTTTTCCTATCTGGGAAGGGAGATGCATTCGCTGCAAGAATCGGAGCGCGAGTTGCTCATCACGATTCCGATCGTTATGGCGGCTAAGACGACACCCGCGGCCGTTGCCCATACCCACGGGCGTCGAAACAGAGGCACGGGCTTCTCGGGCTGTTGGCTTGATGTAATTGTCGCGTCTGCGGTCAACGGCGGAGGGACGGCGGGCTTTGGAGCGGCAACAACAATTGCTGGCGGCGGTCTTTGCCCGGGGAGATTCACTTGTCGTTCGACCGAGTCACCTGGTCGCAGATCAATCTCAAGGTGTACCGTCTGGAAGCCATCGTGGCTTGCTTCGAGCATGTGTGAACCGCCACGCAGAGGTATGGGAAAAGCTCTTGCGTCTTCGCTCACCGATTCGCCATCCAGCGACACGAGTGCCATCTGCGGCGTGACGCGCAGTTGAAGCAACGCAATCTTTGGCAGCAGTTCACGCTGTTGGGCTTCAGCCGACTCACGAACCTTCGAAGACGCCCCCGGAACGTTTCTCAGAAACTGCGCAAATGCATCGTAAGCTTGTGCTTCGCGGCCGGGAATCGCCTTTAGGGCTTGGCCTATGTTGTAGTAAATCTTGAAGCCGCCAACCACGCTCTGGGCGTGCCTGAACCGCGCAAGCGCTTCTTCGGGCTTCGCTTCGTCAAGCAGGCGATTGCCCTCGCGGACGTCTGCAAGGGCACCTTGCTTCTCCTGTTCGCTGACGTCACCCGCTTGGGCAAACGATGTCAGAAGGAGTGCCGACGCAAGCACTAGGATCTGCCGGACCAACTTGTTCCTCATCACAGGATGTCCTCATTGCGTTCGGGTTTTGAGGGCTTTGTTCGTCTACGCGCTCGTGGGGCTGGAGGACGCAGATCTTCGTTTGCCGCAGGTGCTGGTGCTGCAGCCGCTGGATCGGGTTTGCGGGTCGTGTTGACCGGCGCGGGCAGAGACGTTGTCGTGTTTGCAGGCGGGGTTAGCGCGGTCGAGCCCGCGTCTGCGTTCGCGGCGAGTATGGGCGACGCTGGTGCTGCAGCCATCGAAGTGGGAGAGGGCGTCTCTTTTTGAAGCTTGATCCCGCGGCCCAACGTGGCGCTGGCCAATCCCACGAGCCCGGCCGCCGCCAACAGCGCACCTCTACGAATCCATGCGCGAAAATGTTGTGTTGTTGGGTCTCCGCTGATGTTGAGCACCGGCTCCAGTGATTCCGCGGATAACGACGGAAGCAGGCGTGTTTCGCCAATCCTAGCTTTTGCAGGAGGTACCGGTGTTGGCACCGCCAGCGATAAGATCGGGTGCTCGTTTATTTTCAGGACCTCCGTGGCTCGATCCCTCTGGGCGTCGAGCATGGGACGCAAAGGCCTCAGGAAAGATTTCGCAAACACCGTTATAGATTCAAAGCGCTCTTTCGGATCCTTGCTTAGGGCCCGCCAGAGGGCCGCCTCTGATGCTGAGGGAACATCAACGTGCAAGGAAGCGAGCGCCGGCGGGGTCGCATGGACAACGCGGAACAAGACAGCGGCGGCTGGATCGTCTTCTGTGGGGTCATCCGGGCCAAATGCGGCTCGCCCCGTTAAAAGTTCGAAGACGATCGCCGCCAAAGAGAACTGGTCTGATCTGCCGTCGATCTCGCGTGTGCGGCCAAGCGCCTGCTCGGGCGACATGTAGTGCGGCGTTCCAATCACCGCCATCGTTTGCGTCAAGCTGCTCGAACCATCGCGAATCTTCGAGATGCCGAAATCAAGGATGCGAACCAGTTCGCGATCGGCGCCAGGGAGCGTCTCAAGGAAAAGGTTGGCTGGCTTCAGATCGCGGTGAACGACGGACACGGCGTGCGCAGACTCAAGCGCCAAGGCCACCTGTTCCAGAATGGACGCCACGCGAGGCAGAGGCATGGGCGTTCCTCGCTGAATCACGGCGTCGAGCGAGGCGCCACTGAGTAGCTCCATGGCGATGAAAGGTCTACCGTCTGGCAGCTGATCGAAATCGAACACCTTCACGATGTTCGGATGTCTTAGCCGTGACGTTATCTCGGCTTCGCGTTTGAAACGCGCAAGCAACGTTGGCCTTCCGCCAAAGTCAGGCAACAAGACTTTGATGGCAACCGGCGCGCCGGTGCGCTCATGGATGCCCTCATAAACTTCTCCCATGCCACCACGTCCGATGAGCCGCGTGATTCGGTACGCGCCGAAGGTGTTGGGAACAGTGCTTGGTGATTCGCTTTGCAACATGGCGGATTGAGCCGCACCAGCATTAGGTGTGGATCAGCGGCCACTGTACGGATGCGAAATGAAGGTGAGAATAGTCATTTGTTTTGCATGGTCGCCGGACGAGGTCTGCGGGCTCTGCGGGCTTTTCCCGTTGCCATACCCTTGTGGTATAAAGGGCGCCGTTCGAGCCGGGGACCGCGGTTGGGGGGGCAGGCCGGGAGCAGCCACAGTCAGGGAAGAGGGAACTTCATGTCCGCATCACGAGGCCAGGAACTGATAAACGCATTCGCAGCTATGATTGTGGAGTTTCAGCAGCCTGAGCAAATCTGGCCTCTGATGCTCAGTACTTTGCAGGAATGCATCGGTTTCGACGCCGGCTACATCGCGGCCAGTTGGGGGAGCGCCACCGAAGGTCGGGGCGCTGTAGCAGCTCATGACGAGCCATTCCTGAAACGAAATCTGGGCCGATACCTCGCCGAGATCTTGCCCGAAGAGATCGCCCAATACGCCGACCGCGCGCGAATACACCACGACGTTTGGTCGCGCGAACGGCAAAAGGAGTTGTCGGTGTTTCGCGAGGTTCTAGATCCCACCGGCATGCAACACATGATCGTGAGGGTAAGCATCAGCCACGGGAATGTGGCGGGATTCAACCTAGAGCGGCGATATGACGAACCGTTCACAACGTCTGATCTGGGATTGGTGGATACGGTGGCGCCGTTCCTGCATATCGTTGAAGTGCTTACTTTACGATCCCAGGATGAAGGCCGACTAGACGACTTCTGTGAGAAGCACCGCTTGACGAAGCGCGAGCGGGAGCTGGTTTCCTTTGCAGCCCGAGGGCTTCAGAACAGCGAGATAGGAATTTTGCTTTCCATCTCCCCTAACACTGTTCGAAACACGCTGGCAAAGGTGTTCGAGAAAGTTGGTGTCACAAATCGGGCTGAGCTCACTTATCTAACTGCGCAACCCTCATCAGAGGGCAACCGCGCTGGTATCACTCCCCCCAGGAGTCACTTGCCGCCTGACGGCCTCCAAACATTCGCCGCCCGAGTGAAGGCGGCGACGGCCTCGAGTGATGCTAGGCAGTGGTCATCCTCAGCGTCGCCAAGAACAAAGATTGTGTACACGCCGCCGCTCAGCGCACTTACCACCTGACCATCACAGCGACTTAAGGTATTCGATCAACGCGCGGCGCTCATCATCCTCCAAAGCGTAGCCGAAGGTGTGGCCGTGGTTTCCGTTTCCAGGAAGCTCTGTATCTATGAAGGGCTCCCCGGTGTTCGAGAGCGTGCCCGTTATGCCGACAGCGTCCTGATCGTAAAGGGTTGAGTCGACGACAAACTTCTTTGGCCGCGGCGATGGCGACAAAAGCGCCTCCAGCGAAGGTACCGAATTGTTGTGCAAATATGGAGGCGATGCCCAAATTCCTTCCAAAGAGCGCGCCCCGTACTCGTTCGTCTTTCGCCACTGCGGCTGCTCTGGGGGTGGAGACCCCTGATAGAGCAAACGCTCGACCCTCTGTAGCTCCGCTTGCAACTTGCCCTGGATGAGTCCGAAACTGGTGAGGCGCGAACGGTCGGTATCCAGGTGACCATCGGCAGTCGTTGTGTCATCGAAGGATTCCACCGAGTGGCATTTTCGACACTTAGTTTCGTAAAGCTCAAAACCGCGTCGCACGCGGGCTTGATCCAAAGCGCCGAAGGGCCAGCGAGGGGGGATGATCTTATCGGCGAGCCGTTCGAGTTCTTCGATGTTTTCCTTGTTGAGGGTGGTGGTGTTGCCGATGACAAGCGCGCCCACTCCAATGGCCTGGCCGATGTTTCGCTGAGTTCGGGACGTGGTGTTGTTGTCCCAGTGCAGCCAGCGGCGCGGGGTTGCGTGCCAAAGATGCGGATAAGCAACGGGCGAGCGCATCGGCAGATTCAGATCAGGAAACATCAAGTTTGCCGCTGTGACGAAAGCGTCCACTCGGCCAGGCCCTGGATTGGTGAAGGGCAAGGCGCCGACCCGGTTTGTGTTTGCAAGAGCGGCCCGTCGGCTCGTTAAAAGCGACTTGAGCCTCGTGATCCAATCGCCGGACAAGGCTCGTGCGACTTCTTGATCCTTGTGTGTCCCCGTGCCCACTTGGCCGTATTCTAACGCTTCCTTCACCTGACCAACGACCTCCTCACGACGTCCCTTTAAGCCTCGCAACTCTTCGTCGGTGACAGGATCAACTGCGTCCAACCAACGGCTGGGGTCATTGCCGGGCTTCCCCGTTGAGCCCTTTTGTTTAAGGTAGTCCTTGCGCCAGCAGAGCGCGAACCGTGTGAGCTTCAAGACATTTGTCTGCATTTTTTCAAAGCCCGACACGCTCTCGTCAAAAAATGCACGGATGTCGAAACGGGACGGCGCACCAATGATTTGAAAAGTGGGATGTTTTGAGATCCGACCTACGTGACAAGCAGCACAATTGAAGCCGACCATCCTCATGCTGGGAAGGTCGGGAGGCGCTGCGACGGTTACTCCAATCGGAAGACCTTCTGGGTTGGACTCGCTTACCGGATCTTCGATCAATCCAAAGTCGCTCCAATGCTTATCGATGCCAAGGATTCGTATCGCGCATAACGGTAAAAACTCGCTTCCTTCCGAAAGATGGAAGAAACGCGCCGTTTCGACCTCGGTGAGTCCACTCGGCAATGCGACGACTTCCGGAGTTACAGCGACTTGCCCGCACCCACCATGATTGGTGCATGAATCCGGGGGGTGCAGATCATCCTTGCAGCTACTGTTCGAGCTTATCGCAATCAAGAAAAGCGCTTCACGAATCAAATGTCTGCGACTCAGCATAGGCCACCTTTTCAGCATTTCAGCGCACGCTACGCGAAATAGATCGTGATCTTTTTTCGCGATAAGCGCATCTTAGGGCCGCGAAATCAACAACGTCAATCCTTCGGTGTCGTCTGTGAGAAGTTCATTTCAACAGAGACATCTGTTTGGCTTAGGAACACATGTTAAGGACCATCGCTTTTATAGCTGTTGGCGCACATTTCGCCGCATCATCACCGCAGGCGTTTGCTTACAGCGTTCGAAATCATTCGGAGCTGTTCCGAAGTGCCGCCTCATTCTTCAACGAATGCGTCCAGCGCCATCCACAGGTCATTCCGCCTTATCTGCGTCCTCTTGAACGCCAAGAGCAGATACTCTTCCAATGCAGCAACATCCAAGATCAAAAATCGATTGATCGACTGAAGATGTGGCACTTTTACTCTCCCAAGCGAATTCCGAAAGCGTCGGTTATGCGGTTGGGCGCGCTTGCAGTTGACACCCGTCTGGATACGTTTTTTGCCATGGCGGAAAGAGCCTTTGAAGAATCCAACGATCCCGGGCTCGCTTATGCTTTGGTTGGGGCTGCCATTCATTACCTGCAAGATGTGACAGTGCCCAGCCACGTTATCCCCATCTTTCATCCTGGGATTTTCGACTGGCATGATGAGTTCGATGAATACCCAGTCCAAAGTGAACTTGTGAAGGCCGATGCCACTACATGCGCGCAATGGCTTTCAGACCAACGTTCCTTAGGGACGATCTTGCAGGACACGGCCCAAGACACACTAGACTCTTTGCACGGGCCCACAAATGCGTTTCAGGGACGGCTCCTGAGTTGGGAGATGTTCTGGAAACCAGGAGTCGATGTGGACGGCTTTGGGAAATATGGCTGTTTCGGCGACAACTTTGGATCCGCAGACCTTTCATGTGCGGGCAAAGCATTTCGGATGAGCTCGCATCTCTACGCAGCCTTTGCCCGCGCCCGACACAGGATGGCGGTGCGCTCAACCGTCGCGGCAATGGCGGCCGTCCAACGGAAAACCTCTACGTCGACCTGTGCGTGCGTCTCTTCAAAATGTCCGTTTCCAGGTCGGGGCTCCGATGGCGAAATCGCGATCGCCTGGTGTTCACCTGAGGTTAACACCAAGGCTACGGATGGTGCCGTTGCCTGCCAGTAGTAGTACGGTTGTACCATTGGCGACACGCTCCAGAGCGTCCGATAGTGCACGTGGACGGTGACGGAGAAACAAATGCAAGCCCTAGCGCGACATGAACAAGACGCCAAAAGACCGACGGAGCAAGCGAGGTCGCTCAGCGTTCGAACAACAAGCCCATTGGTTGCCTCGACTTTTTCGATGGCCGCCAAAGCGGCGCGTATGGACATAGGCGTCCTGATTCGAGGTGAGACTGGCGTGGGAAAGGATGTTTTGGCGCGTGCCATTCACGGCGCCTCGGCCCGTTCCAGTGCCCCATTCCGTGCGATCAACTGCGCATCCCTTACCGCTTCGTTGATTGAGGCGGAATTGTTCGGTCATGAACGGGGATCGTTTACCGGTGCGCATTGTGAGCAGATGGGTTTGCTTGAGTCAAGCAACGGCGGCACCGTTTTTCTCGATGAAATAGCGGAGGCTCCTCTAGCCTTACAAGCATCGCTCTTACGAGCACTGGAATCGCGCGAGATCTATCGAATAGGGGGGCGGGCACCCCGCAAGCTTGACGTTCGCTTCATCGCCGCTACCAACCGGGATGTGGCTGCTGAGATGGCTGCCGGGCGTTTTCGCACCGACCTCTTTTATCGGCTTTCGGCCATGGAGCTCGTACTACCGCCGCTACGGGAGCGCATTGATGATCTGCCCTTGCTTTGCAACGAAATTCTCATCCAGTTGTGCGCTGAAGGAAACCGCAAGAGGGTGACTTTGACGGACCGCGCGCTTGATGTCCTAAGGAGTTACAGCTGGCCAGGGAACATA
Organism: Deltaproteobacteria bacterium; assembly: GCA_033763315.1. Taxonomy (GTDB): domain Bacteria; phylum Myxococcota_A; class Polyangia; order Fen-1088; family Fen-1088; genus JAGTJU01. Next base: position 271,662 of record JANRKS010000006.1, read on the forward strand.
CGGGAGCTGAAGAACATCCTCCTGCGGGCACTATCAATGATCGAGACTGGTGAAGTCATAGATGGTGGCGACCTAACATTACCGTGTGCAACGATCCTATCCTGCCCTCGCGACGAGCGGGCTGCAATCCTGAGCGCATTGAACTGCCACGGCTGGAATCAGGTACGCACCGCGAAGGCCTTGGGCATCTCGCGTACAACATTGGTTTATCGGTTAAACGAGTACAAGATTCCCCGACCTCAAAAGTACGGCTAAGCCAAAGGAAAGTTGCGGAAGGAATGAAAAAACAAAGCGGTTTGGATGAGCATCTGGCGCCCCGACCAAAGAGCCGCGGCGTTGTTCCCCTAAAGGATATGTTGGTCGAGGAAATGGCGTTCGTTAGAGCGGCGCGGAAGTTGGCGCCTAACGAACCGCTCGTTGGCCTCGCTCTTTCGGGTGGAGGCGTACGTTCGGGAACCATTAGCCTTGGTTTCCTTGAGCGACTCACTGAACGCGATCTCCTACAATGCTTTGACTACATCTCTTCGGTTTCAGGCGGCAGCTATGCGAGCGGCTATCTTTTCGCCAGCAAGCAAGCCTTCGGGGAGTCCTCCTATGAGGCGCTTTTCGGTGAACGGGCTAAACATGAGTTGCTTCGCACCGGCCGCTACCTAGCCTTGGGCTCTGGGGTGCGGCGGTACTTTCAAATGGTGCGCTTGTTTGCAGCGTACGCTTCGTCTCTTGTGTTGAGCTTAGCTTGGTTGCCGGCATTATTCGTTGTGGCGGCGGGGCTGATGGCGGCGCTAAGCGAATACGTTAGCGTTGAGCGCTCAACAACCTGGGCGTTAACGATCGCTCTCCTAACAGCGTTGCTGCCGGCAGTGGTCCGGCTTGTGCTGTTACCTATCATCGATACTGCCGGAAGGCTAGCGCGGTGGGCGGGGCGAGGGGCCTACCTGACTGCAACAGTGGCTAGTGCTCGTTCCCTGACGCTGCTGTCGCAGAAGATCGCCAACTATCTCGAAGGAGTCGCGCTTTTGGTGATCGCCGGTTGCCTTGCAATCGCAGGTGTGGCAAAGGCGGCGGATTGGGGCATACGTGCTTTGCAGGGCCTCAGCGGTCAACCCGTGGATTTCGAGAACAGAGCGTTTCTGACGGTGGCGGGTTCGGTCGCGCTGGCGTTCATTATTGCTGTTTTTGCGGCCGCCGATTCGTGGAGCCTTTACGCTTTCTTTCGCAACCTGATTGACTCGAGTTTTTGCGGCGCCGCCTTTAGGGCAGCGGGTCGTTCACAAAAGGAGTCGACGTTACTGCAACGCTTGCGCTCGCGTTGGGCAGCTCACTTCAGAGACCGTGTTCTGCTTCGCGATCTTGGCGGCCTGATGACCGAGCCCGGTAGCAGACGGCTTCCGTATCCTTTGTTCAATGCGGCCACGTACTTTAGAGAGTCGAAAAAAGCACCGGGTGTCCGAGGAAAACACATCAACCCAATGATCTGGAATGCCACAGCAAGTGCCCAGGCCGCGCCTGCCTACTTTCTCTTTTCCCCCCGTTTCTGCGGCACGCAGGAGACTGGCTATAAGAGGCTCAATGATCGCGACCAAATATACGACAATCTCATGCTGGCTGACGCCATCACCTGCTCAGCCGCGTCGCTGACGCCATTGCTGTACGGAAACGCCAGTCTACCGGTGACCGTGGCGCTGATGTTCGGAAACTTGAACCTCGCCTGTTTCTTGCCGAACCCCGACTCTCGAGCCCGGAAATTCTGGAGCCGATTCTGGCCTTCTAGGTACATAGCCATGTTGCGAGGGGGGGCGCCAACCAATGCCTCTTCGCTGTTGGTGGCCGACGGTGCCTTCGCTGACAACCTTGGTGTGATTGAGCTTTTGCGACGTCGCTGCTCTCTTATCACATGCGTCGATTCAACGTTTGACCCGCACTATGATTTTCACGACCTGAGGCGTTTGATTGCGAGGGCCCGCGTTGAACTAGGAATTGAGATTCGCCTGCCTGCCGACGCTGAAGAGCGAATGCGCCCTTCAGCAATAACCGGCTTTTGCGCTACACCGCTCGTCGTTCTGGACGTAGAGGGAACGATGCCGGATGGAACCGTGTACACCGCAAAGATCAACTACATCAAGGCGGCACTGGACGAAGCACTTCGACAAGATGAGGGCCGATGGCATGGTTGCTACGACGCGTACCATCCGCAGTTTCCTCAAGAGACGACGGGTAACCAGTTTTTTGATCCTGAACAATGGCACGCCTACAACACGCTAGGGAAAGTCCTAGCGGATCGGTTCTTGGACACTTTCGATTTTGAGTACGAGCGAATGGTTTCTTTCGAGGTTGGACGCGAATTTTTAGTGCCTTCGAACAGAGCGCGCGCAACCAATGGCCCGCAATCGACACAGACTCCAAGCTCGTCAGGCTCGCGATAGGCGGCTCCCCTTGTCGAATGAAAGCAGTGGCGCTACCAGCGCCGCAACGTGCGTGGCTGGTTTCACGCACGTTGACGTTCAAGCCCCTTGCCGCGTCATCGCGCCCGTTAGCCTATTCTCAGTTATACGTCATCGACAGCCCCAGCGAGACAACCGCCGTGGAGTACGAGATACCTTCGCTGTCCTTGAAGCTCGCAGTGTTGAGTCGCAGCAAACCGCCTAAGCCCCAATTGTCGGAAACCCACCATTCCTTGCCGATTCCCAAATTCAAACCCAGGCCGCCCTTCGAGTCGTGCACCTCGTCCTCGTTGTCGATGCGATAGCCACGCGACAAAGCAAGCGAAGCCGTGGCAAACACATTCGGGCCGAAAAACCATGTGGCTCCTGCACCCACTGATTGCAACATGGCGAACTTGACATCAACGGCGCTGCTTCCTTCTCCCGTCACCGAGGGGGACGGCATGATGTCGAGCTGAGAATCGACGTGAAGGACGAGATTTTCGACCACCGCTCCTCCTAAGGCGAACTGAACTGAAGATGTTTGACCGGTGACCTTGGCACGAACGTCCTTAACCGCGACGGCGGAGTATCCTGCCCCGAGGCCCAAGCGCAGGAAGAAGCCATTGTGAGACTCAGCGCCGGTGGCCTTTGAAGGTAAGGCTTGGGCAACAACGGAGGTTGATGACGGATTCGCTTCGTTGGGTGCGTAGGCTTGAGCGACAGGAGCGGTAGGCGGATAAGTCTGCGGAAGCATCGGGCCTGAGGGCGGCGGGGGCGTGGAGGGGTAAGGTGCTTGCGGAGGCGAAGCATAAGGCACTGGCCCCACTGGCGGCGGTGTCGCTGGCGGCCCATAGGTTGCCGGGTAAGCCTGAGGGGCGGGTGCAGCCGCTGGCGCATACTGTTGCGGTGCAGGCGCGTACGGCGGCGCTGCATTCGCATACGGTTGCGGCGGTGGGGCGTATGCCTGTGCCAACATCGGTGCAGCGGGTTGTGGCGCTGGTGGCGCTGGGGTGTTTGCATTCGGCGGCGGTGCGGAACTTGGTGCATTCGACTGTGCGAACGCGGGCGCGGCCATCAACGCCGCCACCGCGGGCTGCGAACTTCCTGGCGGCCCCATAGGCGTCGCCATCTTGATCAGCTTGCACTCGTTAACGCCCTGGCGACCTTCTTCCTCCGTGACGGGATGCAGTTTGGACCGTGCGAAGAGCAGGCCCATCTTCACTTCTTGCCACACGAAGTGCGTTTTGTTGGGCTCTGCCACCACCACAACATCGGCGTCGTTTTCCGCCTTCGACATAATTTGATGTGGCCCCGGAGCCACGCTCCAAGCGGTAAAAGTTTTCGCAACTGTGCTACCCGCGCTTTGCCCATCCAGCAGCACCGGCATTTTGACCGCGGCGCCGAAGGACTCGTTACGGTACACATAAAGCAACGACATGCCTGGTGCGGGCCGAGCCTGCTTTACAAAGGCGTCCTCCGTGGGCGTTGCCAGGGGCACGGATGCGCAGCCCGTGATGGTGGCAGCCATTGCGGCGAGCGTTAGGCCGTTTTGAAGGGCAATCGAAAATTGATTGCGGCTGATCATGGGAGCTCCTTCGTCGAGATCGTTTGAGCTTTATCGAACAATGACATCTCAACCGGGAAAACATTGCCGGCAGACGATTCAGACTTAGCGGCGCAATTCGTGGCGCAGAAATCTTGGGCGCATCGAATGTAGACCTGATAAAGCGGACCCGATTTCGCTGTCTTGCACTCATTGTCCGCCGCGCATAGAGCCAACGTGGCACAACACTTTTCAACGATGCATTGGCCGCAAAGTGTGTCCTTCGGGTCGGGCTGCAAAGGGCAAGCGAAACATACCCCGGCCGCGCAGTCGGGCCGCTGAATGCGCCCGGCTTCATCTTTGCCGCAGGCGGCTGGTTCATTTCCACATTTGGTTACGGTGGAACATTCTGTGCCAGATCCCCAGCACGCTGCGGCTACGCCTGAACGGGCAGGGCAGCGCACAGGAAATTTTGCATCGGTGCACAATGCTCCCGACGAAGCTCCCGAACCGCCGGCGCCCGGGAGCGCAGCACCGCCACCACCATCTTGCCGAACGGTAGAGCCGCCCGCGTTGAGGCCGGCGGCATCGGACGTCGTGGATCCCCCTGCCGCGGGGAACGCTGCATCGAGTTTCAACGCCGAGGCTCCCCCTTCACCCCAGAGCCCTGCATCGAGTTTCAACGCCGAGGATCCCCCGCTACCTCCCGATTCGTCAGGGCCGTTTGGGTCGTAGGAAAAAGCGCAAGCGCCTATGAAAAGGAACAGGAACGACATACATCGATGCATTAAAGACCTCCAGGGTGGTGCACTCGGGCCGCAGACGTTGTGGCAGTCGTTTTTCATGTTCGGCATCACTTAACCAGCGTGGCGTGCAACCAAATCAGCTCCACGCGCGAAGCGCAGCCAAGCTTCGCTAACGCTTGATGCAAACGGTGGGTGGCCGTGGACGTGCTGATCTGCAGATCGGCCGCAATCACCTTGAGCGGCAGGCCGGTGACGGCACTGTGAACCATTTCACACTCAAGACGATTCAGCCGGAACCGTGATCGCTCGTGAGGGGCCACGCTTTTGACGACCAAGAAGTGGGACTTGTCATCGGCAACCCCTCGGTCAATAACGCGACAATGTCCAGCCAGGAGCAGCGACCACAGGCTTTCCGTTTGCTCTTCGGGCGCCACCAAGAAATCGGCAATCGCCCCTTCCTGAACGCAAGGCACCGCGGTAGCGGCCTGCTTCTCGATGTTTGTCGTTTGCATCCTAAGTCGCCCGTCCCAACAACTGCGCAACCAGATCCACTCGCGAGTCCACTGAAAGCTTCGCCAGAATGTTGGCCACCTGGTTCGCAATTGTGCGCGTCGAAGTTCCACGGGCCGTCGCGATCTCAGCATTTGAAAGACCCTCGGCAATCAGGCCTGCGACCGCGCGCTCGGCGTCGGTGAGATGTTCGTCTCCCAGACGAATCTCTTTCAGTTTCACCATCACGCCCCAAGACGCTCCGTCGCCTTCCATCAAACGAATGACCACCACCTCGGTTTGCATGCCGCCCCCATCAGCAAGGTCTGTGCCGGCCGGTTGCAGGGCGAAACGTCTCGATTTTGCAGCCTTTGGGGCTGATTCGCGGCTCAGCCTGCGACAATCTGTACGACGACCGTTGAACAGATTGTTCAACCACTCACGACTTATCTTTCTGTGCGCAGCTGCAGTCCCAATCATCGAACGGGGTGCCATGACGAACGCATCTGCAGAATGTTGATCGCCTGCAAGCGCAGAGGTGGCAACAGCCGCGGTTGGGGCTCGCCGTCGATTGAACTTCTGGGTGGCAACGGCTCGCGTCGCGCTGGTGGTGGCGGCGGGGCAGGGGGCGTTGGCGGAGGCACCGGTGTGTTCGGGCCGGCACTCGGGGGTGCTGCGTTGCTGGGACTCTGTGGCACAGGCGCGGGGCCTTGAGGCGGCGCCGCCGGCGGGGGCGGATAATAGGGATACCCCGGGGGGGCGTATGCCCCGTAAGGATTCTGTGGCGGGCCGTATGGATAGGGATTCGCCGCACCGGCTGGTGGCGCACCGTACGGGGGGGCATACGCGGGATAGGGCGCGGCGCTTGGTTGCTGCCGAATGAGCCGCAGATTCAATTGGTTTTTCGCATCTTCACACTGGCTTGTGCGCGAGTAGCCATAACTTGCCGACAGCGCCCAAAGCGTTGCTACAGATAGCCCAAGCCCCACAGCAGATTGCCGCGTTTGATCGTCCTCGGCTTCGGCGATCGCAACGCCAGTGGAGACGAGGTTCGTCAAGGTGAAGATCGTATCAAGGACCGCCGGAAAGCGGCTGGTGGAACAATCGAAGTAGGGCAAGACTTCGTGGTTGGATGGAGGAGGCGTGGTGAAGATCCAGGAACAGCCTGGATTCATCACAGTGGCCGCGACCAAAAGCGCGATGAGTTTGTTTGCTGAGGACTTGGTCACGGCTATCTCACAGCGAACAAACGGATCCGCCTGTTGCGGCTTGGCATGTGGTGCCGGCCAAGGCTGCGCATGATGCGTTGTTGGTGCAACCGGGAAAGCACTTCTTTGTGCCGGCTTTGGTTTCTATGCACCGATTGGCAATGCTTTTGCTGTTTGTCCCGCAGTCGCTGTCTTTCGTACACACCTTGGTGCACCAAAGGTCGTTGCAGGACGAGGAAGCACACTCGCTGCTCGCAGTGCAAGCGTCGCCCGTTTTTTTGAGCGCGCAAATCTTGCAATTGTCGAGACTGCAGTTAAAGAACTTGTCCCAAACGGGCCCTGAGCTGTCCTCGTTGCACGTCTTGTCCTGGGAGCATGCAAGAAGATTGTCGCAGCACGAAGTCAAGATACACGATTGGCACTCGTCCTTCGCAGGGATACCCGAGCAGGACCCTCCTGTGCCTGCATTGCTGTTGCCACCGGTGCCGCCCGAAGGTATCTGCGGATTGGAAGCGCCACCCGATCCGTTGGGACCTGCATCCACGGGCGCAGGTGCCGAGCTAGAGCACTTGTTGATGCGGCAGACCCAATCGTTGGGGCAATCAAGGTTGGTGCCGCATTCGGTGACACCATCCACATAATTGGGCGAGCAAGCGACAAGCAGCCCAAGGCAAACAGTTCGCACAAATTTGTTCATGAATCTGCTCCCTCAAAAGCGCATTTGGTATGTGGCGCCTGCGGCGTGAGCCGTTAAAAGTGGCCCGATGGAGGCGTGTGACTTCTGGTCTCGGTTGCCGAAGTAAACAACGGCGGCTGTTACCAACCCCGCGACGCCCACCGAATAGCCGAGTACCTGCAATTTTGCGAACGTCTTTCCGGAACTTTCCACATCCGCGTCGTAGCGACGTTCCGTTTGGCTGAATTTGTCTTGTGAGATGAATGTCGATACCACGCCGCCCACAAGGGCCGCCGCGCCCACGCCGCCCGCAATCCAAACCAGCGCAGGCGTCTCATGTTCCTGTGGAGCTGCCGCATGATTGTGTGCGATTTCTTCTGCCGCCGGTGCAACGGCTGCGACTGACGGCGCCGGCGGCGCTGTGTTGGCTTGTTGAGTCTCAACGCTGGGCGGTGGTGGGCTTGCGACCGGGGCACCCGCTGAACGCTTGCGCGCCTCCATTTCGGCGATCCACTGCTCGGCCATTTTGCGATCATCAACCGAGATCTTCGTATCCTGGGCGATGTACTGACGGAGCGTACTGATCGCTTGGTCGGCGCGGATCGAGTAGTAGTAGCACGCTCCCAAATTCCACAGATACGCCATGTTTTGTGGGTACTGCACGGAAAGGCGCGCATACATCACGGACGCTTCATCATATCTGCCCTCCCGGTATAGCGTCGCGGCTTGACGCGCGTCACTCGCCTCGTCGGCACGCACGTGGGTTGCACCAACGACAACCGTCAGACCGAAGACGGAACAAAGGATGGCGCGCCTGACTATCGAAGCTTTGTGTTTATCCATGGATCATCTTCTTTCACTGCGTCCTTCTTGGTTTCTGGGCTTGAAGTCTTTTGTGCTTCGGTGTTGCCGTTCGTGGGATGAGCCAAGGTGGATGATTTGCGGCGAGGCTTGGGCGGCCTTGTTTGTGGCTCGGGCGGCGCAAGTGGCGAGGGGGGCGCAGCTTCCGGATTCACCGCTGGCTGCGCTTGTGTGATTGGCACCGAAGGCAATTGGGGAGGAGCCGCAGGCGCAGTCGCTGGTTCAGGTGCGACGGAGGGCTGTTCCGCGAGGCTTGAACCCGACCGCTTCAGCGGCGGAGGCTCTTTGGTCCCACGGGCAAACAACAGAACGGTCGTTGCGATGGCCACAACGGCAACGGCAATGGCGCCCTTGGCGAGCGGTAAAGGGGAACGCTGGCGATCAGTAACTTCAATTGGGGTTCGACGTAGGGTGGTTGTCGGTGAAGGCAAGATGCGTGTGGAATCGATGGAAGGCGTTGCCTCTTGCCGGCGCACGGCCACCTCTGTTGGTGCGGCCAACGGCTCAACGCTCTTGCACGCCTGTAGCGCGGCCACAACGGCTCCCATGTCACCGAACCGGTCGCCCGCTTTCCCTTGCAGCATACGCATGACGATCCTCGCCATCGGTGCCGGCAGGTCGGGGCTGTGAACGGTCGGCGGTTCGATAGGCTCCAAAATGATCCGCGTGATGATCGATAGAGCGTTTTCTCCTCGGTGTACACGTACGCCCGTTAGCGCCTCATAAAGGACCAAGCCAAACGCGTACTGATCGCTTGCTGGTCCAATCTGGCCTTCGCCGCGCGCTTGTTCGGGCGACATATATGATGCTGTCCCAAGCAAAGACAACGGCGCCGTGAGGTTGTCTTTCCCTGTGTCAGTGGTGATCTTTGAAATGCCGAAATCAAGCAGCTTAGGCAGCACCTCGCCGGTCTCGGTCTGTGCAACGAAGATATTCGAAGGCTTCAAGTCGCGGTGAATCACACCGGCGCGATGAGCTGAGTGCAGCGCGTCCGCCACGGGCAACAGAATGTCGAGTGCCGCCAAGGGGGCCAACGCCCCTTGTGCCAAACGCTGTTCCAAGCTTTGTCCATCCAAGAATTCCATCACCAAATACGGCGTTGCATTGACTTCTCCAACATCGAACACGTCAACGATATGGCGATGGCGAATGCGAGCAGCCGCCTCGCCTTCGCGCAGAAACCTGGCGCGGCACTCAGGATTCGCTGCCATGTCCGGGTGCAAAACCTTGATCGCGACTTTGCGCTTGAGGCCTAAGTGGAAAGCAGCAAACACCGCGCCCATGCCGCCTCGGCCCAATTCCTCAAGAATTTGGTACTTGTCGAAGCTTTCGCCTGGTCGAAGCATGGTGGAACAATCCGGGCTGACTCGCGGTCAATATCGATGATTGGGTTGCATGCATCTATGGTCATTTTGTGCGCAAGGATCTTGCAGCGATGCCGGTGCGCTTTCGTGTCTCACCATCGACGTTCGCCGAGAAAACCCCTTGCCTAACGCTCTGGCCAAAAGAACGCGCACGGTCGAGTGTGCCAGGCCGAGCTCGAAAGCAATCTCTTTGCTTGTGAGACCCGCTTGCGTTCGTGCAAGAACTTCAGCTTGTCTCGGTGTGAGTGACGACGGCGTAAGGGCGCTTTGATCGTAACTGTCGCGTCTCGATTCAACCATCTCGTCCCTTCAGCGAAGGCCAGTGTCTTGCGTTCGTGCGCCATCAGATGGCCACAAGGGGTCGCACAACTTCCATAGTCATTTAGTGGCTGTGGTTGCGATCCAACGTAAACAGTTTCGATGTTGTGAAGGCTTGCCTCCAAGACTACAAAGGGGCGCAATACCTGAAAGGAACGGAATGCACAAACTTGGTTTCGCACCAGTAGATAGCGGGCTGCTGCTCGCGCTTCTTTTGCACCCTTGGTTCACCGGCGCTGCGCATGCCCAAGGCCAGCGCGCAGCAAGTGCGACGGAGAATGCGGCACCGACCCAAACTGTTGTTGCCCCTGCACCGTCATCGGCGAGCAATCCAGGTGCGGCGCCGCCACCACCTGCAAATGTCGCAACTCCTGTTCCACCTCCGCAAGCGTATCCACAACCTCAAGCCTACCCACCACAACCGTACCCGCCGACGCAGTACCCACAGCAGCCTGGATATTCAGCTCAATACTACCCTGGGCAACCTGGATACCCTCCTTTACAGCAAGGATACCCACCGCCCCAATACACGCCGCTCGCCCAGGCGCAGGTGGCTTCGCCGCAGTCGAATCCATATTTACGGGCTGGCACTCCTGGTGAATTGGCCGAGGAGCACTTCGGGCGGAGGGGTCAGCTGGTGGTCACTGAGGACTTCAACATCTCGTACTACAGCAACAACGGCACCAGCAATCTCAATGTCAGGCCCAGCCTTGACTACTTCTTTACCGATCGGTTGAGCATTGGGGGGCGTCTCGGCCTTTCGTGGTACAGCAGCAACGGTAACTCGAACCAATCGCGCAGCATCGCTTGGCGATTCGGAGCAAACTTCGGCCTGGGTGAAAAGGTATCAATCTGGCTGACCCTTGAAAATGGCATTGTGCTTCCCGAAAATTCATCGAATCTATTGTTCACAAACCTTGTTTTTCCTGTGCTGCTCCATCCGGCGCCACATTTCTTTGTGGGCATCGGTCCATATCTCGACGGTCAGCGCACCCTCGGAGAGAGCGAATCAGACGTTGATTTTGGCGGCGGTTTAACGTCGTTTGTGGGCGGTTGGTGGTAAGCGCTGCAGGTAGGCCGTGTCTCACCCTCACGGTCGCCGCTTGCTAAACTTGCCGCGTGGGCTCGGCGCAACAAAGCTTGTTTGGCCACGAACCGGTCGTGACATTCGAACGCGATCTGTCGCGCGTGGCGCGGGAACACTTGGACGAAACAGCGTGGATCGATCACGTCCCCGGCTGGGTGAAGGGGCACGAGACGCTGTTCGCCGCCTTGGCTGCAGGCACCGCATGGCATGAGCAGCAGCGGCAGATGTACGAGCGGGTTGTGGATGTGCCGCGCTTGGTGGCGTCGCTGCCGAAGGATGGGCCGGGCCACGAGGCACTTCCACGGCTTCGAGACGCGTTGGAAGATCGCTATGGCGTCGCGTTTCCATTCATCACAATGGCGCTTTATGCACACGGCGATCACAGTGTCGCGTGGCACGGCGATTACGTCGCCCGTGAGCTGCAGGATGCGGTTGTGGCCACGGTGTCGTTGGGCGAACCACGCCGCTTTTTGTTGCGGCCCAAGGGCGGAGGCAAAAGCCGTTCGATGATGCTGGGGTGGGGCGATTTGCTGGTGATGGGCGGCACGTGCCAGCGTACGTGGGAACACGCGATACCCAAAGTTGCGCACGCCGCCGGCCCGCGCATCGCCGTGATGTTTCGTCCGAAATGGTACGAGGCAGCGCAGCGGTGGCACAACAAGGCTGACGATCCTTCGGCGCTTGGCACGGGGATGGCAACGATGGGCCACAAGTAAGGGTACAGGCGCGAGCTATCGCGCACTTACCCGGTTCGTGCCACGGACTCGTAACGTTTTGGCGTAGCGGATCTGTAGCGCCCCATGGCTACCAGGAGGAATGATGGCCTTGTTCAAGCGGAATGAAGAGCGCGCTCAGCTGCTGAGTTTTTATCGGCCGTGGTACCGGCGCCCCTCGATCTGGCTGGCGTTGTTGCTGCCATCGTTCTTGTTGGTGCGTCTGGCCGCCACGCCGCTGGCTTGGTATCAAGTTCGTTCGCAGCTTGCGGACCTGCCGGATTACGATGTGTCGTTTTCGAGCATGTCGTTGGCGATGCTCGGCAAGCGGGTGATCTTCCGCAACGTGAAGGTGTTTCATCGCAGTGAGAGCCAACGCGACGATGGCCACGCCTTGGCGAGCATTCCGTTTATTGAAGTGGATTTGCCTATGCTGCGGTTGTTGAGGGGCGGGCCCGTGGATCAGCTTCTGTTGATCGAGCCCACCTTTCGCTTGCGCGTCGATGCGCAACTTGCGGCAACCGTGGATGCGAAGCAGGCTTGGATGACGGCGCTGCGGCGGCTGCCGTTGCAGCAGATCAACGGTCTGCGCATTCAGCGGGGCACGGTTTTGGCGGCGGATCAAAGCGCGCTGCGTGGCTTGGACCGGGCGTTGGTGCGCGACTTAGACGCTGTGATCACAGGCCTTGCCATTCACGGCGCGCAAACACGCGTGCATGCGAAGATCAACGGCGGCCTGTTCCTGGGCAGCGGCATTCTCAAGGGCGAAGCTTCGTTTGTGCGCGACGGTGAACGTTCCTGGGATTTCAGCGGTGATCTGTTCGTGGCGGGGCTGGATCTACAGGACGTTCAGGCACACGCGCTGGCGCCGGGTGTGGCAACGGCGCCAGCGCCTCAAGGGAAGTTCCGCATAAAGGCGACGTATGAAGCCAAACACGGTCAACTTACGGCCACACTCGAAACGGAAGCGGCCAAAGATCCGGCGGCAGGGTTTGGCGACGAGGTTGTTTCGGCGTTAACCGCCAAGGCCACGCGGAACACAGGCATGACTGTGTGGCTTGAAGGCAACCGCATGCACGCGGCCTTGCCTCCCACGATGGCACCGCTGCGCTTTGCGGCCGTGTTTCCCGCGATCGTGTTGCAGGGGGCGGCGCAAGCGTGCAAAGCGGCGCCGCCGCCGTCGGTGGCCGCTGATGTGACGGCGGACGCGCCGGTGCCAGAGTGAATGAGAGAGGCGGGTGGTGGAGCTGTGCCTAGGTAACCATCACACCGATCGCGGTACAAAACATGCGGCTGCGCAAGCCGGCGGTGGCGCCGCTGGCTTGGTCCTTCCCAGAGTGCAGGCCGCGTGTTCCGCCAAGAGTCTCACCACCAAGCATGGCCCTTGCAATCGGCTGAGGTGCACGTTGAAGAGCACTGGCTGCTTTGGGACGTGGGCGCTCGCGCCCGAGGCGATTGAGAAAGAAAACGGCCCTCGATCTCATTAAGCCGCTAAATTGAGTGGCTATGCGACTTAATGTTGGTTCGGCGGTACCAAGCTGGTGGCTGAACTTGCGGAACGAGAGGCTAACTTTGGCGGGTGAGTCGAGCGAAGATGTCACACGCTGAACATTTCCTTTCGCGCCTCATTCGGCTGGCTGATGATGAGGTGAACCTTGCGCTTGCCCTTTATCACGACTCGGCCTGGGTGCGGCAGATTTTGCAATCGTCGGCAGTGCCGGAGGCTGTTGAGCGTGTGGCGTTGTCGCTTGACGATCTGCAACGTGGGCCTTTTCTGATCGTCACGCGCGACGGGCATTTCGTAACCTGTCTAGCTCGCGATATGGATCCGGGCTCGCTGCCGGTGATTGCACGCGATCGGCTTAATTCCTTCGCCGTGAAGGTGGAACGTGAACGCGAGCGTGCGGCTTTGCAAGGGCGAATTGAGGGCGGCGATGCTCGGTTGCGGGTGTTGATGAGGCGACTGTTCTTGGATGCTGACTCGATCAGCCGCGAAGATTTTTTGGAGATCGCGGCATGGGAACCGCTGCTTGGCCCTGTGTTCCTCAACACTTACGTGGCGATGGCCACAGAGCTCTCGATGCAGACGGCGCTATTGTCCCAAAAGCGTTTGGCGCGGCGGGCTTCAGACTTAGCGCTGCGCGAGTATTGGCACTTGCTTCATGCCGCGGGGCACGTTGCTTTGCTGGGCTCTATGACGAACGACCGCAAGGATTACGACGCAATTGCGGAAAGCACGCCGGGTGTCCGGTCGGCGTTCAGTTACCCGTTGACGGGGACAGGCGTGACCACATTCATGCTGAAGGGCGCTTGGGCGGCAGGGCGCGTGGGCAAACCCATGTTGCCGGCCTTCAAGCGAGCGCTTTGCGAGGACGTTTCTCTTTTCGAGCTGTTCGATAGCTTGTTGGTATTGCTGGCGCTTGGCCGACGATCGTCGAAGTATCGGGCCGAGATCAAGAAGGCGGTGTTGGCTGCGCCAAGGAAGGCGACCACACCAGAAGCCGTCGCCCTGCGCGCTGCCTTGGGCCGGGAGATAGAGCTGGTTTGCGAGCTCACGGCAAGCCTGCTGGACGCTTCACGAAACGACTTGGATGAAATGCTTTTTCGCGTGGGGGCACGCTACTTCGAAGATCATAATCAATTTGCGAAGGACCGTGAGATCCAGGACATCGCCACCACGCTGCCGCTGCTTTCATGGACCGATGGCATCACGGACGGCACCAGCCTCGTTCGAACATTCAATCTCACGGCGGTGGCGTCGGAGCTGCCGCCCGAACGTTTCTATCTTCCACGTGCGGCACTTGATGAGTTTCGTGAGCCGTGGACTCCGGATCACACGTGGCGAATGCTGGATCCGATGACGAAGGCAGCGAAGACCCGAGCGCCGGCGCGAAGAGAGCAGGGGAAGGTAGGGCGCAATGAATTGTGCGCGTGCGGCTCGGGAAGGAAGAGCAAGCGCTGCTGTGGGGCGTAAGGTGGGGGCGGGGGGTGTGTTTCCAGGGCTCGTTCAGCAACGAGCTAAAGAGACTTCCGGCCGCAGCCGCTTCGGTTTCGTCTAGACAGCTTCAACGGGGCCCTCGTTTAACAACGGGGGAAAGGAGCCATGCAGGTTCTTCCATTGCGGGAAACGGCGATGCCTCAACGGGGCGCTCGTTCAACAACGAGTGAAAGTGGCATTTGTAGAGGTTGGGACGTAGGGAACAAAGTGCGCTTCAACGGGGCCCTCGTTCAACAACGAGGGAAAGCTGCCCAAGCCCGCGGGGGCAACGTGGCGTCGGCTGGCTTCAACGGGGCCCTCGTTCAACAACGAGGGAAAGCTGAGGATCTGGCAAGCATCCAAACCGGCCTAGTCGCTTCAACGGGGCCCTCGTTCAACAACGAGGGAAAGACAACGCGCGTAGAGATTGCCGCGACCGTGAGGAAGCTTCAACGGGGCCCTCGTTCAACAACGAGGGAAAGTTCGCAAAGTGGCCCACCATGCAATCGCCTTCGTTGCTTCAACGGGGCCCTCGTTCAACAACGAGGGAAAGGGTATCAAGCTGGACGTGAGTTGGTCTGTCGGATTGCTTCAACGGGGCCCTCGTTCAACAACGAGGGAAAGGGCTGGCAAGCGCATCCATTTGAAAGCCAGGTAAGAGGCTTCAACGGGGCCCTCGTTCAACAACGAGGGAAAGTCGCTCATCGTGACAAACATTTCGGGTGTGGCCCAGCTTCAACGGGGCCCTCGTTCAACAACGAGGGAAAGCAGAATTGAAACCGAGGTGGGCAGGGAGCTCAATACCATGCTTCA
Organism: Deltaproteobacteria bacterium; assembly: GCA_033763315.1. Lineage (GTDB taxonomy): Bacteria > Myxococcota_A > Polyangia > Fen-1088 > Fen-1088 > JAGTJU01. The sequence continues at coordinate 286,880 of JANRKS010000006.1, forward strand.
ACGGGGCCCTCGTTCAACAACGAGGGAAAGCCAGAACTTGTTGTTTGTGGTGTCCACCACCACAGGCGGCTTCAACGGGGCCCTCGTTCAACAACGAGGGAAAGGCCGCCTGTTGTCCCTGTGGGGTTTGCCGTTGAGTTCGGCTTCAACGGGGCCCTCGTTCAACAACGAGGGAAAGACCCACAATGCCCAAAGCACAAGACGCAGAACCAGCAGCTTCAACGGGGCCCTCGTTCAACAACGAGGGAAAGAGTGCCCAACGGTCGTTGACCTCGAAGCCATCAGCTGCTTCAACGGGGCCCTCGTTCAACAACGAGGGAAAGCCCAGCGCCGCCCGGCAGGCGCGCATTGAATCGACGGGCTTCAACGGGGCCCTCGTTCAACAACGAGGGAAAGACACCGTGCTTCAAGGTGAACTGACCACCTTGTTTTGAGCTTCAACGGGGCCCTCGTTCAACAACGAGGGAAAGCTCCCCCCAAGACGGCCTCCCCACCCAAAACCGCTTGTAGGCTTCAACGGGGCCCTCGTTCAACAACGAGGGAAAGTTGAGATCTTCATCAAGGTCCCTACGGAAGCGGCGTGGCTTCAACGGGGCCCTCGTTCAACAACGAGGGAAAGCAGGCTTCACCCTCAAGACTTTCTGACCCGTCGAAGCTTCAACGGGGCCCTCGTTCAACAACGAGGGAA
>JANRKS010000007.1:0-455182 GCA_033763315.1 Deltaproteobacteria bacterium
TGGATGAGATTGGTAGCCCGCTTGGCAGCTCTGCGACAGTGACGCTGTTTGTGAGTCCCCCTTGGTGGCGCCACCCGTTAACGCTGGCCGCCGTTGCCTTGCTGCTCTTCGGGCTGGGCATGGGCGTGCTGCAAATACGAATGCATCAGTTCAGATTGCGAGTTACCGCTGTCAACCTCGAACGGCAACGCCTAGCACGCGAGTTGCACGATGGTTTGGCCCAGGGGTTCACATCGGTCAGCATTCACCTGACGGCGATCGAAAACCGCGCCAAGAAAGAGGCGCCGCCACTGGTGGCTGCTCTTGCACAAACCAAGAAAGTGGTCTCTGAGTGTTCAACGCAAGCCCGCAATGCCATTTGGAACCTACGCACGCTATCAGCCAGTATGTCCTTGGCTGATGCGGTGCGGGCCGCCATTCATCGTGCAGACACCGGACAGACGAAAATCGCTATCACCTGCTCCGGGAAATTGGACAGATCGGCAACAGAATTGCTCTACGAACTGCCGTTGATCGCCCAAGAGGCCGTGGTCAATGCCATCAAGCATGGCGAGGCCGAACGCATTGAAGTGCGGCTTGCTCAAGACAGCCAGAAGGTCTGCTTGGAGATCGAGGACAATGGGGTCGGCTTTTCCATCGAGCACAACCCGATCCCCCATGACGGTCACGGATTCGGCATCACAGGAATGAAGGAGCGCGTGGCCCGGCTCGGCGGTACGCTCTCACTCACCAGCGAGATCGGGAAGGGGACACAAATCCGGGTCGAGGTGCCCCATCGTGGAGCAACGCCTAGCGACGAGCTTCTGTCGCTTGCCGATTGACCGACACGGGCGCGCGCCCGATCACGCGCCTGGCAGCACCACGTTGTATTCGGCGCGGCTTTGTCCTGCGTCCGAAAACGGCACCAACAGCAACGGTATTTTGCGATCAAGCTTGTAAAGCTGGTCTCCTTTCCACCCCCATCGAGGAAGACGTCCCAGCAAATTGATGTCTTCGTCCATCGCCAACACCTGCGGGCCGCGCTCCACAACGACGCCAGGCAACAGCCCCCAGGTGTTCGTTCGCAGCGTCATCGGCATCTCTATCTCCACTTCGTCGGCCAGGCGCCAGGTGCGTTCGATGGCCAGATACTGGCCCGGCACTCCCTCGTAGGTACGCCCGTCCACACGTGCCTTGAAACCAACGGCCCACCCCGGCACTCGAAGGTTCAAGGAGAAAGTTGCGGCCAGGCGCGGCTGCACCGCAATTCTTACGGTGCCTTGCTGCGGATACGTGGACGTGACGACCAACCTTACCTGTTGTTGCCCAGCCTCCGTCGCAACTTCCATCGAGTGCACGGCGGGCTCATACATCATCACAGCCGGCTGGCCTTGCAAGGTGCCCGCCATCATTGATGCGAGCAAGGCAATGCCTCGTGGTTGGCTAGAAGCACAACAGCAAACGTCGGGCGTGATCCCGTGATTCACCTCGCCATAACGCTTGCGACCTGCGAGGGGGCTAAAGTATGAGATCTGCGCCGTTTCGGGTGACTGGGCACCAATGAGCGCGTTGTAAGCTATACGCTCGATAACATCAGCGTAGCGAGGATCACCGCTGTCCCGCAACAACTGCCAGTTGAGTTGCAGCCAAGTTACCGTCACGCAGCCCTCGCCTGCCGCCACAAACTTAGCCTCCTCGAACGAGCCTCCGGGCGTAAGAACATTGTCGGCTTGAAAATGCTCCGCCCAACTCGTGGTTCCGATGGGGTAGTGACGACGCTTCACGATGTCGGTCCATGCATTGTTGCAGGCCCCAAGCAGCACCGGGTCGCCTGTTGTGCGATGGAGTTCGGCCATCCCAACGATGTTTGAAAGCATTTCGTACGCTTTGGCATTTGCTGTTTTGAACACGTTTCCGTGCGAAGACAGGCTGCTCAGCAATTTTGGTCCATGTGGCTGCTCCCATGCTGCCACGATGTAGCGACAGAACTCGAGGTAGCGCGGCTCACCGGTAGCACGGTGCAACAGCACCATAGGTTCGAGCACGCTGGTAGAGGCCATTCCCATGTGGGTGCTGTGCGCCTCGGATACAATGTCGAGTTGGCCCGGCCCGGTGCCAAAAGTACGACAAAGTAGATCGCCCACCTTGCGACAGACCGCAAGCGCTTGGGCCTTGCCTGTGAGCTCGTGGTACGCAAGCAACCCTAAAATGTTGTACTTGTGGCTCCATACATCCCAGCTCGTCCAGTGCTTCTTGGTCGAGTAAGTGCCCAGGTAACCGTCGGGCAACTGTGAGGCCATCAACTTTTGAGCTGCGTAATCTAACCGTTGTTTGAGCTTTGCGTTGGGCGCATGCCGTAGCGACAAGCTTGCCGAGTGAAGGAACTTCCCCACGTGCTCACCCGCCCATTCCTGTGCCCCCGGTCGGTGGGTGTAGGGGGCCAAGATATCGTCAAGGTTGATCTTGCACAGACGCTCGCCGACACTGAGCCGCATCCGCGCTGTTAGAAAACCTTGGCCATTCGGATGCGCCGTTGTCACCGCAGGAACAAAAGCGTCCTTTTTCTTGGCGGCCCCGGCTGCCCCTTGGCTTTTGCCTCGCAGGGCGGTGCCGGCAGCGGCGCTCGCAACAAAACGCCTGCGCGACATTTGAGGCAAGCTCATTGCGCTTTCCCGTTCGAGTTTGTGAGGGCCTTGGCCTCGTCTAGCAATAAGAACATCTCTGCGGCATGCCAAGTATGGGGCGTGGCCAACTTCTCTTTCACATAAACGGGATCGATAACAGACATCCCTTCGTAATGCGCTTGGCTCGCATGGGCCTCCCATGATAGCGGATAGTCTCGGTTGCCCAGCGGCGCACGCGCTGTGCCCAGGTGGTGATCCTCCGCCCACGTCAAGTATGGATAATCAAGCGTCTCCGCTACGCTAAAGTGTGCCTTCGGCGTAATGGCCTTGCCACCATCCCACCAAAAAAGCAGAGCGTAGTTGTCGTCAATGGCCGGCACTGTATAGGGATCGGAAAGCCCCAAAGCGGTAAGGCCCAATTTTGCCCAAAGGGTCTGGTACACCGGATGGCTTGCAAAGTCGCTACGCCCTTGGATGAATGTGGTGCCGTCTGGAGCCTTGGTCTCGAATCGCTTCAGCGCCGCTTGCAAACGGCCAACAAGAGGATGCTTGCGACCACCGTGATGAGAGATGAGGTACAACGCTTGGCCAGGATTGTCCGCCTCTTCCTCATTGGCATTGTTGCGATCAAACGGCGTATCGAGGCCTTTTACCCAACGTGAGAGCAGCGCACCGTTGTGGGTTCGCTGCAGCACCATCATCATCATGGCGCCGTCGCGGTACCACGGTTTGTCGTAAACAAAGAAGTTGGGCAGCGGCTTGCCATCGACGACGTTGATTAGAATCTCCTGAAGCAGAACCCGCATGATGCGAGGAAAGCGGTGTGCAGAGAAGCGTGGCAATGAAACCTTCGCGCGCGTGAGCTCCGTCTTGCGGACGCCCTCGAACAGACTGACACCACGCTCGTCTTCCACAATCCGAACCAAGCCTGCCTTCGTACGCAACAAAACTGTGAAGGCAGAAGGAACAATCAATTCCTCGGTAACATCGAAATCACGGAGCACGGCCTTGCTTCGCGCATCAAAAATTTTGCCATCGCGGTAGACGAGCTTTTTGCGGTCCCCCATCCCAAACAGGAAAAATGAAACTGCCGGCAGAGCCCTCTGGGTGCCGTGTTCCTGTCGCCAGGCGCGCAACTCATCGTGGTAGCGGCCAAGCTCGTCGGCCGCCTCACGCCACGGCCGGGAAGCCTCGGGTGAAGCCTCAGGGACGGCGGCTTGGGCAGCTGGGGAACCCACAATTGCCGACAGCAGGAAACCCGCCACACAGGCAGGACCAAGGTTGTGACGAAGGCAAAGCATTTGGCTAGTTGTAATCGATTACACCACGGCAATTCAACCCATTAGTCATTTATGACGACGCCGTCGCAGTCATTGCCGCCTACATCATCAACCTCATCTCATCCCATGGTTGATCGAAAGTGGTGGGGCATAATCGAACGGTGGAGTTGGAGGCGACACTCGAGGGCTTCGCCGCTTCGAAACATTCCCTCGGTGCCCACGGCTCAGGCCCATGAGCAGAAGGACCGGCCCCATGTATCAATCTTGTAGTTCGGTTGCGTGCATAGTTGCTGTCGCCACCACATTCGCGTTCTCTATTGGATGCACGGGCAGCGTTATAGGCCCCGAGGGGGGAGAGCCCGGCGGCGTGGGCGGAACGAGCGCCGGTGGACAAGGCGGCTCAAACGCAGGGACCGCCGGAGGCTCGGCGGAGGCGTGCAACGCCAACGACGCGTTGGTGCCACTATTGGGCGCGTCACAGCGCCTGACCACAGCACAGTTCAACAATAGTCTGCACGCGCTGTTCCCAGCACTTACGATCGAGCCTCAAACGCTGCCCACGGGGGCGTCGAAGACATCGCTGTTTGACAACGACGCGAACGCTCAGGTCGCCGCACCTGTTCTGGTCGAGCAGATTCATAAGACGGCTGAATCCGTTTCTGCCTTGGTAGCCGCAAACCGAGACAAAGTTCTTCCGTGCAAGCCATCCAGCGCCGCCGAGGAATCCGCTTGCGGTAAGACCTTCGTTACGTCCTTCTTGGAGAAGGCCTACCGTCGTCCTGCAACAACGGACGACATCGACGCGGCCACAAGTTTTTTCGAGTCGATGCGCAAAAGCTACGGATTCGGCGCAGCCGTGGGCTTGATTGTTGAAGGTGTCCTCCAATCCCCGGAGTTTCTTTATCTCGTGACTCCCCAGGAAAAATCCGGTGTGACCTCGCTTTCCCCGTTCGAGTTGGCGTCTCGTCTTTCGTACTTTCTTTGGGACAGTCCACCGGACGAAGAACTTTTCCAAGCGGCACAGGATGGCAGCTTGACCGACCACAAGGTTCTTGATCAGCAAGCCCGACGTCTGTTGGCAGATGGGCGAGCCAAAAGCGCCATTGCCAACTTCTATCGCCAGTGGTTCCTTCTCGATCTTGTGGACAGGATTCAAAAGGATCCAAACCTATTCCCCACGTTTGTGGATGGCACGGCGGCATCACTGCGTAAGTCGCTCGACCGGTTCCTGGCCCACTCCATGTGGGAGGCAGACGGCACCGTTGGAGCTTTGTTGACAGATCCTACCGTCTACGTAGATCCCAAAGTGGCACCGCTCGTGGGTGCACCTATTCCCCCAGGGGCGTCGTGGACTACGTTCAAAGCCGACACCCAGCAGCGAGCGGGGCTTCTCACGCAACCTGCCTTGTTGGCTCGACTTGGGCACACCAACTTGGAATCACCCATCTTGCGAGGTGTGTTCGTGCTTGAGAGCCTCCTATGTGCCCCCACCGGCGCGCCCCCCGCGGGCGTGAACACCACTTTGCCAGAACCCAAAAGAGGCGATCCACCTTCCACCCTGCGGGCGCGCCTTGAGGAAACTCACAAGGGTGCCGGTTGCACGGGCTGTCACAGCTTGATCGATGGAATCGGGTTCGGCTTCCAGCACTACGACAGCGTGGGACGATATCGAACCACAGAAAATGGGCAGCCTATCGACGCCACAGGCAAACTAAGCGCCAGCGACGTGGATGGCAACTTCAACGGAGCCATCGAGCTGTCCAATAAGCTGGCTCAGAGCAAGCAAGTCCAGGCCTGCTTCGCCGAGCACTTTTACGCTTACGCGCTTTCGCGGGGCTTAGACGACTCCGATACCTGTGCGCTGCAGGCTTTGTCTGACGCCTTTGCCAAGAACGGTGGTGACATGCGCCAATTACTCATCGATCTCGTCGGAAGTCCGGCATTTCGTTCCTTCCGCGCGCTCTGAAAGGAGAACAGCCGATGACGTTCCATCAAACCCGCCGTCAATTGCTACACAGACTCGGCCTTACCGCCGGCTCGTCGCTGTTTCCTTCGCTCCTGCCAAAGGGGCAAGCACAGGCGGCAACGGGCGGCATCCCGACCCGCTTACTCATCTACATGGCCGGCTACGGCATCCAACGCGATCTGTTTCTGCCCAAGGGAACCGAAACTTCATGGGCGTTGCCTGATGTCTATAGCGCGCTCGCGCCGCACAAGAGCGACCTCATCTTCCTTGACGGGATGGACATGCTGTCCACAGTTTTCGATCCCAACAACGCAAGTAACGCCCATGCCGCGGGGAACACCCACGCGCTGTCGGCCAATCTGAGACGCAAGACCTCGCAAGGCACCTGGGATTGGTCAGCGATCTCGATCGATCAGATGATCGCGCGGGAGATCAACAAGCCTGCGCCGGTGACTAAGTTTCCGTCCCTCGAGCTATCGGTTTCGATCGATGGCAACTCGCCACGCAACGCCGCCTCTGGCACGGGCGACTATCTGCCCGTCGAAGACGATCCCGACAAGGCGTTTTCGCGCCTTTTTCCCACACCGACCGGAGGCACGGGGCCTGACATGCGGGCCGCCCAGCGCAAAAGCGCGCTTGAGTTTGCGGTCGGACGCTTCAACGGGCTCAAGGCAAAAGTGTCCGCTTTGGACAAACAACGCTTTGATGCACACGCGAGCGCCCTCACCGACCTTGAGCGGCGCCTATCCTTGGGCTCGTCAGGCGAGTCTTGCCGCTCGGAGGTCAGTGCTGTTCAGGCAACTCGCGATTTGAAGGCGAAGGGAGGCGCATGGTGGGCAACAAGGCAATGGTATGAAACCTCTTACGAATCGCAGATGCGCGTCGCCCAGCTCGCGTTCGCGTGTGACCTGACCCGAGTCATCACGTTGACCGCGTGGGATCCAGAAAAGTCCATCGACTACACGAGCGGCATGTTGGGCACCAACGATTACCACGACCTCGTTCACAAAACGAGCAATGGGCCAGGGGGCCCGAAAGCTGGCCTACCCGGCAGTTTGGCAAGCGATGCGACAGCGCTTGAGGTTCGCAAGAAGCACAAACGATTCGAGGCCGCCCGCTTCGCCAAGATGCTTCAGCTTCTGAGGGACATTCCGACAGCCGACAACAAAACGATGCTCGACCACACGATCGTCTTGTGGGCTAGCCACATTGCATGGGGAGGGCACGACTTGGCCTTCCTTCCCTGGATCTTGGCGGGGGCCGGTGGCGGCGCCTTCAAGACCGGCCGCTTTATCCAACTGCCCCGGGTGGCCACCGCCAAATCGCGGCCAGACGGTTGGGCTGACGGCATTGGCTTCGTGGGCGACACAAAATTCGGCCCCGGCCACGGAGATCTATTCGTTTCCATTGCGAATGCGATGGGGGTGCCCATCACCACCTTTGGTGAACCTCGTGCGTGCGCCGGACCACTCGTGCAACTCAGAGGTTAGTTCGGCAGCATGAATTTGATGCGGGAGCAGCCGTTGCCTCCGCCCGATCCCACGTGTCACCCTTGTTCATGTCCCATGCCTTCCCACAGACGCACTGGTCAAGAATCGTGGCGCTGCAAGGTACGCTGCAGGACGATTCTGAGCGCCACCAGGCGCTTCTAGAGGAACTAATCTCGGCGTACTGGACTCCGGTTTACCACTACTTCTGCGCCCTTGATCGCAGGCGTTCTCAAGAAGCCGAGGATCTAACGCAACAATTCTTTGTCATGTTGCTCGATCGCAACGAGTTTCAAAAATTGGCCCAGACCCGAGGCACGTTTCGGGGCTTTTTGAAAACCGCCATCCGCAACTTTCTCATCAGCCGGCGGCGTTCGGAGATTACGCAGCCCTTGATGTTTCACTTTGCCGAGGCCGATGCGCGTTGGGAAGTGGCAAGTTCACTCGATCCAGAACTGGCCTTTGACCGAGAATGGATTCACTCGGTGGTCACCCAATCCACTGATGCGCTCGAAGCCGAGCTGGCTCGCGAGGGCAAACGGCGCCTGTTTTCGATCTTCCACGACTACTGCCTCAGCGACGACAATTGCGTGAGCTACCAGTCTTTGGCACAAAAATACGAAACCAACGTCGACGAAATTCGCAACGGTCTGCGCTCGGCGCGGCAGCGCCTCCGGCACCTCATTCGCAAGCGTGTGCAACAATACCTCGGCCCCGACGAAGATCTGGAAGCAGAGCTTGCATTCATCGTGGGGTCAATGTGACTACGGCCCGCCTCTTGTCATTTTTGGCCGCGGCCGAACGGGTCGGAAGATATGAGCTTGGCCCCATAGTGGGAGAGGGGGGCATGGGCATCGTCTACGAGGGATGGGATCCAGCGCTTGAACGCAAAGTGGCGATCAAGGTTTTCAAACATCCAGACCCAGAACACATCCGACGAGAGGCGGCGGCAGCCGCAAGGCTCAATCACCCTGGCATCGTCGCTGTTCATGAGATCGGCGCGAACTTCATTGTTATGGATCTCGTGGCCGGACACACTTTGGCCGAGGCCTGGAAGGCGCAAGAGCTGGACGCTAGGGTCTCGCTGCTGTTGCAGGTCGCCGACATTGTTGCCGTAGCGCACACGGCCGGGATCGTTCACCGCGACCTCAAACCCGCAAATGTGCTGGTGGATCATACTGGCAAGGCATTGCTCACAGACTTTGGCCTCGCGGAGGCCTCCACAGATGTCCGAAAGCGTAGCGGCGTGGCGGGCACGCTCACCTATATGGCACCCGAGCAGTTGCGAGGTGAAACGGCAACACCACAAGCCGACGTCTGGGCACTTGGCGTCATGCTTTTTGAAGTGTTGATGGGCGAGCGCCCGTTTCCCACCGACGACCGCGCGGCGATCGAGCGTGCCATCGCCCAGGGGCCACCACCCCTTCCATCCCACCCCCTCAGCCCGGTCATTGCCACTGCACTGAGCCCAAGCCTTGATCTGCGCTTCGCGGACGCCAGCCATTTCGCGCGCGCGCTTCGTGATGTCGCAAAGCCCAGCACGCGGCGGGGCGGCCCGTTCAAGCGCACCATCGGACTGTTCGCCGCAGCCGCTGCTGTTGCGTTGGCGGTTTGGCTCGCCCGCGCGACATCTCCTGGGGCGATCGCAAACCTTGGCAAGCCATCCATCGGCTTGCCGGCGGACTTAGATCCGCGGGAGCGCAACGACTGGTTCGAGACACAGGATCGCGCGCTCACACAACAGCTCGCGCATGCTCCAACTGACAGGCAGGCTCGCTTCCATCGGGGCGTGTTGCGCCTCGTATGGGGAGAAGACGTTCGGGATCGGGGACTGACCCCCATGCCCTTCTGGGAGACTGCGGCGGCTGATCTCACCCGGGTCGTGTCAGAAGCCGACGGCGCGTTACTGCCCGCTGCGCACCATCAGCGCGGCATCCTGTTCGTCCAACGATGTGTCTACAAACGAACAATCAAGATCGATCCAGAGACGGACTGCCGACTCGCGATCGCCGATCTCATGAAGGCAGTCGAGGACATCCCCGAGGCCTACAACTGGCTGGGAAACGCCCGCTTCCATCTTGGGGCTTGGCAGCGCGAATCAGGTCGAGATGGCAACGCGACTCTGGCAGAAGCAGAGGCCGATCTGTCTCGGGTGATAACCGCCGAAACGTTGGGACGAAGAGGCCGCGTTCGGGCGTTTCTGGGCCATTTCGAGGCAGCCGAGCAAGACTTTCGCGATTCGGTGGCCTTAGGTCCTGATGATCCTTGGATACTCACCTGGTGGGGTGCCGCACTTCACCAGGCTGGCCGTGACGCCCAGGCCGTGGTCGTCCTGACACGAGCACTGAAGGTCGATAACGAGCACGCTGAAGCTTTGGCCGAACGAGGTGAAGCATACGCGAGTCTTGGCCATCATGAGGCGGCGGTGGCTGACTTCGAATCCGCCATTCGTCACAACCCTAGCTGGCAAGCCATTCTGTCCGAACGCCTCGAGCGGGAGCGTTTAGCCGCCAAGGCCCAGGACTAAGCGCCCCAACGCCACGATCAAGCTCCCTGATCCATTTTGATCGACACAAAACCTTGTGAGACGCGCATTGGTTGGTCATGAGACCCAGCGTTTTCACTGCGATCAGGTTCGTGGCGCTTTCATCCCTCATCGCTTGGGCACCGCTTGCCACGGCCGGTGGCAAGGTGTTCTCTGACGCCGCTCGCGTGCTTGAGTCTCACTGCATTGAGTGCCACAACGCTGACACGGCTAAGGGGGGATTGAACCTGGTCACGCGACAGGGCTTGCTTGCTGGTGGAGAAAACGGACCCGCTGTGGTGCAAGGTGACGCACACAGCAGCTTGCTCTTCCAGATGGTCATCCATGAAGAGTCGCCTGGAATGCCCCTGCGACAACCTAAGATGGCCCCCGAGGACATCGCCGCGCTGTCACGCTGGATTTCCGCCGGCACCCCCTACGAGCGTCCGTTGGCACCCCCACCCCCACGCCGTCACTGGGCGTTCGAGCCGTTGGCCCACTTCTCCTCGAACGCAACTTTGGACGGTCTGCTCCTAGCGAAGCTGAAAAAAGCACAGCTTTCCTTCGCGCCATTGCTGGCACCTGGCCAGCGTGTCCGCCGTCTGAGCTTCGACTTGTTGGGCCTGCCTCCGCAGGCGTCGGTCGTAGACCGCTTCGTTCAGGCGCCGACGCCCGCAGCCTGGCAAAAGCTCGTGGGGCAGATGCTCTCATCACATCACTTTGCCGAGCGCTGGGCGCAACACTGGCTCGACGTCGCCCGCTATGCGGACAGCGATGGCTTTGAGCGAGATCTCGACCGGCGAGCAAGCTGGCCCTACCGAGACTTTGTCATTCGTGCGATGGACACGGACATGCCATTTGACCGTTTTGTCTTGTGGCAATTGGCAGGAGATGAAGTGGCCCCCGATGTGCCCGAGGCCCGCGCCGCGACCGGATTCCTCGCTGCGGGCGAGTTCCTGGCCCCCACCGTTACCGATACCGAAGACAACAAACGCATGGTGCGCGCCGATGAGATTCATGATTGGGTCTCCACGGTCGGAAGTGCATTTTTGGGACTGACCGTAGGCTGTGCTCGTTGCCACGATCACAAGTTCGACCCCATCTCAACCCGCGAGTATTACCAACTCGGCGCTGCATTTGTCGAAACGCATCGAATCGTGGTGCCGCTTGAGGCGGCCGAACGCGAATTGGAACTGTTTGAGAAGCGGCAGCGTGAAGCATTTCGTGAGGCGAAAATGGAGGCACTGTCGGTGCCCGAATACGACCGCATGATCTTGCGTTCACCGCGCATGCCCAACAACCCCACGTCCGTTCGAATCCATGCCACTTGGGATAACAAGCTCGCCGCCCCCGACGCGCTTTTGGCCGCCTGGCTTCCCCCGGCAGCGCGCCAGCAGTGGGACACACTGCGCCGAAATGCCCATGCAGCCGAACTCGCGTCCTCCTCAACGCCATTGCCACGCGCGCTTACAGTCATGGACGACTCCGCGCGAGCCCAGCCTGCATATCTCTTGCGGCGCGGTGACGCTCGCCATCGGGCCACAGAGATTTCGTTCGGCTTCCTGAAAGCTTTGGGCGAAGCGACTCCCCAAAAATATCTGCCTGCGATTCATCCGAACTCAACCGGGCGGCGCGCCGCCCTCGGCCAATGGTTGGTCGATATGGACCACGGTGCCGGGCGGCTGGTGGCTCGCGTGTTGGTCAATCGTTTATGGCAACACCACTTCGGTCGTCCCCTCGTGGAAACGCCAAACGACTTCGGTTTTCAGACTGAGGCTCCCAGCCAACGTGACGTCCTGGATTTCCTCGCAACAAAGCTTGTTGAGGGCGGTTGGCGGCTCAAACCCGTCCACAGACTGATCGTGCAAAGCCAGGCCTACCAACAAGGCGTCAGCGTTGACCCCAAAGCAATGACCGTGGATCCACGCAATCAGCTGTGGTGGCGCCGCGAACCACTGCGACTCGAAGCGGAGGCCGTGCGCGATGCCATTCTCGCCGCCTCCGGCGGGCTCAACGAGCGGTTGTTCGGACCAGCGGTCAAGCCGCGCATTGATTCGGACGCCATGGCGACACGCTCTCAAGATGCTTATCCCGCCGATGTTGAGGACGGGCCCAACGTCTGGCGGCGATCAATCTACGTCTTCAACAAGCGTTCGGTTCGCTATCCCCTTTTGGAGGTTTTTGACAAGCCCGCAGCAACCGCCAGTTGTGGCCGACGTTCTATCAGCACGGTGCCAACGCAAAGCCTGACGCTATTGAATGACGCCTTTGTACGCGCACGCGCGCACGACCTCGCTGTAGAGGCAACGCTTTCGGCCGAGACATCACAAACGCACACGGTGGAACGCCTCTTCCTTCGGGCCCTGAGCCGCAAGCCGTCGCCCGAGGAGCTTGACGATGCACTCCGGTTCCTCGCTGCGGAGACGTCCACGAACGATGCCAGTGGCAGCATAGCTCTTACCAACCTGGCTCACACCTTGTTCATCACCAATGAGTTCATCAATGTCGACTGAAAGCCGTTCCTCGATCACCCTATCCCGTCGCTCATTCATCGGAGGCATGGCAGGCGCGTCGGGGCTATTGGCTCCGAGTTTGCTGTGTACCAGTAAGGCTTCGGCTGCAGCGCCGCTTGGCCTGCATCACCCCGCCAAAGCGCGCTCGGTCATCTGGCTCTATATGGAGGGCGGCCCGTCAGCGTGCGACACCTTCGATCCAAAACCGGAGCTAACGAAACACGCGGGCCAGAAGCCTTCGCAAGAGATTGATGTGTTCTTTGGCTCGCCTGGTCCACTGATGGCGTCGCCATTTGCATTCAAACAACATGGGCAAAGTGGGGCCTGGGTGTCGGAACTGTTCCCTCACGTGGCAAAACAAATCGATCGGGTTTGCTTTCTGAAGTCCTGTGTCACTGACTCCCCGAACCACGGGCCAGCCATGTACCAAATGAACACGGGGTTCCAACGCCCTGGGTTCCCCAGCATGGGCGCATGGGTGCTTTATGGTCGAGGCAGCGACAATAGGGACCTTCCCGGATTCGTGGTGTTTCCCAATGCCCGGGGCTCAAAAGGAGGACCTGCCAATTGGAGCAACGGCTTCCTTCCTGGAGATCTCCAGGCGACCACGTTCAGATCCGGACCATCGCCCATCCTGAACCTACGCAGACCTGATGACATGACAGCGCCTGCCCAGCGGGCGATGCTCGATTTGGCAGCGCGCATGAACGCGCGGCACGCAGCAAACCACGCACAGCAGGACGAGCGACTGACAGCGGGTGCGAGCAGCCTTGAACTTGCCTACCGCATGCAGACAGCGGGACGCAACGTCGCTGCCCTCAATGACGAACCGGAACACATTCGAAGACTCTACGGCATGGACAACCCGGTGACGCGACCATTCGCCGAAAAGTGTTTGATGGCGCGACGACTTGTGGAAAAGGGCGTGCGGTTCGTGCAGGTCTATTGCAACGACGAGTGGGATTCTCACAATGGCCTTCGCAAGCAGCACGGAGATCGGGCTGCGGAAACCGACCAGCCCACCGCGGCGCTGCTGGCCGATCTCGCTCAGCGGGGTTTGCTTGATCAAACAATTGTCGTGTGGGGCGGTGAGTTTGGCCGCATGCCCGTTTCTGAGCAGTCGGACGGACGTGACCACAATCCACATGGGTTCCTCGTGTGGATGGCGGGCGGAGGCATCAAGCCAGGGATTAGCTACGGCCAAACAGACGAGATCGGTTTCAAAGCCGTGGAGAAACCCGTTTCAGTACATGATCTGCATGCCACGTTGATGCATCAACTGGGGTTTGATCACGAGAGGTTGACTTTTCATCACGACGGCCGCGACTACCGGCTCACGGATCTATCGGGCCGTGTAATCACCGAAGTGATCTAGACCTTTTCGATGAATGGCAGTGGCTGGTCGGCAAACTCGATCGTCTTCGTCAAGTGGGCATTGGTGATTCGCCCAGAGCCGTGCGAGGGCCGGAGGAGATGATGAGCATCACGTCGCCGCTAGGGCCTAGCGTGAGATTTTTCCCGGAATGCAGCCTGGCCCGGAGGGGGCAGCCCGGCACGGGAGTCATCTACCACCAGGACCCAGTCGGGCCCCTCTGTCGGAGCGGTCACATCCAGGTATTCGGATTTCGGGCGCCCCAGGAACAGCTGTTTTGCGCTTCCTTTGCGTGGATCGTACCACCAGGCGTTTACGCTTTGTGCGCGCAGGTCGCTTAGGCGCACACGTACGATGGTGTTCGGTGAAGGCACATACACCATCAAGCTGCGCCCGGCACTGTCGCGCAGGGCTTGTGCTTGCGCCGGCGCTTCCGAACCCACGGGTGCCAGCAACAAGGTTTGATCGGGAACACGGGTCAAAAACGGCCGGCTCTCGACGAGGGCGCGCAGGTGTCGCATCTGGCTCGCGCCCGGAAATGCCATCGCTTGGTGCCACGGAACATTTGCCCCTAGTAGCGGCCCTTTGAGAGGCACGCGGGTGGCTAACGGTTCGACGGCAGGTGACCACATCTGCCAAATCTCAGCGGCGCCATACGTATGACCGCAGCCTCCTGCGAACACTGACGCGTAGGCGAGGCGTCGAACATCATCGACGTCAAGTCGATCGCCTTCGTCTTTGAGGTTGTTGGGAATGTTCTCGTAGCCGGGCTCTCCGTTCAGCACGGGTTTGCGCGGCAGGCGCTCAAAGTCTTGGCCCAAGAGCACCCAAGGTTTGCTGTTTCTGTCGTGGCCGCTTTGGACCATGTTGAAGCTCAGCCACGGCTCGGCGTGAAGATGCTGACCCGAACTGGAGCCGCCCGTCGGGTGGTACGTGATTAACTTGTGCACACTGCCGGGTGTGCTTTCTGCGGCGCCTATGCCTTGCGCCATTGCACGCCACACGGCCTCGTAGCCAACAGGGGACCTGTCGCCGCCCAACACCCAAATGATGTTGGGCGCAGCTCGATAGCGTGCAGCAAGAAAGTGGCCCCAAGCCCGAGGGATCTCCAGATTGTCGGCTTTAAATAAGTGAAAGTCAGGAAACAGTACGTGTGTCTCCTTCACTGCGTATGAGCCCCAAGTAGGCAGCAGCGCCACGAACATGCCTCGCCTGTGGGCCTGCACAACCAAAAAGTCGACCAACGCGAAGTACGCCTCGTTGGGTTGGCGGGGATCCATGTTGTGCAAGGGCAGGTTTCCTTCCATGTTGGGGACGGTGAGATTAAGCTCAGGCAGCACCACAACCTGAACGACGTTGAACCCCTTGCTGGCACGATCACTTAAGTAGCGTGTGATGTCAGCACGGCTTAGCCGATGCAGCAGCTCCCACGCGGTGTCGGCCAGATAGAAGAACGGCGTTCCGTCACGGTACACAAGCGAGCGTCCATCGGGAGACACCTGCAAGGGGCCGCGACGGAAGGCGGCTGGCGCAGGAAAGCGTGGCGCCGCGGTCGCCGACACGCCGGCAAAGAGTAAATTGGCCAAGAACACGGCCGCAAGACGAGAGGATGTCTTCATTCGCCGAGGGTAAGGGATTTGAGCCGGTGTTCCCAGAGGTACTTTGTCCGATGGGGCCCGGTGGCAAGCAGCGGAGATGCGCGCGCGGGCGACGGTGGGCTCGCTGATAGGCACTCGGTTGCAGGCTCTTGCCGGCGAGACACACACACGATCGAGGGGTTCAGGGCCGTCGCGATCCAGGTCTGGGATCACGACACGCAAGGTGGAAATTCATCCGACCAACCTCAGTTTTCTGACGTGCGAAAGCAGCAAGGTTGCTAGCGGAGGCAAAACGGCCAAGAGTTTCCACCTTTACGCGCAGGCATCGCGATTGCATTGGTGGGTGGCGACCATTTATGCGAAGGCCATCTCAGCAGTCTCGCGTGACGAGATGCCAATCACCGAAAGGACCGCTATGAAGTTCAAAGCTCGTTCAAGTGTTTGGCTAGCGCTGGTCGCCGGTATCTTGTCCTGCGGCGGGTGCATGGGCAACGAGGGCCTCGATACCGACGATGGCGGCGGTGGTTCCGGCCAAGGTGGCCAAGGCGCAAAAGGCGGCGAAGGTGGAGGCGGAGGCAGCAGCACGTGCGGCCCCGTGTGCGCCATCGCTTGCGAATTCGGCAACGTCCTCGACGAAGCCGGCTGTCCAACCTGCGCTTGCAATCCCCCGCCCAAGCAGTGCGGTCCGAAAGATTGTGCGAACCAGGCAGCACCGGCAATCGCCAAGCTGTGCCCCGATGGTTCAGCCGTGGGATTCTCTTGCCGGCTCAACACAACCGGCAAGTGTTCCCTGCAACAGGACCAGTGCCCCACAACCTGCAAACCGGTGACGTGCAAGATCGCCTGTCAGTTTGGCTTCAAAAAGGACGCAGCCGGCTGTGATCTCTGTGCGTGCGCGGACGCTCCCACGTGCAAAAATACCGAATGTGGCCCGGTCCCCCCTGTGGCACCTTGCCCGGGCGGAACGGGACCGGCCATGTCCTGCGTTCGTAGCGCCACCACAGGCAAATGCGCTTGGAACATTGGTCAATGCAACGTATGCACCGGACCTGTCTGCGACATCTTCTGCGAGTTTGGCAACAAGGTTGATGCCAACGGGTGCGCGCTTTGCCAGTGCAACCCAGCCCCCGTCGCGTGCACGACGGAGGAGTGCGGTGTTGCGCCCAAGGTTGCCACGCGCATCTGCGAAGACGGATCCACCGCGGGCCCTGTTTGCAGCCGCACGAATGGCAAATGTGGTTGGCAGATCACGTCTTGCCCCGCGGCGTGCAGCGAGCTGCGCGACCTGAAGACGTGCGAGCTAAACACCGCCTGCCAATGGCTTGAACCTGGCTGCAGTGGCAACAAGCTTCCCGTCGCAGGCTGCTTCGCTAAGGCGGCCGTTAACTGCGAAAGCGATCAGGAATGTGTGCCAGGGAAACAATGTGCGACCCGCACCGTCGACCATTGCGCGAACCGGCCAAACGTCAAGTGCTTCACGTGCGCCTCGCCCATCAACGTGTGCCTGTGAAGGGATAACGGCGCAGGTTCGTTCTCTGCTTGCGCCGCCCCGAACGGAACTCAGCCCACATGAATCTGCAGCGCAGAGCAACGGGCGATGTTTGTGAAGTCGCGATCGTGATGAAGAACCGAACATCGTTCACGTAACGCCACAGAAGCCACAAGACAGTCGTTTAGCGCACGCGGCGTGAAGCCTTGTCGTCGACACTCCCGATACAACTGGGCGGCGCCCTCGAAGTCTACTAAACCCCGAACAGGCGCGTGCGCGAAACTCAGTAGGAACCGACGAAGTTTTTCGGCTCGTTGCTCATCGCCTGCGCCAGCCAATGGTTCCATTACCACGACGTCCGTCGTGAGGATCGCTCGCCCGCTCTTAAGCAGCGAACGCACTGAGGTCTCCAACTCCTTAGCCCATTGACTTGCGTCGCCGGCTCCGAAGCTGTACATTCGTTCAGATGTCGTGCGACGATCCTCAGCGGGGGGTGCGGGTGGGTCGAGGCGCCACCAGCGCGCCCGCGCCTCGCTACTTACCGGTGATTCGGGAGGCCATCGACGATGGCTGGGGCAGCCTCGACGAGCCGGCACCGCCGCTGCAAACGGTGGTCACCACCGAGCAGACGCGCAGCCCGATCAGCCGCAACGAATCACCGGACGTCCCCTTTTCGGTCTCGCTCAACCCTTACAAGGGCTGCGAACACGGCTGCATCTATTGCTTCGCGCGGCCGACCCACGCCTATTTAGATCTTTCACCCGGCATCGATTTTGAGAGTCGCCTCGTGGCCAAACCGGAATTGCCTGCGGCCTTGCGGGCGATGTTCATGAAGCCTTCGTGGCAGCCTGAAGTCATCGCCGTAGGCGCCAACACCGATCCGTATCAACCCATTGAGCGGCAATGGCAGATCACACGCCAGGCTCTGCAAGTGTTCGCTGATTTTCGCAACCCGTGCGGCATCATTACTAAGAACAATCTTGTGCTGCGCGATCTGGATCTGCTGGCACCCATGGCGGCTCAAGGCTTGGTGCACGTGTTTGTTTCGGTGACTTCGCTTGATCGGAAGCTGGCGCGCACGATGGAGCCACGGGCCGCCTCGCCGCAGAAGCGATTGGAGGCGATCGAAGGCTTAGCGAAGGCGGGCGTGCCCGTGGGTGTGATGGCCGCGCCGATGATTCCGGGCCTCAACGACGCCGAGCTTGAGCACATATTGCAAGCGGCACGCAACGCGGGCGCAAGCACAGCCTCGTACATCATGGTGCGCCTGCCACTGGAGATAAAAGAGTTGTTCGAAGGCTGGCTGCAGGCGCATTTCCCCAACCGCAAAGACAAAGTGCTGAACCTCATCCGGCAAGCACGCGGCGGCAAACTTTACGACGCCCACTTTGGCAGCCGCATGCGCGGCGAAGGCCCGTACGCGGATTTGCTGCAACGACGTCATGCAGCGGCGTGTGCGCGACTTGCCTTCCCCGGCATGACACCGCTGCGCACCGATCTGTTTTCTCGGCCCGGCAAACCGTCCCCGCAGTTGAACCTGTTTGGCGGCTAAGGCGAACAGCGCACTAAGGCACGTGCGGCTCGCGGTAGCCGGCGTCGCGCGCATAGCGGCCCAAAATGCCCTTGACCGTCACATCTAGTTGGCTGCCTTCGCGGTAATCGGCGGGCGCCACAAAGTGCACGCGGTCTTCGGCCACCAAGCGATACACCTTGTTTTGAAACGATTCTTCGTGGAATTTCTCCGGATCGAAAACGGCCACAGAGTGCCCGCCTTGGTGGCGCACCATCTTCATCGAAGGGATGTCGGTTTCACCGTCGCCGATGAAGATCATGCGCGTAAACGGAATGGGTCGTTCCGGCAGCGGCATCCACTGGTTGACGCGTTCGTTGTCCCAAAAGTTATGCACGCCCTTGTTGATGCGAAAGAGGTACTGCGTTTTCGTGGTGTAATTGATGCTCACGCCCGGCCACACGGCCTCACCGCGTTCGTTGTAAACAAAGCGCGACGCATAGACCATGCGAAAGTATGGAAAAATCGAGCAGCCCTTGATGATCTCGTAGTTGCCCGATGAAACGACGTAATGCTCTAGATCAAGGTTGCGCCCCTGCGCAAACGCATTGATGCGATCAAACCACGTCGCCACGCCCTGAAAATAGGGCACGGCGCGGCCATGGGATTCCAGCACCTCTTTGGTGATCGGCAGGTTGCTGGCCTTGGCCGCCTCCAACATGCGCCACATGTAGATCAAGATCTCGTCAGCGTCATTTAAACGCGCGCGTGCTTTGACATCTGCCCAAAACCCCTCGATCTGCTGGCCTAAGCCAGGAAGAAAGCCGTGCTCCTGGATGTTTCCTTTGGCCAACGTGCCATCAAAGTCATAGACGATCGCTGTGCGCGCGCGGTTCATCGCGGCCCAGCTTAGCAACGGCGCTGTGGACGGCCACAATCGTATACGCAAACGAAACACACCAACCCGTGCAAGCGCGGAGAAATTGTGCTGAGCTTTGCGGCGATGAATGCCGTCGTACTTACACACGTGGCGATGGAAGGCCCGGCCCGGTTAACCTTGGCCGCCGAGCGCGCGGGTTTGGCCGTGCATACCGTTAAGCTGTTCGCGGGGGAGCCCGTGCCGCAGGTCGCGCTTGATGACGTTTTGGTGGTAATGGGCGGCCCCATGGGTGTGGCGGACATCGGCGATGCCCGGTACCCGTTCCTGGCAAGCGAAGTGGCTTTGCTCGCCGAACGCATCAATACCAACGCGCCCACCTTGGGCGTGTGTTTGGGCGCGCAGCTCTTGGCACACGCTGCAGGCGCGCGCGTTTATCCCAACACGCGCATGGTCAACGGTCAGCCCGTGCCCCTCTTGGAGGTCGGATGGGCCCCCGTGCGTTTCGCAAGCCTTGAAAACGAGCCTGTTTTGCAGGGTCTGCCTGAACAGCAAACGGTGTTGCACTGGCACGGCGATACATTCGACTTGCCGGCGCGCGGCGTGGCCTTGGCTTCAACGCCGCTCTGCCGCAACCAAGCGTTTCGACTCGGCACGCGCCTGTTCGGGCTGCAATTTCACTGTGAGGCCGATCCACAGACCGTGCACGTGTGGACGGAAGAAGATGCCGCGTTCGTGCACAAGGCGCTGGGCCCACAAGGGCCGGCCGAAGTGCTCGCACAAACCGCGGCTCTCTCAAAGGCTGATCGTGAACACAACGATCGCTTGCTCGACAACTTGCTCCGCTGCATGCTGGCGTGACGGCCGCCGCGCCAACATGCATTCGCACACGTTAGAGCGCCAGCGTGTGAATCTCGACCACGTTCTTTTGAAACAACGGTACGATCACGCGGTTGCGTCCGCCGTCGTAACCGATGTCTGCGGGTGACGGCACATCCGTGATCACAGCCTCAAAGGCTGCGTTGCTGCCAGGCTTGCCGTGATAGATGCTGCTTGAAGCCCAACTGGTCACAAGAAACGAACCATCGCGCAACATCACCACGCCATCCAGCTGGCCTTCTGGCATCTCGACAGCGCCACTTAGTTTGCCGTCCATGCCCACCATTTGCAGTGTTTTGCCACCAAAGTTCACCACCCACAACATATCGCCGTGGGTAACCAACCCATTGGGGCCAGCGAGCGACTTGTTCTTGAGAAGCGGTTTGGCCTTGCCGTCTTTGATCATGTGAATCGCGTCGCTGCCCGAAGGCTTAAAGCCTGGCTTGAGCCCAGAGTCCGATACGAAAACCGTTTCATCCATCACGGCGATGTCGTTCAAGAACGTGGCGCCTTTGATCTTCACTTCGCCTTTGGCTTTGCCCGTGGTGCGATCGAACATGCGAACGGTATCGATGTCAGCCACGTACAAGGTGTCGCCTGCGATGGCTAAACCTTTGGGGGCGTTCAAAGTCACGTCCTTGGCCGCGCCGTCGATGAACTTCAATTGCTTTACAACCCCATCAGGTGAAAGCATCGAGATGAACCCGTTGTCGTCCTTGCCAAACGGATCGCCGCCGATGTTGCTCACCAGGTACACGTCAGACAGACCATCGTGCAAGGCGGATTCGGGCGTGTCGAAGCCAACGTCACCAATGCGGATGGGGCCCAGGGGACGGGTGTCAGGCACCTCCGCGTCGGGGGGCGCGGGCTCGGCCACGACGGGCGCTGGCGGAGGCGGAGTCGCTTCTTGTTTGCACGCCGCCCACCCCCAAAGACCCACGACAAGAAAAACGTTTCGCGTCTGTTTGTTAAACATAGGTCGTAACGTACCGCATGGCCGCGGGGCCCGCCAAATCGCCGAGGCGGGCCAGTGCAAGGCGTGCCACACACCTGCTATAGCGACTGCACACATGACGAAAATTCTTGTGGCGGCGCTTTACAAGTTCGCGCGCGTGCCCGAACCGCAAGCGCTGGCGGAACAGCTGCGCACGCACGGTGCCGAGCTGGGCGTGTTGGGCACTTTGCTCGTCGCCCGCGAAGGCATCAACGGCACCATCGCAGCCGCAAAAGACGCCATCGGCGCTATGCTTGAGGGCATTCGCGCGCAGCCCGCTTTGGCCGCGCTCGAAGCAAAGTTTTCGTGGGTGGACGAAACACCCTTTCGCCGGCTGAAAGTCCACGTAAAACCAGAAATCGTTACGATGGGCGTGCCCGACGTGGATCCGACCACCCGCGTGGGCACATATCTGACGCCTGCGCAGTGGAACCAGCTGCTGCAGAACGAAGACGTGGTGCTCCTGGACACGCGCAATGACTACGAAGTGCAGATGGGAACATTCAAAGGGGCTCTTAACCCGAAGACCACCACCTTTCGCGAGTTTCCCACGTTCGTGAGGCAGAACCTGGATCCCGCCACACACAAGAAGGTGGCGATGTTTTGCACCGGCGGCATCCGTTGCGAAAAGGCGTCGAGCTTCATGTTGGGCGAAGGCTTCGAAGAGGTGTACCACCTGCAGGGCGGCATCTTGAAGTATCTGGAGACGATGCCCCAAGAGCAAAGCCTGTGGCAGGGCGATTGCTTCGTGTTTGATCGACGAGTGGCCGTGGATCACACGTTGGCGCCCGGCGAGCATACGATCTGCGATCAGTGCCAGCGCCCCCTTTGCGCGTCTGATCGTGCCGCGCCCACGTTCGAGCAAGACGTGTCGTGCCCCCACTGTTTTGCCGAGACGACCGACGAGCAAAAGCGGGCGCTGCGTGCGCGGGCGAAGATCCTGCGTCCAATTCCGGCGCCTCTGCGCGCGCGGTGATCCGCACCTGACCCCCGGTACGAACCGCGGCACCCGGTGCCCCTGCCTCTCAGAAAACTGAGGGCAACCTTGACGCTGAGAGCCAATTACCTTGGCGTTGCAGCGCAATTTTGCCCGCCCGTGTACGTTGCCGTCATGGAACAGACTTTGCTGAGGTACGCTCTGAGGATCTCATGCAGGACCCACTCAAGGTTTCGTTCGCTTGTTTACTCGGCATCGTTTCTTCGGCTTGCAGCAACGGGGGCGCGGCAGACGACGTCAGTTGTGACCCGGCGTTCCAAGATTGCGACGGGTTCGGCGGCGAAGGCGGATTTGCGATGCCAGACGCCGGCGTGCCCATCGGAGCGGGCGGTGCTTTCCCCATCTTCGACGGTGGTTTTCCAGGCACGGGAGGCGCCACGGGTTTTAGCTGCGCCTCAAGTTCAGCCTGCGGCGCGGGCGCTTTTTGTGACTTTAAGGACAACACCTGCGGCGCGGTGGCGTTCTTGGTGGCCGCGGGCGGCAGCACCGGCACCGGCGGGGGAAGTGGATCCTCATCTGGCGCGGCGCTTCCCGCTCCGCCGCCGATGCGCGGCGGCGTATGCACCAACAAGCCCAAAGAATGCGTGGCCCTGTTCTCCCCGGTTTGTGGTTGCGACAACAAAACCTATGCCAACGACTGCGAGCGTCGGGCGGCCGGCGTCTCTAAGGCGTTCGACGGCGCTTGCGACAAGGCCGTTGTCACCGTGGGTGAAGGCAGCGCGTGTGGCGCATTCGATGGAAAAAATACGTTCAAATGCAGCAGCGGGTTGTTCTGTGAGTTCGATGCAAAAGTGTGTGGCATGGCAAGCGCGCGGGGCACGTGCCACGCGATCCCACAACAGTGCGTGGGGGTGAACTCACCTGTGTGCGCCTGCGACGGCAAGACGTACCAGAACGATTGTGTTCGCCGTCAAGCGGGTCAATCGCTCGTGAGCCCTGGCACCTGTGCCCCCACGGGCGCACAACTTGGGCAAGCCTGCGGGGCAGCGCTTGGGATCAACTGCGACAAAACCTTGGTGTGCGATCCCGAGCCAAATCAATGCACGAATGCGAAGTTTGTGGGCACGTGCCGCGCGCAAACCTCGGGAGCATGTTCAAAGGAACTTGTCCCCGTGTGTGGCTGCGATGGCCGCACATACAACAACGACTGCTTGCGCTTGGCTTCCGGTGTAACCAAGGATCACGACGGCGAATGCAAAACGGTGGCCCGGTTTGTGCGCTCCGGGCTTTGGGGTGGTGAACATGTGGAACTCACCGCTAAAGATCCGATGACCGGCGGCTCACTTCGATTTGATTGCGGTCGCGCCACCATTTTGTCCCCCCTGGAAGTGGACGCAAACGGCAACTTCATGTGGAAAGCGCAGTACTTCTTGGACGGCGGGGCTGTGATGCCCGGCGGTGTGCCGCGCGACGCTCTGATCACGGGCTCACTTGGCAGCGATGGCCGCGTGATGAAATTCAGCTTTCAAATCGTGGGGGCAATGTCGGCGCCCACCTTTGGTCTGACGTTGAATTCAAGCGGCAAGTTCAGTTTGTGCCTCTGAGCTTTTTGCATCAATGACACACCCGCGCCCACCGCGAACGCTGCCTTGGCTTGGCGTTTGTGCGTGGGCGTTTGCATGCGTGGGTTGCGCCCAAAAAGAAGCCACGCCGTTCGCCACGAATGCGCCTTTGCTGATTACCGAGATCGTCGCCAACAACGATGGCGTCTGGGTGGATGAGCTTGGCGAAGCCGACGACTTCATCGAACTTCTCAATCAAAGCGGTGCGCCTTTGTCGCTCGGTGACTTTGCTGTGAGCGACAAAGCCAGCAACGCAGCGGCACTGCCAGCCCGCACGCTGGCGCCGGGAGAGACGATCTTGATATGGGCCGATGGTTCACCACAGCAGGGGGCGGCTCACCTGCCGTTCAAGTTGAGCGGCGATGGTGAAACCCTGTTTCTGTGGGATAAAGGTGGCACCATGGTGGGGCAAGTGCCCTTCCCCGCCTTGTCGGCCAACATCAGTTTTGCGCGGCGGATCGAAGCAGGAAAGCCGCTGCCCAAATTTGACGTGTGCCGCTACCCGACCCCGCTGCAACCCAACGGCAGTTGCACGCCTCCTGCACAACCAGAATTGCCCGACGACGTCGCCTTCGCTCCCTATGTGTGGCCGACGGGCGGGCCCGCCGCAAGCACGCCGCTTTCGTTAAGTGAGTTGGCGTTGCGCCCTGCCGTTGGCAGCGAAGCGTTCGTTGAACTGGTGAACACCGGAGCCGCAAGCGTGGCATTGCAAGAGTTCTCCTTGCGGGTTGCGCCGACCAAGCCCGGGCAGCCTTTGCCCACGAGTGCGCAAGGAGGCAGCGTGCCCTTGCCCGCAATGGTGCAGGTGCCGCCCTTGGGCCGCGTGGTCATTCCCGTGCCGGCCGAAGCCCTGCAGGCATTGGCAGAAGATCCGCTTTTTGAAGGCGTCGTCACTTTGTTCAGCGGGGATGGCAGCGTTGTTGACCGCACCGACTTTATGCGCTGGCCCGTCGGCGCAACGTTGGCACGTCCACCGGGAAATAGCGGCGCGGACTTTCGCTTTTGCCAACACACGTCTGCGGGGCAAGACAATGTCGATTGCGATCCTCTGCCCTCTCGTGACGTGGGCGATCGCGTGCGTCACCTCCGCACGCCCGGTGATTTCGCCGCACTCGCCAACGGGGGCACGGCGCTGTCTGAACAAGCGGTGAAGATTGTGGTCGACATCGCGCGCGGCAACGTCGTGCACCTGTTGAGCACCCGTGGCTGGCCGCTGCACTATAGTTTTGTTCGCGAGCTGATTGATCAGCAGCCTCGTCTGGATCTGTGCGATGCCACGCAAAACGCTTTGTTTCACGCGGGATGGGTGGAGTTCAGCCAAAAAGAATATTTCGCGGTCGAGGGTCGCCATTACCTGCTGGGCACGCTCGTCAAGCACGCGGGCACTTCGCTGCAGACACTGGAGTTTGCCGTGGGCGATGCGATCAGCGGCGCACAAATGCAGCAAGCCTTCTTCGCGACTATGCGCAGCGTGCCCGATCCGGTGATGTGGACCATGCGTCCGCAAACACCGGGGCAAGTGCAGACGGCGCGTGCGGTAGAAGGGCAAGTGCCGTTGGTGGGACCAAACGCACCGTTTCGCGGGCTGACCTATCAACCGCTTACGGCGGCCGTCGGATTCGGCGTGCTGCGGTTTGTGGCCAGCGCCGATCTGGCAACGGCCACAATGGATCCACGCACGATCTTGATCACCGACGACGTGCCCAACGACATCGACCTGGTGGGCGGCCTCATCACGGAGGCGTTTCAAGCACCTTTGGCGCACGTGAATGTGTTGTCCAAAGGCCGTGGCACACCCAACATGGGATTGCGAAGCGCCCGCCAAAACCCACGCCTGACGGCACTGCTCGGCAAACCGGTGCGTTTGCAAGTCCGCGCTGAAGATTTCGACATCCGCGAAGCGACGGCGCAAGAGCTTAACGAACACTGGTCGAAGATCTTGGGCGGCGGCAAATCGTTGCAGGCCCGCCTCGACACCACGGCGCGCAGGCTGCTGTCGCTCACCGAACTTGGCATCCAGGATCTGCCCCGCGTGGGTGCCAAGGCCGCACAACTGGCAGAGCTCACGCACGTCACGAGCCAGGAGCCTGCTTGCCCAGGGGACATGGGGGTGCCCGCAAAAGCGTTCGCTGTGCCGCTGGTGCATTCCATCGAGCACACAGTGAACAGTGGGGCGCAAGCGCTGATAACGCAGCTGTTGAACACGCCTGGCCTGCGGCAGGACGTGGAGAAGCGTGCAAGCAAACTCGCCCAAATTCGGGCGGCCATTTTGCGCGCCAACGTTTCACCACCACTGCTGCGTGCGGTGGAATCGGAAATCAAAGCGCGCTTCGGCATGAAGAAGGTGCGTATGCGTAGCAGCAGCAACACCGAAGATCTGCCCGAATTCAACGGCGCTGGCATCTACCAATCCACCAGCGCGGCGCAGGGCGATCCGGAACAAACGGTGGCCGATGGCTTGCGCTTGGTTTGGGCCAGCCTGTGGGGGGCGCGGGCGTTTGCCGAACGAGAGCTTGGGGGCATCGATCACACCACCATCGGCATGGGCGTGTTGGTTCACGAAGCGTTCTTGTCTGAACTTGCCAATGGCGTCGCGGTCAGCCGCAGTTTGTCCGATCCCAATGATGGCGACATCTATTTCGTCAACGCACAATTTGGCGAGGCTTCGGTCACCAACCCGGCGCCAGGCATCGCGACAGAACAGGCGCTTTACCGATGGTTTCGCGACCCACCGCTCGTCTATCAAAGCCGCAGTACGTTCTCACCGACCGCGCCGGTGCTGGCGTTGGCTGACGTTGAACAATTGGTGTGCCGATTGAGTGTGATCGCGAAACACTTTCGGCCCCTGCTTGATCCTGAACGCAAGCAGCCGTGGTTCGCCATGGAGGTCGAATTCAAATTTATGCGTGAGGGTGACGGCGGCCAACGTTTGGTGATCAAACAAACGCGACCGTATAGCTTCGGGCGTGCTGACATCCCCGCGGACTGCCGCGAGCGGCTCTAGCTTAGGCAAGCCCGGGGTAGATCGTTTGTACGTCGTCGTCATCGTCCAGCGCGGCCAGGAAGGCTTCCACTTCGGCGAGCTTCTCACCCTCAAGCGAAACGGGATTCTTGGGTTTCCATCCAAGCGACGCAGAGCTGACGGTCCAGCCGCGTGATGTCAGGGCGCGGCTTACAACATCAACGTCTGTTGGATCCGTAAAGAATCGACTGCCACCCTCATCGTCGATTTCCACATCCTGGGCGCCCGCCTCAATGGCGGCCTCTTCGGCGTCGGCACCTGCGGGGCCGTTGGCCTCAATGATGCCCACGTGCTTAAAGTCCCACGACACGGCGCCCGAGGTTGCCAACTGGCCTTTGCGAAACAGCACGCGCACGTTCGTGGCTGTGCGGTTCTTGTTCTCGGTAAGGCATTCAACGATCACCGGCACTTGGTGAGGCGCAAAGCCTTCATAAGTCACGGTTTCGTAGTTGACGTTTTCTTCGAGCAGCCCGGCGCCCTTTTTGATGGCACGCTCAAGCGTGTCACGTGGCATTGAAGCTTTCTTCGCGGCTTCCACGGCCATGCGCAGCCGCGGGTTCATGTCGGGATCGGCACCGCCGCGCGCGGCCACCATGATTTCCTTCGACAGCTTGGTAAAGATTCGACCTTTGGCGTCGGCCGCAGCGGCGCGGCCTTTCGCTTTCCATTGAGCGCCCATAAGGCCATTCGTACCGCAGGCTGGGACCGAGGGGAAGCCCCGAAGACGCCAGGCCGCCTTTAAACCAGCGGCAACGCCCCCGTGCTGTCACCAAATTGCGTGGCGTTGACGCCCATTCGCTGGCCCAAGGCAAGCAACAGATTGCATAGCGGTGTCTTCTCACGCAGGTGCAGATGCCGCCCCGAACGGATGGTGCCAGCGCCTCCCCCGGCCAGCACCACGGGCAAGGGGTAGTGTTCATGGTTGTCGCCATCGGCGATGCTGGCGCCGTAAAGCACCATGCTGTTGTCGAGCAGCGTATGCGAGCCTTCTTTCACGGCGGCCATGCGCTCCATCATGCGTGCGAGCAGCGACACATGGTACTGGTCGATCTTCGCCACTTTTTCTTGGCGTTCGGAGCGGTGCTGGTGATGCGACATATCGTGGTGACCGTCCGTGATGCCGATCCATGGATAGGGGCGGTTGCTGTTTTCGTTGGCCACCATGAAGGAGGCCACACGCGTGATGTCAGCAGTGAACGCCAACACCATCAGATCCATCATCAGCTCGACGTGAGGCACGAATTCATCAGGCACCTCGTCGGGCGGCACAAGCGGCGGGCGCGCAAGCGGACCAAAGGATTCAAGCCGCGCCAAGCGTTGCTCAATTTCGCGCACGCCTGTGAAATACTCATCAAGCCTCACGGCGTCGCTGGCGCTCACCTTGCCCGAAAGCTGTTGGATTTCGGCGCCGACGAAGTCAAGGATGCTGCGTCGCAAACGATCGCGCGCAGGATCCATGCCCACGTTGAACAACCGATCGAACACAGCCTTCGGATCGCGCTCGCGGGGCAGTGGCAGCTCAGAGTTCTTCCAAGACAGGTTCATATACGCGCACGGATACGAGTCGCAGTTCTGCCCCCCGCGGTTCGGATCGATCGCCAGCTCAAGCGACGGCAGACGCGTTTTTTCACCCACGGTTTGAGCGATCAGTTGATCAAGCGAAACGCCCGCTTTGATCACATCAAAACGCTGCTGCACATGCACACCCGTCAGATACGAGCATAACCCTCGGCTGTGATCGCCATCGCGATCTTCAGGCCGGCGGGCGTTTTCGTGGCCAAGCCCGGAAAACACCAAGGTGTGGCGCTTCCACTTCGATAGGGGGCTGAGGCTCGGGGAAAGCTGAAGCTCGTCACGCATCGGAGCCGACGGAAACCATTGCGACATGTTCACGCCGTTGGGCGTATAGACCACCGCAAAACGGTTTGGCCGCGTCATGGCGGCACCCCGCTTTTGTGCGGCCATCACATCAAGCGCGGGCAAAGCCAACGCCACACCCGCGCCACGCAATAAGGCGCGCCGGTTGATCATCCAGGACCGCTTCATGGCGCCACCCCCACAACGTTGGCCGCATTCGGCTCGGCCCGCCGTTTCATGAACGGTTCACTCAGCACCACAGCTTGTACCAGGGCGCCGAAACGATCATGGTCGGCCTCGGTGGCCTTGGCGATGTTCTGCACAAACACACGATCCGCAAGCGTTACCCGGCGGCGCAAGGCATACGTCAGCAAGCGCTCCGACAGGTTACGCCGAAATTCAGGCAGGTGCTTCAGCAGCACCGTTCGCAGTTCTGCGGGGCCATTGAATTTCGCACCGTCTGGCAATTCGCCGCGCGCGTCGATGGGCTTGCCGCGATCATCAGCCCGGTGACTCCCGATCGCGTCGAACACCTCCAAACCAAAACCCAAGGGATCCATGCGGCGGTGGCACGAAGCACACGCCGGATCCGCGCGGTGACGTTCAATCTGTTCGCGCAACGAAAGCGGGTTGTCGCGCCGGCGCTCAAGCTGGGGCGTGTTCGGTGGTGGCGGAGGCGGCGGTGATCCCAGGATCTGTTCCAAGATCCACAGGCCGCGCTTAACGGGTGATGTGCGGTTCGGATTCGAGGTGACGGTCAGCATGCTTGCTTGGGTCACAAGGCCCCCTCGCCGCTCGGGTGACGTGATGGCGACCTTCCTCCACCCATCGCCTTGCACACCAGGCACACCGTAGTGCTTCGCGAGCCGCTCGTTCAGGTAAGTGAAATCGGCGTCAATGAAGGTGCGGATGGGCAGGTTTTCGCGCACCACCGCGTCCACAAACAGGCGTGTCTCTGTCAGCATGTCTGACGCCAAGGCGGGCTCAAAATTGGGAAACTGGCGTTTGAACCGGGGCGCGCGCAGCACCGGCCGCGTTTGCAACCACAGCATGCCGAAATCCTGCGACAGCGATTGCGCACGCGGGTCGGCCAACATGCGCGTGACTTCAAGGCGAAGCACTTTGGGGTCGTGCAAACGATGCTCACGGGCCAGCGCAAACAAGCGTTCGTCGGGCATGCTGCGCCACAGAAAATACGAGAGCCGCGAGGCCAACGCGTGATCGTCAAGCGCTTGCACGGCTCCTTCCGCCGTGGCCTGGCGTTCGATGCGCAAAAGAAAATGCGGCGACACCAGCATGGCGGTCAAAGCGTCCCGCAAAGCGCCGCGCACGTCTTTGCCGGCCTGCAACGCGGCCTTGCCAAAAGCCACCAGCCGGTCCACTTCATCTTGCGTGACGGGCCGGCGGTAGGCGCGCGGCACGAGCTCGTGCAACACATCTTCCACCACGCGTGCGTTGTCGCCCGCGGCTGGCAGCGGGATGGAGCAAGGGCCCTGCGGCGGCACCGCCGCCTGCGCCACAACTTCCGCAGCCGCGAGGTACCGCTCAACCAGAAGCGGCGGCATCGTTAAAACATCACCTTGGTTGTCAAAGCCCTCGCCCGTGGGATCGTCGGGGAAACGTTCCGTGGCGGCACGGGGCAGCTTCAGAGCGAACAGATCACGAATGGTGTTTTCATAATCCACTTTGGAAAGGCGGTGTGCCAACACGCGCCCCGGATCGGCAGCGGTGAACGCGCGCGACAACGAGGCTTCCACCCAGGCCAAGATCTTTTCGCGTTCGTCAGCCGTGGGTTGAGGTTCTGACGGGGGCGGCATTTCCCCAGCCTTGAGGCGGGTGGCCACGTCTTGCCACATCTGCAAAGCGGCCGCGTTCGGCAGGGGATCACCATCAATGTGAGAAACGAGATCGAGGTCACCTTTGGTTTCATGACCGCCATGACAGCCGCCACACAAACGCATGAGACTGCCCGCGACGTCTTGGCGAAAATCCAGCACGGCAGGGGCCGCGTGGGCCGACAATGAGGGAACTCCCACGGCCACAGCACCAACAAGTGCGCTTAGCAAAATGGTTTTGGTGGGGTCCATTGCACTGATAGCCATGGCGAACGCAATTGTGGCGTTGATTGCCCGCGTCTGTATGAACAATCGGCGGCGGCACCCAGCGGATTTACATCTCCTTGACTCTAAAGGTGCGTTGTCACACACCAAGCCGAGCGCCCCTCGTTTACGAGGCATAACCACGGCTATGCTCCGACGCAATGCTGGCTCTCACGCTCCTCGTTTCAACCTTTGCGGCTTCCGCTTCGCCCGTGGTGGTTTGTGGACTGGCACGCACACACGTGGGGCAGGTGCCTGCAAGCGCGCGCCTGGTGGCCTGGGGCCGTTTTTTGACCGGCGAAAGCCGCACGCTCGCGTGGCTTGACGCCAAAGCCAAGGTGTTCGTTTTTGATGGCGGCAGCCGACGCGCCTCTGCTGTCTCACAGGTGGACGCCCCCACCGCCGCGTGGGCATGGGACGACATCGACCGCGATACGCGCGATGACCTGGTGGTGGGAGGTCCTGCGTGGTTGGAAAGCCCGGGCCCGGGCGGAGCGCAAACGTGGGAAGCGCACACCCAAGCCAAGGCCGCCTTGCGAGCGATAAAGGTCGTGGACCTCGACGCGGATGGGAAGTTGGATCTTGTGGTTGGCACGACGGAAGGCGCGATCGTTGTGTGGAGACAAGTGCGCAAACAACAGTGGGACGCGCACGAAGTCGTTCACCAAGGCGGGGGCGGATGGACCACCGCGGATATGAACGCCGATGGTCGCAGCGATCTTGTTTTTGCTGACGGCTGGTATGAAACACCAGTGGACGTGATCACAGGCGAATGGAAACACCACGCCTTGCTGCTGCCGCGCACCCACAAAGACGCCACCGTCTTCGCGTTCGACGTGAACGCGGATAAACGCATTGATGTTGTGGTGGCGTCCCCGCAAGCCGAAGGCCCAGCCAGGGTCACGTGGTACCAAGCGCCCGAGAATCCAAACGCGCCATGGCAGCCACACGTGGTCTTTGTTTCGACGAACAACACCCCGCTGCAGGTGTTGCCGCATGTGAGCGCCCGGGGCACGAGCCTCATCATTGGCGATCAACAGGGACACCTGACGCAAGCCGAGCTGAGCAACGTTGGGGGATTACGCAGCGAGTGCGTCTTGTCGCGTTCGTTTCGCGGCGATCTTCACAAGGTGGCAAGCACCGCGGATGAGACCAACTCTTTCATCGCCACCGAAACAAACGCGCAAGGCCGAGTGCTGGTGGTGCGTTGGCAAACGCCCGCCGCTAAGCCAGATCAAACACCAACACCTCAGCCGAAGACAAGGCCTTGATGGTCAACGTGGCCTCATCCGTGATGGCCACACCGTCGCCTTGCTGCAGCGTTTGGCCATTGAGCTCTACGCTGCCATTGGCAACCTGCAGCCAGCCGTATTTGTAGGTGCCTGGTTGATGCGTCACCTGCACGCCCGGCTCCAGCACGGTGGCCCAAAGCCGCATGTCCTGCGCCACCTTCAGTGATCCCGCATCGCCACCGCGAGACGCCACCAAACACAGCTGGTTCTTGCGCGCGTCGCCGAAAGCTTTCTGGTCGTAATTGGGAGGCAAATTCTTGGCCTCTGGGACGATCCAAATTTGCAAGAAGCGCGCGCCCTCGGTTTTCGAGTTATTGAACTCACTGTGGGTCACGCCCGTGCCCGCGCTCATCTTCTGCACGTCGCCCGGCCGGATCACCGATCCCGTGCCCATGCTGTCTCGGTGGGCCAACGCCCCCTCCAACACGTAGGAAATGATCTCCATATCCCGGTGACCGTGGGTGGGAAACCCTGCAGCTGGGGTGATGCGATCTTCATTGATCACTCGTAACGCGCGAAACCCCATGTGTTCCGGATCGTAGTAATCCGAAAACGAAAACGTGTGTTTCGTGTCGAGCCACCCGTGGTTGCCGCCGCCCCGCTCTTCTGCTTTGCGAATCTTTAACATGATGACAACAGTTTGAATCCCGGATGTGAAAGAAACAATAGTTTCAATTGGCGACTGACTGTTTCTATAATGGAAACAATTATGCCTCGCGCTTCGCGTCCCCGCCTGCCCCTGCCCGCTTTGCACGCTTTCGTCACGTTGGCCGACCTTATTGCGGGCGGCGGCGGTGGCTTCTCTGCCACCGCAAACCAGTTGGGGCTGACAAAGGCCACCATCAGCAAACGCATTGCGGAGCTTGAGGCCACCTTGGGGGCGCGGTTGCTTCATCGCACCACGCGCTCGGTCCGCTTGTCGGAGGCGGGCGAAGCGTTTTACCAGCGTTGCGCCAAAATCCTCGAAGCCGTGGAGGAGGCTCAGGCAGAAGTGGGTGCCTTGTCGGGCCAGGTGATCGGCCGGCTGCGCTTTTCCACGCCGGTATCGCTTGGGCAGGCGTATTTGCTGGCGCCTGTCACTGCTTTTGCGGCGGCAAACCCCAAGCTAGAGCTCGATTGGGATCTCGACGATCGGATGGTGGACGTGGTGACGGATGGTTATGACGTGGCCATCCGGGTGGGCCAACTCCCGGATTCGAGTTTGGTGGCCCGCAAGCTGTTCGACAGCCGGTTTGTTGTGGTGGCGTCACCCGCCTATCTCAAAGCCCACGGCACGCCACGCGTGCCAGCTGACCTTGAACGCCACGAATGCCTTCGCTATCGCTACCAACAGGCGCCAGACGTTTGGGCCTTTTCAGGTCCAAAACCCGTTTCTGTGCGCGTGAAAGGCCGTTTCCGCGCGAATCACGGCGATGTTCTCAAGGAAGCGGCCGTTGCTGGACTGGGCATTGCGATGCTGCCCGACTTTGTGGTGTTCACAGCCGTAAAAGCTGGCCTCCTGCAGGTGGTGCTGGATCGAAACTGCCGCAGCACCATTCCCGTTTCGGCTGTTTTCCCTTCAAGTGGTGCGCGCGCGGCGAAGGTGGACACCTTTGTTCACATGTTGGCCAAGGACTGCAAGCCTGTTTCCCTTCCGATCGCAAGATTGAGGTAAAATGTTTGAATGACTTATTCTCGCTTTGGCTTAATCGCCTTCATCGTTGCGGCGTTGGCGGCCCAAGCTCCGACCGCGTTTGCGATCGACGAAACGATCACTGACATCAAGATTCGCGAAAACAACCGCACAAGCGAAGACACCATTCGCGCCATGGCGGGCGCCGACATTGGCGACGACCTAGAGAGCGACACGCTCGAGTCGATACGCGAGCGGCTTAACAACAGCGGCATGTTCGCCGACGTTGACGTGTTCTGGGAGCCCTACAAGGGCGGCGCGCGCGTGGTGATCACGGTGCGCGAGAAGTTCCCCTGGGCGCCGGTGCCCACGTTCTCGCTTTCGCCAGGCAACATTTCATTTGGTGCCGTCCTCGTTCACGGCAACCTGTGGGGCCGCGGCAAACAAGGTGTTATCGGTGGCCGCATCTCGAACGTCAACTCGGGTGCGGTGCTGGGCTACCGCGATCCGGCGTTGCTTGGGACGTGGATGTACTGGGAGTTTCAAGGCGTCTTCAAGGACCAAACGATTCCGGAATTCGCAACGGGTGGCATCTACTCGAATTACGCTCTTCGTGAAAACGACCTGCGCTCGTTCGGTGTCGTCACACGGTTCGGTGTGTTTTGGTGGCGTCGCGTCCGCACCGAAGTGGGTTGGGATTTCACGGATTGGAAGTACCGTGACCACCGCTACTATGACGGCGATACGAAAGCAGGCGCGCCCCCTGCCCTGGGCGTGGATCCAGGTCCAGGGGCCGAAAGCGCGACGGTGGGCGAAGGTGTGGCCGCCCTGCGCTTCGATTACCGTGCGCGTGAGCACGCCATCGTGACCGGCAACTCCTTCGGCGTGGGTTTACGTTTGGGCTCGCCCCAGTGGGGCTCCGACAAAAAGATCGATTACTGGAAGCTGGGCGGTGAATACATGCACGGCTTGCGAATTCTGCGGCGAATCAACTGGATCAACACCGCCGGGTTCAACGTGGGCGAACGGTTGCCGCTGTGGTCCGAAAACTGGGCGGGCGGAGCCAACCTGCGCGGTTACCAATACATGCGGTTCCGTGGCGACACCCACGCCTACTTCGAGAGTGAGTTTCACTTCCCCCTGTTCTCGATCTCGCAACTGGACGTTCGGGCGCTGGGATTTTACGACCTGCATTCAGTGTGGTGGCGCAACCAAGACTCGCTGCGAACCGATGGCCGCCGCTTCCTGGGCGAGGTCTACCAACCCACGGGGTTCAAGCTGACACGCGACATTCACCACGGCGTGGGGGGCGGTTTGCGGTTTTACCTTCGCACGGTGGCGGTTCCTCTTGTGGGCGTCGATTATGGGTACGGTATTGAAGATGGGGTGTGGCGCTTGGTGCTGGTGGTGGGCGCGTAGGCCGGATGCGCAAGTATGTGCGGTGGTTGCCGCTCGCCTTTCTTGCCTTCGCCCTTGCGAAGCTCAAACCCTGGAAAACTGAGTTTGCGAATGTGAACGCCTGGCCGCTGCTGCTGGGCTTGCTCATAAACTTCTGTGTGTACTTGCCACTGCGGACGCTGCGGTGGCGCACAACCTTGTCGTCTCCCCCGCGATTTATGCGGCTTTACTGGGCGCAGATCGAGGGCATCGCCGTGGGCGGAGCCGTGGGTTTTGGCGCGCAAGACGTGGTGCGGGCCGCGCGCGTGCGCAACGACATGAGCCGCTTCTCAGACGACTTCGGCGCCACGCTGGCCGAACGCTTGGCAGAGACGCAGGCGCTGGCGTTGATGTTGGCGGGCGCCACAGCTTTGAAGCTTGTGCCCTCGTGGGGTTGGCTGCCCTCGCTGGGTGCGGGCCTGGGATTGGTCGCCATTGCAAAGCTGGGCCCGCGGCTATCACTTGTGTTTGCGCGTTGGCCAAAGATTGCCCGTGCTTTGATTGCGGTGTCGGGCGCACTAACGGTGGCCAAGGTGGCAAAGGTGGTGGCTTTTTCGTTGCTGGGATGGGCCACCGAGGTGGTGATTCTTGTGCTGAACTTCTTGGCATTTTCGTTGCCGGCGTTGTTCAGCAACGCAGTGTTGGTGGTGATCGGCATCAACGTGGCGATCACTTTCCCTGGCCCGCCCGCCAGCGTGGGCACCTTCGAGGCTGGTGTGGCCGGGACGTTGGCTTGGCGGGGCATAGCGGCAGATAAGGCGCTAGCATTTGCCCTCGCTTATCACGTGATCATGGCTTTGCCGGTCTATGCTGTGGGAGCGGGCATCGTTGTGGCGCGCGCCTACCGGCGCAAGCCTGCGTGAGTTTCACACGTCTTGGGAAAGTTCACAGCCAAAGCTGTTGAGGGCCAACCGAGCACGCGTTCATAAACGCCCAAAACCTTCCCGCACACCGCGGACCAATCGAAGGCCTGCACGATTTCTCTTCCCTGACGCACGCGTTCACTCGCGCCGTCTCGCTTGGCCTCAGCAATGGCGGGCACCAACGCACGCACAAGTGATTCCGTGGAGATGTCATCCGAAAGCGTCACCGTGGCCCAGTGCTTGTCTTTGCGGCACGCCTGCACGAACGGGGTCGCCACCACAGGCTTGCCGGCGGCGAGCGCCTCAAGCAAGATGATCGAGAAGGTCCCAGCGCGGGCGGGCAAAACGCAAAGGTCGGCGGTGGCATACACGTCGGGGCGCTCCTCAAAAACCGAACCCAAGAACACGACGTTGTCGCGCGCCGCCTGCGGCACCATGGCTTTATGTCGTTCTGTGCCTGAAGGCTTCTCTTCGCCGGCAACCAACAGGCGCACATCGGGATGCACTTTGAGGATCTCGGGCAGCGCATTGAACATGAGATCAGGTCCATTGCGCGGCTCTAAGCGGCCCAACATGAGAATGTTGAACTTGCCATCGCGGTAGCGTTGCATCGGCTTGCCCGAGGACATGGCGCGCACGTCAACGCCGTTGGGTATCACCTCGCTATCGAAGGTGACGAGCTTTCCCATCGCCAACCGCGCCGCTTCTGAAACGGCGATCACAGCTTGATGCCGTGCCATCGACCAACGATAAAAACCACGAAACAGGCGGCGGACGCGCGCCATGTCGTTCATCGGCGAGTGAAGGGTCGCAATGGTGGGCAAGTTCGACAGAAGATAAAGCAGCACAGGCAAGCCCACGTCGCTTGGGCCGTGCACGTGAACGAGATCAAACCGTTCACGTGCCAAGGTCTTGTGCAAATTCCAGGCGACTCGCGGCCCAAATGTACTGGCGCTGGCGGTTCCCAGAGCGCCATAGCGGGTTCCACTGCCAACGCGCAACACCCAATCCTCATCACGCGGACCGCGCCACTGCTTAACGCGAGGCAAGCCTGTAATGACCTTTGCATCCACGCCCACGCGACGCAACCCTTGCGCCAAGTGATACACGTGCTCTTGGATCCCACCCAGGGTTGGGTAGTAGTTCTCACACAACAGCGCGACCTTCATGGGAAACTGCCCGCCTCGTTTATCGTAGAATGCAGCGAAGAACAATGCCCCTGAAGGGCGAAGCGGTTGGTCCGCCCCGGGTGCGTAGAAAATGACCCGCTCGTCCATCCGACGTGGGCGCCCTTAATGCAAAAATGCAGCGCGCCCAGTACTCTCCCGGCGTGTTGCGTGCGCCTGCAGCGAAAACCTGGCTGATTCTACCCGCGATCTTTTTGATCGCGCGGTGCCTTTCCACCGTGGCGCTCTATGCCTTCGTGACGCCCAACGGCGGGCACGTGACTGAAATCCCCTGGCGCTTTGGCCATGTGGCGTGGCTGTCTGAAACGGGCACCTTCTTGGTCCTGGCCGCCCTCGTGGGATATGCCACGCAGCGCGCAGGCAGCCGAACAAAGCACGCGCGTTGGTACCTTTGCTTTGCCTTGCTGTTCGGCTACGCGGTGGTCGCCGAAATCGACGTGCATCTGCGGCGCTGGTTGGGATTGCGGCTGAACCTGGTGTTTTTGCGCCACTTGCTTCATTCCGCGAGCCAAGGCGGCTTCTGGGAGACGCTGTCGCACTTCCTGGCGCAGGATTGGCAAGCCATCGCGCTGTCGGTGGTGCTTTTGGCGGCGCCGGCTTTTGCGGTGTGGCGCGTGGGCGCGAAAACCGCTGACCCACAATCACGCTGGACCTACCCTGCGATGGTTGTCGTGGGTGGCGTGGCCTTGGCGGCCAGCGCTCAACTGGGGATCGCGGTGCGCAAATGGCGCATGATTAGCCCTTGGCCTTACGGCATGAGCATGGACTTGGCGCGTGCCTTCGCCGAAGGGGACAAGCCGCCCACGTCGCAGCAGATCGCTCAACTTCAATCCTTGGTCGGTGACCCGCGGGCGCGAAACCCTGCATACCCCCTGTGGCACTCTGGCGCGTCCAAGGCCGACGCACACAAAAACTTCGATGTCTTTCTTATCGCCGTGGAATCGATGCGCGGTTGGGCAAGTGACTTGCGCGCAGCGGACGCGCGCCGCCGCCTGCCGAACCTGCACCGCTTGTTTGCCGAGGAGGGTGTGTTCTTCCCGCACGCTCACAGCAACGGCTATCCCTCAGGCGAGGGCAACGTGCACCTTCACCTCGGCGTGTGGAGCCATCCCGCGCGTGCCCTTGCGGCCGAACACGTT
Source organism: Deltaproteobacteria bacterium (assembly GCA_033763315.1). Lineage (GTDB taxonomy): Bacteria > Myxococcota_A > Polyangia > Fen-1088 > Fen-1088 > JAGTJU01. The sequence goes on from JANRKS010000007.1 coordinate 38,160, forward strand.
GGCATCGCTTCCCGCTCACTGCCCGAAATCTTGCGCGACAAAGGCTACGTCACACGCTGGTTTGCCGGCAACGATCCCAGCTTCGACAACCTGCAGCACTTCATGGGCCGCTGGTTTCACAAATGGGAAGTGATTGAAGGCGGCGATGTGGCGCTGGCCCAGCACGCCGTGAAGGTGTACGACGAACTTGGCGACAAGCAGCCACGCTTCATCTCCGTCTACACGGCGTCAACCCACCCTTTTTACGAGTTGCCCGCAAGCGAAGGCCCCAAGCCGCCCGATCCTGAACAGGCCTATTTAAAAGCATTAACGTTCGCCGATCGTTCGTTAGGGGTGATCTTCGATCATGTGCGTGCCCGAGGGCGTTTGGACAAGACGCTGTTTGTGATCACTGGTGACCACGCGCAACCAAATCATTGGCAGCTTGAACATGATGCCGAGGTGGGCCTGCCCAACGCCGGTCGCACCTGGACCAGCCTTGTGATTGCCGGCCCCGGCATTGCCGCCGGCCAGGTGCGCGAAGACGCTTCGTCACACGTTGACGTGCCGCCAACGGTGCTGGGATACCTGGGCATCGGCGCCGACAACCATTTCTTCGGCCGCGACTTGCTGGCCGACACAAAGCCCCGCCCGATCGTTGCCACCTTTGGTGGAGGCGCCTCAGTCATTCTGGGTGACACAATGCTGATCGGCGATCTCTCGGGGCCCGAGCGCTCGAAATACCGTTACGACCAACAAAACAACGAAAACCCAGCCGCGTACCAACACGGTGAAAAGATCCCATTGGCCCCCGGTGATGCGCAGCGATTCGAAAGCGTGGTTGGCGCGTTAAAGGCGTTTGCATGGCTGGCGGATCACGATCGGTTGCGGCCAGCGGAGTAGAGGGTGGGCTCCTCCGCTATTGCAAGTCTTTCACGAAAATGGCGTTGCCGCTCACGATGGCGATGCGCTTGCCATCGGGACTTGGCGCCACCTCACCAGGAACACGGGCGCTCGCGACAACGCGACGTTCACCTGTGAGCGGTGACACCATAAGAAGTTCGCTGTGGCAATAGGTCTCGAAAAGGCCTTTGCACTTGCTGACCCACACAAAGGCTCTGGGGTTTACAGGATCGTCTACGGTGCGAATGAATTGAGGGAGCAGGCGGCCTTCGTTGGTGGCAATCACGTTACCGACGAGAGGTTGATCCTCGGGCGAAATCAACGAAAGGCCCAAGTCGATGTTTGACATGAAGATCTTGAGGCCCGCAGCCGTGATGACCGGAAAGGCGGGAAACTGAACATGGGTAGGAAAGGCTCCCAGAACTTCTTCAGTTCCTCTACTTGTAAGTTTTCTAAACTCCCAGTTCGTTCTGCCATTGATGGTGCCGTTGCCCTCTAGGCCGCTGAACTGCACTTTGGTTAATACGCCGGTGTTATCGCTCGTCCATCGCAACAAACCTGGCTGCCCTTGCGCCAGCTTCTGGCCTGTTTCTAAGGAAAAGATCTGCGTGCCCTTGCCCCCGAAAACCTCGCGCGCAACCATCGAGCCATCAGGGGATACAAGCCCGCCGGGTGCAGGCAAGGAACGCAAGACGGGGCCGTGATCGGAAGTGAACAAGACTTCGGCCAGAACATCATCGGCAGCCAGGTCGTGTGCAGTCACTGCCGCTGTCACAAAAACCTTTTGACCTGAAGGATCCCAGCTCAGCGGTGGCTTGAAGGAGCCGGAGGACAACGTCAGAGGCGCTGATCCATCCGTGGCCACACGTCGGATTGAAGAGGGAAGCGCGGGCGTTGGCCGAAGCGTGAGCGACCAAATCTTGGGTTGAGAATCTGGAAAGTAGACCAACGCCGAGCTATCAGGATTCCAGGCGAGGTTCAATCCGCCTTCATCGGCAATCTTCATGCCCAAATCATCGGGCTGCTGCGGGTATTGGCAGCCGCGAAGAAACTCAAGCTCCGTTCCGGAAGGGTCGAGCGGATCTCGCTCGGCGACGTCGTTGTTGATTTTAAAGAGTTCAATCACTGTCTCGTTGGGAACAGGAACGAGCTTGATCGCTCTTTCACCGCATGTCCTCTGCCATAAGCTGAGACCGCTAGGAACCAACACGTCCTCCCCGTCGACCCCAAATGGTTTCTGCAACGTTGAAGACTGCGCGGCGCCAACTAGGAAGGGGCTCCCAAATGAAGTGACGCGTCCATTCTCCTGTGGAGGACCGTCGAAGCTTGGCCGCAAGAACCCGTAGACATCGATGCGTTGGAAGACGGACCCTTCGATGATTTGAAACGGCGGATTCTCAACGCTTGCCCGCGCAACCTGGATCACGGGCAGGTCGCAAACTTGGTTCGCGCAAGGAGAATAGAATGACCTCAGACCGCCATAATCCGCGGATGTCTTATCGTAGCCAGGAAAGCCTGGGCGCCCCCTGGTTGTAGCCGCTACGACACTACCGCTGAAGTCCATCGGCCCTTGTTCCGACGCTTCAGAAGGAATCCGTAAAGCGAATGTGCCCACGACCTCGCTGCCGAGGTGAAGCCCAAGCGCCCCGTCTCCACACGACGACATTAGAACGTTGAGAAGACAGACGCAGACGTGTCTCTTTGTCATACAGGCCCTCAAAAAAAGATGCCCACAGAAACTGTTCCTCGCCAAGACGTCTGTACCTTTAACGCCGGGGAGATAGACGCGGTGTCGTAAGCCTTAAGCAGGTGGAACGGTCTGGCGCCCTCAAACCTTAGGTAAGCACGAAATCGAAAAGGGACATCAAGCTGTAAAATGGGGCTCAACTCACCTCCAAGTGAACTCTTTAAGCCCTCTGATGGCGACCTAAAGTAGACAAACGAAGGATGAATTTGCGCATTTGTGTACTCAATCAGAGCAATACTTCTTTGTTCGAGTCTGAAAACCCCAGCCTCAATACCGGCGGACAATGTTACGTACTCAAAGTCTTTGGGGTAAAGCAGCAAGGCGGAAAGATCCCACTGCTCTTGTTCTCGGATGTACGATTCCTTGTGACCCGAAGTCTTGCTTCCAGCGATCCGAGCCTCAAGCGCGAAACGACGCCGGTCTTGGCGGTAGGATAAGGTTGTCACCCACGCTGAAATTCCTATCATTGGATCTGTCCGATAGCCCCCGCCGAGCGACGCGCTATGCACGGTCCGCGGTGCATCTCCCTTTCTCACCATGCGCGCGTAAGTGAGGTGTTTCATCTCGTCGCTGGCCACGATCTCCGTAAGCCCCGCCCGAACCTTGTAGTCGCCAGCGAGCATGTGGTTGCTTCCTCTCTTCGTCACTTCGTAGCGGCCAGACTCAAGCGCAACCATCGCACCACCTGCGTGCGATGCAATCTCGGCCACAGGCAAGTTCAAGCCCGCGTCGCCATCGAGCCGGGTCACCGTGTAGCCGCCAGCATCGATGAACTGCAAAGCACCGATGGTTCCGTCTAAGCGGCGAGGGCGCGTCAACGCCAAGTCCTCGCGGCCGCCCCAGTTCATTCGGAACGTGGGATGTTGAGGGCCAGCCTCCGTGCGCAATGTGGCCGACATGGTCTCGCGGGACGAGAAGTCGAACGCCTCCGAGACCGTGACAACCCCATCGCCGTTGGCGTCGCCAGCGCCGCGCATCGCAGACACGAAGAAGTGCGAGAAGAACGATGCTTTAAGAGACTCGGCTTCTTGTGAATCTTCGTGTGCAGCGCTTGAGGTTAAGATTGCAAAGCCTTTCGGCAACGGTTGAGCCTGCAAAGCCACCTCGAAAGCCGGCGTCGGGCGGCCTCCCTTCACGCGCGTGGCGGTGCCGGACCGGCAGGAATCAATAACAAGCACCCTGGTTGCCGCTGATGATCCCTCAACGAGCAGGCGCATTTCTTCCACATGAAGTTGTGTGCCCGCCATTTTGAGATGGTTGCCGTCGGCGTGTCCCGAGTAGTACACAAACAACACAGCCTCATCGGCGCGCTCGCGAATACGTGCGTTCAACCTGTGCAGAGTGTCTCGCACATCTGCAGCGCGCACGCCGTTCAAAAGCAACACTTGATCAGGCGGAAAGTCGCCCACGTCTCGCAAGGTCTGCGCCACATTTTGAGCGTCACGTTCAGCGTACCGCAGACGCGGCTCCGTTCCGTCACCGATATTTGCACCGACAACCACCGCAAAGCGCGCCGCATGGCGATCTTCAGCGCCGCTCGCCAGCGAGGCGTGGCAAGCCAGCGACGCCACCACCACAACGCCTAAAGGGTTGCCAAGCATCACAAGCCAACTCGTTTGTTGAAGTTCACACGAGTCGTGCGGCAACCAAACGGCGCGACGTCGAGGTTGCGGCGCAAGGCAACTGTCAGCGTTTCGATCTCTTGTCTTTCTTCGCAGAGAAACAGAAGGAGGCTTTCAGCACCTGCGGCATTGTCTAAAACGACCGCATCAGGCAGCAGAATCTTGTCCGACGTTGTTAGTGCGTACAACCAGCCCTTCGGAGGAGCCAACGCGGACACGGTGCCTGTACCGTCGATGCCGATTACCCCCACGAATCCCGGCGCCGGAGAAGACACTTCAAAACGCAAGCGATCCCCCGCTGCAAGTTCATCGCCCTCCAGTAAACGCTCAACCGGTTTGGTACCGCCCTTAACAAGCACGTCGAGGTGCAGACCAGAAGCCTTGCGACGAACGTTTTGTACCGACGAGAACGGCAATGCATCACGCACCGGCGTCGGGGTCGGGACAAATAGCAACCCCACCACCGCCGCGACCGCAAGCAACGACAACGCTGTGGCCCTGCGCGCGCCTGCCGGCCGCAGAGGCTTCACCACCTCCCAAGCTGGAGCGGGAACGCGTGCCTGCCTAACGAAGGCCGCACAGCCTTCGCATCCCTGCAGATGCTTCGCCACGAATATGGCACGCGAGTCATCGGTGAGTTCTCCTTGCGTGTATCGATCCAAAAGGTATTCCGAAGGGCACGAGCGCCTTGTTGAGCTGTCAGCGGTCATCAGTTCTTCCCTCGGCTTTGGCAGGCGTGGCTGGGCTCGTCAGCCCACAAACAAGCAAGAACGATCTTGAGATCAGCGATGCGGCTGCACACGGTTCTTTGTGACACCCCGAGCAACTCTGCGATTTCTTCCTGCGTCATCTCGTCGACGTAGTAGTGCAAGGCCAACGTTTGCAAGTCGGGAGGCACACCGCGGAGCAGTACACCCAACGGCGGTCCACTTGGCTGCACCGGCGATTGCAACGTCTGCAGCAACATTGAATGCTTGCCCGCGTCCCTTAGAAGATTAAGGCAATGGTTCGTTGTGACGCGGTAGAACCACCCCACGTTCACTTCATAGAGGCTGTCGGCCCGCCCCATCAACGCCAGGAACACCTCGTGGCAAACGTCCCTCGCGAGGGCGTCGTTGCGCAATAGTTTACGGGCCCTTCGATACACGAGGTTGCCGTATCTATCGTAAAGCGCGGCCAGCTTGAGCCGTCGGTCGTCCTCTAACGCCATTTTCAGAGGAGTAAAACACCTAGGACGAACATTTTTAGAAGCCGAAAGACGTTTTTCTTTTCTGAGCCTGCAAACAGCAGGAGGCCCGCCAAGCAAGCCTGGGCCAGGCGACGGCCATCGGTCATAATGCCCGGCTGCACGTGAGCCAGTCCCCCTCCCCCACTTCCGCAACGGCCTCCAAGCATGGCGCCAGCGACGCGCGCTACGCCTTTCGCGGCGGGCTTGTGCAGTTGCTCGGAATCTTGGGGCAAGCCTTCATGACTCTGCAGGGAGTCATCGTGCCGCGTCTATTTGGGCCCACGGCCTATGGACTTTACAGCGGTCTGCGCGATCTGGTTGAGATTCTGGCGCGGGCGGCCTGCCTCGGCACCGACAAGGGCCTTTACCGGTTCGTGGCAGGCCACTGCGCTGCCGGCGAGCCGGAGCGAGCCGCAGATGCGACCGCGGTTGCATTGCGCATCACAGCCGTCACGGGTGTGGTGCTAGCGGGCGTGGCAGCTGTGGCGGCGCCTTTCATTGCAAAAGTGTTTCATCGTCCCGAGGTCGCGGGGCTGTTGCCATTCATCGCGCCCGCGATCTTTGGCCTTTCTATGACATTCACGGCTGTGGCTGCGTCGCTTGGCTACAAGCGTCCCAAGGCACAATTGCACGTGCGCGGCATCGCAGAGCCCTTGCTTTTGGTGGGCGCAACCGCCGTGGCAGGCGTTGTGCTTCCCAGGATCACAACTTTGGCCGTGATTCATGGGGCTGTCTATTTCGTCATTGCGTGGTTCGCCGTGAGCCGCCTGCCACGAGATGTGTACGCGAGTCTGTGGTCTCGCCTTCGCCACGCTCGCTATCCGGGCTTGCTCGCCTTTTCACTACCTGTGGCGGCACTTGAGTTGACCAACATCGTCCGGCACCGCGTGGACGGCATGGTTGTGTTTGCGATGTTTCCACCCAAGACGGCCGCGCTATACTTCGCTAGTGAAACGATTGGCCGCATCGCTGCCAATATCCGCTACGCGTTTGACGGGATTGTGGCGCCGATGTTCTCAGAAGCCATTCACACCCACGATCGGCTCCGTCTGCAGAACTCCTACCGCGTTCTCACGCGCATGGTTGCCACGTTGTCGTTTCCGCTTGCCATGTCGCTGATCAGTTTGCGGGAGCGGCTGGTGTTGCTTTCCGGCGATGCGTTTGCCTCGGCGGCCATGCTTGTGCCGTTTCATGTCAGCGGACATCTGGCGAATGGCGTGCTTGGCCTCGCGGGCCACGTTCTCATGATGGCGGGGCGAACTCGCTGGCTTTTGATCAATCAATTGATCGCTGCCGGCGTCAACATACTCGCTTGCGTGCTCCTCATCCCTCGCTTCGGCCTGCTGGGCGCCGCTTATGCTTTTCTTCTGGGTTGGGCGGTGTCGCTCGGCACCACGCTGGTTGAGGTCGCCATCGTTGAACGCGTTCAGCCGTTTGGCGCAGGGCTATTTAAGCCGGGCGCTGCCGCCGTGCTCATGTATCTGGCGCAGCGGCAGGCCCAGCACATAGACAATGTGTTCATCAATGTCGGTGTAACTTTACTTGGCGGTCTCGCTGTTTATGCGACGTCCTTGGTTGCCCTCGGCCTTGACCCCACCGAGAAGGCTGCCGTGGCAAAACAATGGCAACGGCTCCGGCGGAGGTCCGAATGACGACGGCGTTAACGCGAACCACCCCACCTCGCGTGTTGTTTTTCCTGCAAGGGCAAAACGTGCCGTCGAGCCGGTTTCGCGTCGCCCAATTCATCCCGCATTTCGAGAGCCACGGCATTGCCTGCACAGTTCGTGCTCCCTATCCAAGTTTGCAAGGAGACGTCAAAGCGCGGTTCTTCCATGGCTGGCGGCGTCAGTTCACGCGGCCGTTAAGTGTGGGCGTGCGGCTTAGCCAAATGAAAGGCATAAGGAATCACGATCTCGTGTACTTGCAGCGACCTCTGCTGAGTTACTACACAACGGCGCTCGAAGAAGTTGTGTGCCGCCTTCGACCGGCGATCTTCGATATAGACGATGCGATCTTTCACAACTTCTTTGGCTGGGAGCGCTTCAAGATCAAACGCATCGTGAAGCTTTGCCGGCATCTGGTGGCGGGCAATCAATACTTGGCCGATTTTTTCGAGGCGCCCCACAAGACAACCATCATACCCACTGTGGTTGATGCAGAGCGATTCGTCGTTCGACCTGAACCGCCGGAGGACCAACCCTTCACGATTGTGTGGACAGGGCTGTCATCAAATCTAAAGGAACTGGCGCCGGTGCTGCCTGGAATCAAGGCCGCGCTCGACGAGACCCGCGGGCGGCTTGTGGTCGTCGCCGATCGGCTCGACGAAGATGTTGTGCGCGGCTTGCCCGTTGACTTTGTCAAATGGTCTCCCGAAACCGAGGTGCAAGCCTTGGGTCGTGCGCACGTGGGCATCATGCCCCTGCGGGATACACCCTATAACCGAGGCAAGTGCGGCTTTAAGCTGATCCAGTACATGGCGCGAGGCATGTGCGTGGTGGCTGCGCCGGTGGGCGCCAACGTAGAGATCGTGCGCGCTCACAAAGATGGTCTGCTTGCCAACAGCTCCGATGATTGGGCCGACGCGCTCGTCAGCTTGGCTCGCGATCGGGATATGCGCCATCGCATGGGCCAATCGGGCCGAGAACGCGTTGAACAACGTTACAGCATCAAAGCCGTGCTTCCGCAGTTTCTCGATTTGTTCGCACGCTTCGGTGCAGGCGCGTAACAATGCGCTCACTCACGCGCAGAGCGTTGGCTGCAATCGTGAGGCTGGGATTCACGCCGGCCGCCGTGGGCATCACGCTGCCGTCCGTGACGAAGACATTCGGTACACCGTGAAGGGCGCAATCGACGTCCAACACAGACTTCTTGGGATCAACGCCCATGCGTGCGGTGCCCACCGCATGTGAGAAGCTATCCACAAGGTTGACCTTGCCCACCAAGCCTCCGGCCTTCCGCAAGATCTTGCGCGCGGCTTTGATCAGTTGGTGCCGCCGCCTCAGATCGTTTTCAGAATAGCTATGCTCGATGCTTGTGACCGGCAGGCCTAAGTCATCCAAACGTTCTGACAAGAAAACGCGGTTGTTGACCTGTGGATCGTCTTCCGCGATGCATATCAGCGTTTGAATGTGATTCGCCACCGTGTGTGCAGCGACGCGAAAGCCCTTCGGCGCTAAAACGCGCACAACCTCGGGCGGCGGCATCATCATATCCTGGATGACCCCCACGGCGCGCCCTGTGGCCGCGCGTTCGAATTCATACAAGTCGCTGATGCAGACTTGTTTGTGGTTGAGCTTTTGCGGATTGGTCGCGAAGGGAAACACATACCCCACCATCGCGTTGCAATGCCGCATGAGGTTGCGCCCCAGAAGGTTCGAGCGGTCGGTGGACTGCAAGCCGGAGCGCAAGAGTACGGCCGGTGTTTGCACGGCGCCAGCAGCCACCACGACAGCATCTGCCGTGACTGTGTATTGTTTACCGGTGTGTTTGTCGTGAACCAACACGCCGCGTGCAAGGTGTCCCTCGGTGAGAATGCGCAACACCGTAGCGCCGGCGACGATTGTTAAGAAATTGTGATCCGCGTTCGCAAGAAACGTCATCGCGACGTCGTTTTTCGCGCTCACTTTGCACGGGAAGCCATCGCACGTTGAGCACCGCATGCAAGCCGTGCCGCGGCTGCCTTGAAAGTCAATCGCTGTCGGCACCGAGAACGGGTGAAAGCCAGCAGCTTTCGCCGCTTTGAAGATACGTTCGGCGGGCGGCGTCAGTGGCTGCGCTGGCAGTGGGTAAGGGGCGGACCGCGGCGGCTCGGTGGGATCCTCGCCGGCGTTGCCGTGCACCCCCAACAACCGCTCCGCCCGGGCGTAAAACGGTTCGAGATCCGCATAACGCAAAGGCCACTCGGCGAAATCAGTTTCGCGTAAGCGTAGGGCAGCGCCACCGAAGAAGACTGAATTGCCACCCACAACAGCGTTGAGCACAACGTCTTTCGCCGCGCGGTCATATTGCGCAATGCTGACAGGAGAGTCCGCCCTGTATCGCCCCTCCAGCAAGATCTTGCTGCCACTCCAATCGTCGTCGTCGCGCAACGGCCAGGGGCCGCGCTCAAGCAGCAGCGTCTTAACACCGGCTCGCGATAAGTCGTAAGCTGCGGCACCGCCGCCGAAGCCCGAACCCACGATGACAACATCGTAGTGTTCATCCAAAGGTTTGCTGCGCCCCTCCTGCCCCATGTGCCTTCGATTATAGAAGATCATGCTCTTCGCGCCGCCCGTGGCGCCGCAAAAGCTCGTCGTAGATGGCAACAGTTTGGTCAACGACGTGTAGCGGCGTCGGCGCAAAACGCGCGCGCATATGCTGGGCCGCGGCAGCGCCTCGGGAAATCAGGTCTACGCGAGGCATCGTAAAAACATCCGCCAACGCCTCCACAAGAGGCGCCTGTTTGAACGTTGGAACTTCCCATCCACTGGTTCCGGGTTCGACTATCCCGTCCACGTTAGCCGCATGCGACAGAACGGCCGGTAAACCGCAGGCGCAGCCCTCAAGAGCCGCATTCGCCAGTCCCTCATACAAAGACGGCATCACCAGAACATCTGAAGCCCAATAAAGTGATCGCATGTCCTTTTGCGCGCCCAACAATCGCACGTGCGGCTTCAGCTCGGGCGACTGAGCCAACGACGCAACCCACCGCGATGCGATGGGATCGCGATTTCGTCCGGCGAGGAGGAGCACAATGTTGCTTGGAAGACGCCGCTGCTTTGCCAAGGACCGCAAAGCGCGCAGGAGCCCAATCTGATGCTTTTGCACCCCAACCCTTCCCGGCAGCAGCAGCACCAGATCGCCATCGCTCACGTTCCACCGAACGCGCGCTTCGGCTTTCTCGCCCGGTGTGGGTGGCCGAAAGAAGTTCACGTCGAGAATGTTGTGTATGACGCGAATCTTTGCGGCTGGCACCCGGGCATAGCGAGTGAGCTCATACTTCACGCCTTCAGAATTCGTTAAAATGACCTGGGTGCCGCGTGACATCCACTTCTCGATAAGGAGGTACCGAAGCTGCATCATGCGGTTGCGGCAAGATGTGATCAGAACGCGCACGCCCGCACGCCGGGCCGCAAGCCGCATCCAGAAGTTCGCTTTGTCGCGGTAGGAGTGAACGATGTCAGGCTGTTCCGCCTTCAAGATCTCCGTCAGTTTCCGCAACGCCGAGATCCCCATGCGCTTGACGCCCAAACTGTGCCGCGGTTGCCCCGGCAGCAGACGATCGTCGAAGAAGATCCCCTCGTCGTTGTAGACGCACAGAATGGGCTCGAACCGTTCGGGCAGATTCCTGATCATTTCGAGGATCTGTCGCTCGGGTCCCCCTTGCTGTAGGTTGGGGATGAAATAGAGGATTTTGGTACGACGCATGGAAGCAGGATCTCAGTTCAGCGTATGTTTCTTGGGTTGTGGGCAGATCAACCTACGACACATCAAGATTCTGCGGAAACTCAAGCCAAACGCAACGGTGGCCGTGGCCAGCCGCTCCGCCGACGTGGCGAAAGACTATGCGAGCAAAGTCGCCGCGCACACTTTCTTTGGCTCGTATGAGGAGGCAGTGGCGGCGGGGCATGACCTTTACGTTGTCGGCACGATCCCTAGCAGCCACTTCTCATTGGTAAAGGCGATCGTGCAAGGCGGGCACCATTGTTTGGTGGAAAAGCCCGCGTTTAACAGCCTTGCCGAATTTCAAACACTCTGGCCGTCCCTCTTGGCAAGCCGCGGCGTGTTCATGGTCGCGGAGAACCTTCACTTCGCACCCTTTCAGCACAAGCTGAAGCGCCTACTTGGAGATTCGGAGTTAGGCCAGCCATTGTTTTTGGATCTCGTGCGGCTAGGCCGATCCAAACCGAAAGGCTGGCGCATAGATCCGGTAGAGATGCCGTTGGGGGCCCTTCACGAAGGCGGCGTGCACTGGATACGTCGCTTGCTGGATTTGGCCTCAGTGTTCGAGCCCGACGGCAGCGCAGGCATCGTAGACGTCACAGCGTTTGCACCACCTAAGCCGCTGACAGCGACGCCACACGAAGACACGATGATGGTGGTCACGCGGCACAAGTCAGGCCTTACATCTCGCCTCCTTCACACGTGGGCCCTGCCGTGGCGCTTTTTGCCTTTCGATGTATCAAAGCTTCACGCGGAACACGGCGCGGTCTACTTCGACGCGCGGGGCATTTATGGTCGCAAGTATGGCCCCCGTGGCAAACAACTGATCTTACCGAACATCACCGATGCGGGAGGATACGAAGCCATGTGGCGCAATCTGCTGAATGCCATCGCCACCGGCACGCAGCCCGCCCTTTCTTTGCAAACGATCTACCAGGACTTTGCATTCATGGATGCGGCATACAGATCGAAGACGTCGGGGCGCCCTGAACGTTTGCTGCCAGCCGTGGCTTCTTAGAACGAGCGTCATCGCCACTTTTTCTGCCGAGCCTCGTATGCGGCCGCCAAGCAGCGACTAGAAGGGAGCGTCTCCTTTGCATACAACAGCGCTTGTCGACGGCACGGTGATTCGAAGCTCCTGCGTCCCATGACGAAACAGCACGGGTCCTGCAGGCAGCGGCGGCGATTCACATGTCGCATCCAGAAAGCCGCAGTCTGTGGAACACGCGTCCGTCGCCTTGCTTACGAACGATCCCTCGCTCGAGATCTCGAACTCGCCGTTGGGCAGCTTACGTACCAAGCACGTGGCCTTGCGGTCCACATCGCAAGAGGCGCTAAGGCACGTCGGCATTCGCACGGTCACTGTGACAGAGCGCCCCTCCTGGTAGGACATCAACTCATTGGACTCCGGAAGCGAGTTTTGCCGGGACGCCCAGATACAGGCCTTTCCCTCGTCTTTAAACTTTTGCGTTTGGTCCGTAAGGCCACACCCAAGCGAGCCCAAAATGGAGACGAAGACTGCGGAGAAAGAAAGACGAAAAAAGAAGGTACGCAGACAAAATCGTGAGTTCATGCTCCTCCACTCTGCAAGAGGAGTGCCCACGTTTTTTTGGTTAAAGGGGGCATGAAAGCCGCCCGGGCGTGACCGATGCCCCGACAAATTTGTCCGAGATCTGTCCTCTCGGCCACTCCGAGGCAGGTGGTTGGAACTCAGTATTTATCTTGTGCTCAGCTCTATGACGAGTTAACGACAGGGAATTGGTGGCGCTCGCAGCGGGCAGGCGGGCCCTCTACTCGCCCGGCACCCATCCGATGGACAAGTCATCCACGCCATTGGTTTTCGGTGAATACACCGACTTCCACGTTTTGCCGTCGGTGGCCGTTTGAATGCTGCCGCCGATCTCGCGGACCCATAGGCCTTGCACCCAGAAGCCAGCGTTGTACTTATCGCCGTAGCAAACGCGGTTGGTTTGGAACTGGCCCGCACAGAACGCAACAACGTCGGGCACGGGCGACTTCTGCCATTTCGTTCCATCAGGTGATGTGACCGTTTGACCGGGATCACCGGAGACCGCAAACAGACCGTTGCCGAAGACGACCCGCGAGTGTTTGCCGGTGCCCGCGTTGCCCAGGCTTGTCCACGCCAGACCATCGCTGCTGCGCAGGATGACACCGTCGATCGTGCTGGCGATGAACATGTTGTTGCCGTAAGCCAAGCCCTGAATGATGCCAAAGTTGTGCATGCGCAGGGTCCACGTGGCGCCATCAGGGCTCGTCCACCACTTACTCCAACCGCCGGCCACCCAAAGCTTATTGCCATACGCCACGGAGCGCAGCAGATCGCCGTCATCGCCTCCGCCTTGGCGCACCTCGCCCGTCTTTGTCCACGTTTTGCCGCCGTCACGCGAGAGAATGCGGATGCCACCGTAGCCAACGCCGACGGCACCTCGGACATAGCCTGCAGGAGGCTCTTCGATCGGCGAGGCGATACCACCGGCACCACTGGCACCGCCGTTCGCAGCACCACCTGCGTTGCTGCCACCTGTGCCTTGGCCGGCCGATCCGCCCACGCCAATCACACCAGCACTGCCGCCAGCGGAAACGTCTCCAGAGCCCCCCGCGCCACGTGTGGCTTCACCGGGAGCGCCCGCTACGTTCGCCTCGTCATCTCCGCCGGCGCCGCCTTGTGGCTCGTCCTGCACTTCGCTACCCACGCTGCCGCCGCAGCCACTCGCGACAACAATCGACGTGGTGATGGCGAGAAGCCACGGAATCCTGTTGAACTTCATAGGATGCCTTCCTGCACGCGCTACCAATGCGCTGCCACACAAAGAAGCCTTGAAGATAACATCTGCACACGTCGGTGGCGTTACAGAGTGCTAGGCAAATACACCTACGAGCACGTCGCGCGCTCACAAAAGCAGAGACGCTAAGTCAAAGTGCCTAGGAGCTATCCCACGTGATTGGACGCGGATAGCAAACGCGAGTACATGACTCGTAGCTTCACCACATTTACGAGTTACCACCTCGTTTTTGTTGACACCTCTGCCCACCCCTCTAGGTAGCGGGTACCTAAGCTTCCCAGCTCTCGACCCGTAAGCTGGGCACACGCCGGAACTCGGATTCGTTCGCCGTGACAACGGTGGCGTCATGGGCCAGCGCGATGGACGCGATCAACATATCGTTCGGCCCGATGAGGGAGCCAAGGCGCGACAAGGTGGCTCGAACGACTCCGTAATGTTCTGCGCACTGGTCGTCAAAGGGAAGGCATCGAAAACGCGCAAAAAACTTCGTAAAAAGCCCAAGGTTCGCATCCACACGTTCACTCCTGCGGGCCCCAAACAGCAGCTCGGCCTTCACTACGGAACATAGCCACGGTGCTCGTAGTCGGGTTCGATCGGGCGGACCAAAGGGGCTCCCTGCCAGCCACCTACGACGTCCTCAAAAAAAACCTTCGGCCACCCCGATGTCAGGTCGCGCTTTGGGAGCTCAGCCACGTAGCGGGACACGCTCTGCCCCTTAGGCGCGGCGCGTGTCTTCAGCGCTTCCGCGAGGTGATCCGGAAGGTAGAAATGAAGCCGCACAAAGGGAAAGATACCCCCATGCATGTGGCATCTGTGCCCTACGTGCGCCACCTAAAGAACGAAGCCCAAGACCAGCAGCAACAGCGCGCTTGCCCCGAACACCGCGCGGTGGTTCCACAACAGCTGGCGAACCGGCTGCACTCCGGCGGCCTCGTGGAACCACATCTGTCGCAGCATCTGAAAGTAATAGAAGAACGACACAAGCGTGGTGACGAAAGCGGCGCCCAGAACACCGAGGTACCAGGAAGGCAGTTCAGTGCCATGGCGCAGAAGTTCAGTGGCCGCGGCCAGCTTCGCAAAGAAACCGGCCGTGGGTGGCACCCCCGCGTAGCTCAACAGCAACACCGTGATGCCCACCGCCACAAGCGGATGTTTGGCTGCGAGACCCGATAGATCTTTCAACTCATCGGCATCGGCGTGGTCCGTTCCCACGGCCATTATGGCCGCCCACAAACCGGTGGTCATCACACCGTATGTTGTTAGATAAAGCGCAAAAGCGCCGGGGGCGTCCGCCACGATGGTTAGCAAGATAAACGACGCGTTCACCACGCCCGAATAGGCAAACAGGCGTTTGATTTGGCTCTGCGAAATCGCCTGCACGTTGCCGATCAAAACGCCCGCGCCGGCACACAGCAACAACGCGGGCTTCCACACGTTGGCCAAAGCCACGAAGGGACCGTTGCAAAGCGCGAACAACAAACCAAACACCGCCAGCTTCACAGGTGAAGCGATGATGGTGAGCGCCGCCAAGGACGAGCCTTGGTAAACGTCAGCCAGCCAGAAGTGAAACGGTGCCACAGCGGTCTTGAAGAATAGCGCTGACAAGATCAGCATCAGCGCGATATGCGCGAGCTGCAGTTGCCCACCCTCGGCGCTGGCCAACTTGCCCGCAATCTCTTGCAAGTGCATCTCGCCGGTGGCGCCGTAGAGAAACGAAAGGCCCATCAAGAACACGGCGCTGGCCACGGCGCCCAACAACAAATACTTGATGCCCGCTTCGTTCGATCGCGGATCACGTTGCGAGAAACCGGCCAACACGTAGGACGGGATCGAAACCATCTCGAACGAGATGAACACCGTGGCCAGATCACCCGCAAACGACAGCGACACCATGCCCAGCGCAGACGCCATCGCCACAAGCTTCCAATCAGCTTGTTGAGCACGCACTTTCTCAAGGTAGCCATTGGTCAACACAACCGCGCCGGCCACGAGGTAAAGGCACAGGCAAGCGATTTGTTTGCCCAACACCGAGATGACGTAGGCGCCGCCAAAGTAGGTTTCTCCCGTAGGGACGCGGTACTGTAGCAGCAAGGCGGTTGCCCCAAGCGCGGCCACGCTGATCGCCGTGGAAAGCAAGGCGCGTGGTTTTGCA
The DNA here is from genome assembly GCA_033763315.1 of Deltaproteobacteria bacterium. GTDB lineage: Bacteria > Myxococcota_A > Polyangia > Fen-1088 > Fen-1088 > JAGTJU01. The sequence goes on from JANRKS010000007.1 coordinate 54,016, forward strand.
CGCAGAGACGCCACAACCAGCAGGGCCATGAAGCCCAAGATCAAGGGAAGCTGTGCAATCAAAATCGCGTTCATGGAACGACTCCTGCCACCACGGTGGCGAAGGCTCTCTCAACGGGCCCCACAAACAACATCGGGTAAAGGCCTAACACCAACCACACCGACACAACGGCCAAACCTAACGCCACCTCGGGGATCCGAAGGTCAGCGGCTTGCACCACATTGCCACGTCGGGCGCCGAAGAACAGATGGTGAAAGATGCGGATCATCGCAGCCGCGGTGATAAGCGCGCCCGCGCCCGCAGCGAACGTGTACCAGGGGGATACGCGAAAGGCGGCAAAGTACACCAAGATCTCACCGGCGAAATTGCTGAGGCCGGGCAAGCTGGCGGCGGCAAACATGGCCACCAACATGAGCGCTGTGAGGCGCCCCTGCCCTGCGCGAAGACCGCCCACTTCCGACATCAGGATCCCGCGGCCGTCGACCGAAATGCGGTCATCGAGCGCAAACAAGAAAGCCATGATCAAGCCGTGGTTGAAGACCTGGAAAATTCCAGCGGTGATCGCGGAAGAGTCGGAAGCGTCTCCGCGCGTGCCTGCAAAGGCAGCCAAGGCCACCAAGCTCAAGTGTGCAAGCGAGGAGTAAGCCAGCACATCCGTTAAACGATCGCGCCCAAGGCAAACGACGCCACCATAAATGGCGCCAGCCGCGGCCACGGCCATCAAGGTGGGCCCCCATGTCCCGAACTCGCTACCGAACGCCGGCACCAACACGATCAGCAAACCATAGGCGCCCATCTTCGACATGATGGCCGAAAGCAGCGCACGGCACGCGGGCGGCGCCACCGCGTAAGTGTCACGCAACCAGCCGTGCAGGCCCACAAGCGGCAGCTTGACGCCGAACCCCAGTAAGAAACCCCAAAACGCGAGGCCACGCAATTCGGGCGACAAGATCGAGATGGAGCGCCCAAGGTCGGCCAGGGCCACATCCCCCGAGGGCAGTATTACGATGGCGATCGCCATCAGCATCGGCAAGCTGCCGAACAGCGTGATGAGAACGAAGCGCATAAGCGCTGTGTAAAGCGCAGGCGTGTCTTCGCGACGTTGGCCGTGCAAGCCGATCCAGAAGTACGCGCCCAGCAGCGCCATTTCCCAGAACAAATAGAACAGCAACAAGCTGTTGGCGATGAACACACCCAGCAGGCTGCCGATCAAGATGTTGGCCGAGATGTAATAAGACGGCTTCACTTCCGTGCGCGGGCGGATGAACACAAAAATGATCGGCAAACACAGACCGAGCAGCAGCACAAAGGCGCTGTTGCGCGCGTCGAGGTAAAGCGCCGTTTTGAACACCGTGCCAGAGCCGGTGATCATCATCGAGAAACCATCGACCGCCACACGTGGGGCGTCCGACACGAAGCTTGGCAGCGCCAGTGCGGCCAAGAACAAACCAAACAAGCTTTGCGTCCAGGCCGCGAGTTTCGCGTGCCCTTGGCGGGTGAACATGTGCAACGCGATCAGCCCCAGCGGGATGAACGGTGCGACGCTAAGCAGGGTACCGCGCATAAGATTCGTCCTTATCGCCCCGGAAGGAGCAGCAACATTAAGAAGACCGCGGCCAACAACAGCGCTGCGTAGTTTTGAAATCTTCCGCTCATCAAGCGGCGCAACATACCGGAGCCCGTTTCGCCGGCGCCGCCCATGAGTTCAAAGCCGCCCAACGCCACAGACTCAACAATCGCGCTGCAAAACCGGCCTAAGGCCCGCAGAGGCGTGAACACAGCCGACTCGTACAGCGCATCGAAATAAAACTTCTGTGCCAAGAGGCCGCGGGTTTGGTTGCGGCCTTCGTACTTGGCGCGCTTTCCTGCGTTGGCAAACACGCTAAACGTGAGCGCCGCCACGATCAAGGAAACCACGAGCGCCGGCAGGGCGTGCAGGAAGCTCGGGCCTTCAGGCATCTCAGCGCCAGCGTTGGCGAGCGCGTAGAAACCCTTGCCCATGCCGCCGAATGAAGGCGGCGCGCTGACGAAGCCGAAGCCTAAGCCCACGACACACAAGATGCCGAGCACCAACTTCACAGTGACGCTCGTTTCATGCGGTGCATGGCCGTGGTGGCCCTTGGCCGCTTCGCCTGGGACCTTGGATTCGAGGTAGCCGAGCAAGCGAAACATGTACACCGCCGAGAGAAGTTCGACGCCCATGATGATCCACGAGAGCGCTTTGCCCGAGACGACCAACGAGCCGAGCGTCAGCTGGCTTTCGGCCACTGATTCAAGCACCATTTCCTTGCTGAAGAAGCCCGCAGCCAGGAAGGGAATCAGGCCAACGCCGCCAAGGCAACCAATCCAAAACGAGGCGCGTGTGATGGGCAAGTGCTTGAGCACGCCCGCCAGTTTGCGGACATCTTGTTCATGGTGGGCTGCCAAGATCACGCTGCCCGCCGCCAAAAACAACAATGCCTTGAAGGCCGCGTGACCGAACAAGTGCAAGCGCGCGGCACCCGGGCTATCCGCCGCCAGAGCCAAGAACATCAGGCCCAAGTTGGACAGCGTGGAGTACGCCAAAATCTTCTTGATGTCGAATTGGACCACCGCCAACACGGCGCCGATCACCAAGGTCACAAGCGCGCAGATGTAGATGAAGCCACGAATCTGCGGGAACAACGCATAGATCGGTGACAATCGGGCCACAAGGTAAACGCCAGCGGTCACCATCGTGGCGGCGTGGATCAAGGCGCTGACGGGCGTGGGTCCGGCCATCGCGTCGGGCAGCCAGACGTGAAAAGGCGCTTGCGCAGACTTGGCGAACGCGCCGCCCAACACCAGTAAGGCGCCCCAAGCGGCGAGGCTGTTGCCATCGATGGAATCGGCCGAAAGCGCGTCCGCTTTGGCGGCCAAGCCACTCAGATCAAAGGTGCCAAAGTGGGCGTACAAAAACGCCACGCCGAGCACGAACAACAGATCGCCCACACGGTTTGTGAAGAACGCGCGGTAGGCGGCGAGCGGCACGCCCGCGTCTTTCCAATAGTGGCCGATCAATAGGTACGAGCACACCCCCACGCCTTCCCATCCCAAGAAGATGAGCAGCAGGTTGTCGGCCAATACCAGGATCAGCATCGAGGCGACGAATAGATTCAAGCTGGCAAAAAACCGCGCGGGCTCCTTGTCGTCATGCATGTAACCCACGGAGTAGAGCGTGATCAAAAAGCCAAAGCCGCTGACCAGCATAACCATGGCAAAAGCCACGCTATCGAGCCGGAAACCCAGATTTGCGCTCAACACGTTTGTGGCCAACCAAGGGCCAAACGAAAACGACGCCTCAGCGCCACCACTAACGGTGGAGGCAAAACCAACGCCGACCAAGAAGGACAACGCCACGCCCAAACAAGCGATGGTGCCGATCAGCTTCACGTTCAAACGGCGACCAAACAGGGCCAGAAGTAAGGCTGTGGCGGCCGGAAACACCGGCAGCGAGGCCAAGGCGTATGGGGGCATTAGAGTTCTCCCTCGCTCAGACGAGACGCGCGCTCACGACTGATGTCGCGGTAGTTGCGGAAAAACACAATCGTCATGCCCAAACCGATGGCGGCTTCGGCCGCGGCCACACCAATCGAGAGCATGTAGAGGTAATGGCCAAATTCGTGGGTGCCCCATAAGAAGTGGTTGAACGCGATGAGTGTGAAGTTGACGCCGTTGAGCATCACTTCCACCGAAAGCAGAATCATCACCAAGCTGCGGCGTGTGAGCAGGCCATAACAGCCCGTCAGGAACACGATGACGGCCAGCGTGAGGCAATTGGCGAGGTTGAAGTCGAGCATTTATGGCGTTCCCTTCTTCTGCGAGGGATCGCGACGTGAAAAGTTAATGGCGGCGATGATGCCCACCAAAACCAAAAACGAGATCAACTCGAACGACACCGTGAGTGGGTTCTCCATCGGGTTCTCGAAGATCATGCGCGAGATGGACGACAACTCGCCAAATTCGGCGGGATGTTCCGCGCCCACCGGCAAGCTTTCAGCCGCCTTCCGCACCAAGGTCACCAGAACCACGCCCGCCACGGCGAGGGCGCCCAGCACATTCCAATGTACGAGGCGTGTGCCCACAGGATCGGCGCCGCGCAGATGCCCGAGCTCGCCCTCTTCAGGACGGGGGTTGACCATCATCACCACGAACGTAAAGAGCATCATGATGGCGCCCGCGTAAACGAGGACCTGCAAGATGCCCACAAACGGCGCTTTGAGCATCACGTAAACAAGCGACGTGGGCAGGAACGACATAATCAACAGCAGCGTTGATCGCACAGGGTTCCGGGCCAGAACAACCATGAGCGAGAACACAACGATGAGGATCGCGCAGGCCGAAAACAGGCCGTTGTAGAGATCTACCTCAGACATGACGGTGCCGTTCTTCTTGCCCGATCAAAGGCAAGGCGTGGCGGGTTTGGTTCGGCAACATGGGATTCTTGGGGGTGAAGGCGGAAGAGAAGTGGAAGCCTATTTCTTCGGGGCGGGCGGATCGGGCTGATCGTTGTAGAGCAGCTTTTGCATTCCGTAGATGAAATCCTTTCGGTCCGTATAGACCTTCGGGATCTTGTTCGTCATCGCGATGGCATCCTTGGGGCACGCTTCCACGCAGTAGCCACAATAGATGCACTTGAGCATGTCGATCTCGAACACCGCCGGCACCTTGTCGCGGCCTTCCCAGCCGGGGCCTTGCGGCGCCGGTTCGGCCTCGATGTGAATGCAGTTGGCGGGGCATGCGGTGGCGCACATGTAACACGCCACGCACTTCATGTGTTCGTGTTCGTCTCGCTTGAGGTAGTGCTCGCCCCGAAAGCGCTCGTTGATCACGGCCTTCTGCTCGGGGTACTGAATCGTCACCGACTTCTTGAAGAATTGCTTGATCGAGACCGTCAAGCCGCGAACCAAGGCCGGAATATAAACGTTCACCCACCAAGGACGGCGCGCGGCCACCTTCTTGAGCAGGGCATTTGTGGGAACATGAACTTGGTCCATCTAGACCTCCTCGAACTATCGAAACAGGCCGCCGTACTCCATGGCCAAAGCCAAGATGATCAGGTTGCCTAAAGCAATGGGGATCAGCCGTGTCCAGCTGAGCTTCATCAATTGGTCCCAGCGCATACGCGGCAGGGTCCAGCGCATCCACATGAAGAAAAAGATCAGCGCCAATACCTTCACGATGAACACGCCGAAGCCCACGAGGGCAAACAGCCATTCGTCGTGAATCAAGCGGCCCATGCCGGGGAAGTGCCAGCCACCCAAGAACAGCGCCGTGATGATGCTGCACATGGTCCACAGGCCCGCGTATTCGCCGAACATGAACCAAGCGTAACGAAGGCCGGTGTATTCCGTGTGGTAACCGCCCACCAACTCTTGTTCAGCTTCGGGGTTGTCGAACGGGGCGCGGCTGGTTTCAGCAAACGCCGCCAGCAAGAACAAGAAAAAGCAAGGCGGCCACATGAACAAGTTCCAGCGCGGAATGAAGCCAAACACCACGCCGCTTTGCTGCTGGACGATTTCCCCCAGACTCAAGCTGCCAGTTTTGAGCAGCAACGCCACGACGGAAAGGCCCATCACGATTTCGTAGCTGATGAGCTGCGCAGAGGAGCGAATGCCTCCCAACAAGGAGTACTGGTTGTTGGACGACCAGCCTGCGAACGCGATACCGTAGCCCGCCAGCGACGAAATGGCGAGCATCACCAACAGACCCATATTGATGTCGGTCAGACCCAGCAACTGGCCGCTGCGCGTGGCCGTCACTGACACCAGGCCGAACGAGATCACGCCCGGCATGAAGGTCAGAATGGGCGCCAACAGGAATACAGCTTTATCGGTGTTCTTCGGGAAATAATCTTCTTTGAAGATCAACTTCACGGCGTCAGCCACCGACTGCAGCAAGCCAAACGGCCCCACGCGGTTCGGACCCTCGCGGCGTTGAAAGCGCGCCGCTGATTTGCGCTCCATCCACACCAGCATCGGAACGGCTGCCAAGACGATGGCAAACGAAACCACCAGCTTGATGGCCGTGAACAAAATGGGATTATTGAGGACTTCTTCCAACATCGTGACTTACGCGCGCAGCGCCTTATCCGCGGGTTTGGCATGCGCCGGGGCAAGCGCGTGGCTTAGGTCTCGCAACACTTCTTGGGCTGTGCGCCCCGCCGTCGTGGGATCCAGTACGGGTGAGAAGGACTGCGACAGGCCTTTGCCGTTGATGTACGAGCCTGTGCTTTCGAAGTGCGTTAGTGTGGCCAACACCACCGCAACGTTCGCGGCTTTGGTCAACGCGCTTTCGGCGAAGTCCAGCACCACCACAGCCTTGGCCGCGTCCAAAACTTTTTGCAGAGCTGGGGGCACGGGTGCGTTGGGAATGTTGTTCACCAGCACCACAGTGTCGGCGCCTTCGGCCGCCATGGCTGCCAAGGAAGCGTCGGCGTCGGCGATGGACAAGATCTTCGTGAGCCCCGAACGGTTCGGATTGCGATCGCCCGAGATCGTGAAGCCAGGAAACACTTGATCGTCGCGAGCAGGAGCTCCATAGCCAAAAAGACGTGCGCCTGTGGCCTTGGCTAAACGCCCCGCCTCTTCCATCGCTTCGCTCGTGGCCCAAGCGCTCACGCCGATGGCCACGCGGCCACCTTTGCGGATGGTCTCAGCGGCGGCCGTCATGGCCTGTGACCACGTGCTGCCCTGCCCTTTGACAAGCGGCTTTTGCAGCCGGTCCTTGGTGACGTAAGGGAAGCTCAAGCGGCCCTCGTCGCACATCCAGGTCTTGTTTACGAGGTCGTTCTTCCGCGGCACGATGCGCTTGATGACGTTCTTCTTGTCGACGTCGACGCGGGTGTTGCAGCCGATGGAACAATCGGGGCACATCGATTCTTTGGCTTCGAGGTACCACACGCGTGATTGGTAAAGAAAATCCGCAGAAACCAGGGCGCCCACGGGGCACACATCCACGGTGTTCATCGACAACGGGTTGTCGAGTTGTTTGCCTGGGAACACGGCAATTTCGCTGCGGTCGCCGCGGTAGATCACGCCCAACTCTTGGGTGCCGCTGACTTCTTCGGTGAAGCGTACGCAACGCGTGCACACGATGCAGCGCGACCCCCAGTACTTGACGTGGGGACCCATGGTGGCCTTTGACTTAACCACCTTCTCTTCTTCGAAACGGCCTTTGTCGCGGCCGTAGGTGTAGCTGTAGTTTTGCAGGCGGCATTCACCGGCTTGATCGCACTCGGGGCAATCGAGCGGGTGGTTGATCAGCAAGAACTCCATCACGCCTTTGCGGGCGTCATCAACGTCTTTGCTACGCGTGGTGACTTCCATGCCTTCGGCCACCGGCGTGCCGCAAGCCACCGCCAACTTCGGTTGGCCTTTGATCGCCACCAAGCAGATGCGACAGTTGGCCGCCACGCTCAAATTCTCGTGGTAGCAGTAGTGCGGAACGTCGATGCCGTTGTCGTGACAAGCCTTGATGACGCTTGTGCCTGCAGGAACTTGCAGGTCGCGTCCATCGACTTTGAGATTGAGAAGTTTCTGTTCAGCCATGGTCGTCCTGGGTCAATCCTGACATTTGGCTTCGAATTCTTCTGGGAACATGCCCAGGTAACTCTGCATCGGCATCACAGCCGCATCGGCAAGCACGCAGATCGTCTTGCCTTGCATGTTGCGCGTGATCTCCCAAATGAGCGGGATATCGGATTTGTGGCCATGGCCGTGGTGGAACCGGTGCATCAGCTTTTCAAGCCAGCCCGTGCCTTCGCGGCAGGGGGTGCACTGGCCACACGATTCGTGGTGATAAAAGCGCATCAAGTTGTAGATGGCGCTCACCACGTCGCGAGTCTCATTCAAAACGGTGATGGCGCCCGAACCCAACATGGTTTTGTTGGCGGCCAAACATTCATAGTCCATCGTGATATCCGCCACCTTGTCGCCCTTGATCAGCGGGGATGACGAACCACCGGGGATAACGGCCTTAACGCTTTTGCCTTTGACCCCGCCACCGTAGTGGTCGATCACCTTCGACAGCGGCGTGGCCAATGGCACTTCCATGAGGCCCGGCTTGTTCACGTCGCCCGACAGGCAAAACAGCTTGAAGCCCGGGCTCTTCTCGGTGCCCCATTGGCGGAACCATGTGGGGCCGTTCTTCATGATGTGAACAACGCTGCAAATCGTCTCAACGTTGTTGACGATCGTGGGGCAACCAAACACGCCCGAAACGGCGGGGAACGGGGGCTTGACCTTGGGGTAACCGCGGCCGCCTTCGATCGACGACAACATGCCCGTCTCTTCGCCGCAGATATAGGCACCCGCGCCGCGCACGATCGTGATCTTGAGATCGTAGCCTTTGCCGAAGATGTTCTGGCCCACGTAGCCCTTGGCTTTGGCCTCGTTGAGCGCGCCCAACAAACGTTCGTAGCCAACGATGAATTCGCCGCGCAGGTAGATAAACGCGTGGTGGCAGTCAATCGCGTACGATGAGATGATCACGCCCTCGATCAATTGGTGCGGATCGAACTCGAGAATGTAGCGATCCTTGAACGTGCCAGGCTCGCTTTCATCGCCGTTGACGGCCAGGTAGGAAGGTTTGCCCGTGCCCTTCGCCAAGAAGCCCCACTTCATACCGGTGGGAAAACCAGCGCCACCGCGGCCGCGCAATCCACTGTCTTTGACGGTTTGAACGATCTCGGCTTGCGGGGTGCCAATGAACTTGCGCGCAGTGTCGTAACCGCCGTGGCCTTCGTAGTAAGCGATGGTGTGCGAATTAGGTTTGCCGAAGTGCGCGCTCACCACCGGTTCAAAAGGAACCTGGTTGATGGGTGCGGCGGGTGCGGGAGGCGCCGCAGCTGGCGGTGGGCCGGCGACAGGCGAAGGCGACACGGGGCCCGCAGACACTGGCGTCTGTGCAACCGGGTTCGAAGGCGACGCGGCAGGAGGGGTAGCGGTGGTTTCAGCCATAGACTTTTCTTTGAAGCGTTTAAGCTCCAGAGCCTCCCGCAGGCCCGGGGCCCACGCGCAATTGGTGAAGCGTTGGTTGCACGGGTTGCACAGGCACCCGTGCGTTCATCACCACGCCGGCTTTGCCCTTGTAGTCCGCACTCGTTTTGCCTTCGGCGGCCAGAGCGCTGTCGAGGAACTTCTCAAGCGCTTCGCCCTCGAAGCACGTGCGGTGATCGAAGTTCACCTGCACGACCGGTGGAAGGTGGCAATCAGCCAAACATTCCACTTTTTCGACCGAGAACAAGCCATCTGCCGAACGCTCACCAGCCCTCAGACCAAGCCGCGCTTCAATTTGTTGCAATGCCCGATCGGAGTGACCGCCCATCGCGCACATCAACGTTGCACACACCATCAAGCGGTGCTTGCCGTGGTAAGGCCGTTTGAAGTGCGTGTAGAACGTCACGGCGCCCTGCACGTGAGCCACGCTGACTTCGCAGTAACGCGCGGCCAATTCCATGCCGGCATCATCGATGAAGCCAAATTGGCGTTCAACCAAACGCAACATCATCAGCAAGGCTGACTTCTTGTTTGGAAAGTCGGCCAGCAGCGCTTCGGCTTCGGTCTTTATTTCAGGGGCGAAATCGGTCACCGATCCAGCTCTCCAGCAATGATGTTCATGGAGCCCAAGATCGCAACCAGGTCAGACACCATGTGTCCAGGCAGAATCTTGGTCAGCACTTGGTAGTTGTAAAACGACGGCGAACGCACCCGCATGCGATAGGCGTTGTGATGCCCATCTGAAACGATGAAGAAGCCGAGTTCGCCGTTCGGCACCTCAGTGGATGAATAGAGTTCACCGACCGGAGGATGAATGCCGTGATCAGAACCGGGCATCGTGACCTTGAAGTGGTGAATCAACGACTCCATGTCGTTGTAGGTTTCCTTCTTCACAGGCAACACGTACTTCGAGTTCGGCACGTTGATGGGGCCGGGCTCAAGCAAATCCAAAGCCTGGCGCACCATCGAGATGCTCTGCTCAAGCTCATCGAGGCGAATGAGGTAACGCGTGAGCGAATCGCCCTCGGTGTAGATGGGTACCTCGAACTTCAGTTCAGGGTAAATCAAGTAGGGGCGGTAGGTGCGTTGGTCGCAGGGCACACCCGAAGCGCGCGCCATCGGACCCGTAAGACCAAAGGAAAGCGCGTCTGCCTTGCTGATCACGCCCACACCCTGCGTGCGGTCCAAGAAGATGCGGTTGTTGACAAAGCTTTCGCGCAGCTGCCCGAGCGTATCGGTGCAGGTGTCCATGATTTCGCGCGTCCGCTTGACGAAGCCATCGGGCAGGTCGAATGCCAAGCCGCCGACGCGCGTGTAGCTGGTGGTAAGGCGGGTGCCTGTGGTGGCCTCGAAGATGTCGTATAGCTTTTCACGCTCGATCATGCTCCACAGGACCGAGCTGAATGCACCCAAGTCCATCGTCATGAGCCCGACGGCCACGATGTGATCCGCGATGCGGCTCATCTCGGCCAGCACGGTGCGAATCACTTGGCAGCGCCGTGGCACCACAATGCCCATCAGCTCTTCCACCGCTTGCGCGTAGCCAATGTTGTTGTTAAGCGGCGACAAGTAATTCATGCGGTCGGTGACCGTGATGAACTGATTGTACGAGTGGTGCTCGCCCAGCTTCTCGAAGCCGGTGTGCAAGTAACCAATCTCTTGTTCAACGCTGACGATCTTTTCGCCAGACAGCTCAAGCTTCACCCGCAGCGTGCCGTGCATCGCCGGGTGCGAAGGCCCCACGTTTACAAAGACCGTGTTATCGGTTTGTTCAAGAACTTCGGTTTCGTAGGAATACATCTGGGAGGCGTCCGTCCTCTTGCCTTATGTGAAAGAAATGGTCCGCCGCCCCTAGTCTTTAAAGGCCCTGTAGACCTCAAAATCCGCCCGCTCCCCACGCCCCCGCAGCGGGTATTCCTTGCGCAAAGGAAAGTCCCGATAGTCATCAGGCATCAAAATGCGTTTCAAGTTCGGATGCCCCACGAACTTGATGCCGAAGAAGTCAAATGCCTCGCGCTCGCCCCACCCTGCGCCTTGGTAAAGGCTTGTGGCGGAATCGATCGTGGGCGGATCGCCTGCAACAAAGGCGCGCACCTTTACGCGCGCGCCCGAATGCGGCGACATTAAGATGTAAATCACGGCAAACCGTTCCACCTGAGGCAAAACGTATTTGCTGTAGTCAACAGCCGTGACGTCCAAAAACCCGGTGAAGCCGAGTTCGGGATCGTCCTTTAGGAAGCTCAACACCGACAAGATGTTTTGGCCGTGCACATCAATGCCCAAAGCCAAACCCTCTTCGTACGTATGCAAAAGCTCGGACCCGCGCTGCTCTTGCAAGCGGGCCAGCACCTTGGCTTTGGCCGAAGCGTCGAAACGGATCAGAGGATGGTCCATACCTAAACGGATCCTTCCTTCACCGTGTATTCCTGTGATTTGGCCTGGCCCTTCGACGCCTTTTCCTGAACGGTCATCAAGGCCTCGATGAAAGCCTCGGGGCGTGGCGGACACCCAGGAATGTAAGCGTCAACCGGGATGAATTGATCAATGCCTTGAATCAGCGTGTACGTATCAAACACGCCGCCCGAAGACGCGCACGCGCCCATCGAGATGCACCACTTCGGCTCGGGCATCTGCTCCCAAATGCGGAGCAAAACAGGCATCATCTTCAACGAGATGCGGCCTGAGACGATTAGGAGATCACTTTGCCGAGGCGCGAACTTCAACACCTCAGAGCCGAAGCGGGAAGCGTCGTACTTGGACATCAACGCGGCCATCATTTCGATGGCACAGCAGGCGACACCAAACGGCATGGGCCACATGCTGTTCGATCGCGCCCAGTTGATGGCTGTATCAAGGGTGGTCGTGGTGTAATCGTTCTGCGGGTTTAGTCCCATTCGAGTGCCCCCGTTCTGATGACATAGAAGAGTCCTAAGCCTAGCAGGACGAGGAAGAACAAGACCGGCAACAGCGCCCCGGTACCAATGAGTGACTTAAAGCCGAACGCCCACGGCAAAAGGAAGATCGTTTCGATGTCGAACAAGATGAACAACAGAGCGAACGTGTAGAACTTGATCGCCACCGGCTTGTGCGGGGAATCGAGTTGTTCCAAGCCGCACTCGTAGGCTTCGAACTTTTGCCGGCTTCGGGCGCGTGGGCCCATCGCCGAGGCAAAGGCGAGCACGGCGGCGGCAAACAAGAAGGCCACCAATGCGTGAATGACGATGGGGAGGTACTGGGTGAGCATTTCTATGGGCCGCTGCGAAACGGGTGGAACGTAGAATAACTGGGGGGGCTTTTCAACAGCCGGGCGGCAAGTTGGGATGCTTTCGGATGCTTTTGTAGCGCGCTGTAGTTCACGGCGCGGAGGATTTGCGGTTCCAACGTCGAAACAGGGCCGGCCCCGCAACCGAAAGGCAACGTTCCGTTCACACAGCGCGACAAAAGGCCCGGGCCCCAGGCCATGTCCCACATTTACGCACACACAAGAAGACGGGACTAGTAGAAGCCCACGCGGTGGAAAATCCACAAACAGAGGGCACTTACGCTGGCGGCGGCGGGGATGGTGAAGACCCAAGCCCAAATGATGCGGCTCGCCAAACCCCAGCGAACACCCCGAAGCCGCGTGGTGGAGCCCACCCCCAGAATGGCACCCGTGATTGTGTGCGTGGTGGACACAGGGATTTTGAAATGGGTCGCGATAAACAACGTGCAAGCGCCTGCCAACTCGGCACAGAACCCGCCGAAGGGTCGCAGGTGCACGAGCTTGCTGCCCATGGTGCGCACGATGCGCCAGCCGCCCATGGACGTGCCGACGGCCATACACGCGTAACAAGCGGGAGCGATCCACCCGGGTGAGTCGTTGGAATCAGGAGCCAAGCGCCCGCCTGCCACCAAGGCAGCAATGATGATGCCCATGGTCTTCTGCGCGTCGTTGGCGCCGTGGCCAATGGAGTACGCAGCCGCGGACAACAATTGCCCCACGCGGAACGTGCGATCCACGCGCGCGGGACGCCACTTACGAAACACCCACGCCAAGGCAAGTAGGAACAGGCCGCCCAACATGAAGCCCATCACCGGTGACAAGACGATGAATTCCGCCGTCAATGCCAGCTTTTCGAGCTTGAGGACCTTAAAGCCTCCGTAGGCCAAGCCCGCACCCGAAAAGCCACCCATGAGGGCGTGCGACGAGCTGGAAGGCAGGCCCCACCACCACGTCAGCAGGTTCCAGAAAATGGCACCCAACAGGCCCGCCAAGACAACGAACGAGAACGCGGGATCGCCGGGTTCCAGCTTCACCAATCCCGCCACCGTTTTTGCCACGCCTTCGTGAAACAAAAACAGCGCGACGAAGTTGAACACCGCCGCCCATAAAACGGCGATGCGAGGGGTCAGCACGCGCGTCGAAACGATCGTAGCGATCGCGTTTGCGGCGTCGTGAAAACCATTGATCACGTCGAACGCCAAAGCGACGACGACGGTGATGTACATAATGATCGTTGCGGTGGTCATGAACAGGTCATCCAGTCGTTCCGTGCGGGAAGGGCCGCAGGTGCAGGGGTTGGTTAACCGTTCTCAAGCACAACACCTTCAATGATGTTGGCCACGTCTTCGCAGCGATCCACGGCGTTTTCAACGTTCTCGTAGATCTCTTTCCACTTGATGACCGCGATCGGATCCTTTTCTTCCTTGAACAACCGGGCCACGGCGCGCCTCATGATGGCGTCGCTTTCGTTTTCAAGCCGGTTGATCTCGACGCAGATTTTCAGAATCTCTGCGGGGTGGCGCAGGTTGCTCATCAACTTGCACGCTGAAAGCACCTCTTCGGCAGCGCGGGTCAGAACGTCGGCCATATCTTTAAGCTCGGGCGTCATCTCCGTGATCTCGTAAAGTAGGATTCGCTCGGCAGCGGCTTCCACGTAATCCATGATGTCGTCCAGCTTGGTGATGAACCGGTGGATGTCGTAGCGATCCAGAGGCGTGATGAACGTTTTGTGAAGCGCTTCCACACAACGGTGGGTGATCACGTCGGTCTCGTGCTCGATCTCGGCGACCCGGCGGGTTTTGGCTTCGATGTTGGCCGCGGTGGTGACCAACGACTGAAACTCTTTGGCCCCTTGAACCGTCAAGGCCGCGTGTTGCTCAAAGAATTCGAAGAAGCTGGTTTCCTTGGGCAAGAATCGTCCGAACATGAGGGATCTCCGAAGGGTACGTGGGGCGGTTGTTTGGCGCAGCGGCCGGCGGGTTTGCCGCCCCTTCGCTGAACGCGCCCGCTTTACCATGCCCAGCGGCACTTCGTCACCCCTTCTTTGCGCGATCAAGACGCCGGCGTGGCGCCCGTTACCTTGTGGGGGCGATAGAACGCAGCGGGGGCCAAATAAGCGCAACGGCGCCCTTGACACAAAAGCCAACCGCGCATGTCAAACTGCGGCCACCGCCATGTCTTTGCTCATCCTTTACGCACACCCGGCGTCACATCGATCTCGGCTGAACCGTCGCTTGTTGGCGGAGGCTTTGTCAGTGCCGGGCGTGCTGGTTCATGACCTTTACGAAGAGTATCCGGATTTTCACATCGAGGTACGGCGCGAGCAGGAATTGCTGGTGGCGCACGACACGGTGGTGTTCCAGCATCCGTTTTACTGGTACAGCGTTCCGGCACTTTTAAAACAGTGGATGGACTTGGTGTTAAAGCACGGGTGGGCCTACGGCAAAGGCGGAACCGCCCTGCAGGGCAAACGCTGGTTGACGGCGGTCACCACCGGCGGGCCGGAGGCTGCTTACCAGGAAGAAGGCGCGAATCGCTTCACCATGCGTCAACTGCTAGCGCCCCTTGAGCAAACGGCGCGTTTGTGCGGCATGGAATTTCTGGAGCCCTTCATCACGCATGCCGCACATCGAATTAGCGATGCTGATCTAGAGGCGCAAGCACACGCTTACCGAAAGCTGTTGGCCTCATTGCTGGCCGAGCGAAGCCCAAGGGCGGAAGCAAGCATGGGAGACGGTGATGAACAGCGGTAGTTTGCTTTATCAAGCCTTCGTGTTCTTGGCGGCCGCCGTCATCGCCGTGCCGCTCGCCAAACGCCTTGGTTTGGGATCGGTGCTGGGCTATTTGCTGGCGGGTGTGGCGATTGGCCCGTTCGCGTTGGGGCTGATCGGGGATGGTGGTGGCAACGATGTGATGCATTTCGCAGAGTTCGGCGTTGTCATGATGTTGTTCGTGATAGGGCTGGAACTTGAGCCCGTGCGGTTGTGGAGGCTGCGTGTGCCGGTGCTGGGCGTGGGTGGGCTGCAGGTGGTTGTCACGGCCGTTGCGGTGGCCGCGGTGGCCATGCTGTTGGGGCTGCGCGTTCAAATGGCGGCAGCCGTTGGGTTGACCATCGCCATGTCATCAACGGCGATCGTCATGCAGACGCTGAATGAGAAAGGGTGGACCAACACCACGGGCGGACAAAACGCGTTCGCGGTGCTGTTGTTTCAAGACATTGCCGTGATCCCTATCTTGGCTTTCCTACCCTTGCTTGCGACGGTTGCGCCAGCGACGAGCGCCACCCATGAGGCGGGAACCACGTGGGTGGAACACTTGCCAGGCTGGGCGCACGCGCTTGTGGTGCTGGCGGCGATGGTGGGCATCGGCGGCGGTGGACGCTTTTTGATTCGGCCCGCGTTCCGCATCATCGCAAAAACCCGCCTGCGTGAAGTGTTCACCGCCGCGGCGTTGTTGCTGGTTATCGGCATTTCGTTGTTGATGGATCAAGTTGGCCTCAGCCGCGCGCTTGGCGCCTTCTTGGCGGGGGTGGTTTTGGCTGGCAGTGAATACCGGCACGAACTTGAAAGCGACATCGAGCCGTTCAAAGGCCTGCTGCTTGGTTTGTTTTTCATTGGCGTGGGTGCATCAATCGACTTCGGCCTGATCGCTTCGCAGCCGATCACGATCGCAGCATTGGTGATCGCCCTCATCGTGGTCAAGCTGGGCGTGCTGCTGCTGCTGGGCCGCGTGTTTGCGATGCCCGTGCAGCAGAATCTTTTGTTCTCGTTCGCTCTCGCCCAAGGCGGCGAATTCGCGTTTGTGCTGTTTTCGTTTTGCACGTCAGAGGGCATCTTGACCAAGGATGTGGCTGGTCCCTTGGTGGTGGCCGTGGCCGTTTCAATGGCACTATCGCCTTTGCTGATGGTGTTCTTCGAGCGTCAGTTGATGCCTCGCTTCACCACACGAAAAACGTCAGATCGCCAAGAAGACACGCCCGACGCTCACAACCCCGTGATCATCGCCGGATACGGCCGCTTCGGGCAGATCGTGGGGCGCTTGCTAAGCGCCAACGGCATCCATGCCACGGTGTTGGAGTCAGATTCAGATCAGGTGGATCTGCTGCGTCGTTGGGGGCACAAGGTATTTTACGGCGATGCTTCGCGGCTGGATCTACTGCGCGCCGCAGGTGCAGGAAAGGCGAAGCTTTTGGTGTTGGCGTTGGACAGCCACGAAAAACACAAAGAGCTCATCGAAACAGCGAAAAAGCACTTTCCGCACCTGCACATCGTGGGACGCGCCAAAGGCCGCATCGAGGCCTATGATTTGCTGGATCACGGCGTGGACGACGTGCAACGCGAGACGTTTGAAGGCGCCTTGCGCCTGGGCATCACGGCGCTAAGGCGCTTGGGCTTCGGCGCTCATCAGGCCGAGCGGGCCGGTGGTATTTTCCGCAGGCATGACGAGAAGATGCTGCGCGAATTTGCCGACCTTCGCCGTGGCCATGAAGCCAACACGTTCTTCAGCGCAGCACGCGAACGGCAAAAAGTGATGACGAAAGTTTTGGAATCGGACATTGAAGACAAGAATGACTTCAACGATCATGGGTGGGACGTGGAAGCGTTGCGCGCGCAGCCGCCTAAGTAGATCGCCTATCGACGCAGGTTGACGCTGGCACAAAAACGTCCGCAGCTGGTGCAAAAGCCGCTTTAAGGCCGGGTGTAGAGGTTGCAGTCGCCGTTGCGTGCGAAGCCTATCAAAACCAACCGAAAGGCGGTGGCCAGCTCCACCGCCAATGAACTTGGCGCGGACACGCCCACAACCGCGGAAACGCCGGCGCGAATGGCCTTCTGCACGATCTCGAAACTGGTGCGGCCACTGACAATCAAGATGTGCCCGGGCGCTGGCACGCTCGCTTGCAGAACCAATTGGCCGATGGCTTTATCAACGGCGTTGTGCCGGCCCACGTCTTCGTGCGCGGACAAGACGGCCCCCGTGACGTCAACCACCGCGGCAGCGTGAAGGCCGCCCGTTTTCGTGAAGACCGTTTGGTGCTCTCGCAAGGCCTCGGGAAGGCGCGCGAGCATCGCGATATCAAGTGATGGCAGGGGCAATACGGGCACAAGTGCCGCCACGAGATCATCAATGGCGCCGCGGCCACAAACGCCACACGAAGCGCTGGTGAGCGAGCCGCGCTTGGCGCGTTGCCAGGCGCTGCGATCCACGTCGCCCGCCAGCGTGGCCACCGCCACGTCGCCGGCCCCCAAGGTGTGCGCGGGGCTTGGCTGAGTCTCGACGCCCAAAAGCTGCTTTGGCGAAGACAACAGCCCTTCAGCCCACAGGAGCCCTGCCACCAAGGCCTCGTCATGACCGGGGGTGCGCATGGTTGTGGCCAGGCTCTCATCACCCACGCGCACCTCAAGCGGCGATTCGACCGCCACCTCGTCTGCGAAGGCCGTCGATGAACGTGTAGCGCCTTGCCACCGCTCCACGGCCACGGAAACGACAGCCTGCGTGGCAGCACTCATACGGAGGCGGTCGTCGACGCTCATGGAATTGAGAAAGACGCTACACCGCCGGACTAAAAATAGAAACGCGCACCCAGCGCGGCTTCCAGATCGAAGCCGGCGCCTGGAACGACATAGAGCGACGGCACCACCTCAAAGAACACTTCCAGGAACGAGGGCTTCTGAAACATCAAATCGAGGCCCACGGGCATGCGTGCCGCCAGGGCCACAGTGCCATCGCCATCGTTGACATAGTTGTCTTGGTCTAGGATCCACATGCGGGCTCCGGCGCCGATGTGCCAGTCGAGCGTGACCTTTCCGTAGACCAAATTCTCCTGCCACAGGTAGTCCGCGTGAAGGCCCAACTGGCTGTAACCGTTGCCACAATTGACATAGCGACGACCGTCCCAACAACCCCGGCGCGCGTATCCGTAACCATTGCCGACGAAACCCACGCCGAAGTCGATCGCCTGGCCCGCGCCGACAAACACTTTACCCACCAAGCTGGTGGGCGCCCCCAAAGCGAAACCAAGGCCAAAGGTGCGTTCGTTGCCAACCTCAGTTGCGTGGCCGCTACGAGCCATACCCACACAAGCGACAAAGGCGGCCAGGGCCCAAATTTTAGAAGTTTTCATAACCAACGATTAACGAACCAATTTGCAGACGCATGCAAGAAAAACACGCAGCACAGTTATAGTGAGAACACCATGACCGAAGCCGATCCGCTTGTGGGGAAAATCCTTGCACAACGATACCGCGTGGTTGAGCGGCTAGCCGAGGGGGCCATGGGCGTGGTCTACCGCGGGGAACGCTTGACCTTAAACAGGAACGTGGCGATCAAGTTCCTGCATCCGGCCGTGGCCCAGCAAGAGGCTTTGCGAAAACGTTTCGAGATCGAAGCGCAAGCGATGGGGCGCCTGTCCCATCCCAATTGTGTGTCCGTGATCGACTTTGGCGTTGATGACGTGCCATATCTGGTGATGGAGTACGTGCAAGGCAAGAACTTGCGCGCGCTGTTGAACGATGGTGGTTTTAACACCACGCGCGCGTTGTCTATCGGGCGGCAGTTGTTGACGGCGCTGGTGCACGCGCACGCTCAAGGCATCATCCACCGTGACATCAAGCCTGAGAACCTGCTTTTGCAGCAGAGCGCGGGGCTTGACGATCATTTGCGTGTGCTCGACTTCGGGCTGGCCAAGTTGATGGACAATGGCGCCGGGCTCACAGCGGGCTTTGCCCTGGGGACGCCGAACTATATGGCGCCCGAACAGATCCAAGAAGGCGGCATCGACGCACGGGCCGATCTTTATGCGGCGGGCGTCGTGCTGTTTGAATTGCTTACAGGCGTGCAACCGTTTGCGGCAGACTCTGTAGGTGAGGTTTTGCGGCGTCATCTGCAAGTGACAGCGCCGCGGTTGCGCGAAGCCGCACCGGCGCGCGGGTTCTCACCAGCGCTGGATGACGTGGTGTTCTGCGCGATGGCCAAACGTCCATCAGAACGATTTCCGACGGCCGCACAGATGTTGGCCGCGCTTGAACAAGTGCCTGAAATGCAGACCGAGACGGTGCCCAAACCACGCGTGACCTCGCCTTCGGTGCCAACGCGGCTACCGCCCCCACCCACCAAGGGCAAACCTTTGCCAGCGCCGCCCGCCCCTGATCCCACCGTGTGGGATCAGGCAGCCGCGCCACCAGCAAGTGAAGCGCCAACACCCGCTGCAAGCGCCGCCGATGACAACGCCACGATGTTGTTATCGGAAGACGACAACCTTGCGGCCGCAGTCGCGATTCCTTTGAAAGAGCGCGCCAAGCGAAAAGGGGCGGCGTGGTGGTCAGCGATTGTGGCCACCGGGGCCGCGGCGCAGAGCCGCTGGAGCGCATTGTCTTTGCGCCTGCGCCTGGGATTGGCGGCAGGCGTGGCTTTGTTGTTTTTGCTGCTCATCGGACTCGGGTTGCGGGGTGATGCAACCGCGCGAAAGGCAGACGAGACAACCCCTAAGCGAGATGTGGCAGCCACCGCCCCCTCCAGCAAACCGGCATCAGACGTCAAGCCCAAGCCCGCCGCCAAGGCAGAGCCGGCGCAGGCTCCCGTGGCTGATCGTCAGGCACCAGCGCCTCGGGCCCACACATCGGAAACCACCACGCGCACCACCACCACGCGCACCGAGCGGCGAACCGTCACCACCCGGCGCGCCTCGTCCGCAGAGCGCTGGGGCACGCGCTGGAAGCAATAGCCTGCGGGGCGACGAGCTACTGCACCCATTTGAGCTTCGTGAAGCTCATGCCTGACACCGCCGTTTCGATCGCTTTGGGATCGCCAACCAAAACGATCTGAAGCGCGCCGTCGTCGAAATAACGTTCGGCTAGCAATTCAAATTCGGCCGAACGCAGAGCCGCCACGTGCTCGTGCAAGCCTGCGATGTAATCGGTGGGCATGCCGACTTGGCCACGGAAAGCCAACGCAAGCGAGCGGCCCGCAATTGTAAAGTCATCGCGGTTCTCGTACCAAAGCAGCTGCGTGCTGATGGCAGCCAACCAATCGCTGCTGAACGACCGAATGCCTTGCACGGCCGCGTAGCTTGAAAGCAGTGCATTTACGGCGTCCTTGGTAAATTTTGCATCAACGGCGGTGCTGGCGCCAAACAGCGCTGATTCGGCGTGAGCTTGATAAAACGGCATCACCCCGTAAGTCGCGCCTTCAAGCGTGCGCAATTGCGCGGACGCCCTGCCTGAAGCAATCATATTGAGAACCTCAAGGACGGGGCGATCGACTTGAGCGGCGGGCAAACCTTTTCTGCCGACACGAACGATCGTCTGCGACAGGCCTGGACGGGCAACACCGTAGACCATCGTTCGTTTTGGCGCTGAGGTGGCATCGAGGACGCCTCCAGCACGAACAGGCCCCGGCGTATCGCCGATGCCTTTCCACTTGCCCCACGCCTTTTGTAAAAGTGGCAATGCATCGCCCTCACCGATGCGGCCCGAAAGCACGATCGTCATACGCTCAGGCCGTACAACATGGTGGTGCCAATCTTCCAGTACCGAGGGAGAAAGATGGGCCACGGTGGCGGGGGTTCCTTCAAGGGGCACGGCCAGCCTGTGTTGTTCGCCAAACACCACCCGTTGCAGCACGTCCGTTGCGATGAGATCTGGATCTGCAGATCGCCATGACAAGCGAGACAACAACACGGCCCGTGGCATGTCAATCGCCGCGGCCCCAAACTCGGGCCGTTGCACAAACTCGGCTGCGACGGTGAAAAATGCCTCCAATCGATCCAGCAGCACGGTGGCCTGGATGACGAAGCCATCGGCCATAAGCTGCACTTGTGGAACACACGTGTCATCGAAAGCGCCGCCCAATTGCTTCCGGTCCAAACGCGCGCTTCGTTCGATCATGGTGTGAAGCATCAATGCTGTTTTGCCCGCGTCGGAGGCTGGCTCTTCCAACAAGCCGCCGTGGAAGGCCATCACCACTGACACCGCCGGGAGCGTTTGGTCTTGGCCAATGAACACCTTGGCACCGTTTTGCAACGAGTGCTGCGTGAAGCGGGGCACAAACAGCTTTGGCTGCGGCTCGGCCACCAAAGGCGCGGTTTCTGAGTTGAATCCCGGCGCACCACCAGTGGCACAAGCCCCCGCCGCGAGCGCCGTCATAAGTACAAACCGTCTCATTGTGAAGCCTTTGCCATGGTGACCGGCCGCGAGAACACGACCACGCGCTGGTCGAGCCGCAGGTAAGTCTCGATAAACTTGCGCATGGACGCGCCGGTGACAGCGGTGTAGCGGCTTCTTTGCAATGACACTGGATCTACGTCTCCTACGTTTGCTGCCACGTCGATTAGTGCCTGGCCGCTCGAAAGCGTGCCTTCCATGCGTTCGAACGTGTCGCGTAGAAGGGCGCGCGTGGCGCGATCAAGGTCGCGGTCGGCTGGAGGTACGGCCTTGAAGCCGACGAGTCTGGCGTCGATGTCTTGCTTGAGTTCTTCAAGTGAAACGCCCTCCAAGGGCTCAGCCTCCAGGGTGAAAACCGAGCCGGCCGACGTACTCATCTGCTGCGCGTGTACCCAGGCGGCTTTGGTGCCTTCACCACGCAACCGCGACGCGCGCGCTTGTCCCAGCATGACCGCCAGCAAGTCGGCTTCCGCATCGAATGGCTTAAAGAGCGCCGGCGTATGCCATGCCATCATGAGTAAAGGCCGCGGCGCCAGGGGATCCACATTTTCAATGAGCGTCTCCGCATGCAGCGTGGGATCTGGTAGCGCGGGCACGGGAGGCGTCGCTGCGGCGGCAAGCGAACCGAAGTAGGCATCAATCATCGCGCTGGCGGCGGGCTCTTGAAAATCACCAATCACAGCGATCCACGTGTTGCTTGGCACATACCACCGCTCAAAGAACTGCTTCACGTCGGCGAAGGTCAGACTTGCGAGATCCCGTCCAGCTGCATCGACGAGCCCGCGAAACGGATGCGTCGCCGGGAACAGAGCCTCAAACATCTTCAGTTTGCTGGTGTGGTGAGGATGCGTTTCGCCACGATAGCGCCCTTCGTTTCGAACGATGGGTCGTTCCCATTCAACGTCGCTTGCGCTCCAGCGCATCGGCATCGCGGTCAACCGCCACCGTTCTTCCCACAACGCCGTTCGCAAGCGATAGGGCGGCTCCAGATGGTAGTACTGGGTGAAGTCGGGGTGGGTGCTTGCATTCTGACCATGCGAGGAATCGGCCGCCACGTTGATGGTGGTGATGGCTTCGGGCCGCGGGGGGCGGAAAGAAACGTGCTCAAGCAGATGCGCCAAACCAAATTTGCCGGGCGGCTCATGTCGCACGCCTGCGTAGTACCGGGCGATGACCGCAACCTGGGGATACCGGTGATCGGGCGCCAAAATTACGTGAACGCCATTCGGAAGCTGTTTGACCTGGAAGGCTCCTTTGGCATCGGTGGACGGAGCCCGAATCGCCATGAAGCCGAACAGAAGAACACTGAAAACGAAGATGCGCTGCACGTGCGCATACTTGCAGATCGTTGCTGCGCGTCGCAACAACAATCATTGGACGAGTGGGCTAATCCGACGCGCTCACCTTGTCTTTAACCCCGCAGCAGGCGTGACCACTTGATCTTGGGGGGAAGAGCGCGAACTTCCCGTGTGGCGTCTTCGATGACGCGCGTGGCTTCGGCGGGATCGTCGGTGACGGTGAGCAGCTGCAGATCACCGGGGCTGATCACCCCAGCCGGCACCATGTGGTTCTGCATGAAATCGAGCAGCGGTTGCCAAAACGCGACGCCCATCAACACCACGGGAAACGGCCGCATCTTCTTCGTTTGAATCAAGGTGAGCGCTTCGCTGAGTTCGTCCCAGGTGCCAAAGCCACCAGGCATCACCACGAACGCATGGCTGTACTTGACCAGCATCACCTTGCGCACGAAGAAGTATTTGAAGGTCACCACGGTATCAACGTAGGGATTCGAATACTGCTCCATGGGCAGCAAGATGTTGCACCCCACCGAAGGCGCCTTCGCGTCGCGTGCGCCGCGGTTGGCGGCTTCCATAATTCCTGGTCCGCCCCCCGTCATGATCGTGAGGCCGAGCTCGCCGACCTTGGCCGCCACCTGCCGCGCCATCTGGTAATACGGGTTGTCTTCCTTAAAGCGTGCCGAACCGAACACGGTCACGCACGGGCCAACGAAGTGCAGCGTGCGAAAGCCGCGAACGAATTCGGCGGCAATGCGCACCACGCGGCGAAACTCTTCCCAACGGCGGCGTGGGCCATCAAGAAAGCGCAGGTTATCTTCAAGCACGCGCCATGGCAGGCTGCGCTTGGCGGGGGCGGGTGCGGCGGGAACAATTTGCTGGGTGAGGTTGTTCTCACCCTCGGACTTAGGTGTCATAGGTGTTAAGCGCTGCGCGCGTCTACGCGGTCGATCTGCGCGCCTATGGCACGCAACCGCTCTTCTATACGTTCATACCCGCGATCGATTTGTTGTGCATTGTGAATGGTGCTTTTTCCATCGGCCACCAACGCGGCGATCAACAGCGCCATGCCCGCGCGAATGTCAGGGCTCGACACGACCTGCGGGTATAACTTTGATGGCCCCGTCACAACGGCGCGGTGGGGATCACACACGATCACGCGCGCGCCCATCGAGATCAGGCGGTCCACCCAATAAAGGCGGCTCTCGTACATCCACTCGTGAATCAAAGTTGTGCCGCGGGCTTGCGTGGCCAACACCAAAGCGATGGACGTCAAATCCGCGGGAAAGCCAGGCCAAGGCGCGTCGTGAATGCGAGGCGGCGCGCCGTGCAAACCTTCCACCGCCACCAGTTCCTGATCGCGTGGCACGAAGATGTCATTGCCACGCACCTCCCAACGCACGCCCAGCTTCGCATAGGCGGAAGCGGTGGTGCGATGTTCCTCGGGCCGCGCGTTGCGAATCAAAAGATCCCCGCCCGTCACGGCCGCCAGCGCGATGAAGCTTCCCACTTCAAGATAGTCAGGACCCACCGCCGCCGTGGCCCCATGCAACTTGGCGACGCCTTCGATCTGCAGCACGTTGGTGCCGATGCCTTCGATGCGGCCACCCATGGCCACGATCATGCGACAAAGATCTTGAACGTGGGGCTCTGAGGCCGCGTTGCGGACGATCGTGGTGCCTTTGGCAAGGCTCGCCGCCATGACCACGTTCTCGGTGGCCATGACGCTCATCTCTTCAAGAAAAATATCGGCGCCCACGAGGCCCTTGGGCGCGCGCATGACGTAACGATCAGGGCGCACCTCAACCTCCGCCCCGAGTTCGCGAAACGCATTGATGTGCGTGTCCACGGGGCGACGGCCAATCTTGTCACCGCCAGGCGCGGGCAGATCCACGTGGCCGAGACGCGCCAACAGAGGGCCGGCCAGCACGAAACTGGCGCGCATCTTCTGGCAAATTTCGGCCGAGGGGCTGGTCTTGCCGATCGTATGCGCCGTGACCGTCACCTCGCCTCTGTGCGGGGAGGCCACACTTGCGCCTAGATCCGCAAGCGCGTCGCGCATGGTGCGCGCGTCGCGGATCTCGGGCACGTTGGTGAGGGTCACCGGCTCATCCGACAACAACGTGGCTGCCAGCATGGGCAGCGCCGCGTTCTTGTTGCCAGCCACCGCGATTTCTCCAGACAGCCGCAGGCCGCCCTGAATAACAAACGTGTTCACAAGGCAATCTTATGCCAAGCAGACAGCGTTACAGAGAATCTTGTTGTGGCTGTGTATCGAATCCTGGAGCCACCCAAAAGGGGTCAAGCTGCAAGCAAGCCACCATCCACCGGGATCTCGGTACCCGTCACGTAGGCAGACGCATCAGAGGCCAAGAACAAGGCCACGCGCGCCACCTCTTCGGCGGAACCAAAACGCCGCAGCGGCACCTGCGAAGTCATATGCGCCGAGAATTGATCCAACGCTTCTTTGGGCATGCCAAGCTTATCGTAGATGGGTGTGGTGATCGGGCCTGGGCTAAGAGCATTCACTCGCACGCCGCGCGGTGCAAGTTCAACCGCCAGCGAGCGCAAAAGAGCAGACAGTGCGCCCTTGGTGGCTGAATAGACTGAC
Organism: Deltaproteobacteria bacterium; assembly: GCA_033763315.1. Classification (GTDB taxonomy): domain Bacteria; phylum Myxococcota_A; class Polyangia; order Fen-1088; family Fen-1088; genus JAGTJU01. The sequence goes on from JANRKS010000007.1 coordinate 79,359, forward strand.
GCGTTCGCGATTCCCTTCGCGTTCACGACGGAGGTGTTCAACAGCACAGAAGCGTTCGGGCGCAACAGCGGCAAAACGCTTTGCAGTGTGAAGAGCACCCCCTTGACGTTGGTGTCCATCATGTCGTCGTAAAAAGCCTCGTCGAAGGCCTCAAGCGGAGCGAACCGGGCGACGCCGGCGTTAAGGAAAACAATGTCCACGCCACCATGGCTTTCGCGAATCGTGTTGGCCAGCTTCGCACCGTCTGCCACGCTGGCGGCGTTGGCTGCCAGCACGGTGATGCCGGCGGGCAAATCGCGCCGTGCCAGGGCCAAGGTGTCGGGGTTTCGGCCGGTAACGATGACACGGGCGCCCTGTTCATGGAACAGCCGGGCCGCCGCTTGGCCGATGCCTGTGGTGCCACCAGTGATCAACGCAACTTTGCCTGCAAGTGTGGACATGGGTCTGTCTCCCTCTTTGACGATTTAGGGGGGGCCAGAACAGTTCTGGACCATTCGTTCCAGAATAGATGCGCGAGCGTCCACGGGGTTTCAAAGAAAAGTGACGGTTACCCCAAAACTGAAAGAGTCAGGTCGGCCACTTGTTCCAAGGTGCGCCTGTCGGAGCCCGACTTGGCAGAGATCTGTAAGCCATTGACCGCGTTCACAAAGAACTTCGCGAGCGCTTGGGGCACGTGGTGAGCGGCGATCTCACCCTCCCGGCGGGCGCGTTCGAATCGAGCGGTCAAGGCCTTCTCCATAACCTCCGTGTTGGCGGCAAACCGCCGTTGCACCCCGCGATCGAGAGGGCAGCGTTCAGCCGCAGCGCTGAGCAGCATGCAGCTACGTGAGGGATCGTCGACGGTGAACTCGATGATCCGGGCCAACATCTCCCGCAATTGTTTGCGCACGGGCTGATCACCGAGCACGGCTTTTTCAACCTGATCGCCGTATTTTTGAACGTAACGATCCAGCGCGGCCAAGTACAACGCGTGCTTGTCGCCAAACGTGTCGTACATACTTTGCCGGCCAATGCCCGTGGCATTTATCAGATCGCCGACCGACGTCGCTTCATAGCCGCGGGTCCAGAACACCTGCATGGCGGCGTCTAGAGCCTTGTCGCGATCGAACTCCTTGGGCCGGGCCACACCGCAAGTCTGCCATTAATAGAACGGCTGTTCCATAATTGGCGGCGGCGTTATCACATCTTCGTGATCGAGCTTAGGTACCAGCGGCCGGTGGGATCGATTATCACCCCGGCGATGTCGAAGGGGCCCGTAGAGGGCACGTACGTGATGTTGAGCAGGCGCTTGCCCGCGTCCTCAAACTCGATGACGGTGACGTTGTTCTTCGTGTTGCGGGTGATCTTCTTTGCGTGCATGGCCCACGTGAAGACCTGGGCGGCGCCCTTCGTGGAAGCGCTGAAGGTCCCGTTGGCGTTGATGCTGAACGTGTACGGTTGGCCGTCGTCGAACAAGGTGGCACCAGCGCCCGAAACGTTTGCGGCCTTCGCGGCGTAGTTGCCCGCGATCTCCGCAAACGCCACCGTCGGCTCCACCGAAACGGTGGGCTGGGCATCGGCTGGCGGTCCGTCGCCCGCAAGCGGCGTGTCAGTTGTTGCGGCATCCAGTTTGGCTGTGTCCCCCGGGAGAACTCCGACGTCAGCCGCGGCGTCGACGGCGGCGTCCGAAAGTCCACCGCCTGTGTCTGCTCCACAAGCCATCAGACCCAAGGCCAGAAGAAGACAACCAGGCGAAGCGTGTAAGTGTCGGCGTGACATGCGGTCTCCCAAGGTGAGGCGGCGAAAAGGTCCGTGCCCCTCTTCGGCAGCTTGGCGTGCGGCATTGAGCGGCAGCCTGCGTGTGCGACGAGTCGTCCAGACACGCTGACTATGCCACCGATTTGCATGCGAGCCGTATCGGCCGACGGCGTGAATCGTTTGATCGATAACGCAATCGGTGCGCGGCGTCTTTCAAGAGGAATGTCGCTTATGCCGATGGTTCGTTGTCCACCTTTTGGAGGAAATGATGAAATCCGCCGCCCTCGTTCAACGCTTCTGTTTGTTCGCTCTCATAGGGTTTTCAGGGGGCCATATGGCCAGCTGTTCGACGAGCGCGTCGGGGGTGGCCACCGAAGACGGAACGGACGCCAGCGGATTGGCGGGCGGCGCGTCGGGTGGCAACGGTGATGGAGCAGCGAACAACGGCGGCACAGGAGCGGGCGTGGGCACAGACGGCGATGGCGGCGTCGTTGATCCAACCGGAGACGGCGGCACCATAGACCCAACCATTGATGCGCCCGTGAACATGGGTGGCGGCACGGGCGCCGGCGGTTCGGGCGGAGGCGGATCTGCCACGGGTGGCGCCAATGGCGGCGGCGGCACAGGCGCCGGAACAGGTGGCGCGGGCGGCACATTCAAATGCACACCGGGGTCGAGCCAATGCACCGATTGCATCGACAACGACAAGGATGGCCTCACCGACGCGTGGGATCACGAGTGCACCGGCCCCTTGGACAATGACGAAGCCACGTTCGGCACCGGCATTCCTGGCGACAACCAAGACGACCTCAAGTCGTGCAAGCAAGACTGCTTCTTTGATGGCAACTCGGGTTCGGGCGGCGGCGATTGTCAGAACAACTTGCGCTGTGATCCCTTGCGAACCGGGGCTGCATGCACCTACGACGCCAATGCCAACTGCCCGACGGTGGGCGATCAGCAAGGTTCAAGCTGCGTGAACATCTGCAAAAAGCTGACGCCGAACGGGTGTGACTGCTTTGGCTGCTGCCAAGTGCCAGGCGCCGCGCACGGCGTTCGGCTGTCTGATACGTGCACGGCGGCCAACGTGAATGATCCGACGAAGTGCGAACCCTGCACCGTCTCCACGGTGTGCAACAACACGTGCGGCGAATGCGAGTTGTGCTTCGGCAAAGATAGCTTGCCGCCTTCATGCTTCCCTAACATGTCGGGCACAGGTGGCGCGTCGGGAAGTGGTGGGGCATCGGGAAGTGGTGGTGGATCTGGCAGCGGTGGGGCTTCGGGCAGCGGTGGCGGCGCTGGAACAGGCGGCGCCGCGGGTACCGGCGGTAGCTCGGGCACGGGTGGCACATACGTTCCGCCGCCCTCATGCCCCACGGGCATCACACCCTGTGGCCCGGGCGGTGTTTCGCCGGAACAATGCCCAGCAAACACGTATTGCATCACGGGTTGCTGCATCGGCTTCGTGAACTAAGGCACCGAGGCGTACGAAAGCCAGGGGCGGTCGCTGTGGACGCCCAAGGTTAAGGGGATGGGAGTGAATCCATCCCCTTTTGCTTTGCCAGGCTCGGCCAGGCTCTACCCCCTGGCCATGCGCCCCCTCTAAACGCGCGCCGTTTACCAGCGTGAAGCGCGTGTCCAGCCCATTGAGACGGCAATCGCTTGAGCGGAAGCCCAGGCTGCACAGGCGGCTCCCGCCAATGTCGCCAAATGCGAGGTCCCGCCATCGGCAGATGGCTCGCTTGTTCCGTACCAAAGAGGCGCCCCCGCCATCGGCAGGCGCCTCGTTTTTCCGCATCTAGCGGTCCCCACCATCAGCAGGGGCGCTTTTCTTGGCACCTACTTGCGCTTCGACCGGCGCCGCGCGCCCACGAACAACAAGGCGAAGAACACGCTCAGCCACGCCCCCGCTTGGGCCCCCTGGGCGCCACGTGAAGCCACGCTGCAGCCACCGCCCGCGATTGAGTAGCGTTTGCTGAAGTCGCATTGACCAATCTCAACGCCTGTGGAAGTGCACACAACTTGACCAGGGCACGTGTTGCCACCGCTGCCACGGCAACCGGGCACGCAAGCGCCCGCGTTCATGTCACACACCCAACCGCTGTTGGCGGCGCCGCACATCGCGTCCGTTGTGCAGGCCGGTGACGCAGGCATCATCTCCGGCGGCATCATGACGGGAGGCTCTTTGACGTCAGGGTTGCGCTCCCCCATGTCGACCGCGCCGTTGTGATTCATGTCTTCGGTGCCATCAGGCATGCCGTCGCCGTCGCTGTCGGGCTTCAGGGGATCTGTTTTTGTCGCAGGATCAGCGTCAGGCTCGAAGTTCCCCGCGTCCACGTTTGTGCCTGGGGGCGGCGTGACCACACCACTTTCGGTGCCGTCCTTGATGCCGTCGTTGTCGCTGTCGGGATCGAGCACATTGATCACGCCATCGCCATCGCTGTCCACGAAGGGCATCGGCTCTTTGCCGTCGATGACGCCGTCGTCGTCGCTGTCGGCATCAAGAGGCTTGCTGCCACCTGCCATTTCTTGCGCGTCGGTCAGTCCGTCGCCATCGCTGTCTTTATTGGGGTCAACCACGTCTGGAACCACCACCACAACAGCCGCAGACGGATCGCTTGACAACACAGCGTTGCCATCGGGCATCTTCGCTTCCGCCACCAGAGTGTGCATGCCGGGAGCCAAGGCCATCGGCAAGGGGAAGCTGAACATACCTGTGCCATCGGCGGTGGTCATGCCCACAGGTGTGCCGTCGACGATGATGGTCACCGTGCTTCCGGGCGCGGCCGTGCCCTTGACCGTGACCGCAGCGCCATCAACGCCGCTGCTATTGACGGGCGAACTGATGGTTGGTGCCGCAATGTCGCAAGCGAGATCCTGGCAGGTGGCACCCGCGGGGCATTGTGAAGTGAGCAGACAACGCACGCATGTCCGCAGATCCGTATTGCAAGCCGCTGTGGGGCCAGCGCAGTCAGTGTTGCCCAAGCATCCCGAAACAAGGTTGAAAGCCACGGACGCACTGGGTGAACTTGTCACTTTGGCCGCATCGGCCCCAAACGAAGCCGTAGCCACCGCTGCGTGATCCCCCACGGTGAGATCGGCCGAAGGCGTGACCGTCCAATTCCCAGCGCCGTCGGTGGTGGCGACAAGATCGATGGTGCCGTCGATCGATACGTTCACCGTTGATCCTGCGGGGGCCGTGCCGCTAAACACAGGTCGCAACAGGTTCGTGGTCAAGCCCGCTACAGGGCTGGTGATCGTGGGCGACGCCAAAGCGCACGCATTTGCGACACAAGTGGCGCCCGATGTGCAATCGGTGTTTGCAAGACACGAAACACACACGCCGCTGTCAAGCTTGCACAGGCGTCCCGAACTGCAATCAGAGTTGACCAAGCAACCACCTGTGAGCTCGAACGTCACGGGTGCGCTCTGCGGGCTCAACACCTGCGCCGCCCCCGCACCCACCGCCGACTGCGCGGTGACGGTCTGGTTGCCCACGTTCAACACGACATTCGAAACAAAAGACCACACGCCATTGTTATCGGCGACGCCGGTGCCCACCACCGTGGCGCCCAAGAACACCGTGACCGTAGCGCCTGGGGTGGCCGTGCCCTTAAACGTGGGCGTTCCGTTGTTGGTAACGCTGCCACCAATGGGACCCGTGACGACGGGCGCAGCCAACGCGCAAATGTTGGCTGAACACGTGGCGCCATCAGGGCAGTCGGCATTCGCCAAGCAGCGCAAGCAAACATTCGAGCCGGTGTCGCACACCGGGGCGCCGTCGGGGCATTGCGTGTTGAGCAAGCAACCGTTGATAATGGTGAATTGCCGTTGCACGCTCTCTTGGCTGGTGGAAGCCAGAGGATCCACGCCCACCGTGGCGGTGGCCTTGGCTGTGTGCGAGCCCAACGAAAGATCGGCCGCGGGTGTGAATGAAAACGCGCCGGCGCCGTCGGCGATCGTAAATCCGCTTAGCACATCATCGATGTACACATTCACCTTCGCGCCCGGCACCGCCGTGCCCCCAATCTCAGGGCGTAGGCTTCGTGTCTTTTCAGCGGCACTTGGCGACGTAATGACAGGCACCGCCGTGATGCACGTGAACGAACCGTCGCAGGTAGATCCACTTGGGCACTGCGCGGTGTCTGTGCAACGAACGCATTGATGCGTGGACGGCAAACAATTGGGTGTGGCACCACTGCAATCGGTATTGCCAAGACACTGCACGCAAACGTGCGTCACGGTTTCGCACAACGCCGAGGGCGCCACGCAGTCGCCATTGCCCAAACAACCGAGAATCAGCGTGGCTGTCTTCACTGTGGAGGAAGCTGTCACAGCCAGAACGTCCGCGCCGGTCGAAGACTGCGCCGCGAATGTGTGCACGCCCGTGGTGAGCGGCGAAGGAACGTCGAACGTCCACGTTCCTTGTGCGGTGACCGTTGCGGTGCCCACGCTCGCGCCGTCAACGAGCACCGACAAGGTCGTGCCGACGGCCGCCGTGCCCGTGACCGTGGGCGTGGAATCATTAATGGTCGAACCATCAACGGGGCCTGTGACGGTGGGCTCAGCCAACGCGCACGCATTGCCAAAGCACGTGGCACCCGCGGGGCAATCGTTGTCTGCCAAGCAGCGCACGCAAGCGTTGTCGCTCGTGCGGCATTTGGGCGAAGCGCCGCCACAATCGGCGTTGATTAAACAACCCGTGATAAGCGAAAAGCTCACCGTGCTGCTGGCTGGGCTTGCGACTTCAAGCAAGGCCGCGCCCAGCTTGGCAACCGCATAGACCGAATGCGCGCCGGTGGCCAAGGCCATGGGCACGGGCAAGGCGAAGGCGCCTACGTTGCTGGCTGCCACAGTGCCGATAAGCCCGCCATCTAAGTACACGGAGACGGACGCATTGGCGACCGCACTGCCACTAATCGTGGGTGTGGTGACGTTAAGCGTGCTGCCGTTCACAGGCGCTGCGATCACCGGAGCGGGAACCACGCAGGCATTCGAGACGCACGTGGCGCCCGTGGGGCAGTTGGCGTCGATCAAACAACGCGCACACGCACCTGTGCCAACGATGCAGTAAGGCGACGAGCCACTGCAATCGGTGTTAAGCAAACATCCGGAGCTCACGGTGAACGTGTTCACAACGCTCGATGCGCTTGTCACCGCCAAGCCCCCTGATCCTACGCTGGCCGTCGCCGCCACCGTGTGGCTGCCCAGCGCCAAAGCCATGTTCAACGTGAAAGTCCACGCGCCCCCCGCCGTTGCGGTGGTGGTGCCCACAGTCGCGCCATCGATCTTGACGGTGACGGTGCTATTGGCCACCGCCGTGCCTGCGAGTGGTGGCGATGTCAGATTTGTTTGCGAGCCGTTGGCCGGTGTGACCACGGCTGGCGCGGTTAAGACGCAGCTATTCGACGAACAGGACGCACCGGTGGGGCAATCGCTGGCCGAGGTGCAGCGCACACATGTGCCCGACGTGGCGTTGCAGGCGGGCGTGTTGCCTGAACAAGCCGTGCACGAAGCACCGCAGGCGGCCGCGACTGAACACGACGTGCAGCTGCTGGCGCTGCAAACAACGGGTTCACTGGCCACGTCGCTAAATACGAAACCCGAGCCGTTGACCCCCGCGGGATCCGCATCAATCTGATGAGCGTTGTTTGAGGTGCCACAGGCCATACGCAGGACGGTTGAAGCCGCAATCGCTGGCGCACCGCTGCCCCCCGATCGGATGATCGACAGCGGAATATACCAATCGAGAAAGTAGTCCGTGTTGCCACCAAACGTTGTATTCGCGGTAAGCGCACGCGCATGAGTTGTGGCAGCGTAGCCTCCGACGGTGACTTCGGAGCTATCGTTTAAAGCGCCCCCACCGGCATACACCTGGTTCCAGCGATACTGGACTTCGTCGGGGTTATTTATGCCATCGACGACACTCATGAACTCGTATCCGTTGGTGTTGCCGTCGGTATCAATCACGCAGCCCCAACCGAAGGGTTTGAAAGTTCCATCGTTCTTGCGCACGTCGCCGTCGATGCGCAAACGAAAGAACAAATTCGTCGCGTCCTGGTACACATAAGACACGGGATTTGTGCCATCGCCCACCAAATCGCGTTCCCCTGAACCGCCTTGCGCGTCGCCAAGCACGTCACCAATCGCGGCGCCACTTTTCTTGAGCGACAACCACTGAGCGTCTGTGGGCCACGTTTGCGCCGCCGCCGTGGAAGCGAACAGCAAAGTGAAGGCCGACGCTACTGCAATAAGGAGGTTCTTCATGGCGTCTCATCCTTGCGTTCGAGAATCTTGAATTCCACACGACGGTTCGCAGCCCGCCCCTTGGACGTCTTGTTCGTTTCGATCGGTTGCGCGGGGCCAAAGCCTTCGGCCGTGAGGCGCTCGGGGTCGATGCCCTTTTGGATCAAGAACTGCCTAACGCTCTCGGCGCGCCGGCGTGAAAGATCGGTGTTTTTATCGGCGTTGCCACGATCATCGGTGTGACCTTCCACGCGCACCTTGGCGATTTGTGGTTGCGCCGCCAACGCGTCGGAGACGGCGGTGAGGACGGGGAAGCTTTTCTTGAGCACCTTGTCCTTGTTGGTCGCGAAGAACACCGGCATCAAGATCACGAGCTTGCCGTCTTTGACTTGCACCAAGCCGGGGCAGCCGTTGCGCTTGGGATCGGGGTGAGGCGCGCCAGGTTTGTCGGGGCACGCATCAGCGGCGTCAGCCACGCTGTCGCTGTCACGATCGGGCAGCGGGCAGCCGCGCTTTTCTGGATCGGCCAAGGGCAGCGCGCTTACGGCCGGGCACTGGTCCTCGTGGTTCCAAACTTTGTCGCCATCATCGTCAAGCGCGGGGCAACCCTTCTTGGTGGGATCAGGTGTTGGTCCTTGTGCCACCGCAGGGCACGCGTCGTCTGCGTCGAGCACGCCGTCATCGTCAGCGTCCGCAGGGCAGCCATGCTTCTTTGCGTTCTCGGACGCGACGCCTTTGACTGTGGGACACGCGTCGTCACGATCAAGAAAGCCATCTCGGTCTGTATCGGGCGGTGGTGGCGGTGGTGGCGGTGGCGGTGGCACGATGACGGGCTCAGACACCACTTCAGGCCTCACATCGGGGGCCATCCATCCAAACCGCATCAACACACGCAAGTCAGGCGTGCCCGGTTGGCGAAGCGCTCCCAAGCCAGGCGCGAGGCTGATAACGAAGCCACCGGGCAAGCGCACGTGCGCACCGATGTTGGTTTCGATCGCCGTAAACGAGCGCTGAAACCAGTGACCACCGGGGGTCGCCGCCCAAAGCATGAATTCCGGCTGCACCAAAAAGGTGCCATCTGAGGACGCCCAGCCCGCGCGCACACCCATGGCGAGCTCAGGGCCCACCGTATTTCCGGCGCCCGCAGGCAGCGTGCCCACTGTCGCTTCCTTACGGTAGGTGAAGGACCCCAAGGCGCCCCAACGGAACCAATCCACACGGCCCGACAAAATTAAGCGCGCTTGCAAGTGCGCCCCTTCGTCTCCCGCATGATCGCTGTTGGCCGAGGGCACCCAAGCAGACAAACCCAGGTGTGCGCTATACGCGTCGGTTTGACCGTCGTTTAACAAGCGGATGAGCGCCGACGCACGGATGTCGCCGAGGCCCAAGCCCGTGTCGGGTTTGACGCCAAATTGGGCGGTGCCATCTTCCCAGAACCGCACGGGTACAGACAAACTCACGGCGAGCCGGTTGGCCAAGGCCACCCCCAGCTGGGCGTGCCCCCACAACTGATGTTCAATCACGGATTGGGTTTCGTCGAATTTGCCCTGCGACCGAACGCCCAATACCAAAGGATCGTGCGCGTAGTCCAGCGTCAAAGCGGCCGCCAAACGTGGCACTTGGCCGTACACAGGATCATCGATCCAGAAGGAGGTTTCACCTGGATGTGTCGGTGAAAACCGAGCCACCCCCGCCGCTCCCATGGCCAGTTGCCCCGAAACCAGGCTGGCAAAACCTACCGCGATGGCTGCGTATTTGTGTCTCAACGTGCGCCCCAGAGTTCGTTTGTGTACGTGTCTGTCGGCCCGGAACACCCGGGTCTCGGGTGACATCTGCGGTTTGACGCGGTTTCTTAAGGTGTCAAAGACGAACCGATTCAGGCGCTTAGGGCACGCAAAAACTTCGCGGCAGATGGAAGCGAAAGGCGAAGCGGCCCATCATGATCATGTCGCCCGCGACGAGCTTATGCGCTTGGCCTGGGACCAAGCGGCTCCCGTTGACTTCGGTCCCGTTGGTTGACCCCACATCTCGCAAACTGATGTGCCCCGCTTCCAGCAAGAACTCACAGTGCCGCTTGGAGATCGAATATTCAGGGATTGCCACGTCGTTTTGCGCGTCTCGACCGACCGTCACGTTGGTACCGCCCCGGCCGTTTGTTGCTAGGAAGAAGACGCGACCAACAAGGGAGTTCACCTCCAAAACGTCGGCGTTTGGCACAGCCACGGTGGTGGCCTCAGCACTCACATGTGCATCCAACTGCCCCGCCAAACCGAGGAACACCAAAAAGGGATCGGGATAAAGCTTTTCGTAAGACGCACGTCCTTGCTTCTTCAGTGTCTCTTTGAGTTGGCTCTCGTAAACCCGCTGGCTGGCCATGAGATCTGTTCCTGCCCGTGATTGACATCGGCAGGTTCTGCCGAGACCTAACCGCGGCGCCTGCCCCGTTGCGTGGCACGGGCTTGGCAGTAACGAGGCACATGCAACTTATTTTCGATCGGGGGACGCTTGTGCTGCGGGCGGTGCCCTCAGAGCTTGATGTGGGCGCCCTGCCTGGGGTTTGTTGGGACGAACGGGTGCAACTGTGGCGCGCGCCCGGCCGAGTCGCGTATTCACTGATGGCGGCGCTCAAACGCCGCGGTGTCCACGTGACGGACGGTGTTCGTCCAAAACTTGCACCACCATCCGCGTTCCGGACAATCAGCCTGCGCGACTACCAAAGCGCGGCCCTGCACGCTTGGCGTTCAGCTGGCCGTCGAGGTGTGCTGGCCCTGCCCACGGGCGCGGGCAAAACACACATCGCTTTGGCGGTCATGGCGGCAACCGCCGCTCCCGCTTTGTGTTTGGTACCCACGCGGGCGTTGCTCGGCCAATGGATGACAGCCATTCGTGAGGTCTACGGGGGTCCCGTGGGTTGTTTGGGCGATGGTGAACATCACCTTCAACCTGTCACCGTGGCCACCTTCGCCAGCGCGCACCGCCACATGCAGTCGGTTGGCGACAAATTCGGTTTGCTCGTGGTCGACGAGGCGCACCACTTCGGCAACAGCCGGTTTGACGAAGCGCTGCAGATGTCAATCGCACCCCTGCGCTTGGGTTTGACGGCGACACCACCGCAAGATGTTGAAGCGATGGATGCCTTGGCAAGGCTTGTGGGGCCTGTGGTGTTTGAGGTGGCCGTGGCCGATCTGCTGGGCACAAGCCTCGCGCCCTTCGAACGGATCACGTTGCGGCTGTGGCTTGATCCCGACGAGCAAACGGCGCTGGATGATCTGAGCCAGATTTACCGCCAGGCGTTTGCCACGTTCCAGGCGACGCACCCCCGCGGCGAATGGAAAGACTTCGTGGCCATGGCAGGGCACACCGACGAGGGTCGTCGCGCTTTGGCGGCGTGGCGGCGCACACGACGTTTGCTGGCGTTTCCGCGGTGCAAACAGCGCGCGCTGGCCAGCTTGCTGGCGCAGGCCAGAGACCGGCGAACGCTGGTGTTTGTGGGCGACAACGAGACAGCGTATGCGGTGGCGCGCGAACATTTGATCATGCCTTTGACGTGCGACATCGGACGCACCGAACGCGAGGATGTGTTGCAACGCTTTCGTGATGGGCGTTTACGGGCCCTTGTGTCAGCGCAAGTGTTAAACGAAGGGCTCGACGTTCCCGACGCCGATGTGGGCATCGTGGTCGCGGGGCGCTGCGGGACGCGCGAGCACACGCAACGTGTGGGGCGTTTGCTGCGGCCTCGACCGGGCAAACACGCTCGTGTGTATGAACTTGTGGTGCAGCGGTCCAACGAAGTCCGCCAAGCCAACTTGCGATGGAGCCGCCTTGTTACCCGAAGCCGATCTGCCGCTTAGAGTCGTGGCTGGCGCCGCGTATTTCGACTTCCTCGGCCCCCCCGATGAGCCCTGGCTTGCACGGCTCATCGATGAATCGATGCGCTTCGAGGGGCACCCGCGCCGCATGTTGGCCGAACGCCTGGCGGAGCCCCTTGCGTTCGTGGCGCCCCACTTCAAACGACGCGCGGCAAGTCGTGTGCTTCTGCGTCTGTGGAGATCGGAGGCCGTGTCTGGCATCAAGCCTATCGTTTTACGTCAGGCGGTGTTCGAAGCCGCAAGCGCCGAGCCGGCGCGAAGCCGTCCGCAAACCCTGGCCGCCGTGGCCGAACGCTTACGTTGCCCGGTCCCCGAGATCGAGCGCAATCTGTTTGCAGACTTGCCCGCAGAGCGCGCCTTGAGGGCACCAACGCCGCCACCCACGGCGGCGGCGCTTGCACTGGCCACAAACCTCGCCATCGCTCAAGCGGCGCTGATGCGATCATGCACAGTGACCATCCATGTGGAGGGGAACACACGTCCGATCGTACGTCTGGCGAAATGGCGCGGGCTCATTTGTGTGCTGGGCGAGCCCCAACAAGTAAGAGGTGCGACGCTGGAGATCTCGGGCCCCTTCGCGCTGTTTAAGCACACGCTGCTCTATGGCCGGGCGCTTGCCGAAGTGTTGCCTCATCTTACGTGGTGCCCACGCTTTGCACTGCGTGCTTCCTGCCAGTTGCGCGGCCGCCTGCTGGACGTGGCGCTCGACAATGAATCGCCCATCTTTCCGGCGCAACCACCCACCCCATTCGACAGCCAATTGGAACAAAAATTCGCCGACGACCTCTCTCGGCGCGCGCTCGATTGGGATCTCGTGCGCGAGCCGGAGCCTTTGGCGGCGGCCGGAACCCTCATTTTCCCCGACTTTCTCTTGCGCCACCGCATTCACACGCACAAACGTGTGTTCGTCGAGATCATTGGCTTCTGGACGCCGGAATACCTCACAAAAAAGCTGGCCCACCTACGCGCGTGCGGCGTCACCAACATGATTCTTTGCTTGGACGAATCCCGGTTGTGCGCCGAAGAGGATCTGCCACCGGGCGCACCCGTGGTTCGGTTTCGGCGTCGCATCGATGTCGACGCCGTTATGGTGCAGGTGACCCGGCTCACCGCGAGCGGAACCGTGACCCCGAATATTCGCTAAATTTTGCGGCTGACGATGACGTCTTGGTAGTGCCCAAAGAGGTTTCGTGTTTGTCCTCCACGCCAGTGACCGCGTTCGATGGACACAATCTGCAGGCCTGCACGCGCGTGGGCTTCCATGATGAATGGCAGCTTGTAAGCGGTGCACACGAGCGGGTTCTCTCTCGAATAAGTAAGGTACTGCCCCGCATCGACGGGCAACTGTCGGTCGGCGGCGCCACTGGCCAGCGCCAAGCAGCTATGGGCGTCCACGATCAGCCACGTGTTCACGGCCCTGCCGTGCGGTGACAGCGATGACGCCACAAACGCCAGCGCGTGTTCCACAGCTTGCGGCGTCAGGTGTGTGAAGAAGCTTGAAGACCACTGCAGATCGGCCGTAAACGAAACAGGCAAACGAAAATCGCATTCGGTACCGTCGCTTTGCGCCCACGTCGTCGCCGTATTTTTGCGATCGGCGCCAAAGTTGCCGACGTAGTCGGCGCTCTTGGCCGCCTCGTGAAGGTGAAACAAACACTCGGGCCGCTGGTGGTAGGCCTGGCGAAGCCAAGCGATCGCGTCGGTGCGGATGTCGATGCCCACATAACCCAACTCGTTCGAGACGTTGCTCTGCAGTGGGCGCACGGCCTCGCGAAGCGCCGCGTAGGCAAAAGCCATCGGGCCAAGCCCGCAGCCGATGTCCAAGATCCTTGGAACCGGGCCCAATAAGAATTGGCCATCCAACACTTCCAGACACCTGGGCAAAAAATTCCCAAGGTAGTCAGAGGCAAATTCTTCCTTGTATGCCGCCTCATTCGTCTCGGCCGTGTTGTAGTTGATCGATAGCGGTGGGATCAGCGTCTGCAGTACGCTCTTGATGTTCATGGGCCAGGCTCCGTGCTCACGGTAACACGGCCCACGCAAATGCACACCCGAGGCCAGCTTGGCTTAGGCGAAAGCGCGGCTTTTGGCGGGTGCATTGCTGATTTAACCTTTCGGGCGAGACGTGCGATGATGCCAAGGGGTAGCAAATCGGCAGGCAACATGGTGGCGCAACCAATCGCAGTGGGTGAACGTCTCGAGGGACACAACGTTTCCCTTCGCTTGGTCACGCTCGATGATTGCACGCAACGCTATTGCGACTGGTTAAATGACCCCCTGGTGAACCAATACTTGGAAACGCGTTGGGCACGCCAAAGCATCGAGCAGATTGAATCATACGTGTCTGCCATGCTGGCCAGCCCCGCCCATCAACTGTTCGCCATCATTGAGAACGACACGGACCAGCATGTGGGCAACCTGCACATCGGTCCCATCAACGCTGTTCACCAGCACGCGGACCTGAGTTACTTCATCGGAGAACGGCGCGTGTGGGGGCGCGGCTACGCCAGCGAAGCCATCGGCCTGGCTGTGACAAACGCGTTCTGCCGCCTCGGTCTTCATCGTTTGGAGGCCGGCGTTTACGACGGCAACGACGCCAGCGCGCGCGCTTTGTTGAAAAACGGTTTCGTGTACGAGGGGCGCGCCGTGAAGCGCTACCGCTTGAACACGGATGGCCCCTGGGTTGATCGTTTGCTTTACGGATTGGTGAACAAAGAATCATGATCATCGCTGTTGTACAGGCTCGTGCCAGTTCATCGCGTTTGCCCGGCAAGGTATTGCTGCCGCTGGCCGGCGCCCCTATGTTGCAACGCCAACTCGAGCGCATCTTGCGCGCCAAAACGTTGGATAAGGTGGTCGTGGCCACCAGCACCTTGGTGGCGGACGATGAAGTGCAAGTTGTTGCAGAGACGCTTGGCCTGCCAGTGTTTCGCGGCAGCCTAGACGACGTGTTGGATCGGTTCTACCAAGCAGCGGCCCAACACAGCCCGCAACACGTCGTTCGTCTCACGGGGGATTGCCCGCTCACCGATCCCCACCTCATTGATGAGATGGTCGCCGCGCACCTTTCGACCCATAGTGATGTGACATCGAACGCCGTTGAGCGGACCTACCCTGACGGTCTTGACATCGAAATCGCCACATTCGCGGCCCTCAAAGCGGCCTGGCAGCAGGCAACGAAACCGAGCGATCGCGAACATGTGATGCCGTTTCTATATGCGCACCCCGAAAATTTCCGCGTCCACCATCACCGCGCCAGCGTGGATCGATCGGCGCTGCGTTGGACCGTCGATGAGCGTGACGACTACGCATTCGTGGCTGCCATATACGATGCGCTTTTTCCGCACAACCCTACGTTCGGCACCGCCGACGTTCTGGATCTGCTGAGCAAGGACGAGCGCCTTGCGGGACTCAATGCAGGTCACAACGCCAATGAAGGCCTAGCCCGATCGCTGGCCCGCGACGCGCTTACGCACACATCGCCACGCTCGATCGCCAAAGGCTTCGCCCTGCAAGAACGCGCCAAACACCGCATTCCGGGGCTCAGCCAACTGCTGTCCAAGCGGCCAGATATGTTTTCTTATGGCGTTTGGCCTGGATACTATAAGCGCGCGTCAGGCACCACCATCTGGGATCTCGACGACAACCAGTTCCTGGACATGAGCATTGCGGGGATCGGCGCGAATGTGCTGGGCTATGCGGATCCGGACGTCGATGAAGCGGTGAAGGCGGCGATCACCAATGGCAGCAGCTCCAGCTTGAACTGTGAAGAGGAGGTGGAGCTTGCCGACCTACTGTGCGAAATGCATCCCTTTGCAGACATGGTTCGCTATGCCCGATCGGGCGGTGAATCCATGGCGATCGCCGTACGGATTGCACGCGCCCACACCAAACGCGACAAGATTGCCTTTTGCGGATACCACGGATGGCACGATTGGTACTTGGCCGCCAACGTGGGCACTGAGAACGCGTTAGGCGAGCATTTGATTCCGGGGCTCGATCCGCGCGGCGTGCCGCAGGCCTTGGCAGGCACGGCCTTGCCCTTTCGCTACAACCATCTGGAAGAACTCGACGCGATCTTGGCCAAGAACAAAGGCGAACTGGCCGCCATCGTGATGGAGCCCATTCGCGGCGAGCAACCGGCGCCGGGCTTCTTGGAAGGTGTTAAAGACCGCGCGCTGTCGGCGGGTGCCGTGCTTATTTTCGATGAGATTTCATCTGGCTTTCGACTCGCGTCGGCGGGCGCGCACACTCTGTTCGGCGTGCCCCCCGACATCGCGGTGTTCTCCAAAGCCATGGGCAATGGCTACCCCATCGCAGCGGTGATCGGCAGCGCGCGCGTGATGGAAAGCGCGCAAGCCTCGTTTATCAGTAGCACCTGTTGGACGGAAAGGGTTGGCCCGGCGGCGGCGTTGGCAACTTTAAAAAAGCATCGCAAGCTCGATGTTTCGAAGAAGCTTGTCGAACTAGGCTCACGCATGCAGGACGGATGGGCGTTCGCCGCCAGTCGCGTTGGGCTTGCCATCCACGTCAGCGGAATCCCGCCGCTGTCACATTTCGCGTTTGACGGCCCCTCCCCGCAGGAAAAGAAGGCGCTGTTTATTCAACTCATGTTGGACCAAGGCATTTTGGCTTCAACACTCTATTACCCCATGTGGGCACAAACCACAGCGGATGTAGATCGCTATCTGGCGGCGGCACGCGATGCGTTTGGTGTGGTGGCGGGTGCAGCCGCAGAGGGAACATTGATGAAGGTCTTGCGGGGACGTCCGTCAACAAGTGGATTCCGCCGGCTGGCGTAAACAAGCATGGCACTGGGACTTGGCACCGTTGCTTTCGGCCTTGATTACGGCATCTCGAACCGCAACGGACGCACGCCGATTGACGAGGCCGCACGCGTTTTACAACGCGCCGAAGCCGCCAAGCTACGCGTCGTCGATACCGCGTCGTTGTACGGCCAAAGTGAACTCACCTTGGGGCACGCCATGCCCCGCCCTCACAATTTTCTGATCGTCACAAAAACGCCAAAGTTCGGGCCCGCACTTGCATCCGACTCCGTTGATAGGCTTGTGCAGGCGTTCGAGCGCTCACGGCAGCTCATGCAAGTGGGCCAGGTTTATGGCTTGTTGATTCATCAAGCCACCGATCTGCTTTGTGAAGGAAGTGAAAAACTCATCGAAGCGATGCAAAGCCTTCAAGACGCAAAGCTTGTCACGCGCATCGGCATGTCTGTGTACGATCCCGCAACCACTCTACAGATCCTGCAGCGCCACGGGACGCAATGGCTGAATCTGATTCAGCTGCCCTTCAATGTATTCGACCAACGGTTCTTAAACACCGAGGCGCTGGAAAAACTGCAGGAAGCGAAGGCTGAGATCCACGCGCGCTCACCGTTTTTGCAAGGGCTGTTGCTGATGGACCCAAAGAACGTGGCGCCGTATTTCGATCCCTGGGCAAGCCATCTTGAACGCTATCGAGCGGTCGTTGCCGAGCTGGGGCTGTCGCCGTTGTCGGCCAGCTTGGGGTTCTCGCTGAACACGCCGTTTGTTCATCACACCATCACAGGCGCCTGCCGGTTAAGCGAGTTGGACGAATTGATCGTGGCCGCGCAAGGTGCCAATGCGCACCCACACCTCTTCGAGGCCTTAAGCTCATTTAAACACACAGAGCTTGCCCTAATCGATCCTCAACGTTGGCCCGCCGTTCGTTAAGGACATCACATGGCGATGGCGCCCAGAGGCCAGGCGTCGGGAACCACAAACCCGCGGCCCCGGCACACACCATCAGCGTCGGGATCTATGTGCGCCACCAGCACGGGCGCGGCGGCGGCAAAGGCAGCCACATCGGCAGGCGTGTGCGGCGCGCCCACGCGGTGTGAAGGGCACAGCCACCATGGCTTCGGCAAACAAACCCAGACGGCGGCGTTCTTTGCGGTCCGTACGAACTCGCTGGCGGTGCACCAAAACCCGCCCTCGGCACGCGGGTTCATTGCCTGCGGCCACGCCTGATGATGTAGATGCCGAAACAAAGCACCCATCATCAACACCTCGGAATGAACCGGCACAGGCAAATGCGTGGGCCATGCGCCCTTTTCCATCGCCAACGCCGGAAGACGCGCTTGATGCAGCGCCACCCGGGCGAGCTTTTTATCCAGGCGATCCACCTTGCCCGGCCCCACCCAATCGTGGGACGCATCGGATTCGCGGTAAGCCAAGTAGTACTTCACCGCGACTTCGCGATGAATCACCTCGTGGTTCGCGTTCAACCACAGACAATCAAGCTCCCCCAACGTCAAGCCGTGCGCCTTAATAGGCAGGTTCATCGCCAAGATCGCCACGCCGGGTTGCGCGCGGAGCAAACGTTCGTGCACACGTTCGAAGTGATGTCCCAAGCGGTGAGACGATGTTCCATATGACAACGGATTGCGATCGGTGGGCGTCTGCCAGCCTTGGCACGTGGCGCCCACCAAACCTTGCGCCTGCCAGTGGCCAGCTTCGATCAGTGGCTCGGCCTGCGCCAGCCACGCCACATCCGCCACGAAGCGCGGATCATCCGCGCGGGCGGGCGCTGTGGCGTGGTGTTCAGACACGCGCTTAGAACCGGATCTGAATTTCGTAGCGGCGGTTCTTTGCCTTTTTCGCGGGCGTGTTGTCTGGCTTCACCAACGGACGCTCGGAGCCCAAACCCACGGAAATGATCTCAGCGGGCGCCACACCTTTGGCAACCAGCTCCTTCACGATCACAGCCGCCCGTTTGGCCGAAAGCTCCTTGTTGCGCGCCGCGGAGCCGGTTGTGTCTGTGTGACCCGACACTTCGAACTTGTAGCTCGTGACGCCCGCCACCTTCAGGTTCTTCTTCACCTCAGCCAACGTGTTCGCCAGGCTGCGCACCTTCTTGTCGCACCCAGGCTCAAGCTGATCGCTGTCGCTCTTGAACGCGCATTGGTTCTTGCGGCCTTCAGCCAAAAGTTTGGCGTTTAACTTCGCCACAGCTTTGTCTCGCGTTTTGTTCGTGGCCGCTCCCACGCCCTCTTTGGCGAGGCCACCGAGATCGAACGCGTTGACCCGCGCTGGGGACAAACCAAGTAGGCACAACGCCGCCACACCCAGACCCACTTTGAGGAACACGTTATGTGTTTTGTTCATATCCTCGATCCTAGCGGAAAACGGCGGTCCTGGTTGAGCCAGACCTACATCCACCCTGTCACACCCTGCAACAGCGTTACAGGCACTGTGACAGCCTGTGGCCGCTTCACTGACGTGCAAAACCGCCGTAAGGCCTGGATTTTGGCGCCCTCAAGCCACAAACGCCACCGCCCGAGCCGTGGCACAACCATTGCCTTAATGGCCCGCATGCAGATGTATCGCAGGGTCGCGCTCGCCGCCGCTTTATTGGCCACCACCGCGTGCCGCGGCCAGACCGGGCAGGCCGATGATGAACCGTCGTCGCAAGGGGGATCCAAAGGTGGCATGGGTGGACGCGGAAGTGGCGATGGCGGCGCCGCTGGCAGCGCGGGCGGCATGGCGGGCCAAACCGCGTCGACCGTCGATGTCACGGGGCAGACGTCCGGCACACAACCTCCCGCGGCCTACGTGGCCAAAGTCAAACGCCTCATTAATGGAGGCGTGGCTACCAGCGAAGAGGTGGCCATGGTCACGGCAAATCCGGCCTCGCTCAAGACCTTGATCGACACATGGATGACGGATCCTGTCTTCAAAGCCAAGATGCTCGCGTTTTGGTCGGAAGCCTTGCAGCAAAGGGGCAATCTGAACAGCTCGCTCACCGAACAGCTGCCGGGGTTCACAGAAGCAAACCCTGCAACCCTTGCCGCTGTGAATGAGATGTTTGCGATGACGGCATGGGACATCGTTGCCAACGACCGGCCGTTCAATGAAGTCGTGACGACTCGCAAGTTCATGGTGAACACCGCCCTGCTGGTTCTGTTGAGCTTCATGGACTTGCCACCCGATGAAGGAAAGAAGCGCGACATCACCATCTTTCACAACCCCACGCCAACGATCATTGCGCCGGCCGATTTGTCGGAGTCCGCCACAAGAAAAGTGTTTGCGCTGCCCGACGCGTTTGTGATGGACCCGACCAATGGCGGCCAATGCAGCGACCCCATGGTGCTGAACCACGACACGTTCCTGCGGGTGTTGTTGGGTTCTTACCCGATACCTTGCCAACCGAACCGGCTCTCCGTTCCCATCGTCACGACGGCGGACCTTGAGGACTGGCGCATGGTGGAGTTCACCCGGCGGCCCGAAGGCAGCGTTGGCACGGCTTACTACGACATTGCAGCTTTGCGCAAAGCCAAAACGCTGGCCCTGCGTCAACCGCGCGTGGGCTTCTTCACAACGCTCGCGTTTTTGGCCCGCAACGCCACCAATGAAGACAACGATTTTCGCGTGACCACAAACCAAACTTTGATCGCGGCGCTCGGACGCGCCTTCGAAGACGAGAAGGTCACCATCCCTGTGCGGACCGCGGCCGTCAGTGCGGAACACGCCGTGCCTGGCACCGTTTGTTGGAGTTGCCACATCAGCCTAGATCCGATGCGCAACTACTTTGCGAACGAATTCTTGCCCAACTACCGCGCACCCGCGATGCGTGGAACAGGCGAGACATCATTTGGTTTTCTTGATGTGACCAGCGACGGCGGCGACATCTATAAATTTGCCGAGACAACCGGCGATCATCCCGACTTTGCCATCGGCTGGACCCAACGGCTGTGTTACTGGTCCAACTCCCAGCCATGCAGCGAAGAGGATCCAGAGTTCATTCGCGTGGCCCAAGCGTTCAAAGCAAGCAAATTCAAGTTCAAAACCCTACTGCGTGAATTATTGGCTTCGCCTTTGGTCACGGCCGCTGCAGAGACCAAAACGCAAAGAGAGACAAACGGAACGATCGTCAGCGTTGCGCGCCGCTCGCACCTTTGTGCAGACTTTGCCAACCGCTTGATGACACCCGATCTGTGCCAATCAGACGCCACTTTGTTGCGTTTGGTGCTGGCCTTGCCAGATGACGAGTATGGCCGCGGCGCCGTGGCGCCCGTGCAAGCCACTGAGCCCACACTCATCAACAGCGGCACACTCAACGCGGTTTGTGATCGGCTCGCAACTTTGGTGGTGGACGGAAAGCCCACCAGCAGCCGCATCACAAGTGCCAATGCGGAGGCCAGCTTCGACTTCATCGTTGGCAATGTGATGGGCGTCCCCTCAGGCGATCCGCGATACACGCCGTTACGCAAGATCGTTTCCGATCACTTCGCCGCGGCCAAATCCGCCAAAGCCAACAGCACGCAGGCGATGCGATCGGCTTTCTCATTGGCCTGCCAATCACCCACCGCCGCCGCAATAGGCCTCTAGTTAGGGAGTTCATCATGCAACGACGAAATTTACTGAAGATGGCGGTTAGTGCAGGCGCGACGGCACCGTTATGGCGATCACTGGCCTCAGGTCTGCCGATGTCTTGGATCCTGGGGGATCGCAATCCTGCGTTCGCCGCTGAGGGGCCCAAACAATTCTTGATCGTGAGCTTGTCTCAGGGGGGGGATCCTCTCAACGCCAATACGCCCGGGACTTACGGGGTGCAGGACGTTTATCACAACCCAAATCCTGAGATGGCCGAAACGCCAGTGGCCCTGGGCGGCAAGATGACAACAGCGGCCAAGCCCTGGTCCACGCTGCCAGAGTGGGCGCGGCAACGCGCGGTGTTCTTCCACCACCGCACCTACACGAACGCGCACCCCAATTTCTTCAAGGTGCTCAATCTGTTTGGTGCGGCGAAGTCAACGCGTGGGTCGGGCGGCGAGATGTTGCCGTCGTTGATGGCCAGTGAAGTGGCAACGGATCTCAAAACAGTACAAGCAGAGCCATTGGTGTTGGCCAACACAGGCGCCCGCCTCACGTTTGCTGGACGCGTTTTGGCCCCCTCGTCGCCGAGTTCGCTGGTGCAGATTCTGGGTGGCGCCCCGCCAGGCATCGCAAAAGATTTGGAGGCTCTTCGGCAAAAGGATTTGGCCGCGATCAAGGCGGAGCTCGATGGCCGCGGCACTCCGGCCCAGAAGGAATTTTTGGATCGGCACGCGCTCAGCTTCACCCAACTCAAGGACGTGCGCGATAAGATCGGATCCCTTTTGGCAGACGGTGCCGCCTGGACGAACGACGCCCTGGGGCAAGTCAACGCCGCCGTTACCATGGTGCAGTTGAAACTATCCCCGGTGATCGTGGTCTCGATACCGTTTGGGGGCGACAACCACACGGATCCTGGCCTTGTGAAAGAAGCCGCGCAAACCGTCAGCGGCGTGGACGCCATCACAAATTTGATGACCCGGCTTGAAGCCACGGGGCTTAAAGATCAAGTCACGTTTGCCACGTGCCACGTGTTCGGGCGAACTCTATCGAAACAACGTGATGGCAATGGCCGCAACCACAATCAGAATCATCACACCACGCTGATGATTGGCAAGGGGCTCAAAGGTGGCGTCGTGGGCGGTTTGGTGAAGATGGGCAGCGATTTCGGCGCCGACGGTTTCGATTCGAGCACGGGCGCCGTGAACCCCACAGGTGACGTCAGAGCCACGGAGACGTTGGAATCAATGGCGAAAACTTTGGGCAAGGCACTCGGCATCGCCGACGCTGTGCTGGAAACACGCATCAGGGGTGGCAAGGCCGTGCCCGCGGCGCTCGCATAGCCCCACCGATTGGTCCCGCAAGCGCCCTACAGAGTGTGGTATCCAAGAGGGCGATGGACGACGAACGTTCAGTCGCGGTGTCCCCGCGGCACAAGGTGGTGTTGGCGCGGGAGCTGTTGGTGCTGCTCGAACGCGCGCCACGCACGGACTTCGTCGTTCGCACGTTGGCCAAGCGCGAAGCCAATGGGCTGCCTTTGATGACTGCAGAGATGGTTGTGGCCGGAGAAGAAACGCGTCGGCAACATCCAGCCGCCGCCACGTATCCATTGCACTTCCGCAAAACGTATTTTCCAGGTCGCTTGCACGGCGATCCGGGTGAGGAATACAAGAGCCATCTGCGCGCGTCCGAGTTGTGCCCCGCCGTGCCCGCCCCGATAGGCTACGGCGACAATGTGTTTCGCAGTTGCTTGATCCCGGGACGTCCCTACGCCCGGCTGACCCCGTTTGGCGCTGACCCACCCGAGAGCAACATCGCCCTGGCCGCCAAGCACGGCCTGGCGGAAATGGCGGGGCTTTGGCACTTCGCCGAAGACATGTTCACGCAGCTACGCGCCTTGCATACAGGTGGGCTCGCGCATGGGGACGCGGAACTGCACAACTGCATCGTGTGCCCGGCACCCCTTGAATCCCTGCTGATCGACTTTGAGTCGGCCGTCGAAAAGAGCACGCTCTCGGACACGGCATGGGAGACCCGGTGCGCCCTGGATCTTGAACCACTGTTGCGGGAGGCCGTTTACCTGCAGTGCGGCCTCGGGCATCAGCCGGGACCCCTCGGCGACTTGGCGCTGGCCCGGCTGGATCAGCTGTTCCGATCGCCCGATAAATTTCGTCGGGCCATTGAAGTGCAAGCCGCAGTGTGACAAAGGCCCCTTCAGGTCCCCGAGAGGGCGTCCCATTTCGGCCCGGTCGTTTGGGCGCCAGGGTCCCTCATGACACGTCGCATCTAGCGCCGGGGCAGAATTTTCGCATTGGTTATCGGCTGGAAAACTTCCCGAAACAATAGCGAGCTAGAACGTGGCCTGGCGCCACTTTTTCCCTGACAAAAGTCTCGCTTTTGAGCATAAGAAGGACGCTACAAGTCTCGTTACATTTGCGGTTCAACGTCTGGTGTTGAACGCGGTCTGAGAAAAGCACGTGAGCAAAGAAAGAAGGCTATGAACATGAGCGGAAGCGCAGTAAGGCGAGCAGCGATCGCGCAGGCAACCAGCTACAAACCGAGCGGCCCAGCGCTGGACTATAAGGAGACGCCAGCGGCCTCTCTTTATGGGGTCAACGTGTTCGGCCTTTCGGCGATGAAAGCTGTCCTGTCGAAGGAAGTTTTCAAGCAGGTCAAGCGCACCGTGGAAACGGGCGTGGCCTTGGACCCCAAAGTGGCCGACGCCGTCGCGGCCGCCATGAAGACCTGGGCGTTGTCCAAAGGGGCCACGCACTACTCACACGTGTTTTACCCCCTCACCGCCATCACGGCCGAGAAGCACGACAGCTTCTTGTCGCCCGACGGTGAAGGCGGAGCCATTACGGAGTTTTCGGGCAAGACCCTGATTCAGGGCGAACCCGACGCTTCCAGCTTCCCCAACGGCGGCATCCGCGCCACGAACGAAGCCCGTGGTTACACGGCTTGGGACGTGACCAGCCCCGCCTACCTTTTGGAAACGAAAAACGGCACCACGCTGTGCATTCCCACGGCATTCGTTTCGTGGACGGGCGAAGCCCTTGATAAGAAAACGCCGCTGTTGCGCGCGGGCGCCGCACTCAACACGCAGGTTCAACGCATCCTGAAGCTGTTCGGGCACGAAAACCCCGCGCAGGTCACGTCCTTCGCTGGCGCGGAACAAGAATACTTCTTGATCGACAAGAACTTCTATTACGCACGCCCCGACTTGCTGAACGCGGGCCGTTCGTTGTTCGGCCAAAAGCCTCCCAAGGGCCAAGAATTCGAAGACCACTACTTTGGCGTAATTCCTGAACGCGTCTTGGCGTTCATGATGGAAGTGGAACGCGAGCTGTTCAAGTTGGGCGTGCCCGCAAAAACGCGCCACAACGAAGTGGCGCCAGGTCAATTCGAGATCGCTCCTGTATTCGAAGGCGCCAACATCGCCTCCGATCACCAGCAACTCGTGATGACCACCCTCAAGGCCGTGGCGGCTCGTCACGATTTGGTTTGCTTGCTGCACGAGAAGCCCTTTGCGGGCGTCAATGGATCGGGCAAGCACGTCAACTGGTCATTCGGCAACGCCACACAGGGCAACCTGCTGGATCCAGGCGATACGCCCCACGACAACGCCCAGTTCCTGGTGTTCTGTGGCGCCGTCATCCGCGCCGTTCACAAGTTCGGCGGCGTTATGCGCGCCGCGATCGCTTCGGCCAGCAACGACCACCGCTTGGGCGCGAACGAAGCGCCTCCGGCGATCATCTCGATCTTCATGGGCGAGCAGCTGTCGGACGTGTTCGAGCAAATCAAGGCCGGTGGCGCCAAGAGCTCGAAGATGAAGAGCAAGCTGGAAATTGGCGTGGACAGCCTGCCTCACTTGCCACGCGACGCCGGCGATCGTAACCGCACAAGCCCCTTCGCCTTCACCGGCAACCGCTTCGAGTTCCGCGCCGTTGGCTCGGGTCAATCGATCAGCGGCCCGCTCGTGGCCGTGAACACGGCCGTGGCCGAAGCTTGTGACTACATTGCCACAAAGCTGGAATCAGCGGTGGCCAGCGGCACCAAGTTGAACATGGCCATCCAGGCTGTGTTGGCCGACATCGTTCGGGATCACGGCTCAGTGATCTTCGACGGCAACGGTTACTCCGCCGAGTGGCACGCTGAAGCTGAAAAGCGCGGCTTGCCGAACTACAAGACCACGGTCGACGCACTTCCCGTGCTTACGAAACCAGAAGTCATTGCCACGTTCGACAAGTACAAGGTGTTGACCCCGCGTGAATTGCAAAGCCGCTACGAGATCTATCTTGAGCAGTACTGCAAGACCGTGAACGTGGAAGCCAAGCTCACCACGAAGATCGCGAAGACCATCATCTTGCCAGCGGCGCTTCGCTACCAAAGCGAACTGGCTGCCAACGCTGCCAACGTCAAAGCCGCGGGCCTGACGGGTGACACCACCGTGCTCAAGCAAGTGACAGAGTTGATTGGCAAGTTGCAAGGTGGCTTGTCGGCCCTTGAGTCTGCTAGCAGCCACCACGGCGCTGACAGCTTGCTGGCCGAGGCCAAGCACTTCTGCAACGACGTGCTGCCTGCGATGGTGAAGGTGCGTGAAGCCGCTGATTCACTGGAAGCCGTCGTGGCCGACGACCAGTGGCCGCTTCCCACCTACCAAGAGATGTTGTTCATCAAGTAAGCTCTTCACAGGCGTTTAGAAATGAGGGTGAGGCGGCAACGCTTCACCCTCTTTGCTTTTCGAAGGTCCCACCCTTGGGCCTCGCGCTTAGCGCAGCCCGTAGTAAACTGGCGCCCATGACCAAGACCTCGTTTTCAAGCTTCCTCGTTGAGGGTGTGGACCCCAAGCACCCCGGTTTGGCGAAGAGGCTGGACGACATTCGTGAGTTCCGCGGCAATGAATCTGTCGCCGACCACGAAATCGCTATCTTGCGCATCGGCGACACCACGGACGCGACTCTTCTGGCCGCTTATCTCGATTGGATGGGAGAAAACCTGCGCATCACGGACGCACCCAAGAGCTTGCGGTTGCGTCAAGAGCACATGCTTAAGGTGCTACTGCACAGCGACTTCGACGTCACCACACAAGCGCGTTTGCGCGTAGAACGTTTATTGCGTGGGCAGCCCCCCTCAAACGCGGCAAGCTAGCGGCGCACACCGGCCAACACGGTGGGCTCACTGTAAAACGGATCTGAAACGGTGGGCACGTAAACACAGTTCTGCATTTGTTCGCGCTCCAACGTGGTGCCCAACGGGGTGAAGCTGTAGCTGGCGCCAAGCTCCTGCTCCACCAACGCCACAAACGCTGTGCGTGTGCGAAAGTATTTGTCGTTGCACAAGAGCACGACGTGCTCCGGCACCATCACACGCAGGCTGGCAAAGATTTGCGGCCACAACAAACGCAGCAGACGCTCGTTGCCCCGGCCCACGCCAAACGCGGGCGGATCCACGATCACCACATCGAAGGCCTGCGCCGTTTTGCGTTCCACACGACGCAGATGCTTGGCGAGGAAGTCCTGCGTGGTATCGGGCAACACACGCATCTTTACCTGATTGAGTGCCGCGTTCCGTAGCGACCATGCCAAGTATTCACGGTTGGGATCCACGTTTGCGACGTCGGCAGCACCACCCGCGGCGGCCGCGATGCCAAACGCGCCCGTATATGAAAATAGATTCAGAACCCGTTTGCCCTGGGCCACGCCACGCACATATTGGCGCGCCTTCGCGGCGTCTAAGTAGATGCCAAAGTCATGGGCCGGATCCAGGCCCACTTCGTAAGCCAAACCGCACTCGCGCGCGACAAGCGGCACCTGTTGAGGCGCGGCTGGCCGTGCGGCTTGTGAGACGAAAACGTTCTTACCGTCCACCGCGGCCCGCGCTTTGGCCACCACGTGGCTTTGCGGAAAGCACCGCGTGAGCACACCCAGCAACGCGTCCGCCGTTGCAGCGCCTTCGTCGGGCCCGCAATACTCAGTGCCCACCACCAACGGCCCAAACTGGTCGACCAACAAGCCCGGCAAACCGTCCACGCTGCCCGCGCTGAGGCGCACGCAGGTGCTCTGGCGGCTGGGCTCATCGGCTGCACGCGCGGCCAAGCGTGGCCGCCACGCAAGCAGATGATCCTCTAGGGCCGCAAGTCGTGCGCTCGGGGGCACGTGCCTGCCATACCGTCTTACGCGCCTGCCGTCGAGGCACCTGTCTTCATAGACCCAGGGCAAAACCGCTGGAGGCTTCTGCCACCACCGCAAAGCTTGGCGCGCCCGCCAACACCCGCCCCTCCGCGAACCACGCAAAGCTTGAGGCAAAGTGATAGGCAAACCCCAGGCCGGGGCCAAAGATGAACGGTCCGCCACGAACCGTGTCATTGCTGGTGAGCCCGTCATTCGGCCGCTGCGGCACCTTGAGCCGAAAGCCATCGCCGCCCCCCGCCATTGCAGAGATTAGCCATACGGCGTTGCCCTGCCCGACTGACCACGTGGCTTTCAAGAACGCGGCGTTGGCGATCTTGGGGGCCGGCGAGGCCTCAGTGGCCTGCCACTGCCCAGGCTCAACCAACTGTTGCCGGCCCGCAATGCTCAGGGCGAAGCCACGCGTGATCTGCCAGCCGAGCTCGGGGTTTAACACCAACCCGGCGTTTGCGTAACCCGCGCTTGTTTGCAGAGCCGTGTTGCCTTCGAGCACGCGCCCCGGATGCCAGCCCGTGCCTGAGCCCGCCGACAACGCAATAAAGATGCGCCCGCCACCGCGACGGTGGGAATTGTTGGGTTCGCCAACCTCTTGCACACGCGGCTGTTTCTTTCGTGGCCGGCGCGCCTTTTTCTGCGTCACAAGCACATCGGCATCTTCGGCTGCGTCTGCGGGCGAATCAGCACGCGCGTCCAACAGCGGTGGTTCCGGATCCTGGGCCTCGTCCCGTTCTGCGGGTGGAACGGGTGCGGCCTCGGGCGGGGGGGCTTTGCGGCGGCGCTTGTGTTTGCTGGATGCGTTCGCGTCTTGCCACGTGCCCCATCCCAGCAAGGCCAAACACACGGTCAGAACATACGCCACGGGTTTATGGCTCATTGCACGCGGCCCTTCGCTTGCAGTTAGGCACTAAGGATCGCCAATGGCGTTTTGTTCGCGCCGGTAAGCGCCTTGTCGCCAAAGCCCGAGAAGTTTGTGACACCCATGGCCTCGCACAGGTTTAGCAACACGCGCTCGTGGCGAGCGGCAGCGCTGTCTCCCGGCCCCTTGATGTAGCGGCCGCCCGGCTTTGTCCGCAGGTAACCACCCGCGCCGCCTGCCAAAACGAACCGCATGTTCTGCATGTTGTGGGTGACTGAATCGCCCATGTCGCGGCACCAGGCAATCAACGTGTTGTCGAGCAAGCTGCCACTGCCGTCGGCTTCAGGTGTGGCTTTGAGCTTTTGCACGGTTTGCACGAAACGTTCACACAGCCAGCGTTCAAGCGCTATCAAACCCTTGAATTCAGGGGCACCGCTGTGAAGCAGGCCGCCGTGCTGATCCGTTTTCAATCCGATGTCAGGCAGATCCACGGGCATGCTTTGATCGGATCCGAATTGAATTGCGGCCACACGTGTGATGTCGCACGCAAAGGCGTTGTGAATCACCTCCAAATGCAAAGCGTTGGCTTTGCACACGTTCGACTCTTCGGGCGGCGCCGTGGGCTTTGTGCACGAAACAGGTGTGCTGCCGCCCCCGCCTGTGCCATCTCCCGTTTGCAGCAAGCGCTCCTCGATTTGGTGAATTGAATCAAGGTGAAGATCCAGCTTCGCCTTTTCCTGCGCTCCCAGCGTTTGTTTGAGCGTTGCAATCTCACTCTTGAGCTGGGTGACGATGCGTTGACGGCGCTTGAACATCTTGTCCGTGGCGGGCGCAGGAGCGGTTGGCATGGTGGGCCCCGTCGTTGCCACACCATCAAACACGGCCTTAAACGCTGCCAACGGAGACGAGATCGTCGTGAGGTTCTGCCCGCGGTTGAACATCGTGCGTCCGCCGCCGGCCGTGGTCTCGGCGCCCAACAGCAACACAGGGATGGGCCGCTTGATGCCTTGGGCGATCAGTTGATCGGAAATGTATTGCTCCACTGATGTGGCGTTGCCGTAACCTGTACCAGCCAGGCCATCGGGAGCGCCGTGACCATTGCCTGGGTTGCCACTCGGCAGGCCTTCGATGAGGATCAAGTTGTCTTTGATCTTCGCCAAAGGCTCTGTCATCGCGCTCCACGTGTCGATGCCGCCATCAGATGCCGACGGCGGCGTCCACATCGTGGGGTTCGTGCCCATCGTGCAAAACAGCAACAAGCGCTTGGATTTCTTGCCTGTGGCGCCCACGGCTTTTTCGCCGCGCAAGATCGATATAAACGGCGCGAAGAGCAAACTTGCGGTGGTGCTCATCGTCAACTGCCGGCGGCTTAACTTAACCATGATGGAAGACTCCTGTCAGAGGTGATCAAGAAGGTGACGCTGGGCGGGCCGCCTAGAGATCTTTCACGCGCTGGGTGAAGTGCGGGGCGTTGATGATTCCCGTCAGCACACCTTTGAACGAATAGTTGTCCTTCGCGGCTGTGCCTTGCACCGCCTCGTAGGTGCAGGCGTCGTTGTCCCAACTCGCCATACCGTAGGCGTAATAAGACCAGAACCGCACCAAACAGGCTTTGGTGGCTTGGCTTGTGGAAAGTTTGGTGGCCAATTCCTGCACACCGCGGAACGTGAAATCTTCTCCGTCAATGTCGGTGAGTTCACCTGAATCATCAACCGGTTTACCCGCATCCGTGTCTCGCTTGCGGCCGACGCCATCGTACCCTTCAAAGCCAAACCCGATGGGATCCATTTGGCGATGGCAACCAGCACACGCCGATGACTGTGAATGCTGCATGAAGCGTTCACGGGTGGTTTGGTTGGCCTGCGGAGCCTTCAGCATCGTGTCGAGGTTCGCAGGCGGCGGCGGAAGCGCTTGGCACAACAGCCGCGTTCGCACCATTTTTCCGCGAAACGTTGGCGACGAAGCGGTTGCATTCGAGTGCGCGGTCAAGAGGCTCGCGTGCGCCAAGATGCCTGGATCACGTTTACCAGCGGGCAACGTGAACTTGGTCATACCGGTCTCGGTTCCCAGCGACACGTCGAAACCATAGTGTTGCTTGAGCCGGCCGTTGATGAACGAATAATCCGCCGTGAACATCTGACCAAAGGCCGCCTTGCTGGAATAAAGATCAGCCACAAAGCTGCGTGTTTCGCTAAGCATGTCAGCCCGCAGCTCGTCTGATAAGGCGAAAACCTTGTCGTCTTTGACGATCGATCGCAGGAGATCGAGATCTAGCCAGCCCTTGAAAAAGTCCACCACCACGTCAGCGCTTGATGCGTTCGCCATCAATCGATCGGCTTGCTTCAAGATCTGCTCTTGCGTTCCAAGCTGGTTCGCCTCAGCCGCCGCCAACAACGTGTCATCGGGCGTGGTCCCCAACAGCAGGTATGACAAAGCCGTAGCAATCTCGAACTGGGTCAACTTGAAACTGCCGCCAGACTGCGGAGCGCCGAGTTCGCTTCGGTAAAGAAAGTATGGCGATTGAAGCATCGCTGTGAGAACGGCTTCGACGCCTTCGGAAAAAGTCGCTTCGCCAGTGAAGATGGTCTCGTAGGCTTTGACTTGTGCGTCGGACAGGGGCGCACGAAATGCCCGTTTACCGAAGGCCTTAATGAACTGCTGGCGGCATGTGGCGTCGTTGGTTTGGCAGCTAGTGACGCTGCTGAGTTTCGTCGTCGCTATCTTGTTTGCGAGCTCTTCGGCTTGGCTGCGAATGCGGTCTGCATCCAGACCGCGCACCAATAAACCACTTGCATCCACGCTAAAACCCAACGCCACAGGATCATCAACAACGGAAGCCACGGACAGCGCTGGATCGCTGAGCAAGCTGCGCAGCGACGCCGCCAACTGCAAGGTGCTGAGGCGCCGCAACACGCGCGGGCCCGGTGCGTTGGTCTTGCATTCCGACGCGTCTGGAGGCGTGGCGCCCACAGGCAACGTGGGCAAAAACGGCGGCAAGGTGCTGTCACCGCCCGCGCCGCCACCATTGTTGTTGTTGTCACCAGAGCCGCTCTCGCCGCCCTGTGAGTTGTTGTTATTTCCACCCAAGCCCGTACCCACTGCCGAGATGGAGCCGGGGTTGCAACCAGTTATGGTCACCACCACAGTCATCCATGCCAAGGAACTCGAAAGGTACTGCATCCGAACTATGCCTTTCATTCCGGCGCCGTGTGTTTAAGAAGTCTTTCCGTACATAAGACAACCACTAGGTCGCTCGAAGCGAGAAAGGTTCTCCGAGTGAATTTGCTTGTGCACTTAACGAACGCGTTGTGGCATCTAAGGCCTATGAACGGACCCTCCGTTGGACAGAAGTGCCCTCATTTCAGCGCGTTGGATATGGAAGGCCAGCGCGTCAGCGATGTGGATCTGCGCCGCGATGGCGCCCTCGTGCTTTACTTTTATCCAAAGGATGAAACGCCTGGATGCACCGCCGAAGCGTGTGCGTTCCGTGACGATCACGAGGAATTCGTGGCCGCAGGAGCCACCGTTGTGGGCGTAAGCCCCGATTCACCAGAAAGCCACCGCGCGTTTGTCCGCAACCATGAAATTCCATTTCGTTTGCTGTCTGATCCAAACAAAGAACTGTTCAAGCTGTTCGGCGTCACCGACACTTTGGGAATCCTCCCGGGCCGGGAGACGTTCGTGATCGACGCGAACGGTGTGGTGCAGCATCGCTTTCGGTCGCAATTGTTCGCCCGCAAACACGTGGCCAACGCCTTGGCCAGCCTTAAAAAGCGTAAGGGCGAGCCATAACCCGTGCCACCCTTAAGTCTCGTTCACATGCGGCCGATGACCTACTGGCAGCCCCTGTGGGCTAAGCCAGGTCATCGTGCCATCCAGCAAACCCTATCTAGAAGCGCCTTGCGACGATGCGGTGCCAGGCGAAGTGGCGCCCGACGAAACGGGTTTGCTCATCATGCAATCGCCCCCGAAGCCCATCGTGGCGGCAAAGTCGACACGGCAACCGTGCTTGGTCGTGCTGCAAGGTCCGTATGAGGGGCACGTGCTGCGCCTGTTCCCAGGCACACGCTGGACTTTGGGTCGCTCCTCCAGCGCCGAGTTCGTGATGGATGACGAGGGGCTATCGAGAACGCACGTGCGTATCGAAAGGCTTCACAACGATTTTGTCATCGAGGATCTGGGCAGCCGGAACGGAACCTACGTGAACGAACGCCCGATCAAGCGTCATTACCTCTCTGAGGATGATGTTGTGCGCGTGGGCGCCAGCACGTTGATGCGTCTTACGTTCATGGATGCACTCGACGAGGAGATGCATGAGCGCCTTGCTTCGGCGGCATCCAAAGACGCACTGACGAAAGTCTTTAATCGTCGCCACTTTGACGAACGTTTGGCCGCCGAAGGCGCGGGCGCGCGGAGGCACAGCCGCCCACTTGCGCTCATCATGGTCGACGTCGACAATTTCAAACGCGTCAACGACACGATGGGGCACCCTGCAGGTGACGCCGTGTTGCGCGGCGTGGCCGCATGCTTATCGAACGCTGTCCGACGCGAGGACGCTGTGTTCCGATATGGCGGCGAAGAATTCGCGGTGCTGCTGCGCGAGACACCGGTGCAAGGCGCATTGATCCTGGCGGAACGATTGCGGATCGGCGTGGAGCAAGCGCGCCATGAAGGCCCAGGCATCCCCGCACCCCTGCAGGTAACCGTAAGCGTGGGTGTGGCGATGCTCGGACCGGGCAACAGCGACGAACAATTGATCCACGCGGCCGATCAGGCTCTTTATCAAGCCAAGCACTCAGGCAAAAACCGCGTGGTGCACAACGGCGCAACTGTATCGGCCGGTCCCATGCCGTCGGCCAGCCCCCGCGGTTAGCCGCAGCGACCGCCCAGCAAACCCTTTTTCAATCCGACGCTGGTAGGGGGTTCACCCAACCACACGCGAAACAGCGCGCGGGCAAAGTCCAGGCCTTCGATCACACCGGAACCTTGTCCCGGCGCTTTGACTTGCACGCCTTTGCCAGGCACGTACCACAACGTCAACGTTTCACCCGGCTCAAACGCAGGCAGCATCTCGAAGAACTGCTGCACGCGCGCTTGCAAGGTGGTCCACTCTTCGGGAGAAGACTTCTTGACGCCTTCCGTAATGGTCTTTCGCATATCTGCCTTCGAAACGCCTCGCAAAAAAGACAGCCGCATCAGTTTGGATTGATCGGCTCCTGCAATGGCTTCCCCGTCATCACTTTTTTCTTTGAGGTAAAGAGCGGCCACGTAGACGTTGATTTTGAAGACAGTGGCTTCTCGCAGGCCGAGGCCATTGAGCACAAGCCTCTCACCCCCCACCTCAAGGGCATCGGGCACGCGGACGCCCTGACATTCACCCGCCCAAGCAAGCGAGCCACTTGCAACGCAAGCAACCAACAAGCCAATCACCAGTCCGTGCCTATAAGCCATGAATGCTCAAGCGTAGCATCCCTGCGTGTTAGGCCCGGCCCCATGCTTGGGGCGGCTAATCGGTGGCGCTCTCGATCACATGGACCCAGTGCGGCTCAAGCGGGCCCGAGGGCGCCAGGCACCAGCTTAGGTCCGCCGTGCGGTTGAGCGCATCCGAGCGCCCCTGCGCGGACAGGTCTGCCCTTGCCCCGCCAAGGGACAAAGAGCCGTCAGTGGCAACCAGGGCGTTGGATAAAACAGAGTCGCGACCCGAGGAGTTCATGTGTGCCCGTATCCTTCAGCAACATCCGTACCAGTGAGGCCTTGATGAGATTTCAGGCACTTACAGCCACCGGTTGCCGTTGTTGGTGCGTTGATGGCTTCTCACCTGAGGCCAAAATGCGTAAGAAACCTCGCAGCAACGTCATTCTTCGCTTAACGGCGGCGTGGTGGATGCGCGCCGAACCGGCTCGGTGCGGCTGCTCTTCCACGGCGGCCGCCGCCACTCATCAATGAGAGACGCCACGAGCGCCGTCCAGCCCGTTTGGTGGCTGGCGCCCAAGCCCTCCCCCGTTTCGGCGTGAAAGTACTCATAAAACAAAGGCAGGTCCTTCCAATGAGGATCGTCTTGGAATTTGCGGCGCTGGCCATGGACGGGCCGCTCGCCATTTTCGTTGCGGGTGAAAAGCCGGATCATACGGTTCGCTTGATCTTCAGCCACCGCCCACAGATCGCGGGGCCCTCCGGTCGTTCCGTCGGAAGGCACGACCACCTCGGGGCCGAGCGCTGTGCCTAGTTTGCGCAACGTCTCGATCGTGAGAAACGCGGTGGGAAACCACAACGGCCCCCGCCAATTGGAGTTGCCGCCCTTGAGCTTCGAGCTCGACTCCGCGGGTTCATAACGAACCTCGGCGTCGCCATAGCGAAATGGTTTTTGCTCATGCAACTTCGACAAACTGCGCATGCCAAACGGTGACATGAACTCGTCGGGATCGAGGACGTGGGTCAGCACCTGGCGCAGTTGCTCTTGCGTGAACACCGCCAACAGATGGGTTATGCCCTCGGCCTTGACAATCGGTTCACACACACCCTGCAACAAGTTGCGCCTGTGCAGCAAGAACCAATGCAGATCCTGTTTGAACTCAGTAAACGGCGCGATCCACTTTTCTTCAAGTCGTTCAACCGCGAACAACGGAATCAGACCAACCATTGAGCGCACACGAAATCGATCAAAGTGGCCATCGGGGCAGCGGAGGACATCGTAAAAGAATCCTTCTTCCTCGTCCCACAAGCTGTAGTCGCGGCCGCCCATGTGCTTCATAGCCGCGGCCACATACACGTAATGTTGGAAGAACTTCGTGGCCAGCCCTTCGTAAACCGGATTTTCGTTTGCAAGCTCAAGTGCCATTCGCATCAGCTGCAGGCAGAACATGCCCATCCAGCCTGTGCCATCCGATTGTTCAAGCGTGGCGCCGGCGGGCAACGGCTGGCTGCGATCAATAACAGTGATGTTATCCAAGCCTAAAAAGCCGCCCTCGAACACATTGTTGCCTTCACGATCCACCTTGTTGACCCAGAACGAGAAGTTCAGCAGCAACTTGTGAAAGCAGCGCTCAAGAAAAGCTCTGTCTGCGTGGCCCGTGCGGTGCCTCTCCATGTTGTAAACGCGCCACACAGCCCAGGCGTGCACAGGCGGGTTCAGATCTGAGAATTCCCATTCATAGGCAGGTATCTGGCCGCACGGATGCAGGAACTGCTCGAACAGCAACATCCACAGCTGTTCCTTGGCAAAAGCCGGATCGATGAGCGCCATCGTCACGGCATGAAAGGCGAGATCCCATGCGGCAAACCACGGATACTCCCATTTATCGGGCACCAACATGATGCGCATGGAATTAAGGTGCTGCCAGTGAACGTTCCGGATGTTGGCCCGACCGGCCGGCGGAGGCCATGACGGATTGTCACCCGATGCCCAGCGCGCCACATCGAAAAGATAAATCTGCTTCGACCACAACAGCCCCGCCAGCGCTTGCCGCTGAACCAAACGTTCATCCGCTGTGGCCTTGGGCGGCGCCAACGCCGCATAGAACTCATCCGCCTCTGCTTTGCGCCGCTTTACGATCGCGTCCACCGCTTGCAGCGGCGCGACCGATGTCGGGGGCGTGCTTTGCAAGCGGAAACGCAGCACCACGGAACCACCCGCTGGCACCAACCGCTTATAGTGAACCGCACTTTTGGTGCCCCATTGCCGCGGGTTCACAGCGTCGGCTTCGCCATTGATCACGTAGCGGTGGAACGCGTCTTTGGTGTAAGCGCTTTGGCTTTGTGCCCATGGGCCATAAACGGCGGGCGCGTTGGTTTCATTGTCGCAAAACAGCGGCTGCCCATCGGGTTCGGCAAGCAGATAGCGCGCGCCCAACTTGTATGAACGAAGCAAATTCTCGGGCGGACGCGCGTCCTGATCGTCGGCCCGCACGCAGATGAAGCCTTCACCCGATGGCCCCGGATCGATGCGCGGCCGCGGTAAAGGCTCAGATCCCCATGACCACGTGTTGCGAAACCAAAGATGCGGCAGGACGTGAATGGAGGCAGCTTCCGGCCCGCGGTTCTCGATGACCACGCGGATGCACACATCTTCCACGTCGGCTTTCGCGTATTCAACGAACACATCAAAGTAGCGATCGTCATCAAAGATACCCGTGTCCAAGAGCTCAAACTCGGGGCCTTGACCATGCCGGCGGCGGTTCTCGTCGATCAGTTGTTGGTAAGGAAACGCGCGCTGAGGGTACTTGTAAAGCCAGCGCATGTAAGCGTGGCTCGGTAGGTTGTCGAGGTAGAAGTAATACTCTTTGACGTCTTCACCGTGGTTGGCTTCTTCGGGGACGAGGCCAAACAGCCGCTCTTTTAAGATGGGATCTTGTTCGTTCCAAAACGCGAACGCGAAGGCCATGACTTGGTAGCGATCACAAATGCCCGCCATGCCATCTTCGCCCCAACGGTAGGCCTTCTTGCGCGCGTGTTCGTGCGGGAAATATTTCCAAGCGTCGCCGTTGGCGCTGTAGTCCTCACGCACGGTGCCCCACGACCGTTCCGAAACGTACGGACCAAAGCGACGCCACCCCTCAAGGTCGGGGCTGGCCAACCGTTGGCCTTCCTTGGTGTTGGCCAGGGCCTGGCCGATGAAGCCACCGCTCGTGCCGGTTTGGCTTTCTGTATGTTCGTCAACGGGCAGGCCTGCTTGCGGGGGCACCGGGGTCTCGGGCATGCGGCCATAGTGGGGGCAAGTCAACGATTCGGGCAAGCCGACGACACCAGGGTGGCGGTGAATTTTTTGTCAGCTTTTTGCCGCTGGCATGCAACGCCGCGCGGGGCACGTGCATCAGAGGTGAGACTTCATGACACCCACACAACATTGAGGAGCCCAGACGATGACCACCAGGACCCAAATCACCAAGCGAACCACCTCCAGCAACACCACGGCCTTGCAGTCGTGCCTGCTGTGCGAGGCGTCGCTGGTGAAGGTACCCGCGTGGTTTACCGTCGCGGCAGCCGTGAAGGTGGCCGAAGCCAAACGCGTCGACGTGATTCTGGTGGATGAACCACGCCGCAAATCGATCGCCCGCGTGGCCGACTTGAAAACGGGTCGCCCCCACGAGCTGTTGGCCCGCTGGGTTCAACACGAAGAAGACGCCGCGGCGGCGTCCACCTGGGCAGCCGCAGCCTAAGCCAACAAGCGTGGCGTGTGCGCGCGTCGGCATCTATAGTGCCGGCGTGCCACGCCTCAAACTGAGCTTGCCCGTCACGTTCGCTTTTTCCACGGAGCTAGACGTGCGCATCACCGACATCAACTATGGCAACCATCTGGGCAACGACGCCTTGCTTTCGTTGTTGCACGAGGCCCGCGTGCGGTGGCTGCGATCGCTCGGCATGAGCGAAGGCAACGTCGAGGGCCGCTTGCTGATCATGAGCGACGCCGCGATTTGTTATCGGGCCGAATCTTTCGCCGGTGACCGCCTGCGCATCGATGTGGCGGCATGCGACGCCACGGGCGTCAGTTGCGACATCGTTTACCAAGTTGTTCGCACAACCGATCAGGTGTTGGTGGCGCAAGCAAAGACGGGCGTTGTCTTCTTGGATCCACAAACGCGCAAGGTCAGCCGTCTGCCCGAAACGCTGCGGGCGTTGGCCAGCGCCACATTGTGACAGCCGACCAACGCCCGCAGCGTAAGCTTGGTTTAAGGAAATTATTACTGAGCAGCCGCGTCCACAGCGGCATCGCCGCCCGCGTCCGCCGGCTTGGCGTCACCATTTAAAGCATCGATCTTCGCGTCCGTGCCGCTGTCAGCAGGTTTGAGCACGTCGCCACCACCTAAGGTGTCGCCGCCCAACGTGTCAGCCGCGGCATCCGTGGTTACAAGATCATCGTCTTCGTCGCCACAACCCGTGACCGCTAACGTGGTTGCCAGCGCCGCCAAAAGCAGGCCGCGGCCCGCGTAACCAAAAATTGTTCGCAACACTTGAGGAGCATAAGTTTTCATAGTGAACCCGAACATAGCAATGACTGTGCCACGGCGTTGCCCGGCCCAATTCAACCACTTGCGGTTTGTGGCTCCGGGCGGCACTGACATAAATGTCGCGCCGCTCGGCCAACGTTACGATTTCAGTGATTGGCTTTTGTGATCTCGGGCCAGCGGTCAGATCTGAAGGGCGACGCTGGCAACCCCTCCCCATTTTGCAAGTTGCAAACGGGCGCCCCCTCCCAGCCGTAACGAACAGCCACAGGCTTGGCCACTTCGTCCGACTGGACGACAACGGTGTCGCCATCAATGACGGCCGTGGCGGGAACGAATTTCTGATCCGCACCGGCGATCGTGAAGCCGCTCAGCTCACCGCCCGAAGAACGCAGGCCTTCGGCAAATGCAAAGCTCACGCGTATCGAGTGGCCTTGCACCTTCGCAGCCTTAAAGAGCGGGCCTGAGCTCACCACGGGCTTGCCGTAGTCATTGGCCAACGCAAGGCGGGCCAAACGTTCGCCCACCACCAGTTTGTTGATGGGATGAATGTCATTGGGATTGCCCACGTCGATCGCCACCGCCATACCGGTGTTTGGCAGCGACAACGCCATCGTCTGTGCCTCGCGCAGTTCAGCCCACTCTTCTTTGGGCCCGCGATCCACGAAGTTCGCTAGCTGGACGTAATAAAATGGCGTGTTGCCCTGGCGCCAAGCCTTGCGCCAATCTTTGATCATTGCTGCGAACAAGCTGCGGTATTGGTAAGCGCGGTGGGCGTTGGCCTCGCCTTGGTACCAAAGAAACCCGCGCAAGGCGTAAGGCACAAGCGGCGCCACCATGGCGTCCCACAACGCATGCGGAGCGCTTGGATGCGGATACCCCACTGGGGGTTTGGGGCGCACGCTGTAGTCGATCTCCATCGAGGGCAACAGCTTTTCCACACGCATGTTCCAGCGACCGGCCAACGACAACTTTTCGCCGCTGGCATTCTGCAGATACAGGCCTGTGGCGTCGGATGAAAAGCCACCGCGACCTCGCTCGTCGAAAATGCGCACCGCCACGAGCAACCGACCGGGCTTCACCAAACTTGCAGGCACCACCACGTTGCGCGGTCGACCATGCGTGGTCGGTGTGTCGCGGCAGCTTTGCCCCACCTTCGTACCGTTGACGTAAATCGTGTCGCAGTCATTGAGCAGCCCGAGGCCGAGATGCAGCTCTTGGCCGACCCAGGTGGCGGGCACGGCCACGTCTTTGCGAAACCAAACGGCGCCATCGCCGTCAAGGCCGCTGTCTTCCCAATGGCCTGGGGCCATGGTCTTTGTCCAGCCGGCCT
Organism: Deltaproteobacteria bacterium; assembly: GCA_033763315.1. Taxonomy (GTDB): domain Bacteria; phylum Myxococcota_A; class Polyangia; order Fen-1088; family Fen-1088; genus JAGTJU01. Next base: position 118,882 of record JANRKS010000007.1, read on the forward strand.
CAGGGATGCCTGGGTTTGCGTAACCTGCCGCTTCGCCTTCGTTGATGCCATCGTGGTGGCGGTTGGCGTCGTCCCATTGCTGCAGCGCCGCCTCATACTGGGCGGCCGCTGCGAGGCGTTCTTCGCGCGTTTCGGCGGTCTTCGTGCCAAAGCCCATCAGCATGCGCTGGCCTTCGGCATTCGACTTGAGCCCGCGTTCGCTGGTCCACGCCTCCACCGGCGTGCCGCCCCACCAGGTGCCGACGAGCCCCACAGGCACATTCAAAGTGTTCAACAGGCGACGGCCAAAGAAGTAGGCCACGGCTGAAAAATCGGCCGCTGATTCTGGCGACGACACAGCCCACGCGCCCTCCACATCCTTGGGAGCCACGGGAACTTTTTCCGTGCGCACGACGCGAAACAAACGCAGCCCCGGCAGCGCTGCATTCGCGACTTCTTCCGCCCCGTTGTCTGAGCGCGATAGGGGCCATTCCATATTCGATTGCCCCGAAGCCAGCCACACTTCGCCCACCAGCACATCTTCAAGCGTTATTTCGTTGTGGCCGCGAACCACAAAGCGGATCGTATCAAAGGAAGCGTTCATTGAGGGCAGCAGCACGCGCCATTGCCCGCGTTTGTCGGCCGTTGCGTGTTGCTTCGCTGGGCCCACCTCCACGGTCACTTGTTCACCGGGATCGGCTGTGCCCCACACAGGCAAGGCGCGGCCCTGTTGCAAAACCATATGGCTGCCGAACACCGCGGGCAGTGAAACGTCAGCCTTCACCGCAGGCGCTGCTAGACCAATGGAGACGACACAACCCAAGACAGCCGAAATACGCATCGTGAGCGGGACGATGCCTCAAAAGGCGCGGGCTTGCCAACAGCCCAGGCCGAAGCCAGCCTCTTTCACATCACGGACACGAGCCCGGTCACACCCCACAGGCGTTCATAGATCGCGACCACGTCATGTGCCGAGTCAACGTAGACACGCACCCGATGACTGACGTATTTGCCGCCGCTTGACTGCCGCAGTTGCCAATCGGCATCGGGAATGGGTGCGCCGCCTTCTTCAACCAAAGCGCGCACGGTCATGACCACAGCCTCTTCGTTGTGTGTGACCAACGAGATGTGATAAGGCCCAGGGAAGTGATGGTTGGCTTGCAAAAGCTCAATCATCTTCTGTTTGCGATCGTCCACGTAAAGATGGTAGCAGGCACGAGGGCCCACGGAATGGTGCACTAGGCGGCAGGCTGCACAACGAACGTGGTTTCTGCCATCTCGATGCGAGCCACGGCGCCGGCCATCGGCACACGCACCACGCGGTCTCTTACGGTGAGCGCTTCGATCGGACGGCGCACACCCGCCTCCTCGATGATGCCCGTCATGCCGTGAAGCAGCGCCAACTCATAATCGCCGTCGGAGCGTCGACGCACCAGATCCACGGGCTCAGCGGCGAAGGCGTCGTCATTGACCCCAGGCCCGATGCGATAGCGCATGGCACGCTTGGTGGCGCGTCGCCAGGCGCAACCGGCCGCAAGCCCCACAGCGACAGACGCGCTGGCAAAGAAACCAGGCGCATGCAGCACAAAACCTGTGGCCCACGTCAGCACCGCAAAACCCGCAAACGCCGCTGTGGCAACGCCGGCGGCCGCGGAGGCCGAACAGCTTCCAAGCAGGTGCTCCTGCCGCTTCGACAGCAGCCTCATCGACCGCTTCACCCCGCGCTCCAGCGTGACGATCTCAATCGGCCTATCCATGTGGCTCGGCTCCCCCCTGGGTTGGCTCTCACACTACAGCGGCATGTGAGGCCGCTCTCTTAAGTGTGACACCGGGCTCAGACGAAGGTTCGACCGAAAAACGTAAAGCGCGGCGTCTTTCTGCGAAGGAGCCGCGCCACGTGAAATGTCTGTCCGTCTAGGCGTCGTTGACCGTCACCGACGTCACCTGGATCGGCGTCTTCGGTCGGTCGCGCCCGTCCGTTGGCGACTTCGAAATCTTGCCGATGATGTCCATGCCCGACACGATCTTGCCGAACACGGGGTGCTTCGACGGACCTGGGGAGAACCAGTCGAGGTAGGAGTTGTGGGCCGTGTTGATAAAGAACTGGCTGCTGCCGCTGTTCGGGCGGCCGGTGTTGGCCATCGAGAGCGTGCCAGGCTCATTGGAAAGCTTGGCGTCGGGCGGGAACTCGTCAGCGATCGTACCATGCGGCGCGTTACCGGTGCCGGCCCGTGAGCTTTCGGGATCTTTGCTGTGTGGGCAGCCGAACTGAATCATGAAACCATCGATAACCCGATGAAAGTGCAGGCCATTGTAAAAGCCGCTCTTCGCCAAAGTCAGGAAGTTGAGCGCCGTGTTGGGCATCTTGTCCGTGAACAATTCGACTGTGAAGTCGCCCAGGGTGGTGTGAAAAACTGCGGTTGGGTTTGCCATGGCCGGCAAGATACCAGGCCGCCGGGGCGGTGGACACAGAACCTGAGCGTAGCGCCGACGAAACGTAACCCATGGCGAGGGGTGGCGGTGGCCCCGTAAAGGTTGAAAAACAAACAGCCGAAGTGTTGGGAACGATGGATCCAGGCCTGCTCGCACAGCTGAATCGCTGCACCACGCTGCCAACACTTCCCGCTGTGGCCGTTCAGGTTTTGGACCTTTGCCAAAAGCCGGATCCGCAGATTCCGCAGATTGCCAAGGTGATCTCAATGGATCCAGCGTTGGCGGCCAAACTTCTCAAGATGGTGAACTCGCCGCTGTTTGGTCTGCGCAGCGAGGTGACAACCGTCACCCACGCCATCTCAATGCTGGGCCTCAATTCCGTTCGCACGATGGCGCTTTCGTTCACGCTCGCGCAATCGATCAAGGGGGGCAAGCAAGATTGGTTTAACGCTTATTGGAAACGCTCAGCCCTATCGGCTGTGGCGGCACGTGAGTTGGCGACGATCATCGGCATGAAAGAGCGCGAAGAAGCGTTCCTAGGTGCGTTGCTGCAAGACATCGGCATGTTGGTGTTCAGCCAGATCGCCAAGAAAGATTACGACGCTATCGCCAACCCCTGCCATGGGCACCATCAACGTCTCGTTGAAGCCGAGCGCGTGAAGTTTGGCTGTGACCACAGTGAGGTCGGCAGCTGGCTTGTGAATAAGTGGAAACTGCCAGCGGCCTTCGGCGTCGCCGTCCAATACAGCCACACCCCCAAAAACCTGCCCGAAGACACAGCTCAGGAAGTGGCTCGGCTGGTGAATGTGATCGCGGCGGCGGGACGTGTGGCCGACCTGTGGATGATGGACGACATGAAAGAGGCTCTGACGCCCGCGTGTCAGTTCACCAAAGAGCTGCTGGGAATGGAAGCGCCGGAGTTTGAAACGCTGCTGAACAACATGAAGAAGCACGCACCCGAAGTGGGAGGCTTTTTCGACATCTCCTTCGGCTCCGCTGAAGAAATCGACGCGCTGGTGGAAGAAGCGCGCGACACGCTGGTCATGTTGACCGCCGCGGCCGAGATGCAAATGCAAGAGGCGATCGGCTCGGCACAAGCCCGTGCCGCAGCGGCAGAGACGCAAGCGCAGCGTGACGCCATGACGGGTCTCGCCAACCGCGCCACGTTCGATGCTTTCATAAAGGATCAGCTGACGGCCGCGCGCGTGTCAAAGCGTGCATGCAGCGTGATCATGGTGGACGTTGATCACTTCAAGTCCGTCAACGACACCTATGGCCACTTGGCGGGCGACGAGGTGCTCAAAATGGTGGCAGAGTTGCTGAAGGCGGGCGTGCGGCCACGCGACTTGGCGGCTCGGTACGGCGGTGAAGAGTTTGTGTTGGTGTTGCCAGAAACGCCCGCCGATGGTTGCAAAGTGGTGGCTGAACGCACGCGCGCCAAAATCGCGGCGGCGGACATTCAAACGCCCTCGGGCGAGGTGCTTCGCGTGACGGTGTCATTGGGCTGCGCCACGTTCAACCCTGAATTGCATCCAACGCCCGCCCTGCTGATTCAATCGGCCGACGAGGCGCTTTATGAGGCCAAGCACGGCGGCCGCAACCAAGTGCGCATGGCGGGCGATCTGCACACCGCGCGTTTGGAACCTTTGCTGGCCCAAGCCGGCAAGTAAGGCTCGTCGGGCCCCGCTTGAACTGAACTTATGTTCAGCTACACTGGGAGATCTCCGCCATGGGATCTACCTACGTAGAGCTGCGCTGCCGATCGGCGTTTAGCTTCCTTGACGGGGCCTCTGCGCCCGAAGATCTGATTGAGCGGGCGGCGGCGGTGGGCCTCAGCGCGCTGGCGTTGGGCGACACGGGAGGCGTTTATGGAGCGCCTCGGTTTTTCCGTGCGGGCAAACAAGCGGGGGTGCGACCGCTTGTGGCGGCCGAAGTGAATGTGCAGGGGGCGCCACCGGTGTTGTTGCTGGCACAGAGCCGGCAAGGCTACCGCCACTTGTGCCGCTTGATCACGCACATGAAGCAAGGGCACGCGAAGAACGATCTCAGCGCGGCGGTTTCATATGAAACCTTGGAGGCTCACCAAGCGGGCTTGATCGCCTTGGCGGGAGCCGTGCCACGTGATGATCTGGATCGCCTCAAAGGCATCTTCGGTCCCCAGGGCGTTTATGTGGAAATGCAGCGCCACTGCGACGACGAAGCGGCGCTTGCCAACAAGCGCGCGGTAGATCGCGCGATCGGTGCCAAGGTGCCTTTGCTTGTGACGAACGACGTTCGTTACACCGATCCTGGCCGGCGCAAGGTGCAAGACATTTTCACGTGCGCCAAAGAACGCACATCTGTGGATTTGATTGGGCGCAAATTGCTGCGCAACACAGAACGATACTTAAAGTCACCGAAAGAAATGCAGGCGTTGTTTCGCGATCAGAAACAAGCGTTGCACAACACGCTGGCGGTGGCCGAACGCTGTGAGTTTACGCTTTCGGATCTGGGGTATGCGTTCCCAACCTTCGATGTGCCAGAGGGTGAAAGCGAGCAGAGTTATCTTGAGAAACTAACATGGCAAGGCGCAGCCGATCGCTATCCGCGGCTCAACGATAAAACGCGGCGGCAGATCGAGCATGAACTGCGCATTGTGGGGAAGCTGGGGCTGGCTGGTTATTTCCTGGTGGTGTGGGACATCGTTCGGTTTGCGCGCGAGCGCGGCATCATGGCGCAGGGGCGTGGATCGGCGGCGAATTCGGCGATTTGTTATGCGCTGAAAATCACGGCGGTGGATCCGATCGCCATGGAATTGTTGTTTGAACGCTTCTTGTCTGAAGAGCGCGTGGCCAGCGCACCCAGCGCTTCAGATCGCATCCCTGACATCGATTTGGATCTGCCCTCAGGGGAGCGGCGTGAAGCGGTGATTCAGTACGTCTATCAAAAGTATGGTGGGCGCGCGGCGGCGGGTGCAGCGATGACGGCAAACGTGATCACGTTTCGGCCGCGCATGGCGGTGCGCACGGTGGGCCGGGCTTTGGGGTTTTCCGAAGATCAACTCACCCGCATCTCGAAGCTTCTGCCGCACTGGATCGTGGGGGACGACAAGCCGCTGGCGGCGATCATCGCAGAGGCAGGCTTTCCCCCCACCGAAGAGCGCACGCGCTTGCTGGCCGAGGTGGCGCGCGCGGTGCTGAATTTGCCGCGCCATTTGGGGCAACATTCGGGTGGCATGGTGTTGGCGGCCGGGCGATTGGATGAAGTGGTGCCGCTTGAACCGGCGAGCATGCCGGGACGCACCGTCGTGCAATGGGACAAAGACGATTGCGCGGACTTGGGCATCGTCAAAGTTGATCTGCTGGGGTTGGGAATGCTGGCGGTGCTGGAAGAGGCCGCGCCATTGATTGCGCAACACGAAGGCATCAACATCGATTACGCGCATCTGCCGCCCGACGATCGCAAGGTGTACAGCATGCTGTGCAAGGCAGACACAGTGGGCGTGTTTCAGGTGGAATCGCGCGCGCAAATGGCCACGCTGCCGCGCATGCAGCCTAGCCGCTTTTATGATCTGGTGGTGGAAGTGGCGATCATTCGCCCGGGGCCGATTGTAGGTAAAATGGTGAACCCTTATCTGGCGCGGCGGCTTGGACGTGAAGAGATTACGTACCCGCACCCTTGCCTTGAACCCATTTTAAAACGCACATTGGGGGTACCGTTGTTTCAAGAACAACTCATCCGCATGGCGATGGAAGCCGCGGGCTTTACGGGAGGGCAAGCGGAAGAGTTGCGTCGCGCGATGGGCTTTAAGCGATCTGTCGAACGCATGAAACAAATTGAAGATGAATTGCGGCAGGGCCTTGTTGATCGAGGCATCGAAGGTGTGTCGCAAGACGAAATCGTCACGGGCATAAAATCATTCGCGCTTTATGGGTTTCCCGAGTCGCACGCAGCCTCATTTGCGTTGATTGCTTACGCTTCGGCTTACTTAAAAGCGCACCACGGCGCGGCGTTTTTGTGTGCCTTGTTGAACAATTGGCCGATGGGCTTTTACCACCCCGCCACGTTGATCACGGATGGCCTGCGCCACGATGTGCCCACCTTGCCCGTGGACGTCACGCTTTCCGATTGGTTGTGCACTTTGGAACGCACGCCGCAAGGCTCGTTGGCGGTGCGCTTGGGGCTTAAGTATGTGGCGGGGCTGCGCAAAGAGGTCGGGCTGCGCATCGTGGCCGAACGCACGAAGAAGCCGTTTTGCTTAATGGGTGATTTTCATGTGCGCGTGGCGCCTCGACAGGACGAGATGACAGCGTTGGCGACAGTGGGCGCGTTCGCAGGGCTAGGTGGACGGCGGCGCGCGGCGTTGTGGCAAGCGGAAGCTTTGGACAAATCAGGCGCGTTGTTCGAAGCCAACACAGCGCAAACAGAATCACCATTGCCCGAGATGACGGCCGACGAAGAAGCGTTGGCCGAACTGCGCGGCACGGGCGTCACATTGGGCCCCCACCCCATCAGCTTTGCGCGCGCGTGGCTGCAAAGTGAGGGCGTGGTGCCGGCCAATCAGTTGCCGAGCCTGCGCAACGGCCAGCGCGTGCGCACGGCGGGCATGGTGATCGTGAGGCAGCGCCCCATGACCGCCAAAGGGCTTGTGTTCATCACACTGGAAGATGAAACGGGGTTCTCGAATTCGGTGGTGATGCCCGACGTCTTTGCCGAATGGCGCACCACCATCGTGACCAGCGCGGCGTTGATCATCGAAGGGCACGTACAGTGCCGCGATGGCGTTGTGACGATCAAAGCGGAAGCTTTCGCACCCGTGAAGCAAACGGGGACCGAGGTGTCTCGATCCCACGATTTTCACTAACAGCCTATGACCGCTTCTTGGTCGCGTTGAACAAGCGCGGCAGGATGTCAACCAAGTAGCTGCGCCACACGGGCCAGGCATGCGCGCCTTCGGTTTCTTTGTACTCAAACGCGATGCCTTTGCCTTTGAGCTCATCGATGAATTTGTGGTTTGCCTCAAGCAGGAAGTCATCCTTGCCAATCGCGATCCACAACAGTCGCAGCTTCTTATTTAACTCGGCGGGCTTGGCCAACGCCGCCGCAAACGCTTCCGTGTTGCGCGTGGCCGAGCTCATCCCGCCCACCCAGGCGAACACCTCGGGGTGGCTCATGCCCAACGTCAACGATTGCTCGCCACCCATTGATAAACCCACGATGGCCCGGTCGCTGGCTTTCGCCTTCGTGCGGTAATGGGCATCCACAAAAGGCACCACGGAGCCAAGCATATCGTCCTGGAACTTCTGCAGGTTCTCTTGCCATCGCTCGCGGTTCATGGGCACCGCGTGGCCGTCGGTCATCACGATGATCGCTGGCACCGCTTGCTTGGATCCGATCAAGTTATCCGCAATCACGTTGGCGCGGCCAAACTCTGTCCACGAGGCTTCATTGTCCGAAAACCCATGCAACAGATAAAGCACTGGGTATCGTGTGGCGTTTTTCTCGTAGCCCGGTGGCGTGTAGACGCGCAAACGACGCTGCTCACCGACGGCCTTTGACATATACGTGTGCAGATGAACCGTGCCTTCGGCAGCGCCTTGGTACTCATAAGGCGCAGCGGGCACTGAGGGAACCAACACCACGCTGGTGGTGAAGTTGCGCGATGGCTTATTCCACGCGTTGGCAGGATCGATCTGCGTTTGCCCGTCGATCTTAAAGCTATAGCCCCACAGGCCCGGCTTAATGACGACCATCGCAGACCAGATGCCCTCGGCGTCTTTCTTTAGCGGCGTGGCCGCGCCGCCAAAGTCGCCGGCCACCGAAACTTCCTTGGCCGCAGGTGCGAACACGCGGAATGTGACGCCGTCGGCGCTCACTTGTGGTGAGGTGACGATCGGGTCAGGTTTCTTCTTTGGCTTTTCCACCTTGGGTGGATCAGCGGCAAACACGAGGGCCGGCTGCAGAGCTGCGGACCCAACCAAAAACAAACCGATGCGCATAAAGCGTTGCATGCCAAACACATATCACGTTTAAATGATCACAAAGCTTCCGCCTGTTACGGCGTGACTGTGGGCGCCCCGTCGCGTGCGGCTGTGACGAGGGTTTGCAGCAAGGTTTCTTTGCCCATCGCGTTTTGTGACGACACGAAGTGCCCGTCGTACGCCGCAGGCGTGAATTGTTTTTGGGCAGCGGTGAAGCCATTGAGGTTGGCCTTGGTGGCTACAGCGGCTTTCGGTACGCCCGGATAGTCGGTGAGCACCGGGCCCACCAGTGTGATGCCTGCAGCCAAGCCTAACTCTTGCTGGGTGGGCTCGGGTGAATACGTGTCCTTTTGACCATAGATGTGCAGCAAGTGTTTTGCAGGCACCATTGGAATAGGCGCGGCCACAATGCGACCCACAAGGTTCACGGGGTCGCTGCGATCAAAATACATTTGCAGCACTGAAATCAGCGGATGGTTTTCGGGGCGCTTGAACGGATCCGCGCTGGCGTATTCCATTTGATCGCCCAAGATGGCGGGCAACGCGGCCTTGATGTTCACCGGTTTTTCTTTCGTCGTGAAGCTAAACGTCAGATATCCGCCAGACCCCGACAGCACAACGGTTTTATAGCGAGGATCAAAACCAGCGGCCGAAGCCGCGGCATTGGCGCCTTGTGAGTGGCCATAAAGATACAGCTTCGTTTTATCGAAAGTGACGTTGCCTTGGCTGTAGGCCTCGGCCACCTTGGCCATGGCGAACAGATCAGCCGCGCCCTGCAACGCCGTATCGCGCGCCGAGACGGGGTTAAGGAAATTGAATACGAGATCGTCCACCTTCTTCGTGGAAACGCCCTTGCGCGTGCCATGCAAGGCACCATCGTACGAGAGCATGGCCATGGGCACGGCGGCGCCACCTGCGGCCACACCCGTGGCGAAATCTTGCGCCCATGTGTTGCGGCCCGTGAGGTAACTGCCGCCGGTGCCGTGCGCGTAAACAACCACGGGCCAGCCCGCCGCGGGTTTCTCTCCCTTAGGAACCGTTAAAGAGAAACATACGTCTTCCGTCGTTTGAACCTTTGCCAGGCCCGAAACGGCGTCGTACTCGATGGCGCCACCTTGTTCAGGTGTTTCATACGGCCGCACGCCTGCTTGGAACACGGGCAACGTTACCAAGCCCTGGTATTCGTCGAACGCTGCGTTCGCTGGGGCCGCAAGGCAACCACGTTGTTTGTCGGCACCAACCACGCCGTCATCGCACGGAGAGATCGCTTCGCCGCATTTGACGATCGACTTGACGGCCAGGTTGGGCACGGGCGCCGCTTCCACAGCTTTTTGCAACGCCACCATCGCGGCTTCTGATTTTTGTACGGTGAAAACCGTGCCACCCACAAGCGGCGTGCCCGCCAAACCGCTTTTGGGGTCGGCGATAAAATCGCGCAACGGCTTGTAGCGGGTGTAGGCCTGCGCAAGCTCAGGATCCGCCGGCGGCGTGGCCGCCAACAGCGCCGCGAAATCAGCGTCTGGTGCAAAAGGCTGGTTGTCTTTGTCGGCCAACGGGCCCTTGATGATCACCGCGTAGGTTGCGCCGGCTTCCAAACGCCCGCTGATCCGCAGCGCCATGTAGCGCGGGCAAATGTAACGGCTGCCGGTGTTGGTGCCCGCTCCCCCCGTGGTGGCATTCCAACCAAAGCCAAGCGGCGTGCCGAAGGCGGGTGATCCGGGTGTCACGTTGAACACCCCCATGACGCCGGACGCACCCAACTGTGTGGTGTTTGGCCAACGGGAGAAGCGAAAGAACACGGTGCCATTGGGCGAGGCACCATCAATGTCGGCTTCGATGGCTTTGATGTATCGATCCACCGGATCGATAGGAATGAGCCCCACGCCAGGACGCGGGAAATTCTTCATGCTGAGCTTGCCGTCTTTGAAGCGCGCGTCGTTCGGAAACGGCAAGGCGAAGAAATCATCGCTGGCTGGATCCGCCGCGCGCGGCAGCTTGAACTTGATGCGTGCCGTGGCCTCTTCCGCCACGTCACACTTGGCACCCGTCCATGGCTTGAGCGCCAGCGGGGTGCTGCACACATTGGCGATGCAGAAAAGACCTGAAAAACAGCCACCCGGGCCCGTGCATGCGGCACCAATGTCGCCCGCGCCCGCCATGCGGCAGGAACCTTGGAGCCCATCGAGCACGCAGGCAAAGCCTGTGGCGCAATCGCCTTCGTTTGCACACGTGGCACCGTCACCGCCCCTGTTCATCGCGCGCGGCGTGCATGCCGTTTGTGGCAAGCCTTGCGCCGACGCCCCAAGCGCGCAGAAGTAATCAGGCAGACACTCGGCGGAAACGGTGCAGATGGCGCCAGGGCCCGAGGTGCCTTTGGGTTGGCACGTGGCCGTGGTGGGGGCGCACGTGAGGCCAAAGCGGCACTGGGTCTCCGCGGTGCAAGCGGCGCCCACGCCAAATCCGGCAGGAACGCCGTTGTTGCCGGTACCCGCTGAGCCGCCCGTGCCCATGCCCGAGCGATCGGCGTCCTCACTTTTGATGAAAAAACACGCTGGGCTCACGAGAACCGCAGCCAACACTGCAACCACACCTAGGCGCTTATCCGACATTTTTACCCTCGTTCCTTCGCACGGTCAGGGTACACCAACTGGGGCAAAGCCGTAACGAAGACATCCGCCCCGCAACATCAGAACAACGGCACTGGTGCCTGCATGTGTTCTGGGTGGATAATCGGAAAGTATGCCGAAAACGTCTGAAAACAACGTCCTTGATGAATTGCGCCAGGATCCCACCAACAAGGTGAAGGTGGCGATCACGGACATCGACGGCGTCTTGCGCGGCAAGTATCTGCACAAGGACAAATTCTTCGGTGCCACTGAAGGCGGCTTCGGCTTTTGCAACGTCATCTTCGGGTGGGACGCCAACGACGTTTGCTACGACAACGTGAGCTTTACCGGCTGGCATACCGGTTACCCTGACGCTTTGGCCCGCCCTGATCTCAGCACCTTCCGCCGCGTGCCGTGGGACAACCACGTTCCGTTTTTTTTGGCCGACTTTGAAGACGCGCAAGGCGCGCCGTTGGCGATTTGCCCGCGCAAGCTGCTGCGGCAAGTGATCGAGCGGACGAAGGCGGCTGGATTCGAAGCCAAAACCGGCATGGAGTTTGAGTGGTTTAACTTCATTGAGACGCCGCAAAGCTGGAAAGACAAACACTTCACGAACCCGCAACCGATCACACCCGGAATGTTCGGCTATTCGCTGCTGCGCACCAGCCGCAACCTGCCGTTCTTCAACGCCCTGATGGACGAGATGCAAGCCTTTCGCATTCCCATCGAAGGGCTTCACACCGAAACAGGCCCCGGCGTGTTGGAAGCCGCGATCCTTTACTCGGATGCGCTTGAATCTGCGGATCGCGCGGCGTTGTTTAAAACGGGCGCCAAAGAGATTGCCGCGCGGTTTGGGATCATGCCCACGTTCATGGCCAAATGGAACACCAAGCTGCCGGGCTCAAGTGGGCACCTGCACCAAAGCTTGTGGTCAGCTGGCAAGAACGCCTTTTACGACGCGCAAGCGCCGCATACCATGAGCGCCACGTACCAAAGCTATCTGGCCGGCATCCTAAAGTGCTTGCCCGAGATCTTGCCGATGTTCGCGCCCACAGTGAACAGCTACAAACGTTTGGTGGATGGATACTGGGCACCCACGCGGGTGTCTTGGGGGGTCGACAACCGCACGGTTGCGTGTCGGGTGATCCCGGGCAGCGAAAAATCCACGCGACTTGAACTGCGTGTGCCTGGCGCCGACGTCAATCCTTACCTCTCTATCGCTGCGGCCTTGGCGGCAGGCCTATACGGCATCCAAAATCAGCTGCCGTTGACGCTGCCGCCCCTGACGGGCAGCGCGTATATGGCCGAACACGCTGAACGGTTGCCGCGAACCTTGCAGGAGGCCACGGCGCGCATGCGCGATTCTAAGATTGCACGCGAGCTGTTCGGGGCTGCTTTCGTTGATCACTTCGTGGCCACGCGAGACTGGGAGTGGCGACAAGCTCAAGAGGCTGTGACATCGTGGGAATTGGAGCGGTATTTCGAAATCGTCTGACGACGGCCGTGCGTAAAGGATCCACACATGAACAGGTTTTCTTTTCCCACTGACATTCAATTCGGCAACGGCGTGCGTGCGCGCGTCGGCGCACGCCTGCAGGCAGAGTCTGTGCGGCGGCCGCTCGTTGTCACCGACAAGGGCTTGGCCACCTTGCCGGCCGTGTTGGACCTGCAAAACGCACTGCGGAACGAAGGGCTGGCCACGGAGGTGTTCGCGGGCGTGTGGGGCAACCCGGTTAAGTCGCAGGTCTTGGCGGGCGTGGCGGCGTTTCGCGCCCACGCGGCTGACGGCATCGTGGGTATTGGCGGGGGCGCGGCGCTTGATGTGGCAAAAGCCATCGCGCTGATGGTGAATCACCCTGGTGATCTCTTCGACTACGAAGACGATTTGCCCGGTGCGCGGCCATTCGATCAACCCATTCCGTTCTGGGTGGCCGTGCCCACCACGGCCGGCACCGGCAGCGAAGTGGGCCGCAGCGCCGTGATCTCGGATGATGAAACGCACGTCAAGAAGATCATTTTCTCGCCGCGTTTGCTCGCCAAAGCCGTGTTTGCGGATCCTGAGCTAACGGTGGGCCTGCCCGCGCACATCACGGCCGCCACAGGTCTCGACGCGTTAACTCACAACATCGAAGCGTTCTTGGCTAAGGCGTTTCACCCGATCTGCGATGGCATCGCGCTTGAGGGCCTGCGCCTGGGCGCGATGCACTTGAAGCAAGCGGTGAAGGTGCCCACGGATCTCGAGGCACGCGCGGGCATGATGATGTCTTCGATGATGGGTGCGATCGCGTTTCAGAAGGGATTGGGCCTTGTGCACTCCTGCGCACACGCTTTGGGAACTGTGTGCAACATGCACCACGGCTTGGCCAATGGCGTGATGATCGATCACGCGCTTGTGCACAACGTGGGCGTGGCCACCGATAAGTTCGTGCGGATGGCGCAAACCGTGGGCATCAAGAATCCGGGACCAGAGGCGTTCATCGGTTGGCTGGAGACTTTGAAAGCCGACGTGGGCATACCAGCCACGCTGACGGCCGCGGGTGTGGCGCCTGCCGCGCTGCAAACTTTGGTGGATGTGGCTGTGGCAGACGCCTGCCATCCCAACAACCCACGCCCCTGCACGCGGGAAGATTTCCAACACATACTGGAGGCGGCATTCTGATGGCTCCGCTACGAATCGGACTTTCGGCAAATCTCATCCACGCCGATCCCCAGCGCCCTTTGTTCAAAGGCAAGACGCTGAAGTTCGTGGAACAGCAACTGTCGCATTGGATCATGACCGAGGGAGCGCTCGCGTACATGGTCCCGTTGCCTCCCAGCGACGGCCAACTGGCGCTTGAAGCTTACGTGCAGGACCTGGACGCGCTTGTGCTTCAAGGTGGCGCCGACGTCTCTCCGGCAAGTTACGGTGAATTGCCGATGCGCCCTGAGTGGTCAGGCGATCAAGTGCGCGATGAGTATGAGATGGCTTTGATTCGGATGTTTCTGCAAGTCGGCAAACCCGTGCTGGGTGTGTGCCGCGGTTTGCAAATCCTAAACGTGGCCATGGGCGGCTCGCTTTATCAGGACATCAACACGCAGCTTGAGGGTTCGCGGGTGCATCGCGACTGGGAGATCTACGATCAGAACTTCCACAACATCCGCATCGTTCGCCCATCCCATCTGGCCAAGCTTTATCCAACGACGGCGATTGGCCGCGTATGTTCCGTACACCACCAAGCCATCAAAGCTTTGGGCAAGGGGTTGGTGGTGGAAGCCAGCTCTGTGGAAGACAACGTTGTGGAAGCGGTGCGCCTGACAGGACCCACGTGGGTTTACGGCGTGCAATGGCATCCCGAGTGGCACGACGTGAACGACACATCTTTGATGGACAGCCGACCGCTGCTGCGTGACTTCCTCGCGGCTGCGGCGCAACGAAAAGCCGCAAGAGCGGGGACGAAGGCTCACACATGACAACAGCCGCGCTGCAAGTGTGGAACCCATCCACGGGACAAGTTGTGCAGACGCTTGAGGCGGACACGCCGGAATCCGTGCAGCACAAAGTGGCCGCCGTCAAAGCGGGCAGCGCTGCGTGGGCCTCCACGCCTGTGTTCGAGCGATGCGAAACCCTCGCGCGGTTTCGACACTTGGTGGTCCAAAACGCCGACGAGTTGGCACACACCACCACGCTTGAAACGGGCAAGCCCATCTCGCAGGCGCGCAACGAAGTGAAAGCGTTCGATGCGCGCTTGGCGTTCTTTCTGGAGCACGCGGCCGCGGAACTGCAAGCGCGCGAGGTTCATCAAGAAGCGGGGCTGCACGAACGAATCACGTGGGAGCCATTGGGGGTGGTGGCGAACATCTCGGCCTGGAATTACCCCTATTTTGTGGGTGGCAACGTTTTTGTCCCCGCCCTGCTTACAGGCAACGCCGTGGTGTACAAACCCTCGGAGTTTGCGGCCAACACCGGCCGAAAGCTTGTGGACCTTTTGTGGCAAGCCGGTGTGCCCAAGGACGCGTTGGCACTGGTTATCGGCGGTGGCGCCGCGGGATCGGCTCTGTTGGAGTCCCCGATCAATGCCGTGTTTTTTACGGGCTCCTACGCCACAGGCGTGCGGGTGGCGGCGCAGGCGGCGACTCACCTTTTGAAGGTGCAATTGGAGCTGGGTGGCAAAGATCCGATCTATGTCATGGAGGACGCCAACGTGGCGAGCGCCGCCGAAGCCACGGCCGACGGCGCCTTTTACAACGCAGGCCAAAGCTGCTGCGCGGTTGAGCGCTTATATGTGCACGAACGCATCTATGACGCCTTTGTTGAGCACTTCGTGAAAACCGTGGATGGCTTCGTGGTGGGCGATCCCATGGATCCCAAGACGTACATCGGGCCGCTGACGCGTGCCGCGCAGCTTGACGTTCTCGAAGCGCAGGTGGCGGATGCGCTGGCGCATGGTGCACGCGTGCTGCGCGGGGGGCAGCGGCTGCAACGGCCGGGGTTCTATTTTGCGCCCACAGTGGTGGCGGACGCCAACCACCAGATGCAGCTGATGCGCGAAGAGAGCTTCGGCCCTGTCATAGGCATTCAGAAAGTGAGCTCCGACGACGAAGCGGCCGCACTTATGAAAGACACGCCGTATGGCTTGACCGCCGGCGTTTACGGCCAAGACCAAGGTCGCGCGATGAAGCTGCTCGGGCAGATGAACACCGGCTCGGTTTACTTTAACTGCTGCGACCGCGTGAGCCCCCGGCTGCCTTGGTCAGGGCGGGGGCACTCAGGCCTTGGCACAACGTTATCCACGCTCGGCATCGCCGCATTCTTGCAGCCGAAAGCGTGGCACCTTCGCGGCTAGCTGCCTATCAACAAAAGCTTGGGCTCATTGCGAACGGCGCGGCGAACTTCGATCAACGTCTCGTCGATGGGTGCTGGGTCGGTGGTGGAGATCATGGAACTCATAGCGTCCGGTAACTTATCGCGTCGCTCTAGGCGACTTCACGGTGACAGGAATTGAGCGTGCCAGTTGATGTGGACCGGGCCTTGAAGAATTCAGCGGTTCGAAGGAAACCATCCGTTGGATCGCGAAGGTTGCGAGTGATTTGTGAACGCACCTTAAAACAGCCCAAGCTGCTTCTCGAAGGGGATGGGCAGGACGCCGATGATGACCCATGGGTTTACTGCCACTTGGTGCCACTGCTGGGTGGTTCCGAGAAAGAGATGCAAATCCTTCTTTAGGAACTCGTCCATGTACTTCTGCCGGACCTTTGCTATCGCCTTCGACTCATCGCCATTTGCCAATTGCAGGCAGTTCCGGTAGAGCGCACCGATCTCCCAGTCGAGGATCTGCTGCTCGCTCTTCTTGCCGGCGGCGTCTTCAAACCTGTACGAAAATTTGTATGGCAGCTTCGGGATCACCCTAAAAGTTTCTCGCCAGGCGTTGTCCTCGAATAGCTCATGCTGTCGTGAGGCCTCGCGCATCTCCTTGACCTTGTTGATATCCCACTCTCGTTCGTCCTCTTCGACCACGAACTCCAAGATGCGGGAGGGCTTAAATACGGCGAGCGAGATTTGGTTCGCCTTCGCACCCGCGATCAGCTCCTCGAGGTTATCGTAGACGCGCGCCTTCTTCAGAAGGATCTCGCGACGCTCGCGCCAATTGTCGCCCGTGCTCATCTTGCCGACGGGCACCAGCTCGCGCTGATCCATGGGGCGAAAAGTCTCCGGGCGGATGTCCACCGTGTTGCGTTGGAGCCGGCACTCGACCCAGTCGTACTTACTGTACTGCTGCGTCTCATCGAGCCGTCGGAACGGGACCGGATAGATGCGCACCCAGCTCCCGTCCTCGCGGACACCGGCGGTACACACCGTCTCGCCATACTTCCGAGACAGCGTGGGGTACGTCTTGACGGTGATGAGAACTCGCTGCCTCTCCATCGTGCCCCCCCCCAACATTCTCAAAAGTGCTTGGCAGTGAGGTCCTCGCTGGCCTTGCCCGCGAGAGCTTCGGCGACACAATGGCGATGGCACTGGTTCGGCTGGTGCTCGTAGCAGGTCAGAGTTACGCGCTCGCCTGCATCAATCCAGTCCTCGATCTTCTTCAGCGCAGCCGCCTGCTTCGGAAGCCAGGTGCTCTCGTAGTGGGCAAAGAGCGCGTCGTAGTCGGCCTGCGTGTCGAGTGATTGCCGCTGCTCAGACGCGATACCGAGCTCGGGCAGGTGCTCATAGCGAATGCCGACGCCCTCGCACCCGCGCGCGAGCGTGTTCTTCGAGAAGCCGTACTTCCGGCTTATGGGGTTTCGGCGTACGTCGCAGAGGAGCGTGACGCCGTGCTTGAGTAAGATGTTTAGGTAGCTTTCAAGCGTGTGGCCCTCGTAGCCGATGGTGCTCAGCGCAGGGCCAGTCGCTTTGGCGCGGACCGCGTTAATGCGGGCAAGCGTGGCGGCGTCACCTTTGAGGACACGCTCGGCGATCTCGCTGCGTGTCGCGAAAAACGGGAAGCGCCGATACGTATCGGCGACCAGTGCATCCCCGTGCAGACCGCGATGCCGCTTCGCAAATGCCGCGAGCTGCATGTCCGTCGTGCGGGCGATGATTTTCCGCCCCTCGGCAGTGATCTGCCAGCCGTCCAAATCCTCCAGCAGCCCGCGCTCGATTAGCTTGCGACGATCTGCGTAGGACGTGAACGAGAACGCGCCGAACTTATACGGGACGAAATCGTAGGGCGCCTCTGCCGTAGGCGCCTCCTGACAGTAGAGGAATAGCAGCTTTTGGAAGTCGAGCATGCCTGACGTGCCGCCCAGCGCATCCAGAAGCTGCAATAGCTGGCGCTGCCGCGAGAACAGCATCGGCGACGTCGAACGGGTGGATGTGTGGGAGGTGCAATTCATCCGGTTTGCTCTGGGCTTTGTCGCGGCACAGCCACGATTGGCTGCGGGAAAACTAATAAGGTTTGGTTAGTTAGACAAGTTTTCTCTGCCGGTGGCTTGCAATCTGCATTGTTTCGTAAGGGGACGCGAGGACAGCGGGTTCCGAGCGTGCCGCCGCCAAGACGTGCGGCCCTGACAGTAAGCCCGAGTGCGGGCGGCCTCACGGTCATTCAGTAGGTGACCATCATCGTTGACGACGAGACCTTGGGCGAAGACGCCCCGTTGCTCGCGCAGCCGCTTGCTGCCGCCACCGCTGGCCTGACCCAAGCCGGGCCTGCACAACGGCGCGCGCCCCTGCCCTTGGCCTTATCTGCCAACGACTTGCCCAAAGCGATGGGTCACCTGTGCGCCAAGCATTTGAGCTTTAACCGCACGCAGCCACCCGTATGGCGGCTCGATTGGTGTAACTAACTTCCCCCGAAACGGTTCCCCCGATGGCCCTTGTCCGCCCCACGAAAATCACCCTCAGCTCCCTCTTTGACCGACCAATCCGCCCAGCTTCTCACGCGCCTTGCCGCCTCTCCCTTTGCTCCGCCCCGCCAAAACACCTTTGATTTACCTATCGGCGTGCACCGGCAACTTCACCGACGGCGGAATCTGTAGAGTCTTGACGCCGCGGCCCCAGCAAATTGTCTCGCCCGAAGGCCGTTTTCCACACTCACTATCGGCGCCCATCCAAAAGGCTGTAAAGAGCCCTTTTTCCGGGTACGGCTGAGTTCCGTCATACTCGAAAAGATACGAGCGCGTGACGGCCCAGCCTCTTTCGTCCGCCTTTGTGAGAGCCCCACCGAAGTAGCGCCCATCGCTAGCGAAGTTGACCAGCTCTTGGCCTGGCTCGCTTTCCTCCTTATCTCCCTTTCGGTTCATACAAATCATTCGCTTGTTGGCCGTCAAGCCGCACACGAAGTCAGCGCCACAAAGAATGTCGACGAAAGTGCCGGGAGGAACCTTGGGGGTGTCGCCCCAACAAACGATGTGACCGTCTTCCGCCAAAGCGCAGGCATGGACGTGTCGTTGGCTGTTGGCCAGCAATTCGTCTGTTTGTGAAATCCAACGACCGCCACCGCAAAGCTTCGTGTATCTTGCCGCAGGCACCTGTTCTTTGGCCCAATCGTGGCCTCGAACTTCAATGTGGCCATCAGGCATCAGCGACAGCGTCGCCAAGGGAGCTGGGTAGGCGGCCTTGGCGCCGGCCACAACAGACGCTTGCGTCCAACCATCAACGGTAAAGCATTCAGGTTTTCCATCAACGGTGTCTCCGCACACGCCTTGTTCATGCACGTAGAGGTTGGAGAATCGCAAATCAGGAACGCGAAAAGGTGGAAAGGGTCTTTCTTGTCCACCACGCATGCAAGTGGCTCGGCCGTCCTTGAGCACCACGCACAGATTCGTCGCACTGCCCGCCATAGTCGCTACGTCGGGGTAGAATCCCGGCCCATCGCCCTGTACCGTGTGCACCCAGCACACAAGTGGGAAAGGTGCCTTTGAGGCGCTCGCTTCAACACCACAGCGAAGCGAGCTTTCGGCATGGCGATTTTCCGTGGGCGGGGTAGCTTGACCACGATCGTTGTAGCCCCAGCAGGCAACACGATCATCAGCTGCGATCGCACAAGTGTGTAAGGCTCCTGCCTGCACGTTCTTCCACTTGCCAGGAACCGCGACCGATTGGCCACACTCCCACTCAAGCTCTTTGCAAGGCGCCGTCGTTTTGCCGGCGCCCCAGCACGTCAGTTCGCCATCCATCGTGACGCCACAGGAATGATACCGGCCCGCTGTCACTTGTTTGAATTTGCCACGTGGCGGTTTACTTTGACCATGGCTGTTGGATCCGCCGCAGTGAACGGTTGAAGAAGCATCGAGAGCGCAAACGTGGTGACCGCCAACCGCTACCTGTGTGAACTTGCCTTCGAGTGCCTGGACCCGCTCACAATACATCGTGCCGTCGGAGCGGATTGCACACGCGCCGAACTCGCCGCCTGCGATTGATATGAAGGGGCCTTTGATGGACTCGTCCTCTCCGACTGAACTGCTGATGTTTCCGTCGTCCTCAAGTATCCAGTCGTTCCTATTGTGATTTCCAGCAGGGACCTCTACCCAGTCCTTTACGGCGCGTGTTTTGATACGACCGAAGACTATGGAACCTGCGTGATCTGGTTCCGAGAGAAAGGAACTGCGTTGCTCGGTTATCAGCACCGGGCCTTCGTCGATGCATGACAATTTTTTTAGCATGATGACTGGTGCCTCGACGAAATCAGGCATACCCCAAACCACCGCGCTTCCGTCCTTGCGCAAGCCGCAGCTGACGTGTTGGCCAGCCGACAGCTGAGTCAATTGAATGCCAAAAGTCACACCAGTCACTCCGGTGCCCGCAGGCACTGACGTGGAGGCTTGCCCTGTTCCTTGACGAAGGTTGGGTTGCAGCGGCTTATTTCTGCAACCCGTGACAAGGCAGATTACAACCAGCAAAAAAACTCTCAATGGATTTTAAACCTCATGCTCAAACGCTCAGGAATTTTTCGTTGAATGATCGTTTCACGATTACTTTTCCATCACCGTAGACGTCCAAGTTGAGAGTTGAACTGATCGTGGCCCACGACCCGGCAGGGGCGCGGTGGGGCCCCTCTAACTTCACGTATTCACCCTTCGCAAGGCGAACGGACCCATCCGGAGGAAGCTTGAGCCAGCTGGCACCCGTGCTACTGGATATCGAGAAACTCCCCGTCCACATCATTGCGGTTGGAGGCATACGAGCGCCTTTGTACTCGATGCCGACGTAAACGTCTTTTTCGCTTCCGTCCCCCGCGAAGGCCACCTTGGCCACGAACGTACCAAACAAAATCTCATGCAATGCTTGCTCCTGCGCAGAAGCATCTGCCCTCAGCAACATTAACGGTTTACCGCCGGACCAATCGGGCACTTCGTCATCGTTGCCATCGCCCCATGGGGTGTGCCTGAGGAATACCTTTACATCATCGTAGTGGGCCGCGACCCGAGTCCCGACCTCCTTAACGGCCAAGCTTGCCAACACGAAGAGGATGCCGACGCCAGTGCCGCTTAAGACGGCACCCCCTGCAATGCCGAGCATCGCTCCTGCAGCACCAACTGCAGACGCGGCGACAGCGCCGTTGTTGCGTTTCGCAAAGCCGTCCTTGATGTTGAGCACGCAATCGACACTATCGAGCAACAACGCCACGGGAGTGAGCTTCGCTCCCTTAAAGATCCCCCGGCTCCAAGTGATTTCCGGAAGACGGTACTTCCCGACCATGGAGGACAGACTTCCGTAGAAGCCAACGGCTCCGTAGAGGGCCGTCCACGCTTCGCGACCTTCCCGTTTTTCCCAAAATGTGTCGACGTTTACGATCAGGTTCGCGAGCTGGCCCGCAAGGCTCAACGTATCGAGGTTCGCGTCACGCAGTTTTGCCAGCGGTGACTTGGGATCGGAACTTGCAGTCGTGATTCTGCTTTTGAACGCCGTCCAGCGACGTTGGTCTTTCGCCCGGACCACTGGAAGTGCAATCTGCATCCAGGCCCCCCACACCTTCTTCGCCTTACCGGCCGGCGTGGTTATCGCATCGAGGCGGGCCTTTAGTAAGTCGGCGAGTCCTTCGTCCTTGTGTGGCGTCAAGCGCGGCAACAGGCGCAGCAGATAATCGTCAGTACCCCCTATCCCCCGAGTGTCTAAAAGGCAAGCCATGGCCACGGCCTCAAGGTGATCTATGCGTTCTTCATCACCAAGATGGTCGTCGAAAAGTCCCGCGAAAGCGTTGCCGAACCCTCCCATGGGCGGCCCGGGGGGCAAAGAGATTTTTGACGCGGGCGAAGACGCGAGCTCCTTCATGGTGCAGTCAGATACGATATACGTGTCAGCTTGCGGCCAGGCTGCTTCCACAAAAAGGTTGTTGCCAAGCGACGGCAACGAGAACGGCAACTTGCACTGCCGTTGTGGCACGCCGATCCAACGAACAACGGCCGTACCCGCGAACTCTAAAGCCGCGCGCAGTCTTCGCGACTTGGCCTCCTTGGACAGAAAATAATATGAGAGCCCGTTGCCATCAATCGGGCGCGCGTCGGTCGAGGTGCGGGCGATCTGGCCGAGCGAAACAAGTTCCTCGAGGTCTTGATCGCCTTGCACCAGAGCGCGCACATGGCAGGCCACTCGATATTGGGCGTCGGTCGCCAGGCGACTTGTCTCGGCAAGCCAATCTTGATTAAGGCGCTGAAAAATCTGCGCGCGCAGTATCGCTTCGTCCAGCGGATCAAATAGATGCACTCTGAAAATCTGCGAAATTCCCGCAGGTGAATTTATATCCAGCGGCACGAAACGTTTTTCAGACTTCGGGGAGGCTGTGTCGGTTGTGAAGGGGTCCCACAGGGGCACGAGCCGATTTGTGACAGCCGCGATTGCCTTCTTGGCGTCACTGCCGAATCCTTCCCTGAGATCTTGCCGCACTTTCTGGGGCAGCGGAAACGGCGCCAACATGAAGAAGTAGCAGTCGTGCATTGCACATTGATTTTGTGTGCACGACAATGCGCTCAAAGCCAACCTCGTCTCTTTGGGCCCCGTTGGCACTCCCTGGGCATCGCAGTGCTGAAATGACCCGTTCTCGAAATGCAGTTCATGCTCCAGCACCAAACCTTCGCGCAGGTTGTTCTTGGCCTTGAACACGTAAACGCGCTTGTTGTTGATCGGTTGGCTCGCCTCACGATCAAACGTGCGCATGAAAACGCGAACTTGATTTTCGGCATGCCACTCGCATTCCATTCCGCGGTAAACCCCACCCATCAAACGCATGTTTGGCGAGAGCCGCTGGCCATGGTCGTCGGTGCCCTCTTGTACTCCAAAGAAACGATAGATGGTGGCAACTCGTGGACCGTCGTCGCCCCTGACCAGGTATTGCCGGCTCCACGGGTTCCATTGCAGATCATACAAACGATCTATCTGCCGAAATGTGACCACCACGTTCACGATCGCTGACTGAATGCCTCGCTTATCCGCGGGTTGTTGAGCGTCAGTCATAGCACCGGACCCGTCGTGTCGATCCAACCCACAGCATCATCTATCGCAGCAAGGCCCTGTTCCCCCTCAGCGACGTGGTGCCGATCGAACTCTTCTGTACGCGGTTGATCGACAATCTCAATAAACGTGCGTCCAAGGAAGACCTGGCTTTGGCGACCGCAGCCGTCGATCCTCTCTAAATCGTAAACTGCGTCTAAGAGAAGCTCGTCAAACTCAAGTTGCAAGAGATCGTCGCCCGGCACCAAGTCATCCTTTGGCGTGCGCTTCTTTTGATAACGTCCATCGGTGCTGCGCAACACGTATTGCGGATGTTCCATGTCATCCAGCGGCTCGTGAGTCGCGAACGCGATCGTCATCACGGGTGGATAGACGCAGTAAAGGTTTTGCTGGTTCACCAAGCCGGTTACGGGGGGGCCGCCCGCCACCACAATGAGCCGATCGTGCCCGTCTTTTCGGTCCGATGGTTCGCCCTTCCCTTGGGTTCCGGGCCCCTGTTTGCCTTTGCGATCAGGTAGCTGCGGAAATTCAATCATTACAGGTCCCTGTTTGGATACCGGTTCCATTCGGAGAAAGCCCGCCGAATCCAATGTGCCACTAAGCGCGGCGCCATCGCTGTCCTTGCCGCTCACGGAACAGTCCGAAATCGGGCGGCCATGCGGATCGCAGACTTTGATTTCCACCCAACCTTTTTCAAGTTGCTTACGTTCGTCAACCCATTTTTTGAGTTGAGCCGGCGTCATGGCCTGTTCGGCGGATGCGCCTTCGACCGATGGCGCACGAACTTTCTGCAGAAGGAACAGCGCATTGCCGGTTGGATGCTGCGATGGATGCGAGATGGCGCTTTCAAGGCGGGTCCACGTTGTTTTATCCAGGGCAGCATTCTTAGATCGCGCCAAGGCGCCAAGGATTTCGTGCGCTTGTTGTGGCCGCATGGCTTCAAAGTCGCCACTTCGAATGGCCTCGGCGTATATCTCACTCATCACAAGTCTGTAAGTTCTGCCAGAAAACAAGAAGGGGTTGCCAAACGCACTCCAAAACCGTCGGGCCGCCGAATACAGCACGTCGCTGCCAGACCCTTGCTCGCCACCAGTTAGCAGCTGACTTGGTAGAACCAGCATTCGGCGGTCAAGGATGCCTTCCATTACCCAGTCTATGGCCGCGTCGAAGTTTCCCACCTCTATGCCCGGTCCCAGATGAGCCTCAGCGAATTCGGAGACCTTCCACGGATCGAGCCGATACTCGTCATACTGTTCGCGCACGATCTGGGCTGCCAACACCGGCTCCCAGGCGTGACGTTGCACTCCATCGGGCACTTGATACCAACAGGCGACGGCGAGCCGTCTGTCGAACGCATCAAAAAATAGGTACTTGGCGGACGGCATGACTCGGGCAGTCTGATCCACGAAGGGCGCTGCGGCAATCGATATGGACTCGCATCTAGACATGTTGTGGCGACGTTGGTAGCCTCGGCGCAGCTTGTTCGAATGTTTGCGAGGAAATTGAGAATGCTGAAGCCTAGCCTTTTGTTCGGTGCGTTGTTCGCGATAGCCGTGCTCACATTTGGGGCCTGTTCCAAAGAGTCGGAGACACGCCCTTGCAATCCCGGCACTGTGTTTCTGCAATTCGTGTGTTCTAAGGCGTTGGGCGAGGTCAACGCCACCGCGGAACTTGAAGGCTTGGCGGGTCAAAGGTCGTCGAAGTCCTTCAACTTCAACTGCCCGGGTACCTATAGCCTGGAGGTTAAAGTCACAGGCTACGAAACCGGCGGCAAGATCAATGCCTTGGTCAACGCGACCGCTGGCGACGGGATTTTGCTCAAGGACAAATCGGTCGAGATACCGTTGCAAGATGGGTGCACTAGATTTGATCTGGAACTGGATGCCTCCGACGCACTAGACGCGGCGGTGGTGATGAACAGTGAAGATGGCGGCACTTTGACGGGCAACGATGGGGCCGCGACAACTGATGCCGATTCCACCTCAATGGGAGTCGCCCGGGGCGGATCCTGTGCGCGCGACGAACAATGCATTGATGGTCATTGCGTCGACGGCGTCTGCTGCGACACAGCTTGCGATGGCGTGTGCATGGCCTGCACCAACGAAAAGACCGGCAGCCAAACGGGCCAATGTTCGGCGACAAAATCAGGCGTGAAGCACAGCAAGTGCGTTGCCACTGAGCCAACGTCGTGCGGCACCGACGGCGCGTGTAACGGCGCCGGGAAGTGCAGTTTCTGGGACAGCACGAATGAATGCTCAGCGGCCACATGCAGCAGTGGCGACTACGTGCCAGCCCGAAAGTGCAACGGCGCGGGTGCCTGCCAGGCAGCGGCACCCAGCAAGTGTGGTGAATACGCTTGCACAGGCGAGGGATGCAAAACCAATTGCAGCGTTGCAGGCGATTGCTCTGCGGGTGTGCAATGTATCGGCGGGAAATGCGGAGGCAAGCGCGCCTTAGGCGACGCTTGTTCCACCAACAGCGAGTGCACAAGCCCGGGATATTGCGTGGACGGAGTTTGTTGCGGCGCAAAGTGTGACGGCAAATGCGAAGCCTGCAGTGCGACGCTGACGGGCGGTAACAATGGAGAGTGTCTGCCGGTGCCTGCAGCCAAAGGCAATCAAGCCGATTGCTCGGTTCAATCGGCCGCAAGCTGTGGGATGACTGGGCGTTGCGATGGTGCCCGGAAGTGCGAGCTGCACGCCGCTGGGACGGAATGCGTAGGGCAAACGTGCTCGGGCGCAGGATACGCTCCCGCTCGTAAGTGTGACGGGGCCGGGAGTTGTCTCCCCGTTAGCGTGATGAGTTGTGGAACCCACATCTGCGCCGCAGGAAACTGCAAGAATCCTTGCGCGTCTGACAATGACTGCATCTCTGGTAACTTCTGCAGCAACGGGACCTGTACGGCCAAGCGTGACAATGGGGCTTCCTGCAACGGAGGCGGTAACCAATGTGCGAGCGGCATTTGCTCGAGTTCAGTGTGTTGCAACTCAGCATGCAGCGGAAGCTGTAACAGTTGCAAGTCAGGAACCTGTTCGAATGTCTGTCAGAATGTGACAGTCGGCCTGAACAACAACATCAGCGGGCACCTGCATACTGCTTACGGCGCAGTCTCGAAGCGCGAAATTTTCCAAGTGGGCGACACCGAACTGCAAATTGATGGCTACAGCATCGCTTACTTTAGCTTCGATGTGTCCTCCATCCCATTCGGGTACACAGCGACGGCGGCAACACTCTCGTTCATAGTCTCTGACTGTAATATGAACGCCTTCGCGCTCGGGAATATGACGGTTGAACCTCTGGATTACGGAACGACTTTTGAGCCGGCAGATGCGTTGATCGCAGCAACGGCGACTGGAAAAGTGGTGGCGAGGTCAGAAAGCGACGTCGGCACTATCTCAATCGATGTTCTCGATTGGGTGAACAAAGACTTAACGGCCCGCCACTCGAACCTCAGTCAGTACAGAATTCGATTTGCGACGACGCAGAATAACGACGGTCGCAATACTTCTTGCGCGATACCGAATTCCACGTTCATTGCCCCAGTGGTTCCTTCTCTTTCCATGTCTGTAAGACAGCCGTAAGGCGCGCTTTAGGACAAGGTACTATCGCGCCTAGGGGGTTCCGCGGGTTACAACGCTGCAGCGGCACAGCCACGAGCTTGGCCTCCCCAGTTGCTGGACACGCAGGGCGCGGCTGGAGCAGATGGCAGGGCGCCCAATCGAACCTAACTTACGGCGCGTTACCTCGAACGTGACACAAAATTCGGCGCAACGGACTGACCCGAGAGGCCTCGGCGCGCGCGATCGACAACATGGACACGGTGCATCCTCGGAACCTAGCTACCGCAAGTGATCGGGCGGAAGACCCAGCGCAGCTGGTCGCCGATCCACAATGCCCACGTTTGGTCGCTGTGGCCGAAGGAAGTAATTAGAAGTTGATGATCAATGCTCTTGGTAGTCATCGCGTTATGTACTTCCTTATTGACGTCGAGCCACGTGGCGGCACACTGAGACTTGTCGATATCGCCGCCCGGCTCGGTTCCAGAGCAGCCGGCCGCTATGCGGTCGGGGATTGATCCATAGATATCGCACTTGCCAACCGACATGGAGAACCGCACGCCCTTGGCGGCCGAACCCTTGATCATGGTGGCGTAGCCATCGTTCGAATTGCCGGCCTTCGGCATAAAGCACACGTAGCTGCCACTGCCCGTGATGGCGTTGGCCACAACGGTGGGGTTATCCCAAACCACGTCGAACACCACGGCACCCGAGGTGCTCTGCCCGGCGATCACATGCCATTTCGCATCCATCGACACCTTGGGGTACTTGGCTTTCACGGCCGACAAGGCTGATGAAAAAGTGTTTTTCGCCGTGGCACCAGCCCCCGGGTCATTAATGTTCGTTCCCGAGAACACCAGAATCAGCGGCGGGATCTCCTTGGTGTTGATCAGGTTATCCAGCAACGTCTGCCATTTGTAGTCGCCGCTTGTGGGGTTCGCGAAGTTGCCGAACACCACGCCGAAGGCCACTTTGCCGTCAGCCGCAGCCGCGTATTGGCTGGGCACGTAGTAGGGAGAGCCGATGTCGTTTTTGATCTCGCCCTTCGGAGCAGTGCTGGGCGACTTGGCGGGATCGTTTTTCTGCTCCGCCATCTTGAGGCTTTCGGAGTCGTACTGCCCGCTCCACGTCATGGGTCGCAACGTCTTGGACGTGCACCATTTCGGCGCGTCGCCCGAGACAACCACCATGCCGCCGGTGCCTGGCGCACCACCGCCCATGCCGCCCGTGCCACCGCCGCCCGCGCCGGCTTGCGATCCACCGCTGGCGCTGCCACCGCTGCCGTTGCCACCCATGGCCGAGGACGAGCCACCTTTGCCGCCCATGGTGCTGCTGCCGCCGCCGTCGCCGCCTGATTCCTCGCCACCAGCGCCGCCGCCGGCTTCGCCGCCGCCGCCATCGCCGTTGCTGCCACCACCACCACAGGCCCACGCAACGATGGCGAGCCCCGCTACAAACGATGTTTTGCTCAAGATAAGGCGACGGAACTTCATATCGGTTCTCCTAAGTCGAGGCGCATCAAGAGACGCGGCAAAGTCCAAAAAACGGTTCCCAACTATACCTAAGACTTCGCTTGGGGTTGTAAAGCTTGTGCGCAAAATGCGGCAATCACGCCAAAAACACGCACTTAGATGCGCCCGGCGTGATCCGCAAGACATAACCAATCGTCAGATGTCGGCGTGCGCCATCACGAACTTGTTGTTCTGGTCATGGATAACCTTGAAGGTGCCCCGCGCCTCCGTTGGCAGCAGGCTCACCAAACGGCTTTGCCGCGCGCGTTCGAAGATAAAGAACACGCGACGGCCCCGGTGGCGATCGAGCCACGTTTGTAGATCTTGATCGGCGTTTCCGGTGTCGAACACGGCGCGATCTTCTTTGGGCCCTTCGTAGATTTCGTTCTTCGTATAAAACGTTTCGCCACGCCAATACATCATGTAGGCCACCAAGCGCTCTTCGGGCGAACGGCGCGTGGCGTAGTAAGCGCCGATCGGATCTTTTTGCGTCCAATAGGGCGTGACGCCTTTCATATAGACGTCGAGCAGAAAGTACGTGAACAACACCGAGGACAGACACAGCAATGCCAAGCCCGCTGTCTGCACACGCCGCCAACACAACAGCAGGGCCGCCACGGCGAACGTCGCGCAAAACACGGCAATAGGCGTCGTGAAGTTCAACTGCGAGGGCCACGGACGGCCCACGGGGCTGTGGACGTAATCGTAATTAAACAGCCACAAAAACAGCTCGGCGTTGTGAGGCGCTTTCGTCAGATCATACGTCACCAGCGCCAACAGCGGTAAGCCCACAAGCACCGTCAAGCGCATGGTACGCACGTCCTTGCGCCGAAGCACATCGTCCAGGAAGCAGCCAACCACGATGGCAAGTCCGGGCAGCGCGGGCAGCACATAGTGGTGGAACTTCGTCATCGATAAGGAAACAACGCCATAAGCCGCCACGAACCAGATCGCGCCCAACAGATAAACGCCTTGGCGGCG
Organism: Deltaproteobacteria bacterium; assembly: GCA_033763315.1. GTDB lineage: Bacteria > Myxococcota_A > Polyangia > Fen-1088 > Fen-1088 > JAGTJU01. Next base: position 147,817 of record JANRKS010000007.1, read on the forward strand.
TTGAGCAACAGGTGTTGTCTCGGGAGAGCGGCGCCCCACGAGCGCAGCCAACGCCGCCGGTGCAAGCACCAACCACGGCAATAGCGCGTATCCCAGTTGCAGCAAGAAATACTCGAACGTGCCGCGATCGCCGTGGCGTCCCAGCACCATGCGACGCCAGTGGTTGTCGCCGAACAATTCGTTCCAAAACTCCCAGCCGTGCCGAATGATCATGGCGTGGTGCCAAGGCGCCGCCACCAACACCACGGCCAAGATGGAAACCAGGATTGCGGGCAGCAGTTGTGCACGGCGCAAGCGTTTCCAATTCCACGTGAAGGCCAGATACGCCACGAACACGATGATGGGCAAACCAAGGCCGGCCAGCCCTTTCGCCAAGACCGCCAAGCCACACAACATCGCGGCCAGATAAAAATAAAGTGGCGCCTTGTAACGCGCGCGTGCGGCCAGGAACAAGAACATCAATGAACCCACGTAGTAGGGGATCATCGCGACGGCGCCGTAGACCATCAAGCGCTTGCCACCCCACAACGCCAAACGGAACTTGAGCTGCACCGAATCAACCCACAGTTGAGGCAGGACAAGCAGCAAGAACACACCAACCGTGATGTAAAACAGGCGGTGCGCTGGATACGTGAGCATGCCCTGGCCACGCCGCGGCAGCATTTCGTCTTGGTCATCGAACAATGCCAACGCAGCCAGGCTCAACGCGAGCACCATCGGGCCAACGAATGGCATATCCGTCATCGCTTGCCGCGCGATCAATGAGAACATCGGCGAGGTGGCGAGCACCAAAGTGGAAAGCACAGCGGCACGACGGTTCACGAACCGCGAGACCACGAGATAAACGCCCACCAGCGCCATCGCGGCTGCGAACGCCATCGGTACGCGCATCGCCCATTCGGCGCGCGTGCCAAGCGCCATCTCTGACGGGGCACCGCCTCGCAAACCTATACCGGCCACGTGCATCGCCAAGCTCAAGATCCAGAACGTCAGCACCGGCTTTGACCAGAACACGTCGGGATCGCGCGGGGAGCCTGGCCACCACAGCGAGATGAAGTCGCTTCGGTAAGTCATCTGGCGCGCCACCTCGCCGTAGTGGGTTTCCCACGGATCCCAAAGGCCGTAGCTGCCTGCGAACGGCACGTAGAGCAGCAGGGCAAAGGCAATGACCGCCATCACCATTTGGCGATCGGAGAAGCGATCGAGCCACCCTTGTTTCGCGAGATCGGTGGTCATGGGCGGGTTGGCTTGGGCGAGGTGTAACTCACGGGGAGCAACGTTTACCACCACCGCGGCTTCGCTTAAAGCCCCAACGCAGCGCGCTTTTGACGCCCGCTTCGAAAAGAACGACGCCCGGAGCACCGGCGTTCGCCGACGATCCGTTCACCGCTTTGCGCGTGCCCGCAGACACGGCGCCTTGAGACGGAAGCTCACCCACCGGCGACACCGCAAACCAACACTTCGCCCTTGCACCTTGGGTGCCGCCGGCCACACTCCTGCCCGCCCCCCACAACCATCCCTGTGTGACGGCAGCTCAAACCACCACCCCAGCACCACCAACTTCATGTGGGCCGCCCCCCGCATCACCGACCCGCCGGCGCCCTTCCCCTGCACCCCTGCACCAGGCCCGCGCCCCCCGCCCGACCGACACCACCCGATACACCTAACCCCTGCACCGGCTGCCGTGCGCCCCGCCCGCCTCGGGCGAAGACATTCGTCAGGCGACGTAACGTTCTTTAGACATTTTTCACAATTTTCGTCATGGCTTCGTTTCCCACGGCTCCCGTTCTGACACTGCGCAAGGCTTTGGGCCGCGCGTTGGCCCAAGGTCACCCGTGGGTCTACCGGCAAGCCTTGGCCAGCCCCCCCCGTTTGCCGTCAGGATCCTTGGTGATGCTCACCGAAGCGCAGAACGCGGCGCCTTTGGCCTGGGGCTTTTGGGACGCCGAATCCACCATCGCCGTGCGTGTGCTTGGTATGGGGCCGGTGATGGCCGCCCCCCAGCTGGGCCCCGAGATCAAAGCGCGTCTTGAGCATGCGCTGGCGCGACGGTTGGATCGGTTGGCGCCCGAACGAACGAATGCGTTTCGTTGGGTGCATGGTGAGGCCGATGCGCTGCCGGGCATCCACGTCGACGTGTATGGCCACCACGCCACCATTCGGTACGACGGCGCGGGTGCGCACGCGTTTTATGGCGAACAGTTGGCGTTGCCCGAGCTGCTCGTCACGGCCGGGCAAGCCGTGCCGATCTCCGCCGTGGTGGCGCGCCGAAGGCGTGGGCAGCCTGAACTCACCGGCGCCACGGCCGAGCCTTTCGTGGTTCGCGAAAATGGTTTGCAATTCATGGTGGATCTTGTGCACGGGCAAAAAGGCGGCCTGTTTTTAGATCAGCGCGAAAACCGCGCGCGTTTGGCCGATCTGTGTGCAGGCAAGCGCGTCTTAAACTTGTTCGGATACACAGGTGCGTTCTCCGTTTACGCCGCCGCGGCGGGCGCGGCGTGGACCGACACGGTGGATGTCGCCGCACCTGCGATGGCGGCGGCACGCAAGAACTTTGAGCTCAACGGGCTGGCCTTAGATTGTGCAGGCTTTCACGCTGAAGACGCGTTCGCCTTCTTGGAACGAGCGATCAATGCCAAGGAAACGTGGGACGTGGTGATCACCGATCCGCCGAGTTTTGCCCCCAACGAAAAGTCACTGGACACGGCGCTCGCGGCTTACCGACGGCTTCACGCGCTGGCATGCAAAGTGGTGGCGCCCGGTGGCTTGTTGGCCGCAGCGTCGTGTTCAAGCCACGTAAATCGCAAGCTGTTCTTAGACACCGTCACGAACGGCGCCGGGGCCGCCGCCAAGCGCTTCGAGCTCGAGTTCTTTGCAGGCGCAGGCTTCGACCATCCGGTGATCGCCGGTTTCCCTGAAGGCGACTATCTCAAATTTGCGTTAGGCCGCGTGGTTGACGCGAGCCGCTCCACACAGATGCCAAGGCTCTAAAACAATGGCCACCCCACAGAAAATAAACACCATCCCCGCTGTGGCGGGCGAAACGTTGGCGGCTGCCTTGCGTGCGGTGTTGACCGATCACAGCTGGTCGCAAGTCAAGCAGATGTGCACCAGCGGCAAAGTGAAAGTGGATGACGGCCTCTGCTTGGATCCTGCCTACCGCTTGCAAGGCACTGAGGCGATCTCGCTGCAAATGAACGCGCCTCGGCGCGATCGCAACAAGCCCGCTGCCGAAATCCTGTTCGAAGATCAACACTTGGTGGTGATCAATAAGCCTGAAGACGTTTCGACGGTGCCTTGGGATAAAAAGGAAAGCGGCACGGCGCTCGATCTCATTCGCGAAGCGTGGCGGTTGCAAAAGCGCGCTGCCACGCAAACGCCGCTGCTGGTCGTTCATCGGTTGGACAAAGACACATCCGGTGTTTTGGTGTTTGCCAAATCGAAGTTGAGTGAGCGCGGGTTGCACCAGGTGTTCAAAAGCCACGAGGCGGAACGCGAATATGTGGCGGTGGCCCACGGCACAGTCAGGCGACGCACGTTTTCATCGTCGTTGGTGGAGGATCGCGGCGATGGGCTGCGTGGCAGCACGCGCTTCGAGGACCAAGGGCGGCACGCCATCACGCACGTATTGGCAAGCCACGTCAATGCCTTGCGACCGGGGCTCACCACAGGACGCGCCGATGGCGGCACCATCAGCCGTTGCCGCGTGAAGCTTGAAACGGGGCGCACCCACCAAATTCGCATCCACTTCGCTGAAGCCGGTCACCCGTTGGTGGGTGAAACCGTTTACGTGCGCGACTTTCGTCGCGATGGCTACGAGATCTTGCCCGCCGATCGGCTGCTGTTGCACGCCGAAACGTTGGCGTTCGCGCACCCGATCACGAACCGCCCCTTGGCCTTTTCCGCGCGGCCACCTGCGTCTTACGAAGCCTTGTGGCGGAACTTGACGGGCAAAGATTTCGCGCCCGATTCACCGTCGCTTTAACGCTTGTGATAGCTTGCGGGCCCATGCCCGGCACATCTGTTCTTGATCGAGCACGTCTGAAAGCCTACAAGCGGTTGGTTCCGCTGGTGTTTATCTCGTACGTCGTTGCGTATGTTGATCGCTCCAACGTGTCCATCGCCAAGTTGACGATGGAGCAGGATCTCCCGGGCTTTGACAACCACGTGTTTGGGTTCGGAGCGGGGGTGTTCTTCCTGGGCTACTTCTTGCTGGAAATTCCGGGCAGCTTACTCGTCGAGAAGTGGAGCGCGCGCAAGTGGATCAGCCGCATTATGGTGACGTGGGGCTTGTTGGCGGCGTGCACGGCGCTGGTCAAAACGCCAAACCAGTTTTACATCGTGCGGTTCTTATTGGGCTTGGCGGAAGCGGGGTTCTTTCCGGGCGTGATCGTGTATCTGACCCACTGGTTCACAAGCCGCGATCGTGCGCGCGCGCTGGCTTATTTCTTTGCGGCGGCTTCGATCGCCCAGATCACAAGCCCTAAGCTCTCCAACCTGCTGATGAAGATCGGCACGTCCGAAACCATCAACGGTGTTTTGGTGACGCACCCCATGATCTGGGGCCTCAAAGGCTGGCAGTGGGTCTACATCGCTTGGGGCATTCCCTCGGTGGTGTTGGGTGTGGTCTTGCTGTTCATGTTGACCGATCGGCCGCGGGAGGCGAAGTGGCTGACAAAGGAAGAGCAAGAAGCCTTAGAGCTTGCGCTTGAGGAAGAGCGCGCCGCGCGCCCCGCGCACATGCACCACATGAGCGTGTGGAAGGCGCTCACCAACCCGCGGGTGCTGATGTTGGCCGCCGTTTACTTTTGTTCAACCACAGCAAACTATGGTGTTGAATTTTTCATGCCCACGATCTTGCAAGCGTGGTACGGCATGAACCGCGGCACCGTCACGTCGTTGATCATCATTCCGCAAACGGTGTTGCTGTTCGTGCAACTGTTTGTGGGCTGGAACTCTGACCGCACGCGCGAGCGATGGTGGCACACGGCAACACCGATTCTCGTGGGTGGCGCCGCCATGGCGTTGGCGCCGTGGTCCGGAGGCCAACTGTGGTTTACGATGCTGTTGCTCACGCTTGGCATGTCGGGCTTTCGTGGCCACATGCCGGCGTTCTGGTCGCTGCCTTCGCTGTTTTTGACGGAAGCCGCCGCCGCCGGCAGCATTGGTCTCATTAACTCGGTGGGCAACCTGGGTGGCTTCTTAGGGCCGTACGTGATGGGAACCGTGCAAACGAAAACCGGCTCGTTCGCTGGCGGTATTTACTTTCTTTGCTTCTGCGCGGGCACGGCGGGCGTGATCATGTTGATCATGCGACACCTGCACCGGCGCGATCTGGCACGCGCCCGTGCAAGTTGATTGCGAGGGCTCGCTAGATCATCGGTGGATCCATCTCGCGCTCATGATGGCGATGTCTTGCAATCGCCTCCACGAACGTTGGCAAGGCCTTGTCTGCGGCCACGTCTCGCCCCAGCAGCAGGCCTGGGTCAGGGTTGCCGGAAGGCAAAGTGGCGGGAACACCCGCGGCTTGCACCAAATCACAACCAGCACCCAACGCCAGGATGGGTTTGGCGTGGCGGTACTGGTCCTTGATGAATTCAAGCGCGTGCCCTACGCGGCCCAGCAACGTGCTGGCCGCTTTGCCATCGGGCACCACAAGCGCGTCGAACAACACGCTGGGCATGGTTTCGAATGTCACCTCCACCTGCAGCGAACCGCCTTCTTCCGTTGTGACCGAGCCAAGGCGCGGCCCCACGTAACGCGGCACTGCGCCTTGTTCAGTCAGCGCGGCGTGGATGGATGTCACGGTGTCACCGCGGATGCCATCGGCGACCATGATGGCCACCCGTCTCGTCGCGATGCCGGTCTGGCCAGGCGAGGTGTAAAGCGACAAGGCAGGTGAAGCTTGCACTTCAGACTTCACCGGGCGCTTTAACACCTTCGGCATGGGGGCAGGCAACGCCATACCGAGGCCGGCGGCCACACTCTTGCCAAGGTTTGCATCTACGTTGAGCAGCATCGACACAACGCGCTCGCGCACGGCAGGCGTTTGCACCTTGGTGAGCTCGAAGCGGAACGCACGAATGATGTGAGCTTTCTCGACGGCAGATTGGCTGTTGTAGAACAACGTGGCTTGGCTGTAGTGGTCAGCGAAGCGCTCTGGTTTGCCGCGCACCTTATCGTCATCAATGGGCTCGCGGAACGAGGTGAAGCCCATCTTGCCTGCTTGGAAAGGGCAACCACCGCCGAGCGAGTTTGGCTCGTACGCCACGCGCCCGCGGTTGATCGCCTGCCGGTGCATGCCATCGCGGTTGTTGTTGTGCACCTGCCGCACGGACGCGTTGATGGGGATCTCATGAAAGTTGGGCCCGCCCAAACGCGAGATCTGCGTGTCTTGGTACGAATGAATGCGGCCGGCAAGCAAAGGATCGTTCGAGAAATCGATGCCGGGCACCACGTGGGCGGCACAGAACGCCACTTGTTCGGTTTCGGCGAAAAAATTGTCGGGGTTGCGGTTGAGCACCATCTTGCCCACCGGCGTAAGCGGCACAAGTTCCTCCGGCACCAGCTTGGTGGCGTCGAGCACGTCGAAACTGAACGACTCCGCTTGCGCCTCTGAGAACATCTGAAAGCTCAGCTCGAACTCCGGGTAGGCGCCGGCTTCGATGGCTTCCCACAAGTCACGGCGGTGAAAGTCGGGATCGGCGCCGCAGATCTTCACGGCTTCATCCCAATCGAGCGAATGGGTGCCCGCCAGAGGCCGCCAGTGAAATTTCACGAAGGTGGCTTTGCCGTTGGCGTCGATGAGACGGAAGGTATGAACGCCGAACCCATCCATCATGCGATAGCTGCGGGGTATCGCGCGGTCCGACATGGCCCACAACAACATGTGCGTGGACTCCGGCATCAACGAGACAAAATCCCAGAACGTATCGTGCGCTGTGGCGGCCTGGGGCATGGCGAAGTGCGGCTCTGGCTTCGCGGCGTGGACCAAGTCCGGGAACTTCATGGCGTCTTGAATGAAGAACACGGGAATGTTGTTGCCCACCAAATCCCAGTTGCCCTCGTCCGTATAGAATTTCACGGCAAAACCACGCACGTCACGGACGGTGTCAGCCGAACCACGTTCGCCAACGACGGTGGAAAATCGCGCGAACACCGGCGTTCGCTTGCCGGCTTCCGCAAAGATGGAAGCGCGAGTAACCGAGGCCATCGACTTGTAACATTCGAAATAACCATGGGCCGCTGAGCCCCGCGCGTGCACAACACGTTCAGGAATGCGCTCGTGATCAAACTGCGTGATCTTCTCGCGCAAGATAAAATCTTCAAGTAAGGCAGGACCGCGCAAGCCCGCCTTGAGAGAGTTTTGGTTGTCAGCGACGGGAACGCCTTGATTGGTCGTTAATATTTGATCGGTGGAATCCGTGCGCACACGATCAAGCGGCAGATTGCCGGGATTGAAACTGAGGGTCACGTCGCCCGAACCCACCTTGGTAGAGGACGTCTCTTCGGTGAGCGTGCTGCCCAACACGCGTGGGTGAGGCGCCTTGGCTGTGGCACCCGTTTGGGGATCGTTCGAGGCTTTGCCGTGCTCGCCCGCCTTGTTTGGATTGAACGGCATGGCAGCGGCGAGTTCATTCACGCCTTGCATTTTCTCCAGGTACGCATCGCCCGCGGCTTGGCCAGCATCGCTGCGTGCGGGTCCACTAACCGTTGCCCGCGCGCTGGTCGCTGCCGCCGCCGCTTTGCCACTCGTGTTTTGCGGTGGCCGCTTGGTTGACGTCTTCGTCGCTGCCGCTGCCTTTGTTGCCACCTTCTTGCTCGCCATTTTCTTCGTCGCCATCTTTGCTCCCGTGAACCGTCACCAACTGCCAACAGACGTTGGCGTGCGGTACCACAGCAAACGACGGGCCAGCGAAAGGCTAACTCTGAATTGTGCGCATGGCGGGCACGCGTTACGCGGATTGCCGCGACACCGATGTCACGTTACGCGTGGGCCCCAGGGCTCCCCGCTAAGAACGATCAAAGTCTCAGCGGCGCGAGCGGTCCGTCGCTTGCGCATAAGGCGTCCACACGCGCCAAGACGCGCGGATCTTCAATGAGTGGCGGCGCGTGGTGTGGTTTGACACGTGCATCGATGACGACGCTGCCTGTGCAGCCCCAGTGTTTATCGGCAACGAACGCCCCAATGCCGCTGACGTCCACGGCGGGGTTTGAGCGCGTGAAGGTGGCCCATAGGAAGTTGTGCATCGTCTTGCTGACAAACGCGCTGTCATCCACCAGCAACACGAGTGCAAAGCGGTTGATCGGCGCCTGATCGGTGAAGGCGTTGCAAAACAGCTCGCGGACGCGGGCCGCGTCTTCAGGGAACGTGCATGCAGGAGCCGAGATGGCCAGCACACCCGGCATGCATACGCGCGGATCGTGAAAGCCTGCGGGCAACGCAAGATCCGCGGGCACTTCGGTTGCCAGACCGCGGATGGGCGACCCGGCGGCGGCGATGATCAGCTTCGAGCCTTGGTTGAGGCCCGTGCCCGAATAATCGAGCGTGTCGATCGTGGTGCGCGTTTGAAAGTGCAGATCGCGCCGCGGATCGAAGCGGCACAAAACATGCGAAAAGAACGCGGCCAATTCATGCAAAGCCGGCGGCTTGTCGTTGTCGTCCACGATTAAGAGATATTTGGCCAGCGACAATTGTCCCTGGCCCAAGATCGCGTTGGCCTGCGTGAGCAGCTCCTGCGGCTCGGTCCGTTTGGCGTAAGGCGCGTAGCGTTCGCTGCCCACGGCCAACAGCAACGGATGCACACCCGCGGCGTCAACCGCATGCACGCCTTTGACCCCTGGCAACACCGTGGGGATAAGTGGACCCGTGAGCTCATGAATGAGTTCACCAAACACGGTGTCTTCCTGCGGTGGCCGGCCCACCACAGTGAACGGCCAGATCGCGTTGGTGCGGTGGTAGACTCGATGCACGCGCAGCACGGGAAAATCGTGGGTCATGCTGTAGTAACCCAAGTGATCGCCGAACGGCCCCTCGGGCTTGCGAACATTTGGCTCGATCTCGCCCACGATGCAGAAATCAGCCTCGGCGTGCGCGAAGATCGAGCCTTTCTGCGGCGCCATCCTCACGCGACGGCGGTTCAAAGCGCCTGCGAATGAAAGTTCCGACATGCCCTCAGGCAGCGGCATCACCGCGGCCACCGTCATGGCTGGTGGGCCCCCGACAAAAATGCACGCCTTGAGGTTCTGCCCCGCCGCCATCGCTGCGCTGTGATGCACACCGATGCCGCGATGGATCTGGTAGTGCAGGCCCACCTCTTTGTTGCTCTCGTAGTTATTGCCACCAAGCTGCACCCGGTACATACCCAGGTTGCTGTGAGCGAGGCCCGGACGCGTTGGATCTTCGGTGAACACTTGTGGCAGCGTGATGAAAGGTCCGCCGTCTTGTGGCCAGCTCACCAATTGCGGCAGCTCGGTCACGCTCACCTGGTTGGCAAACACGGGGCCGCCATCCACCTTCTTGGGCAACAGCGACAGCGCCGAGAAGGGCACGCCCGCATAGCGGAAAGGCCGGCGCCAAAACGCGCCTGGATCCACTTTAAGTTCAACCAAGCGCCGCACGGGTGGAAGTGCGTCGCGAAAAATGTAGCGCGCGCGTTCGATTGTGCCGAACAGGTTGCTCACCATGGGAAAGCGGCAGCCTTTGACACGCGGGAAGTAAAGCGCCGGACCGCTGGCCCGATAGACGCGGCGCTGGATCTCCGCCATCTCCAAATGAGGATCAATCTCGTGCTCCACGCGGAACAGCTGCCCCGTGCGGGACAGATCTTCTACGCAGGCCGAAAGTGAAGCGTAACCCATAGCTGTGAGCGCGAAGTTTGATGCGCGTGCGGCTTACGTCGCTTCAAACCACAGCACGCCCAACGGCGGCAACGTGATCTCCGCCGAACAAGGGAAGCCATGGTGAGGCACGTTTTGCGCCACCACACCCCCGGCGTTACCCACGTTGCTGCCGCCCCATACGGCCGCGTCGGTGTTCATGACTTCACGGTAGTTGCCGCCGCGAGGCAAGCCCAAGCGGTATCCGAAGCGAGGCACGGGAGCGAAGTTGCCCACGCACACCAGCAGCCGATCGGTTGTGGTGGATTTGCGCACGAACGCGATCACGTTGTCATCGGCCGAATGCGAATCGATCCATTGAAATCCTTCGGGACCAAAATCACTGTCCCACAACGCGGGTTCAGCGCGATAGGCACGGTTCAGATCAGCCACCAGCCATTGCAGGCCTTTGTGATCGTCGCCGTACAACACGTGCCAGTCCAAACTTTGGTTGTGCTTCCACTCTTGCCATTGGCCAATCTCTTGGCCCATGAACAGCAGCTTCTTGCCTGGGTGGGCCCACATATAGCCGTAAAGCGCGCGAAGGTTGGCGAACTTTTGCCACCGGTCGCCCGGCATTTTGTCGAGCATCGAGCCTTTGCCATGCACAACTTCGTCGTGCGAAAACGGCAGCACAAAGTTTTCGCTCCAGGCGTAGACCAAACCAAACGTGAGATCGTTGTGATGGTAACGACGGTAGACCGAATCTTTCGAGAAATACGAAAGCGTGTCGTGCATCCAGCCCATGTTCCACTTGAAACCGAAACCCAAGCCGCCGAGGTAACTTGGGCGGCTGACGCCCGGCCACGCCGTTGATTCTTCGGCCACCATCAACACGCCCGGATGATCACGGTGGATCACTTCGTTGAGTTCGCGCAGGAAACCCACGGCTTCCAAGTTCTCGCGACCGCCGTATTGGTTCGGCACCCACTCGCCTTCTTTGCGGCTGTAGTCGAGGTAAAGCATCGACGCCACCGCGTCCACGCGCAAGCCATCGATGTGGAACCGATCAAAGAAGGAAATGGCGCTTGCGATCAAAAAGTTGCGCACTTCGCGGCGGCCGAAATTGAATACGAACGTGCCCCAGTCAGGGTGCTCGCCTTGGCGTGCATCTAAGTGTTCGAACAAAGCCGTTCCATCGAAGCGGCCCAAGGCAAATTCGTCTTTGGGAAAATGAGCGGGCACCCAATCCACCAGCACGCCGAAGCCGCGTTGGTGCAAGTAATCCACGAAAAACTTGAAATCATCGGGCGTGCCGAAGCGGCACGTGGGCGCAAAATACCCCGTGACTTGATACCCCCACGAACCGTCGAAGGGGTGCTCGAACACAGGCAAAAGTTCAACGTGGGTAAAGCCCATCTGGCCAAGGTAATCGGCCACCTGCGGGGCCAAGTCGCGGTAGTTCAACACACGATTGTCATCGCCGCGGCGCCACGAGCCCAGGTGCATTTCGTAAATTGAAAGCGGCGCCTTCCACGGATTGGCCGCGGAGCGTTTGGCCATCCAGGCATCGTCACCGAACGCATACGACGACTTCCATACCACCGAAGCGTTGTGAGGTGGGTGATCGGCGTATTGAGCATAGGGATCGGCCTTGAGCACGATGCCGCCGCCCGCTTTGCGAATCTCGAATTTATAGTGCGTCCCCACGCCCACGTCGGGAACGAACAATTCCCAAATGCCTGAGCCGCCCAAGAGGCGCATCGGGTGAATGCGCCCATCCCAACCGTTGAAGTCGGCCACCACACTTACGCCGCGCGCGTTTGGCGCCCACACAGTGAAGGCCACGCCCCATTGTTCACCCAAACGCACAACATGCGCGCCCATCTTGTCGTAGATGCGCTCATGGCGGCCTTCGCCGATGAGGTGCAGATCCAATTCGCCGAGCGTGGGCAAAAAGCAGTAGGGATCGGTTTGTTCGTGGCTTGAGCCGTCGCGGTAGCGCAGACGTAAGCGGTAACCAAACACCTCGGTGCGGCCTGGCACCTCAGCTGCAAACAAGCCCGCGTCGTGCACTTTCCGCAATGGAACCACGCCCAGGCCATCGGCAACCACGCTCACTTCCAGCGCGTGCGGTTGAAACACCCGGACCACGACGCCCGTTGGCGTCACATGCGCCCCCAACAAACTGTGCGGGTCGTGATGCTCGAGCGACAAAAAGCGATCAAGTTCAGCGGCTGAAATACCAGCAATCAACTTATCAGCAGAGGCGAGCGCGGTGGTCATGATCGAAGTCCTGAAAGAGGGAGCCACAGGAAGAGTATCAGGCAGAGGCAACCCGCGGCCGTTTAACTGGGCTGTTTCACGCCCACGGCCCTGGCCAACGTCGATAAAGCTGGCATCCAGTCAGGGTGGGAGCGGAAACCAAGGTAAACCAACTCTTGTGCACGCCCCAGATTGGGCTTGAGACCCAAGGCGTCGCTCAACTGCGCCAGTGACGTGGCGGCAGCGAAGCGCTCTTGTGACGGATCGGCCAGCGCGCCCGAAACCACGTCGGCCAGCGTGCGGCCAAACAAACGGCCGGCTTTGCTAGTGTCGATCTTGTAGCCGCGGCGTTTGACTTCGGCGGCGATTTGCAGCGCGCGTTCATACGCCTGCGGATCGAAGCTGCCATGCGCGCGCCGAATTTCTTCCTCGAAGCGCTTGCCCAGCGTGAACTCCGCGGCGCGCACCAACTCCTCGGGCAATTCTAAGCCTGCCTCTTGCAACATATCCAAGATGCGTTGATTGCTCTCAAACATCGCCACATACTGCTGCGAAAACCGCGTGACGATGTTGCCATACACAAGTTCTGAGATGCGATGTTGGCCCTCTTCCAAGATCGTCTCAAGGCCGAAATCCTCGGGGCCCATGGATTCCTGAATCAAGCGCAACAAACGCGGCAGCGTGGCGGTGCGATACGCGCTCCAGATCTTCTGGGTGTTGTTGGTGAATGCCTGACCGCCTGGGTAAGGTTGGCACACGCAGTAAAAGTCCACGCCGCCCATGTGCACGGCCGCGAAGCCCCAATCTGTGAGCCGCCCTGAGGGAATGTCTTCAAGCTCCAAACGCCCCGTGGCCAGCGTGAGACGGCCGTGGCGGTTCTTCTGAAACGAAGTGCGGCAATAGCGATAACCCGCCACACTGCCTTCGCCGGGTTCGTCCTCCACCAAGCTCATGATGCCCAAGTGTGCAGCCACTCGATGCATCGACACACGCAGCGGCTCCACCCACTTGCGGTAAATCTCGGCGCCGTTGCCGTGCTCAGGCACGTTGCTCTTGGCCTCGGCCAACTTCTTCATGAAAGCCTCACGGGGGCTTTCGATGCCCAACGCATCCATGTGATCGAACACCCGCTCGGCGTACTTCATGATCTGCACGGTCTCGATGCCCGATAGATCTGCGAAGAACCAGCCACAGCTTGTGTACATCAACATGGCGTTGCGCTGCATCTCCAGCAGCGACAACGCGCGTTCACGTTCGCGTGTCGTAAGCACACGCGCCTGATGCTGTTGCAGCCACGCTTCACGCGAGCGGCTGCGATCGAGAACCAACTCGATATAATCGTTGCGCGCTTGCCATGGATCCGTAAACAGCTCGCGGCCTTCGGTGTCGAAGCGTTCGGCAGCGGCGTCGCGCAAAATGTCCAACGCCTGCCGCAACGGTTGGCGCCACGCCTGGTTCCAGCCCTGTTGTGCGCCTGTATTGCAGCCACAATCGCGATACCAGCGGCCCACGCCGTGCGCGCAACTCCACGCCGTGCCCTCACCGTTCGGCCCCGGCTTGATCATCGCCTCCATCGTCGGCGGGTTCTTCTCGATAAACGCACCATAGTTGGTGACCTCGAAGCCCTGGGCTTGCGCTTGGTGCACAAGCGCGTGCGCCAAGGCAAGTTCCGCAAACTTGGTGTGGTGGCCATAACTTTCGCCATCCGTGGCGATGTGAACCAACTTGGTCTCTGCGTTTGCGCCCATCGACAAGCGCGTGATCAGCGCTTGGCTTGAAGCCAGCGCACCCTCGAACGCAATCGATCGCGACTTGGGCCCGTCATAGAAAAACAACGCAATCGATCGTCCAGATCCGTCTTTGTGAAAGTAGCGGTAGGGCATGGAAGGATCCACGCTGCCGTCGCCCACGTAGCGCCACGAATGCTGAGAAGATTTGCCGTCGTCGGCCAAGGGACGCACCTGCTCGGCTTGGTGCGGAGACAAAATCACGTAGACCATGCCCTCGTCAATCAATGTGCCCAGCGTCTCATCGTTGCAGGCCGTTTCAGGCAACCACAACGATTCAGGCTTGCGGCCAAAGCGGTGCACGAAATCAGCGATGCCCCAGCGCACCTGGGTGATCCTGTCTCGCTCGTTGCACAAAGGCAGAATCGTGTGGTTGTAACCTTGCGCGATGGCGCTCCCGTGGCCCCACCGCTGGGCGCTTTGGCGGTCGGCTTCAAGCACCCGCAAATACGTGGCCGGGTGCCGCGTCTGCAACCACGACAGCAGCGTCGGCCCGAAGTTGAAGCTCAAAAATGAGTAGTTGTTGACGATCTTTTCGATGTACCCAAAATCGCCCACCACCCGGGCGAAGGCGTTCGGCCGATAACATTCGTGGTAAATGCGCTCGTTCCAGTCATGTTCTGGATAGGCGCTGGGCTCTCTGTCAACGTTGCCCGTCCACGGGTTTTCCCGAGGCGGTTGGTAAAAATGGCCGTGAATCACAAGCGCAGTCGACATTGGGGCGAGATTACCCCACGCGTGAACACTCGCCTACCCACGCGCCGCGAAAACACGCGAATTCACGCGCAATGTTTCGCCTTCACGGCAGTCAAACCTTGACAGACACAGACCCAGGGTAAAAGGATGTCAAGTTACAGTGTCAGGAGCCCACGAATTGTCAGCCGACGATAAAACCGAGAATTTGGGGCGACGCGAACGGCGCAAGCAACAAACACGGCGTGCGCTGCTTGACGCGGCCATGGAATTGTTCGCCGATCGGGGCCTTTACGCAACCCGCCTTGAGGACATCACCGAGCGGGCCGACCTGGGCAAAGGCGCCTTCTACAACTACTTCGAGTCGAAGGACGCGCTGATTGCGGAGCTCATTTCCGAGGGCGTCCAGCGCGTTTCCGACAACCTCGAAAACATTGACCGCAGCGGCACTTTCAAAGAGCGCGTGGCCTTCGTGGCACAAGAACACGAACGCTTCTTTGACGAGCACCCCGAACAAATCGTTTTGTTCCACCAGGCGCGCGGCCTTCTGAAGGTGAAGTCGCAAGGGACAAGCCGCTTGCGCAACGCCTTCGCGAGCTATTTACTGATGATTGGCGCGGCTTTGTGGGGTCCCGAGTGCGTGGAGTTGGCCGGCGAGGTGGAAGAGCGCCGGCTGGACACCGCCACCGCACTGGTGGGTGCCATCGCCGGTTATCGTTCGTTCCGCATGGCTGTGGGGGCCCCGGTTAAAGCCGAGACCATCGTGGGCATGTTGACGTCCGGCTTGCCCGACGACGCGTCTGTGGGCTCTATCGTGTCGGTGAACGCGAAAAGGCCCGCCTAGGCAGACCCGACTAGAGACACAGCGCGGGCCCTGGCGTTAGGCTGCAGGCCCATGAACGACGTTTCGTCTGTGTTTCCATTCGCGGGGGCCCTTGCCGCCAAAGTTGGGTTGGTCACCGGCGCATCGGGCGGCATCGGCCGCGCCTTGGCGCTGGGCTTGGCCCGTGCCGGTGCCGACGTGGGCGTTCACACGTTCGATGACGTACCGGGCGGCGAGGAAACGGTGGCGCAAATCCAGGCGCTGGGCCGCAAGGCGTGGCTTGTCAAGGCCGACATCCGCAACGTGACCGAGATCAACGCCATGATTGAAGCCGTGCATTCACACGGCGGGCGATTGGACGTGCTGGTGAACAACGCCGGCATCACGGGTTGGAACGCCGCTTTGGATGTGACGGAAGCTTTGTGGGATCAAGTGATCGACACGAACTTGAAAGGCACGTTTTTTTGCACCACGGCGGCCGCTCGCAAAATGCGGCAAACAGGCGGCGGTTCCATCATCAACGTTTCTACGGTTGTGGCGCTCACGGTTATGCAAAACCTCACCGTGTATGCGGCAAGCAAAGCCGGCATTCAGTCGCTCACGCGGCAACTGGCGGTGGAGTTGGCGCCCTTTGGTGTGCGGGTAAACGCCATTGCGCCGGGGCCCACCCTGGTGCCACGGACGTTGGCCGACGATCCTGATTACGCCGCCAACTGGAGCCAAGTGATGCCGCTTGGGCGCGTGGCTGTTCCCGAAGATATGGTGGGCGCCGTGTTGTTCTTCGCCACGCAAGCCAGTGGCCTTGTGACGGGGCAATTGATCGCGATCGACGGTGGCATGACACTGCCCGGCCGCGTGCCGCAAGAAAGTTTGGATCGCGGTTTGGCCCGCAACAGTTGATCCGCCGTTAGTGCCCGCGTGCGAACAGCGCCGGTTCAGCCACGGGCTCAAGCGTGAGGCCCAAGCGCTGCGCCAACGCCTTCGCGTCGAACGCCTCGTTGTCCCGCTCTTCATCGCTGGCGCCGTGACGGCGCAGGAATTCAACCACAGTGCTGCTGGGCAGTGACACGATGACCGCTTGCCATAACACGGAGCTGCCTGCGAAATCGCGTGCGTTCACATCGGCGCCATAGGTGACCAGAAGGTACGCGAGCGACAAGTGCCGCTGACGGGCGGCGTGGTGCAAGGGCGTGCAGCCCGATTGGTCGCGCGCGTTCACGTCGGCCCCAGCATCGAGCAACAGCCGCACGGCATCGCAATCGGCGCCATCGACGGCCAAGTGAAGCGGGGTGCGGTGATCTTCGTCGCGGGCTTCGGTGCTGGTGCCCCGGGATAGCAGCTTTGTCATCCAAGCCAGATCGCTAAAGGCGGTGGCGTCGAGCAGTTGTTGTTCCGGCGGGTACGGATGATCCATTCGTCTTCGTTTGTGCCCTCGGGTGCCGATCGGGTCAAGAAAGTGATCAACGTCGTTATCAAGCACGACGACTGGCTTTGGCGGCACGGTATGCACGCAGCGGCATCAGCGACGCCCCCACCGCCGTAAGCGTGCCCATCACCATCATCGCCGCCGTGGGCGACATGGTTTGCGGGTTTGCGAAACTTATGAGCCCAAGCACGGGTCCGACGACGTAACCCACGCCCACCAGCGCCTCGAACTTGCCACCCGCGTCCACTTGGGCTTGGCCCACGGACATGCTGTAGTAAAGGGAGGTGTAGTAAAGCACGCCCATGCCGCAACCGAACGCGGCCAGACCACAGACACACAGCCAGGCCCACGAAGCCACCAAAGCAACAGCGCTGCCCGCGAACAAGGCGACGGCACCAAACAGCAACGGCGGCCAGCGGCCGTGCCAAAATGAACTGCGCCACAAAACAATCAATGTCATAAACCGCGCCACCATCCACGTCGCAGCCCATACGGGCGCCATCGTGGTGCTCATGCCGAGATCGCGCAACGCCGAAGGCAAAACGGGCGATAGGGCAGAGCAGATGATGTATGAACACGGCAGCAGCCATGTGGTGGCACGCGCCAAATGAGGATACTCACGACCAACCGCCTCTTGCGACGAAGCTTCGTCGTGATGCGCGGGTTGTGGTGCAAAGCCGGCGACGATCAAACCAGACACAAGGTTGAACACAGCGCATAGGCCCAGCGTCGCAAGCACGTTCCACCGCGCCACCAAAGGCATCAGCAGCAGCGGCACGGCCACACTCGATGTCCACGTCAAGTTGTAGCGCCCCATGGCCTGTCGCATGGCGGCCCCGTGGCGGCCCGCGGTGAGATAGCTTTCCATCATCGGCCACACCAACGCCGAGGTGACGCTGCCACCCAAGGCAGCGATCCAAAGCGCCGGCTCCCACATGGCAGCGAACAACAAGGGTACGCAGGCAAACGCGCCCCACGTCCACAAGGCACCGATCATCACCGCGCGCACCGAAGCCCAACGCGAGAGCTTTCGCGTCACAGGCCCCGACGCCAAAGCGCCGCCGATGTAGGCTACGCCCATCACGGAAGCCAACGCCAAGTTGCGCGCTGAAGAGAACGCAAAGGCACGTGCCGTGACGAAAAAGATAGCGCTCCAAAACGCACCGCCGCTGACCGAAGCCAAGAATGTGGCCGGCAGAAGTTTAGAAAGGGACGTCGGCCTCGAATTGGGCGGCGGCAAAGTGCTCACAAATTCCTTTTACTGTAAAACGAATCCGCCACGTCGGCGTTCGCGTCAACATATTGCACGCGTGCCTCGTTGCCCTGGCCCGCAGCAGGAACTGCCATCGCACGGGATGAGCGAACGATCGTTCGCTTTATGGCAAGCGTCCGGTGAATGTGTTAGCTGTGAGCTTGATGCGTAGCCTGACACATGGGTTGGTGCTGGGTTTGCTGACCCTTGCAGGTGGCAGTGCCTGCGCCTTGAGGCAGCCTCCCCCGGTTTCGCCGGCCCGGCATCTGTGCCTCACCGACTGCGCGCGCGGCAAGGATCGGTGCTTGGTAGAGGCCCCCACGGCCTCGGCTATTTTCGCCTGCGACGAACGCGCCAGCGCCTGCGTCGCAAGCTGCCCTCACCCGTGAGTGTGAACATGTCGCATCCTGACTCCCTGCCAGCGGCAGCCATCGCGGCGTCTTTGCTTTTGATTGCCAGCTGCGTTCCAGCCGCCTACACCATTCCGAGACCCGACCAGCCTCACGCCATCGTGAAGATGAGGCGGGTTTATCATGGTGCATCTGGCGAAACCCTCAGCGAGACAGCAGGGATCGATGGCCATCCGTTGTTTGCGCAGGCGAGGCCGAGCTCGCAGGCTGCGCCTGATACGGCGGTGATGCGTGTTCACCCTGTGGCGGCCGACTGGCAGTGGTCGTCGGTGTTCTGGCATGTGGAAATGCGCTGGGTCCAGGAGGCCTACACCGTCTATACCTCGAGGCTTGTCTCCGAAACCAACTATCGCTCTGAATCCTATAGTTGCGGTAGTTACTCAAGTCGGGGCTACGCTTCGAGCACATGCTACCGATCTGTGCCGTACACAACGATGGTCACGAAGCAAGTGCCTGAAACCCACTATCGCACCGTCCAGCGCCCCGTCTCTGTGACGGATGCAGACTGCCCTAGAGCGTTTTCATTTCACCCCACCGTGAATGCGGTCTATCTGCTCGAATACAGCTACATGGGGCCAGGCGTGTGCTCAATCGCGTGCCTTATCCAGAGCTCAGACAGCGTGGGGGAAGCTCAAAACCACCCATGCTCTCCCGCCGAGTTCGGACCGCCTCGACGCCGCCATTAGCCGATTGTATTTTGCAAACTCCACTCGCTACGAATGCCGCAAGCGGCTTGAGCACCGGCGTTAGGGGAATCCCCAGTAAACTCACGAGCCGCCGCTGAGTTCACAGGTCCTTTCGCACGGTAAACGAATCCGCCACCGCAGCGTTGCCGTCAACATACTGAACACGCACTTCGTTGTCATCGAACGTCAGCACAAGCGAGCCCAAGGTGGCAAACGAGACGGCCATCGCGGGATGGTTGAGCCCCATGAAGCGGCGACCAAGTTCTCCCGACGCGCCCGCCACCACATACACGGTGCCGCCGCGGGGGCGCGCCGCTTTGTAAAAAACAACGTTGTTGCCGCCGGTTGCCAATTGGTAGGCGTCTGAATAGGTGCCCGAAGCGCCGTAAAATCCTGCCAACAGATTCGACCGCTCATAATTGTGGCTGTGTCCCGATAACACCAAATCCACGCCGCCCGCTTCAAGCAACGGCACGATGTTGGTGCGCATTTCGATCATGGTGCGTTCGTGATCTGAATCATGCGTGCCGCGCGTGTAAGGCGGGTGGTGAAAGAACGCCACCTTCCATGTTGCGTGCGACGCTTGCAGATCTTGCACAAGCCAGCGCGCCATCGCGCCGTTGGCGCTTCGATCCGTCGCGTATGAATCCAAACACACAAAATGCACAGGTCCATGGTCAAACGCATAAAATGCTTCAGTGCCTGAAGGCACGCCCCCCGCCTCGCCATCGGTGGGCAACGTGAACACGTCGAAATACGCCGCGTGCCCCGGCGATTGAGATTGATCGTGATTTCCACGCGTGGGCCACAGCGACAAGCGCGCGATCAGATCCGCATACGTCTCGAACACGGCGGCCTGAAACTCAAGATCAGTGCCGGTGTTGTAGGCGTTGTCGCCCAACATCAGCCACACGTCCGGAAGCTGGTTGGCTACAAACCGCAGATAGGCGTCGCGCACGCTTCGGGCGCCAGGAGACGCGGTGCCGGCGTCGCCCAAAGCCCACACGCGGACCACAGAGCTTGCATTCGGCTCGGGCGCTGTATGAAACACCCATGGATTGGGCGCCCCGCTCACTTGCCCCGTTTGGGCGCCCAAACTGTATTCATAGGCTGTGCCTGGGTGAAGATGTCGCAACGTCACTTCATGTTCGGTGGTGGCCTGGGCAACAACTTCACTGTGCGTCGCCGTGGCGCCGGCGTCGGCATCCCCCACGCCAACCGCCGTAAAGTGAACGCCACTCTCGGTGGGCACGTCGGTGCGCCAACGCACGACAGCGCTGTGGCTGGTCACGCTTTGCAGGTATGGCCCACGCACCACCCGCGGCCCCGTATCGTTTTGCGCCCGCGAAGGCGGCTCGGTGACCTGCCAGCGCGCTGAACGCAGGTCGTTCACCAGCCAAAGCGTGGCGACCGCTGCCACAGCGGCCACCGCGACCAGCGCCAGAACCCTGCGCGCCCCCCGCGACAGACGAATCACGCAATCACGTTCTCGCGCTCACTTGTGGCGACCCTTTGCATTCGGACATGGTACATGGGCACAGCACCAGGTCGCCAGCCCTGCATCATGGCGGCGAACGGGATTCGCTGATAGGAGGATAAGAAGCGTTGCCAGGGGAGGCTTCGAGCTGGCTTGGCAAGGTCGAGCCACTTTCGAGTCAGGTGTGACCGATTCAGACGCGGGCGACGAACCCTGGCTGCCCTCGCAGTCATCCAAGGATTTGTCATAAAAGCACCGCATGTCGCAGCCCAACGAGACCCGTAACCCTTGGACCACGAGATCGATCGAAACACGTTACGAAAACCCGTGGATTCGAGTCGACCACCACGACGTCCTCACGCCTGCTGGCACCGTGGGCATGTATGGCGTGGTCAATTTCAAGAACGTGGCGGTCGGCGTGGTGCCGATGGATGCAAACGGCAACACGTGGCTCGTGGGACAGTACCGATACCCCCTGGGCCGCTATAGCTGGGAGATCTGTGAAGGCGGGGGGCCCATAGGCGCAGACGTTTTGGAATCCGCCAAACGCGAGCTGCACGAAGAGCTGGGCATGCAAGCCGCCCGCTGGGACAAGCTATTTGAGATGGATCTCTCTAATTCGGTCACCAACGAACGCGCCGTGGTGTTTGTGGCGCGCGAGCTGACGATGGGCACGGCGCATCCGGAAGAAACCGAAGAGTTGGCGGTGCGCAAAATTCACCTCGCTCAACTTTACGAAGAGGTGTGTGCGGGCAAACACCGCGACAGCATGACTGTGGCGGCGGTGCTGCGTTTGCGGCTGATGCACCTGGAAGGAACCCTTTAACGCCTTATGAAAAGCCCTGTAGATCGCGCGATTTTGGTGCAAGGCGCCCGCCAGAACAACCTCAAGAACATTTCTGTTCGCATTCCGATCGGGGCCGTCACCGCCGTGACAGGCGTGGCCGGCGCCGGCAAATCGTCGCTCGCGTTCGACATTCTTTATGCCGAGGGCCACCGGCGCTATGTAGAAACGTTCAGCGCGTACGCACGGCAGTTCCTGGAGCGATTGGATCGCCCCAAAGCCGAACGCGTGGTGGGCGTATTGCCTGCTGTGGCGATTGACCGCACGGCGCCTGTGCGCACGTCACGCTCCACGGTGGGCACAATGACGTCGATCGCGGACTACCTGCGGGCGCTCTACGCGCGCGCCGCCGTTTTGCGCTGTGATGTATGTGGCAAGCCTGTGCAGCGGGCAAGTGCGGATGGCATTGCCACGCACTTGTTGTCGACCGCCGCCGGTCGCACGGCCTTGCTGACGTTCGTTGTCCCAAGTGGCAAGCTCAAGCCCAAGCTGATTCGTGAAGCGTTCGCGCGCAATGGCTTTTCCCGCGTGTGGGAAGACAACAACGTCGTCAAACTCGATGACGCCAAGCTCGCGCCTGCGGATGGGCAGCTTGTGGTGGTGCTTGATCGCGTGCGGCTGCCCTCCCCCGCCCAGCAAACGGATGACGATCGCAAGCGCTTGGGCGATTCCATCGAAGCGTCTTTGCGCTGGGGCCGCGGCGACATGGCCGTGCGCTTTGAAGGCGACAACAACGTGCAATCGTTTAGCGAAAGCTTGCGTTGTTGCGGCGTCACGTATGCCGATCCAACGCCCGCCACCTTCTCGTTCAACAACCCCGTGGGCGCTTGCATCACGTGCAAAGGCTTTGGGCGGACGATGGCAATCGATCCCAACCTTGTGGTGCCCGATCCGCGCCTTTCGATCAAAGAGGGCTGCATCAAACCGATGCAGTCGCCTTCCTATAAGGAATGCCAAGACGATCTTGAACGCTTCTGCAAACGCGCCGGCATCGATATGACGGTGCCCTGGGCCAAGCTGCCGGCGGCCTCGCAGAAGCGCGTGTGGCAGGGCGAGCCAGGGGCGCTCACCAATTGGAAGAAGCATTGGTATGGCGTCGATGGCTTCTTCGCGTGGCTTGAAGGGCGCAGCTACAAGATGCACGTGCGGGTGCTGCTCTCGCGCTACAGGCACTATCTGCCGTGCACGGCCTGCGGCGGCGCACGCTTGCAGCCAGAGGCGTTGCGCTTTTCCATCGAAGGGCAAACGCTGCCGCAACTCGAGGCCGCCACAATCGCGAATGTGGATGCGTTTTTTGCCAGCTGGAAGAATCGCCCGCAGGACGCCGCCACAGCCTTGGTGCTGCAAGAGCTGACCTGCCGCTTGCGCTTCCTTGTGGACGTGGGGTTGGGATACCTCACACTTGGCCGCCAATCGCGCACGCTCTCGGGCGGTGAAGCACAACGCGTGGGTTTGGCCACCGCGCTCGGCAGCGCTTTGACCAGCACACTTTATGTTTTGGACGAACCATCGGTGGGTTTGCACGCGCGCGATGCAGACCGCTTGGTTGGCGTACTTGCGCGGCTGGCGGAAAAAGACAACGCCGTGGTGGTGGTGGAACACGATCCGGTGCTGATTCGATCGGCCGACCACGTGATCGATTTGGGCCCCGGCCCTGGCCCCGAAGGCGGCGAAGTGATCTATGAAGGGCCCGTGCAAGGCTTGTTGGGCCACCCGCGCTCGCAAACAGCGCCCTACTTGCAGGGCCACGCGATGCGGCCGCAGCGTCAGCCGCGCACGCTCGACTTTAAACACGCCATCGCGATTGAGGGCGCCACCGAAAACAACTTGCAGAACGTGTCTGTGAAGGTGCCGCTTGGCGGCCTTGTGTGCGTCACGGGCGTCAGCGGCTCAGGCAAATCGACCTTGGTGGATCAAGTGCTTTACCGCAACTTGCGACGACATCTCGGGCAACCCGAATCGGAATTGGGCGCCTGTGCTGGGTTGCAAGTGTTCTTGCCGCCAGGCAAGGCATTGCAAGACGTAGTGTTCGTGGATCAAACGCCGCTTGGCAGCAGTGGGCGCGTCAACGCCGCAACATACCTGGGTGTGTTGGATCCAATCCGCAAGGTGTTCGCGAGTACCCAGGCGGCGAAGGACGCAGACGTAAGTGCGTCGGCCTTCTCGTTTAATTCGGCCGTGGGCGCGTGCCCTTTGTGTGGCGGCGCCGGCTTTGAAAAGATCGAATTGCAATTCCTGCCCGACGCGCACGTGCGCTGCCCTGCGTGTGATGGCAAACGGTTTCGTCCAGAAACGTTGGCGATTAAATACGAAGGTTACGACATTGCTGAAGTGTTAAACCTTTCGGCATTGGAAGTCAGCGCGCTGTTCAAACATAACAAGCCGCTGGTGCGTGGCTTGGCACCGCTCATCGATTTGGGCCTTGGCTACTTGCCGTTGTCGCAAGCGGCGCCGTCGCTTTCAGGCGGCGAATCGCAGCGGTTGAAGCTGGCCGCCTATCTGGCGGGTGCCACCACGGCCAAGCCGACGCTTTACATTCTTGATGAGCCGACCACAGGCCTTCACCCCGCCGACGTGGCGAAGCTGCTGCAAACGTTGGACCGTTTGGTGGCGGCGGGGCACAGCGTGGTGGTGGTTGAACACAATCTTCAAGTGGCTTGGGCGGCGGATTGGTTGATCGATCTTGGCCCTGAAGGAGGGGATCAGGGTGGGCGCATCATTGCGCAAGGCACGCCGGAGGCTTTGAGCCAAACCAGCAGCGCCACAGGCGTGGCCCTGGCGCAGGCTGTACGCAAACAATCCAACACTGTGGCGCGCGCAAGCGAGGCGGCCGCAAAGTATGTGGTGTTCGAGCGGCCGATCGAAATCGAGGGCGCACGCGAGCACAATCTGAAGAACGTGGCGGCGACGTTTCCGCGCAACAGATTCATCGCCGTCACGGGCGCCTCCGGTTCGGGCAAATCCACGTTGGCGTTCGATGTACTTTACGCCGAGGGCCAACGGCGGTTCTTGGACTGTCTTTCCACATATGTGCGCCAGTTTGTGCGGCCTTTGGCACGGCCCGATGTGGATCGCGTCGAAGGTGTGCCACCCACCGTGGCGCTTGAACAAAAGCTGACACAAGGCTCGTCACTCTCCACCGTGGGCACAGCGTCCGAGGTATACCACTACCTGCGTTTGGTCTACGCGTGGTTGGGCACGCCCCATTGCCCCAAGTGTGGTCTGGCCGGCGAAGGCGTGGATGCCAAGGCCCTGGTGGGTCGCATCACGTCGCAGCACGAGGGCCGCGCCATCACGTTGCTGGCGCCGCTTATCCGCAAACGTAAAGGCGCGCACACCGAAGCGATGGCGGCCACCGTGAACCTGGGCGTCGCACAACTGCGCGTGGACGGCACCGTCCATATGGCCAAAGCGTTGCCCAAGCTCGATCGCTACCAAGTGCATGATGTGGAGGCGGTGGCTGCATCCATGACAGCCAAAGACTGGAAAGGCGACGGCGAGGCCACGCTCAAAGCGGCCGTGACGCGCGCCCTCGAACTGGGCGGCGGCCACATCATCGTGGCCAGCGGCGGTCTGGATCACCACTATTCAACGTTGCGCTCATGCCCGAACTGCGGCTCGGGCCTGCCTGTTCCCGATCCGCGTTTGTTCACGTGGAGCCAGAAGTTCGGCGCGTGCCCCACGTGTGAAGGCAGGGGCACAACGGAGCCGCATGACGAAGACGTTGATGAAAACAGCGAAACCTTCGTCGGCCGCGCCGAAACAGAGCCGTGCGTCGCGTGTGACGGCAGCCGCTTGGGTCCGGCCGCGCGATCCGTGCGGATCGCCAACGAACATATTGGCCAGGTGGCGGCGCGTTCGGTGCGTGCGTTGCAAACGTGGGTGAAGGACACTTTACGCGCCAACCTGCGTATTCCCGTCGAATTGCAAGAGGCTGTGTTGCCCGAGATCGAACGCCGTCTGCAAGTGCTGGATCAACTGGGCCTCGGGTACCTAACACTGTCGCGCGGGGCTCACACGCTTTCAACAGGCGAAGCGCAGCGCGTACGGATCGTGGCGCAACTGGCTTCGAACCTGCGCGGCGTGTGTTACGTCTTAGATGAACCAACGGTGGGTTTGCACCCGCGCGACGCCGCAGCGCTAACTGACGCTCTTTTGGAGCTACGCGATCGGGGCAACACTGTTGTTGTGGTGGAACACGATGAAGCCGTGATTCGCCGTGCGGATCACATCATTGATTTAGGGCCGGGCGCTGGCCGGCATGGCGGGCACATTGTTGTGGCGGGCAGCCCGGCCACCGTGGCGGCAAACACGCGGTCCATCACGGGCGCGTGGCTACGCGGCCATGGCAACGTGCCACCACCTCCGCGCCGGTCACTGACCGATGGGCCGCGCCTCGCCTTGCGCGGAGCGAACTTGCACAACCTTTCCAATGTGAACGTCGATGTGCCGGTGGGCCGTTTGGTGTGCGTCACGGGCGTCAGCGGCTCGGGTAAATCAACGCTCGTGCGGCGGGTGTTGTTCTCGGCCGTCAAAGCCAAGCTGCAACGCAAGAAATTGCCTGCGTGCGCATCGGGCCTCACAGGCACAGAGCACGTGGATCGCGCACTTGTTGTGGATGAAGCGCCCATTGGCCGCACTCCACGGTCAGTGCCGGCCACCTACGTGGACATCCTGACACCGATTCGTTCGCTGTTTGCCGAAACACCCGACGCACGCGCCCGCGGTTTCAAAGCCAACCGCTTTTCGTTCAACGTCAAAGGCGGACGCTGCGAAAAGTGCGAAGGCCAAGGCCGTTTGAAAGTGAGCATGGCGCTGTTGCCCGACGTCTACATTCCGTGCGCCACGTGCAATGGCGCGCGTTTTAATCCCGATACGTTAGCGGTGCGCTACAAAGGCAAAACGATCGCCGACGTGTTGGCGATGTCGGTGGAAGACGCGGTGGTGTTCTTCGAGAGCGCGCGTGCCATCGCGAATCCCTTGGCGTTCCTCAACGACATTGGCCTCGGCTACCTGCAGCTGGGTCAGCCCAGCCCCACGCTTTCGGGCGGAGAAGCGCAACGAATCAAGCTGGCGGCGGAACTTTCATTCTCCGGCCAAGGTCGGTCGTTGTTCGTGTTGGATGAACCCACCACAGGACTTCACATGGCCGATGTGGCAAAGCTCATCGCGGCTTTGCAAAAGCTTGTGGATCGCGGCGACACCGTGGTTGTGATTGAACACAACGTGGATGTGATCCGTGCCGCGGATTGCCTTATCGACATGGGCCCCGAAGGCGGCGTCGAGGGCGGCCAGGTTGTGGCGTGGGGAACCCCCGAAGAGGTGGCGGCGTGTCCGGCTTCACGAACCGCAGCTTTCCTTGGCCTTCACCCGCGGGTGGCACCAAAGAAGACAGCACGAACAATGAAGCCACGCACCCTGCAGTGATCTATCCCCTCGAAGGCGCGTTTGATCACGTGTTCGACTCGGCAGGGTGAAATGAAATTCCCCCCCAAGACCGACGGCACCAACTAAAAACGTGTGCATCGCGCGCCCAGATCGCTGAGGTTCAAAACCTGCGCCGTTCACTCGTTCCGATTTACGAGCGACGCGCGCCAGAATCAACGCTGCTGGAAGGGGATACTGGAGCTCCTTGGAGAAAACGTCTTCGCGCCTACATTGGCGACAGCGCGGGCGCCGCCAAGCGACGAAGCCGACTGGTAGCAGGGTGTGTTGGCGGAGAGTCAATGGTGGCGAAGCAGGGCCGGCGATGGCCAAGGGATACGTCTGTCCCGTGGACTAAAATAGGCGCAGAATCCTTGTTTTCTCTGGGTGGAACGAAGTTTACGGAAGGGACGTTATCGGTCCCTTGAAGCGCTTTGCCTCAATGGTTGCCCTCATGACGCAGGCGCAAATGCAGCTTTGAAACGCCTATGCTCTTCATCGTCCTTTTCGCGTGGGTCAGATGCAGCTTGAGTCCCCGAGCTCTCATCTTCGTTCTTTTTCTTTCGCGACACATGCCAGGTTCGCGCGTCAAGTTGGCAACGGTTCAGGAATGAAAGGGCAAGGGAGCCCTCCGTAGACACAAGGAAAAGAACATGCACAGTAGATCAATTGCCAGATTCTTATGCGGAGCGGCTTCGATTTCGATGCTCGGAAGTTTCTCCTTTCAAGCACAAGCTCGAACAGTGCAAGGCGTTGATCGCGACGGTGATGGACGAGCAGACGTGGCCGTTTACCGTCCATTAAACGCTCGATGGTTTGTCACGATATCAAACGGCGGTGAGAGCAACGAAGTATTTGGAAACAAAGGAGATATCGCTGTGCCAGGTGACTATGACGGTGACGGCAGAACAGACCTCGCGGTCTTCCATCCTTCGAATGGCTTCTGGTTCATCAATCACTCGTCGGGCATTGCACCGAAAGCCAAACAATGGGGGCTATCCGGGGATGTGCCAGTGCCAGCGGACTACGACGGCGATGGCAAGACGGATCTTGCGGTCTATCGTCCGTCTTCCGGCTACTGGTACCTGATCAATTCAAGGAGTGGTCTAAGCGAATCACGTGGTTGGGGGCTTTCAGACGACGTACCACTTCCTGGCGACTACAATGGAGACGGACGTTTTGACTTTGCTGTGTACAGACCATCACTGGCTCAATGGCACATCCTGCTCAATGGAAGCGCACAGACGATCTTTTCAATATGGGGAGATGCTGGCGATGTTCCGGTGGTCGCAGATTTCGACGGCGATTGGGTAACTGATACGGCCATCTATCGCCCAAGGGATGGGTACTTCCATATCAAGCTTGCAAGCGGACTGCGCCAATACCGATTCGTTGGAGCAAACCAAATACCCATCGTCGGCGACTATGATGGCGACGGCAAGGCTGACCCCGCTGTTTGGAACACGCAAACCAGCCTCTTCACGATCAGCCTGATGGCAACGAACGTGATGAAGACGGAAGTCCTAGGGTTTAATGACTTCACGGAGTACGGCCGAGATGTCCCGCTTGTTTCCACTCTCTATGCTCAGCAAAGCGTTCCGAGGATCGCTTTAGCGCAAGGGACTTGGTGTTGTGCGTCCTGTAGCCCGGATGGCAAGACTTGCGGACTATGCCAGGTAAAGCCTGGTACAGGATTGTGTCCAACTGGGACCAAAACAAAAACCGGAGACTGCGAGTCGACGGATGATGGAGACTTTTTAGACCTGACTTGTAGATGATCAACAATTCTCATCTGCCACAGAAATGTGGCTCAAGGTCGCTGCGACGATCTCTGCATGGGTCGCGCATCCCCCCTCAGAAACTGCAGTCGAGGTGTGGCCATTGACGGCCTGTCTCTCCTGACAAAAACAAGTGCGGCGGCAGTTTGTGCTGCGCATGGTTCTTAGCTCGTTTCTCACCACATTCAGAAGTTCTCAGATCAAAGGTATCTCATATGAAGAAGACTCAATGGATTTTCACTATCCTTCTGATGGGGATTCCCTTCACTTTTACCTCGCTGGGAATCGACAAACCTACGGTAGCAGCAGAGCCGGCTGCTGCAGAACCTGCAGGTCCCTTTGAAAAAGCCTGGGCTGTCCTCACGAAACTCAAATCAGACCTCGATCCATGGATCGATGCGGCCAGCTATGCCAAAAAGTTGATTGAAAAGTTTTACGGGGTACCAACAGAAATCGAGCTAGCTCGAGATGAAATCATTGCCGAGATAAAGAACACCCAGATTACACGGCTGGAAGGAACGATAATCGGAATGCTCAATAACTTCGCCGATGTTGTCCGTGATCCCAATAACATGCACAACAGCTTTCAGCTTAATCTCATCAAATCTCAAGCAGATCTGGTGCTCGGCGAAATGCAATCGTTGATAGAAAGACGTGATTCGGTTTCTGTGAAAGAGCTTGCCGTCGCGAGCAATCTCGCCACAGCCGTTGGCGCTGCGGCCCGAAAGCTTCTTGGTATGGAGTCCGCGATTTCTCCCCTTCTCCAGCGACAGATGGATATGAACTATTCGGTTGTAGGTGTTGATTCTTACTATGTGAATAGGTCCGCAGTGCGAGACTCTGCGGGCTCCAGCTTGCTGTGGTCCGTGATCGATACGCCAGCGTTTTACTGTGATAGCACGGAGGCACGGGCTGAACTTGCTAACAAGCGCATTATAACCCTACACTCCCCGCCAGGCGGAACGATCGCGAATGCCGTTTATTGCAAGCACAAGGATGGAAAGTGCTTCGCGTATTACAAGGACCCAAGTCCGATCGCAAATGGCCTTGCGGAGGGAGTGGGAAGTCCCAAAACAACATTTCCAATATGCTGGAAAGAAACGCACTCGCGAGCATTGAGAGCCTTCGATGATAATCCGACGGTCAAGGCCATCAAAAAGGCGATGCAGCAATCATATTTTTCAGGATACAGGCCATCGGCGATATCAGGACCCTTCATCATTAGCGGATGTCTGTCAAAGGCGGCAAATTCAATTCTGGACTTCGACGGTGATTGCACGAGCGATCTCGCTGTTTACCGCCCAGGGTACACTAGTTCCTTCGAAGTTCTTCTGAGTCGGACAGCGAGCTTCAATTCCACCTCAATGCCTCTCGGTGGCTACAACGACCTTCCTGTCCCAGGGGACTACGATGGTGATGGAAAATCAGACGCCGCCGCTTATAGGATCGCAGACGGTCTGTGGTCGATAGCCCCTAGCTCCGGCGCTGCGCCGTACTCGCGGGCATGGGGGCTAGAAGGAGACACACCCGTTCCTGCTGACTACGATGGTGACGGAATGACCGACATCGCGGTCTACCGGCCTAGCAATGGCCATTGGTATGTTTGGCCGAGTGGTGGTGGCGATAGATATGCGGTGCCATGGGGGCTGAGCACGGACATTCCAGTCCCCGGCGACTACGATGGCGACGCGAAAGCAGATTTCACGATTTGGCGCCCAGGGGATGGCAATTGGCACGTGCGTCCTACATCAGGAGCGGCGCCATACGCAGTTCAGTGGGGGCTCCAAGGTGATCATCCAATCCCACGAGATTTTGATGGCGACGGACGACTTGACTTTGCTGTTCGCAGGGACGGTCAATATGGCGTTTACGTAATGCCAAGTAACGGAGGAAGCAGATACTTCGTGGCGTTTGGGAACCCAGACGACATTGCCGTTCCGGCTGACTTTGATGGCGATGGGAAGGCGGACCAGGCCGTTTGGCAAAGAGCCAAAGCATTTTGGTGGTACAAAAGGAGCACGGGAGGGGATCGAGTCCCCTACGACTCTAATTGGGGGCGCTCACCGCCTCCAAATTGGGAGCCCGTGAATCCGACTATCGGTCGACAATGGGGAACGAACCGAGATTTCCCCCTTGGTTCGCAGCTTCACGGAAACTTCTCCTGGGCCGGCGTATTTAGGTAGAACGTCGCCGACACCGTTGTGATTTGCTGTTGGTCGCCATTTGAAACCTACTCGGGGCCTCCATGTCAGGGGCCGATCTTTCGTAAGCGTTCAGGCCCCCGAAAAAGTTGTCAAAATCGAATGCCTGACGATTTGCTAAGAAAGGGGATCGACAGCAGATCGCAAACGTGATCTACCTTGGTCGTTGGACGACAAGGCAAAGATCGCAGAGCTCACGGCGCAGCTGCTGGCCAAAGACGTAGTGATCGAGGAGCTGCGGCAGGAGATCGTTGAGCTCAAGGGTGTGGTGGCTGAGTTGAGGGCGCTGGTGGCCGATTTGACCGAGAGGCTTGGCCAGAACTCTCGCAATTCACACAAGCCGTCGTCAAGCGATGGCCCCGGCGCCACCAGGAATTCGGGCAAGCCTAAACACGGCTCCGATCGGAAGCGCGGTGGCCAAAAGGGCCACCGCGGCCGCCATCGTGAGCTGCTGCCCGCAGATCAGGTCGACGCTGTAGTGGATGTGTTCCCATCGCATTGCGAGGGGTGCGCGGTGCGCGGAGCCGCTGCCACCGATTCCTGACATGCAAGCCGCACGCAGGTGACCGAGGTGCCACCAATAAAGCCTCACACGACTGAATATCGCCAGCATGCGGTGACATGCCCATGTTGCGCGCACTCCACGCGCGCCACGGGCGCCGGCATCATTCCAAGATCCCCGTTTGGCCCGCGTTTAATGGCCCTGGTGGCCTTGCTTAGCGGCGTGTACCATCTGAGCCGCCGTCGCACAGTGCAGGCGCTGCACGACATCCTAGGCGTGCGCATTTCGTTGGGCGCCGTCAGCGCTGTTGAAGCACGTGTTAGTGATGCGGTTAAGCATAGAGCGTGTCCCAATGCGACGTTAGGAACGCATCGACAGCAACGGCATCCTGCGCTTCGACATGATCAACGGCTTGGGCGAAACCGTGTACAGCTTGCAACTGGCTCCGCCATAATTTCGGTGGGTAGAGCTGCGGACAGGGGTTCATGCCGTGACGAACTCCCACGCGTGGAACAGCTTGGCTTCCTCCTTCGGCGAGAACGCCAAGAGCGGCGAGGCTTCGTGGTACGCGCTAAATCGAGCCGCGGCGCTGTTCGGATCGAGCTGCCAATCCGCGCGATACTCTTTGCTGCCGCGGAGTAAACGCTCGAAGCGCAGTCGCGCCACAAGTAGTGCACTCATGCGCAACCCATCTGTGTTTATGGCGGCCAAAGCCGCGCGTAGCGGATGCTGGTCGTCCAACGCCTTGATCGCCGATGCAAGCGCGCCCTGCGGATCGCGCGCTCTCAGCACATGTACAAGGATGTTTTCGTAGTCATCCATCATAGATGGCTTCCTTCATGCCGCTTGCTTCACCACACACGATCGCAGGCGCCGCATTTCTTCTCGAAGCAGGCCCACGTCAGAGTCCGCGATGGTGCCCTCCATGCGTTCCAAAACGATCGCGCGCAAATGCGAGCATCGAGGCAATGCGACGTCGAGCAAACGCCACACCTCAGGCGGAATAGGGCCATCGTGGCCATCCAAACGCAGGCTGCGGCCGCCAGGCAGCCAACGTGGATCAGAATCAGTGCCGCCGGCCATATGGATTTCGATCACTTGGTCAAGCGGCAGTGCTGCAAGGTACTCCTCTGCATCAAACCCAAGATTGCTGGCCATCGCGAACACATTCGCCAAATCCAACAACAGCCGCCGACTTGGGTTCTGCAGAACGCTGCGAATGAATGCCGGCTCATCCAACGGGTTGCCGCACACAAAATGCGATGCTGGGTTTTCGATGCCCACCACGGGCACAACTGTACTCATCTCATCAAGGCGCAAGCGAACGCATTCCGCTGCTTCCGCCGTCATAGGCAACGGCAACGGAAGCGCCGTATTCTGGCCTGCAGGCGCCGTAATGCCCAGATGATCTGTGTACCAAAGAAACTGGAACAGGGCCTGATCACGGGCCATTGCAGCTCTCCACTGTGCGCGGCGATACACCTCCGCAGCGCTGCCACCTCCGCCAACCGAATAGCCAACACCGTGGGCAAGAAACCTCTGCCCACTGCGCCTTCCCATGCTTAAGAACAAGGCATGATAGTCGTTCGTATGCAGTCGCCCTTCTACTTGCTGCCACAACGTTTCGGGTGCCACTTCAAAGATATCGGGCTCTTCTTCGAGGAAGGCCCCCAAGATGTCTAGCGTCGCTTCATCGGGTGGCAACACGAAGCCTACCGGGATCATTGGTGTCCCTCCGGCTCGAGTCTTACGTTGAACGGAGCCAGCGGCCGGCCTGCGAAGAGCACGTTGTTATCTGCTGTGAAAACCAAACTTTCGGCTGAGCCCGTTTGCACAACACAACCGGCTTGATCAATAACCTCCACATTTCCGCTGGCATCAAGGCGGACGATGTTATTGCCTTGCATGTGCAGGCCTACCCAAGCCGTAAGCTGTCGCGCCCGCTCGGAGGATGGTTCCTGCACCGGCTGAACCTCGCTGCTCACCGGCAAAGCAGGTTCTGCTTTCGAAAGCTCGACGAGAGCGAACGCAACATCCGCATTCTCAGGCAGCGCTGCCCATGCGCTCCGCATTAGCATCTGGGGCCCCTCAAGCTGAACCGCATTGCCGAACCCCAGCGGCATCACGTGGCTGGCTGATAGTGCTTTCGCGAGTTCGGTCAACACCGCCGGCTGCGCGTCAACGAGGATGGCGTCGCTGCGAACGTCTTGGTCAATGACGAACCGCTGCAATGACAAAGCGGCCTCCTCTGCAGACGACGACGGTGCGTGCCAGGATGCTTTCCACACAACGCCACCTTGACCCCACAGGCGCTCGCGTTTTCCGTTAATCCTTGTTTCCACGGTGTCTTCGATCGGATCAAATTCCACCAGTAACCCCGACGTCACGGGCATCTGGTTTACCCATAAGGCTTCAGCTTTCCGCGTGGCCTCGTCCACGAGCACGTAGCTCGAGCCATGCATGGCAGCGTCGCCGCACCCAACGTGCAAAAGCAGCGCTGCGATCACCGGCAGGCAAACAATGTTCCTATTCATTCGTTCCCCTTTCGTCCTGGGAGTCAAATGTTAAGAAATCGAGGATGCGCCGGCTGCGGGCTGGCACGTGGCCCATGCCGCAGGCGAACCCAAACATCGAATCATCCTTTTCACCAGGCAGCCATTCGATGTCCAAGCCACACCCGTTTGCTTGAGCCCAACGGCTTCCCGCAATACGGCGGTGGCAGAGCGCCATGCGCGAGGCCTCCGCCACGAGATGCGTCAGCCTGCCGCGTTCACTGCCCTGCGCGGCATAACTTTGTGCAAGCAGCGACGCGGCTGCCGCTAGAACCACATCGGCAAGCTGTGGGTTGGTTGCAACTTCGTTGGCTGTGATCGCCTGCGCCTTGAGAAACGTGTTCGCTCCGTTGTGGGTGCCCAGCTTGTTTCTTGCCTGATCCGCGCGCACCAGAAGCGCATCTTTGGATGGAGTCAAGCCTTTGTTCAGCAACTCTGTCAGTAAGCGAATTCGCAAAGAGATGAGCTCATCTTGTTTACGCTCCCGACGTGCGAATGCCGGGGCCCAGTCCTTCTCTGAACTATCACCTTCCAGCTCCACATCGTATGGGTCTGGTAAGGTGACATCAAGGTTTGTGGTGCGGGCAGGCAAGGCTTCAGTTTCGATGAGCACCATCAACGGATCGTTCGACGATGGCGGTGTTTGTGGTGCCAATCTGTTGATCGCGAACATCGGAGCACAAACAACCTCGCACAAACCGAGCAAGGCCAACGCTTCATCCCCGCCGTGGTTCAGCAACTCGCCGAACGCGTGAGCGCGCCCCCAATCGTGTTCTTTCGCAACGAAAACCAGCAGCGGCTTTCCCACTGCGGCTGCGCGTGCAAAGGCGGCTGAAAGAAGCTGGTCCCAACGCAGTGCTTGCATAAATGCCCGCGCTGGCTTTGCCTTGCCGCCAGGGCAGGCCTCATCAGCAAACGCTGCTCGAATCCAAATCGGAATCGCCAGCGCCGCCGCCGACTTAACAAACGCGCGGCGTGCAGCATGCCTTCCAAGTCGCTCCCTAGCCTTCATAGTGACCTCCGGTGAACGGGCCTACAATAGTGAAGAGACAACCGTTCGACCCTTCGGTTTCACTAGAAGGTCAAAATATGAGGAGCTACGATGGGCCTTTAATCGCTGGTGGCGGCCTCGTCAGTGGCAGTGCTGTTCGCACGCGATGGATATGGAGGGGTGCTGGAGGCACGGCGCCGGCAGGGTGAAATGAAATCCGTCCCAAGACCGACGGTATCAATTGAAACGAGTGCATCGCGCGCCCAGGTCGGCGACGTTCAGAACCCGCGCCGTTCGATCGGCGCAACTGAAGCTCGCCAAACCTTGCCACCCGGCCTTGCTTTGGCCCGAGCCCTCTGATCGCATGACGTACACCGAACTTCTATGGACATGCTGTTTCTGGTGCCTCTCTCGACCAGGAACTCGTCTTCGCCGCAGCGCAAGCAATCCTCAAGCTCATGATGTTGCTCCAGCTGCTCCCCAAGGGCTCGCCAGGGCGCGATGCCGGCACGAAGCGATCTTTGACGTCCCACGGGGATCGCGCCGATCCCATTTTGGGCTTGTAAGTGCGGCAATTGGGCCGTGCGCTTGTAGGCATGGCCAATGCAATGAAAAGCAGCATGAAACGCATCGAAGCTCTTTTAATCGCCCTGTTATCATTCCCCTTGGTGGCTGCGGACGGCGGAGGCGGTTGCGGCGAGCATCAACCTGGAAATGGCGACTCAAGGACGTGGACCACCGGTGTGCTTCCGCAGGCGGAAGGCACGCCGCAACCAATGTCAGCACCGTGGCTCAGTGGACCCAATTGCTGGAAGGATTTAGTGGCTGCGGCTCAAGCTTGTCTGCGCACCCCGCAGGCCTTCGGCG
Source organism: Deltaproteobacteria bacterium (assembly GCA_033763315.1). GTDB lineage: Bacteria > Myxococcota_A > Polyangia > Fen-1088 > Fen-1088 > JAGTJU01. The sequence continues at coordinate 183,614 of JANRKS010000007.1, forward strand.
CTTTTGATGAGCGTCGCCAAACATGCAGTCTTTCTGGCGGTGGTCGACTGGAATTGGCAGGGCCGATCTCGACGCCCGCCGAGGATTCTAGAATCTATGTCGCGACCGATTGGCGCCTGTGGGGACCGCACGGGCGTGTATGTGTCACGGGAAAGCTATTGGCGGCCAATCGTTCGGTGGTAGACGTCGAGGGAAAGTCCGCGTTGTTTGAAAGTTCCACACTGACGGCGTACGGTGTGACGTGCCCGGACGGACGTACGTTCCGAAATGACATCGACGGAGTGGATCCCACTTTCGGCGCGTTGTGGCTTGCTGGAAGGGCACCAGGGGTGGTGTTCGAGTGCAAAGGCAAGACCTGTACGATGAGTCTAAAGGGCGGCGCGGCAGGGGATACGCCCATCGCCTCGTGCCAATGAGGGGCGGCCCCGGCCGCTTGTTGCGGGTCTTGCATCATTTGATTGTTGCGGTGGTTGCAGGCGCGACGGAGATGGACTGCGCATCACAACTGCCAAATGGGCCACGAGCGTCGCATTTGCCAATCTGCCAAGCATGATTCGCCATTGATGATAGCAGCGCGACGCAGGCGTATTTTTTGTGCTCACTATCTGGTCAGAACTGACTAGGCAAACGCACGGGCTTAGCAACGGCCCCTGCTAACATTATTTGGGTGCCACACGCAGTTCCCCGCGCACTTGTTCACTTCCACATATACCTTGCGTTCTTGGTTGCTTGCTCGTCAGGACCCAACGAACAAAGCGAGGATCATCCAATAGACGACGCGTCCGACGACAACGGCGGGTCGATGGCTTCAGCCGGGGGCGCGGCCGGCCCACGGAACAGCGCTGGGGTTTCGGGGCAAGAGGGTGGAGACGGTGGGCACGCTGCAAGTGGTGGCGCTGCTGGTGCCAGTGGGATCATCGGAACGGGCGGCAACCCAGGCTCAGGGGGAGCAACCGCCAACACGGGCGGCCTGGCCGGGGGCTCAACACAAGCCCCCTGGCTAACGTTGCCGGCGCGAAGCGTGGGTTGTGGAAAGGCTGCCAAGGGCACCGGATCCTATGTGCGCCAAGATATGCAAGTCGCGGCTAAGGCCCGGGCAAACTTTCTTTGGCTTCCCTTAAATTACGACCCCACCAAAGCGCATGAGCTTCTAATTTCACTACATGGGACGGGCGGCGTGGCGCCGGGCGATGGCAAAGGGATCGAAACTGCGGCGGGCAACGAAGCCATCATCATGACACCGCAAGGTATTGATGGGATGTGGCAGCTGGGCGCTGACGGAGAAGACGTTGCGTTCTTTGATGCAATGTATGCTTTTGCAACCGAGAACTTCTGCGTGAATCAGCAGCGTGTGTTTGTTACAGGCTTTAGCCTGGGTGCAGCGATGTCGAATTTGTTGGGCTGTGTTCGCGGCGACAAAATTCGCGGCATTGGTCCCCTTGCGGGATGGCAACCTGCACGACAAACGGATTGCCGTGGGCGGCCCGCCGCATGGTTTGCGCATGGAACGTCGGATGGCGCCGTTCCCATCGTTCAAGGAACGCGTTCCCTCGGTTTGCAGATGGTCCGCAACGGATGTGAAGCGGCCACCGCGCCAACGCCGCCGTCGCCTTGTGTTGCTCAACAGGGCTGCGATACGGGATCACCTGTTGTGTGGTGTGAAATTCCCGGAGATCACGGCACCCCTATTGAATGGTCGGTGCCCGCGCTGTGGAAATTTTTCGCCGCCCTATAGCGATCCATGCGGAAGCGACGCTATGTTGAAGGTTTTCGTTTCAGAGCAAACCACCTGCCCGTCCTTATGGAGCTTCACCGTGGTGCCATCGTGGCGATCAAGGCGAGCAACCAAAGTGCAAAGGTGTTGCGCTGCATGAGGAAACCGCAGTGTTGGGCGTAGGTCGCTTCGCCATAGTGAAGTGGCCGCCGATCATGGGCTGCGTCCACCGCAGCCTCGTACTCATCCACGATTTGTGCGGTTCGCGCGAGGGTGCATGTGATCAGCAACGCACGCCCGCCTTAGGCGGTGACCACCACAGTGAAGCCCTTTCGGCAGCGGGGCCAGGCACTTATTTCGTTGGCTCCCCCGACTTTCGTGCCGAGTTGCGCCGCAGGTTCGCCGGGATCCGCAACCTTCCTATGTCGTGACAGGCAACGCTGCCGTGCCTGGCACCAGGTTGTTTCAACTTGGCAAGCCTTGGGAACATCAGGGGAAGATCCAAAAACGTCTCCGTTCTTGTCGCTGTGGTCAAAAGCGCCGAATCGCGCCGCATGTGATTAGGCAGCGTGGTTGCGGCACCGGTCGGAACGGAAGGAGACAACATGGTACTTGCGAGGTTGAAGGCTTTAGCGAAGGTTGTTTCGCTGGCGGCGTTGCTATCCCCCATAGGTTGCGGGGACCAGCCGAGGCAAACGCCCGGCCAACCCGGCGAAACAGCTGCGTTGGCGTTGGCTCTGACGTTGCCGGACGGCAGCGACATTGCAAACGTGCAATACAATATTGTGGGTGGGCTTTTGCCATCGCCCATTTCAAACACGATTCCTGTGCCACAATCGAACTCGAAGATCACCGCCCTTGTTTCGGTGCCTGCAGGGAGCAACTACCTTTTGGCTCTGTTCGCGCGGTCAAACACTGGAACGACGTGTGAAGCGGAGGCAAATTTCAACATCGTCGCGGGCCAAACCACCAACGTGGGTGTGGTGCTGGCGTGCCACGAAGGCCCTCGAAATGGAACGCTGGTGATCAACGGGCAACTTGATCAATGTCCTGTTATCTCGTCGTTGTCGGCGCAACCCATCTCAGCCGCTGTTGGTGAAAATGTATTCTTGAATTCAACTGCCTCAGACGCTGATGGCGATGCGTTGACGTACGCGTGGACGGCCATCGGTGGCACCCTTGCCAACCCAAGCGCCGCCGACACAACATTCACCTGCACATCGGCTGGAATGGCACAAGTTGCACTTACCGTCAGCGACGGCCGTCCCGCTTGCAACAAGCGTGAATCGTTTGCGATTGATTGTGTTTCAGGGGGCGTGGCCATCACAGCGCCTTCTTTTGCAGTGCTGTCCTCAGGCGTAACAGCCGCAGAAGCTGCGTTGCTAAAGGCGGCATTCAACTTGCCAGACCTCGCGGTAGACCAAAATGGCGTAGCGCGCTTTGCTGATGAAAACACATTCCTAGCTGTTCCAACTCAGCCGTTCGCACAGTTGCCGACCAACGATCCACCCAACGAAGAAGGGCAACCGCCCCTGTATGAAGCCTTCAATTTTGAAGAAATCAAGAAGATCCAAGTGATCGAGCCGAGAGCCGCTGAGCAACTTGCAGCCAGGGCGCTGCTTTCATCTGACCTTTTGCCAGCAGGCGCGTTTCCGGTGTCGCAGCACACTCGGTTTGAAGCTGTTAGCAAAGACGGCGTGGTCTTGACAAGCCAGCCTATCGACACATCTGTCTCCTACGGATTCTTGTTGGGGAACTACAGCTTGGAAGGCCCAGGCGCGAAGATCCGCGTGGCATACGACGGCAGCGGAAAAGTCACGCAGTTCATCTTCTCGTCACGCAAACTTGCTCCTGGCCCTGAGGTTGCTGTTCTCAACAACGCTGACGCCGCAAAACGCTGTCTGGCATGGACAACACAACCGGGTACGGGAGAAGGCCGCGTGGCCAAAGCTTCGTTGGCCTATTTTGCGCCACCACTTTCCGAGAAGGTTCAACAAATTGAGCCCAGTTTTCGGTGCGAGATTCGCGAGCGCAATGGTGCGGTTGGCCAGGTGTACTTCGTGCCGGCAAGCGTTTCCGCACGACCGCCTGTTTTCAATTTGCCGCAAGACCCGCGGCTGGGCGGCCCTAGCATGATGCCTACGCCAGCCGCGGCACGTCCCGTGGCCACGCGCGCCTTCGATCTTGCAAAAGATCAACCAAACAGGAGCCTTCTGTTTAGCCAGGCCACAACACCGTCGCCATCGCTCTCGGTCAGCAGGATTGATGTGGGTAGCGAAGGCACGGGCGTGTGCTCGGGCTTGCCGAACACCGTGGCGAACGTCCAAGGCTTTAATGCACGAATGGGGCTCGCCGGCGTGCCCACGCAGTTCACATGGTTTGACAACAACGCATGGGAGGACGATTGGAAAGACCCATCGAAGGGCGGCAACGATTCAACGTGGGTCGACGATGTCGACATGACGTACTGGCAAGGCCACGGATGGCCCGATGGCTTCTCGTTTAGTGGCTGCAGCTCAAATGACGACAGCAGCTTGACGTACAACGACGCTGTTTGGGGCAACAAGGATGCCGAATGGATGTCGCTGTTCACATGCTTGGTGTTGAACACCGGCACTCCCGGCAACTACTGGTACCAGCGGTGGGGCCGCGCCTTCCACGGCTTGCACCAAATCAACAGCTTCGAAACCGTGTCGTACCATAGCTCGCAACATGGCCAGATCTACGCTGGTTATCTGACTGGTGTTCCTTGGTTCTGGTGGATCAATCCAATGAAGGTTCGTGTTGCTTGGGCGCAGGCGTCTATTGACGACCAACCCGCCTCGGTGATTTGGGCAACCATGGGACCCATCAGCAACGGCTCGTGGATGAACTTCAACGACCACTTCTGGGGCAAAGGTGCGGTTGGGCCTGACATTCCCGCGAATCAGATCGCCGGGTACTGGCGAATCTTCGGCGGCTCGTAGTCAATCTAAGGGGCTCGGCATTTTGCTGGGCCCTTTTTTGCGCGTCGCCATCGGCAAACGCCGCGGCTGTGCTCCGCCACAACGTAAGCGAACAAATAGATCTGCGAGAGGTGTTGGCGAATGCCCTTCACACCAATGAACTTCTGCGCCTGTTTGCGGTTGTTCTCTTAGGGCTAGCGATTGGGCGATTTTCTGTGCGCGGCGTGCGCTTGGGTGTCGCGAGTGTGGGTGCGCTCGTCACCGTGGTTTGCTCGGGGTGGTATTGGGATTGGCGCCGAAGTCGTTTGTGCGAAGGCTCGCACATGGCCCTGCGGCAAGCCTGCATCCTCCGTTCACTGCCTGTGCCCGTACTGCGCCAAAGCGCGCGCGGGGCTAAGCGCGTGAGCCCAGCCGGGCGATAGCAGCAGAAGCGCTACCCATGCGTGCGTGATCAACGCCGGCGCTCATGCCGCAGTTTATCGCAGGGAAGGTGCAGGGGCGTAAGGTGTTGGCGGACGGGGGCACAGCAAACGCAAAGCGCACGCCGTTGCCTTCGCGCTTCCATTGGTGAGCCTACAGTCCCGCGCACTGTATTGTGGTCGGGTTTCCTGCTGTTTTTGGTGGCTTATGATCTTGGACGGAAAGAGCATGTATGCGTGGCTGCTGGCATTCATGCCCAGAAACCATCGCGACAAGATGGCAACCACCGTCGATGAGGTTTCTGCTTATCGGCCCGCTGAATCCAACCGTTGCCGCCACAGACGATTGTGGACCTTGCCATTGGACGTTGTGACGACGCGACGAACTGAGGTAGGCTGCGGGCATGCGGGCAAGAACTCTGGTGTTTTTCTGGCCGTTGCTCCTGGCCTTGGCTTGCGAGAATGAGGGTGACCGACGACGTCCAGCCGTGGACGCGAGCGGCGCTGACGAAGGCGGCGTGAGGCTCGACGGCTCCAACCCTTTTGTGGGTGGTGACGCGCAAGGCGCTGCTGCAGACGTAGCGCCCGGGGCCGGAGGCGCCGCCGTGGGCTCTAGTGGCGGCAGTGGCGGGGCCGGTGGTCGCGATCCCAATCTTCTCGGTGTCCGCATCGTGCACGCATCCACGAAGTACATCAACGACGCTCTCGATTTTTGCGTTCAGATGGGCAATGGCGAACCCATCGGTCCGTACTTGGAGCAGGCAGGCGTGATCGGCGGAGTACCCTTTGGCAGCGTGAGTGCTGTCCGTTACGTACCTCGAGGCGCCAACCTCGTCATGCGCGCCGTACGTGCCAGCGGTACCGATTGCACCGGACCCTTGGGCTATCCTAGCCTGACTGGCCTTGGCACCTATGACGAAGTTGATGTGGTGTTGTTGCTGAGCGACGCGGTGATCTCGAAAGGCCTTCAAGCCTTTCCAGCGGCTACGGCAAGCAAGGATACGCTTGCCTTCTACGACCTCCTGAACGACGTTGGCGCCGCGCCGAACCGCACGGCTTCGTTTGTACCAAGCGCAGGGCCAGCTGTTCCGTTTGTATACGGAATGCCCATCACTGCTCTTGATGCGGCACAAAGCGGCCGAGTGGTGGTGACGTCGCCCGTATTGAGCCAACCTATCGAGCGTACCTACAAGCCCGCAAGCAATGGGCGCACGCTTATAATGCTCCTGGGGGCAACAAACGATGCGGCCGGCTGGAAGTTGGTTGTATGCGATTATGACGCTCCGGCCGTCGGCGGTGTTCTCAATTGCAGTGAAACGGTTCGTCGCTGATCGGTCCATCAGCAGGTCGTGACACAGTCGGTGGCTACTCCGCGAGCTGCCTCATGTTAAGCGCGCCGGGCGGCAGGGGGTCGTTTAACGCCGCTTGAGTTTCGGTTCAGCACAAACGTAGGAACACTAAACCCAAAAACCGGTGTGGTCACCGACATGGGCCAAGCCGTGGCCACGCGAGGCCACCGAAGCCGGCAGCGACGAAGCCATCGACACCGCCCTGAGCGAAAGCAGGTGGATATCAGTGCTCTCGGAACGGCCGACAAACCCTGCGGCACCCGCATCGGCTCGCACGCTTGTGAAGCTTCCAAGCGTTCCAACCTAAATCCGATTTCCCTCGAGATTGTGCGACAGGACGACCGGAGCTCCGTCAGGGACGGTGACACACATGGAAATGGCAGCCACACAAGCGGAGCGGCCACCTGCTCAAGCCACAGGCAGTTCGCAACGACGCCGCTCTTGCGTCTGACGTGGACCGGATCGTGAAGAAGGAGGAGAACTGTGAAGATTGAACCAATCATGCGAAAGAGTCGGTCGACTCGTTCGAGTTTGGCGACCACCCTGTGCGCAGCAACAATGCTTACGGCCGCATGCCAGGGGCTCGAAGAGCCTGGCTACGAGGTAGCCTCCACCCAGGCGGTCACCTTCAGCGGACAGGACGAGCCGCTGCTCCCGACGGAGGGATTCGCGGCCTTCATCGATTGGCGGATGCAAGACACGTTCGTCGATTGGGACGGCGATGGACTGCCTGATCTCACGCGAGACTGGAACGGGGACGGCGTCATGGAAGAGTCGCCCCATCCCTCGCTGTTGACCGCCCGCGAGTGGACGGTCTGGCTGGACGGTTGCAAATCCGCTTCGACCACGGGGTACGTCACCAGTTACCAATGGACGATCGAACTCCCCTCGGGGACCAAGGTGGTCAACAGCAAGCTTTGCGACACCGCAGTATCCTTGCCGGAAGGCCAATTCAAAACGACGCTCGTATTGACGAACCAGCGAGGCGAGACCACGAGCACGTCTCGTTCTATCAAAGTCAGAAACTACCTGATTGTCGCCATGGGCGATTCTGTGTCGTCGGGCGAGGGCAACCCGGATCGACCGATCAGGCTCTTGCGCGGCCAAGATGGGTCACACAAGAACGCGCCTCCTAAATGGGCGGATCGGCAGTGCCACCGTTCCTCGTGGGCGGGCGCGGCGCAGGCAGCCGCGATGCTCGAGAGATCAGATCCGCGCAGCAGCGTTACGTTCCTTGGTCTTGGCTGCTCTGGGGCGAGCATCTACGAGGGACTTATCGGCGAGTATGCAGGGCAAGAGAGGGTGTCGTCCTATCAAGAACACTGTGATCACCGGGGTGCCCACTGTACCACGACTCCGGTTTACTTCCCGTCGAAGCGGTCCCAGATTCGCGCGGCCGCGGCGACCGTCTGCGGCCCCGCCGGATGCTTGAATGCTCCGCGAAGGATTGATGCGGTGCTGTTGAATGTGGGCGCGAACGATGTTGCCTTTGGTGACGTCGTCAGGGAGTGCGCTGTGCCGTACGACACGTGGCCTCTTGGCAAAGACTGCGACAGGAACGACGACCTCAAAGCGAAGGTCTCTCGTGGGCTGAGCCTTCTGCCGGATAGCTACCGGCAGCTCGATGTCACGATCCGATCGATGCTGAACCCGCGCGCAATCCTGATCGCTGAGTACTTCGACCCGACCCAGACCACAAACGGCAACTGCCAGTCAATGGTGTTCAACGACGCTGTCGAGATCACGTACGACCGAACCGTCGATCCGATTCTGCCGTACACATTCGTGTGGCCAAACGTTACGGCCGCCGCGACGGCATTGAAGTGGATCACGAATCAAGATGACGGTCGCATCGATTTCAATGAAATCGCATGGGCGCGCGACAACGTCGTCAAGCCGCTGAACGACGTCATTCGAAACGCAGCTTCTGCCAACGGCTGGACTCACGTGGGAGGCATCGCTTCGGACTTCGCGAAGGCACACGGTTACTGCGCCGACGATCACTGGATCGTGCGTTACAACGAGTCCTTCGCCGCGCAGGGGCGCGAGGAGGGCACCATGCATCCGAACCGCGTCGGCCACGCGGCGATTGCCAATCGCTTCCTCGAGTCACTTCGCCGAGTCCTCGGGCAGGTCCCCCTCGACCTGCCTGTGACCCCAGAGATCGTCGGGCCCACGATCTTCATTGGACCCGAGTACGGCTATGAGAGCGGCGGCTGGCGCGTGGGTCGCCATCCTCGCTTCCTCGCCGACATGAACGGCGATCAAAAGGTGGACATCATCGGGATGGCCGACGCGGGAGTGGTCGTGTCGCAGGGACGCACCGCGGGTTTCGGGCCGTCCCAGTTCAATCTCGCCCAGTTCGGCGCCGGTCCAGAAGGTGGCAACTGGGATGCGGTCCGCCACCCGCGACTCGTAGCTGACATGGATCGAGACGGGAACGCCGACATCGTGGGTTTTGCGGAGGCAGGTGTTCACATCGGCTACTCGAACAAGATCACCTTCGTCGATTCTTACGTGCTGGCCGCGTTCGGTGCGAGCGCCGGGGGCTGGGACGGCCTGCGACACCCGCGGGTTGTGGCGGATGTCGACGGTAATAACCTGCTGGACATCATCGGGTTTGCCGAGGATGGTGTTCATGTCTCACGAGGACGCGTGGGTCGGTCCTTTGACGCCCCGGTGCTGGCGTCCACGGCTTTCGGTGCCAAAGACGGCTGGAGCAGCCCACAGTACACACGATTGGTCGCGGACATCACTGGCGACCTTCGTGCGGACATCGTCGCTTTCGGGTACGCCGGAGTCACAGTGGCACTCGGCACGCCCGCTGGTACGTTCGGGGCTCCGTTCGTGACTCTGCCCACGTTCGGCGGGTCCCCGGAGGCCGGGGGCTGGGATCAATCGACGCCGCGCATGCTCGCGGACGTGACCGGCGACGGGTATCCGGACATCGTGGGCTTCGGGAAGAACGGCGTGGATGTCGCCGTGAACCTCGGGGCGGGCAACTTCCAGGCTGCAGTCCGCTGGAGCAATACCTTCGGCAGCGGGGCCGCTGCGGGCGGTTGGGGATCGCAGCACCCGCGCGCGCTGGTTGACTTGGACGGCGACCGTAAGATGGACGTGGTGGGTTTCGGATACGAAGGCGTCGTGATCTCGCTCTCATCTGGGTTGAGGTTCGGCCCGCCCGTGCTGGCTTTGCGGGATTACGGTGTCCAGGCGGCGTGGGACACCAGGAACAACCCGCGTCTCTTGGGTGATGCAAACGGAGACGGTCGACCCGACATCGTCGGCTTCGCCTACGCCGGCACCATCTGGACGCCGTTCAAGCTGTGAGCGCGTCTGCTTGATCCAGCGAGGCGCGCTCCACTTTTTATCAAGCTCTTTCGCGCAGCGAACGAGCGCCACGCCACAGCCCGGAACGATGCCCTCTTCAGCGAACCAGTAGAAGAAGGTTTCTGCGGGCCGCAGAAGAAGGTTTCTGCGGGCCGCAGAAAGCCCACCACGCCGGCTAGCGGCAGGACCGGTGCCCGGATAAAACCGCGTCTTGGGCCACTTGATGCTGCAGGATCTCCTCGTATCCGCACAACGCTCCATGAACCGCGCCAATCCCCACCTGCAACGTTGAGCCATCCTCGACCAACGCGGCCACGAGCTCAGCGATCTTCTGATCGACCTCTGTGGGCACAGCTTTCGGGGCATCCTGCAGCGGGCGATCCGTATGCATCAAGGCCGAGATGCGAGACAGCGGCACGAACGGCAAGGCCGAGCAAACAGCGGGTGATCAGTTTTCAACGAACGCGCGTTCGATCACGTACTCGCCTTGATGATCGCTGTTGCCCTCGGAGAAGCCGCGGGTTTGCAACACGCTCAAGGTGTCTTTCAACATGCTGGGGCTGCCGCAAATCATCACGCGATCGTGTTGTGGATCTAGATCTGGGAAACCCAGGTCGGAAAACAACTTGCCGCTTTCCATCAAGTGGCTGATGCGCCCTTGGTTGCGGAATGCCTCGCGCGTGACCGTGGGATAATACCGCAACTGCTCTTTGACCTGATCGCCAACCAGTTCATGGTTGGGCAACTCGTTCTCGATGTAGTCTTTGTAGCCCAAGTCGCTGATCATGCGCGCGCCGTGGGCGATCGTCACATGCTCGAACTTTTCGTACGTGGCTGGATCGCGGATGATGCTCATGAACGGCGCCAACCCTGTGCCCGTGCTCAACAAGTACAAGCGCTTGCCGGGGTGAAGGTTGTCCACCACCAACGTGCCTGTGGGCTTGCGGCTCACAAGAATCGAATCGCCCGGCTTCGTGTGCTGTAAGCGCGACGTGAGGCGGCCATCGGGCACCTTGATGCTGTAGAACTCCAGGTGCTCGTCGTAGTTGGCGCTCACCATGCTGTAGGCGCGCATCAGTGGCTTACCTTCCACTTCAAGGCCAATCATGACGAAGTGGCCATTCTTGAAGCGAAAGCTGGGGCTGCGCGTGGTGGTGAAACTAAACAGCGAGTCGTTCCAGTGGCGAACGCTTAGAACTTGTTCTTGGTTGATCAGGCTCATGCAACGGCTTCCTTAAAGTAAAGGTAGGCGACGCTTTCCTATCTGTATAACGGGATATTCAGATATAATCATTCGGCGCAGCCGATATAGGATTGGCTCGAAACCCATGCGATACACGCTCCGTCAGTTGGAAGTCTTTTTGGCCGTGGCCCGCTTTGCCAGCGTCAGTCGGGCGGCCAAGGCCCTGTTTATGTCGCAATCAGCCACAAGCGGTGCGTTGGCGGATTTAGAACGCCAATTCAGCGTCCAGCTGTTCGATCGCGTGGGCAAACGGCTGGCGCTCAATGAGCTCGGGCAAGCGTTGCGTCCGCAGGCCGAAGCCACGCTGGAGCAAGCACAAGAGCTAGAACGGGCGCTGCAAACCCGCAATCCCGTGGGGCGCCTGCGGTTGGGGGCCACACTGACGATCGGCAATTACGTGGCCGCCCCCTTGATGGCGCGGTTCTTGGCGGACCACCCGAACGCGCAGTTGTCGCTGGCCGTGGCCAACACCGAGCAGATCGCCCGCCAGGTGGCGAACTTTGAGATCGACGTGGGCATGATCGAAGGCGAGCTGCAGCATCCCGACCTGGACGTGGAGCCATGGCGCCAGGACCAATTGGTGGTGTTCTGTGCGCCTGACCACCCCTTGGGCCGCCGGCGGAACCTCACCGACGCGGATTTGGCCGCCAACGCGTGGGTTGTGCGTGAGCATGGCTCCGGCACGCGCCAGGCGTTTGACCGGGCCATGCACGGCCTGACCCTGCAAATCGCGCTTGAGCTGCAACACACCGAAGCCATCAAAAGTGCCGTGGCCTCGGGTATGGGATTGGGTTGCCTGTCCGAATTGGCGCTGCAACAGGAATTTAGAAGCGGCACCCTGAAAGCCTGCAAGGTGCCCCAGCGGGATTTTCGCCGGCGTTTTTACTTTGTCTTACACAAGCACAAGCACCGCGGCACAGGGGCGCAAGCCTGGCTGCAGCTGTGCCGGCAACCGGCACTTTAAACTTAAGCCCCCAACGCAAGCCGCCGACATGACCCTAGCGAGGCCTGTTCTCGCAGGCGTTCCTTAATGACGGTCCTCATTGCCGACTCCGATCTGATCACACGCACCCTGCTTGAGAAGTCATTGGGCGGCGGTGGTTACGACGTGGCGATCGCGGCCACGCCCGAAGAGGCCGAGCTCGTTCTACTCGGCAACACGCAGATCAACGCCGTTGTGGTGGACGGCAAAGTCAGCGGCGGCTTCGGCACACCGCTGTGCTCGCGTTTGCGGCAACGCGCCGGCGAGCGCCCTTTGTTTGTGATCATGATGATCCGTCGCGAGGATGGATCCGATATTCGCAGCGCGCTTGAAAACGGCGCCAACGAGGTGATCAACAAGCCTGTCAACATAGATGAGATGCTCGCGCGTTTGGCCAACGGCCTGCGCATGCTTGAGGCCGAAGAATCGCTTTGGACCGCCCGGGCGTACTTGGCGGCGGTCATGGACAACTTAGACGTGGGTGTGATCATCACGGGCACCGACGGGCGCGTGGCGCAAGCCAACGAAGCGATCGCGCGCGTGGGTGGCGTGCCGCCCGAACACATCATCGGCCGTGAACGCAGCCACGTGTACGCGCATTGGCAGGGGCGCGATGATCGCAGCGCAAGCACGTTCATCCCGGGCCGCGAAGACGTCGACCTGCCGGGGCGCCAACGCCGCGTTTTGCGCGTGACGCGCGCGCTCTCGAAGCTGCCTTGGGGCGAGATCAGGATCGAGCTTTGCCAAGATGCTTCGAAGGAAATCCTTTACGACGAGTTCGTTGAGAAGTCGTCGCAAACCGACCCCGTCACGGGCGTGTTGAACCGGCAAGGCGGCGAAACAGCGTTGCGCAAAGCGCTCGATCGCTCACAGCGGCACAGCGAAGGATTGTCGGTGGGAGCTTTGCGCTTGGCAAACCTGCCAAGCACGGGCGGCCCCGCCGGCCCCGCGTTGGTCGATAAAGTGTTGCGGCAAGTGGCGCAGCTTTTGGTGAGGCTCACACGTGGCACGGATGAAGTGGCCCGCTGGAGCGCGGACGGATTCATTGTGGTGCTGCACAACGCGGCCAAAAACCAGGCGGATGTCGTGATCAAGCGATTGCAAAAGGCCGTCACGACGTTGCAGGTGGAAGGTGCCCCCAGCTTGTTGCTCGCGGTTGGCATCACTGAATGCGACAACGCCGCGAGCGTGGAAGAAGTCATTGAGCGCGCGTGGGCGAGCGTGGGACCGGCCACCACATTTGTTGGGTAAAATGTTGGGTAAAAAATTGGGGAATATCCCGGGCCATTTGCCGTAACAGCGGCGATTCGGTGATCCAGTCAACGGGTGTACTTGAATCGTGAAGCGCCTGTGGTAATTGGGCTTCATGTTTAAGTGGGCTTTGCTGGCTGGGGCCGCGTTGGTGTGGGCGTGCACGGTGCCTGCGGATGATCTTGGACCTGGTGTTGATGCCGACACAGGCACGATACAAACCGGGGGCACAGGCGGCGCACGCAGTGGGGGCGGCAACCAGGGCGGCAAGGGCATGGGGGGCGTCGTTGGCAGCGGGGGTCTAGCCGCAATGGGAGGGGCGCCCGGAATGGGTGGCGAGCTCGGCGGCGGCGGTGCCGCAGTCACAGGCGGTATCGGCGGCAGCGTTGCCACGGGTGGCACACCAGGTACAGGCGGCGTGGTTGCCACAGGGGGCACGCCCGGCACAGGCGGCAGCGTCGCCACAGGGGGCACGCCCGGCACAGGCGGCGTGGTTGCCACCGGAGGCACACCGGGCACGGGCGGCACCACACCAGTGTTGACCGACACCGCGCGCTTCAACTTCGAGACGAGCACACAAGGTTGGACCGATTTGGGCGTCGGCACCAGCCGGGAGCCCGGATTGGCCCCCGTTCGTTCATCCGATAGAGCCTACGCCGGCGATTACAGTTTGCGGTATCCGATCGTCGTCACCAAGAACAACACCAGCGAACGCTTGGCTGGCGTGGTTGCCGGTGGCATCGGTGATTTGCCTCCCGGCAAGACCATCACGTTTCAGGTGTGGGTGCCGCCGGGGCATAAGATCACCACCTTGCAGGGCTTCGTGCAAACACGCGCCGCCAATTCATGGCAACAAGATCAACGAACGGGAGAGCAAATCGGCACGGCCGCGTGGACGCAACTGAGCGTTCCCATTCCGCCATCGTTTGCAGGCCAAGATCCGCTTGAACTCGGCGTTCGCGTGACTGTGAACGGGCAGTGGTCAGGCGACGTTTACATCGATTCTGTGCGCGTGCAGTAGCGACTAAGAACCGCTTTTCATGCGGTTCACGGCGTGGTTGGGTCGGCGGCCGCGGTTCGGACCGTGACGCAATTTCACCTTCTGTGGTGGGTGGCCTGCGGCCACACGGTATTGCTGCGGCTTGCGTTCCAAGCGCGGAAGATCCTGCAGTAAAGCGGCGTAATCTTCCGGTGAGACCTGCCGCTTCTCACGCACCAGCGTGTGCCATACAGCGCCTTCGTCACTGGCCGCTTCGGAGGCTTCGTCGAGATCGAACGCGGCTTCAAACACCAGGGGCTCGGCGCCCAAGATGCCGCCTTGGCCTTGGCCGGCGAAACGCCTGAACACATCAGGCCCGAACGCTTCGTAATACAGGATTGTATGCGCGGTCGATAAGGAGCCCGCCCACGGGTAACGACGCAGCAGCCACTTTGCCGAGAACGTCTCCACGGCTTCGTCGAGGGCCACCACCTCGTCGTCGCTTTTGGGTGGCGTTTGCTCTTCGTAAAACAAGCCGGTGCCGAATCGATCGCCCTTGACTTGCCACACATCAGTGATGCCAAAATTTGCAGGCGCTTGCGCCACCAGCGCACCGTGGGTGAGATCAAATTCGCCCACGATGAACGCCGCCACTGAAGATCGGTGTGCATCTAGAAAGCGCACGGTATCCAGCGCCTCTTCGTAGGTTTCGGTGGGAAAGCCGGTGAAGCACATGGCTTCGGCGGCGATGCCCGCCTCCGCGAGGTTCTCGATCACATCGCCCACCACCGTCACGGGAGCGCCTTTGTCGATGAGGCTCAGCACGCGCTGGTTGCCCGTTTCCACACCGAGGGCACAGGCCACCGCGCCGCCTTCACGCAGGATGCGCGCGCGTTCGGGGGTGAGGTATTTCTCCGCCTTGAGATCGGTGGCCCAGCGCAACGGCGTGTGGGCCTCTTTGAGACCTTCGGCCAACTTGACCAACGTTTTTGGCGCCACAGAATCCTGCGAAAGATAAAACGTGTTCGTGCCGTATTTCGCTGCCAGCCCGTTGAGATGTTCCACACACGTCTGCACGCCGCGCTCACGGTAACTGGCGGTTCCCACTTCAGCCAAACCGTAATGGCAGAACGTGCATTTGCCCCAGTAACAACCGCGCGTGGGATCATAGGGCAGCACAAGCTGCGGCGTCAGATATAAGTCCAACGGAAAGCCATCGAAATCGGGCGCGGGCAGGCTGCGCATATCAACGCTGGCCTCCCCTGGCCTGTATTTCGCTCCCAACAACGGATCGCGATACACCACGTTGTTGATTGTCGACCACGTCTTGTTGTTGGCCACGCCGGCGTCAAACGCCTCACACATCCTAAGTAAGGTGTCCTCGCCCTCGAACACCACGGCCGTGTCGAAGGGCCCCAGCGCCGCCTGCAAATCAGGGCCCTTTTGGCGAATCAACAACTGCGTGATTGCGGGCCCACCCACCGTTAAGTGAATGTGTGGCAGCGCCGCCTTGATCTTGAGGGCGAAGCTATACGCAGGCTGCACTTGGCCCGGGAAACACACGGAAAGGCCCACCATTTGCGGCTGCTCGCGGGCCAAGCGTGGAATCAGAACTTCATTCACATAGGCCGCAAACGGATCGCGTTGCGGGCTTGCGTCGGAGGCGATCTCCTCGGGCGACGTCAACGAAAACGGCGTGCGGTAGGCGGTAAAGTCGATCATCGTGGGTGAAAAAGCGGCCGAGATCACGCGCAGGCTCGCTTCGATTGTGTCCACGGCGCGGCTATAGGCCTGCACGTCCAAGAACGCTTTGCGATCCCGCAACGTGCGCACAGCTTGCTCGATGCCTGAGGGCACCGCGTGCGCGTCGCCGCGCGCGTCCCACAAGCGCGTATAGAGCAACTGATCTGTATGTGAAAGCTGCGGCTGCGACTCAAGCCGTGCGATCTGCGCTTCGATCTTGTCGCGCGCCCCGGCCAGCGGCGCCGGCCGCAACCAGTGGTCATACGCCTCGATGTTGGCGTCGATGGGAACCACCGTGACGCCCGCGCGGCGCAAAAAGCCCGTTAGCATCGGCACAGCCAGGTAGGGGGCCGTGGGGTCACACGTGGGCGGGTAGATAAGGGCAACCTTCATGAAAGCGCCAGACTATAGCCGCAAGAGGCGGTGCGAGCCCGGACGTTCGCACCGCAAGGCCTGCTAAGCTCGGCCGCATGCCCGGCATTGACCCTTCACGCACGTTTACGCCGCTATCACTCGCCATTTTGACGGTTTCCGACACCCGCAGCCCCGCCGAAGATAGGTCGGGTGACACCTTGCAAGAGCGCGCCGTGACCGCCGGCCACCACGTGGTGGCGCGTGCGTTGGTCACGGACGACAAAGCCGCGATTGAGCAACAGGTGCGTGCGTGGATTGCGGATCCAGCGGTTTCGGTGGTGCTGGCCACGGGCGGCACGGGCATCACGGGGCGGGATGTAACGCCCGACGTTTTCGCCGCGCTGTATGAAAAAGACATCCCTGGTTTCGGGGAGCTGTTTCGCTGGTTGAGCTACGGCAAGATTGGGCTCTCCACGATCCAATCGCGGGCCAGCGCGGGGGTGAGCGGAGGAACGCTGTTGTTCTGCTTGCCCGGGTCACCGGGCGCGTGCAAGGACGCCTGGGACGATATCTTGGTGTTTCAGTTGGACAGCCGTTACCGGCCTTGCAACTTTGCCGAACTGCTGCCGCGTTTACATGAACGATAACCACTTTGGTTTGAGCCGTCGGGGCGCCGCTCCTGTATTCTGGCGCCGGTCAAGGAATCGCTTCGCCTTATGAAACAACTGCTGCAATCGAGTTTCGTGGTCTTGATGCTGGTGGTGTTGACGTGTTTGGCCGTGGTCAACACGTGTCAGCTCAACAACCTTGAAACGCAGGTGCTGCAAGTTCGCAAGGCGGTGGAAGAAGCCGGCAAGACGGGTGGGCACGCACAAAGCGCAGCGGGGCGGACAGACGACGCAGTTACGTCCGACGCCGAAGAAGCCGCAGCTCTGGCGGATCCCAACAACATATTGAAACGCGAGAACCGAAAGAAAGTCACGGCCGCACAGGTGGCGTGGGGCGGAACGTTGCGGCGGCAGGAGGGCCAAGATCCTCCAGGGTTCAACCGTTATGCGTCCAATAACGCCGCCGACTTGGCCGAATTCGTAAGGTACATGGGCGGTTACCTGGCGGAGCGTCATGTGGACGACCCAGACAAGTACGCGCCCCGGTTGGCGATCAAAATCACCACGCCGGACAATGGGCTCACCTATGACATCACCTTGCGTAAGGGTGTGATGTGGCCGGTGCCCGCCGTCGATTTTTCGAGCGGCCGTTACGATTGGCTCAAAAGCGATCACGAAGTCACCGCGGATGATTTCGCCTTTGCGCTCGATATCATTGCCAATCCGCAGATCTCCGGCGGCGTGTCGGGTCTGCGCAATTACTTCGACGCGTTCAAGACATACGAAATCATCAACAAGCACCAGCTGCGTCTCAACTTCAAAGAACGGTTGTTCACCAATTTGGGAACCGTTCTTGAAGACCTTTTGCCTATGCCTCGGTGGCTTTATATGTACGACGAAGACGGACGCAAGTTCGACAACGCCACGTGGGGCCTCAAGTTCAACGAACATTGGTTTAACCAGAAGTTCATTGGCGTGGGCCCTTATAAATTTGTGGAGTGGGTGCCCGGTGTCCGCATTGTGATGGAGCGCAACGATCGCTATTTCGGTGAGCGGCCTGCGTTCGATCGAGTGATCACCTTGATCGTCAAAGATCAAACCGCGTTGCCACGTCGACTACGCGCCAAGGATTTGGACTACACGCACCTGCAGCCCGAGCAATACAGAACCGAGGTTTTGGAAGCCAAGGGCCCCATCTTGGGGCAAAAGGGAATCAAGCTGGGGCGAGTGAGGGAGCTCGGATATTTCTATCTGGGATGGAACATGGACTCGCCGATGTTTAGCGACAAGCGTGTGCGTCAGGCCATGACGATGGCGATGGATCGCGCATCGATTGTGAAGAATGTGTTCTCAGGGTTGGGCTCACTGACCACAGGCCCCATCCCGTCTGCCAGCCCGTGTTACGACAAAACCATCAAACCCTGGCCTTACGATCTCAAGGCCGCCGCCGCCAAATTGGACGAAGCCGGATGGAAAGACAGCGACGGAGATGGTGTGCGAGACAAGCTTGTGAACGGCAAACGGCAATCGTTTGAATTTCGCTTTGTCACGTATGGCAGCTCGAACGAATGGACGACCGTGGCCAGCATCTATCGGGAAGCGCTGCTGCAGATCGGGATCAAGATGAACGCGCAGCCGCTTGAATGGTCCACAATGCTCAAGAAGTTAGATGAAAGGGAATTCGACGCGTATTCCGCCGCTTGGGCCGTCGACTGGGACACCGACCTAATGCAGATTTGGCATTCCAAGGAAGCGGACCGGCCCAAAAGCTCCAACCGCATTGGATTCCGTAACAAAGAGGCCGATCGACTGGCTGAAGCTTTGCGCGCGGCGTTCGACCCGAAAGAGCGCGAAGCCTTGTGCCACCAATTCCACCGGTTGGTGCATGAGGAGCAGCCCTACACTTTTATCTACGAGCGCGAGCGGCCGGTGCTCTATTGGGACTACATGAATGATCTCGAGTTTGCACGTGTACGCCCCCATAAAGATGTGCGCTTGTTTTCATTCAAGGAAGCCCGTCCCTAGCGCATGCTCGCCTACGCGCTCAAACGCCTGCTGATGATCCCGCCCACCTTCTTCATGGTGTCGCTGGTGATCTTCGTGGTGTTAAACCTGGCCCCGGGGCGGCCCGGCGAACAAGCCCAGTTAAGTGGCGAAAAAGCGGGCACGCAGCAACGCGAGAGCTACCGGATCTTCAAAGAGCAATTCAACCTTGATAAGCCCGTTTTGTTCAACACGCGCTTTGCGCTCACCGAAAGCGAAGTGAAGACGCTGCTTGAAAATGCGTATGCACTGCGCCCCGCGACGAAAACGGCACAACGTCTGCACGCGCAGAACGAGCTTGAAGACACGGGAACTTACCTTGTGCGCCATTTGGTGTCGCTGCTTGGCCAGACGCCTGACGTGGCATTGGCGCGAGCCATCACCACGCAGCTCGTACAAGCCGCGCGTCGCCCATTGCGCCTCGACGCCCATGATCCAAACGCCACCGTCACCAACCGCACAATCGCCGCACAGAACGCCGAGTTCATGAATTGGACGCTGCCGGACAGCGCCACCGATGCCGAAGTACACACCACGGCCGTGCGGTGGCAAAACTGGTGGCAGCGCAACCACGAAGACTTCGAATACGAAGGCAAGAAGCTGCGCCTGCTGTTCAGCGACACGCGGTTCTACAAATATTGGTCGAATGTGCTGCACTTTGATTTTGGCCAATCAACGCTCGATCGCCGCCCCGTGATGCCCACGATCGTATCGAAGCTGCGCTACAGCCTCAGCCTCACACTGCTCTCGGTTTTGCTGGCGTATCTCATCGCCATTCCGCTCGGCGTGTGGAGCGCCGTGCGACAAAATACCCGCGCTGATACCGCCATGACCGTGACCCTATTCGTGCTCTACAGTTTGCCCACATTCTTCGTGGGCACCGTGTTTCTACGTTTTTTTACTGAAGGCGATCCGGTGGCCTGGTTTCCCGCCGGCGATTTTGAATCCTACGACGCCGACCGCATGACCACCTTGCAACGCCTGCGCGACGTTGCTTGGCATTTGGTGCTGCCCATCGCCGCCTACACGTTGGGCAGCTTAGCAGCCTTGTCTCGTTACGCGCGCACGGGCTTGGTGGATGTGATCCGCGCCGACTACATACGTACAGCGCGGGCCAAGGGCGTGCACGAATTCGTGGTGATCGTAAAGCACGCAGCACGCAATGGCATGATCCCCATTTTGACGTTGCTTGGCAGCCTGCTGCCGGTCTTGGTTTCAGGCAGCGTCATCATCGAGGTTATTTTCAACATCCCGGGGATGGGGCTTTACCTTTACGACGCGATTAACCTACGCGACTACAACGCCGTGATGGGCGTGCTTATGATGGCCAGCGTCTTAACGTTGTTTGGCATCTTGCTCTCAGATCTTTCATATGCGCTTGCGGATCCGCGCATCACTTTCGATTGACGCATGACCATCCAAGCCCAACCAGCACCCGCCCCGCTTGATGATGCACCATCGTATTGGTCGATCGTGTGGGGGCAGTTCCGCAAGCGGCGACTTGCATACGGTTCGCTTTGGTGCGGCGTCACGCTTTTTGCTTTGGCGGTCGTGGCGCCCGCCGTCGCGGGCAATAAACCGTTTTTGTGGCGCGTTGACGCAGGCCCTTGGCAAAGCCCGTGGTTCACCAGCCTGTTCGATCGCAATTTCTTCGAGAGCACTCTCGACATCTTTTTCAACTGCCTGCTGGTGCCGGGGGTGCTTGCGCTGCCGGCGTGTTGGTGGTGGTGGCGCCGCACGCACGCGCGCGCTCGTCGGCCCCGCGTCCGCGCGCGCCGCCGCTTTATGCTGATGGCCGGCGCCCTATGGCTGCTGGCTTTCATCGCCATCAACGCGTTCGCCACGTCGTCACCCAAGGTGCTGCACCCGGCGCTCGCAGAGCAATTGCGGAGCGAAGGTCACAAGGTGCTCGCCGTTTACCCACCCCTTCCCTATTCTTTTCGCGACGTGGATTTGGACCAAGTCCGCGCGCCAGCCTCAGGCCAACACTGGTTGGGCACCGACGACGCCGGCCGCGATGTGATGGTGCGCTTGCTATTTGGCACGCGCATCTCATTGACGGTGGGCATCTTTGCCGTGCTGCTTTACATCGTGATTGGCACGGTCATCGGTGCGCTGTCAGGCTACTTGGGCGGCTGGGTGGATGCGGTCTTTATGCGGCTGGTTGAAGTGGTCATCTCGATCCCAAGCTTGTTTCTAATCCTCACCGTGGCGGCGTTCATCGAGCAACGATCGATTTTTCACATCATGTTTATCATCGCCGCCGTCAGCTGGACCACTCCTGCGCGTTTGGTGCGCGCGGAGTTCCTACGTTTGCGCAACCTCGATTTCGTATCCGCGGCGCGCGCGGTTGGGTATTCGGAGGCGCAGATCATGTTTCGCGAGATGCTGCCCAACGCGTTGGGTCCCGTCTTGGTGACCGCCACGTTCGGTGTGGCGTCCAGCATCCTGGTTGAATCCACCATGAGCTTTTTGGGCTTGGGCGATATCACGGTGCCTAGTTGGGGCCAAGTTCTCAACACGGGCCGAACCACCGGCATTTGGACCATGATTTTGGCGCCAGGCTTTGCCATCTTCGTCACCGTAAGCTTGTTGAACTTGATTGGCGACGGCCTGCGCGACGCCTTGGATCCCAAAATGCGCGCCTGAGGCACGAAAAGAATATGCCGCTCCTCGAAGTCAAAAACCTCAAGACGCACTTCTTCACCGACGCAGGCGTGCTGCCATCGGTCGACGGGATTTCGTTTGCCGTCGATGCGGGGGAGACTTTAGGCATTGTGGGCGAAAGCGGTTGCGGCAAATCCGTGACGGCCATGAGCATATTGCGCCTCATTCCTGAACCGCCAGGGCGGATCGTGGGTGGCGAAGTTCTGTTTCGCGGGCGCGACCTCACGAAGCTGCGTTTGCCAGAATTGCGCAAGATTCGTGGCAACGACATCGCGATGATCTTCCAAGAGCCGATGACGTCGCTCAACCCTGTCTACACAGTGGGCAACCAGATCGTTGAAGCGATCGTGTTGCACCAGCGAAAATCAGCCGACGAAGCCCGCGCGCTGGCGATCACCATGCTCGAACAGGTGGGCATTCCCGAACCTGCCACGCGGATCGATGAGTATCCGCACCAAATGAGCGGCGGCATGAAGCAGCGGGTGATGATTGCGATGGCGCTGTCGTGCAA
The DNA here is from genome assembly GCA_033763315.1 of Deltaproteobacteria bacterium. Classification (GTDB taxonomy): domain Bacteria; phylum Myxococcota_A; class Polyangia; order Fen-1088; family Fen-1088; genus JAGTJU01. Next base: position 205,752 of record JANRKS010000007.1, read on the forward strand.
CCCTTCGCTGCTCATCGCAGACGAACCCACCACTGCGTTAGACGTCACGATTCAGGCGCAAATTCTCGAGTTGCTCGCCCGCATTCAAAAAGAGCGCGGCATGGCGGTCATGTTGATCACGCACGACTTGGGAGTGGTGGCGCAAGTCTGCCAACGCGTGGTTGTGATGTACGCGGGACAAGTGGCAGAAACGGCGCCCACGGCATCGCTGTTCGCAAAGCCCGCGCACCCTTATACGTTGGGCCTGATGGGCTCATTGCCCAACCGCGTACCTCGCGGGCAGCGCCTGCCCACCATCAGCGGCAGCGTGCCGAGCCCGCAGAACTATCCTTCAGGGTGCCGCTTTCGCAACCGTTGCAACTTTGCGACCGATGTGTGTGCCACGCCTGCCCCCGAAATCACGCTAGGCCCTGCGCACACAGCGTTCTGCCATCACCCTCAAAGCGCGGATGCCGCCGGTGTCTGACGTCAAGCCTCTTCTCGAGGTCAAACACCTGACCAAACATTTCGATGTGCACAAGGGCGCGTTTCGCCGCCACGTGGGCACAGTGAAGGCTGTAGACGACGTTTCATTTACGTTAGAGCGTGGCCAAACGATTTCGCTCGTGGGGGAAAGCGGCTGCGGCAAAACCACCACCGGGCGCGCGCTGTTGCGCCTGATCGAGCCCAACAGCGGCGAAGTTTGGTTCCGCGGTCTGAACGTGCCCTCACTTCGCAAAGCCGAACTGCGCAAGTTGCGGCGCCACATGCAAGTGGTGTTTCAAGATCCCTATTCAAGCTTGAACCCACGCCAGACCATCGGCGAAATCATTGGCACGCCGATGGTGATGCACGGCCTTTGCACACGCAACGAAATGGATGAGCGCGTACAAGATGTGTTGGTTCGCGTGGGTTTGCAGGCGGCCTATATCTCGCGGTACCCGCATGAGTTCTCGGGCGGCCAACGCCAGCGCATCGGCATCGCCCGCGCCGTGGCGCTGCAGCCTGATTTCATCGTGTGCGACGAAGCCGTATCGGCGCTTGATGTGAGTTTGCAAGCGCAGATTGTGAATCTTCTGCTGGATCTGAAACAGGATCTTGGCCTTTCGTACATTTTCATCGCGCACGATCTGTCGGTTGTGCGTCACATCTCTGATCACGTCGTGGTGATGTACTTAGGGCAAGTGGTGGAAAGCGCGCCATGCGACGAACTGTTCTCCCGCCCTTTGCATCCGTATACGCAAGCCTTGCTTTCGGCCGTGCCATCCACAGACACAAAGGCCAGCAAGCAACGGTTCGTTTTAAGCGGCGATGTGCCGAGCCCCCTTCACCCGCCTTCGGGCTGCCGCTTTCGCACCCGATGCCCCCTCGCCGAAGCGAAGTGTGCTGAGCCGCCGCGGCCGTTGGTGGCGTTCGGTCGCCACGAAGTGCGGTGTGTGCACTATGAACACGGCGCCTCACCCGCAGCGCCCGTAAGCATCGAGAAACCTTGTAACGACGCAGATAGCAAGGCTTGACGGCCCGTTCCAGCCTGTCGCGGCATCTGGAGATGTCTTAAGTTTCCGCTGCAAACCCGCCGATGTCAGCGGCATGGCTACCGGCCCCGCTGGAAGCTCGTCCGTACGAGGAAAACGCTTTGGTCGCTACCGATTGCTAGAAGTCATCGGTCGCGGTGGCATGGCCGAGGTGTATCGTGCGGTGGCGCAAGGGCCGGGCGGTTTTCAACGCCAGTTCGTGCTCAAACGCATCCGCGCGGAGAAGGCTGAGTCAGCTGACTTCGTTGATATGTTCATCAACGAGGCGCGCATCTCGGCGATGTTGGAACATCCGAACATCGTGCAGGTCTACGATTTCGGCGAAGTCGACGGCGATTACTTTTTGGCGATGGAGTATTTGCGTGGACGCGATCTGCTGACAGTGATGCGGCACTTGCGTTCAACAGGCCGCGATCTACCCATCGGGATCGCGGCGTTTGCGGTCAATGAAGTGGCACGCGGCTTGGCCTACGCGCATGGGCTTTCCCAGGCGGGCAAGGGGCTCGACATCGTTCACCGCGACGTAACGCCTTCGAACATCATGCTGCTGAAAACGGGCGGCGTGAAGCTGCTCGATTTTGGCATCGCCCGCGCGGCGATGAAACTGCGCTCCACAACACCAGCAAGTGGTTTGATCAAGGGCAAATTCGCCTACCTTTCGCCTGAGCAAGTGCGCGGCAAACCCATTGATGGTCGATCGGATATCTTCTCGTTGGGCGTGGTGTTTTGGGAGTGCTTGGTGGGCCAACGGTTGTTCTACGACAACAACGATCTTCAGACGATGCGCAACATCGTTGAAAAGGACGTGCCTCCACCGTCTTTGGCGCGTCCTGGCCTGCCGCCAACCCTCGACGACATCGTGCTACGCGCGCTCGATCGAGATCCAGCCAGGCGGATTCCCTCGGCCCAAGCGTTGGTAGAGTCGTTAAGCGGTTATCTCAGTGGCACGCGCTTTCAAAGCGATAGTGTCGCGCGGCTTTTGGAAGAGGTATTCGGCACAGACAGCTGGAATGAAGAGCCGCTGCCTGAGATGTCGATCACGCCCATTCCTCCGCCGCCGCCCACGCCGCGTTCGTTGATCGCGCAAGCACGAGCGGGGCGCACGACAGCTGAGCGTGCCGAAGAAGACGCAGGCTACAGCGTGGTGAGCTCCGTGCGGCCCCTGCCAGACCTCCGCCCCAAAACAAAGCTGCATGCCGCCGCAGCCGCCGTGGCTGGCACATTGATTCTAGGTGGTGCTGGTTTCGCGTTGCGATCCAAGCCTGCCCCGCACGCATCAACGCCCGTCGCTGCCGTGGCGCCCGCGGCGCCCAGCCCTGCCGTGCCCGTCCCCGCGCCAGCGGCCGCCGTGCCTGCCCCTGCGCCAGCGCCCGAGGCGCCCACGCCTGTCACGTCTCCTCCGTTGCCCCAGAAGCCAGCGCCGCTCGCTGTGGCACACGCAACGAAGCCGGTAAACGCCGCGAAGCTCCCCGTGGCCGCCAAGGCAAAGTTGGCGCTGGCGCCGCCTGCACCCGCGCGACGTGCAGAAGATGTGGCCGCCGCTCGTGAAGCGCGCCTGCGCGGTTTGCAAGCGCTCGACAATGGGCAGATGCAACGAGCACGCACCGCCCTTGAAGCCGCCTTGGTCGACTTGCCGAATGACGCCGAGGTATTAAGCGGACTTGGCGAAGCGGCGTTCGAACTGGGTGACTACAAAGGCGCACGTAACTACGCGCGCCGGGCGATCGGCCTCGGCCCGCGCGCGATCAAAAACCACCTGCTGCTGGGCGACGTTTGTTTCAAAATGGGGCTGCTGCCAGAAGCGCTGGAAGCCTACAAAAGCGCGGCAGCGCTCTCACCAAACGACGCCAGCATCCGCACACGCCTTGCGCGCGTGGAAGCGAAGCTTTAGCGCGGCTAGGCCACCAACCCAGGTATGAGGCCCTTCGGCAGCGAAGGATCGCCGAAGTCATCGATGGGCCCGCCAGCGCTCGAACGCACGCCGGCGGCCGTGATCAGCGTGTTAAGCAACTTGTTGTTCATCACTTTGGGCAGATCTAAGAATTGGCCTGTCTTCAAGTAGCCGCCCGCGCGGCCCGCAATGATGTACGGCACGTTCTTGTACTGATGGTATCCATCGCCCAGTTGGTTGGCCCACGCGGCGAAGCCCAAATCCAAAAGGGATCCCATGGGCGTTTTTACCGCACCCATCTTGCCTATCAACATGCCGAAGTGACGCAGATGAATGCGATCAATTTGATGGTGCATCAAGTCCGCCCCATCGATCGGCGTGCCTTCCGTGCCGTCGCCGTTGATGCGATGAGAAATGTGATGGTAGCTGGGCAGCTTCACGCCGTTGACCGTGTAGCCGATGCCATCCGTGCCATCGCCGTTCTGAATGAACACCACCCGGTGCTGACCTGAAGCCAACGCGAACACCGCCAGATCGAACTCAAGCGCCAAAACTTTAAGGCGGTTACCATCGGTGCCTTGCTGCCCATCCACCGACTTGAGGTCTGCCACGGTGGCTGCCGGGAGCTCTTTGACCATTTGCTGTTCGATGTCACGAACGCTGGCCAGGTGCATGCTGATGCGCTGACGATCGGCAGACGACAAAGTCTTGTCGCCCAGCAACACGTTCAACTCGCCTCGCACAAGATCATTGACGCTTCTGCGGCGGTTTAACACAAGCTCTTGAGCCGCCCCAGCGCCGCCCGTCATGCTGACGATCTTCGAATAAGCCGTCCATGGATTCGCTTCGGCTATGATCAGATCTTTTGTGCCACGAAACGAGATGTGATCGTTGATATAGCCATACTTTGGCCCCGCATAAAGCGCGAATGGCTCCTTGCCAGCCAGCGCCTGCGAGATTCGATAGTCAGCCGAAGGCCCCATCGCCAACGATTTGTTCTTGGCGGGATCCGCAGATACCTTGGCGGCCGTCAACAACTGATTGCCGCCACCGCTGTGGCCGCAGCCGTTGCCATCAAAGGCCATGCTAACGCCACGAATGATGTTCAGGTAATCGGCATACGCGGCCAGCTCGCTCACAGCGCGGCCCGAATCCGCCATCATCGATGCCGTGGTTAACGCGCCTGCCTTCGTGGGCCAAAAGCGCTCAGGTTCGTTGCCAAAACCAGGTTGCTGTTGCACACCGTTCATGTCCACCAGAAACACCGCGTAGCCCGGCGCGGGGCCCGCAGCGCGTGCGGTCTTTGGCATGAACGATTCAAGCAGTGGCAGGCCCAGGGCCACACCGGTGCCACGCAGGAAACGACGACGATCCAAAACAGAATTCTTGATGGTCATAGGTTTTCCCTCGGCAGGTTTACAGGGCCGCCCGGAACATGAACGCTTCGCTCGTCACAAGCTCAAGCATCGATTCTTTGATGGCTTGCGACTGCGACAGCGAAGCGTTCGCCACGCGGTTCACAAGGAAGGCGTCGGCCTCCTCGGGGCGGCGTCCGAACAAATACTCAAGCCACGCGCCAGTCAAGCATTGGTGTACGCTTTGGCTTTTCGCCAGCAAGGCAACAAATTCGACGCTTGATTTCCACGAGCGTTCGACGCCGTCAATCTCAAGGCTGCCACTGTCATCAATGGCCGCGCCATTGTCTAACGTGCGGTATTTCCCGATGGCATCAAACTTCTCGAACGCAAAGCCCGCTGGGTTGATCAAAGTGCCGTGGCAAGGACCGCCGCACGTGCCCGGGCCCGTGTGAGCCGTCACGCGCTCGCGGTTGGTCTTGCCTCCCGTCGGGGGCACAGGGGGAACGTTCTTCGCCGGTGGTGGCAAGTTGGTACACATGACGTTGACGTGAACAAACACGCCTCGGTGAATCGAATCGATTTCCGTTCTGTGCGCGTTGGACGCCAAGAATCCGGGTTGGGTCAACAAGCCCGAACGTTGTTTGGCGTCAAGATCCACCTTCTTGAATTCGTCCGTGAAGGTTCCGGAAAGACCGTAGACCTTGGCAAGCCGCTGGTTCACAAACGTAAACGGAGCCGTCAATAGGTCTGCCTGGCTGCCCGTGGCCTGCGACACGATTTCACTGGTAAAGCGCAACGTTTCTTGCCGCATATCCGCGCCAATGCCCGCGACGAATTCGGGCACTTTCGCCGCGTCTTTGTCGATCCCGTCATAGGTGTAAAGCCGCAGCAACTGCGTGTAAAAGTCATTGATCGCGTCTTTGCCGCCCGTGCTTGAAAGCAAACGTGTGGCGTGTCTGCGTACCTCGGCGCGCACGTCCGCGACGTTGCCTTGCAATTTGCCGTCAGCCGCCGCCGCCAACAGTTCGCTGTCGGGCATCGTGTTGGCCAAGCCGTACGAGATCCGCGATGCCATCTCCCACCCAGTCAATGGCACCTTGCCATCCACAACCTTGTTTGTTTGGCCCACTTCAATGCGGTAAAGGAAATGCGGTGATTGCAGCATGGCCTCAATCACCGCACGCATGCCCAACACGCTGGCGTCGCCCGCGCCATAGAGCGCTGACCCCTTTGCAAACAGGGCTGCGTAGCGATCCACTTCTTCGGTCGTCAGGGGCCGACGAAACGCGCGGCGGCCAAAAGCTTCGATAAATGGCTTGGGCTGCACGGCACCCGTGGCACCACTTGGTTTCAATTTGGCCAACAAGGTGGCGTCCGATGACACCTTCGCGGCCAATGCCTCGGATGCGATTTGATAATCGTTAAACAAACCGTCCGTGACCTGCAGGGCGCCACCGGCGTTATCGAAACGGCCATGAGACGCGTCGCCGGTGAACGTTGAGGTCAGGCCAGGGGCCTTGGGCAACCCGAGCAGATCCCGCGTGGTGTTTTCCCACTGCTTGTGCGACAAGCGAGCAAACTTGGATGTGGCCACAACCGCGTCGGCACCATCGGATGGCGCCCCGCCGCTGGAGGCTCCACCGCGTGCGCCGGAGCCGGTTCCACCTTGGCCCGTTGAGCCACCGTCATCAGCCTCGGGAGAATCACCTAAGCCGACGCTGCCCGTACAGGCGGAGCCCAGCCATCCCAAAACCAAAAGGGACACGTTTGCGTGCTTCACGAACCCTAAGTGTTCACGAAGTCAGAATGTGGCTCAACCCCGGACGGGCTGATCGACAGCCTAGAGCCGCTCGAATTGGATATGGTCTATCCAAACATCGAACTTTTGGTCCAAGGCAACGTGGAATTGAACGATTTCGTCGAGTTTAAAGCTGGCTGGCGGCACGCCCCAGCCCATCTGTCGTAGATCCGCAAACGGCAAAACGAAGCGCTGCCAGCGACCCGTGACAGCCACACCCGTGCCAAAGTTATCAACGCAGGAGGTGCAGCGGCCGTTCCAAGCCGTCTCCATGGTGGACACGCTGGCTCTGAACGTGCGCGGACGTGTGTCGTTGGGCGACAGCGCCATATAAAACGAAATGGCGTTCCACCCGGAACCGTTGAAAGGCGAAGGATGCGGAGGGGCCGCGAAGAAAACACTGGCAGAAGCTCCCCACCCGGTCTGACCCGTCGTGGAAAGGTGCATCGCGTATTTGCCCAACGCCGCGCACGTGTTGGATACAGAGGCCGTCGGCTTGGCGCTGTCATCATCCCAAATTTCCCAATTGCCGCCCAAGCCGCCTGTACGGCCCGTCAGATTGTCGCCGTCTTCAAGATCATCGATGATCAGATAAGCTTGCGGTTGCGGAGGCAATTGCACGTTCGGCAACGGACACGCGGGCGATGCTGTCAATGTTTCTACTGTCGATGGCTCGCAAGCCGCGAGGCACAACAGCCCCAGAATCACGACCGACCTCATCGCGATAGGGCCTCAATCGTTAGAACTGCCGCCGCGCCCAACTGCCCCACAGCGCCCACATCGCGTTGTGCATGAGCGATGCGGGTCTCGGAGAAATTCGCACCGCCGGATAGATCGAGTCCACCGCGCAACCACGAAGCCAGGTTCACGCCAGCCCGTGCATGACTGTAAATGCCAAGCTCCGTAAAGGTTTGGTCGCGCGCGATGACGGAGCTGTTGGCGAAGCCCTCCACTTGCCAAATCTGCCACAAAAGCCCCACACCCACGGCAGCAAACCAACGCGTAAACGTGTGGTCAACACGCACGCCCAAAGCCAGCCCCCAGGGCGTGGCCCGGGTGGTGCCCTCCAGGGTATGCAAGTCACTCGTTTGCCAGGGACCTTGCAGCAGCAACTCGGGGCCCACACCACGCCACAAAGACCAAGCCGCTTCCACGCGAAGAATAGGTACCGCAGGAAAGCCACCACGTTGTTTGAATACGCCGGCGCCAGCGCCCAAGAGGAACGCAGGCTTTGAAGCGGATGCCGGCTCAGCCGCGGCGGCCTGGTGAACATCGGCCACGGCCCCCGGTGATGTCGCGGATTGCCCCTGCAAAGCGGCGCGCACCAATTCCGTTGTCTGCAACACAACCATCGCCACATCCGGTCCATCAGGCCGCTCGTCGACCACCAAGTTCCTCACCATCGGTCGACCATTGGCGGTTTCGTCCAACCACAGTTCAACGCCCTTGCCCGAGGGCAAAGCGCGCACAACCGACAAGCAACCGTCTTTGCGCGCAAGCGCGTCCAAAGGCTCATCCGAAAACGTTTGCGTTCGCGTGGCCAGGCCCGCCGTTGCAAGCTCCGCCAACAGCCGTGGCGAGAACATGTCTGCGCCTGCGCCTGTGTTCGTGATCAACAACACATCACAGCGCGGTTGCGCCCACGCATTCCCCGTACACAGGGATAAGGCCACCCACAAAAGCGCGCTACGAGCCATCAACTTGGCGATTATACGCTGCGTGTGGCCTTCACAGTGGTGTGCAATGACTATTGACTTAACAAACGTCTCGCCAAGCCCGCGTAAGGGCCATTCGGAAAGCGCGCCAAATAAGCGCGCGCGTCGTCGTGAGCCGCCGCTTGGCTGCCCGAATCTGTGAGGGACATTCGTTGGCGCGCCTGCAATAGCCGGCCCCACGCGTCTCCCACGAGAGCCCCCTGCGGGTTATCGGCCAAGTAGCGAGTGAAATGCAAAGCGGCGGCCTCATAGTTCTGATTTTGATCGAAGGCGAGACGTCCCAAATGAAAGGTCGCTAACGCGCTTTGAGGTGAGTGAGGAAAGCGTTTGTTCAAGATGCCCAAGGCTTGCTCGGCCGCCGTCACATCGCCCGCCAACCGGGCGGCGTCCCCCAGATCCAAAAGTTCGGCCGCGCTTGCTGTTCGGCAAAGACCCACAAATCCAGCGGCCTTCGCGTGAGCCAAAGCCTCTTGGTATCGCCCCGCCTTTGCCAATTGCCACCACAGATTGTTGGCCATCGCTACGCGCTTGGGGCTGGCGGGCATAGGCTCACTTTCTGGCGTACGCGTCGCAGCTGCTTTTGCCGCTTCAAATGCCACAGGTGCCTCATCACACAGGGCCACCAAACGCTGTGGCGCCACCATCTTGCGCGCGTCTTTTAAACACGTGCCCGTGACGGTCACAGATCCTTCCACCAACACCACTTCCATGCGCTGCTGCTCGGGCTGCCAATCCACTGAGAAACGCGTGCCCGTGACGTTGACGGCAAAGGGCCCCGCCTCCACGGCCCACGCACGGCCTTTGCCCTTTTGAATGGCAAGCGCAGCGTGCCCTCGATGCAATTGCACGCGCGCCTTGGTTTTTCCGAACTCTGCCACACGCAATTGGCTGCGCGGATCAAGCTCAATGCGGCTGCCTTCATCGAACCGCAATGGCAAGGGGCGCGCCTGTGTTTCGAGCAACGCGCCCACTTCACCGGGCACCTCGCCCGCCACAAAGCCAACGGTGGTGCGTGCACGCCGCAGCGGCATCCACGCCAACGCCAAAACAACAACCGTGGCGGCAGCGCCAACCAAGACAAACGCCGGCGAACGCCGCACGGGCCGGTGAACTTGACGTAGAAAGGCCGCACGTCCCGCACGCGCTGCCTCTTCAGAGGGCACGGCCCTCGCCATCGCGTCGTTCACCGCCCCACCCAGTTGCTTTAAGCTTTCAGTTCCCATCGCTCCCCCTCTTCAATAAACGCGCGCAAGCGTGGGCTCTTGTGAGCCACAGCTAAAAAGCGTGCTTCCGCCTTCGCCAAGCGCCGCTTGAACGTCGCCAAAGAAACCTTCATCGAGGCCGCAGCCTCGGCCAGCGGCAAGCCATCAATCAATCGCAGCGCAAAGGCCAAGCGCTCGTCCGCGGGCATGGTGTTCAACACTGCGTAAACCTCTTGCAACGCTTGTCTGACGTCATCGGCCACGGGCAAGGCGACTGTGGGTTGTACTTGCACGGGCGAGAACACCGAAAGCCACTTGCGGCGCGCCCGGCGGCGCAGACACGCCCGCGCCGTGAACACCGCAATCGTGGTAAGCCACGGACCGAGGCGCGACGGGTCGTCCAAGGAACGGATGTCAGCCAACGCATGAATGAACGTCTCTTGTAGAAGGTCGGGCGCTTCGGCATCGGGGCCCAACGTGCGCGTGATCGTGCGGTGCACGCCCTGGGCGTAACGGTCCCACAACGCAGCGGCCGCACCCGGGTGTCGCAGACGCAGCGCGGCCACGAGGGCGTGATCGTCCCCCGAAAAGCGCAGGGGTTCGACGTTGTTGGGGGTGTTGCGCGCCAAGGACATAAGCTTAAACTGTCCTTAGTGTCCGCGAGCCGCGAAAACCGGCTCACCTCCCCTCTGACGGGGCGTCTTTAGGCTGGGAACGCCTCAGCGGCCGCGCTCAGCCGTGCCAATTCGTCGGCCTGGATCTCACGCTCGCCCATGAAGGCAATGCCCACCACCGCACGCACGCCGCCTTGCGCGTCGTGAATCGGTATCGCCACGGCGGCGTTGGCGTTCACCGCTTTGGCCCCTGGACGCACGTCACCTGAGGCGTCGTCTTTGAGGTTGCACGTTTGCACGGGCTTATCGCGTTCGAAGGCCAAACCCGCCATGCCTTTGCCAAATGGGATCACTTGCGTCACCTCGACGACCTTAGGTGGAATGTTGACGGAGGCTTGCATGCGCAACATCTGGCCGTCCCGCACGTGCACGGTGCCTGCAACGCCGCCATGGCTTGTGAGAAATGACGACAGCCATGCATTGGGATCGAAGGTGCTCATGGCCTGGCAGTTTGACACAAAATCGCAAGCCGCTGCTATGGTCGTGGCGCGTGGCCCAGCCAACAAACACTCCCAAGAGAGAATGGCGAAAGATCGTGGCTGTGGTGCTGGCCACACTGGCGATCCCGATCATTCCTTTCCTCGTGGTGGGCGAACTGCCGGGACAACAGTGGCTAGAAGGCCACAGCGCGCGTGGCTTGGGTGTGGGCGGCACCGGTGCGGTTTTGTTGGCGATGGATGTGCTTCTGCCGATCCCGTCGAGCCTCGTGGGCACGCTCATGGGTGCGCGGTTGGGGGTTGCCGCGGGCTTCGCTTGGGTGGCTGCGGGACTGATCGTGGGTCATCTGATCGGCTTCGCGCTCGGGCGTTTGTGGCCCGCGCGGTTCGCGCCCACTGTGGCACAAGCGCCCACGGGTCTTGCGGTATTTCTTAGCCGCCCGGTGCCCGTGTTTGCTGAGGCCGTGGCCATCGCGGCGGGTGCGGCTCGCTTGCCGCTTGGCACATATGTGTTGTGGTGCGTGTCAGGTGATGCGCTTTACGCGCTGGTGTTGGCGGCCAACGGCGCGCAGTTTTTACCGGAAAACATGGTGGTGTGGGCGTTGTTGCTGCCGATGGCTTTGCCCGTGATTTCGTGGCTGGCGTGGCGCGTGTGGCAACGTCGCAAACGCGCAAATTGATCGCGATTGCAGCGTAGAGAAGCGCCAGCACGGTGGCTACAATGTGAAGGTGGATTCACACGCTGCCTCGCAAGCTTTGGTTGCAAAATACGATCGCCCCGGCCCGCGATACACCAGTTATCCAGCCGTTCCCGCGTGGCAAGAAACGTTTGATCACAAAGCCTACGAGACACGCTTAAACGCCCATGCGGTGTCGCCTGCGCCAGCGCCACTCAGCCTTTACGTGCATTTGCCATTTTGCCGCAAACGCTGCCTTTACTGCGGTTGCAACGTGGTGATCAGCAACAAGCAAGACATCGTGCTGCCATATCTCGATGCGCTTCTTCAGGAGATCCGCATGGTGGCCGATCGGCTGGGCACCGCGCGGCACGCAATGCAACTTCACTTTGGCGGCGGCACGCCCACCTTTCTCACGCCCGCTCAACTGCAGCACTTGGTCGGCGCCCTTGAGGCATCATTTGATTTTGTGGCTGGCGCCGAACGGTCGGTGGAGGTGGATCCGCGTGTGACCACCGCAGAGCACCTGGCAACGCTGCGCGCTTTGGGTTTCGATCGCATTTCGATGGGCGTGCAAGATCTGGATGATGAAGTGCAAGTGGCGATCGGCCGCGTGCAACCCGCCGAACAAACACAGCGCTTCTTCGAGGATTGTCGCGCCGCCGGCTTTGCTTCGATCAACGTCGACTTGATTTACGGCCTGCCCCAACAAACCCCAGCCAGCTTCGATGCCACCATCGCCACGGTGGGCGCGTGGCAGCCCGATCGCATTGCGCTGTTCAGCTACGCGCACGTGCCACACATGCGGCCTCACCAAGCCAAAATGCCTGTGGGCTTGCTTCCGAGCGCCAGAACAAAACTCGGCCTTTATGTCAACGCCGTCGAGGCATTCGAACGCGCCGGCTATACGTGGATTGGCCTCGACCATTTCGCGAAACCCACAGATGAGTTGGCCACCGCCCACGCGCAACACACCCTGCGCCGAAACTTCATGGGCTTTACGACAAAGCCGGAAACAGATGTTGTGGCGTTCGGCCTATCGGCGATCAGTGAAGTGAACCACGCGTACGCGCAAAACGATCCGCACCTGCCCGGCTACCGCCGCCGCATTGAAAGTGGAACGCTTGCCACCACCCGTGGCGTGGAATTGACGCGCGATGATCAGATCCGGCGTGACGTCATCATGTCGCTTCTGTGCACGAACCAAGTCAGCGCCGAGGCGATCGAACGCAAACACCACATCAGCTTTGCTGAATACTTCGCCGCCGAACATCAAGCGCTTGACGCTTTGATGGGGGATGGGTTGCTCACGGCAAGCGCGGCTGGCATCCAAGTGACCCGCAAGGGCCGATGGGTGCTGCGCAACATCTGTATGGTGTTCGATGCGCATTTGGCCCCCACGGCACAGCGAGCACGCGGCGCCCAACCCCAGTATTCCCGGACCATATAGAGCCGCCGGGTCGGTTTGCAGGTAACCTTGCCAACCATGAACCTGGTGTGGTTTGGCCTGTGGTGGGTGGCGCGCACGGTAGGATCGCCGGCAACGGTGGAACCTGAATTGTGTTTGAGGGGCGGCCAGGTGGTTGATCCAGTGGCGCACACCGTTGTAGCCGCCGACGTGCGCATTGCCGGCAGCAAGGTGCAGCAGGTGAAAGCAGGCGCGTGCCGCAAGGACAGCCTGGATGTGCAAGGCGCCTTCGTGCTGCCCGGCTTCGTCGATGCGCACGTTCATTCGTGGGGCAACCCCTCGCCTGTTGCCGAAGCAGACGACGAAGAGTGGGGCGATGAAAAGAACGCGCAACGCATGTTGCAGGCCGGTGTGGTGGGCTTTTTGAGCATGACCGGTGAGCCTGAGGATCTGGCGCTGCGCGATCGCGTGCGTGCGTCGCCTGCCCACGCGCAGATCGTGTTGGCCTCGCCCACAGGGTCTTATGAAAATGGTGATCGGCAAGCGCGTGCACGCATCCGTGCGATGGCGGCCACGAAGCCCGATTTCATCAAGCTGTTCGCCGGCGGGCCACAGCTGGCCACAATGATGGACGAAGCCAAAACGATGCGTCTGCCAACGGTGGTGCACATCGCTTCGTGGCCAGATGCCTTGGTGGCCATTGAAGCCGGGGCCACGGCGATCACCCACTTGGAAGATGAAGTGGTGATCCCTGACAACGTTGTGCAAGCGATGCTCAAACACAAAACGGTATCGATACCCACCATGGCTGTTCAATGCGATATGGCCATGCTCGCCCAGCCGGCGGCGCCCGAAGCCGCGTGGTTGCGCGATCCGTTGCTCGCGCGCGTGGCAGGAAAACGCGTGCTTGCCCAATACACAAAACCCGAAGCGTGGAGTGCACGCACGCGGCGCACGATCGAGTGGCAAAGCGCGGGCTGTAAAGCCAACGATTTTGCTTCCATCAAAAAGTTAGTGAAGGCCGGGGTGCCCATTGTCGCCGGATCGGACACGGGCAACTTGGGCACATTCCAAGGGTACTCCTTGCACCGCGAGATGCACTTGCTGGTGCAAGCAGGGCTATCTGTGTGGCAGGCGCTGGCGGCTGGCACCACTTCCGCGTCACGTTTTTTGGGGCTGCCCTACGGCGTGCGTGTGGGCGACGAAGCCAGCTTGGTGGTTTTGGATCGCTCGCCACTGGCTGACATCCGCAACACAACGACCATTCGGCACGTCATTCGTCACGGGCGGCTCGTGCCCCGCGGACCAGCCGTCTTGCCAAGATGAACTTGCGTTGGCATGGTCTAACCTATGTCTTCACCTTCGCCGCTTTCGCAGCCTGAGCCTTGGAACCTCGTGTCCCCGGGTTACGTGGACATCCTGTTGCCCGAGTTTACGAAGTACGCACGCAAAGCCCTGGAACAAGTGGCACCGGCTGAGACCGCACACGTGTTAGACGTGGCCACGGGGCCAGGCACATTCGCGCTTTTGGCCGCAGCGCAAGTGCAGCAAGTGACGGGCATCGATTTTGCGCATGACATGTTGAACGCCGCTCGCAAACATGCCGCCGAGCAAGGCTTGCGCAACGTTGAATTTCACGAAGGCGACGCGCAGACGCTGCCGTTTCCCGACAACACCTTCGACGCTGCCTTTTCCATCTTTGGCCTCATTTTCTTCCCCAACCGAATTCAAGGTCTCAAAGAGATGCGCCGTGTGCTCAAACCGGGCGGCAAAGTGGGCCTCACAAGCTGGGTGCCGTTCAAAGAGGTGCCGTTGATCGAAGCCGTGTTCACTGTGATTGCTCAGCATTTGTCCACGCCCTTTGGCAGCGACGGGCCTCCGCCCTTGGGCACGCCGGAATTGATTCACGAAGAATTTAGCGCCGCCGGTTTTGCGAACGTCGACGTCAAGCGCATCGAGAACACGGTGCACGAGCCATCACTGCACGCTTACTGGGAATCCATGGTTCGTTCCACCGCACCACTCACGCTGCTGCGCAAACGCCTGGGTGACGGATGGGCCGCCTTCGAGCAACGCGTGTTTGCTGATCTGCAGCAGCGCTTCGGTGCAGGGCCGGTGAGTGTAACGATGCCCGCGTGGCTCACTGTGGCCAGCAATCCGTAAGCGCTTCACATCACCGCGCCAAGCGGCCACGGCGCAAACTCGGCTTCACCCATACCAAGCAGTTCGCTCTTGGTGCGTTCGCCACTGGCCACGCGTACGATGCGTTCAAACACGCGCTGACCGCACGCCTGCAGCGTGTCCGAGCCATCCACGATGCCGCCACAGTTCTCGTCCATGTCGTCTTCCATCCGCTGGTAAAGCGCCGTGTTCGTGGCCAATTTGATCGAGGGCGTTGGCACACAGCCATATACGGAACCGCGCCCGGTGGTAAAGCAAATCAAGTTCGCGCCCGCGGCCACTTGGCCCGTGGCTGAAACGGGGTCATAGCCAGGGCTATCCATAAAATTGAAACCGCGCTTCACCAAAGGCTCTGCATATCGCAGCACATCCACCAAGTTCGTGCTGCCGGCTTTCGCGACGGCACCAAGCGACTTTTCCAAGATGGTGGTAATGCCGCCCGCCTTATTTCCGGGCGAAGGGTTGTTGTCCAAGCTGCCGCCGAATTTGTCCACGTAGGTTTGCCACCACGCCATCAGATCCAGCATTTTTTGCCCCACTTGTGGTGTCACCGCCCGACGGGTCAGCAGATGCTCGGCGCCATACGCTTCGGGTGTTTCGGATAAAATCACGCTGCCGCCATGGCGAACCAAAATGTCTGAGGCCACGCCCAAGGCAGGGTTGGCAGTGATGCCTGAGTACCCATCCGAACCACCGCACTGCAAGCCAACGGTCAAGTGAGACAAAGGCACGGTGGTCCGTTGTGCTTGATTCGCTTCGGCGAGCAACTCTCGCACGGCCGCGATGCCACGCTCGATCGTCTTGCGTGTTCCGCCTTCGGTTTGAATGGTTAGTGTGGGCATGGTCGGGCGCGCTTGCGCCAACCGTCCCAGGCGCACCAACTCTGAAACCTGGTTCACTTCGCACCCCAAGCCAATCACCAACACGGCGCCAAAATTGGGATGCTTGACGTAGCCCGCCAGCGTACGCCGAAGCGTGTCCAGATCGTCGCCGGTGCCCGCCATGCCACAACCGGTTTTGTGCGTAAGAGCCACAACGCCATCAACGTTGCCAAAACCCGCCAGGGCTTTGTCGCGATCACGAAACGCGTCGGCCACCATCCGCGCCACCGACGCCGAGCAATTGACCGACGTCAAAATGCCAACGTAGTTGCGCGTGCCGGCACGGCCGTCGGCGCGCAGAAAGCCCTGGAAGGTCCCGGGTTCGGATGCAAACGCTGTGGGCTTCACATCCGCCGAGAAAGCCCAGTCGCGATCAAGTTTGGCAAACGCCACATTGTGGGAGTGCACATGATCGCCAGGCACAATCGCCGCGCTGGCAAAGCCGATCACCTGGCCATAACGGCGCAACGGCTCGCCTTCGCGCACAGGGGCGGTGGCCACCTTGTGACCCGCCGGAATGTCGGCGCGCACCATCACCTCGCGCCCCTCGTCCCCAAAGGCGTCGCCAACCGATAAGGCGACGCGCGCGACCACCACGTTGTCCACGGGGGAAAGACGCAAGATCGAAGGCTTTTGGTTTTCCATGGTCAGGCTCATTTTATAGCACTATAACACCGCCGCTGCCGACCCGTTTTTAGGCTGAAAGCTTAGCTGGCCAAACGGCGCTCATGGCCACTGTGGACGGTGCCTGGTAAATCTAGTCGACTTTGTACACCAAGGTCGTGGAAGCCATCCGTCGCGCCGCGCCGCCCGCCATCTGGGGCCGCGGCGTCAAGCTGTGCCGTGACGGCGAAGGCGTGGTCCTGGAATCGCAAGACAAGGACGAGCTGGTGCTGCGGGTGCGCGCGCCCGGCGTAACCGTGGCCCCGACGGTTGTGATTTACCCGGGGGAGCTTGAGTGGGACTGCGACTGCGAGGGACGCATGCGCCCTTGCGAGCACATAACCGCTGCCGCGATTGCGCTGTCACAGACCGACGGGCAACCGGCAGCCATGAAAACCGCCAACACCACCGGCGGTCGCCTGGTCTACCGCTTCACCAGCAGCGAAAACGGCTTGATGGTGGAGCGCTTCATTGCCAACGCCGCGGGCGAAGAGAAGCCGCTCGTCTCGTCATTGGCCGCGATGTTGTCAAAACCAAGCGAAGCCTCGCTCGTGCACCCAGAAGAGCCCGACCTGCGCGCAGACCGCGTGCTTGAAAGCCGCGCGCGTGGCGTGTTGGCGGCGGACCAGTTGCGTGCGTTGATTGCCATCTTGGCGGACGCCCCGCGCGTGTTTTTGGATGGCAATGCGGTCAGTGTGTCAGCCGAGGAAGTCCTGCCGTTTGCCACCATCAAGGATGAAGGCCACGACGTGGTGTTGACGATCGCCGCGGATCCCCGCGTGAAAAAGGCCGTCGCCACCGGCGTGGTGTTGTGTGCCAGTCCACCGGAGGTCGGCACCACCGGCACGCTGGCGCTCGTGGGCGAATCCGAACTGTGTGGCGCGCGTTTGCAGAACCTTCCCTCAGTGCAGCGCTTTTCAGTGGCAGCGCTCGGCGAGTTGAAAACGAGGATCGTTCCTGATCTGGAAACGCGCATGAAGGTGCAGATTCAAAGCCAGCGCCTGCCACGCGTCACCCGTGATCTGGCACCGCGCATTCAGATCGAACTTAACCATTTGGGCACGGGTCTAAGCGCGATGGCCACGTTGGTGTATGGCGATCCGCCCTGCGCGCGCATTGATGAGGGCCGCATGGTGCACCTTTCGGGGCCCGTGCCCGTGCGTGATGAAGTGGCTGAACGCAAACTGCTGCTGCGCTTGCGCGAAGAGCTGGACCTTTTGCCAGGCCGCCGCGTGCAATTTCAAAATGAAGACGCCACACGCTTTGCAGCGCGTTTGGCGCGCTTTCGTGGCGAGCTTAAGGGCGACGCCGCTCGCGAGTTTTCTTCGCGCTACAAACTGGTGCCGCGGTTGTTGGCCTCTGCGCTGGGCGCACAACAAGACGGCCCCCCGCAACTTTCATTTCAGATGGCCTTCGACGTGGTGGGTGCTGAACGCGGCGGCGACACAAGCCGCCAGGTGGATGCCCCTTCTGTGTTGCGGGCCTGGGAACAAGGCTTGGGCCTCGTGCCACTTCAAGGTGGAGGTTTTGCACCTTTGCCGCTCGATTTTCTAGAGAAGCACGGCGCGCGGTTGGCGGCGTTGCTGGCTGCACGCGATGACCGCGGACACGTGGCGGGGCATGCCTTGGCGGATCTGGCGCAGCTATGCGACGATCTGAACGCGCCCAAACCCGCGGCGCTCAAACGCCTCACACCGCTGTTCGAAAGCTTCGATCGTCTGCCACCGCCGCAATTGCCCAGCGATTTGCAAGCGACGCTGCGCCCCTATCAGAAGCAGGGCGTGTCGTGGTTGCAGTTCCTGCGCACGGCGGGCCTCGGTGGCGTGCTTGCCGATGACATGGGCTTGGGCAAAACACTGCAAACGCTGTGTGCGCTCAAGGGCCGCACATTGATCGTGTGCCCCACATCGGTTGTGCACAACTGGCGCGCCGAATGCCAGCGCTTCCGGCCGTCGTTGAAACTGTGCGTCTACCATGGCCGCGATCGCAAGCTTGATGAAAGCGCCGAAGTCACGCTCACAAGTTATTCACTCATGCGCTTGGATCAAGAAATCCTGCAAGCGGTGCAATGGGACACGATCGTGTTGGATGAAGCGCAGGCGATCAAAAACCCCGAAAGCCAGGCGGCACGAGCCGCGTGTGCGTTGCCAGCTGTGTTCCGCTTGGCGCTCACAGGCACGCCAGTTGAAAACCGGTTGGATGAGCTGTGGAGCTTGATGCATTTCACCAACCGCGGCCTGCTGGGTGGCCGATCCCATTTTGCCGACAACATCGAACGGCCGATCGTCAGCGGCGATCAAGCTGCGGTTGCCAAGCTGCGCGCACGCATCAAGCCATTCGTTATGCGAAGGCTTAAGCGTGATGTGGCGCCCGATCTACCACCGCGCACCGAATCGGTGATGCACGTGGAGCTCGATGAGAAAGAGCGCGGCATTTATGACACCGTCCGCGCCGCCGCTCAAAAGGATGTCATCGGCCTTCTGCAAAGCGGCCACGGTGTGATGGCGGCCTTGGAGGCCTTGTTGCGTCTGCGCCAAGCCTCATGCCATTCGGCGCTGATCCCCGGGCAAACCGCCACAAGCTCATCCAAGGTTGAACGTTTGGTTGATGCGCTTAGCACGGTGGCCGAGGAAGGCGGACGCAGCCTTGTGTTCTCTCAATGGACCTCGTTCTTGGATCTGATTGAGGTGGCGTTGAAGGAAGCGGGCGTTAAGTTCTGCCGGTTGGACGGCAGCACGCGCGACCGCGATGCCGTGGTCAAAACATTCCAAGATCCGGCGGGCCCTCCGGTCATGCTGATCTCGCTCAAGGCGGGCGGCAGCGGCCTTAACCTTACGGCCGCCGATCACGTGTTCATCTGCGATCCGTGGTGGAACCCCGCGGTGGAAGCGCAAGCCGCGGATCGCGCCCACCGCATCGGCCAAGACAAACCTGTGTTCGTGTACCGCTTGGTGGCAGTGGACACCGTGGAAGCGCGCATCCTTGATCTACAAGAGCGCAAACGCGCGCTCGCCGATGCAGCCCTCGACGGCGGCGCCGCCGCGGCTTCACTGACCAAGGACGATTTGTTGGCGCTGTTGGCGGACGCGTGACAAGCGTGAGGGGCGGCCCCGTGGCCTCCGTGCCTTACAAACTTTCTCTAGCTCACCCCCGCTCAACCAGGGTTCGCACCAACTTCAACACGAGGCGCACATGCTCAGCATGCGTCTCAAGCCGGTTCGCGTCGGTGAGGCTTCGCCACAAACTTGGCTCGAACTTCGTCAGTTCCGTGGTGTGCGGTAGCGATAAAACAACGTCATCGTTCGTGACGGCCACGTAGATCTCGTTCGTCGAAAAGGCGATTCTTATTTCGTCAAACGATCGCTCACGAAGATCGGTGAGTTGGCGGCGAAATGCCGGGGTCAACAACCCTCGCGCCTCGTCCTCTGATGCAGCATAAACCGCGTACACGTCTTCGAAGGCGCTATCCTCGTCGAAACGCACAACACGACCAGGCTTTGTGATATCGAACGATTGCAACACTTTGGCGGCGGTGCGCGAGAGAAACTCAGCGTCGTCTGAAACGATCACCACGCGTTCCGATAGAGCGCTCGGAAGTTCGATCTTCACAAACAAACCGCTGAAGATTGTGTCGCTGACCTTATCTCCCTTGCTGTCATGCGACCGGTATTCGGCATTCACTTCGGCTGCCGTGAACAAAGCGCCGTGCACGGTGCCGCGAATTTGATCCTCGGTGTGGTACCAGTTCGGCTGCATGAAGAACAACCCGCTGCGTTGGAAGTCTGCTTGGTTTATGCCCAGCGCGGGCTCATAGGCGATCGACGCATCAACCGTTTTGATGAGCCTATGGACCACTTCGTTTTTGAACGCCCAGCGATATTTTGTCACGCCCCAAAGGCTTGAGAAGTAGGCGGCACAAATGCCGAGCGCCAAAACGCTGGGCCACAGGGCGTACGCGGGCGGTCGCCCCGCGCTGGCTCCCAAAAGCTGCCAAAATATGCTGGGCACGCTCAAGGCGATGAGCCCCAGCGCGGCTGAGGCGGCGATGCCGCCCAAGGCCGCGGTTAGGAGGAGGCTTTTACGTCGCCGTTCTAGTGAGCGAATCGATTCGGCCAACGTGCTTTGCATGCACGCACCATAGCAGCCGAGCGGCCACTAGATGCCGGGGCACTTGGGGCTTGGCTTCACGAATGCGGTCTGCATGAAGCGCGGTGTGAAGTTGGTGCCGCTCACAGCCGCGGAGGCAACCCACGCTTGGCCATCGTCGCTGCGGTAAAACTTCAACTGTCCGTTGGCGCTCACCGAAACGGCGTATCCCGTGTCTTTGGACCATGCACCCACGCCCACGGACCCTGCGGCTTTAAGAACCCGTGTCCACGTGATGCCGTCTTCGCTGCGCAGAAGTTCGTCGCCACGGGCTGCAAACAAGGCGGATTGATCGGCAAACATGGAATTAAGGTTGGCCAAGTTCGCGACGGGCGTCCAAGTGGCGCCTCCATCTTGCGAGCGGCACACAGCGCCGGACGATCCACCCGCCACAATCACACCATGGCTTTGCGCCACGGGCCCCCACTCAAACGCCGCACAGCCGGTGGTGCGCGGGGATCGAACGGTAAAGGTTCGCCCCAAGTCGGAGCTGGTCATCATCAAGAAATTGCGCGAGCCATTCTCGTCGCGCTCAACGCGCATCAGCAGCAACTTCTCTTTAGGGTAAAACTGAACGTTGCGTATGTGACTGATGTTGGTGGGCTGGAAACTTGTTTCCTTCCACGCCCTGCCCTCTTCCGATGTCCACACCTTGTGTGACCAAAACACCTTGAAGGCAGCACCATCGAAAAACGTGCTTGAGGTGTTTTCTGTGCTCGGCCCGGTCGCGCCGTTAAGCTTCGTGTATGAGCTCGACGGCAACTCTTGCCAATCGACCGCATTGTCGCTGTAAAACACCCTGCCGGGCGCCCCCCAGCCTGCAGACGCGATGATGGCGCCTCGGCCGCCGGCCAGCCCAGTCACAGCGTTGGCGCTGTGATCGTCATCTGGTGTTTTGTAAAAATCATTGACGCGGAACTGCCGCCCGCCGTTGCACGAAACAGCTGTGCGCCCGCCCGGGCCCAAAGCCACGATGACAGGCACCAGCCCTGCCGGTGGCGGCGGGTCGACGAAGGCCGCATCACCATCAGAAGCCTTCGCATCATCGCTGCGCGCGCCGGCGTCGGGAACATCGCCCTTGCCCGCAGCTCCACTTGTTCCACCGCTCCATCCGCCGGATGATGAGCGTCCGCCGTCGCCTCCTTCACCGCCCGCGCCCTCGCCGCCGGAGCCATCATCGTCGGATGTTTTCACGTCGCCATTGACGGCACCACCACAGGCCGCGCAAGCGAAGCACAGGGCACCCACTGCTCTCAAGAATGATGCTGACAAACCGTGAACTACTTTCGGTTGCATGCGTCAAGCCACCAGCGGCCAGAGGAATAATCCTATGCTGCCCCGGCTTGACTCACAAGAACATCCAAGGTTCACCCATCGCGAACACAGTAGAACTACATAGGTGTGTCAAAATTCCGACGCGATCAAGGCGTTCAACCAAGTCCTGCCGTCAACACCACCACCGCACGGCAGTCAGCCGCCGCGAACTTGTGGTGCCGGTTGGGATTCAACACGACACCGCCTTTGCGGCCCGAGACCGTCACAAGCTGAACGCCCAGCGCTGTTTCCCCACGCGCCGCCGCAGCGTCTAAAAGGTCAGAGAAATCGAAGGTCGATCCCAAGGAAAATTCCGACACCTCACGAAAGACGATCTCTGGCCCCTCGGGTCCGAGCAACAGATCGAACACCAGCCGCAGATCGGCTCGCAGCGCAATCTGAGCGATGACGTGGCTCAAGATCTCACCTGTGGCCAAGACTTCAGTATCGACCTTGTCGAACAAGTCTGCGTTCGATGGGTCGCGAAGTTGCACCAGCAAGTGCGGCCCCCGGGCCATGTCTTCCAGCAGCTCACGTACCAAGTGGTAACCCATCAGCGTGCGCGCATCGGCGTCTTCGGCGGTGTCAAACCGGTCGCTGCCCACAATGAGAATGTTGTGGTAGGTGGCCAGCTGCACAGCCCCCAGATCTCCTGGCACCGCGTAGTCACCCACAAGATGGTTTAGTTTGAGCCGTTGTGGCTGAATGTCATTTTGTCGCAAGCGCTTCTCGCGATCGTCCACCGCAATGGTTGACATGATGTCAACATGCGACCGGTGTTGTGGATGACGATCAAGCTCCCGCAGCACCGTCGGCACGGTGTGGTTCCATCCCAGGATCAAAATCCGCCGTTCAAGTAAGCCGTCGTCTCTCACGCTCAACAGCGAAGCCTGTGGCGGCGCGGAACTGTGGGCGATCGAAGATGGCGTCAAATCATATTCGAGGGCGAGCAACACCAAACGATCATCTGCCCGAATCACCTCATGTGCCGACGGATTCAACAACGGCGTTGGATTTTCCGTGCCCCGGAGCAGACCGATGACGATCCCATCTTCGAACGCATGCGTTAGTGTGCCCACCGCGCGCCCCACCAAACCCGGCTCGGCCCTCAGATAGATCTCAGAGCCGCTGTCGTGGCTCAGCACCTCATTGAGCACATAGCTCAGGCCCGGATGCCTTAGGTTCTGCGCCATCAAGCGCCCCACCATGTCATCGGTGGCGATGATCTGCGCGCGCCCCACGCCATACGCCGCTTCAGCCACCGCGACGACGCGCGCGTTGTTAATAGCCGCCACCATCAAAGGCAGCTGCCCATTGTTTTCTGAGGCGCAATGCTGCCGAACGGTCAACATGGTCTTGAGCGTGCGGGCATCGTTATCAGCCTCGTCCTCGGGGCCGTTTTGATCCGTGCCGGGCAGAATCAGCACCGCGGCGCGCGCGTAGTCAACACGTCGCAAATGCTCTATCTGCAAGGGTGAGCCTGAGCGCAGAATGACATTGGTGCGCTTGTAGCGGGGGCCGAGAAGTTCCCGCAACGCCACGACGAGATCCAGGTCCACGTCTGGAACCAAGATCGCGATTTGCAGCTTTCTCGCACCTAATCTGCGGAGAAACCGGCGGACGCGACCGGTGGAGCCCAAGAGCTCGCGCAAAACTTCGGGAGAGCGCGACGTCCAACCCAGAATAACAATGTGGTTCCGCTTGGCGATCGGCGTCAGCCCCTGCTCAAGCTGGCGAATGGTGCTGTTCAGCCACTGCGTCATGATGGCGATCAAGGCCCCCAGGAACAACACGTAGCCGAGCACGGTGATCACGGTGGACACGACCCGGCGCAAGGCACCTTGATCGTCGCCCAGATACCCTGGGTCTGTGAGCCGCAGGAACGCCCACCAGATCTCGTTGGCAAGGGGCTCCGCATGGCGGCTGTCATAGAAGAACACAGTAATGCCGCCCAGCAGGCTGATGGCAGCGATAAGGCCTGCCACAAACAGCAGACGGTATTGCGTTCCCCCGAGCAGGAACCTCTCAAGGGCGAAAATCAACTGCCGGCGCAGACGTCCAATCACGCCGTCATCATGCCATGCTTCCACACTCTGTGTCCGCAGCCGTCACGCTGTTCAAGACCTGGTGAACGTTCACCACGCAGATGTCAAAGCTGGCGCACCTTGCACACCACGGTGAACGACGAGTGTGTGAAATGGGGTGGTTAGGCAGCGCAAGGTTGATGGCACGGATCTCGCTGTTGCGACTGCGGTGCCCCTATTCATGCTTCATCGCCCGTGGCTCGGTGTGTGCACGGTGCTGTCCTTGTTGCCGCTGACGCCCCATGAGGCGTTCGCCGAGGAGGCTGGAGCGCACGCCAGTGCACGTATGCAAGCGGCCGCAGACGACGATTCACCTTCGCCGCTGAACACCGTCAATGGGCTCTACCCCTTGTGGGAGCACACGGGCGTTCTACACAACGCGGGCGCGGTGCAGCTCGGCTACCAGCAAGCACAAGTGGGCATGGGATTCGCGCAGCTATCCACCCAGCCATTCCTAGATTTATACGGCACATTGAACTTGCAGGCGAAGGTGGCAGTGCTGATGCGAGAGCGGCTGAAAGTGGCCGTTGTGGCTGGCATTTATCGAATTCCCACCAACGCGCAAAGCCGCATGTTTGGCAACCTCAACGCCACAGGCCTTGTGAATCCGTATGGGCCGTTGTATCTGGCGCCGCTGTCGCTGGCAAAGAGCGTGCTGTTGTCGCAGCGTTGGGCTTTGCATTGGGCCTCGACGTTGCTCGTAGCCTCCGGTGAGGATCAGCGTTACGTATCGGGTGGTCAGGCGCTGCTCGTTGAGGCGATCGCGAATGCGCATTGGCGCGCACGACTGCACGCTGGGGTTGAAGGCATCAACGTTCAGGGCCAAGGGCACGCGGCGCTGTCGTTTGCCTATCGCGGCGATGTGGTTCGCTTAGAAGCAGGTGGTGGTCAACGCATCCTGTTCACGGGGGAACGTTCCACGTTTGTCATGTTCGATGGGGCGCTGGTGTTCTGGTGAAATCAGTGATGCGGTTGCGAAGTGCCATCGTTCTTCTGCTGTCATACGCCTTTGGATGCGACGCCTCCTATGGCGAGTTTCTAAACACCGTACCCATCGAAGACCGACGCGCGAACGCCAGCCAGCCAACGCACGTCTTTTTGGGCGTCGACGGGATCTCGCGGCAAGCGTTCGATCTAGCGCGTGAGGAAGGTGCGTTTGCAGGTTGGCATGCGGCCGACTGGATTAGTGTGTTTCCCGCGGTTTCCGACTATGCGTGGACACGTATTCTCGCCGCCGACCCGATGCCCGGGTACGAAACGCAATACTACGACCCGGAAGCCAACAAACTGCACAACAAGGGCTTGGCAGGCGTGGCCGAACATCCCTTTTCGCAAGGCTTGTTGGATCCCCTCTCCTGCTGGAACAGTTTTGATTACTTGGGTAACGGAGAACTTTGGACTGTCAAAGGCTATCTTGATCCCGAAGCGTCCTTGCCACCGACGGCAACCGAGATGTTCCGGGTTCTTGAACGACTGGGTCGCACTCAACCGGTGGCGCTCGCGTATCTCATGAACGTGGACGTTGTTTCGCACTCAGGTGGTTTGCAGAAAGCCGTCGCCATGCTGGTGGAGCTGGATCATCAGATCGCGGCTTTCCAAAAACGCCACCCGGGCCGCTTTACCTTCACCATGTTTGGCGATCATGGCAACGCCCACAAGCAGGCTGAACTGGTGGATCCCAATCAACTGTTGCGCGAGGTGGGCGTGGCCAGCGTCGATCGCTTGGATGACGTGACAAACTTGCAGGCCATCCCGATTGTTCACGTGCGCGTGAACTTTGTTTCAGTGCATACGCACGCTGACATGGCGGCCGAAGTGGCGCGCCGGAGCTCAACCCACCGCTGGGTGGATCTGGCCGCCGTCAACCTCGGCGACGGGCACTACGCTGTATACAAGAATGGCAAAGCCTTAACCTTCTCGAGGCAGGCCGACGGGGCGTATTTGATCACCGATCCTCGCGCGTGGGATAGGTTGCTCGGGTCCGACCTAATGGCGCTCTGCCAAGCATCCCTCTGCGAAAACAACGAGTTGTCGATGGACGACGAACGCAGCTTCGCTTTGACCCACAACAGCCGCTATCCGGATCCCTTCCACCGCATCGCCACCGCCTTCACCGATGCTGCCGCCCGTAACCCACCGGAGGTGATCCTGTCCATGCCGGACGAAGTCTCTTCGTTTGGCTTTCACCTCCCAGGCGGCAGCGACCACGCCGCCATCGATGGCTTTCACGGAGCGCTTACCCGCGGCTCCAGCCTTTCGGTGATGGCCTCTCAAGCGCACGAATTGCCAGAGGCGCTCCGCGCTGAGACGCTGCTGACTTTGTTTCCCGAGTTGCGGGAGCATCTGCAGCAGCAGCGATCAGAGGCCGCCGCGCCGACGAGAAGTCCTGCAAAGGGCGACTAGGAATCGCCGACCTAGGGGGCGGCACGGTCTTGCCACTTGCCTCGGCCCCCCAGTAGACCCGCTTCTTTGACGAATGAGAGCGTGAAGTCATCACACATGGCCATTCTGACATTGGCGTCAATTTGGCCATGGCTAGATTGACACGCACGTTAAAATGGCCAGGTCGACGAACGCGTTGTGATGGCCGCAGGATCTGTTCGAGCGACGCAATCGCCGAGGCCACCCGTTGAGACAGCGTTGCTGGTCAGCCTCTCAGCTCATGCCAGCTGACAGTACAGATTCTTCGCCCAAGCCAAAGTGCCTGAGCTGATCGCCCACCGGGAACGCACCGCAATGCGATGTCCACCGTATCCCTTACCAGCTATCCGAGTGTGAGAGGACCATCTGCTCGACTCGGGTGTCATCCCTGTGGACAAACTGTGGACACACACAACACATCGCGTCTGGAGCAACGATCTCGCGCCCAAAGCCGAGCCGCTCGCCGAAGGTCTTGGAGAGCGACACACTCATGAATTTGAACTAGGGCCCAAATATCTGAAGCTCCGCAAAGCCGGGTTCCAAACTTTCGTCTCGGATGCTGCTGAAACGAACAGCGACGGCACCCGCAATGGGAACAGGCAGAATCAAATCGATGTCGCGATCTGGCTCTGGCAGTACCACAGTCGTGCGCCATAGCACAGTGTTGTTTGCTCCATAAACCTCGAACGTGCCTTCGAGGAAATCATAGCCGCTGGCATATTCGCGATTGCCGCGCATCGCAATGCGAGACACGGTTTGCGGAACCGCAAACGTCAATTGGTACCAAGGCTTCATCGTGCACGAAGTGGAGCTCGCGCAATCGCCGATGGCGGAGAACCAGCTCGTCTGCAGATTGTTGTCTGCGCCGCTGGCGGTGGACCACTGGGCGGCGTTGTATTGCGAGCTGGAAGTGGCACTCGCCCCCTCAATGCGCGACAGATTCTGCCCCACGTTGAAGATCTTCCCTCGATAGGCGCCCTTGCTGTTTGATACCGTCAGCGGGCCCGACGGCATGCCCGCGGGCAACGTAAACTGCAGCGTTTCGCGCGAAACGCCCACCCAACTCACTGTGCCCGCACCGATCGCTTGAATAACCGTACCGTTGGCGTCTTTGATCACCACTGGTTCAGCGGCGAAGTTGCTGCCCACAATGTTGATCGTGGTGCCAGGCAAAGCATTGTCGGGCGAATAATCCACCACCAACGGTGCGCCGGGGGCCGGATCAATGGTGAGGTAAAGCGTGTTGGTTCGCGCCGCAGCATTCGCCGGATCGGCGAGCCACACCGCTGTTAACCCTTGCGTGATCGTCAACGATTCAGGCACCTGCGCTTGCACGGAGGTCGACGAAACAACAGTCGTTGGCACCGCTTGGCCATTGCAGACCAGCACCCAATTGGCAGGCACGTTCGCCACCGTGGCTGTCAGCGTGAAAGGCACGTTCACGGTCGCACGCAAAGGCGAAACGGCGCTGAGCTGCGCAAACAACACGCCACCGTCGCCCGAAAAATCGGCGTCTGTGCCCGCGTCGAGCAGCGTCCCGGCGTCGTCACCCGCACCACCGTCAACAACAACGTCGTCGTCGCTTTCTTCAATGAACGCCCACTCACCCGAGCCGGCAATGTCGCCATCGAACAAGAATGAATTGGGCGGGTAACCACGTTCAGGACCTGCGGGCGCAACCAAGCGCGCCGGGCCACGACGCACCCAAACCGTTGCGTTTTCTTCGGCGCTAACGACGGCATAGCGACGCCGCATGGCGGGCGCGGGCAAAGCTTGGCGCATGCGCGCGGGCATAACGAACTCCACGGCACGCGTTGCGATCTGCACAGTGCTGCCGAGTGGCTGCTGCTGGCCACGCATCACGGGTTCAGACGAGCGCACCGTGATCGAGCGACGTTGCGGCAAAGCACCCGCCGGGAACGACACGGACAACGATCGCGGCCCCACGCCCAACGTCACGTCTTGAGCCACCGGCCCCACGTCAACGATCGCTTGACCCAACACGGCTCCGTTGGGAGGCGCCACACCACCGTCATCGTCACCCGAGCAAGCGGTAAGCCCAACCGCAACCAACGCGGCCATTGCCGCGCAGTTAACGTAACCCTTCATGCGCTTCATGCGCGCCACTATACGCCGTTAGGCGATCGGTGTCAGCGCACGGGCCAGGTAGTGTTCGATGCGTGCGGCGGCGTCTGGCGTGAGGGTCGTAAACTTAACGCCCATGCCCAACTCTTCGTCGGCGTCGATCGCCACCACATCGCCTTGCACTTCAATGGCTTCGGCATCGCCCGGCAGCGTGAAGCGCAGTTTAATGGGTGTGCCCACGGCGATTGGAATCGTCTTGTCCAGATGAAGCCCACCCGTGGAAAGGTTGCCGGCGCGGCGATACACCCTATGGTCGTCCGCCAGTTCCTCAACCCACATCTCCACGGGCACCCTGTGGCTCCGACGACGTTCTGCGCCACTTGCCGTACTTCCTGCGGGCGATTGCTCACTCATGAGGCCACAATGTAGCCCTCGGGTGGCGCGAGGTCGAACCAAAGTTGAGCCGCCGGCATCAAACCCTCGTAAATAGCGGCGCCCTTGCGTGCCGCGGCTTTACTCCCCGGGGCACTATGCAAAACAGCATCAAAGTGAACGACCTTAAGGCTTTGTTGACCGCGCAAGACACGCGGGCGATGAGCGCGGCACAAGCGCCCCGTTTGACACCCCCTGTCCCTGCGCCTAGCTTTCGCTCCGAACCCGGTACAGCCACCATGGACGTCGTGCGTTACTCCGAAGCAGATCTGCCCACCGTGTATGGGCCGTTCCGGCTTTACGTCTATCGAGAGGCGCAAACCTCCGGGCAGCCCTCACCGGGCTCCACCAGCCTTGAGCATATGGCCATCGTGCGCGGCGATCTGCGCGGCCAAGAAGCGGTGCTCTGCCGCATCCATTCCGAATGCTGGACCTCTGAAGTCATCGGCTCCATGAAGTGCGATTGCCGTGAGCAGCTTGAGGCGGCACTTAAACGCGTGGCCGCCGAGGGCAGCGGCGTGGTGGTTTACTTGCGCCAAGAAGGCCGCGGCATCGGGTTGGGAAATAAGATCAAAGCCTATGCGCTGCAAAACGAAGGCGCAGACACCGTGGAAGCCAACATCGCGTTGGGCTTCGAGGCAGACTCACGCAACTACGACCTCGCGGGCGCCATCTTGAACGATCTGGGCGTCAAGTCCGTGCGTCTGATGACAAACAACCCACTCAAGATGGACGGATTACGCCAAGCCGGCGTGGAAGTTGTGGGCCGGCAAGCACACTGGGTGGCGGAGAACCGCTACAACGCACAATACTTAGCGGTCAAGCGCCGCAAGATGGGCCACCACGCTGACAATTCGCCGCGCCTTCTTGCCTTGCCAGGTGCTAAAAAGCCGTAGCCCCCACGGAGGGTACAGCCATTTCCAGCACCGACGACATTCGCAAAGCCCTTTCAACAGTCATTGATCCCTGTTCTGGCCTCGACCTTCTGACCGCCGCTGTGGTCAAAAACATCGAAGTCGCAGGAGGCAAAGCCTCGCTGCTCATCGAGCTTCCCATCCCTGTTGGGCCAAGCGCAAAGAAGCTTGAAGCAGAGGTGGTGGCTGTGGCCAAGAAAGTGGCTGGTGTAGATGCCGCCAGCGTCACTTTCTCCGTTGTGATCCCGTCACGCGCTTCCGCCACGGCCGGCGGCTCGATGCCGCAGGTGAAAAACGTTGTCGCCATATCGTCGGGCAAAGGCGGGGTGGGTAAATCCACCGTTACCACAAACCTGGCCGCGGCTCTGCATGCGCAAGGCGCGCGCGTGGGGATCTTGGATGCCGACATCTATGGCCCTTCGGTGCCGCAAATGATGGGCGATCCGGATGTGTTTGCTTCGGGCAACCAAGCGTCCAAGATCACGCCGGCCGTTCATCACGGCATGAAGATCATTTCCATCGGCTTTTTCTTGGAACGCGACCGGCCGGTGATTTGGCGCGGCCCCATGATCCACAAACTGCTGCAGCAGTTTATTGAGGATGTGGATTGGGGAGAGCTTGATTATCTGTTCATCGATTTGCCGCCAGGCACAGGTGACGCGCAATTGTCGTTGTCGCAGCTTGTGCCACTGACTGGCACCGTGTTGGTCACCACGCCGCAAGAGGTGGCGGTGCTGGATGTGGAAAAGGCCTTCTCGATGTGGAAGAAGGTTGAAGTGCCTGTGTTGGGCGTGATCGAGAACATGAGCACCTTTGAATGTCCCACGTGCCACCATGTGGAAGAGATCTTCTCCAAAGGTGGGGGGCGTGACTTGGCTGAACGCGAGGGTGTGACGTTCTTTGGCGCCGTTCCTATCCAATCGTCGGTGCGCATGGCTGGTGACGGAGGAAAGCCCATTGTGCTCGCTCACCCTGAGTCAAAAGCCGCGGACATCTTTCACGAGATGGCAAGCAACTTGGCGTGCACCTTGGCCGCGCGCAACCGCCCAAGTCCAGGCGGTGGCATCCGCAGCGGCAAACTCACGTTGATTCGCTAGTGGCTCAGACGCGGCGCAAATCGTCCTGAAACGGCGAGATATTGCCCGCGTTTGACAGCCACAACAGGACCGCGCGCGCTTCGAGCCATTCGTCTAGGCACACTTGCAGAAAGCTTGGTGACAAAGCGCTTACGGCGTGGCCCTCCCATTCGAAATCCGCCACGCCTTGGGTCATCGAACGCAAGCCCGTGGTCACCATTTGATCGCGCGCACGCCATGCGCGCTCAACAACCAAAGCCAACGCTTGCGGAAACTCTCGCCGCTGTTGAACGCGCGTGGGCACGGCCACTTCATCTAAACCCACGGCCCACAACAGCCAGCACAAGCCCGCCCAATCCGCGCGGGCGCGCCCTATGATGCCGCTGACGCCCAAAAGCGGCGGCAAACATTCATCGATCTGCACAACCGTTTGTTCGGCTTGCCCCTGCTCGTCTTCATCCTCGATGATTGCCTCGCCCTTGTGCAGCGACGCGGGGCCTTGCGGTAAGAACGCCGGCAAATGCGGCGGCGCCCACGCAACATCGGCAACACCAAACCTTGCCAACGCTTGTCGCATCGCGAGCAACCGCGTGGCGTATACGCTTGCCACCTGCAACACAGCTTCGAGAGGTTGGGCCACTTCCAAAGCAACCGCTTCGTCCAGTGGCAAAAACGCGTGCAAACGCGGGGCAAATGCATAGGTAGGCCGAAACACCGCCAACGTTTCGTCGAAAAAAGATGTCGCGTCGGCAGAAACCGCGGCGAGCCGCTGCAGATCCGCGCGCAGGCCGGCATCATCGCCCCGCTCAAGAAGCGTCAACGCCCGGGTGAGATAGCCGCGCAAATCATCAGGCACGAGGCGCACACACGCTTCGCTCAAGTCGCGTGCGGCGGCTTGCCACGCGGGCAGGGCCGAGCAAAGCAAACGCAACACGTGGTGTGTGTGGGCCCCTGTCACAAGCGCGTCCAGCAGTTTCACCACGTCTTGCACATCAGCGCACGCTTGCGCTTCTGACACCTGAGCCGCTTCTGACTTTGGCAGCACCGCCGCGCCCACTTCACGCATGAAGCCTTCGGCGTCAGCACCGGCAGCCACCGCTCGCGAGCGCGCCACGATCCATTCACGCAACCGTCCTTGGGCTCGCAGTTCGGACGCCAAGGTCAACCATTCGCTCTTTGAGCGCGCCTCATCAGCGAACGCGGCGCTTTGTGTGATCACGTCGTCCGTTACGGCTAAGCCAAGATCGCGCGCCCACAGCACCGCGCCTTGAGGCGTTCGCAAGGACCAAGCGCCAACGCTTTGTTTATGATCAAACTCGCCTTCAATCCACGCCTTTGCATGCACAGCGGCGCCGCCCCACGCCTGCACCTCTTCGCCTTGCAATAGCCGCCGCCAGGGCCCATGCGGGATCGCTTCAAACTCATCGTGGCGCAACAAGCTGGTGAACTCCACCACCTCACCGTCGGCGCCGAAGCGCCGCGTGGACACGCGGCGCCCTTGCTCATAATCGACCTCTTCGTCGAGCCGCCCGTCGGCGCCTTCTTGTCGCCACCACGACCACGTGCCCGTGCTGTTGCCGGTTTGCGGATCATGAGCGCCATCGAACCAACGCCGTGTGCTTTCATCAAAGCGCGCTTCGTCGGGCACATGTCGAGGCCGCGGCGGCCGGCGGCTGCCATCGGAGAGCAGCACGTGACCTTCGTCGTCAAAGAACGTCTCGCCACGCAACCCACCCTGCTCGTAGCGCGCTTCCATACGAGTGGCTCCCGACGGAACACAACAGCCGCGCAGTGGTTCTCCCCGGCCATCGCCGCTGGCGTACGCCACCACGATGCCGTCTAGATGACCGTTAATGTAGAAGCCCTCGCGCGCCACGCGACCATCCGGATGAAACCGTCGGAAGGGGCCACGCAATTCGCCGTGATCGTAAAAGGCTTCGAAGGCCAAGCTGCCTTCCGCACGCCACGCGCGCACGCTGCCGATGGGTAGCCCCTGCAAATCGTGGCTGCGCTCTTCCCATTGGCCGGACTCCGGTGACCAATGGGCCGAGGGAGGAACCGCATCCGGGCGAAGCAAGTCGTCGGACATCTAGGCAATCTACTGCACCAACGCGGCCAGATCACGCGTCGAGATCGCACACGATCAAGGTGGCGGGTTGATTGGCGCCAGGCCCGCACCTGTGGGCTCCACAACTTGTGGCTCCGGCGCGGGAGGTTCGGCAGGCGCGATCGGGGCCGCAGCGGCCGGATCGGGAGCGGGCGCGACGTCAGGCTCGATCAACGGGCGCGCTGCGTTTGCGACGACTTGCGGGGCAGGCGCCTCGACGGGTGGCACACCTTTGGGCGCGCGACGCAAGCTCAGCACCGCTGAAAGATCGCGGTCGGGCACAAAGGGCTGCACCGTGTCCGCGAACCCTTTCTTGCGCAGCACCAATTGCATCGCGGTCGCGCCCTTCTTCACTTTGATAAGCGTGGGAGTCACCCCCAGCACGCGGCCTTGCTCATCAATGACGTCGGCACCGCGTGGGTGCGTCTCCAAGCGCACCTCCACCCAAGTCTCGCCAACCGGCGCAAGAGGAGCCGGTGCGGGCGGCGCCACCACAGCCGCCGGCGCGGGCGCCATAGGTGCTGGCTGCGTCACCACAACAGGAAGCGGCGGCGCTGACGGACCTCCCGTGCGCAGCGCAAACACGGCGAGTCCTGCAGCCAAGGCCACCCCACCCGTGAGGGCGAAGATCTTGTTTTGCCGTGAGGATCGCGGGTCGGATTCCCGAGCGCGCTTGGCATCCGTACCATCCACGAGCACAGGAGGAACCGTGCGTGATTTGTTCGGCTCCACATGTTGAGAGGCAGGCAGATCGGCCCATGAGGATGCCTCATCCACTTGCGCATCAAACGCGCCGGCATCAACGCCAAACAAATCATCCAGCAAGCGCGGCAGGGCGCCGGCAGCGAAATGCGCGTCGGCGAGATACGTTTCGAGTTCGTCAGCCATCTCCTTGGCGTTGCGGTACCGACGTGAGCCGTCGCGTTCAAGCGCGCGAATGGCAATGTAATCAAGCGGCGTGGGCAGTTCCGGGCGCTGCATGGACGGCGGCATCACCGGACGATCCATCACGTTCTTCATCGTGTTCAATTCGCTTTTGTCGAAAAACAAACGCCGTCCCGTCAGCATCTCCCAAAAGCACACGCCAAGCGAAAACACATCAGAGCGGCCATCGATCGCGTCGCCTCGGATCTGCTCGGGGGACAAATAACTGAGTTTGCCGCGAATGAAGGCGTCGCTGCCCACGGGATCGGAATCCACGGGTTTGGCCACGCCCACTTTCGCGATGCCGAAATCCAACAGCTTCACACCGCCCGCACGGAGCAACATGATGTTCGAGGGGCTCACATCGCGGTGAACGATGTTCAACGGCTTGCCACCCGCGCCGGTAAGGCTGTGCGCATAGTGCAAGCCCAGCGCCACCTGCTGCGCGATAAACGCCGCGACGGCTGGATCCATGCTTTTGCGGGTGGCGCGCAGCTGCCGCATCACCGACAGGAGATCCTTGCCGCGCAGATACTCCATGCTGATGAAGTAGCTGCCGCTGATCTGCCCGAAGTCGTAGATCTGCACGATGTTGGGGTGGTTCAACAACGCCGACACGCGCGCTTCGGAGACGAACATGTCGATGAAGTCTTTGGACTGCGACTTGTCTTGCAGGATGCGCTTGATCACGAAAACGCGCTGAAATCCCTCCACCCCGTGCGCGACGGCGCGAAACACCTCCGCCATGCCGCCCCGTCCAATGGACTCAAGCAACATGTACCGCCCGAAGCGTTCACCGGCGGGTCTTTCGTGCGACACTGGTAGTTCATCTCATCGACGGGCGCGGGCAATTTCTTAATATGATTATGTAACCAAAACTACACTTCTTGAACAAAGGCAGTGACGCGCCTAACCATCAAAGGAGCAAGGCTCCCATTGCGGAAAGCTTTTTTGATGGGTGGCCGTGGAATGCATCCACTGACTGGTGCATAAACAGGGCACAACTAATGAACACTAAGTTGCTTAACGGGCTGAGGTACGCGGCCTGGCTGTTTGTTGCGTGCCTCGTTGGGCCGGCGTGCTCTGTGTCTACCGATGGCCTCTACGCTGGTAGCCAGGAGCCAGAAGACGCGGCCGTTGTGCCCGTGCCCGACGTGATGATGCCACCGCCGGGCACCGGGACGGCGTGCGCGAAGAACACTGATTGCGCCAGCGGCTTTTGTGCAGAAGGCGTGTGCTGCGATAGCCCGTGCTCCGCCGGCTGCTCGTCGTGCAACTTGCCAGACCTCAAGGGCCGCTGTTCACCCATTCCGCCTGGTATGGCGCCGCGCCTTGAAAACGCGTGCCGCAAAGAAGCAACGCAGACTTGCGGCTTCGACGGCACCTGCGACGGCATCGGCGGCTGTCGCAAGCACGTCCAAGGCACCGAGTGTGGCCTGTCGTCATGCGCCAACAACACAGAACAACCGGCCTCTAAATGCGACGGCGCGGGCACCTGTGTCAGTGACGCGCCGAAGCCTTGTGCGCCTTACATGTGCAGTGTTCGCGCTTGTTCCACGGAATGCCGGCGCAATGCGGATTGCACGCCCGATACGCTGTGCGTGAGCCGTAAGTGCGAAAAATACGAAGGCGCCATCGCGATGTACAACGACAGCTCCCCCTCGGTCGATGGTGTGGGTGACGATCAGGTTTGGAGCCGTGTGAACACGTGGCTCGACATCAAGAATGTTGTCTCGGGAACCGTGGGCAGCACTGAGGATCTGACCGCCCGCATGAAATTGATGTGGACGCCCTTGGCTTTGTTCGTGTTGGTTGAAGTGAACGATTCGTTCTTGACCAACGACAGCGCTGAAGCCACACGCGACGACGCCGTGGAGATTTTTTTGGATCTCAACCGCAGCAAGGGCGAGACGTACGATGGCAAAGACGATCTTCAGTATCTGTTCGGCTGGAACGACAATGATTTCACGGAAACAAAACTCAACAAGCGCCAGGACGTAACGTGGGCCATCCAAACCGCTGGCAACCGCCGGTCCTATACCTTGGAAGCCCGCTTTCCATGGTCCACAATCGCGGGCCCAGCCCCGGCGGCAGGTTTACGAATTGGCTTTCAAGTGGTCATTGATGATGACGACGATGGGGCCGATCGAGACGCGCAAGTGGTGTGGTCGGGCACGCGCACTGATTCAGCCACGCGCCCGGCGTCGTTCGGCGACCTGTTGCTCAACGGCCCCTAGACCGCGCGCATAGGCGCGCCCGGAACAAAGGACAACAAGCGCTCCGCCGCGTGCGCCCACGTCCACGCGTGGTGCACCCACACAGGCGAGGCGGTAGACAACCTCTTCTGCAAGTCGTTGGAAAGCATCAGGCGTTCCATGCTTTCGGCCATCGCTTCACTACACACGCGAGCGCCATCCGAGGCCGCCCGAAGAACCACGTCGGCATGCGCGAAGTCGTCGCTGGGGCCGCCCTCGCTGCAAATCACGGGTGTGCCGCAGCCCATCGCCTCAAGCGTCGGGCGCCCAAACGACGAGCCATGCCCCGCAAGGTATGTGTCGCTCGCTTGATATAAGCCTGCCATCTCAACCAACGAAACGGCTTCACCCATATAGCTGATGCGATCAATGACGTTGTGCAGATCGGCTGCGGTGAGCAACGCCAATGCCCCCGCCAAGGCTCGGGGCCCTTCGTGGAGACGATCAACGCTTTTAAGAACAAGGCGTGCATCGCTGTGCCGACGTGCCACGCGTGCAAACGCCGTCACCAACTGCGCTAGGCCTGTATGGGCCGCCATCGTTCCCACGTGCAAGAAGGTGAACCCGTCGAAGCCGAAACGCTTGCGCCAAAAGTCGCGCATCGGCGTGGAAGCTGGCGCGAAGACTTTTGGATCCACACCGAACGGCAACGTCACCACGTGATTTTCGGCGACGCCCGCGTTGAGCAGGTGGTTGCGCACCCAGTGCGAGGGAGCCCACAAGGAGATGCCCCGTTTGGTCAGTGCCAAAGCCGAGCGGAAGGTGCCAAGCTGCGCTGCCAGATTCTTGGCGCGCAGGGTGGGGGCCAAAACCAACGCGGGCGCCGACACGCGCTCGAACGCTTCATCCCCCCAGCCCGTGCGCACAACCATATCGGGTGGGTGCGCGGACGACGGCACCATCAATTGGCGCAGTTGCTGCTCGCGAAGCGGGGCGTGGATGCCGCCCGCCATCAGCTCGGAGGCGCCAAGCCACGGCAAGTCCTTATGAAAGAGGCGCACGGCCGGGCGCCCCACCAACCCCAACGCCAACCCCTGGCCGGCAAGGCCTCTGCCATGTGGAATGAAACGCCAACCTTCGAAGAGGATGTTAAGGGTGCTCACGTGCTTGATCGGCCTTCGTCGCGAAGACGATGATCGATAAGACGGAATAAAATGCCGGGCGCTACCGTGCTACGGCAAGCCGTAGAGCTCCGACGACGTTTCGCCGTATTTGGCTTTCACCACGCCCTCGGTGGTCTTGGGCGTCATACCCTTGGCGCGCCTCGTTCATCACATTCGTCAACAGGAAACGCATCAGGCGATTGCGCCCTGTTGGATCTCACAGGGCACACCCCCGCAGAGCGCCTCAAAGCTCAGCGCCACGTAAATTCAACAGCCGCAGACAACTGGCGCGAAAGGCGCCTTCGGCCGTGTGCGCGTCGAGGACCGTGCACGAGGCACCGCGCAACCTGGCCAGCCTCGCAAACACCTCGCACAAAGACTCGCGCCCCACCACAAACACAGGCACCGGTTCTTTCGGTAGCAGATGAGGTAGATCCGCACCGAACGCCGCGCCCCACATATACGAGTAACGGTGTTCGGGCCGCGTGGTGGCGGTGACCGCGAGCAGCCGAATTTCATAAAGGGCCCGTGCCAAACCACGCTCACGCGCCGCTTGCGCGCCGGCCTGCACCCACGCGTGATCCAGCGCGTCGGGTGGTGGATGCGGCAACGATTCAGCCAAGATCGTGCTGCCGGAGACGGCCGCCAGCAACTCGCCCGTCAGTGAACTGCGGCTGGCCACCAAAGCGGCGTGAGCATTCACGTCCAAGCGCTTCCAATGCGAGCCCAAGCTGATCACGGTGCCACCTTGGTTCATCAAGCCTTGTGAGTGGAGCCCCAAGCACAACAGTTCCTCGCCACGCACCAGATCGGCGTGTGCCATATCTGAGGCCGCGTCTTCCGCGCGCAGAACATCGCTGGGAGGGTGCATGAATTTGACGCCCGGCACGAACAGCAGCGGCAGCGCACACACGGCCGGCATACGTTCCACGCGGCTCGCGGCGGCCAGGTCTTCGATTGTGGCGGGGCCCAGCACGTGCGGCACCATGAACATGCCCGTGGGGCTGGTGATCATGCCTCCCGCCACAACCACCTTGGGCACAAAGCCAAGGCTTGCACAGCGCGCGCTCACGTCGGCCACCATCAGCGCCACAGCGTCTGCGACACGCCCAGGATCGCCCACCCCATCGCGTGCGCCAACATGCGCGCGAGTCTCTGCCACAACGTGGCCCGAGGGTTGCGTGGCCCACAAACGCGAATTGGTGGTGCCACCATCGAGAATCAACGCCACTTCATTGGCGCCTAAAGGGTTGTTTTGCACGTTCACCACTTAGGGCTTCGACAAAAACTTCGCCAGGATGGTCTTCACACCCTCCGTGGCAAAGCGCATCGTGACCTTAACGTCGCCGCCAGCTGACTGCCAGCCGCGCACTTCACCCACGCCAAACTTCGGATGCCGCAACTTCGCGCCAATGCGCAAACCAAGGTCGGATGACAAATCGTCATAGTGAACGGTGAGCTCGCCGCCTTCGGATTTAGGCGGCGTGAGACGCCGTGGCGGTGGCACGGCGTTCGGCCCTTGCGACCACGCGGGCTGCGCGGGCACGTCCATTTGGTTGTCGACCCAAGAAGATGGTGAACGCTGCTCGCCGCGGTTCCAACGGCCTTGCCAAGGGCCTTGGCCTTCCGTATTCGTGGCGTAATAGGTGGGCCGCGGTTGCACCAAGTTTTCGATGCAGTCGGCCGGCAAATCACGCAAGAAGCGGCTGGGAATGCCACCCAGCGTTTGCCCCGCCAAGCGACGCCGGCGCACGCGCGAGACAAACAAATATTTCATCGCGCGCGTGACAGCCACATAACAAAGCCGGCGCTCTTCCTCCAACTCTGAATCATCGTCGATGCTGCGCTGGTGAGGAAACACGCCCTCTTCGAGGCCCGTCACAAACACTTGCGGAAACTCCAGCCCCTTGGCCGTGTGCACGGTCATCATGGAGATCGCGCCCGATTCAGGATCGATGCTATCCGCGTCAGCCACCAAAGCCACGCGTTCAAGAAATTCAGCCAACGACGGCGATTCTGTTTCCGCCTCGTACTCGCGGATCTGCGCCACGAGTTCCATCAAGTTTTCCAAGCGGCCTTCAGATTCAAGCGATGCGTCTTGCGCCAATGAATCGCGGTAACCCGACACGTCCAATACTTGCTCGGCAAGATCGGCGGGCCCCAGGCCCTCTTGCACCTTTTCACGCAGGCCCAGCATCATCTGGTAAAACGCCTCAAGCTTTTTGCGCGGGCCGCTGCCCAACACGTCGGGCGCCGCAACAGCCATGGCCAGCGCATTCCACAGCGTGGCGCCCTGTTGCTGCGCCAGCTGTTCGCACTTTTCTACGGTGTTGTCGCCAATGCCACGCGCCGGCGTGTTGATGATGCGTGCGAGGCCAATCGAATCGTCGGGGTTCATCAGCACGCGCAGATATGAAAGCAAATCTTTGATTTCAGCGCGATCGTAAAACCGGGTGCCACCCACAACCACGTACGGCAGATCCAACACACGCAGGGCCTCTTCAATCACGCGCGATTGGCCATTCGTGCGGTAAAAGATTGCGAAGTCTTTGGGAGAGGCGCCGTTGCGAATGGCCGAGGAAATGCGCGAGGCCACAAATTCGGCTTCGTCGCGCTCGGTTTCGCCTTCAAACACGATGATGGGATCGCCACAAGGCTGCGACGTAAACAGGCGTTTCGATCGACGCTCGGTGTTGCGCGCGATGATGGCATTGGCGGCCTTGAGCACATTGCCGCTAGAACGATAGTTCTCTTCCAGCTTCACCGTGCCGGCGCCCGCGTGGTCGCGTTCGAAATCCAAGATGTTGCGGATGTCGGCCCCACGCCAACGGTAGATAGATTGATCTTCGTCGCCCACCACCGTGAGGCTATCGGTGGCGCGCGAAAGGTAACGCACCAACCTGTATTGCACGTTGTTGGTGTCTTGAAATTCATCCACCAGCACGTGATCAAAGCGGTGTATCAACTCATCACCCGCTGGCGTTCCCGGTGTGCACAGACGCAACGCTTTGATGAGCAACCCACCAAAATCAACGGCGTTGGCCGCTTTAAGCCGCCCTTCGTAAGCACGGTAAGCCTTCGCGATCACATCCTCGAAGAAATCGCCTGGTTCAAATTTATCGGCATCAATGCCGTTGTTCTTCTGTTTGTCGATCGCGCCCAGCACCTGGCGCACGGGAAACTGCTTTTCAGGCACGTTGAGATCCGTGAGCACCCGTTGCATCAAGCGGCGCTGATCGTCGGTGTCATAGATTACGAAATCTTTTTTGAGGCCAATGGCTTCGCCATATTGCCGGAGCAAGCGTGCCGACAAACCATGGAACGTACCCAGCCACAACCGGCGCACAAGGCCCTGCCCGCCGCCCATCAGCTTCGACACGCGCTCGCGCAACTCGCCCGCCGCCTTGTTGGTGAAGGTGACCACAAACATGCGGTGCGGATCGGCGCCCTCGCTCAACAGGCGCGCCAAACGATACGTGATCACGCGTGTCTTGCCCGACCCGGCCCCGGCCACCACAAGCAACGGAGCGGCCGGATACATCACGGCCTCAAGCTGGGGGCCGTTAAGCGTTTTGGACAACACCTCACGCGAAAACCTTCCCGCGCTTGGGGGCGCGGCGCGCGGCGCGAATAGATCTAAGGTCTCCACGCCGCATTTATGTCAAAGCGCGCGGCGGGATTCCATAGGTTACTGACAAATCGTTCAGTGGGCGGCCGCGTCGGCCATCGGGGCCTCCGCACGACGCACAACGAGGGTCTGTAGGGACTGCACTTCGTTGGTTTCTCGGGCAAAGACCTGGATTAGGTTGCTGCCTGGCCACAGGGGCACGTCAGCCGAGAAGTTCACCTTCTTGGGATCCGATTCGTTGCGCAAATAGAACACCTTGCGCGCGGGCATTTTGGCGTCGCGGTTCCACACCGAGATGAACACGTCGCGCACTTGCTTGTCGTCCTTGGCTTCGCCTTTGACGGTGACCGAAGCGCTGTTGACCGTCGTGGGCGCCGACACCGCCAAAATCGGCGGCGTGACCTGCCACACAGGTTCGTACTTTGGCGTGACGGTGCCGCCGGATTGCAGATCGCTCGTGCTCACGAAGGCCGGGTGGCCTTCTTCGAGCACCACGCGGGTGAAGCTGCCCAAACGCCCGGAGACAGCGAACGAGGCGCCCTTGGGCGCTTGCCCCACAACCAGCGAGCCTTCGACCGGAGACTCCCGCAGCATGGCCACGGTTTTCGCGACGGTGGCTGTGCCGGTGGCGGTCTCGGTGGGGCGGCCCTCCGCGGCGACGTGCACAACAATTTTGTCGGTCACAGACTCACCTAGCACGCGATCCACAACCGAAAGCTCAATGCTGTAGTCTTTGCCCTGAAACTCGGGGCCCACCTCATACGAGAACGACACGGGCCACTCTTTGCCGGGTCCGAGATCTTTGCCCTCAAAGCGCCCCTTGGAGATCAAGATGCCGTTCTGGCCG
Source organism: Deltaproteobacteria bacterium (assembly GCA_033763315.1). Taxonomy (GTDB): domain Bacteria; phylum Myxococcota_A; class Polyangia; order Fen-1088; family Fen-1088; genus JAGTJU01. Next base: position 247,487 of record JANRKS010000007.1, read on the forward strand.
GGGCCATTGCGAATGATCGCCTGAGGCCGCATCGCCGTGCCCGCACCAATGTTCTTCACTTTGACCAACATGCGCAGCTTCTCGCCGATCTGCACGCGGCCGTCTTGGTTGGCGCCCTCGCCATCGTCGATCGTTTGGTAATTGTACGCAAACAAAGGCCGCGCGCGGCCCACGATGTCCAACGCCAGCTTGCCGGCCTCGGCTTCGACAGCGCCCTGGGCAGACACTTCCGCGCGAAGGTAATCAGCGCGCGTGGCCATGCTCTTCGGCACCCGCACATTCAAGTCGTATGACTTGCTCTGGCCGGGCTCGATCTTCCCAAACACCATCTCGTTCTCGTCGAACAATGTGTCTTCGCTTTTGAGCACAGCACGCACGCGGTACGCCGTGGTTTTGCCCAGATTCTTCACAGTGCCGCGCAATTTCACGCGATCGCCCGCGTTCACTTTGGGCTTGCCATCCGCCACTTCCAATGTGGCCGCCAAACGGGCCAACGGCTGGCTGCCGCTGCCGGCACTCCAATCAACACCCAGCTTCGACAACGCTTCGGCCACTTTGGCGTCTTGCTCGGCGCGCACCTGCTCCAAAAACGCCTTCGATTCCTTCACCAGCTGTGTACGACGTGAGCTCTTCGCTTGCGCCAAGAAATCACGAGCGAACTCAATCGAGAAGTCGACGTTGAGCTTTTCGTACTGCGCGTAGTCTTCATCGTCTTCCATCGTGGCTTCGTCATCAATGGCTTCTTCTTCCTCTTCAGTGGCGGCCTTGTCCATCTCGGCTTGCTTGGCCGCGGTGAGGTTGGGCTCGTAGAGGAAGGACACGCGCTCCATCGGTTGTTCGGCTTTGGTGGCTGTGGGGTTATCCAGGTGCCACTCGTAATCCGATTCTTGGCGGCGGTGAGCCGAGGGCTGCAACATAATGCGCGATTCATCGCCCGTCTTTTGCACGTACAAACGATCGAGCTCGATGTCGGGGGTCACGCCCACGCCTTGAATCGAGATATCGCCCGCCGTCAGATACTGCGCCGTTGTGAGCTTGAGGCCCAACTTATCGTCGCCGCTCTTGTTGCCGAGTTTCACCGGTGAGTTCACGTCGAACAACATCTGCACGGAGCCTTTGCCGAACGTGGTGTCGCCGATGACCACGCCACGATCGAGGTGCTTCATCGCGCCCGCCACAATCTCAGACGCCGAAGCAGACGATTGATTCACCAGCACGGCGACCGGCGCTTTGACGTCGCCACCACGCGAGGCATGCTCATCGCGGCGTTGCGTGCCACCCACGCCCACCATCGACACCACAACGCCGGATTCGATGAAGGCGTCTGCCACCTTTTGCGCTTGATCGTAAAGGCCACCGGGGTTCCAGCGCAGATCCATGATAATGCCTTTGACCTTCTCCTTCTCGAACATCTCAAGCGCCTTGGCCAAATCAGCGTCGGTGTTGGCGGTGAAACTTTGAATGCGCACATAGCCCACCTTGCCGCCCGGTTGGCCATTCTTCGCAGGCGCGTTCAACACTTGCGCCGGCGGATCGATCGACGGCGGCCGAATGGCGTCGCGCACGATTGTGAACTTCTTCGGCGTTTTGGCCCCATCGCGCACGATGTACACATCAACAGGCGAGCCAACGTCACCGCGCAGGCGTTCAACCGCATCGGTGAGCGCCATGTTCACCGTGGATTCGTCGTTGATGCGCACAATCTGGTCTTTGGCCTTAAGGCCCGCACGCATGGCAGGTGTGTTGGGCATGGGCTTGCGCACAACCACGCGGCTCTTCTTGTCCATGCCTATGACGATGCCCAAGCCACCAAACTTACCTTGCGTGGTCATACGCATGTCTTTAAAGCTTTCAACGTCCAGCAGCACCGAGTGCGGATCCAGCGTGTAGAGCATGCCGTTGGTGGCGGCCGATTCGATTTCCACCAGGCGTCGCCCCTCTTCACTGGGTGCCACGGGGTGCAAGTTGGGCTGAATGAACTTGAAGATCTCTTGCAGTTTGCTGCGCAGGCTCCAAGGCGCGTCCACGCCATCAAGTGAGAACGCCTTCTCCTTGCCGTTGACGCGCACCTTGACCGTTTTCGGATCCCGTTCGGGACCGCGATCGATCAAGATCTCGGGCACATCCCGTTGCAAAAAGTCGAGCGCGCCCACCAGCATGCGCTTCGGGTTCAGCCGGTTCTTATCGAAGTAGCTTTCGCGCACGTGGAACAAGCTGCGCGTGAAGATCGGCAACTGCGACAGGTCGTAAGCCGCCTGGGGCGCGGTGACGGCCGCTCGCAACGGTGCGTTCGCGCCCACCGTGAGCTCGTCGCCCCTGTTGTAAACGGAAATAACGAGGGCAAGCGCACACGCCCCCACAAACACAAACAGCTTTCGGAAGCGACGCATGAATGACTCCGGCTTGGGCGTTTGCGACGGATCGTCTGCCAAGTCCATATGGTTACGAATCATAGCCCCGGGCGGACAACTCCGCACCGTTTGGGTTTGCAGTATTTAGGCACCCGGCAACTTTGCGGGTGTGGAAGGTGGCTTGAGACCCCACCTTGGGTGTCAAATAGGGAACTCATGATTTTACTGCGGTTTCGGATTCGGGCGGCCACCCGGGGTCTTGCCCCTGTGGCAGCGCGAGCGTGCTTACTTTTCCTGCCCGGCCTCATGGCGGTTTTGTGGTGGCCTTCGTCACCGAAAGAAAGTGAACCCACAACACGGCCAAACCATTCCCCGCCGCCCCACGAAGTGAACGTGTGGGGCCAAGAAGGTGAAGGCCTGGCGATCAGCCGGGACGCGTGGCTGCACGCCGCCACCCGCGGGCCAACGCCGCCACCACCGGTACGCAAGGCCGCGGGACCGGCTGTGGGCGTTGGAAGTGGCTTCAAGATGGTGGGCAGCGTGGCCGTGCTTGAGGGTGATGAACTCACGGCCACGCCCAGCGGCAGTGGGTTTGGCCTCGACAAAGACGACCTTGCCGAAGTGAGCCGCCGTTTCATCGCCGCGTTTGGCGACAACTACGATCAGATCGCCGTTTTTTTGGGCTTCACCGATCGCTTGTCGCAACAGTCGCTGGCCTATCAGCAACCCGTGAAGAACAACATCAGGGGCCTGGGCTTGGGGCTGTTCGACGAGACGGCGAAATTCGGCTCATTGAGCGGCCGCATGGAATCGATGCTGAACATGAAACGCATCAACCTTTACGGACGTGACGCAGCCAACGATCCCCAGAACGATCTTTACAGCGTGTGGGCTCAGGAGGCCGGGCACCGTTGGGCGATCTACTTTAAGTACCGGTTTGCCGGCGAAACGACCGATCGAAGCGATTTGTTGTTGCGGCAGAACGCGCACTGGGCGCCTTGGGTGCAATCTGACGGCTCGTTCCTTGATGGGCTCACGTGGCAAGACAACAAAGACGGAACGTTCAGCGTCGTTGATTTCAACAAACGGTACGGTGCGATGGATCAGTACGCGATGGGCTTGCGGCAACCGAACGAAGTGCCCGCCTTCTTCTTGTTGGACGATTTCAAAGACGAAGCGGGGGCCGCCATCGCCCGCAACAGCCGATTCAACCGCGGCGTGAAATACAAGGCACGAAGAATCGACGTGACGGTGGAGGATGTGATCCGTGCCATGGGCGCGCGCGACCCTGCCACAAGTCCGGCCGCTGAGGATCTGCGGATGGGCGTGGTGTTTCTCACGCCGCCCGGGCAAGGCCTGGCGCCCCTGATGGGCGAAGCGTTTCGAGTGGAGAGCACGCGTGCGCCTTGGGATGGCTTCTATAACGCTTCGGCGGGCGGGCGGGGGAAGGTGTGCACGGCGTTGCTGCACCCTTGTCGTGGCCCTGCGTTCGCGTTTGGTAAACCGAGCCTCAGCGCTGCGGGTCGCGTGCCGGGCGTGGCCGGGCCCGGCGACGCGCTGACCATAAGCGTGCCGGTCACCAACGTTGGCACCGAAGCGGCCGTGGCGAATGTCAACGTGGGAGGTGCCAATCCATTCGTATTTGCGGCGACCACAGTGGCCACGCCGCCGCTCGAGCCCGGAGCCACGGGCAGCGTTGTGCTGCAAACGCAGGTTCCCCAAAGTGTCGCGTGTGGGGTTGATTTCAAGCTCGATTTTCAGGCACCAGGACGCCTCGGCCCTTCGTTGGGCAGCCAGCCTTTACAAGTTGGACTGCAGCCGGGGCCAGGCAGCACCTTGGAAGCGGCAGACACGCCGGCCCTTTGGCAGATCAACCCTGACGGCACAGACACAGCCGTACTTGGCATGTGGCAATGGGGCACGCCCGAGCCAACAAAAGCCTTTGATTTCGTGCTGCAGCCGGCGGGCGCTGTTTCGGGCACCAAGGCTTTTGTCACCGGTGCAGCGGCGGGAGACTCACCCGGCGCCAACGACGTGGATTTCGACGTCTTGCAACCCACGGTGGGCCGCACCACTTTGCAGTCCCCCAACTTCGCCTTGGCAGGTCTGACGAACCCGCGCTTGACGTACCAGCTGCACTTCGTGGCCGCCGGCTTTGAGAAAGAAGTTTTGGTTCCGGGCAACCAGGACGCTTTCTTTGTGCAAGCCTCGCTCGATGGCGGCCCATGGGTGGAAGTGGATCGCGTGCCCGCAACTTTGTTCTTGGGTTGGGAACAGCGGGTCGTGCCCTTGAGCGCGACCCTTCAAGCAGCCCTTGCGACGGCCGCGCAGATTCGATTTCGTTTCGTTGCGCAAGACAGCGATCTTTCAGAAACCGTGGTTGAAGCCGCCATCGACGACGTTTTCTTGCTTGGTGAGTTGCCAGGTTGTGGAACGCTTGTGGCGGCACCTGACGCAGGCGTTGATGGCGGCGTGGTGTCGCCAAGCGACAACGGCTGCTCGTGCCGGCTTGGCCAACGCCGCCACACAAGCTCTGGCGCGTGGTTGAGCGCGTTGTTTGCGGCGTGTGCCTACGCCGTGAGACGCAAACCACGATCCTCAGCATCACGCGGCTTCGCGGAGCCTTCAATGCGCCTGCACAGGGCCTTCGCCAAGTTTATAAAGCGCTGCTCGTAATAGAAAGTAGACAAGTGAGCCAAACCAAAGGTGATCGCGAAACAAAGTATGCGCTTGAAATACTTGACGTAGGGTGACGCGCCTTCCCCGAGCCATCCATGCATGCTGAAGGGGTGAATCACATATAGGGCGTAACTGATGTGTGCCAGGTAGCGCAGCGGCCGAGCGGCGAGCACACGATAGCGGTCAGGGTTGAGCAACGTGTGCCCTACCAGCAGGCTTGCCGCGAAACCACGCAAGGCATGAACGCCAACAAAGCGTGGATGGCACGTGAATGCAAAGAACACCACCACAGCCAAAGCCGGTACACGCGCGACGATGGCGCGCGCACGTTGACCAAACTTGCCCAAGAAAAGCATGGCAAGCACCGAGCCCGAAAGGATCTCGTCCACACGCAGGTGCGTATGAATGCGGCCACCGGTTCGGTCGGTGTACCACCGCGCCACCACCAACAGCGCCCAGATCACGGGAAGGGCGAGGAACCCCTTCCAGCGTGTGGCCCACATCAAAAGACCGATGAAGAGGTAAAAATGCACCTCCACGCAGAGACTCCAAAAGTGCGACAGGTCCGGCATGATGCCGCTTTCGATGTACGTCTGGGCAAATCCCAAAGTGACCAAGATCTGCGAAAAGGAGACGTCATTCAGCACAGCCGCAACCAAAACGGCCAGATAGGCCAGCGGCAAAATGCGAAACAGTCGGCGCACAAAAAACGAAGTTAACTGGTGCCGCTGCTCAAGCTGACAAGTGATGAGAAATCCCGAAAGTGTGAAAAACAGGGCCATGCCCATGTAGCCGCTGCCTGCGTTGAGTTCCAGCCGCTTTGGTCCCAGGGGCAGCATGTGAGCCGCCAGCACAAGCACGATGCTGATCGCCCTCCAACCATCAAGAGCCGCGAAGCGTCCCGCAGGCACCTGCGTAAACTCCGGTTTGGTGTGGCCGACCATGCCGCTATAGTGACGCACGCCGCGGCGCTCACAAAGCAGAACTTGCTTGGGTGGGCCTGGCAAGAGCTTGAGACAAGGTCCGTTGTCCGCTTTGGCCCGGGCTCAGTTGCTGGTGTGCGGTGGCCAAGTATATACCCCCAGCGGTTCTGACAATGGCGCTCACTCTAATCACAACAGCGCTGGGCAACGTGGGCAAACACGTCGTTCGCGCGTGTCAGGAGCAAGGCCTCGCTTTGCGATTGGCGGACCGCAAGCCGGCGGCTTGCAAAGCCAGGTACCCACAGCACGAAGCCGCGGCGCTGGATTTCACCGACCCTTCCACGTGGGAGCCCGCCGTGCGCGGTTGCGATCACGTGTTCCTGTTGCGGCCACCGCCGATCGGCGACATGGAACGAACGCTCAATCCATTCATCGAGGCGGCTTACGCGTCAGGCGTCAAACACATTGTGTTTCTTTCGGTCGCGGGCGCGGATCGAATGAAGTGGGTGCCCCATCACAAGGTCGAACGAAAGCTCGCTGAATGCGGCAAAAGCTACACCTTGCTGCGTCCTGGGTTCTTCGCCCAAAACCTGCAGGACGCTTACCTGCGCGACATCAAGGAAGACAACCGCATCTACGTCCCCGCGGGCGGTGGAAAGATCGCGTTTTTGGATGTCTACGACGTCGGCGATGTGGCAGCACGCGTGTTTAACGCACCGAACGCCTTTGTTGGTAAAGCGTTGCACCTAACCGGCCCCGAAGCCGTGACGTTCTTTGATGTGGCGCAGATGCTGTCCTCGCGTCTAGGGCGGGTGATCACCTACCGGCCCGCCAGCATCCCTGGCTATGCATGGCATCTGCGACGCAAACGCCGCATGCCATGGACGCAGATCCTGGTGCAAACAATCTTGCACGTGGGGTTGCGCCGCGGCGATGCCGAAATGGTGTCGCCCGTTGTGCAGGACATTTTGGGGCGAGCGCCACGGTCGCTTGGCACGTCGATCGATTCAGCGCTGGATTTGTGGAAGCCAACCGCTTCGCAACTTGCGCGCTAAGCCGTCGAGATCGCCCCCCCAAGGCCCAGACCTTCATCGAATCATTTCGACAGGTTAGCGAACTGCCTGCCAATTCAAAATCGCCCTTCAAGCAGCCATGGGTTTGGTCACACCTGCGTGACAACAGGGAATACCGGTCGGGTTGGCCGTCCATTCATCGCAAACAGCGGCTTGGGCCGCGATGTTGGATGAGGAAAAGGACGGAAACCATGACGACTCGATCCGGATGGAACAGGGATTGGACACGGGGTGCGGTGCTCTCTTTCGCGTTAAGTGCAGGGGCCTGCGCGGCGCACGAACCGCCCGCAAACAACGCAGCGGAGGTTCAATTGGCCATTCGCCAGGCCCCGGCAGACGCGGCCTGCTTGCGGGTGAGCGCGGTTGGTACGAAAAACGTGAGCCAAACGATCGGCCTTAGCCCAGGGCAGAACACGGTGTTTTCGATGGGCAACCTGCCCACAGGCAGCGTGGTCTTCTCTGCAGAGGCCTTCGATCAACCCTGCGCCCTCAGCGACTTTTCTTCGCCGAGCTACGTCTCCGACCACGTGGCGTCTGTGCTGAAGCCAGGAAAAAATGGGCAGGTCGTTCTGACGATGGGTGCACGGGCGTCGGCTTCGGTGGCCGTCGAATTCCCGGGCGAAGAAAAAGGGCGCTGGGTCGGCATTGCTGGCGCACCAATCGGCACGCCTGCCGCCATCACCAGCGCTGCCTCGAACGACAGCGAGAGCGTGTTTGACATCGCCATCGCGGGCTACTTTCTAGAGGAGAAAACGGGACCGGATGGCGCGAAATACACGCGCATGTCGATCCCCGGCCTTGGCACGTTTGGCCAGGTGGGTGCGCCCGACCTTCCTGTGGTACGGATGGATCTGGCCGTGCCAACTTCGGTGCGCGCCGTTTCGGCATCGGCGGAAATTCTCGCGTCCGTTGAACTTCAAAACTTCGTGGCATGGCCCGCGCCACAGCCCGGTTCAGATCAGACGAATGCCGCACAGGAGTTGGGGTTCCCCGATCGGTTTAGCAAAGACGACAAAATCTACGCCGGCCAGCGTCCTTTCCCGGCCGACACTGTGGCGCCAGCACTCGTGAGTGCGAAGCTTGGCTCCATTCGTGGCGCAAGCGTTGAAGTAAACCCAGCCGTATGGGATCCCACCACCAACACCCTCAAGCTGGCAACCCAGATGCGCGTGACCTTTGACCACAAAGGAACGTTCGACAACGACGCTCCCATCACGCAGGAGCGCAACCTTTCGGCCGCCGCCAAGTTTGCCAACTGGACCAGCATTTCACGCTTTATCAGCGTGAACGCACTGTTCTTCGCAGGCGACTTCTTGTTCATTTATCCTCCAGGGTACCAAGACGAGATGGCGCCTTTGGTGAGCCAGAAGGCCGCGCGTGGTTTTGCTGTCACCGAGCGAACGTTGGCCGAAACGGGTGGCACATGTGCAAGCATTCGCGCCGCCATTGCCACATGGTACGCGTCTCGCTCAGCTGCGCGTGACAAGTTCGCCATTCTTGTAGGCGACACGGCGCAGATTCCTTTGTGCGCCGCCCCCACGGGAGCGCCCAGCGACGATCTTTACGGCGATGCCGATGGTGATGGCGTCAACGACCTTGACGAAGAGGTGTATGTGGGGCGGCTTTCGGTCAACAGCGAAGCCGACGCAGCAACCCAAGTGGACAAGATCTTGCGCTACGAAGATCACGCGGAACTGTTCTTCAATTACGGGCGCACGTTGTTGGTTGCCCACAAAGAAGAGGCGCCCGGCAAATACGTGGGAGCGCATGAGTCCGTACGCACGGCGGCCTATACGGTGCCACCCACGTTCAGCACACTTTATGGCCACATCTCGGGCGTCAATGATGCGGACGTTACCAGTGCGATCAATGGTGGCATGGGCCTCGTGGCCTACCGCGGGCACGGCTCATCAAACGCATGGACGGGCTGGAACACAGCCAATGAATACTACGACACCAGCGACGTTTCGGCTTTGAACAATGCCTTGACGCAAACCCCAGTGGTTTGGTCGTTTGCATGCAACAACGCCGAGTTGGATGTCAGCGATAGCATCGGCGAAGTGTGGATGGCCAACAGCAAGCGCGGCGTGGCTCACTATGGATCCACGATTCCCTCGGGGACCTATCAGAACCACGAACTTGATCGGCAGATGTTTCAAGCTGTGTTCACTGCAGGCTTGACCACGCACGGCCGCGCCATTGAACGCGGCGAAGCACAGATGGCAGCGATCTCAGGCGCCAGTGGCAACGCATGGATGTACCTGCTGCTGGGCGATCCCGAAATGCGCTTGCGCCGCGGTCCGAAGATAAGCTTTACGATTCGGCTTCTCGAAGCACCCCGCTTGTGCCCGAACGGCAATTGCGGTTTGCCGGTATCCATTCTCGATGAAAAGGGTAACCCGGCCCCGAACGTGCTTGTCTCCGCCTATAAACCAGGCACACGGCTGCCCGAGGTGTTTGACAACCGGTATACCGATGAGAAAGGCACCGCAATCTTGCCGGCCTCGATCGCAACGCCCGGCGCCGTCACCGTGAGCGTGCGCGATCTCGCTGGAAACGGCGACGCGCAAACCATCATTGTGCAATAAACGTACGGCTGACGTTTAGGTAGAAGAAGCGTCTGGGGCATCGTCCCCGGCGCTTCTTCTTTTTTTGTGCGACCGATGTGCGGGCCGACACTCTTCTAAAGAGAGACCTATTTCATGAAAAGCTTAAGCCGCACCACCCAGCCGTTCTTCTTTGCCGCCACCTGCGTCACTTTACTCACCCAAGGCACAGGGTGCCTGTTTGGAGGGGACGACGACGAGGAAGCTGATTTTGCGGCCATGAAGCCTCAAGATCCGCAGACGTTCAGCGCTGATTTTCAATCCAAGCCTTACGGCGCGGCCGCGTGCGATGCGCACGATGGAAAGCTACGAGGAAAGCGCGAGCTGCGCGTGTTCAAAACATCCGATTTTGACGCCACGGTCTTCACCCGCGGTCTCGCCAGCTACTATGCGCGGCACGATCTAACCTTCTACACGCAATACCCCTCGTTCGATCTAAAGATGCCGTACGTCATCGACACAGACGAAAGGCGCCTTGAAAGCTCGCTGCGCAGGAAATTCCCCAAGGTCAATTTTGACGCGGATGAGTTTGAGGGGACCGATGCCGAGTTGGCGCAGATCCAAGCCGCTGCCGCTGAATTCGTGATGAAGCCACTGCTAAACTTTGTTGAGAAGTACGGGCATCAAGATCCGGCCGTCACGAACGTGATCTTGACGGGCAAAGTTGCTTCCACAGACGCGCTCGAAGACAACGACGCCGTTTTGGCGGGGCTGTCGATCTCACCCGAGCTGCTCAAGACGTTGCGGGCCACCGGCGACGAAAGCGCGGCCATTTGGCAAGGCGTGCCGTTGCCCGCCACGTTCAACGCCATGGTGTTCGTCGACGCCAAGTTCCTGCAAAGCCTCCGGCGCCCCACGGTGGTTGATCTGGTGATCGCGCATGAATTCGGCCACAGCGCAGGCTTGGTGCACGTAGAAGATGAATCCAACCTGATGACGCCGACAACCGGACCCAACAACGCCACCTGCGACCAATCATTGACGGACGCCCAGTTGGCGACAATGGCCAAGACACTTCGCGTGGGTGATGCGCCCGTTGTGCAAGCGCTGCAAGCGGAAGCGAGTGAGGGTCCCGCGGTGGGCGTTCACAAAACCGTGCCAACGCAAGACCGGTGGCGGAAGGTGCGAAGCCAGTTGATCGGCGCACACGCGCGGCCCGCGGAATTTCTGCGTGACTTGTTGCACCCCCACGAGGGCGATTAGCCCCTACTTCATCCGGTCACGCACAAAGCTTGCGTGGCCACGCAACCAGTTGTCGCCCCAGCCACCATTTGCCGGTGCCCCCGGCCGCAACAAGCAGCTCGCGTCCGGCTCGCAATCGTCAAGCTTCCACGCCGTCCAGCTCACGCCCGCGTTGTTCATCCAGTCGTGCCAGGTTTGCGCCTCTGGTAAACAAGTACGGCCGTCGAGGCCGCCATCGGCGTGGGTCGCCCCCCACTCGGTGACGAACACGGCCACGCCGCGGGAAATGGCGGCTTCACCATACGTGCGAACCTCCGCACCGTGGCTGCACGAATAAAAGTGCAGTGTGTAAAGCAAATTGGTGCCGGCCACGGGGTTGCTGGCCGCTTGATCCACCCGCTGCGACCATTGCGGTGTGCCCAAAATGATCAGGTTGTCAGGATCTTTGGCGCGAATCGCGCCGACCACGGCTTCGTGGTACGGCTTCAACACGCTCGTCCAATCCACCTTCAAAGGCTCGTTGAAGGTTTCCCAAAGCACGTTGGGTTGGTTGCCGTACTTGGCTGCCATATCGCTGAAGAACGACAACGCCTGTTGTTTGTGATCTTGGGCGGCGTGATCGTGCCAGTCGACGATTACATAAAGGCCCACACTGATCGCAGCGTCGATCACGGCCTGCACATCCGCGCGCGCTTTGCCTTCGTTAGATAAGTACGCCCCCGCAGGCTCGATGCCCATCGAAGCACGTATCACTTTGACTTTCCAATTGTCCCGCATCCACTTAAGCGCGTCGGCGTTCTTGGCATAGCCACTGTTCTCCCAGTTGAGCCACATGCTGCTGATGCCTTTGAGCTGAACCGCGTTGCCGCGTTGGCTGCAGATCTTCGTGCCGCATACCTTTAGGCGGCCCCAATCCGCCACAGGTGAACCCGCGGGCGCCGTGATGCCATCCAGGGGCCCCGTGGAGATCATGCCCCCCGTGCCGGGTGCCCCACCTTGCGCGGGCGAGCCCCCCTGCCCCACAGAGCCACCCATGCCGCCACTTGCCGCGCTGGTGCCACCTGTGCCCAGCGCCGGCGAGCCACCCACACCGGAGCTCGCGCCGCCTTCGCCCACAGAGCCACCCTCACCAGCCGCTAGGCCGCCGGCGCCTCCACCACCCTCGTCGCTGGGGGGATCCGCCGCGCATGACGCCAGGCAGCCAACAACAACGACAATTTTAAAGAACAAGCGATGGTTTGAAGACGCGAACTGCATAGGGCCTCCTAGAGCCAACGTTTCACCCTCGCAAAAGGGGAACCGGGGCTATGGAAATGCCGCGTCCGGAACCCAAGACAGCGGATTCACGCCGCCACCCGAAGTTTGGTGTAACGATCCAGGAACTCCTCAGCGGCGCCGAAGATGCGGACCTTGCGGTCGGCTTTCAGGTTGGCAAATGCCTTAAGCATCATCGAGGTCCGCGTGTTGGCGCCAATCGTGGCGCGTTGTCGGTCCACAAACCGCCAGAACAACCCATCCACCACGTCAACCCATTGGGTTTGCCCCGCCAACTCCCGCGGGGCTTCGTAGTCCGACATACGCAGGATGTAATTGCTCCCACAGACGTAAGGCTTCGTGGTCATCAAGCCCCCGTCCGCGAACAACGCCATGCCAAAGACGTTGGGCACCATCACCCAGTCGCTTGAATCAACGAACATTTCCATGAACCAGCGATACGCGTTCTGCGGGTGGATCTCAGCCAACGTCATGAGGTTTCCGGCCAACATCAATCGTTCGATGTGGTGCGCCCAACCCATGCGTTGCGCTTTGCGAATCAGATCATCCAGCGGCGGTATGCCCGTGCGGCCTTCGTACCATGCGGCGGTGAGCTCACGCTGGTGGCCAAAATGATTCTGCTGCATCTGCCACGCGCCATGCTTGCGGTAGACGGCCCGCACAAACTCACGCCACCCCACCACTTGCCGAATGAACCCTTCGATTGAGTTCAGCGGCACCTTGTGCTGCTGCGTGAACGCCAGCGTTTCATCCACGATTTCACCGGGCGTTAGCAGGCCAGCGTTCATCAATGGCGACAACACGCCGTGAAACACCGTGGCCGATCGCGATGTCATCGCGTCTTCGTAAGCACCAAAATTGGCAAGACGCTCGGACAAGAACCGCGAGAACCAAGCGAGTGCGTCTTGCCGCGTGACCGGCAACCACCAAGATCCCCTCGACAACTCACCCGGATGCTTTGCGAATCGCTCGGCGACAAGAGGCATCAACTGCACCACGTGATCCGTGGGCGCCGTCCGAGACAGGCTCGGCACCACCACGTCACTGGGCAAAGGGTGCCGGTTGTCCTCGTCGTAACTCCACTTGCCACCCTGCGGCTCTCCATTTTCATCCAGAAGCAGTCCCAAGTTCTGCCGCTGCCATCGATAAAAATTCACCATGCGCGGTTGGGCTTGGCGGCGCAGGAACAACTCAGCCGCGTTGCGATCAGTGAGAAACATGGGGCTCTTTAACACCGTGCGCTCAAGCCCCAAACGCACCACCAATCGTTCGATGCGCTGTTCGAAGAAATTGTCTTCGATCTCAAAGTGCACGAGGCGCTTGATCTCGTTGCGTCGGACAAACGCCGTCAGCTTCTCCTCGTACGAGGCCGAAGCACCCACGGGCTCTTTCGGATCCAGTGCGTGGTACTTAACGCGAAATCCGGCGTGTCGCAGGCCGTCGGCGTAGTGCCGCATCGCCGCCAAAGTGAAAACGATCTTCTGCTTGTGGTGCCGAACGTAGGTGCACAGGCCGTCGTCTTCCGCCATAAACACCCACGCCCCCCGAAGCGCCGCCAGGTGACTGCGCGGAAACAGTTGGTTCCCCAGAATGAGGACACCGGTGTGAGGGTCGCTGACCACTCACTTTGGATGCTCGGCTGGCCCTAAATACACACACGGAAAGCGTTCTTTTCGATTTTTTGCCTTGCCGCTTAAGTCCGCGCAAAAAGTTACGAGAAGACAACATGACTTTAACGGTGCCGTCACCGGTCGCGTTGTACGCTTTCTTTCGTGCAGGGGTAGGCGGGTGGCAGGAACCAACCAAGGAGGATGACGGTGTATGGGTTTGACGTAAAAGATCGGGGTAAGGACAACGGGGCGGGAGAGACAGAGGCGGGTTCGCAACTGGTGGGGGTGCAGTGGCAGGGGGATGTCAATCAAGAGCAGCGCCGACAGAGGGCCGCTCAGTTTTTGGCAAGCGTGGACGTTTCGTTGACAGCTCGCAAACGACGCCGGAGCTCCGGCGTTATGTGGTGACCGTCGCGCGACGGGTCTGGGCGGGTAGGTGGAGGTTTTTGATTCGACGCCGATTCCTAAGCGGGATCGGCGTTTTGCTTTTCGAACACAGGTGGCGCCTTGGCGCAGACGCCACTCAAAGTGTTGACGCCGGTGCGATCCGCACCAGTTCGTAGCGAACCGCTTCTTGCGAATAGTTGTAAAAGCCGAATCTGCCGGCGGCGTATGTGGTGTCTTTCGAGGTGATTGAAACCACGGTCACAGCGTCTTCCTTGATTTCCAGGCGGATGTCGCCGGGACGGAAGACCAAACGAAAGGTGTAGGCGGTGTCGTCCTTCCAGCCTGTTTGGTTCTTTGTTGGATCCGATAAAAGTTTCACCTTCGTTGTGCCCCCTGATTTCCAGAAATCGGCACACGACAACAAAGGTGCGTCTGCGTTCACCACCTTTAAGGCGCCCCCGGCGTTGGCGGTCCCACAAGCCGGCGAATCCTGCGTCGTTTGCTTCCAGTCAAACAAATAAAAGTGCTGCGGATCCTGCCAGCCGAACACCAAACCCACGAGATCATCATCGGTGGCCGTATAGACGCCCAGCTTGCCCGTCACTTCGATGCCTTCATAGCTTTGTGCCGTGATGTATGCCGATGGCCACGCGTTCGCTTTTTGCGTCGCCGTGCGGCCGTCATCCGTAAAGCCGTAGGACGCCAAGATCTGAACGGTGTCGTCCGTGGGTCGAAACTGATGCAGCTCAAAGCCCGTCGCCAAGCCCAGCGGATTGCACGCGTCGTTGGCGCAGCCGTTCGGGCACACGAGCCTTAGCCACGCATCCCCCGTGGGGGCACAGCGCGCGGCCGTGAGGCTGTCCTCACAGCGCAGCGCTGACGGCGTGCAGCGTACGGGTCCATCCGCGCCCGCGTCTGTGGCGGCATCGCTGGCGGCGTCACCCCAAAGCGCGTCGCCCCCGTCAGTGGCCTGGAAAAAACCATCGAAGGTGGGAGCGTCGAAGCCTGCAACGGCCGCATCCTGGCGCTGGCCTCCGTCGTCGTCGCCGCCACAAGCGACACACAGGAGACATACACACAACAAGGACTCCATCACAAAGGCAAGCCGCACGGTCATGAACTTATTTGAGCGGCATGTGGCCTAGTAAAGTCAAGCACGTGCAACGCTGTGACAAGAGCCTGAGGCCACATCACACCCGCTATTGACAGTCTGGAACCGTCGGTGCCAGCCTGGCGCTGTTGTCTCATGCGGCTCGCCCTGTCGATTTGGCTTCTGTTTGCGCTCGCCCTCCCTGCACCTCGTGCCCGCGCCGAGGACTTTGCGATGG
Organism: Deltaproteobacteria bacterium; assembly: GCA_033763315.1. Lineage (GTDB taxonomy): Bacteria > Myxococcota_A > Polyangia > Fen-1088 > Fen-1088 > JAGTJU01. Next base: position 262,901 of record JANRKS010000007.1, read on the forward strand.
CGCTTTCGGCGCAAGCGCAGGCCACCCACGGCATCAAGAACCGCCAGCCCATCGACCAGGCCTACGAATTTTTCTCCAGCGAATACGTTTGGATATGGACAATGGTTCGCGGCGGCAACCCTGGCACCGTTGTGAGGCACGTGTGGAAGCGCGACGGGGTCACAGTGTTTCGACGCGAACTGCGGGTGGGCGCACGGCGGTGGAGCACCAACTCTCACCACCGTTGCCCGCCCGGCGCCTGGACGGTGCAAGTGCAAGCCATAGACGCCAGCGTGTTGGCCGAGGTTGAGTTCATCGTAAAGTGAACGCCCCGGCTGTCAAAGTCGTGAGCGCCTAACGTTTGTCGCGGTTGCCACTGGCCAAGTTGGCAAACGGGTTGTTGAACGGCTGCGCCGGCCCGCGGTTGGGCGTTGCGGGCCGTCCCCCACCAAAACCACCTGAGGAGCGATCGTTGCGATCATTTCGATCATGCCGATCGTTGCGGCCCTGACCCGCCCCGTGGCCCGGGCGCGCGTCACTGGCGGGCGGGCGCGGTTTGCCCATGTTCGCCACACCGTCAGAGCGCATGGTCAAGGCGATGCGCTTTTTGTCTTTGTCGATTTCCACGACGCGCACCTGCACGCGGTCGCCCGGGCTCACCACCTCGCGTGGATCTTTGACGAACTTGTCCGCCAATTGTGAGATGTGAACCAAGCCATCTTGGTGAACGCCAATATCGACGAACGCACCGAAATTGGTGACGTTGGTGACGATGCCGGGGCACACCATGCCGATCTCGAGATCTTTGATTTCGTGAATGTCGGACCGGTACGCAAATGACACGAAACCATCGCGCGGATCGCGTCCTGGCTTTTCCAGCTCCGCGATGATGTCGGCAAACGTGAATTCACCAAGCTCGTCTTTAAGTTCTTTGGATTGCTTCACCGAAGCCACGCCGGAGCCGAGCAAGCCTTGCACGCCCACATTCATGCGCTCAGCCAAGCGTTGCAACGAATGGTACCGCTCGGGGTGCACGCCCGTGTTGTCGAGCGGGTTGTCACCCCCGGGGATGCGCAGAAAGCCTGCGGCTTGCTCATACGTTTTCTGCGTAAAACGCGGCACTTCAAGCAATTCGTGGCGGCTCTTGAACAGGCCCACCTTCCCTCGGTGCGACACAATTGATTTCGCCAAGCCTGGCCCGATGCCCGACACATGTTGCAACAAGTGCGTGGAAGCCGTGTTCAGATTCACGCCCACCTGATTCACGCACGAGTCCACCACGGCGTCCAAGCTCTTCTTCAAGGCCGTGGGCGAGACGTCGTGTTGGTATTGCCCCACGCCGATGCTCTTGGGATCCACCTTCACCAATTCGGCCAGAGGATCTTGTAAGCGGCGGGCGATGGAGATCGCCCCACGCACGGTCAGATCAAGATCGGGGAACTCTTCTCGCGCCACATCGCTGGCGCTGTAGATGCTCGCGCCTGATTCGCTCACCATGACCACGGGCGTGTTGCTGCCCGCCTCTTTGAGCGCCTCGCGCACAAACTCTTCGGTTTCGCGGCCTGCGGTGCCATTGCCCACGGCCACTGCTTGTACGCCGCCTGCTTCCACAAGCTTAGCCAACAACATTTTGGCTTCCTGTTTGCCACGGTCGGTTTCAAGGTGCATCACCGCGTTTCCTACGTAGGCGCCGCTGCTATCCACCATCGCCAGCTTGCAGCCCGTGCGAATGCCGGGATCCACGCCCAAAACAGCCTTGGCTCCAAACGGCGCCGCCAGCAGCAACTTACGCACATTCTCGGCGAAAACGGAGATGGCCGCTTCGTCGGCGATGTCGCGCAAGGCCTTGTGCACTTCATTTTCAATCGCCGGGATCACGTGGGCGCGCGCCGCCAGCCGCGCCGCCGTTTTCATAATCGTTGCGCCTGGAAAATCGGGCACCGTGAGCGCCGCCGCCTCGAATCGAGCCACCACTTGATCCACAAGCGGATCAGGCACACGCAACCGCGAAAGCACATCGTCGCCCGCAGCAGGATCCACCGGCGGCAACTCGCCCCCCAAGGACAGCACGAGCTCCTCTTCCATCCAACCGCGGCGCATCGCCAAGTAACGGTGTGAACTTTCCGGCTTCATCAACGAAGGCACGGGCTCTTGGTGATCGAAGTAAAGCTCGAACTTGCTGTGTGGTTTAACCTTGGCGCCCTTGCGGCTGCGCACCAACGCTTCTTTGTGATACGTCTCGCGCACTTCCTGGCGCAGGCCCACGTCTTCAGACAGCCGTTCAGTCACAATGTCTGTGGCGCCGCCCAACGCCTTCTGCGTAGTATCGATTTCCTTTTCAGCGTTGAGAAACGCCGCAGCTTTGCTCTCCGGTGTTTCACCCGGCGCCAGCTTCACGAGGCCGTGGGCGGCGTCCCACAACCAATCGGCCAGCGGCTCCAATCCCGCTTCCTTTGCGATGGCGGCTTTGGTTTTGCGCTTCTGCTTGTAAGGCAGATAAAGATCTTCCAACAACGACAGATCGTAGGCGCCCTCGATCTTCGCCTTGAGCTCCGGTGTCAGTTTCTTTTGGTGCTCAATCTCTTGCAGGATGAACGCCTGCCGTTTGACGATCTCTTCCCAACGCTCTTTGCATTCGAGCACCTGGCGCACGCCCACTTCATCCAGATTGCCGGTTTGTTCTTTGCGGTAGCGGGCGATGAACGGCACTGTGCCGCCCTCCTCCGCCAATTTCAAAACGGCAGCGGCGCTGCGCGCAGGGATCTGCGGTGCCTGTTCGGCAAACCAGCTCTCGAAGGTCTTTTGCATGGGACGTGCAGCATACGCAAAGCGCGCCCCACATTTAAGGCCTTGTGGATAAGGCCACGCCGAATCGGCGCCAGATCCTGCCTAGGCCGGAACAGACGCGGCCACCAAGGCCTGCGCTTCGCTCACGATCAGATCCAGGTGTTGCTGATCACGGAAACTTTCGGCGTAGATCTTATAAATGGCCTCGGTGCCTGACGGCCGCGCGGCGAACCACCCGCTTTCCGTAACCACCTTCAACCCGCCGATCGCGGCGCCGTTTCCAGGCGCGGTGGTCAACTTTGCCAAGATGGGCTCGCCCGCCAGCGTTGTGCCACGCACGGCCTCGGGTGAAAGCTTTTTGAGCGCTTGTCGCACCTTATCCGAAGCGGGCTGATCCAAGCGCACATAGTGCGGGGTGCCCAATTGCCGCGTCAGGGCTTGGTAATGCTGATACGGATCCTGGCCGGTGGTGGCGCGGATCTCGGCGGCGAGCAACGCCAACAACAACCCATCTTTGTCCGTAGTCCACACTTTTCCATCGCGCCGCAAGAAGCTGGCCCCCGCGCTTTCCTCACCGCCAAACACCAAGCTGCCGCTGACCAAGCCAGGCACAAACCACTTAAAGCCCACAGGCACTTCCACAACTTTGCGGCCACGCACGCGCGCCACGCGATCAATGAGCCCGCTTGAAACCAACGTTTTGCCCACGCCCGAGGTTTCGGGCCACGCGGGCCTGTGGGTGACAAGATAATCGATCGCCACCGCCAGAAAATGATTGGGGTTCATCAAGCCGCCCGTGGGCGTGACGATGCCGTGCCGATCGGCGTCCGCGTCGTTGCCGAACGCGATGTCGTAATCACCCTTGAGCGCAATCAAGCTGGCCATCGCCGCGGGGCTTGAACAATCCATGCGGATCTTGCCGTCGTGATCCACGGTCATGAATCCGAACTGCGGATCCACTTTGTTGTTCACCACGCGCACGTCAATGCCAAGGCGTTCCGACATCACTTGCCAATACGCGATCGAAGCGCCCCCCAAAGGATCGGCGCCGATGCGGATGCCTGAGGTACGAATGGCGTCGATGTCCACCACGTTTGGCAGATCTAGAATGTACGGCGTAATCAAGTCACGCGCGTGCGTGTTGTCAGCCGCCAGCGCCTTCTCATACGCCATACGCGCGACGCCTTTGTTGCCGCCGCGAAGCAGCTCATTGGCACGTTTTTCCACCCAGCCCGTGGCATCGGTGTCTGCGGGGCCCCCGTTGGGTGGGTTGTATTTAAAGCCGCCATCTTCGGGCGGGTTGTGTGAAGGCGTGACCACGATGCCGTCGGCTTGCGCGCGGCCTGGCGTGCGGTTGTGCGCCAAGATCGCATGTGAGATCGCAGGCGTAGGCGTAAAGCCATCGCCCTCTTGCACCACCGTTTGCACACCATTGCCAGCCAACACCTCAAGCGCCGAACGCGTGGCGGGATCCGATAAGGCGTGTGTGTCTTTGCCCAGGAACAAGGGACCCGTGATCCCTTGGTTTGCACGGTACTCGCAGATGGCCTGTGTGGTGGCCAAGATGTGCGCCTCGTTGAACGTGTTCTTGAACGAAGAGCCGCGGTGCCCGCTCGTGCCGAAGGCCACAGCCTGTGTGGGGTCAGCGGGATCCGGCGACCGATCGTAATACGCGCCCAACAGCGCGGACACATCAACCAAAATGTCTTTCGGAGCGGGCTTGCCAGCTAAGGGGCTGCGTTTGTCTTCCATGGGCGTGCGCGGAGTCTATTTGGTCTCGAGCTCAATCTCCATCTCGGGATTGTAAGAAGGCAAATTGCCGTCTTCATCCACGATGACGCGAACGCTGGTTTCTTTTCCTTCCGGTAACGTGATCGCAAAACTCTGCTCGGAGAGGTAACCGGCCGACGCCGAATCGCGCGACTTGACCTCAAGCCGCACCGAAAGCACATGCGCGCCGGGAGCAACTGATCGTGCCGCCAACGACACAGGCTCTTCGGTGACCGGACGCTCAGACGCATCCCACAACCGCGTGCCATCTAGACGCAATTCAGCCTTCTCAATTTTAAAGTGGCGGTTGGCCTCCCACTTGAGCTCAAACGCCGCTTTTGTTGAAAACAGGGCCTTTTCCAAGGTGGCACGGCGGGCACGCGAACGAAACACACCATCGCGCAACTCATCATAGCGAGCGCGCAAAGCCTCTGGCGAGGCCGTGGCGGGTTTGGTGGGCGGCTGCGACACATCCACGTTGACCACGGGCGCGGCGGTTGCGGCAGGTGCGGCTTCGGCACTCGCGGCGGGCGTCGGCGTGGCCTCGGACTGTTCCTCCTCTGCTGGCGCAGGATCATCCAAAATGGGCGCGGCCGGTTCGGGCGCGGGAGGAGCCTTCTTCTTTTTGGGCGCGGCCGGCCGTGCCTTCGCCGCGGGTTTGGCAGCCAAGCGCTTCGGGGCGCCGTGCACCACGCCGCCGCCCAGCCACGCCAGCGCCAGCGCCATCACCACACATGAACGCGTTTTCGACATCGTCACGTTTGTCACTCCCGCCAAGGCAAAAACATACTGACGCCCAAGGTGGCGCTGAGATCGTTGACCCACACCCGCTCAGCCAACAACTGCTGCCGGTAAACGTAGTCGCGAAAATCAAAGCGCACCGCCATCACACGCCCGGTCCAAAAAATAAAGCCGATGCCCGCGTTGCCGGCAACCCCACTAGAGACCGGAGAATCCACAACGCCCGCGCCAGCCGTCAGCTGAATGTCAAAGCGAGCGACTTCACCACCCATCTGCAGCTTGGCGTAAATCGGCGTCACCACAAGGTTCGTGGCGAACAGCAGCGAATCACGTGATTTGCCCTCAAGCACGGAAAAATTGCGTTCAAGCTCGATGCCGCTGCGTGAAGCGATCTTTGTGTACGCGCCCCCCGCTTCCACCGCAAAGTTCTCGGTGAGATGGTACGTATAGGCAGCGCCCATCACAGGTGAACCATCAAACACGTCTGACACGTAGTAGCCGCCCTTAAGCGTGATCTCGTGGCGGTTCGTCTTTTGGTAAAGCCGCGTCTTGACGAAGCGACGGCGTCGCTTGGCGTCCAAGTCCGCCTTGAGCGTTTCGTCCACGCATGCGCCCGTTTCGACCTCTGCGGCGCGCGCAGGACCGCAAAGCAAAGCGACGGCCGCTGCGGTCAACAGCCCTGCGTGTATTAAGCGTGCGCGGCTCATAAGGCCCACACCCCCACGCCCAGCGTGACCAAAAGGTTGTTGCTGATGCGCGCGCGGCCGAGCACCTCTTGCGGCACGATGAAGTCGCGCACGTCAACGCGCATATCAAAGTATTTGCCGAGAAACAGGCGCATGCCGACCCCTGCCTCCCACGTCAGCCCTTGCACACTGTCGTGAAACGTTCGCCCCACGCCACCCACCAAGAAGATGTCTGCGGGATAAATGCCTTCCTCGCTGAACTTGAATTTGGCCTGCATCGGCACAAACAACATCGAGGCCATCGCTTGGGTGGCGCTGCCGCTTTCAAAGCGTGTCTTGCCGTCGAAGCTGGTGAAAGGCTTTTCCAAGTCAAAGCTCACCGGGGCATGCGTGACCAGCACTTCCAACGCAAAGTCCTCGCTGAAATAAAATGAACCCGCGCCGCCGTACGTATAGGTGGACGACAAAACGTCGGAAGCATAAAGCCCGCCGACCGCCGTCACTTCGAAGCGGTGCTTCTTGAGGAAGGGCCGCCGCTGCACGCCTTTGCGCACTTGCCCGTCAGCCGAAAGGTCCTCCAAACACGGAATGCGCAGTGAAACATCCTCGGCGTCGGGTTCAACGCTGTCGGCTTGGCCCGGCTCAGGTGGGTCGGCGCCTTCGTCGTACGTGCTTTGAGCCATGGCCGGGCCGGCAGCCCCCAACACCAGTGCCCCAATGAACAGCCGGGCGCGGACAGGCATTTTCGATCCTAACCTCATCAAAGCCAATCGAGGGTACCCCGCATGGCGGCAGGCCACAAGCTTAAGCCCGTCCGGCTTCAACCGCCGTTGGCGATGTGATCGGCAAAAACGCCCGACACATCCAAAACGTGCAGGCCAAGGGGCGCCAGCGCGGTGGCGCGCGGATGTGAGTTGGTGCAGGTCACACTGCGCACGAGGCCGCTGTCTCGCAATCGCTCGTACGCTTGCCCCGGAAACACACCGTGAGTTGCAACGACATCAATTTGGTTGGCACCCGCCTCTCGGTAGGCGGTGGCCGCAGCCAGCAGCGATCCGCCCGTGCGAATCATGTCGTCATAGATCACCACATTCTTGCCCGCGACGTCGCAGCTGACCGACGTGATCTGTGTGTCGGTGCCGCTCATGCGGCGTTTGATGATGATCGCTGCTTGGCAACGCAGCTCTTGCGCCAAGCCCTGCACCCACTTCGCCCGTCCGGCGTCCGTTGACGCGAGCACCAAATCGGGGCCTCCCAACGCCTTGATGTGCGGCAACAGCACGCTTTTGGCCGTGAGATTGCGCGACACCGCGTGGCCCTCGAAGTAGTGCGGCAAGCCTTCGTTGTGCAAATCGATGCACCAGATGCGGTTGCCAAACGGCGCCGCGGGTATCGCTGAAAGTAAACGCGTGCGGGTCTTCGCAGTGACAACCTCGCCTGGGTAGGTCATGCGTTCCATGGTGCTGTACCCGAAGTAGGGCACCACCAAGTCCAAACGTCGCACGCCGTATTTGGCGAGCGCGCAGCTCAGATCGAATAGCGTCAACGTGCTCGCGTCGTCGTGGGTGCCCCCCACCACCAGGGCGTCCCGCTGCGCGAGCCGACTGTCGATGCGTTGGTAAAGCTCTCCATCGGGAAACGTTTGTCGGGTCACCGTCCCAAGCTCGGCCCCCAACCGGTCAGCAAGCGCTGCGGCAAAGGCCTCGTATCCGGGGATGCTGAAAAGAATCGGGGACTCAAGCAAGGGGCGCTCCTTCGAAGGTGCCGTACATGTAGGCGAAACTGCCGCACAATGCGAGCCTTAGGCCCATAGACCACTAGGCATTCGCGATTGCCCATGAGTATAGTTATATCCATTATTGGCTCGCGTCCCGGAGGCCGTCTTGAAGTTTGGTTACCTTACGCTCCTGTTTATTGCCTGCGGCGTGGCCTGTTCGCCGGAATCGCGCCCCGATGGCGCCAGCACCGGCGACGCGGGCGTGCCTACGGATGCCTCGAGCGGCGGCGCGGGCGGCGGCACAGCTGGAGGTGCTGGAGGTCGGGCCACTGGGGGCGCTGGGGGTGCGGGCGGCATCGCAGGCGCGGCGGGCATGAGCGGCGGTGCGGGCGGTGGCGCAGGCTCGGCCAACGGTGGAGCGGCGGGCGGTATGGCGGGCATGGGCATGACCGGTGGAATGGCGGGCATGGCACCACCACCACCTCCGCCCGGTCCCGTTGAAAAACCCACGGCAGCCTCCTTCTTCTCAGGTAAGACGAACGCGCCTTCGAAACTCGTGTCGCGGGACGTTAACCCTGGTTACTTTTACGCTGTGCAACCGTTTGGTTCAGCGCCGTCCATGTCAGTGGTCACTTTGGCGGAGGGTGATCTCACGGGCCTCCCCGCAGGGATCACATTCGCGCAAAAGGCTTCCACAGTCACGATGGCGGATTCGCAGTTGCTCATCGCGGGATTCAACTTCCGGGCTGATGACGACAAGAAATGGCGTTGGATCGACGCCACTGACTTCGCAGGGCTTTCATTTTGGGCCAAGGTCGCAACGGGCATGATCGAAGGCTCAACCACGACGGTGGACGCTACAAATGTGCTGGCCACCGATCCAGCGGTAGGCACCTGCGCAGCCGCGCCCTGCGTGTCTGTTCACGGCAAAATCATGACCGTCACGGCAACTTGGACTCAATTTAAGTTCAAATGGTCTGATTTCACCCTGCCCGTTGACGCCACCCAAGGTCCGGTTGAGACAAAGCAACTCGGAAGAATTGATCTGCTGTTCGGCGTGCCTGCGAACACCGCGTTTGATCTGTTCGTGACCGGCGTACAGCTGGCCACCGCGGCCGAGCTGAATTGAAGGCAAAGTTGCAGATACTGCACATTTGAATAGTATAGGGGCGGTCATGTCCGCCCTGCCGTCCGCTGCACCAATCGTTGCCCCAGGCTCTCCTGAGGATCAGCTCCCGGGCCCCCTGGCCGGCCTGAACGCAGCACAGCGGGCGGCGGTGCTGCATGAGATCGGCCCCCTGCTGATCATCGCCGGCGCCGGCACCGGCAAAACGCAAACGCTCGCGTGCCGGGTGGCGGAACTCTTGCGGCGGGGCGCCGATCCTCGGCGGGTGCTGTTGCTGACCTTCACCCGCCGGGCGGCGGTTGAGATGTCGAGGCGCGCGGTGCGGCTCGTTCACCAGCAAGCGCGGGCCCAAAGCGCCAAGGCCGGAGCGCTGGCGATCAACGGACTGCCCTGGTCGGGCACCTTTCACGCCATCGCCAACAAGTTGCTGCGAATGCATGCGCCCGCGCTGGGGCTCGATCCTTCGTTCACGATATTGGATCGCGAAGACGCCGCCTCTCAAATCGATCTGCTGCGCACCGAGCTGGGTCTGTCACGCGTCGATCGCCGCTTCCCCCGCAAAGGCACCTGCCTGGCGATTTATTCACGCACGGTGAACACGCAAACGTCACTGCAAGACAACCTTGAGCAGGCGTTCCCCTGGTGTAGCGAATGGGAACAACCTCTTCGCCAACTGTTCGCAAGCTACGTGCGCAGCAAATTTGAGCGCCGTCTGCTCGATTACGACGATCTGTTGCTCTACTGGTTTCACTTAATGAACCACCCGCCATCCGCCCAGACGATCGAAGCGTTGTTCGATCACATTCTTGTGGATGAATACCAAGACACCAACAACCTGCAGGCAGCCATCGTCCACAAGTTGAGCCCGCAGGGTCGTGGCGTCACAGTGGTGGGGGACGACGCACAATCGATCTATGCGTTCCGCGCCGCCAGCGTTCGCAATATCTTGGATTTCGCCAAACAGTACACGCCGCCTGCCACGGTGCTGACGCTTGAACAGAACTACCGATCAACGCAACCCATCCTTGACGCCACCAACGCTGTCATCGCTCTGTCACCCGAACGGTTTTCTAAACAACTGTTCTCCACGCGCGCCTCCGCCGACAAACCCCGCATGGTTACGGTGAGCGATGAGATGGAACAGGTTCATTACGTGGTGTCACAGGTGTTGGCGCAGCGAGAGGCGGGCGTGCGTTTGCAGCAACAAGCGGTGCTGTTTCGCGCCTCGCACCACAGCGACGCGCTTGAAATCGAGTTGGGCCGGCGCAACATTCCTTTCGTAAAATTTGGCGGGTTGCGGTTCTTAGAGTCCGCCCACGTCAAAGACGCTGTTTGTTGTTTGCGCTGGGCGGAAAACGCGCGTGACGCCATCGCAGGCACGCGCGTGTTGCAGCTGCTCCCCGGCATCGGGCCTCACGTGGCCAAACGCGTGTGGACGCACATCGCCGCGTGTAACTTTGCCGTCGCAAAGGCCCTGGCGTGCCACCAGCCTCCGGTGTCAGCCCAAGAGGATTGGCCTGCGCTCGCTGATCTCATGTCACAACTTTGCAGCACCCCTTGGGCGGGCCAAATGGCGTTGGTTCGCAAATGGTACGAGCCACACTTAGAACGCCTCTACGACAACGCGCGCGCACGCCTCGGCGATCTTGAACAACTGGAACAAATCGCGGCAGCCACACCCTCGCGTGAGCGATTCTTGTCTGACCTTGCTTTGGATCCACCCCAGGCCACAGGTGCGGAAGCAGGACCACCTCACTTGGACGAAGACTTTTTGATCCTATCCACGATTCATTCGTCGAAGGGCCAAGAATGGGACACCGTGTTTCTGCTCAACGCCGCCGATGGCTGCATCCCTTCCGACCTGGCCACGGGCGATCCGCAGCAGATCGAAGAAGAGCGTCGCCTGCTTTATGTGGGCATGACGCGCGCAAAGAACCGCTTGGACGTCATTCACCCGCTGCGCTTTTTCATCCGCCAACAAAGCCGTTATGGCGACAAACACGTCTTCACACCACGCAGCCGCTTCTTGCCAACTGAAGTGCTGCGTTTCTTTGCTTGTGAAAGCCCCACACCCGCGTACGCCGCGGTGCCTGCCGCCAACACGCAGGCCGCGTCGCCTCCGGTGGATATGGTGGCGGCGCTGTCAGCCATGTGGCAATGATTGCACGTTGTGGCCGCTTTGTTTGTAACGCCGAATCTCACCATCCCGGACGATGAACTGTCCGTCGCGTTCGCTCGTTCAGCGGGGCCTGGTGGCCAAAACGTGAATAAGGTCGAAACGCAGGTGGAATTGCGTTGGGCGTTGTCCAGCTCGCGGGCGCTGTCTGATGCCGATAAAGCTTGGCTCCTGTCGCGGCTGGCTTCTCGCCTCACCAACGGGGGTGAACTGTTGGTCACCTCCAGTCTCACGCGCAGCCAGCTTCAAAACCGCCAGGACGCCACGGAGAAGCTCGTAAACATCTTGCGGGTGGCGCTGGTGCGCCCGAAACGGCGGCGCAAAACCAGGCCAACGCGCGGCTCTGTCGAACGCAGACTCACGGAAAAAAAGCAGCGATCCGACCGCAAGCGTTCGCGAAGCGGGAACCTCGATTAGGGATCACTTGGTGATGACAAGCGTCGGGCCTGTGGCACCGGCCTCGCGCGAATCGATCTCAAAGCGTTCGTGGTTCTGATACGCCGTGGCCGCTTCGTGCGTCAGCGAGAACGAAACAGTGGTGGCACCAGCCGCTTTCTGCGCTGCCACATACGCCGTTACGTCGAAGGTCAGCGTGGCCGGTTGCACCGTACCGACGTTGGCTGTGGCGATCAAAGTCCCCGCGGTCGGCCGGTTGCTCCACGTAACGGTGGTTTCGGTCCACGTCGAAACAAGCTGCCGCGCCTCCAACGTGCCTGGGGCGCTGTTCGACAGCTTCACATTGAGAAGCAAAATGGCCTTTTGAACTGTGGCCACACTCTGCAACGAGAACTTCATCATGGCCTCGCGCCAATAAAATTGCTCGTCCATCCCAGGCCGGTATTTCGCAAGCAAGATCGCTTCGCCGCCAAAGTTCGTGTTCGAGTTGTCAACGACGCTGCTGCCGTTGAAACCACTGCCTTGCACGTAGGAATCTTCGATGGCGGGCAATTTGACTTCAACCGGTGCGGCGGCATCGAGCTTGGGCGCGGCATCTAGTTTGGGCGCTGCATCGAGCTTGGGGGCGGCGTCCAGTTTGGGCGCCGCATCGAGCTTGGGCGCGGCATCAAGCTTGGGCGCGGCGTCTGTGGGCGCATCCGGAGTCACACCGGCGTCAGGTGAGCCCTCTGTGGCCGCGTCAAGCTTCACATTCGATCCGCCAACACCAGCACCCCCTTTTCCGCCCTGACCGCCTTTGTTGTCTTGGCCGCCCTGACCGCCTTCAGATTGAGACGGACCTTCACCCGCGTCCCTCGCGCCACTTTGCACGTCAGTGGATGTGGGGCCGCCACAAGCGAGCAGCGCTGTAACCAAGCTAACTACGAATAAGGAACGAAACCACATGGCTTACAGAAAACTATCGCAATGATCTTCGGCCGCCAGGCAAATCTCAGTGCAACGTTACGAAAATCGCCTAGGCATATCCACGTCACAGCGACAGGCCAGTTCGAGGGTCCGCTAGAGCATGTCCTTGGATAGCGATTTGCCCACCTGGCGCAACGCTGCCTCTAATTGCGTGCGAATTGTCACCATGCGCGCTGTTGGTCCCGACACGCTGATCGCCGCCACAGCCTGCCCGCTTGCATCCAAGATCGGCACGGCCACACACGAGGCGCCGAGCTCAATCTCTTCATCATCGCGGCCCAGCCCTGTACTGCGCACTTGCAATAGATGCTCAAGCAAACGAGCCCGCGTCTTGATCGTCTTTGCCGTGAACACCTCGAAGGTGTGTTTTTCGATGAGCGACTCCATTTGCGTCTTCGGCAAGAACGCGAGGACAGCTTTGCCGAGCGCCGATGCATGAAAAGGCGCGGACGCACCTTCATCCGCACGGATCCGAAAGCGGCGTTGGCTTTCGAACACGCGGGCGTAAACGATCTGGTTGCCACGCAACACGCCGAGGTTCACCGTTTCATCGAACTGCGAACGCAGCTGCTGCATGAACGGCTCTGCACGCACCTCTAGCCGATCACGTGCTTGTGTCAGCCGCTGAAGCTCATCGAGCCGCGGGCCCAACGTCACATCACCCGACGTCGCGTCGCGGGTCACATAGCGGCGTGACTCCAACGTTCGCAATATGCGGTAAGCAGAGCTACGCGTGATGCGTGTGCGCGCGACGACGTCATTCAAACTCACACATCCACCGGCATCAGCCACCAACTCGATGACCTGCAACGCGCGCACAACCATAGGCACTTCGTAGCGACCTCGATCGCCCTCGACAGCGGCCTTCGTTGCGATTTTCGCGGTCTTTTTCAAGGAACCTCCCCGCTACGTTCTTTTGATCCCCGAACGTTCCAGCACCATGTCTGCCACACCATTGACCCAGGTCGGATGCGCGTTCAGCGAAGGGATCAAAAGCAAATCTTCGCCGCCAAGCGCATGCCACTGTTCTTTGGCCCGGATGCCGATCTCCTCGACGGTTTCCAAACAATCGGCAACAAACGCGGGAGAAAAAACGGCCAAGCGCTTGATACCTTTTTGCGCGAGTTCAGGCAGGACGAGATCGGTATATGGCTTGATCCAAGGCGTGCGACCAAGCCGTGATTGGAAGCTGTAACTGAATGTTCCGGGTGCCAAAGAAAGCGCGTTGACAAGCGCGTTCGTGGTGGCAACGCAGTGGGCCCGGTAGCAGAAGCGGTTGGCTGGACAAATGGCATCACAACACGTTGAGGTGGCCAAACAATGCGAGCCCGTGGTGTCACTTTTTTTCACTTGGCGCTCAGGCAGACCGTGGTAGCTGAACAAAACATAATTGGGAGCGAACGCATCCAACAAAGGGCGTGCCACGTCACGAAAGCCATCAATGAAAGCGGGGGCGTCGTAAAAGGAATCAAAGGAATCGACGGCCGGAACGTTCCACGATTCGGCCACCACCTTCATCACACGTTCCAAGGCGGAGCCCGTCGCCGCGCTTGAATACTGTGGAAACAGCGGCAAGATGATCAAGCGTTCAAGATCTTGCTTGAGCAACTCTTGCAGAACGCTTGGGATCGACGGCTTGCCGTAGCGCATCGCCAACCGCACAACGAAGCGTCCGGGCGATTTCTCGTTCAACGCCGCTTGCACGCCCGCTTGCAACGCGCGCCCGTGCACCAACAACGGCGAGCCGTCGCTCATCCATACCGAACGATAAGCTGCCGCTGATTTGGCGGGCCGGAACGGCAGGATGAAGACGTTGAGCAACAGCCAACGGCCTAACGGGTTGATGTCGATGACGCGCGGATCGCTGAGGAACTCACGTAGGTAGGCGCGCACCTCGGCCGTGGCCGGCGCATCAGGCGTTCCCAAGTTCACCAACAACACCCCGATGGAACGAGAGGAGGAGGCGTTCTGGGCAACGGGGGCAGTCGTGGCTTCGCGGATCATTGGGGCGGATCATGCCGGAACCAGGTCGCGTGTCGAGGGCAACCCGCCGCGACGGGGCGCCGTCGAGGCAAATTCCCTCGTACGTGGGCCAAGCCCGGTGAAGTAAGCTGCGTCGCATGCATCGTCAGGCTGTGGTCACGGGCGCAAGTATGGGAATTGGACGTGCGTTTGCGGTCACGCTCGCGGCGCGCGGCTACCGGGTGTTGGCGGTCGCCCGAAGCGAACCTGCGCTGGCGCGATTGTTGTTGGAACTGCCCGGGGACGGCCACGGGTTACTCGTGGCAGATCTCGCCACGCCAGAGGGTGTGGCCGCCGTTGTGGCACGAATGAAGGACGATCGCGTTCACCTGCTGGTCAACAACGCGGGCGCGGGCTTGGTGGGGGGCTTCCATGAGCCGCGGATCGACGCCCACCTGAGGCTGATCGATCTCAACGTCAGGGCGCTCACCTGCCTTTGCCACGCCTTCTTGCAACAGACGCAGCCGGGGGACGCGCTCATCAATGTCTCCTCTGTGCTCGCCTTTGCGCCGCAGCCAACCCAGCCGGTTTATGCGGCGACGAAAGCGTTCGTCGGTTCATTGACGGAGTCCCTGTGGCAGGAGGGGCAGTCACGTGGCGTCCACGTGTTGTCCGTCGCTCCGGGGCCCACGGCGACAGAATTCGGCAAACATGCGGGGCGTCCTCCCGGCTGGGGCCGCGCGCAATGGACGCTCAGCACGCCCGAACAGGTCGTGCACGCGGCGCTGGGCGCCCTTGATAGAAAGCGGGGACCTCATGTGGTGCCCGGCCTTTTCAATAAGGTTTTCGTGGGTCTCACCCACTTTGTGACCCGACGGTGGCTCGTCCGGCTCATGGGGCGCGCGGGATAGGGCGTAACTAGCCAGATCTACCCTTGTCTGCCGAAGCAAGGCCCCAATCCAGTGTAAAACCACCCGTTCGCTATAGATGCATTAGGATACGTTTTAGGTACTTTCTGGTATTGTTTGGGACGTTCGTTTATGCGCGTCCCGGTGTTGATCGCCTGCGCGCGTCCGTGAAGTTCCTAATGCGGAGGCCTTTCATGCAGTGGCAGGTTTTGTTTCGAGCAGCGGCCTTGGGTGTATCCATAGGTGCAGCGGCTTGCAGCGGCAGCGTGGCCGGCAATGGCCAAGGCCAAGGTGACGACGGGTCCGAAGGTGGCTCGGGTGGTGAAATCAAACCAGGTGGCGATGGCGTGCCGGCCGCTTCGGACGGGTTAGGCCGGCTCGATGAGAGCCAAGTCAAAGAGTGCAGCCAGTCGAAGGTGCTTGATCCCGGTTCGACCGTGATCCGCCGGCTCACACGGCGCGAGTACGACAACACGATTGCCGATTTGCTTTTCGATGCGTCATCGCCGTCGAAACAGTTTCCCTCTGATGAGCGACGCTTGAGCTTCGACAACAACGCCGCGTATCTCAATGTGTCGCCCACGCACACAGAACGTTATGACTTGGCCGCGGAAACGCTGGCTACGGCGGCGGTGCAGAAGAACTTAGCGAAGCTGGTGTCGTGCAAGCCAGCATCCGCCACAGATGAAGTCTGCGCAAAGACGTTCATCAATGGCTTCGTGCAACGCGCCTTTCGTCGCCCCGTCGAAAAAGCAGAAGAAGACCGCTTCCTCGGCGTCTTCCGCCAGGGCGCAAAAACGGATTTCAACACGGGCGTCTCATTGGTGGTGCAAGCTGTCCTGCAGTCCGCTCCCTTTTTATACCGCGTTGAGTTTGGCGAGCCGGTGCAAGGCGACGACAAGTTCGTAAAGCTGACTTCGTGGGAGATCGCTTCGCGATTGTCTTATCTGCTGTGGGCTTCGATGCCCGACGAGGCGCTGTTCGCCGCCGCCAAAGACAACAAGCTGCAAACCCGTGCCCAAGTGTCCGAGCATGTGCAACGCATGCTCAAGGACCCGAAGGCCAAGCGGATGGTGGGCAACTTTCACGAACAGTGGCTGGGCCTGGGTGATGTGCAGTCCATCGACCGAGATGCAAAGTTGTTTCCTGACTGGAAGAACGAGAACATCCAAATGCTTAAGCAAGAGGTAAATGAATTCACCTCTTCGCTGGTGTTCAACGACGGCAACATCAAGGAATTGTTCACCGCGCCTCACACCATGATGAACGGCGCGGTGGCGAAGCATTATGGAGTGTCTTCGCCCACCGGCACGACCTTCGAAAAGGTGGAGGACGACAAGCGGCACGCGGGCGTCTTCACGTTGGGCGCCGTGATGGCTTCGACCGGAAAAATCAATCAAAGTTCACCCGTGTTGCGCGGCAAGTTCGTCCGGGAACATATGCTGTGCCAGTCGCTGCCGCCGCCTCCGCCTGACGTCAACGCAGAGGCCCCGTCTCTTGATCCGAAGCTCACCACCCGGGACCGCTTCGCGCAACATTCGGAAAATCCAGCGTGCGCAAACTGCCACCGTTTGTTGGATCCCGTGGGTCTCGGCATGGAAAACTTTGATGCCGTGGGCCGCTACCGCGACAAGGAAAATGGCTTGGATTTGAACGTCAACGGCAAGTTGGAAGACACGGACGTTGATGGCACATTCAACGGCGTATTTGAACTTGCGCAGAAGCTATCGACAAGTGAAGAGGCTCAACGTTGCATGGTGACCAATTGGTTCAGGTTCGCCTACGGCCGCACTGAATCCGATTCTGATCTGTGCTTCCTGCACCAGCTTGATGCACGCCTTGTTAAGTCGTCAGGCAACCTCAGGGAATTGTTGGTGGCCACCACCGAACTGGATGCGTTCTTTTACCGCCGCGCTGGAGGTGCACAATGAAACCCTTCCGTCTCAGTCGTCGAACCGTATTGCGTGGCGCGGGTGGCGTGGCGATCGCTTTGCCTTGGCTTGAGGCCATGGCACCCACAAAGAATGCCTACGCTGCGGGACCCAAGCGGCTCGTGGTGTTCTTCACGCCAAACGGCACGATCTATGAGAATTGGAAACCAAAGGGCACGACCACCGATTTTACGATGTCGCCAATCCTGGCGCCGCTTGAGCCGATGAAGAACAAGCTCATCTTGCTTGAGGGCTTGTTCCAAGGCGCCAAGAATGGCAGCGGCGGATCCATCCCCGGCCCCGGTGACGATCACATGAAGGGCATGGCGTGGGCGTTGACGGGGCGACAACTGATGCCTGGCAGCGTGGCGGGCGGTGGCGGCGCGACGCCCGCGGGCTTGTCCACGGGCTTGTCGGTGGATCAACACGTAGCCAAAACCATAGGCAAAGACACGCGCTTTTCGTCACTTGAGTTTGGTGTGCGTTCGCTGACCGTCGCCGGAAATCCCCTGTTTCATATGGTGTACGCCTCGGCCGGAGTCGCCCGACAGCCCGAGCAAAACCCCGCGCAGATGTTTGATCGCGTGTTCAAGGGATTCACCCCCGGCACCTCCACACCAGATCCAACCGTCCTCAAACGTGCGGCCGACAAAACAAGCGTGCTTGACGCCGTCAAAGACAGCTACAGCTCGCTGTCGCCCAAGCTCGGCAAAGACGACAAGGCCAAAATCGACGCGCATTTGGCCAACATCAGCGATCTGCAGAAGCGGTTGGCCCAAGGGTCAACGACGGGCGGCGCCATGGGCGCGGGATGCAAACTTCCGACACGCCCCAAAGAGAACGATCCGTATAGCGAAGCGAACTTCGTTGAGAACGGCAAAGCGCAAGTCGATATGCTTTCGATGGCTTTGGCCTGCGACCTCACGCGCGTGGCGAGCTTGCAGTGGAGTTACTCCTCCGGGGGCCCCACGCCTTCGTGGATCCAGATCAACCGTGGCCACCACGACATCAGCCACGACGGCGACGGCATCGCCACGGCAAAGGATCAGCTCACCAAGATCGACACGTGGTATTCGCAGCAGTTTTTGTCGTTGATCCAGAAGATGGATGCCATCCCAGAGGCTGATGGCACCCTCTTGGATAACTCGATGGTCCTGTGGGTGAACGAGCTGGCCAAAGGCAACGTGCACAGCCACGGCCCCATGTGTTACGTCATCGCAGGCAAGGCGGGGGGGGCGTTGCAAACCGGCCGCTACCTGCACGCGGAAGAAAACCACAATAACTTGCTTGTCTCGGTGATGAACAAAATGGGGGTCGAAGGGAACACATTCGGCGATCCGGCCTTCTGCACCGGGCCCCTCAAAGCCCTTTGAAACCACAAAAATGAAACTGTGACGGCGGGCCGCACGCACTGTGGCGTGTGGCGCTGCCGTGTTCCAGGTAAGATGAGGGGGCTTTATGTCCAAAGCCCTCGCCTCAGCCACGGCCCGCCCGGGCCCCTCCCGGTTCGAGCGCCTTAGCCGCGTTTACCACAGCGAAATCTATCCCCTCTTTGACCATTGGTTCACCGATCCGCTGTGCGCGGACATTGAAGCCCACCCGGTCAGAGGCGTGCAGGTTTTGGACGCCTCAGTGGGGGCAGGCGATCTGAGCGCGGCTTTGGGCGGGCAAACGCCGGGGCTTTTGGTGGCCATGGACCCAAGTGGCTCCATGTTGAACCTGGCCTTGGAACACCCGGCTTTACAAAGCGGTGTGTCGTTCGCCAAAGGCGGCGGCCCGGGCTTTCCTTTCCCGTTTAAACCTGGAACGTTCGACCGTGTGTTCGCGCGAGCGCGAGCCGATGGTGTGGATCCGTTTGCGAACGTGGCCGAGCTGGTGCGGGTTTGCGCGCCGGGGGGCCGCGTGGCTTTCACGACGGCCATGCACGGCACCTGGGCGGAGCCGCTTGACCTCTTGGACGAAGCGCTTGAACGCCGGGGCGAGAACGCCGCGCGCGCGGCCCTGGGCACATATCAAGAGCGGTTTGCCAAGGCCGACTCTTTGGCGACGTTGCTTGAGGACCTGGGTATGCGGGACGTCGCCGTTTCCATCGAACGCAAACAGGTCCTGTTCCGCAGCGGTCGCGAATTCTTCTTCTCGTCGCTGGTTGATCTTGGGCCTTTGCGCCTGTGGAAGGCGCTTGTTGGCAAAGGCGAGCCCTTGCAGGCGGCGTTTGCCGCTGTCAAAGACGCCATCGATACCTATTACTCTGGCCGGCCTTTTACCGTCACCGCGTGCGTGGCCACGGTAACAGGCGTTCGCAAATCATGACCACAACCGACGCTCATAAAGCTTATCTGGCATTGGTTGCCGATCTGAACCAACACGATCGCAACTACTACGTGGATATGGCGCCCACCATCTCTGATCAGGAATACGATCAGAGGTACAAACAACTCAAAGCGTGGGAAGCCGAACACCCCGATTGGGTGGTGCCCGAATCGCCGACACAACGGGTGGCGCCTTCGCCGCTGTCAGAGTTCTCCAAGATCGTGCGCGATGTGCCCATGTTGTCACTCGATAACACGTACAGCATGGATGATCTGCGCGCGTTTTGTGATCGCGCCGAGAAGGGCCTGCATGGCGAGCAACCCACCTACGTTGTGGAGCCAAAAATCGACGGCATCGGCATCGAACTGACTTACAAAGATGGCTTGTTCGTGTTGGGTGCATCGCGCGGCGACGGCCGCATCGGCGAAGACATAACAGCGAACCTCAAGACCGTGCGTTCTTTGCCGCAGAAGCTTTCGTCGCCCGTATCGCTGACGGTGCGCGGTGAGGTCTACATTTCGAAGGCCGATTTCCAGGCTGTGAATGCCGAACGCGAAACCACCGGCGAGGAGTTGTGGAAAAACGCACGCAACGCCGCCGGCGGTTCACTGAAACTGCTGGATCCGCGCCTCGCGGCAAAGCGCCCACTGCGCGTGTTGCTTTATGAAGTGGTGGAAGGCGAAAAGTTCTGCAAACGCCATTGGGAAGGGTTAGCGTTTCTCAAACAATTGGGGCTGCCAACGTCATCCGACAGCGAATTGGCGGCCGGCTGGGAAGCGCTGAGCGGCAGCGTGCAGGCGTGGGCCACGCGCAAACCCAAGTTGCCGTATGAGGCCGATGGCCTCGTCATCAAGATCGATTCGTTTGCGCAACGACGGTTGTTGGGAACCACGGCCAAGTTCCCCCGCTGGGCCGTGGCCTACAAGTTCGCGGCCGAGCAGGCGCGCACCAAATTGGAAGGCGTGCAGATCAACGTCGGCCGCACCGGTGCGGTCACCCCGGTTGCCATCTTGGAGCCAGTGCAGCTTTCAGGCACCACCGTCAAGCGTGCTTCGTTGTTCAACTGGGATGAGGTGGCACGTCTTGACATTCGCGTCGGCGACACAGTGGTTGTTGAGAAGGCGGGCGAGATCATCCCGCAGGTGATCGAAGTCATCGCGACAGAGCGCAGGGGCAACGAACAACCCTTGATCGTGCCCACAGCGTGTCCCAGCTGCGGCAGCGTGCTTGTGCGTCGTCCGGGTGAAGTGGTGCTTCGTTGCGAAAACCGCGCGTGCCCCGATCAGCGCTGGAAGGCGATTCAATTCTTCGCCCACCGCGGAGCGATGAACATCGACGGCCTGGGGGAGTCGCTGGCCGAAGATCTTGTGAGGAAGGGTGTGGTCGACGACGCCGCCGATCTGTTCGGGCTCACCGTGCAGAAGCTGGTGCCGCCAAAGACTTCCACGGGCGCGCGCGTGTTGCGGTTGGCGCAAAAATCAGCTGAAAACCTTGTGGCGGCGATTCAAAAAGCGAAGCTCACCGCCACGTTGTCACGGTTGATCACGGGCCTAGGGATTCCTCACGTGGGCACCGTGGCGGCGCGCGCGGTGGCGGCACGGTTTCGCACGTTCGACGCCTTCGCCAACGCGACGCCGGAAGAACGACGCGCGCTTGTGGCGGGCATCGACGGCGTGGGGCCCGTGATCGCCGACGCCATTGAAGCGTGGTGGGCAGAAGAGCAGAACGCGCAGCTCATTGCGAAGCTTGCAGCGCACGGCGTTCAACCGACCGAGCCAGAGAAAAAACGCATCGATGGGCCCCTGGCGGGCAAACGCGTATGCGTGACAGGGACACTGCAACGGGCGCGGGGTGAAATCCAAGAGCTCATCGAGGCCGCCGGCGGCACCTTCGCCACCTCTGTGGGCAAGACAACAAACATCTTGGTGGCCGGGGCCGACGTGGGCAAAACAAAGTTGGAGGCAGCCAGAAAGTTCGGCACGCAAGTGGTTGACGAGGCGGGTCTCGAAAAGCTCTTGGCAGGCGAACCAATCACCTAGGCAATTGCACCACTAGCCGTGCATGGCCGCCATGATAGGAAGGGCGAATGCCGTTCCCCATCGGTCTTTCCTTTGCATGTCTATTCAGTCAAACGCACGCGGCACAGGTGCATGCACCGCCGGTGCCACTAGGGTCTGTGAAAATAACGGCGCGCAAGCCATACGAAGACTTTGATGGCTACCAGGGGCTGTTGCCGCAAACGCCGTGGCCGCACGAGGGTGGCTTTATGGTCAGCCCTTATGGCTTCGTGCCAGAGGTCTCGTTGGATCACGTCGTCAAAGACGCGGGTGATTATTCGATGCAGTTTCGGTACCGTACGGGAGCCATGCCACAAGCTGGCGTGTCGCGCCTTTACAATCCAAACCTCGACTGGGCGGGCTTTGATGCCGTTCGCTTTTGGTTGCGCCCCGACGGCAGCGGACGCTTGTTCACGTTCTTCGTGCTTGAAAAGATCCGACATGGTCACAAGTGGTTTTGGGAAGCGCCTTATAAAATGACGGGTGATGCACCCGTGATCGTGACGATGCCCTTCTCTGCGTTTTACCGAGCGGTGAAGAATGATGCGCCTGACAAAGCATTCGACTCATCCTTAATTGAAGAAACAGCATGGTGGGTGCGCCAAGGCGGCGCGGCATCCAACCCGCAGGTCCCCTCATCCGTGTGGATTGATTCCATCGAGGTTGTAAAGCTTGCTCAGCCGCTCGATCACGTTGTTGCCGAGGCTGCCCCACCCCCCGCTATAAACAACGATAAATCAACCCGCATCGATTATGGTGGCGAGGCCGACTGGGTGGACGCGCAAGGTCACTTGTGGCAAGCCGACGTGCCATCAAAGCACGGCGTGCGCTTTACTCTGCCCACCACGCCCTTCCCTGGCACGAGCAACGCCCAACTTTACCGCACAGGACGCCGCGGAATTGATCACTTGGACTTTGCGCTCCCCAACGGCACGTATGACTTCACGCTGTTTCTCCTCGAACCTGATCCCAAATTCAACCGCGCCGGCAAACGCGTTTTTGTGGTGCAAATCGAAGACACAAAATCAGTCCCCATCGATCCGTTCACGAAGGCCAAGGGGACGCAACGCCCAACCACCATCACACTGCGCGCCGACGTGAAGGATGGGACGGCGAACGTGGCCTTCGCCGCGAAGATCTCCGAATCAGTGTTGTGTGCTCTGCAGATCACGCCGGTGACCGCCGCGACACCGCGTTGACAGAAACGCGCAGCCCGGGCAGGTTCGAGGCATGAACCAGCCCGACAGCGAACGCCTGCGACGCCAACACGAGCGGCGCATGGCCTATATGCCGTGGTTGTATTTCCAGGCCCCCCCAGCCATCGCCGCGTGGGCATTGCCCTGGCAGGCGGCGATCCACGCCGAGCTGGCCGCGTTCGAGTGCATCGATCTGGATCCGAGCTGTTTCATCGCGCCCAACGCTCAATTGTTCGCCGAACCCAACCGCCGCATTCGCGTGAGCGCAGGCGCTGCCGTTGCCGCCGAAGCCTTCTTGCACGGCCCCGTCGTGCTTGAGGCTCACGTCAGCATCAACACGCGCGTGGTGATCGACGGCGGTCGCGCGGGCGTTCGGATCGGCGCGGGCACACGCATCGCCACGGGCGCCACGCTGTTCGCCTTTGACCACGGCATGAGCCCACACGCCGCAATCCGAGCACAACCCAACACGTCCTTAGGAATCACGATTGGCCAAGACGTGTGGATCGGAGCGCAAGCGGGCGTCACAGATGGCGTGACGATCGGCGATCACGCGGTCGTAGGCATGGGCGCGGTGGTCACCAAGGACGTGGCCCCGTGGTCGATCGTCGCGGGGGTGCCGGCGCGCGTGATAGGTGATCGCCGCTCGCAGGCAGGGCCCCCATGACATGGCGCCAGCGTTACGCTTGGCTGCGTCACCTCGTGGCTGAAGCGGCGGTGCTGGACGTCCGCGCGCTGGCGCTCGGCCGCGTGGGCATGGGTGTGCTGCTGCTGTACGATCTGTTCGTCCGCGCGCACGACATTGGCGCGCTCTATAGCGACGCGGGCCTTGAGCCACGCAACGTTTTAGATCCACCTGTGCTGCCACTGTTCCGCATCTATTTCGTGGTGGGCAGTGTGGCCGCAGTGCAGGTTGTGTTTGCGATCGCCGCGGTCATCGCGTTGGCGTTGTTGCTCGGCTTTCGCACGCGCTTGGCCACAGCGGCATCATGGGTGCTGCTGGTGTCGCTGCAGGCACGCAATGGCTCGGTCAACCAAGCGGGCGACGATCTGTTGGCGATGTTCTTGTTCTGGAGCTTGTTTCTTCCTTTGGGCGCGCGCTTTTCATTCGACGCGTGGTTGCGCCCTCGCCCCGCTGACTCGAACCTCGTGCAAGGCGCAGGGCCCTTCGCTTTTGCAGGCCAACTGTTTCTGCTTTACTTCATCACCGGAACGCTCAAAGCGAATTCGATTCATTGGTTGATGGGCAACGGCATCTACGACGCCCTCCACGCCCAGGAATTCGTCACAAGCTTTGGCCGCTGGCTGCACCCACATTACTACATCTTGAAGCTGCTTTCGTGGGCCACCCTGCTGTTGGAGATTTTCGGTCCTTTGCTGCTGTTCGTGTCACCCCGCCGCTGGCCAGTGCGGCTTGGTTTGGTGCTCGCGTTCTTAGGTTTTCATGCGGGCATTTCGTTGTGCATGCGCATCGGCATGTTTTCGTTTGTGTGCATGGTGGGCTGGCTGTTCTTGGTGCCAGCGGGTGCCTTCGATCGCGTGTTGCGGCGCATGCCCACTGAATCACCGGCTTCACGCGCGCCGCGCGCTCGTTGGGCTCAAAGGCTTGCCGCAACCATCTTCGTTTATCTGGTGCTGGCCGCCATGATCTCGGACCAATGGCCCGAAGGACCGGTGCGCAACATCTTGCTTAAGCCTGCACGCGCGTTTGCGTGGCAAGAGCACTGGGGCATGTTCGTCAAGCCGCGCGACGAGGCCGGCTTTCTGGCCGCGCGCGCCATGCTGGCCAACGGCACCCAAGTGGATCTGCTGCGCGGTGGCCAGCCGCTGACGTGGGATCCACCACCGTTGGTGATCGATCTATTTGCCAATCAACGCTGGCGCAAAATGCTGACCGGGATCATCAAGAGTGACAACAAGGATCGCGCCCATCGATATCTTCAATGGTTGTGCCGCACCGAAAACGCGCACCGCTTGGGCGATCACAAGGTGGTGAACCTCGTTCTTACCTATGTCAGTCAAAAACTGCGCGAGCCCTACGTCAAGGGCCCGCCCGAGCGCAAAGTGCTGGCGTTGTCGAAGTGCGAATAAAAGAAAGCCCCTGGGGCCGCGCGTGCGCAACCCCAAGGGCCCATCGTGAACGGGTATTACCTAGCCGCCAGCCGCAGCCATGCCGCCCGCCGTACCGCTCGCGCTCACGCTTGCGGACACTGAGATCGAGACGCTCGCAGACACCTGAACGGCCGAAAGAGCGTTGGCCGCGTAAGAGGCCGCCGACGCCACGCAGGCGCCCGCTTGCACGCCCGCTTCGCCCACGCTTGTGGCCAAACCGTTGAGCGCGGTCGCGTAAGCTGAAACAGTGGAGCCCGCCACGATGGCAGCGCGTTGGCTTAGCTTCAAGATCTTGCCGTAGTGAGCCTTCAACGTGTTTACAACGGCCGTGACCTTCACCGGATCCACGATGGCGCTGGCGGCGATTTCCACCGACAACTCCGGCTCGGTGCACATAGCCTCGCAGCTGGCCTTCGCGTTACACGTGGTCTCACAGGTCTTCTCTTCACGCATCACCTGGACCTCTTCACACACAGGCGGCATCACACCGCCCGCAGTGCAGCTGCCACGACAGCCACCAGTGCACGTGGCGGAACAGCCACCTTTACATGTGCCCGAGCAACCACCGCGGCATGTGCCCGAACACGCGCCTTTCACGTTTGTGCGGCATGTGCCGTTGCACACGCCCGTGGCGGTCAAAGCGCCTTCACATTCGCCCGCACAGGTGCCATCGGCGGCCGGAGCAACTGAACATGTGCCATTGCATTTGCCCGCGGCATCGAGCGCCACGTAACATTTGCCTTCGCATTTCGCGCTGGTCACCACGTCGCAGCTGCCACTGCATTCGGCCGAACATGAACCCGTGCAGCCAAGCTGGCACGAGCCTTCGCAGGAGCCACCACACGTACCTTCGCAGGTGGGGTAGTAGATCTTGCCAGGCTTACACATCAGTTGGGTTTCAGTCACCGTCATCGTTTCACACGTCTGCAAACACGACAGACGAGCCGACGCACTCACCGTGCAAACCGCAGGCTTGTAAACAACGTTCAGATACGCGTTCAGCTTCAAGTTGGCGCGCAAGGTTGTGTCGATCTGCTGAGCCACGCGCTCGCAAGCCGCTTTCGTTCTTGCACCCGGGGCCAACATTTGGCCGGGGGGTGGGGCCGCAGGTTCAAGCTGTGCGGCGGGAATCCCGAGCTCGGTCGCCATCGCGGTGCACTCGGCCAACATCCCCGTATCGATCTCGGTCGACGCTTTTACGAATGCCGTCGTGGCATCCAACACAGTGTTCACACGTTTGCCCACTGCCGTCAGACCATAATCCGAACGCTTACCCGTCACGGGGTCATACACGGCGCCCGAACACAACACATTGCTGCCATCTTCATTGCAACCCGCCACGCCAAAACTCAAGCCCACGGCCACTGCCGCCAAGGCCACATAACTTGATAGGTATCGATGCATCATTTCCGAGGACTCCTTAGATTACGTCCGGGGGCACTTTACAGGAGCCCGCCAAAGTAAGCGACTTTCGCCGCGACCCGCGTTCACGGGTCGATCCTTGGACGCTCAG
This sequence comes from Deltaproteobacteria bacterium, assembly GCA_033763315.1. Taxonomy (GTDB): domain Bacteria; phylum Myxococcota_A; class Polyangia; order Fen-1088; family Fen-1088; genus JAGTJU01. Next base: position 289,234 of record JANRKS010000007.1, read on the forward strand.
CCGCCGAAAAAATTTGGGTTCAGCAGGCGGCCCAAACCCGTCATCGCTAGCAACGCGCCGGCCGGAGCCAGCAACATGCCCACGTAACTCAAGGGCCGCGCGCGCCCCAAGGCGATGCTAACGCCATAGCCTGCGCCCACGATTCCCGATATGAACAGAAAAGTACCTACAAACACGAAAGATCTCGAACGGGTACCTTAGCCCAATGGCAACTGGTCGGCAGCCATGTAAAGTGCGGCGCCATGTCCGATTGTTTTACATTGATACTCGCCGGCGGTGGTGGAACCCGTTTGTGGCCTGTGAGCCGCCGGGCGCGGCCCAAGCAATTGCTGGCTCTGGGGGGCGACGAAACGCTGTTGGCAGCAACCTTTCGCCGTTCATGCGATTTGGTCGGCGTGCAAAATTCGCTGATCGTTACAGCTAGTGATCAAGCGGAAGCGATCGCGCACGCGATTCCCAATCTGCCGCCGGAAAACCTCATTGTTGAACCCGCGGCACGCAATACCGCCCCCGCGGTGGCCTTAGGCGCGGCGGCGGTCGCCCGGCGCGCGGGCAACAAAGCGCGCGTGGCCGTGCTGCCCTCGGATGCGTTCATCGGCGATGAGCCCGGCTTTTTGCGCTGCGCGCGCACGGCCCTCGATCAAGCCTCTCACGCCATCGTCACGATCGGCCTTCACCCGCTGTCGCCTGAAACTGGCTATGGATACATTCGCCCCGCCACTGCCCTCACCGCCGACGTCTTCGAGGTGGGAGCGTTCGTTGAGAAGCCAGACGCCGAAACAGCCGTTCGCTACGTCAGGGAAGGCTTTTTGTGGAACGCGGGCATGTTCTTCATGTCTGTGGAAACGCTGTTCGCGCAGGCACACCAACACTTGCCGCTGCTGGGACAGGTTATAGATGCGTTGCTCAACGGGCCGGACTTCCACGCGGCGGCAGAGCAGCACTACAAACAAGCCCCTGCGATTTCGATCGATTTCGGCATCATGGAAAAGGCAAAAGGGTTACGTGTGGTCGCAGGCAGCTTCGCGTGGAACGACGTGGGCAGCTGGTCGGCCATGCCGGCCGTGCGCGCGCCCAACGCCGAAGGAAACGTGGTGGTGGGCGCCGCCGTGGCCGTCAACGCGCGGAACAACATCGTTTTCTCCGACGCAGGCGCGCCACTCATCGCCGTGACTGACGTCGACGATCTTGTGATCGTCGCAACGGCTGACGCCATCCTGGTCACCCGACGGGATAAATCGCAAAACGTGCGAAGTGTGGTGGACGCCCTGGGGAAACAGGGCCGCGGCGACTTGCTCTAGCTGCGAATCACGCATCCTTCCTTGTTCGCTCGGCCACGGGGCTGCTAATCTGGCCGCCTTTCCATGGCACCTTCGCTTACAGCAATGAACCCGCGTGTTTTTCGTGAGTACGACATCCGTGGGGTCGCCGAGCGCGATTTCCCATCTGACTTCGTGTTTCAGCTAGGGAACGCCATCGGCGCTCACTTTCGTGCGATCGGCGCCAAGACCGTCACGTTGGGCCGCGACGCCCGCCTGTCATCGCCTCGCATTCACGGCATCATCAAAGACCGCCTCTTAACGGCAGGCCTTGATGTCATCGACGTGGGCATCGTGCACACGCCGGGGCTCTATTTTTCCGTGTTCCATTTGGAGGCGGACGGCGGCGTTATGATCACCGCCAGCCACAACCCGGGTGAAGACAACGGCTTTAAGATCGTGCGCGGCCGCAGCACCATTTACGGCGACGAGATTCAGGAGCTTAAGCGTCGCATCGAAGAGGGTCGTTACACCGAATCGGCCAACGCCGTGCCTGGCACCGCCCGCGATGTCGATATCCTCACGCCCTACGTGGAACACATCTTCGGCAATTTGCGATTGGGCGCCAAGCGTCCCAAGGTGGTGCTGGACGCTGGCAACGGCACAGGCGGGTTGTCGTGTTTGCCCTTGTTGCGAAAGCTTGGGTTCGACGTCGATCCACTTTATTGCGATCCCGATGGTCGGTATCCAAACCACCATCCTGATCCTACGGTGGCCGAGAATATGGCGGATCTCATTGCGCGCGTGCAAAGCACCGGCGCCGAGGTGGGCATCGCGCTGGATGGCGACGCCGATCGCATTGGCGTGGTGGATGCGCGCGGCCGCATCGTGTGGGGCGATCAGTTGATGATTTTGTTCGCGCGCGAAATCTTGAAAGAAGTTCCCGGTGCCACATTCGTCAGTGAGGTGAAGTGCAGCCAGGCGCTTTACGACGACATCGAACGCTTGGGGGGCCGCGCGATCATGTGGAAGGTGGGGCACTCCCTCATCAAAGTGAAGATGAAGGAAGAGCACGCGTTGTTGGCAGGCGAAATGTCTGGCCACATGTTCTTCGCACACCGCTATTTCGGTTTCGACGACGCTGTCTATGCGGCCGCGCGGCTCATGGAAATGCTGTCGCAGTCGCCGAAAACTTTGACTGAGCTTGTCGATACGTTGCCCGTATTGTTCAACACGCCCGAGATTCGCCTCGACTGCCCCGATGACCTCAAGAAAGAAGTCGTTCGCCAAGCGGCAGCCCACTTCAAGCGCGATCACGCCGTCAACGAGATTGATGGCGCGCGCATTCAATTTGAGGGCGGCTGGGGTTTGGTGCGCGCCTCGAACACGGGGCCCGTGTTGGTGCTTCGCTGCGAAGCCGATAGCCAAGCGCGCTGCGACGCCATCCGCGCGACGTTGGAAGCTGAGCTCGGACGCATTCGCTCGTCGCTGCAGAAAACCAGCTAGGCAGAGCCCCCGGGGCGGCAACGGGGGTCAATCTACTTGACCCCCGGGCCACCCGTTCCCGTTTGGCGCTCACCCACCCCGCCACGCCCGGCCCACGGCGCCACCGCCCGACCAAACACCCGCCCTATCCGCCCCGTTGCCTCACCAGATGCGCGCGCCCGCCGTCGCCGCCACCATCGCGCATGCACCCCCTGGCCTCGCCCCTTCCAACCCGCCCCCGCCAGAAATCGAGGCCAGCCTCCGTTCGGGCGTCACTGTAACACATTCGTTCCCGCCGCCAAGGTTTTCCTTGGGGCCCCTGCAAAAAAACGCAACCACGCCCTCGGGCACGCCCGTATGACCTCAGCCCGCCGAAAAAAGCAACCCAGCGCCCGTCCTCGGTTTAGACGTGGGGCAACGCAGACTATTCCCGCAGAGCAGCGGTCACTCGCCGGAAAGCCACGCCGCAACCAGGGGCGCGAGGCGATCGAACGCGAACACGTAGGCCAGGGCTGACGCCGCCAGGAACGGGCCGAAGGGCACCTGGGTGTACCGCAAGGATTCGGGCTCAGGTTCCACCGGCGCCTCAGCTCTCCCCGCCGCCTCGGCTTCGTCCTCTGGACCGGCTTTCGTGTGCCCCCGTGTTCGGCGTGCGCCTATGGCCAAGAGCGGCAGGCTCACGAGCACCCCAAGCAAAGACGCGACGAACACCACCACCGGCAGAGCTTTCCAACCCAAAAGCGCGCCCATCACTGCCAAAAGCTTGCCGTCTCCCAACCCAAGGCCTTCTCGCCCACGCAAGTAGTAATACCCATCGGCCACGATACGCACCGCCAGATATCCAGCCACAAGACCAATGGCTCGCTCCTTCCAGGGCGCCATGTGCAAGGCAAACGCCGCCGCAAAGAACACCGCGATCGACGGCAAGGTGATGACGTCGGGCAAGCGTTGCGTATCCAGGTCGATGAACGAAAGCACCAGGAGCACGCCCGAAAATGCAAAGAAAACCGCAAAACGCGCCAAACGGATGCCGACGTCTGTTTGCGGATCCTGCTGCACAAATTGCCAATAGAGCAGCCCACTGAACACCGCCATCAGACCCTCAACCCACAGATACCGCGCGGAAAAGCCCGCACCACACGCGCGGCAGCGGCCACGCAACCACAGGTACGAGAGCAACGGCACGTTGTCGTACGCCTTGACAGGCGCCCCGCACGAAAAACAATGCGAGCCCGGATGCACCACCGATTTGCCCAGCGGAATGCGCGCAATGCAAACGTTGAAGAAGCTTCCCCAAAGCGCGCCCAACAAAACGGCGAACACCAAAGCCAGCGGTGAAGCCAAAACGACGTTTGCGAAAGCAGGATCCAAGCGAGCTCCAAGTTACCACCACCTTGCCACCCGCGCGCCGGCGCTCAACGTTTGCCAGGCGCCAGCCTTCCTGTCGTCCGCGCGGGCTGCTAGAACCCGGGCCTTCGATGCAAGGCTGCGTTCCCTCACCCCACCCTAGCCGCCCACCGCGGCCGGCGCTTTGCCTGGCGGCCTCGCTGCTGGTGGCCTCGCTGTTTGCGGGTTCGTGCCGCAAATCATCCCCTTTCACGGGCGAAACGACAGAGGCCACACCTGCATCGCTCTTGGGGGCGCGGGCCGTGGCGTCGGGATTGATCGCGCGCGGCGGCGCCGAGATCAATGCCACCACTCATTTTCGCATCGTGCCCACGCAGGCGGACGGGTTGATGGGCGAGCAGGACATCACCACAAACACCGTCGTGCGCTTGGGGGGTGATGGTCACTATTCGCTGCACGAGGAAAACAACCACGACGGTGGGCGCGACGTGTTCTTCACGGGCGACGAGATCGCTGTGAAGCTTCGGTATGGCAAGTTGATCAAACGCCCAGTCAGACCACCTGAGCCGATGCAAGTGCTTGAGCAAGGGTTGGGAGGGCCGGCGGCCGCATGGGAGGTGTTTCGCGAATACGCACAAATACAAAGCGGCGAGGCGACGGACACCATCACGGTGAACCTCGCATCAACCAAGTCAGAGGATGAGACGCCAAGGCCGTCGTCACCCTTGGTCGATTGGCGCAAAACCGCCGTGCCAACGGAACTCAAAGGCAAGCTGCGCTACTTGCGCGCCACGGCCTCCGCCCCCGCCGTTTTGGTGGCGGCCGAGCTCACGGGTCGCTTCACAGCCCGCACCACCACGGCGGGAAAAGTGCATGAGGTGCAGGGTTCCATACAGATCACGTTTGCCGCCCGTGACGTGGGCAAAGCCACGGCGGAGGGCATGCCGGCCGAAGCTGAAACAGCGTGGATGCGCCAACGTACGATTTTAGAAGAGCGCGCGCTGCTTGAAACGGCCGGCGCCGCCAAAGCCGGCCTTCCGCCTTAAACCACGCTAAGGTAGCGTTGCATGGCGAACCCCAAATTGCCCGACGTGTTGGAGGCCGAACCCGTAGAAACGCGGCTGCAAACCGGGCGGTGGAACCACCTCGCCGACAACCGCGGACTCATCGTTCGCCGTGCGTTGTTGTCGAGCGTGATCAGCGGCGCTGTGCCTATTCCTGTGCTTGATGACCTCGTGGCGGTCCGCGTTCGAGCAGGGCTTTACATGAAAATTGCGGATCGCCGCCACGTGGGGCTGCCCGCCGCCGCGGCGGAAGTTTTGGCGGAGGCCAAGGAAGCCTCACGGCTGCGGAACGTCACAATGACCGCAGCCACTTTGGTGGCGATGAAATTGGCGTGGCGGAAAATGTTCGCGCTCATGGCCGTGGGCCGTGGCGCCGACGACGCGGCCACAAACTTTCAGGCAGGCCTGCTGTTCGACCATTACTGCGCGCGTCTGCACGTGGGCCCGGCCTTGGATCGCACCCAGGCGGCAGCGTTGCGTCGGGTGATTCACGAAACGGTCGCCGCCTCCCAAGGGCAAGCTCTGGTCGCCATTTTCCGCGACGGCACGCGCACCTTGGGGCGCTCGCTGCTGCAGGCGCCGCGCTGGTTGGCCGAACGCCTCACCGCTTTGGCGCAACGCTGGGTGCAAACCAGCGGCAACGCGGAAGCCACGTTCGAAAACGTGAATCTCGAGGTGGATGGTGAATTGGAGCGCAAATGGTTAGACAAGGCCGCTGCAGCGGTTGAAGCCCAAATCGCAGGGTTAGGGCAAGGATATCTGGACGTCTTGGTGCCGCGCTTCGAGCAGGCTTGGGCTATAGCCGCGGCCAAATTGAACAATCCCGCGGCCACACCACCGCCAACGGTGCCAAACGTCGATTGAGCCAGGGTCCCCCGTCTGGTAGCATCGCGTCCGAGTGACCTCCAAATCCGGTAACAGTCGTTCTTCCTCGAGTTCCGCAGACAAAAGCGCCCCCGCATCGGGACGCGTGAAACTGCAAACCTCTGGCACAGCGCGGGCCGCTGCGGCGGCTGGCGCCAGCAAACCCGCACGGTCGAGCGGAAACAAGAAGACCGAGGGCGGGACAAGCAGGACGGCGGGCGCGAAGAAGCCTGGCAGCAAGTCCGAAGGCACCTCAAACACTTTCCGTGCGCCTAAAGCCGCCGGGCCCAAGCTGGTGAATAAGCCAACAGCCAAGACGGCCACCACGCCCGCGACCAAGACGGCAATAAGAAAGGCCGCCAAGGGTGGCCAGCTTCAAAAAGCCAAGAAGCCCAAGGACGCCGACGTCGCCGAGGCGCAAAGCCCACGCGACAAAGAGCGCCGTGAATTGGCGTTGTCTGCCGCCGAGCTTGCCATCGAGTCGGCGCTCGACAAAAAGGCCGTTGGGCCCGTGCTTATCGATGTTTCAAGCCAGGCGAGTTACACCGACTACATCGGCGTGGTCAGCGGCCGCAGCGATCGCCAAGTGGAAGCGATCGCTGATCACGTCGCCGTCACGATGAAGAAGGCCGGATTCACCTTGGTGGGCCGAGAAGGCACCAACAATGGCCGTTGGACCTTACTCGACTTCGGCGACATGATTCTGCACATTTTTTACCACCCCGTGCGCGACGTTTACGACATCGAAGGCCTATGGGTGGGTGCTGCCCGGGTGCCGCTCAAGAATGTGCCGCCTGAGGCGTTGCACTTTCAGGGCGACGCTTTGTACGCGCCGTCGTGAAAATCATCATTCGTGCGGTCGGCAAAATGCGCGACCGACGCATGGAAGAGTTGTGCCGCGAATATTTGGATCGCGCGCGACGACACCTGCCCATCGAGGTGCAGGAAGTGGCCGACGACGCGGCCTTGCGGGCGACCGTGGGCACGGCTTCCGAATTCGTGGCGCTGGACCCTGCGGGCGAAGCCTGGAACACAGATGAATTCACGCGTTATCTAGACAAGCACATGGTGCATGGCACGCGCACGCTGGTGTTTCTGATCGGCGGCGCTGAAGGTTTAAGCGACGAGACACGCAAGGTGGCCGCGCGCAGAGTGTCGTTGTCGATGCTGACGATGCCGCACCGCTTGGCGCGCGTTGTGTTGTGCGAACAAATCTATCGATGTATCTCGAAACTGCGCGGCGAGCCCTACGACAAGTGATTAGGGGCGCGCGGCTTCTACCTGTTTGAGGAGCCCCGAAACGATCGCGGCTATGTCTTCGTCATTCACACAGGCGGGCGGCCACGCGTAAAGTACATCACCAAGCGGACGCAACAGCACACCCGCTTCAAGCGCCACGCGACGCAAATGCAGCGAACGGTTCGCCGCGTACCCTGACACACCGGCTGACAGCGGGTGCAGCTCAATCGCAACCACGCCACCCAAGCGACGCACATCTTTGACATGAGGTTCGTTGGCCACGGCCGCGACGCCGTCATAGATGCGGCGGCCGATGCCTTCCAGCCTCGAGGGCACATCTTCTTTCATCAGAAGTTCGAGCGACGCCAATGCCACCGCGCAAGAGATGGGATTCGCCGTCATCGTGTGGCCGTGCGGAAAAAACGGTGTGTGTGTGGCCGACGCGAATGTGCGGTACATGCCCTCGGTGGTCAGTGTGGCCGCAAGGGAGGCCATGCCCGCCGTGAGCGCTTTGGCCACGCAGAGAAAATCGGGGCGAAGGCCAACCTTGTCACACGCGAACACAGCCCCCGTGCGGCCAAAGCCGGTGGCCACTTCATCGGCGATCAAGAACACATTCGCTTCATCGCACAGAGCGCGGCACGCCGATAAAAACGCGGGTGGGTACATCACCATGCCCGCCGCGGCCTGAAGCAAAGGTTCAACAATAACCGCGGCGATAGAATCGCCATGTTGGCGAAGCACGGCGGCCAACGCATCCGGATGCGGCGGCACGCGTTCCACTTGGAAGAACAGCGATGAGAACGGCGCAAAGTAGGGATCGGGATCGCCCACCGCCATCGCGCCGAAGGTGTCGCCATGGTACGCGCCTTCAAGCGCCACAAACACGCGCCGTTGCGGTTGGCCCCGCAGAACCCAGGCGTGGTACGCCATCTTCAGCGCCACCTCCACCGCGGTGGAACCGTTCTCCGAGTAGAACACGCGCGACAGCCCCGCGGGCGCCAACGACAACAGATGCTGGGCCAACGTCACACCGGGCGCGTGTGTGGCGCCCGCAAACAGCACGTGATCCAGCTGCTTCGCCTGTTTGTGCAGGGCCTCCACCAAGTAAGGGTGCCCATGGCCGTGCACGCTCGCCCACCAAGAGGCGATGCCGTCGACAATTTCGCGGCCATCAGCCAGCTGCAACCGGGCGCCTTGCGCGCTTTGCACGACAAGCGGCGGCTCCTCAAAACCATGCCGCGTGTACGGATGCCACACGCACGAAGTGTCTGCCGATAAAAGCCTATCCGCGTCCATGCTGGGGTTCGCCTGGGTCACAGTGAGGGCAAGGGTAGCAGTCGCGCGGGCGCGGGTGCGGGTGAGCCCACTTCGGGTAAACTGTTTTGCTCATGGCAATCGGACGGCGCTTTTTCGACATGGCCCGCAGTGAACTCAATTCGCTGTTGGACAAAGCCGCACGCTTGGGTGAAGGCGACGACGATGAAGACGGAGGCAAACCAGACGCCGATGGCCTCGAAGCGTTTTCAGAAGCCGAGCTTGAGGCCGAACTCGAACGTCGTCGGTTGGACCGAGAGCTCGAAGAACGGCTGGCGGCCGCCGCCAAACGCGCCAAAGCCTCACGTCCGTCCGAGGCGCCACGGTCATCATCCGCCCCACCCCCGGCCTCTGCAAACTCCGATCGTTTGGCGAAGGCGTATGCCGCGTTGGAATTGCCTCGCACCGCCGACTTCGCCACCGTCAAGCAGCAGTACCGCAAGCTGATGCGCAAGTACCACCCCGACCACCATACGGGCTCGCCCGACAAAGAAAAGGCGGCCCACGAACTCACGCAAAAGCTTACGGAAGCTTACAAGCTGCTAGAAAAACACCTGCGCACGCCTTAAACAGCCGCGACACCTCCGTTGACGGCCAACGCCGCTCGCAAGCGTTCGTTGGCGGTCAAGGCGAAAAAGGCCGTGCTATTTCGCTTTGCCCTGGTTCGCCACGGCTTCCATTGCTTTGGCGATGGCTTCCTGATCGCCCAAGTAATAGTGCTTGAGCGGACGCAGATCTTTATCGAGCTCGTAAACCAGCGGCGTGGCCGTCGGTATGTTGAGGCCCACGATCTCGTCTTCGGCGATCTTATCGAGGTGTTTCACAAGCGCGCGCAAGCTGTTGCCGTGGGCGGCCACAATCACGCGTTTGCCCGAGCGAATGGCGGGAGCGATGTGCTCGTACCAGTAGGGAAGCACGCGTTCCACCGTGTCCTTAAGACATTCGGTGAGCGGCAATTGTTCAGGCAACAACTGATCGTACCGGCGATCGTGCCCGGGCGCGCGTGGATCGTTGGCCTCCAGCGGCGGCGGCGGCACGTCGTAGCTGCGGCGCCAGATCTTGACCTGCTCGTCGCCAAACTTCGCGGCCATTTCGCCTTTGTTGAGGCCCTGCAAGTTGCCGTAGTGGCGCTCGTTGAGGCGGTATGAGCGGTGTACGGGGATCCACATCTGGTCCAAGCCGTCCAATGTCAACCACAGCGTGCGGATGGCGCGCTTGAGCACCGAGGTGTACGCCACGTCAAAGGCATAACCTTCCTTCTTCAGCAGGTCGCCAGCGGCGCGGGCTTCTTGCAGACCTTTTTCTGAAAGGTCAACGTCCGTCCAACCTGTGAACCTGTTTTCATTGTTCCAGGTGCTTTCCCCGTGTCGTAGCAGAACCAACTTGTACATGTGGCGAATCCTTCCTGAGGGCCGGGCTTAGCACGCGGAGGCCTGCATTTGAAGCCAGCGCTGGCTGCAAACCGATTTTAGCTGCTGCTGCCAGGCAGCACGTCGATCATCCCTTTGTGTACGGATTCGCCGGCCAGCACCACCACGCGGTCTGGCCATTTCTCTATCTGCAAAAACAGATCCCCTGCGGCGCGGTAACGCCAGACTTCGCAAGAGCCCGACGTGCGCTCCGGGACCCGCCCATCCACCACCACAGTTGCTGTGCCTGAGAACCTGGGGACATAGGTCTTGCCGCCGTAGGAGAGTGTGGGGGCCGGGGGCGTTGAGGTCTCCAGGTCGGTCACTTCAGCGAGCAACAGAACGCGATCATCCAAATCGTCCAGCAAAGGCTCAACGAAGCGCACGTCCGAACCGTCCACCACGCGTGCCAGCGGCAACGTGCGGCCCCCCAGCTTATAGGTCAACACCCCTTGCACAATCCAATCGCGACCTTGGTGGCACACCACATCTTTGATTTGCAGTTTCATCTGATTCCTGTCCCTTTTTCCTGCCCAGTATCGCCGCACTTATCAAGTCAAATCACCAACTTCCGTCGAAGCAGCCGTGTACCGAGCATCCGCCGAAAGTCCATGGTCGCCGTTTGCCGGGGGGGCCGCTACAATGGGGCTGTGATACTGGAAGTCATGCGGGTGCTCGACCACAAAGGGCACCTTGTTGCCGCGCCCCCTGATGTTGCGAAGCCAGATCTGCAGCGCCTTTATGAAGGCATGCTGAACGTGCGTTTGGTTGATGAGCGTCTTTTGAAGTTCCAGCGCCAAGGCCGCATCGGGTTTTATCTGACCGCGACCGGTGAAGAAGCCACGCACATTGGGCCCACCTTTGCCCTGCGTCCGTCCGACTGGATCTACCCCTGTTACCGCGAGATCGGCGCAGCGTTTTTTCGCGGCTATCCTTTGCGAACCTTTCTTTGCCAGTTGTTCGGGAACGAGCAAGATCCCCTGCACGGGCGACAAATGCCCGTACATCATTCGTCGCGGGCGCAAAACTTCGTCACCATATCCTCGCCCGTGGGCACACAAATCCCCCAGGCCGTGGGCATCGCGATGGGGGCCAAGCGCCTAGGTAAAGACGACGTTTCGCTGGTTTATTTCGGCGATGGCGCCACCTCCACAGGCGCGTTTCACGTGGCCTGCAATATGGCGGCGGTCGACAAAGCCCCCGTCATCTTTTTCTGCCGCAACAATGGTTGGGCCATCTCCACGCCCCGGGGCGCGCAAACCGCGACGCCCACCTTGGCGCAAAAAGCGGTGGCGTACGGTATGCCGGGCGTGTTGGTGGATGGCAACGACGTATTGGCGCTGGTGGCCGCCACCCGCCAGGCGGCGGAGCGAGCGCGGCAAGGGCTGGGACCCACGCTGATCGAGGCGCGCACGTATCGCGTCGGCGCCCACAGCAGCTCCGATGATCCCCTGGCCTACCGGGATCCAGACGAGCCCCAGCGCTGGTCAGATCAGGATCCTTTGGTTCGATACCGCAAGTTCCTCGAAAACGAGGGTCTTTGGTCAGCCGACCAGGAAACGGCGTACCGCGCGAACTTTGAGCGCACATTCTTGGCCACGTTGGCAGACGTGGAGAAAGTGCCACCCCTGCCCGCTCGAAGCACGATGTTCGAGGACGTGTTTTGCAAGGTCCCTTGGCAGCTGCAAGAGCAAGCCCAGGAGCTGGAAGCCCAAGTGGCGCGCCACGGTAGCCAGGTTAGGCACTCGTAACGCGACCCTAACGAACGGCGATGTTCGACCCGCATAGCGGCATATCGCCTAGGCCGCGGGACAATTCCATAGTAGTCTCGCTATCTAACGATGGCTGCCCACACTCTGCTTTGTGTCGAGCCCGATGAGGCCACGTTGGCGATCATAAGGGCCACCCTTGAGCCCCAAGGCTTCCGGATCACCAACATTACGAACGGCGAAGAAGCCGTGGCCTGGGGGCGTCAAAACCTGCCTGCTTTGGTGATTGTGTCTGTTGAACCGCGCAAGGTGGGTTACGCCATCTGCAACAAGTTCAAACGCAGCCCCGAGCTCAAAGACATACCCCTTATCCTGACCTCAGGAGAGGAGACGCCTCAGCAGCTGGAACAGCACCGCAAGCTCAAGGTCAAAGCCAACGAGTATTTGGTTAAACCTTTCTCACAACGCGATTTGCTCGAAAAAGTACGTGAGGTTTTTCCATTGGACGCAAATGATTCCCCGTTTGGCGTTTCCGAACTGCGTGACGGCCAGGAAGACGACGATATTTTGTTGTCGTCAGACGTCTTGGAAGAAATCTCCATCGGCGACAGTGACATCGTGGGCACGGACGATGGCGACGATGACACAGGCGATGTGGTGATTGAAGCCGAAGACTTCAACGATGAATCCACCCAAGCCGTCGCGCCCCAATCGCTCAATGTATTTGATCAGGAAACGGACGCCGCTTTCGCCGCGATCGCAACCGAAACGCCGCCTCTGCCCCCAGCCGGAGGGTTCGACAACGCACCTTGGAACGTAGACGCAGCGGCCTGGGAGGCCGAGGCCACCAATGCGGCTGATCTGCGTGAGGAAGAAGTTGAAGACGCGCTCGCGAAGCTGACGGAACCGGAAGCCACCCGGGGCGGCATCGTGGGCTCTGAACTGTTCGCGTCCACGCAGTTGCCGACCCGCGCAGTTGGCGCTGACGAGGTTGAGATTGAGGCGGAATCCGAATTCGACGACCACCGGGACGGCAGCCGAAGTGCCCGCACCGAAAGCCCCGCGCCGCAGCCACCAAAGGTGACGCCGGCCGAGGATCCGACGCCAGGGCCAGCCTCAATGTCGTCATCCTTCGATGACGATGACGATGAAGCGCCCGCGATGGCAGGCACGGCAGAGGCGGCACAAGCGACAGCCCCGCCATCGGCGCCTGGCGTTTCATCGAAGGAGATGGAGGCCTTGGCCCAAGAGCTAACCTCGCTGCAAGAACAAGCCGAGGCGCTACGCAAAGAGCGCGACGAACTGCAACGTGAACTTTCAGGCGCGGCGTCGGCCAAGTCCACACTGGCGGATCAACTCGCGGCCGTGGCTTCAGAACGCGACCAGTTGGCTGCACAAACGCAGCATCTGGTGGGGGAAAAAGAAGCGCTGTCCCGCGAGATCGACGACATCAAGAGTCGCCCCCAAAGCGCGGCCTCGGCACGCGACCGCGAAATCTTGAATCTGCGTGAGGTGATCAACAAGAAGGAACGTGACCTTCTGGATATGCGGGATCAGCTCGACGCCAAAGAGCGGCTGATCCTCGATCACAAGGATCGCATTCGTGAAAACGAACGTACGCGCCGCGATCTGGAAGACAAGAGCTTGGGCCTTGAAAAGGCCCTGATGGATTCCAACGAACGCGTTGAAGCCATCACCGCCGACAAACAAAAGGGCGCCGAACGCGAGCGCATTTTGAAGGCGCGTTTGGACGACGCCCACGTCGAGATCCAAAAAGCGCACGACGAAGTTGAAACGCTGAAAAAGCGCGGCGTGGCCACGGAAGAACGCCTCCGCGGGGAGATGGACCGGCTGCGTGGTGAACTTGAGGGTCGCATCCTTGAAATGGAGGAGGCGCACCGCAACGAACTGCTGCAAGCCGCGGAAGAGCGCGCGAACTTCGAGGCCACGCAGGAACAAGAGCATCGCGAAGAACTGGCGCGGCTGCGCTCAGCACAGGCGGCCGAGCTTGAGAACACGATCAAGAAGGCCGCCGATGAGTTGGCGGGCCTCGACGAGCGTATGCAGGCGGAACTGCTGCGCACGCGCAAAGACCACGATAAATCCGTGGCCTCGCTCAAGGAAGAACACGCGCTGCAGTTGGCCGCCGAACGCGAAGCGCATCAAAGCGCGCTTGAGGCCAAAGAGCGCGATCACCGCAATGAGATCTTGGGCATGCGGCGCCGTCACGAAGACGAGCTGCGGGCGGCAGATGAACGCCGCCAAAAAGAGCTCGAAGAGCAAGAGATCCGCTTCAAGATCGAAATGGACGTGGCGGAGAACCGCCGCCGCGCGGAGCTGCAGGCACGCGACGAACAGCACAGCACGCAGGTGGCCGATATGGACCGCCGGCACTTCGAAGAGAAAACGAAGACGGCCGAACGCCACCGCAGCGATATGGACGAGGCGCATGCCCGTGCCGCCCGTGCCGAAGGAGATCTCGCCGCCCGCACCGAGGAGCTTTCAGAAGCGCACCGGCGCATCTCGGGCCTGGAGGCGGACCTCGACGCCACACGCGCCGACCTCCGCGACCGCGACGTGAAACTGTCACAAGCGAACCTGCGTGTGGCTGAGCTTGAAACCAAAACCACAGGCTACGAAGAGCAAATCATGCGCTCGTACCAGCGATTGCGCAGCGACGACAAGGTGATCGAAAAGGCAAAGCGCGCCTTGGCAGTGGCATTGTCCTTGCTTGAAGAACGTGGCGTGGCACCAGCACAGGTACAGACGATTGATGAGGACACGCAACGCCGAGAAGCAGAGGTTCCAGCTGTGCCCCCTGACGTCCCGGCTCTGACGGGGGACGGAGCTGAGTAAAGACGCGCAAGGCCTTACCGGCCATTTATCAGGGCTCAAGACAAGCGAGCTCAACGCACTCGAACGTATCTATCGCCGTCACATTCCGCCCACAGAAGTGGTGACGGACGAACTCGCGGGTTACATGTGCAAACTCTCGCGCGACATGCAGCGCCAGGTGGGCTTCTTGTGCAACCGGCGCGGCGAGATCGAGCATGTGTTCGTAGGCGATTCGTCGAAACTCATGCTCCCCGACTTCGGGCGTCTGCGCGCCGGCCGCGGGCGCTTTCGCGGCTTGCGCCTGGTGCACACGCATTTGCGTAACGAATCGCTGACCCGCGATGATCTCGTAGATCTGGCGTTGTTGCGCTTGGATCTGGTGGCCGCGGTGGGCGTTACCAACGACGGACGCCCCGCCGATCTTCATCTGGCGCATCTGCTGCCTTCGGGGCAATCGCCGTGGCAGATTCTTCCGCCGGAAAATTTTCACCGCGCGCACGTAGACGCGCAGGCGCTGATCGAATCGCTTGAGCGCGAATTCGACCGTGTGGCTCCAACCACACAAGCCAACAAAAGCAAGGATCGCGCGGTCCTTGTCATTGTTGACGTGGGCCGCAAGGGCCACCACGACGCCAGCACCATGACCGTGGAGCAGCGTCAGGCGGAGTTGGAAGAGTTGTGCAAGACCGCAGGCGTCGCTGTGATGGGCGTCATCACGCAGAAACGGCCGGTGGCCGATCCGAAGTACCTCGTGGGGCGCGGCAAGCTCGAAGACGTTCTCGTGCGTGGCATGCAAGAAGACGCGACGCTGTTGGTGTTTGATCCTGAGCTTACGCCAGGGCAAGCCCACGCGATCGGTGACTTCACCGACATCAAGGTCATCGATCGCACCATGTTGATCCTCGACATCTTCGCGCAGCGGGCGAAGAGCCGCGACGGCAAGCTGCAAGTGGAATTGGCGCAGCTCAAATACATGCTGCCGCGTTTGCAAGAAAAGAACACCATGATGAGCCGCCTCACGGGCGGCATCGGTGGACGCGGCCCTGGCGAAACGAAGCTTGAAATCAACCGCCGGCGTGCGCGCGAGCGTATCCATCGCCTTGAACAAGAAATCGAGAAGTACGGCGAGCAGCGTACGGCGCGACGCCAGGTGCGCAGCGAGAAGGGGTTGCCCGTGGTGGCGATCGTGGGCTACACAAACGCCGGTAAATCAACGCTGCTCAACAGCCTCACGCGCAGTGACGTGGTGGCCGAAGACAAACTATTCGCCACACTCGATCCGACCACGCGCCGTTTGCGTTTTCCGAAAGAGCGCGAAATCATCATCGCCGATACAGTGGGATTCATCCGCGATTTGCCGCTTGATTTGGCCCGGGCGTTTCGCGCCACTCTTGAAGAATTGGCCGAAGCCGATTTGCTGCTGCACGTGGTGGATGCCTCAGATGATAAACGAGATCAACAGATCGCCGCGGTGGAGCGCATCTTGGGCGACCTGGGTTATGGCGAAACCCCACGGTTGATGGTCTACAACAAGATGGATCGCCTCACGCCGGATCAAGTGGACGTGGTCAACAGCATGACGGGCGTACTTGGCATCTCTGCCTTGCATCCCGAAACGGCTCAACCGCTGCTCGATGCCGTTGAAGACAAGTTGTGGGCCCGCCGCGCGCACTAGCCACGGACGGCTCTCACTCATCGGGAGATGCCAGCACCTTCACTTTGCCGTCTTGCACCGTCACCTGGAGCTTGGCGCGCCCGGCTTTGGCTTCAGCGAGAACTTTTTCGATTTGCGGGCGCAGCCGCTCCGCCAGCTCCTCTAACGGCTTCGCGGGACGCGTGTCTCCCACCTGCGCACGGGCACGGTTGTATTCGTCATAGAACAGCTTCAGTTGCGGCAGGGTCACGCCCGGAATGGGCGCGGGAGGTTTTGCGGCAGGGGCGGGCGCTGCGGTCGCTGCGCCTTTGGCTTCACGCTCTTCCACAAGACGGTTCTGGCGCGCGACGAATTGTTTGACCCGGACAGCGGGGATGCCCATGGCGATGGCCTGAGCGTCCGTGAGCTTGCCGCCCACCTCCGCTAGGTGTCGCTGCACCTTCTGCAGATCGCGTTGGTACGTGCCTTGTTCGATCTCTCGCTGGATCCGGTTCCACTGCGCGGTGTACGTGATCCAGCGCTGCAGCAGCGACTGAAACCGAAACCTCAGTGTGGCTTTGCCTATGTTCAGCTGCTGCGTAAGCGTGATGAGCCGGTTCATTTCACGCCGCTGCACGAGCGGCATTTGCTTCTCCATGCCCGAGAAGAACGATTCGTACATGGTCTTGAGCCGCTCGAAACGTTTCTCCAGTTGCTCAAGATGAGCTTCAAGCGCTTCCGGCTCGTCTTCAAGCGGGTTGCTCTGCTTCTTCTTCAGCACCTCATGATTGTATCGCTATTGGCCTGTCGGCGCGCGGGGGGGCGCCAAAACGCCGACCCTAGGGTGGGCGTCGGGGCGATTTTGTGCAATACGGGAGGAGTCACGTGACCTTCGTTCCTCGCCGCCTCGCGCCCTTGCTATGGCTCGCCGCCTTCGGGCCCGCGCTCGCGCTGGCATCAGGCTGCGTGGGCGAGGCCGAACACCTCGAAGCCAAGGGCAACGTCTTGTTGCGACAAGGCAGCGTCGCGGGCGCCCTAACACTGTTTCGGGCGGCCGCGGCACAAGCGCCCACAAAGGAAGAGAGCTCACTACGCCTGGGCAATGCGTTATTTCGGGCTCAGCGGTTTGCAGAGGCCGAGGCCGCCTACGGACGGGCGCGGGTACTCGCGAAGGACGCCTGCACGGCTGAACGGCCGCTTGCGCAGCTTTTGGCCCAGCAGGGCCGCCTAGACGCCGCCGAGTCGACCCTGTTTTCGTGCCTCACCCGCAAGCCCGACGACCTTGACGCGCGGCTGGCGCTGGGCCTCATTCGGTTAGACCGAGGTGATTTGGCGTCGGCCGGCGCCGCGTTCGACGCCGTTCTGAAACGCAGCCCACGCCACCCAGCCGCGCTTTACGCGCGCGCCCGCTTGGCGCTGCACAAGGGCCAACTTGCAGAAGCCGACGAGCTGTTCGTGCGATTGGAGAAGGCCCAACCCCGTAAGCCCTACGGCAGTTACGGCCGCGGGGTTGTCGCCACACGGCGACGTGCGTTCGAGCAAGCATGCACGC
This sequence comes from Deltaproteobacteria bacterium, assembly GCA_033763315.1. GTDB lineage: Bacteria > Myxococcota_A > Polyangia > Fen-1088 > Fen-1088 > JAGTJU01. Next base: position 306,947 of record JANRKS010000007.1, read on the forward strand.
ACCTGCGGCGCGCCCAATCGCACGGCCTGTCACGTCACGTTTGGGAACACCTGCGCTCCGACCGGCAGCTGGCCAACGCTGCATCGCTGCCGTGCTTAAGCGTCACCGCGGGGGAGCCAGGATGACGCTTGGGTTTTGGGTCACAGCGGCGGTTGTGCTCTTAGGCGTGCTGATCTTGGTGCACGAACTTGGGCACTTCCTGTTCGCCAAAATCTTCGGCGTGCGCGTGTTGCGCTTTTCGTTGGGCTTTGGCCCCAAGCTGTTGGCGCTCAACGCGGGCGGCACCGAATACCGTCTCTCGCTCATACCGCTTGGTGGCTATGTGCGTTTGTTGGGCGAAGATCCTGGCGAAACCATCTCGGAATCGGACGAAGATCGCACGCTGCTATCAAAGCCGCTGTGGCAACGTTACGCGATCGTTGTGGCAGGCCCCGCGTTCAACTTGCTGCTGCCGATCTTCATCTACTTTGTTCACTTCTTCGGACACACAACTTTATTGCCGCCCATCATCGGCACCGTGTTGCCGAATATGCCTGCGGCCGACGCTGGCTTGATGCCCGGCGACCGGGTGCTTGCCATCAACGGCGATCCCATTGGCTCATGGGAACAGCTGGAAAACACGATCGCCGAGAACCCCGAGCAGTCCTTGCGCCTGTTGATCAAGCGCGACACGCATCAAGAAGAGCGCGACATCTTGCCTGTCAAACTTGAACGTCGTGGCGCCTTCAGGTTCCGCGAGACGGTGGGGTTGGTTGGCATATCGCCGCGCTTTCACTTGCCTGAAGCGGGGGTTCTCGATCTCAGCTCACCCGTCGCGCAGGCTGGCTTGCGCACCTTCGACCTGGTGACTTCCGTCAACGGCAAACCGGTGACGTATTGGGCGGAACTTGAACGTGCGGTGCAAAACGTGGGCGCCTCTCCGCTGCGCATCACGTATCTGCGTGGCGCTCAATCGGCGCTGCCGTTTGCGCACATCAGTTTGCAGACGCCCGGCACAGCCGTTGTCATACCGCGGCCCGTGTTTGTTGACGTTAATAAACGCACCTATGAAACGGGCTTGCTGTCATCCGAGTTGTTCGTTTACGCGGTGGAACCCGGCAGCCCCGCCGACAAGATCGGCATCAGGCATGGCGACCAACTGCTGACGCTTGAAGGTGAGCCGGTGCTGCATTGGGCACAATTTTCGCAGAAACTAGCAGCAGGCCCACACAAACGTTTTCACGTCACTTGGGTTTCGCCGGGCGGCGTGGCGCACGAGGCTTCGTTTAAACAAGAGGTGCGGCCACCCGTGGATGCTTACCGGCGCGGCGAAGATCGTTTGGTGTTCGGCACCGAAAGCCGCCGCGCGTGGCGCACGGCTCCACCTGTGCCCATCAAGAATCGTTTCGCGTACGCTGCTTCGCATGCCATCAACCGAACCGGACAATTGATCGTGGCCATGGGACAGGGCTTTTTTGAAGTTGTGCGCGGCCGTGTCCCCTTATCCAGCCTCGGCGGACCGATCACAATCGGCTACGTCGCCGGTGTGGCTGCAGAGCAAGGCTTGGATCAGTACTTGTGGTTGTTGGCGTTGCTGTCGATCAACATTGGTCTGCTCAACTTTTTGCCGGTGCCGATCTTGGATGGCGGCCTGTTGGTGTTCTTCACAATTGAACTGTTGAAAGGCCGGCCGCCGTCGCGGCGCGCACGTGAAGTGGCGTCTTATGTGGGATTGGCCGCGGTGGTGGTGCTGATGGCATTTGCGCTGAAGAACGACGTCGTTCGCTTCTTACTGGAGTAGCCATGCAGCCTTTCCTTTTGGCGATTGAAACATCCACCCGCACGGCGCGCGTGGCGCTGGTGTCCATGGATGGGCAAGTGATGTCGCAAGCCAGCCTCACAGCGGATCGACACGCTGCCAATTTGCTGAACCTGTGTGACCAGCTGTTCAAAGCGACACACACGACGCCCGCGCAATTGGCGGCGATCGCGTGCGGTGCGGGCCCAGGCAGCTTCACCGGATTGCGCGTGGGCATGGCGATGGGCAAGGGTTTGGCGCTGCCGTTTGCCGCGCCCTTCGTTTTGCAGTCGTCGCTGCATGTGCTCGCCTTGGATCTCGCTCACGAGAGCAACGCGCCCATGGGGCAGACCGTGGTGGCCTGTCTCGACGCGGGCAAAGGTGAAGTGCACGCGCAGCCATTCACGTGCAGCGCCCCAGGCGTCGTCACCAGCGCCGCCGAACCGTGGCGTCTTGCGCCTTCAGATCTGTGCGAACGCTTACGCTCAGCCCAGCCACAGTTCCACGCTTTGGGTGGCCCGGAGCTGGCCAAGTTCCCGGCCCTGTCCGCCGCATCGGCTGTGGCGCCTATGCGGCTCCTGCCCGACGTCCCGGGGCCTTCTGCGGTGCATCTGGCGCGCTTGGCATGGACAGCCCTTGCGAATGGGCATGCCGTTGATCTGGCCACCGCGGCACCCACTTATGGCCGGGGGCCCGACATCACGACCCCGAAGCGCAAAACCGTTGGGGATGCCAACGCATCCTGATAGACTTTCTTGCACCGGAGGTTGACTGCATGGGGAACGCGCAAAGCGCGACATTGGACATGGGTGCAGAGCTGGAAGTGGAGTCGCTTCGACAGAAGCACCACGAACTCAAAAAGCAGCTCGACGTTTTGAACCGGCACATCTCCTTGACGCCGGCCGAACAACTTGAAAGCGCCAGGCTTAAAAAAGAGAAGCTGTTGCTCAAAGATCGCATTGCGGCTTTGGGCGGCCAAGTTTAGCCCGTCCACATCGTAGCTCTTTGTCGCGGTCACAGTCGCGGTCACAGTCGCGATCTTGCCTTGCCGACGCGTGGCGGACGTTCGGGTGGTGCGATGACAGATCTTAACGAAAGTTTTCGGGCCCAGCTGCAATCGCTGCGAGACTCTGGCATCCGCATCGATAGGCAAGGGCAATTCTGGCACAACGGACAAACGGTCGCGCACCAGGGGTTACGGCAAGCGCTGTTCGCATGGCTCGATCGGCTGCCGCCGCCCGATGGCCGCCACATACTGCGGCTCGATGAAACGCGATACGCTTTCATCGATGTGGATGACACGCCTTTGGTTGTGAACACGATCAAGCTGCAAACGGATGGCAACATCTGCCAGGCGTGGCTTTCGCTCACCGATGGAACCGAAGAAGTGTTGCGAGCTGATACCTTATCGATAGATGCGGAAGGTACGTTGCGTGTGCCTGTGCGTGCGGGGCATATGCTAGCGCGATTGACCACGGCCGCCGCCAGCGCTTTGGCGCCTTATCTTGATGAAGCGCAAGGTGTGTGGAGCTTGGCGCTGCCAGGGCAAAAGGCCGTTCGATTGCGGCAAGGCTAATCAGCCTTAGGCACGCGAACGTCGAATCGAGCGCCGCCCAGGACGGCACCGGCGTCACCCACCGTGATGTCCCCCCCATGATCGATCAGAATCTTGCGGACGATCGCCAAGCCAAGCCCCGTGCCGCCTTCTTTGTGCGTGATGTACGGATCGAAGATGCGCTGTCGTTCGCTTGGCGGCACACCAGGTCCATTGTCTTCAACCACCACTGACACGCGTGAACCGCCCCCCGCCGCTTCCACACGCAAACGCACCTGAGGCACGCGCTTGGCGCCTTCGGCCGCTTGAACGGCGTTTTCTACGAGGTTTGAAAGCACGCGGCGGAACAGCACCTTATCAACCAGGGCCAGCACGTTCTTGTTGGGAACGTCCACAGTGATGAAGCGTTCCCACTCAGGGTGCTGCCGCGCAAAATCTTGCACCAGAGCTGTGACATCCACGGGCACAGGCTCCGCACGCGAAAGCTTGGCGAAGGCCGAGAAGTCATCAACCAAGCGACGCAGCGATGTGATCTCCTCGCGCAGGATTTCATCCGCCGTTCCGAGCAAGCGCCTATAAGAGGTATCGTCACCAGTATACTTCGACACCAACTGTTGCACGGCCAATTGAATGGGCGTCAAAGGATTCTTGATCTCGTGCGCCAAGCGGCGCGCCACCTCCTGCCAGGCCGCCACCTTTTGCATGTACTCAAGCCGCGAACGCGCCTCGATCAGCTCAGACACCATCGAGTCAAAAGCGCGTCCAAGCTCATCCAGTTCATCCTTGCCCTGCGGGGCCACCTTCACAGACAGATCGCCCGCGCCCACCCGGCGTGCGGCATCACGCAGGCGTGCCACTCTTTTTGTGGTCCTCCGCGCGAGCCACAGGCCCAACAGTGGCGGCACGATCAGCACCGCCAAGACAAACGAAAAGTATTCCTTGAGCACCTTGGGCGCCGCGGCCTCAAACGCGCGATGCATCTGCGTTTCGCGATCCATCGCTTCGCGCAGCTCAAGGAAATTTGTGTACATGGTGCCGTTGATCCCGAACGTCAGCTCTAAGATCTTTTGCGGCATCTCCTCGCCGTACGAAAGTGGCACGGCGGCCAAGATGGGGGGCGATTCACGCATGCTGCCAAGCGCGCTGGGTGGCGCCTGCCATTCGTCCAAGACGGCATTGCCGCGCAACAAACGCGCGCGCATCAACCCTTCGGTGGCGGCCAGCTGCCCCATGCGTTGCGGCCGCATGTTCGCCAATTCCTCCGTGCGTCGCCGGAACTCTTCTTTGCGATCCACAAAGTAGGCACGAAACACTTCTTCGGCTTGCGCAGCGGCCTCGCCGGTTTCCTGTTGGTGCAAATTCGCCAGTTCAGAAAAGCCCCGCAACGAGAACTGCATGGCGTAGCCCGCGGTAACCACTGACAGCGCGCCGACAAACGCCATGGCGCCAAGCACCTTCCATTCAAACCGCCCAGGCCAAAGAGCGCGCCATCGTTTCATCGCAAAGGCTCCATGAAGGTTTGTGAAACGAAACGCAGCTGGCGTTCGCTGTCTTCGATGCGCGGGTTAACGAACACGCTCACGAATGATCCAAAAAAACTATCACCTGTGAAGCGCCCCTGACGACGATCGGGGTTGGTGAGCGAGCGCCGCACGTCAGCGACCAACTCTTCCGAAAGCGGGTTCAGATCCGCGCGAAAGGCCACCTTGTAGCGCCGTTCAGGTTGCAACACGTTAAGCGATGCCACAGGAAACTTGATCAAAGCCGTGGCCAAACGAATGGCCTTGTATTCGCTGTCCACCTCGAACCGTTCGTCACGGCCTTCGCCGTCCACGCGATGTACCGCAAAGCGCTCGGTCCAGATGTCGTAAATCACTTCCGTACGCCGAAAGGCGGTGGCGATCGGTTCGTCTCCATCCTCGGGGTAAACGGCCACACGCAAGAGCACCCGCGTGGCAAAGCCTGAGCGCAGTTGCTTGCGGTGCTGTGGCCAAAACAGATCTTGCAAGCCCACATCAACGTTCAGCTTGCCGCCGAAACGGTTCATGCCCGTCAGCCGTACGGATAGCGGCGCGGCCCACGCGATCTGCGCGAACACCGGCGACAGTGCGCCCGCAAGTAAGGCCGCGCGACGTCGCATCAGTAGCGAACACGCCCCAAGAAGTTGGCCACCGACAGATTGAAGATGCCGATGGCGCTGTCCAAACGCACACCGAAATCGGCGGTCGCATCCACCGGCAAGGCGTCGTAAATCGAGCCCGAGCGCAGCCTCAAATCGTGAGCTTGTGTGAGAGCAAACAGCCCCACGCCGGTAAACAAGTCAGCCCGGTAAAAGAAACCTCGGCCGCGCCACAACGCCACCGAGTACTCAAGCATCACCCGCCCCGCATAATCTGCAAAGCGGTGTTCACCGATGCCGTTATCGAAAAAATTATAGGACGGTAGCGTCGAAAAATTCTGCCCAAGCGCGCGCGGCGGCAACAGTTGATTCAAGTCGGCCACGAAGAAGCGATCGAAATACGGGGCGTTGCCATGAATCAAACCACCAAACGCGTGCAAGGCAAACGAGTGGCGTCGCTTGCCCACCGGAATGTGGTGTGAATAGGCAATCACGCCCTTGGAAAAGGAGTAATCAGCGAACGCGGCCCCCATGCCCGATTCGAGCGAAAACAACAGCCGGTTTCCGGCGCGCGGAAGAAAAGGATCGTCGCGGGTATCAACATCGAGGCTCAATAAGACCGAAGCCAAATGGCTTTCGCCTTCGGCGATCGAAAAGTCGATTCTGTCCAGGCGACCGGCGCCGAGATCACGGCTGCGGATGTCGGGTAAGGCCGCCTGCAGGCGCTCAAGACGGCCTTCGGCAAAGAAACGCGTGGTCCGAGACAAAAACACGCCGACGCCCGCGCGGCCGCCCAGGCGCCGTGTGTTTGCGGCCACGTGATCCTTTGGATCCACTTCCTGTGTGCCACCCTTCGCCCGAAAAAATTCGCTGCCTCGGCCGTAGATGAAGTTCGCGGTGATCCACGGCCCGTCGAGATCGAACAACGGCACACCTACGCCCAGGCGATACGCGTGCCCCGCCTGCGCGCCGGGCACGCTTGGGGTTGACGATCGTACAAGGCCTCCCGACAACATGACGCCGCGGCCAAGCAAATTGGTTTCGGCAACGTCCAGACCGCCCCACAACGTGGTGGCTTCGCTCGTGCCTAAGTAAAGCCCGTTGATAATGATTGTGCCGCGCTCTTGCACCTCCACCACCAAGATCGCGGAGCCGCGCGACCGGCCCTTGTCGAGCGAGAGGCGCACATCCAGGAAGTACCCCAGCGCCAACAAGCGGCTGCGGGCCGCGACCACCCGGCGATCGGCGGCGGTGACCACGTCACCACTTTTGAGGCCCAACACTTTGAGGATGGTGCCTTCGCGCGTTTTGCGGTTGCCGCGCACCACAACGCCCTCCAGGACGTAGCGCGGGTTGGGCCCACGATCCTCGGCTTCGGCCGCGGCTTCTGGTGTCACGGGCGCCTCGATGAGTTCGATATCAGCCTGGTTGTCTTCGTTGGGCAGCTCTTCGGGCCCCACGAGATCAAAACCCTCAGGACCCTGGGCCCAACAAACGGCGCTAGCGTTTACGGCAAGCCATAAACCGAAAGCGGTAGCGTGCGCCAACTTCATCAAAGCGACTATACGTCAAGGCGTGGTACACCGCCGCCACGCAACCACTTTGGCGGCAACGCCCAGCCAGGCCGATCGCAGCGGACTTAGTTGACGCTCAGCCGAGGCGCCAAAGGCACGTTGTTGCCCAACAGGGCCAACCGGCTTTCGATCTCGTCAGACGGGTTCAAGATCGCCATACGCTGCAAAATCTTCTTAAGGCGGACGCGATCCCCGCGCACCTCGTAAATGGCGCGCAAATTGTTGAGCAGCCGGGCGAGGATTTGCTTCTTGCAAGCGGGCTGCAAAAACGCTGGATCCAGGTCAGAGGGATCACCTGTGGTCTGTTCATACAAAAGCTGAAGCGATTCCTCGTCCAACAGCCGGCCGTCGAAGGGATCCACAAAGAAAACGGTGCCGCTCTCGTCTTCCGTGCGCACCAAGAAATGCCCCGGGAAAGACACGCCGTCGGCTTTGACTCCAGCGCGACGACAGACGCTGATCATCACCAGCGCCAAGGTGATGGGGATGCCTAAACGGCGATCAAGAACGTCATTTAGAAAACTATTTTTGGGGTCGTAGTAATCAGAGACGTTGCCACGAAAGCCCATCTCTTCGTAAAGCATCCGCAAGACGATCACGATGGGAGGTGTGCCTTCCAACATCGCCTCATTCATCAGCTTACGCGCCCGACGGCCCATCCGATCGAGCTTGCCCGAATACTTGGCTAAATTAAGCCCAGGGTATTCGGCTTCTGCTACCACCAGCGCCGCTGTTTCCAGCCCCAAATCCCAGTCCGTCCTGCTGAGCAGATGCTGGAATAGGAGAAGTTCCGCCTCTTCCCTCATGAGGGTTCGAGCTTAGCAGCCGCATCTAGTCGAGCCCACCGTTTGCGGGCAAATTCGTCAAACGGCAACACGACGCAGCAACTACATATAGCGGCTTGTGAGGAGAATGACGAGCGAGCGCTGCATGCTGAAATCACCTGTAAAACGCGCACCACAAGCGCGTTCGTTACTCGGGCGCGCGTTCGTTACCAAGACCCACGGTCACACTCACACCACGCACCTGCATCACTTCACGGGCCAGGTCATCAATGCGCGCGAACTCTTCACGCAGTCCCGTTTCAAGCGCGCCAACCTCTTCAAGCAACGTGCGCACGAGATCACGTTCGGCCACATCTCGGGCCTCTTTTTCACGCTCCAACATCGCTACGCGCCCGCGCAAAGGCAACAACTGACCGCGCGCTTTGCGAAGCTGATCCTCCGAACGATCGAGCGCCGCACGCAGGCGATTTACGTCTTCGCCAGCCACCCTCGCCACCTGCTCAACGTTCTCTTGCGCTTGCTTGACGACTTCGCGTTCAACAACGGATTGCTGTTCAAGACCCATCAAGCGCTCGACCGCTTCATTCCAGCGTGTGGTGGCATCGTGACGGCCGCGTTCAGCTTCACGCAACGACGCGTCCATCATCGCCAAGCGCGCTTCGAGTTCAGCCACCTGCCGGCGCGCCAAGGTCAATTCGGCATCGTCATTGCGAGGCCGATTGTTGGCTTCATGCCGCATGCGCAACAAAGTGCCTTCAAGTTCAGACAAGCGCGCGCGCCGTGCGCGGTCGGCGTCTTGTGATTGGGCCAAGGCGATGCGGGCCCGTTCGGCTTCCTTCACAGCTTCGGCAGCGCGGGTTTCCGCGTCCGCCAAGGCTTCTTCCAGTTCGTTGACGTGTGCCGTTTGCTCGGACACAGCGCTGCGCAGACGTTCCACCTCGTGAATGTGAACGGCCGCTGCGTGTCTAAACTCTTCGAGCGCGCGATCGCGTGTTGCCAACAACGCTTCGAGTTCACGTTCACGTTCGCCTGGACTTGCCTTCGTCTCGGGCGCAACCACAACGGTGGTCCCGCTGCCTGCCCCGGCCAGCGCTGATTGCAGCTGCCAGGCCAAATCTTGCTTTTCTGTTTCAAGCCCAGCGATGCGCTCATCGCGATCAAACAAAGCTGATTCACGCTGGGCGAGCTGGGCTTCGCGTTGTTTTAACTTCTCGGTCAGAACCGCAACATCGCGCCAGGATCCTGTGCGCGGCTCTGCAGCGACGGCAGCGGGCGCGGCGATCGTTGACGATAAGCGTGCTGCCAACGCAGACATCTCGTCAGCCGTGCGCCGCGTGAGATTCAAAACGGATTCATCCGCTTCGGCCAACGCCTTTCGCAGGCGCGCAACTTCTTCGTCAAGTTGCACGCGCGTTTCGGCCGCCCGCCGCACGCGACCGCGCAACTCTTCGATCTCTTCAGCCTGCGCTCGCGCCACGCGAGCGGCGCCTTCGGATTGGCCTTGGGCGTCCAACAATTTGGTGGAGATCGCCGCAACCTGCGCTTGTGCCGCTGACAGTTGTCGCGCGATTTCTGCCGCGGCAGGATCAGCGCGCGGAGGTTCAACAGGCGCCGACACCGCCATCGCGGGAACTTGCACGAGCGCATACCCCAGCGCCGGTCCAGGCGTGTGGCTGGCCAACGCAATATAGCGCGTGGGCTCCTCTGCCTCGGGATCGATGAGATCGGCATCAACTCGCAGATCAGACACATCGGCGTCGAACTCAGCGATGCTCAACGCGGCGAATGGCGTTTGCCCGAACATGCGAACCACCGGAAACACAGCCGCAAGCTGCTCTTGCAAATCGTAATAGGTAAAGCCGGCGCCCGAAGCGCCACGTTGATCCGCGCTGGCCGCGGCCAACACCAACGTTCCCTCGGGTGACAAAAGGCGGCTGACGTTCGCCAGGGTTAAGCGCCCCTTCGGCGCCAAGATTGAAGCGGCATCAGGAAGCAGCACCACATCAAAGGGCCCCGCCGAGATGAGCGCGTCCAAGGGCGTGCGGCTTGGCAAGCACCTCACGTTGCCGCCGGTCGGACCCGTGATGGCTCCATCGTCCACCAAGGCCACAACGCTGGCCGCGCCCAACTTTACCAGGGTCTCTGCCCCCGGGCGCGTGCGGCCGCCCAGCTCCAGCACCCGCCGCCCTTCAATTACTGGCCGCAGATACGTGTAAAGCGGTAACCGCGCGTCTATCTCGCCCCCTAAAGCCATATTTGGTGGGCACTATACCGCATGGCTTCTGGCTCGCTATGGCCGGCATGGCAACATAGGGCCAACTTCGTATGCACGGTTTGGCGAACAGGCTTGGTGTTCTGGTGCTCGTGGCCATGGCCTCCGCTGTGGGAACGAGAGACGCGGCGGCGGTGGAACCGCGTTTGCTGTATCTAAATGTCTCCGATGGCGATTTCGCGATCTTTGGTGGCCCGGCCGACGACGCGACAGAAAATACCTCCGCGGTGGCCACTGTGGCGCCCTTCCCCGCGTTTACGTGGCCCGCGAGCGCTGGTGCACCCACCGTTTCACGCGAAGACGCCCGGGCTTATCTGCTCTTTGCTCTTCACAAGGCATTCCTCCCCTACAACGCGGTTTGGACGGACGTGCGGCCGGTTGCCGGACCGTACACGATGGTGGTTGTTGGCGGGTCGCCTGAGCTGCTCGGCTTCGATCGGCGGGTGGCTGGTGTGGCGCTTTTGGATTGCGACGATGTTCAGCCCAGCAACATGGTCTTTGCTTTTCCTGCGGCCGTGCCTGGAGATCTGCACGGTCTGTTCATAACCGCCGCGCAAGAAACCGCGCACGCGTTCGGCCTGGAGCACACAGAAGATGAAGAGGACATCATGCACGCCAAGCTTGGCCCCGCGCAGTGGACCTTCACCAACCGTGTGAACCTTGTAACCCCACCACGTCTTTGCGGCCGTATGGCTCAAAACTCGCACGCGGCCCTGTTGGCGGTCTTGGGCGCCTGGCCGGCGGGGCAGCCCAAGCCGCTGGCGGACGGCACGATTCCCGACATTGACCCGCCCGTGATCACAATCAACGCTCCCTCCCCGGCGTCGTTTACGGGCGAAGGCGTGGCGGTGACATTCTCAGCGGAAGACCCTTCGGGCCTATCCGAAGTTGGTCTGCAAAGCGCGGTGGCCAGCCGGACTTGGAACAAACCCACAAACGGCGTTCCGTTAACGGCACAGCTGGCACTGCCCCCTCGTGCTGCCGAGATCACCGTGTGGGCCCGGGACATATTTGGAAACCAGATTGCAAAGTCGTTGGTTTTTGACGTGCCCTCGAGCACTGAGCCCGGCGGATGCAACGTTGCCGCGCCGCTCCATCGCGCGCGACGGCGCCCCGACGCCCTCGTGACCACACTATTTGTTCTGTTCTTGACCCTGAGGGCTTGCCGTCTTGCCCGACGGTGACTATAACCGGTGGCCCTTTAGAAAGGCCCACCATGCCAAAACTCGGCCTGCATCCACTTTATAAGCCAGCCACCATCTCTTGCGCCTGCGGTAACACCGTGGAGACCTACTCCACGCGCGGTTCCTTCATGGTCGACATCTGTTCAAACTGCCATCCGTTCTACACGGGCAAGCAGAAGTTCATCGACACCGGCGGACGCATCGATCGCTTCAAGAAGCGCTACGCCGCGAAGCCCGCTGCGGACGCCGACAAGGGCTCCGAGTCTTCGTCGTAATTGGATTTGGGCGGACTCCTGAACGCTTTGTGCGTTCAGGGACGCCTGGTTCCACCGCGCAAGGGCCAAAGCCCTTGCCGCGAACGGTAGTGCTGCATGCTTGATCCACGGCTCCTCGGAAAGTTGAAAGAAGTTGAGGCTCGTTACGAAGACCTCGGACGCCAGCTTTCCGATCCCGAGGTTATCGCGAAGCCCGGTCAGCTGAACAAGCTGGCCAAGGAAGCCAGCGACATGCGCGAACTGGTTGAGCACGTCCGGACCTACCGCAGTTTGGATGAACGGCTCGCGGGCGCGCAAGAGCTCAAGAAAGATCCCGAAATGCGGGAGCTGGCCGAGCTCGAAGAGCAAGAGGTGCTGGCCACGCGCGACGAGCTTGAACGCCGCATGACCGTCTTGTTGTTGCCGAAAGATCCGGCCGACGAGAAGAACGTTTTGCTCGAGATCCGCGCTGGCACGGGTGGCGAGGAGGCCGCCTTGTTCGCCGCCGATCTGTTCCGCATGTACATGCGCTTTGCCGAGCGGCGTGGATGGAAGATCGACATCGTGTCTGAATCACACGCTTCGGCAGGCGGGCTTAAAGAGATCATCGCGCACATCTCCGCCCAAGGTGCCTTTTCGTTCTTGAAGTTTGAGTCTGGTGTGCACCGCGTGCAGCGCGTGCCTGCCACCGAAGCCCAAGGGCGCATCCACACCTCCACTGCCACTGTGGCGGTGCTGCCCGAAGTGGAAGAGGTGGACATTCAGATCGATGCAAAAGATTTGAAGATCGACGTGATGCGCTCGGGTGGTCCGGGCGGGCAATCCGTGAACACAACGGACTCGGCGGTGCGTTTGCACCACTTGCCAAGCGGGCTCATCGTTCACTGCCAGCAGGAAAAGAGCCAGCACAAGAACCGTGCAACAGCGATGAAGATTCTTCGCGCGAAGCTTTTCGAGATCGAGCAAGAGAAGAAGCAAACCGCCGAGCGCGACGCACGCCGTGGGCAAATTGGCTCGGGCGAACGCTCTGAAAAGATCCGCACTTACAACTTCCCTCAAGACCGCGTCACCGATCACCGCATTGGTCTCACCAAGCACAACCTGCCTGGCATCATGGACGGCGACATCGGCGATATCATCGAGAGCCTGCGTTCACACGCGCAGGCAGAGACGCTGCAAAACCAGCAATAGGCGGCTAGGGCTTCACCGCGCCGTTCGCGATGAAAAGCTCAACGGTGGCAGTGGCGCCTTTGGCGAGATGCACGTTGGGCGCCTTCGGCGAAACCAGCGTCACTTGTGGATCGAGGTTCAACGCCACGTCGGCCGGCGTCTTCCCTGCACGCAAACGCACGCTGCGCGCAAAGCCATCGCGCGCGGGACGGATGTAATCCTCGATCGCCACGCCCCCCAAGTCATATTGCAGGTGAGCGCCGTCGGTCGCCAAACGATAGCCTTTGAATAGAGGCTTCGCGCTGCCGTCGCCAATGCGAAAAAGCGGGGTTTTCCCCGCACGAAACGCAACGCTTCCGATGGGCGTTGCCATGTCGCCGCCATGGCCAACCCACACAGGCCGCATGTCCAAAAATCCACCCGTCCACGTGTACATCAGCTTGCACACCTCGGCATCGAACGCGTAGGCGCCATTCTTGAAGCCCACCGCCAACGTGCGCGGACCAGAGCCTTCCAAGAACGTGCGAACCACCACCGGCTTGTCGTGCAAGGGATAAGGCATGGTTGCCGCAGAAAGATCAACGCCGTCGGGGGCCGGCATCTTCTTTCCCAAAGTCAGCGCCGTCCAAATGGCGTTGATGCGCGCGCTGGCGAAGCTTTCATCCACGCCACTGAAGAACGCCGGCATCTGCGTACCCGGCGCCAAGCGCAGGGGATCGGAAAGCCATCGTTTGAACCACGTGGGTCGCAAGCGTTCGGCAGCCGTGGAAAGATCGGGGGCCGGCGTGGCTGATTTTGGATCGAAGGTGGCATAGCGATGACACGTCACGCACGACATGCCGCCCTCGCCCTTGCCTAGGTATTGCACACCCTCTTGCACCGCGCGTGATCCGGGTTCGGCGAGCGGTATCACCTTCGGCAGCGTTGTGGGCTCACCAGCCGCAGCGGCGAACAGCGCGCCCAACGCGTCGGCCCTGTGAAAGCGAGGCATGCGCACCCCGTACCAAGGGCGAAGGCGCGAGGCGCCCGACAGTTGCCGAGCGATCCAGTCGGGCCGAAGCTTGTTTCCCACGTCGCGCAGGGATGGCGGAATTTCAGGCAACGTAGAGTGCGCAGGCACATCTGTCTCGTGGCAGTTGCGACACCCGCGTGAATCAAGCGTGCGTGCGAGCTCCCAAAGCGGTGAAGGTGCCACTTCCTTTTCTTGCAGGTACGCCACCAGCGCTTCCCACTGACGATCGCTCAACTCATAGTCCGCGTAACGATGCTGGGCGCTTTGCGAAAGGCAGCCCTTGCGTTGCGCCGGCAAGCGCTCGAAAGGGGACGCTTGCAGCGCGGTGAACACCTGCAGGCCAGCGAGGTCAATGCTGTGGCACCCAAGGCATCCCCGCGTCTCAACCAGGGAACGCCCGCGGGCCACGTCACCACCGCTGGGTGGTGGCACCTCAAGCGCGGGTTTGCGGTTGGTCAGCAACCATCGCGCCAGCAGCTTGCCTTCATCCCCTCGCAACATGCCTGGCATACGCCCGGAGTGATCGAAGTTGTCCGGCCTCATCATGTATTCAATGAGCGCGTACGGCTCGTATTTGGAGCCCACCGCCGCCAATGAAACTTTGTTGGCTTCGTTGCCGTGACAGGCGGAGCAACCAATGGAATTGTACAGCGTCTCAGCTGCGAGTTTTTCTTCTGGCAAAAGCGGCGGCTCGGCCCACGGCGGGTGATCGCCCGATGTGTTCGCGCCCACTTCCTGCAGCGAATTGAGAAAGGCGGCCACATCGGCCACTTCGGTTTTTGTGTGCAACACCTTCGGCATTTTCGTGTTGGCGCGGTGGCTGCGAGGATCTTGCAAGAATGCATAAACCCAGGCGGGAGACAAGCGGCGGCCCACGCGGCTTAGGCCCGGTCCACGTCCACGCCTCGTGATGTGATAAAAATTATCCACGTGCGGATCATCGCCTGCACGCTGATGGCAACCGCGGCAACCAAGCTCATCGTAAAGCGCGCGGCCTTCATCCACCGTTTGCCAACGCTCGCCTTCAGATGACCAATCATGCGGCGTGAAAACCGATGCGGGCATAGGCTCGGACACGAAGGCCTCTCCAGACCAACGCAGCTGCAATCGAACGGGGCCCGGCTTTCGTTTGTATGACAGCGAAAACGGGTGAGGCCCCTGCGACAAAGTTGTGACCTGCCCCCAAACCATAGGCTTGCCGTCAATCTTCGCCTCGGCGATCACATCGGCCGGTTCAACAGAGAAGTTGTATGCCCCAGCCTCAGGGACGTTTAGTTGCGCCGTCCAAACCGCCGTGAAGTCTGGAGCCACACCGGGATGCAGCGATTCACCTGCGCCTAACGTGAAGTGCGGTGTCGCTGTTGTTGTTTGAACGTGGTGCTTGTCATCTGACAACTGCAGCACGAGCCCCATCGTGCGGGGCGCCTGCGACCGAGCAGCCACCGGTAGGGCGAGCGGCGCGTTCGCAACCTGCGATGGCGTGCGCACGGCTGCGGGGTTACATGCACACAAAGCAAACAAGCCGGCAAGCCAGCCGCGCGATAAGCTCATGGCGCGGCTCCCGTAACCGCGACCCGCGGCACTTGTGTGAGCGTGTAATAGGCTTCGTCGTGCAACAAGGCCGCGCCACCCTCATTCGTGATGCCGCGCAGTTTGAAAGTGTAAACGCGAGACGCGTCCATCGTAGGCAAGCGGAGGCGTATTGCTTTGCCACCGTCCTCCCAGGTTGCCGACGTGGGCACAACGTTCGTGACATCCACGTGCGGCGAACCATAGTTGCGCCAATAGCGATAAGTATGGTGGGTGATGGTCACAACGTTTTTCGGATCTGCCGCGCGCGCGGCCTCCGTGAATCTGATGAGAAAGCCATCCGGTTGTGCGTCGATGGCCAACATCTCGAAGGGTATCTTGCCGGTGAACCGCACCGTTTCAAGTGCGTAAGGTTTGCCACCAATGGCCCCCCAACCACGATCGGTGCCGCCGACGTAAAGCGCGTTGTCAGGCCCCATCGCCATGCGCGTGATGCCCGAGCTAAGACCGCTGCGGAAGGCGAACGCAGCGCCTTGGTATTCACCGTTCACTTTCTCAAGCGCGATTCGCATGATGGCGCTATTGGTTTGATCACCCACGAACATTTGGCCCGCGAAGGGACCGAACTTGCCGTGGGTTGTGTCCCAAACAGGCTCGGTCGGCGAGTGGCCAAGCGTGCCGTACACAAACCACAAAGCAGGCAAGGTTCGACGCTGCTCAAGGGTTGCGGGCGGCAGCTCATAACTATCCTTGGGGCCAGCGTAACCCGCCTCCCAGCGCAGACCCGCGGGGTTGCCGTAAAAGTGCCCCGGCCGCACGTGCAGCAAGGGTGATGTGGGCCACCAATCGCCTTGGTTGTCTGTTGCAAACAGATCGCCGTCGGGACTCAGACCAACGCCCGCGGGCGATCGAAAGCCCGATGCCAAAGGCACAAACTTGCCTTCGGGTGTCACCTTATAAGCCCAGCCTCGGTAAGGCACGGAGCTATCAGCGTGTTGGGTCCAGCCCACGTTCAGCGTGCCATAAAGGTTGCCCGCCTTATCCATCACGGGGCCATAGTGGTATTCGTGAAAGTTTCCTGACACGCCGAAGGCCGCGGTCACCGTTGTGAATTCATCCGCGATGCCGTCGTTGTTGGTGTCTTTAAGCCGCGTCAGTTCAGGACGTTGGGCCACGATCGCTTCGCGCGTTGACACCACGTGAATGCCAAGCGGCTCATGCAGCCCCTCGGCAAACAACGACCACGCAAACTCGGGCTTCGCAGCACCTGTGGTACGCGGGTTTCGTGTGATCACCCGCCTGCGCACCCAGACCTCGCCTCGGCGGGTGCACACGAACAGACTTCCGTCGGGCGCAAACCCAAGCCCTCCCACCTCCAGTTGCGCGTTGGCGGGACCTGGCACGCTCGCGATGGCGTAGGAATCGCTTTCCTTCGGCGCTTGTTCCTGCGCAAAAGCAAAAGGCGCGGCCAACGCCACGCCTAAGACCGAGAGACCCAAAGAGCATCGCACCCGCGCAGCGTATCTTGGCGCCGATCGAGCGGCCATATGACAGATGCCCGAGGAGCGCGCTTTCGCAGCCTCACGCATGACCGGCGCCACACGCGCGCCGGTGCGTGACACATTCTTTACTTGGGCACCGAAACCCAATTCTTCGATTCGGCCGCGGCTTCGATCGTTTCGAGGACAATCTGGTTGCGCAAACCGTCCTCGAAGTCTGGTTTTGGGCTTTTGTTTTCGGCTATGCCTTTGATCAAATCGGCGAATGTGTGCGTGAACGTGTGTTCGTAACCAATGATGTGCCCCGCGGGCCACCAGCGACCTGCGAAAGGATGCTTTTGATCCGTGACCATCACGGTGCGGAATCCGCTGTTAGGGCCTTCTTCTAAGTAAAGCTCAAGCTCGTTCATGCGTTCCATATCAAACGCAACGCTGCCCTTACTTCCGTTGATTTCGAAGCGGTTGTAGTTTTTGCGCCCCGTGGCGAAACGGCTACCCTCAAGCGAGCCGATGGCACCATTGGCAAAACGCACCAGCGAAAGCGCCGCATCATCAACGGTCACCGGCGCCATCTCGGTTGTGCCGGGCAGCGGCCGCTCCTTGATGAATGTTTTCATTAGGCTCGACACCTCGGTGATCTCGCCAACCAAGAAACGCGAAAGGTCCAGAGTGTGCGAAAGAATGTCACCGAGCGCGCCCGAGCCTGCCTGCTTTTTGTCCATGCGCCACAAGCGGGGCATCTGCGGATCCACCAACCAATCTTGCAGATAGGTGCCGCGGTAATGAAAGATCGAGCCCAATTGGCCTGATTCGATCAGTTGCTTGGCCAGCGTCACCGCTGGGGCGCGACGATAGTTGTGGCACACCATATTGATCACGCCCGCCGCCTTGACGGCATCCACCATTTGGCGTGCCTCAGCCACTGTGTTGGCCAAGGGCTTTTCACACAAGACCACCTTGCCCGCCTTCGCGGCTGCAATCGCGATCTCGGCGTGGCTGTCTCCAGGCGTGCTGACGTCGATGATGTCGATGTCCTTGCGGGCCACGACTTCGCGCCAGTCGGTGGCGTATTCTTGCCAACCCAACGTCTCTGCCGCCGCCTTTACGCTGGATTCTGTGCGTCCGCAAACAACTTTGAGCACAGGCTCAAACGCGGGATCCATAAAGTGCGACACCTGTCGCCAAGCGTTGCTGTGGGCGCGCCCCATGAACGCGTACCCGATCATCGCCACATTGAGCTTCTTCTTCGACATAAAGCAATCTCCGAGGTGTTCTTAACGAGAGGCTTAGCTGCGGAAGGGCTGACGGCCCACGCCCTGCACGGGAATGCCTTGGCCGGCGAGCACTTCGTGCAAAGCAAACATGCACGCCGCCGCTTCATCGATCTTGCGCGTAAAAGCGATCGATCCCTTCAAGATGGGCGCAAGCTTGGCTTTGTCTTGAATGCGCGCTTTGGGATACTCGTGTTCGACGACGAGGTGCGTGTTGGCCACGTCTAGTTGCAAGAGTTCGCGTGCAGCCAACTGGTGGTCCAACCAATCCACAGTGCGGTTCTGCAGATAAGCCAACGGATCGTGTTTGGCTGTGCCGGGCAGTTCGTGCTCGCACAGCACCACTTGTTTCTTCCACGCGTTCAATTGATCCACCGGATTCGCCGAGGGCTGGCCGTTGATCCAATCGCCACGCTCCACGGTTTGGCCGCCGTATCCCCAGGTGGCCACGCCCTTCGGATCGATGACTTGGCCCTTGACGTGGAACCCGCCAATCAAAAAGTTGTAACCATTGTCTTTGAGCGTTTGAAAGATCGACCGGGTGTCCTGCCCCATCAAGATCGCGTGCGAAGGGTCATAGTGAATGCGGAACTGATCGCCCACACCGTGCTTTTCACAGATGCGGTGAAGCGCCATCCATGTGCCAGGTGTATACGCGATGTTGTTGTGGAAGTTATCGCCCGTGGTCCAACCGGGCATCGGGCATTGCTCCACGCGGTAGGTGAGGCCGCGCGCCTTTGCGGCCTTTAGCAGCGGCACAAATGTTTCTTCGAAGAACAACAAGTTGCCGTCCATGGAAAGCTTTTGGTTGCGGCCCACGAAGCCACAAACGGCGTCCACGCCCAACAACGCCGCCGCGTCGAACACGCGCAGCATGAAGTCGTGCTTCTTTTTGCGGACGTCGTTGTCGTCGGCCAGCATGTTATCGAAAAAGCCAAGGTCGGAAAAGCCAACGCCTGTGCTCTTCACAGCGGCCAGCACGCGGGCGGCACGTGCTTTGTCGAATGGCTTGCGCAGATCCAGAGTGTTGGCCACCGGATCCAGCATCGCCTCGGGCGGTACATCCGTTTCGGTGGGATGCAACGCCGCCGAAAGCTGCACGTAGTCGCTGCCCACGTCCTTCGCGAAGTCCAGCCAATCCTCAATCGCGCGATCTGGATCTTCATCACGCACGTTCCGGGGCGTCAGCTCCTGCAGAGCCGCGGTCAGAACGCCAATCTTCATGAACTTGGGATCAAAAGCCTTTACCGTCATGGTCCCGCAAATCTCGGCCATGACACGTCCAAGGTCAAGACCAAGGCCCAGGTCCGCGCCTTTGTGGTGCGGGGCCGCACGTTTTGGATGAGCGCTTAGCGCCGGCGTTTGCGCGATTTCGGGGCAGGCTGGGCCTTTAGGGCCTCCACAACCTCACCCTCTTTGGGTACATGCAAATCCACGCGGGCCCGCAGGACGTGGCCGGCTTCACCACGCAGGCGCCAAGCGCGCATTTGTTCAAGCACACACATCGCGGCCTCGGGCTCAATGGCCGCGCCTGCCAAGAAGCCCACCGACCCCACCGCGCCGCTCGGTTCGATGTACAAGATGGCTTCCACCTGCTTTTGCGCAACGTCGGGGCAAGGGTGCATGGCCAGCATCAGCGGCAACACATCCGGAGGCACGCTGTCGGCGGGCCAATCGGCCAGCGCCATCTCGCGGGTCGACCGGAATTGCAAAGGGTATTCAAACTCCGTGGGTTTGCGTCCACGCGGGGCCGGGAACTTGATCGCGCGGGCTTCAACCACAAGACAGCGCTCGATGGCGAAATTGCCTAACGAATTCTCCACGAAGTGCACGTCAGTGACTTGCCCCTCGCCTGATATGAGGAACTTGAGCAACACCTGCCCCTCCACATACCTTTGCGCGTCGCCAGCACGTTCATAGCAGCGCGTGAACTTGCGGAAGTTCCGTTCAAGCACAGTTTCAACGTCTTCTGATTCAAGCACGCCCTGCTCTTGAACCACCGACAAGCTGTCTTTGGAATCGCCTTCGTCGTCGCCACCGATGCGGCGAGATCCTGGCCGAAAGCCGCTGCTGCCGCTTGAGGGCGTGACGCTTTCGTCGTCCTTTTTTACCTTAGACGAAGAAGCGCAGCCTCCGAGCCACGCCACACCTAGAACTGCACACGCGACAACGAACTGCTTGGATGCCATGCGAGGCCTGGCAGCATAACCAAAGCGGAACGTTTTAAGCAATCTGCAAATCAGACTCGAACCATCTGCCGGCGCGATCGGTACAGCGCTGTAGGCAACTGTGCAGAACGCACAGGAGACCGGCTAATAGGCCGGCCTGAATAGATACTCGTATTGCATTTCGCCGCCTTGATCCACGGCCGGGAACTCGAACTCGCCGATGCGTTCGATCAGACACTGCTCCACCTCAGGGCTCTTGAGGGTGGTTTTGCTCACGCGCACCTGCGGCTTGGCGCCACCGGGGGCGAGGCGAATGATCACGGCAACCGTGCCTTGAAAGCCGCGATCGTTCTTCTCGTTAAGCACATCTTGGTAGCACTTACGCGCGGTGGGTTCGCGTTGCTGCAGCATCATCATGATGTCGCTTTGCTTATCGATCGGTATGCCCTCTTGGGCCACGCGCCCCGGTTCGTTCTTGACGATCGTGTAGCGTGGTTCGCTTGGACCCGCGCTGTCGGAGGTGGCGCACGCGCCTAAAGCCAAAGCCGCAAAACAACCTAACGCGCGCCAAAAGTGTGTAAGCATCAAAGCGTTACCTCCCGCGAAGTCTTATCGCCCTTTGTGGAAGGACACAAGCGCGCGCTGCAATTCAGTCCTTGAGCACGGAGGCCGCGATCACCAGGCGCTGAATTTCGCTGGTGCCTTCGTAAATCTCCGTGATCTTGGCGTCACGGAAGTGCCGTTCAACGGGGAAATCAGCCAAGTAGCCATACCCTCCAAACACCTGCACCGCTTCTTTGGCCACGCGGTTTGCGACTTCGGCCGCAAAGACTTTGGCCATGGCGGCTTCTTTGCTGAATTTGCCGCCCTCGTCTTTGACGGTGGCCGCGCGCCACAGCAACATGCGCGCCGCATCAATGTCCGTGGACATGTCAGCGAGCTTGAACTGAATCGCCTGATGCTCAGCGATGGGCTTGCCGAACGTTTTGCGTTCCACGGCGTACTTGGTGGCCGCCTCGAATGCCGCTTGGGCAATGCCCACCGCCTGCGCGGCGATGCCAATGCGGCCGCCGTCCAAAGTTGACATGGCGATCTTGAAGCCATCGCCTGGCGCGCCCAACATGGCGGAGGCCGGCAGCCGGCAGTCATCGAAGAACACCTGCGACGAATGGGCGCCGCGAATGCCCATCTTGTCGTCGGGCGGCCCCACGGTGACACCCTTGGCGTTCGTCGGAACCAAGAACGCGGAGATCCCATGATGTTTTTTCGCGGCGTCCGTGGTGGCAAACACCAACACCACGTCTGCCTTTGGTGCATTCGTGATGAAATTCTTCGTGCCGCTTAGGACCCAGGTGTCGCCGTCTAAACGCGCGGACGTTTTTTGCGCAGCCGCGTCCGAGCCCGCTTCGGGTTCTGACAGCGCATAGCAACCCAACTTCTTGCCGGTCGCCAGCGGCACAAGCCATTCGGCCTTTTGCGCGTCGGTGCCGTATTTCACCAGCGGATCGCACACCAGCGAGTTGTTGACGGACATGATCACGCCCGTGGACGCGCACGCCTTGCAGATCTCTTCGAGTGCCAGAACGTAGCTGACGGCATCCATGCCAGCGCCACCCCAGGCTTCGGGCACCGCGACGCCCATAAGACCCAGATCGCCCATCTTCGCAATGAGATCGCTTGGGAAGCGATGCTCTTTATCGATGCGCGCCGCTTGTGGCGCCACTTCCTTTTGCGCGAAATCGCGAGCGGTGTCGCGAATCAACTTTTGCTCGGGCGTAAGCTCCAGATCCACGTGTAGATCCTACCACGACGCGGCGCCAACGTCGTGGGCGGCCGCTATGTTAAGGGCCACCCACGCCGCAGACCAGACGCTTACAACGCGCGAATTTTCACGTTGCGGAACCACACGTGGTTGCCGTGGTCTTGCAACACGATGCGCCCGGTTTTGCGCAAGCCATAGTCGGGCATGCCCGAGAACTTGCTGGCCGCCACTTGAGCCTTCCAGCCATCGCTCCACAACGTATATGACACCACCTTCTTGCCGTTGAGCCAATGATCCACGTGATCGCCTTTCACAACCAGCTTGGCGGTGTTCCATTGACCCACGGGGTTCAAGGTCTTGCCCTCGGGCGGATCAAGCGCGTAGTTGGCGCCCGCCGATGTTTTGGGGTTCTTCCCGTCGCCGTGGCGCTCGTCATCGAGGATCTGCATCTCGGGCCCGGTCTCCCACGGAAACTTGTGGTCTTCCGTGACATGAAAGAACACGCCGCTGTTGCCGCCTTCGGAGATCTTCCAGTCCAACGACAGTTCAAAGCTGGCGTAGTCGTCGTCAGTGACGAGGTCGGCGCCCTTTTCGGCCCACGCGATCGTACCGTCTTCGACCTTCCACTGGGTCACGGGAGTTCCGGCGTTGTTGTAAGGATGCCAGCCGGTGAGGGTCTGGCCGTCGAACAACAGCTTCCAGCCTTCGGCACTCTCAGACGCACTGAGGGTGTTGGGACCTGTCGGTTCAGCGGCTGGCGTGGCCACAGACGCCACCGGGCCGGGGGTGGGCTTTTGGCAACCAGCCGCACCCGCCAAAAACATCATCACGGACGCCGAAAGTCCGAATCCTACCAAACACTGACGCATTGCTTTCTCCTGTGAAGTGGTGCAGCCGGATCGCCCGGTTCTGCGGCAAGGGCGGATACTTCCGCGAATCGTGTCGCGTCGTCAACGGCAGGCCGTGACGTAGATGGCTAGGATTGCGTGCGATTGGCAAGTTGCTACAAAGCGCTCGCCCTGACATCTTTTGCATAATGGCCATTCGCCCCATCCTCCGCTTCCCCGACCCCAAGCTTCGGGAAACCTCGCTGCCCGTGACGGCTTTTGGCGAGGCCTTGGCGCCTTTGATCGCTGACATGACCGAGACCATGCTCGATTCCGAGGGCGCTGGCTTGGCGGCGATTCAAGTGGGCGTTCCCTTGCGCTTGTTCATCGTGGATGGGCACGTCGCAGGCGGCCCCGAAGACGCGCCTCCGCTCGTGTTCGCCAACCCCGAGATCTTGTCCATTTCGGACGAAGCGCAAACGGGTGACGAAGGCTGCTTGTCGTTCCCAGGCGTGTTCGTGCCCGTCAAACGCGGCATGAAAGCCACGATTCGCGCACAAAACGCGGCAGGCGAACCGTTTGAAATGGAGGGCGTCGAAATCGTCGCGCGCGCTTTCCAGCACGAAACGGATCATCTTAACGGTCGACTGCTCATTGATATGGTTGGTCCCGTCAAGCGCGAGATCATCAAGCGCAAGATGCGCAAAGAAGCCGCGTTGGCGGCGGCCGAAGCGGCTGAATGAATCGAGTCAACCGGAACATTTTATGGCGTCAATTCTCGTGTCTCGCATCACGTTCGTTGGTCACCACGGCGTGAGTGCCGCCGAGCGCGTGGACGCGCGACGTTTTGAAGTGGATGTGGAGCTGCAAGCAGAAGTGCACGCCGCGGAACGCAGCGATCGCTTGGGGGACACGCTCGATTACACCGAGATCGCTGACATCATCGTGGGCATCGGCACAGGCGCTTCGCACCACTTGATTGAGGCCTTGGGTCGCAAAATGTTGGACGCGCTTTCCGAGCGCTTTCGCAACACGCACATCAAGCTTGAGTTGCGTAAACTTTCGCCCCCCGGCTGCCCGGGCGATCCGGCATTCGCGGCCGTGCGGCTTGAGAACTAGTTCGCCTTCCTTTCGCTTCGCGATGCACCAGCCATGGTTGTGACCTTGCCTCCGTCCGCGGCGAACCTCGCGTGGGCGCAAAAGCGTTGGCGACAAAGCGGTGTCACAGCGCCGGCGGTGGCGGCATGTTTGGGGGGGGCCGCGGACGCCCTTACCCTAGCCGATCGCTTGCCTCTTTGGCTGTGGCGCACACGCGAACCAACGGCTTTCGCGGCGCTTGTGCGCCTGTTCGTGTTGGGGCAACCGGTGGGCGTTGCGTGGCTCACAAGCGCTTTGCCCGATGCTTTTGCCTGGGAAAAGCGTGGGCTTCTGCAAGTGCGTGGCAAGCAGGCCCACGCCACATTGGCGCTTAGCTTTCATGACGGGTTCGAGATTGTGGCCGACGTAGAACCGCGCAGTGCAAACGACGAACGTGAGCACGTTATGGGTGTCACGAGCGCGAGCCAAACATTGCAACGCTGCCTCATGCCCGGCACCTACAAGCAAGCGCTTGACGTGGGCACAGGCTCAGGCGTGGTGGCGTTGGCCTTGGCCTCGCAGTGTCGCAACGTGCTTGGCACCGACATCAACAGGCGCGCTCTCGCCTTCGCACGGTTGAATGCAAAGCTCGTGGGCGCAACAAACATCCGCTTCGCCCGAACGAGCTTGTTTAAAGGCCTGCCCCAGAACCATTTCGATTTGATCGTGGGCAACCTGCCGTTTGTGATCTCGCCTGAACAGCGTTTCGTTTACCGCGACGGGGGCCTGCCCTTGGACGCGTTCAGTGCCACCGTGGTTGGGCAGGCGGCACTGCACTTACGGCCGGGAGCGCACGCGCAATTCCTGGTGCAATGGGTTCACCCACGCGAGCCGCTCGCGGACGCACAAGAACGCGAAGAGGAGCGCTTGGCCAGTTGGGTGGCCGACAGCGCTTGCCACCTATTGGCTTTGCGGTTTCGTGCGCAGAAAGTGGAAGACTACGCGCTGGAATGGTCACGAGGGCCGTTCGCCGCAACACCGGCCGCCGCGGTGAAACGATTCGACGCTTGGATGCGCTTTTACGAACGCCACAACATCGCCGCGGTAAGCACGGGGCTCATCGTCTTGCAGCGCCTGCGAGATCCAAGCCGCGAACGGCCGTGGCTGGCGGTGCAAGATTGGCCCACGCCCGAAGGGCCCTGCGGCGCCGACATCGCGGCACAACTTGCCGAAATCGCAGCCAGCCTTTAACCCGCGGGTTCAGCTTTGGACTTTTTCAGGTTTGGTTTTCGCCCGGCGCGCCCGGCGGGCTTTCTGTTTGCGGCGCTTCGCCGCTTCGAGTGACTGTGGATCCGTGCCGCTGCCTTGCGCGGCTTCAATCCGATCACATAACAAACGCCGGGCAAAAAATCGGTTCATACCCTGCGAGCGATCCTTTTGGCATTTGACGGCGATGCCCGTGGGCTTGTGAACCAACACCACGCACGAGGCAACCTTGTTCACGTTCTGGCCGCCGTTGCCACCCGAGCGCACGAAGCATTCCTCAAGATCCCCGTCGCGTATGCCGAGCGCGGCCATCCGCACGCGGAGGGCCTCATTTTTTTCGGGAGACACAGGAAACATCACCCCGCCTCCCTCGGGCCGCCGCTAAGGGCGCTCGGATTCTTCGTCTTCGCTTGCGACCACATCGTCCCAGAAGAGGTCCCAGGATTCACTTGTGGAGGTCAGGGCGATGGCGAGGCCCGCGTTGGCCAGGCCGCGGCCGGCTTCACCCAGGCTTGTAAAACAACGCACAACCACGCCAACGGCCAAGATAGGCTCACCCTTGGGGCCCGTGACTTTGATGCGCAATAAAGTGCCAGTGGGGCGCAGCTCCGGTGTGGCAGCGAACAGACCGCCGCGGCTCACGTCGACGGTGCGCGCGGGGAACTTGTGTCGCCCGTCCGTGATTTCGAGACGCACCTGAATGGGATTGCGCCTCGATGCGCGACGATCTTGTGCACTTTGTGATGACATCTGACGCATTTTCCCGAGCTCCTGCCCTACCGCTATCCCTCGACACAGTGAGCGGAGGAATTAAGGACTTTGTCCTGACAAAGTGACCGGCGCAACTTCCAAAGGCTGTGTGCACCCGGGCCATGGGGCATATGGCGCGGCACGCGGCAGCCGTCTTTACGCGTCAGCGCTGTCGCCCAAGACGCTGGTTAAAAACGCCTTCGCGTCGTCGGTCCAAACGTCGCCAAACGCCTGAGCGTAGACGACGGCTTCCTCTTTGGACCCGGCAATGGCGGCAGCAGGGTTGTCGACGCGGCGACGCACCTGACCTAAAATCGCGCGACCCATATAGGGATTGGACTGGTGGGCAGATTCGAGGCTGGCGGCGGCCGCCGTTTTATCGCCGGTCAGGAACTGCGCCAGTGCCAAACCAACGTGAGCGCGCGCGGCCGCGGTCGGGAACGTGGCGGCGGCCTGCAGCAGGGGCACCGCCTCCGCCGGACGCTCGAGTTTCACCAAGGCCTTGGCGGCCACCAACCGGGCCTCTGTGCCCACAGCGCCGTCGTCGATCGCGTAGACATTGGCCAGCGTGGATGCGGCTTTCTCGAACTCACCATCGTCGAACGCCAAGCACCCTAGCGCGTGGCTGGCGCGGATATAGGGCTGTGCATCGGGGCGTGTGAAGGCATCTTTGACGCCCTCTTCTTTGAGCTTCGTCGCAACGTCATGTTGCTTGGCGATGGCCAGGTTGAATCGTTCGACCGCCGCGTCTTTTTCGCCCTGCGAGAGTTTCGACATGCCAACGCCCACAACGGCATCCACAAGTTCTGGATCGAGGGCCAAAGCCTCGCTGAATTTCTTCTCGGCCGCGCCGGGACGCCGCTGCTCAAACAAGCGCCAGCCGGCCAGCAACACCGCGCGCGCGTTGGGCGCTTCGGCGACCGGCGCCGTGGCGGCTTCGTCATCGCGGAGGTGGCATTTCTTATACTTCTTGCCGGAACCGCAGGGACAAAGGTCGTTGCGGCCGGCGGACGAAAGGCGTTGTTTGGCGGATTGCGGGGCAGCTTGTTCGAGTGTCATGGTGGCTCCGAGGGAGGCACACCATAGCATCACTTGCGGCCGTTTATCGAGGCCGCGTCGGGCCCATCTTGTTCACTTCATTTTGCAAAGTGGCCAAGGTGTTCTTATCGACTTCTGTGAGGCGAATGCCCAAACGCTTTTCGTGTTTTGCCACAACCTTGCCTTTGCCGTTGAACAAGACACGTCCATCGAGGCTCACGATCGCGACGTCGTAAAGGGTGCCAAGCGGCACATCTTCCACGCCGGGAACCACGAAACCGCCGAGGCGAATGTTCAAGAGCGGGTTGTAAACGAAGTAGCCAGCGGTGGCCGGATTGACCTGGATCTGCAGGGTACGACCCGCGAACACCACGCCATCGGCGATGGGCGTGGCGCCGCTGAGTCCGATGAGCGCGTCGACGGCTGAAGGATCCGTAAGCTCGGGCGCCACCGTGGGCCGTTTGCCCTCGCGCGTGTTCACTTCAACGATGCGCTCAATGAGCGCCCGGGTGGGCTCGTCCACTTGCACGAACCGCACGCCCACGCCTGGTGGGTTCACGCTTTGGCGCACCACTTCGGCCATGCCTTTGAGCAACGCAAAGCCGTCCGCCAAGGAAAACTCGAACTCCATCAAGCTGCCCACATCGGCAAGCTCACGCGTGGCGATGAACATGCCGGAACGGCTGATGTTCGCCGATTGCGTTTCAACAAAATCGATGATGCTTGCAAAGCGAAAGCGAACGGGGGCAATCACGCCAGCGCGAGGATCCCGAGAGGGGCCTGTGTAGGGTTGATCGGCCATTCGCCGCCTTGTCCGTGTGGGCTCGAGTGCTTAGGGAGAGGGGGGAACAAATTCAGCCGGCAATTTACCGCCATCGCCGAAAAAGAACTGCTCGGCCTGTTCAAGCAAGATCTGTTGCCCTTGCGGCGAAGTTAGATCCAGACGGTATTCATTAACGATCTTCTTCGAGAACTCCACCCACTGCATCCAAGCTTGTTGGGAGATGCCATCGTAGATTCGTTGCCCCAGTTCGTTGTTGAAGGGCTTGTAGGCCATGCCTGGCAATTCCTGACCAAGCTTCGCGCATTTTACAATTCGTGGCATGAACGTTCTGTGCTCCCGGCGCGGTGAATAGCTGCGCCGTCACACAGAGTGGCAGGCCCAAGACGAGGACGCAAGCCAGCGCAAAACCAACAAAAAAAGGTCCCGGACACCCGTGCGGCTGATTACCGTTGCTCCCTTCCGGGCCTGGCGGGGTTCGCCAGCGTTACGCCGCCCGGGACCAACGGTATTACTGTCATGAAAAGCGCCGCTTCGCCAGCACCGGCTTCGCGTTTTTGCGGTTCGAGGGGAGGCTTGCCCCCCAAGAAAAACCACGCACGCCTTGGAGGAGAGAGAGGGATTCGAACCCTCGGAACCTCACGGTTCACACGATTTCCAATCGTGCGCCTTCGACCACTCGGCCACCTCTCCGGGCAAACTCCACCCGCCGCTACATATTCATTTTTTTTTGAGGAGAGGGAGGGATTCGAACCCTCGTTGGGCGTAAACCCAAACCTGATTTCGAATCAGGCGCCTTCGACCAGCTCGACCACCTCTCCAGGTTTCGAGACACGAACGTATGCCCCGCAAGGGGCCCTGCCGTCAAGGCCCTGCGTGCATGCGCCGGTGGGATCTTCGCGTGGGAAGAGCTAGCATGCGCCCCCATGACAGCTTTCGGCACCCTCGTTCGTGCACGTCTCACCCTGATCCTATCCACTTTCACCGCCGCGGCTGCAGCCACGCCGGCGATGGCGCAACCCGCGGCCCAGCCAGCCGTGACGTCAGTGAGCCCGCTAAGGGTGGAAGTCACCTTCGACCACGCCAATTGGACGTACGCGCTTGGTGAATCTGCCCGATGCACGGCGCGCGCCCTGCGCGATGGCAGCCCCGTGGTGGGCACCAAGCTGCACTACAGCGTGGGCTACGAGAAGATGCCGCCGCTACAAACGGGCGACATCGCGATGAATGAAACGGGCGTCACGTTTGAAACGGGCCCCATCGCATCCCCTGGATTCATCGCATGCGAAGTCGAAGCCGAAATTGGCGGACGCACCTATCGGGGGCATGCGGCGGCGGGGTTCGCGCCAGAACAACTGCGCCCCACCGTTGAAGATCCGAAGGACTTCGATGCCTTTTGGCAGGCGGGCAAGGCACAGCTGGCAAAGTTGCCGCTCGACGCGCGTGTGACGCCCGCGCCAGAACGCAGCGCCGCCGGCGTGGACTGCTTCTCTGTGAATCTGCAAAACGTGGGGCAAGGAAAAGGCGGCAGTGATGGCAAAGGGCCAACGCCAAGCCGCTTTTACGGAATCTTGTGCGAGCCCCAAGGGCGTGGGCCGTTCCCGGCTTTGTTGCTCGTGCCCGGCGCGGGCATTCGGTCCTATAAAGGCGCCGCCGACATTTCAGCCAAGGGCATCATCACGTTGCAAGTGGGCATTCACGGCATACCCGTAAACTTGGAAGATGAAGTTTACGACTCGCTCGGCAAAGCGGGCCTGCAGAACTACCCGCTCATCCACAGCGAAGACAAAGACAACTACTACTACCGGCGGGTGTACCTGGGCGCCGTGCGCGCGAACGATTTCCTGGTGCAGCGGCCGCGCTGGGACAAAGCGCACCTGGGCGTGATGGGCGGCAGCCAAGGCGGCGCCTTGGCGATCACAACGGCCGCGCTAGACAAGCGTGTGACCGCTTTGGTTTCCTATTATCCAGCGCTTTCTGATCACACAGGCTTTCTCAAGGGCCGCACCGGAGGGTGGCCTTTCTTATTGCGGCCAGAGCCGATGCGTACGCCCGCACGCATCGAAACGCTGGCTTACTACGACGTGGTTAACTTCGCGCGCCGGGTGATTGCGCCAGGATTTTACTCATGGGGCTATAACGATGAGACATGCCCGCCCACGTCTACGTTCGCGGCATTTAATGTCATCAAGGCGCCCAAAACGTTGACGTTGGCGCTGGCCAATGGCCACTTCACCACACCCGAGCAATCGGCGCAGGCGGAAGAATGGTTGTGGGCGCGTTTTGGCCTGGCCACCAAGCGGCCCAATGTGGCGGTCAAGGGGGCAAAGCCATGAAGTACCTGCACACGATGATCCGGGTGTCGAACATTGAGGCATCGTTGCGCTTCTTCTGCGAGGGCCTCGGCCTGCGGGAGGTGCGGCGCAAGGAGTCCGAAAAAGGCCGCTTCACGTTGATCTTTTTGGCCGCGCCCGGCGATGACCACGCCGAGGTGGAGCTGACGTACAACTGGGATCCGGAGGCCTATACGGGGGGACGCAACTTCGGTCATCTTGCTTACGAAGTGCCTGACGTTTACGCGGCTTGCGAACGCCTGCAGAAGATTGGCGTGGTTATCAACCGCCCTCCGCGTGATGGCCGCATGGCTTTCGTGCGCTCGCCGGATTTAATATCGATCGAGCTGCTTCAGCAAGGCGGCGCTTTGCCACCGCAAGAGCCGTGGGCGTCGATGCCGAACCAAGGGGTCTGGTGAAACGCCTTATTTCGTATTTCCTCCGCGGTGTGGTTTTCATCGCGCCGATCGGCCTCACGCTGTGGATGTTGTTGGGCACCGTGGCCGCCGTGGATGGCTGGGCGCGCACGCAGCTCGGGCTGCCATTTCCCGGCATGGGCGTGGTCATCACGGTGGCATTCGTCACGTTCGTGGGCTTCTTGGCGTCGAACTTTTTGACGAAGCGCTTGGTTGCCACGTTCGAGCGTCTGTTCGATCGGCTGCCACTCGTGAAACTGCTACATGGCTCGCTCAAAGACGTGTTCAATGCGTTTGTCGGCGACAAACGGCGCTTCGATAAGCCCGTGGTGGTGAACCTCAACAGCGAAGGTTCAGTCAAGGCGTTGGGCTTCGTGACCCGAACCGATCTGCGCGAATACTTGGTGGAGGATTTTGTAGCCGTCTACTTTCCTCAGGCTTACAACTTTGCTGGCCAAGTGGTGCTGGTGCCTGCGTCCGCTGTTCAGGCGCTGCCGATGGCGTCATCGGACGTGATGACGTTCATTGTGTCAGGCGGCATCTCGGGCAAATAGAAAACCCCTCGCTTCTTGCAACAGCGCAAGAAGCGAAGGGTGACGAGTCCAGTAACGCAGCAGTGGCGCTGCACCGGGTCACACTATGTTTCAGCCTTGGCCGGACCAGAGATGCTGATGGTGCGTGGCTTTTCCTCGGGGCGCTTCGGAATGGTCACGGTGAGCACGCCGTCCTTCATGAGCGCCGACACTGAATCAGGATTGGTGCCTTCGGGCAGCGCGAATGATCGTGCGAAGCTGCCATAGGAACGCTCCGTAACGTGGTAACGGTCTTTCTCTTCCGTGGTTTCTTCGTGACGGTGGCCTTCAATGCGCAGCACATTGCCCGTCAATGTGATCTTCACGTCCTCCTGTTTGAGGCCGGGCAGATCCGCCTTTACGACGTAGCCTTCCGCGTTTTCTTTCACCTCGACTGACGGCACAAAGGATGCTGCCTTGCGTGCCAAGCCCGCCCCTTCGCGTCCCCAGAACTCTTCCATGGCGCGGAACGGATCTGCGGCCCACACATTGCCAAACAAAGAAGGAACCGATGGCCAAGCCGTGTTCTTACGTACCAGTGACATGACTGCAACCTCCTCTTTCGTTGCTCTCGAGGAGAATCAGAATCACGCCAAATACAGCGTCAACACCCCTTGCTTGGGACGTTCAACGTGGCGCTGGACGGCCCGGCCGCGGCAACCCTGGAAGCCCCACCATCGCCGCTGTGCGCTCATAGAATTTGGACGTCGTGAGCGGGTCGCCGGCCAACGGATGGCAGCGCGTTGCCATGCCCTCGACAAAATACTTTCCGGTCACCCGGCCGCCTTCCTCTGCGAGCGCCAAATACACGGAGGTGGCGGAGCCTTTCTCAGCGCTGTCGAGGCCCTCGATGCCAAAACCTTCTTTAAGCAATTTCGTGGACACCACGCCCGGATGCAACGCGTTCGACTTGATGCCGTGTGCGGCGGTGCGGCGGGCCAGCTCAACGCTAAACAAGACGAGCGCCAATTTAGAGCTGGCATAGGCCAACGAATCGTCCCATTCACGTTCACCCTGCAGGTTGTCCCAATCGAAGCGGCAACGGATGTGCGTGTTGGACGAAACGTTGATCACGCGCCCGCTCGCGCTGCGCTTTAAGTGGGGCAATAACAAGTGAGACAACGTGAACGGTGCCAAATAGTTCACGGCGTACGTGGCTTCGAAACCGTCTCGCGTTAGCATGCGCTCGCGCATGAAGACGCCCGCGTTGTTGATGAGTACGTCGAGGCGATCGTATGTGGCCAAGATCTGTTCCGACATGGCGTGGATTTCCGCCAACGAAGACAGATCAGCCGACGCTTGCCCCACCCAAGGTGTGCCAGCGCTGCGGGCCACGTCTTCAGCGGCGGCGGCGGTACGTTCAGGCGAACGTCCGTGCACGATGACACGAGCGCCCCGCTCGGCCAGCATGATGGCGGTTTGTTTACCGATACCATCGGTGGCCCCTGTGACCAGAATCAGAGGACTATCGTCCTGGTTGCTCACGGTGTTCTTTATCGGTGTGGTGCGCAGACGCGCGTGGAAGATGATGGCATTGGCGACAACGCCAAATGTACAGCCGACAAGCTTTAGTCGAAAACGTGCCGAGTTTCAAACGAAGGTGATCCATTGCGGCCAAGTGAGCCCCGGCCCCCGCACCGCCTCGGTGAACGCGGCGGCCAGCCGTTGCGTGACGGGCCCGGGCGTGCCCCTGCCTAAGGCAAGTCCATCAATGTGACTTATGGGCGTTACTTCCACCGCCGTGCCGGTGAAAAAAGCCTCGTCGGCCCCGTAGAGGGCGTCGCGGGTGAAGGTTTGTTCAACCACCTTAAAGCCTAACCCCTGCGCGATCGCGATAGCCGCGTCCCGCGTGATCCCCGCGAGAATCGGAGACGACAGGGGCGGCGTGTGCAACTCGTCGTTCCACACCGCGAACACATTTTGTGCCGTTCCCTCTGCAACGCAGCCACCGGCGTCCAGCAACAAGGCTTCGTCAAAACCAAGCCGCGTGGCCTCCCGCTTGGCCATCACCGAAAGAGCGTATTGCCCGGTGACCTTGGCTTTGGTCATCACGCTGTTGGGGTGCGCCCGCACAAAGGAGCTGACCTGCACGCGCACACCTTTGCGTTGCGCCTCGGCCCCGAGCGGAGACTGCCAACGCCATGCGAACACAACGGTGGTGGTGGGGTTGCCTGTGGCGCCGAGGCCCAATGACCCTGCGTCTGTGAACACCAAGGGACGGATGTACGCTTCGTCTAGCTGGTTGTCGCGCAGAACCTCGAGGCATGCTTGCACAAGTTCATCTTCGGTGTAGGCCACGGGGATGCCGAACACACGCGCCGATTGCAGCAGCCTCCGAATGTGCTCATGCAAACGAAACACACCGCTGCGCCCATCTTGCCGGCGGTAGCAACGAATGCCTTCGAATACACCCACGCCATAGTGCAATCCGAAGCTCGTGACGTGAACCTGGCAATCGGCGAACGGTTTGAGCTGCCCGTTAACCCAAGCGCTTTTGGCGTTGATCATGAATCTGAAGACAGCCTTCGGATCTCAGCTTGAATGTCTTGAGACTGCGGATCTAGGCTTTGCGCCGAACGCAAGACGGCGATCGCTTCATCGGCGCTGCCTGTTTCCGCCAACAAGCGCCCGAGCGACACGCGCACCCATGGATCGTCGGGGGACAGCGCCACAGCGTGTTCCAGTTCCGCGCGGGCGGTGGCCACAGCCTCGGTGCTGGTGGGCGCGCGGCGGTAGACGGCCCACCCTAAAGCGCTGTGGTAGCTCGGTTGCCCGGGCACCAACGCGGTGGCTTGACGAAAGGCGGATTCGGCGTCTGCGTAACGGCGCTCACGCAAATGGCCCACGCCTGTGTAATAGACCTGCTCAGCGGCTGTGGCTGCATCAGCACCGCCGCCGCCATAGCTGCGGGCACGCTCCAGGCGCGCGAGGTAGCTTTTGCGATGTGCAGGATCGGTTAACGAACGCCGAGCCTCAGTGATACGTGCGAAAATGTTCTCGACAAGCTCGCGCACGGCTTCGGAGCGACCGCGGAAACTGTCGGGGTGAAATGGTCGGGCACGCCGCTCGTAGGCGGCCTCGATCGCGTCGTTGTCGTCGGTGGCGGTGACGCCCAAGATCTCGAAGTGCGTTTGGCTGCGCATGCTTTCCGCCAAGGCGGCCAATTCCGATCGCGATTTGCGCTGCGGCAATGAAGGCTCCGCGCCAGGCGCGCGCAGGGGGGCGTGCGTGACGGCGGGTGCGTCTTGAGCGTCAACCAGACCTGCTTCAAGCATGGCAACGACCAAGGCGCGCGCACGCTCTCGCGGCACGGGAGGCAGATTCAGGATTTCTTCGAGGGTGGCCGAGCCATCCGCACGCGCGATGAGTTGCCGATCGGCGGGTTCCGCGCTGAGCTCTTGCAAGCGCAAACGTGGATCTGACGTGGGCACCAAGTATTTTCCAGCAAACATCGCCAACAAATAATCGCGACGCTCTTCACTGTAGCGACGACGCACGCCATCGAAAATCAGCACGGCTGTGGGGCGATGCAAACCTGTGGGCACGCCCTCGGCCTTCCAACCATCTTTAAAAACAAAGTTGCCCGACTCCCAGCTGAACAGGTCCAACAACTTGGCTTCCGTTTGTTCTTGCAAGGCCTCATCGAGGCCATGCGGAGAGAGCACACCCATCGACACCAGGATCTCGCCTTGCTGTCGCTTCTCGCGCTTCATGCGCTCGAGTGACTTCTTCAGCGCGGGAGGTGTGATGCGCTTGCGCGCCAGGAGAATTTGCCCCAGGCATTCCGACAAAGCGTTTGAACGCACGCCCACGGGGTAACCCTTCTCAACGTAAACGATCTTTTTCGTGGCCTCGCGCACCACCAGCAACGCGCCCGTGCGTTGTTCAACGAACAGCTGGCGCAAAACGCTGGCGAATGACCGCCGCCCCAGTGTGCCCACGAGCTCGCCCAGCGGCTTCGGTTCACCCAACGAATCGACGGCCGCAGACATTTGCGGCGCTTGAATCTCCACCTCTTCGCGCTCGCGCAGTTGCTGCTCATCGAGAGGCGGCGGCGTGAAGCTGGGCGTCTCGGCGTGGGTCTCAACGCTTGGCGGAACCGAACGCAACACGCCGGCCAGCAAGGAATTCACATCAAGCGGCCCCTCGAAATATTCGGCCGGGGCAAAACGCCGTTTGGCTTCGGCGGCGTGCGCGGCGCCGCGCTGATGGCCCGCCAAAAAAAAGATCGGCACCGCGGCCGCTTCGGGATCG
The DNA here is from genome assembly GCA_033763315.1 of Deltaproteobacteria bacterium. GTDB lineage: Bacteria > Myxococcota_A > Polyangia > Fen-1088 > Fen-1088 > JAGTJU01. Next base: position 342,193 of record JANRKS010000007.1, read on the forward strand.
CGCCGTAGATCGGCGGCCACCTTGAAGCCGGTGCCATCGGACAGCCGCGTGCTGACCACGAGCCCGTCTGGCGCGCGCACCAGCAAGCTGCGTTTGGCCCACGCGGCCTCGCGCTCGGTTGAAAGTTCATAGTGCGCCTCGCGCAGCGTCTCGGCGATTTGCCGCTGCAGCTCGGGGTCGCTCTCCACAACCAAAAGGTAGGGCGCCATGGGGACTTCGTTATACCGCAAGAAAGCCAATTCCTTGCGGTTGCCGTTTTTGCCACCGTCAGAGGCAGCGCAACCAAGCGCCCAACTGGTAAGCTGCCGCCCGTTTATCCCTATCTGACCGCCGCCCCACGCACACAACGCATGAAGCCAAAACAGCCGCTCGCCTGTCTCGTTCTCGCCGCCGGAAAAGGCACCCGGATGCGATCCTCCAAATCGAAAGTGCTACACGAAATTGCTGGCGCGCCTCTGGTGGCGTACCCCATCGTCGCGGCACAAAGCCTGGGGGCGGCCCCTGTGGTTGCGGTCCTCGGCCATCAGATTGCGCAGGTGTCGCAGGTTTTGCAGGGGCGTTTTGGCGCCGGCGCGATCACCGTTGTGGAACAGGCCGAACAAAAAGGCACGGGGCACGCGGTGGCCCTGGGTTTGGCGGCGCTGGCTTCGTTCGATGGGCTGGTGCTGATTCTTTACGGCGATGTGCCGCTGCTGACCGCCGCCAAGCTGCAAGCCATGGTGCTGCAGGCTGAGGCCACGCGTGGCTTGGTGATGCTGACCGCCAAAGTGGCCGATCCCTCGGGCTACGGCCGCATCGTTCGCGACGCCGCCGCGAAAGTGACGTCCATCATTGAAGATCGCGACGCGAACGCCGAACAAAAGCAGATCAACGAAGTCAACGCGGGCATCTACGCTGCGCCCGCCGCGTTCTTGCGCCAAGCCACGGCAGCGCTGGTGCCACAAAACGCGCAAGGGGAGCTTTATCTAACAGACATCGTTCCACAGGCCGCCGCCACCATTGGTGTGACCACAGTCGATGTCTCGGCCGAAGAGATGGGCGGCATCAATGATCGCGCCCAACTGGTGCAAGCTGAAGCGGTGATGCGGGCGCGCTTGACGGCGCATTGGCTCGGCCACGCCACCATTCGCTCGCCCCAGACGGTGAGCATCGACGCCGACGTTGTGATTGAACCCGACGCTGAGATCGAAGCCGGTGTTTCATTGCGGGGCAAGACCCATATTGGCGCAGGCGCGCGTATCGGCCAGGGCAGCGTCTTGGTCGACACCATCGTTGGCGCGGGCACCGAGATCTTGCCTTACAGCGTGTCCACGAAGACCCGCATCGGCACCAACTGCCGCATCGGCCCGTTTGCGCATTTGCGACCCGACAGCGAACTCGGCAACGACGTTCACGTGGGCAACTTCGTTGAGACGAAGAAAACCAAAATCGGCCGCGGCAGCAAAGCGAACCACTTAAGCTATCTGGGCGACACCATCATTGGTGAACGTGTGAACGTGGGCGCCGGCACCATCACGTGCAACTACAACGGCTTTGAGAAGCAGCAAACCATCATCGAAGACGGCGCTTTCATCGGGTCTGACACGCAACTGGTGGCACCCGTGCGCGTGGGTCAAAACGCAATCGTCGCTGCGGGCGCCACAATCACGCAAGAGGTGCCGGCTGGCGCCTTGGCGATCACGCGGGTGGCGCAAACACACCTTGCTGGTTACAGCGCGCGCTTGGCCGCGCGCTACGCGGATCGAGCAAAAACGGCCGCAGAGAAAGGCAAGCCGCGCGCGCCTGACACGGAATAGCGCATTTGACACACCGCCTCCGGGGGGGAATAGTTAAAAGAACACTTTTGGAGGTCCAGATGCCTACGTCCGTGAAGGAATTCTTTGATGTGAAGGTGCCGAGCGTTTTGGCCAAAAGCCCCGCCAGCGCCAAAGAGGTGGCGGCGGTTTACGTTTTCAAAATCACGGGCGCCGACGGTGGCACTTGGACCGCAGACTTGGTGGCATCGCCGCCCACGTGCGTGCCAGGCGCGGGCGCGAATGCACAATGCACGATCGAGGCATCCGACGATGATTTTCGATCGATGATCGACGGCGGTATGAGCGCGGCCATGCAGTTGTTCTTCAGCGGCAAACTCAAGATTGAAGGCGATCCCACGTTGGCCACAAAGCTGTCGAAGCTGCTTGAGATCGGCTCGCGCGGCTAGCCCCGATTTATTTCGCTTTCGACAACCGAAAAACCCCATACACCTCGTCGGGTCCGCGCACCAAGCGCGCCTCGACGTGGTCGGGAGGGAACAGCGACACCACCACCAAGATGGCTTCTTGGCCAGCGGGGCGCACGTAGCCAAGGTAATTGCGCAGCGGATCGCCCGGCAACGACATTGAACCGAGGGCGTCGGATGAAGCGCGGCGCACAGACTCGAAGCGCAGAGCACTTGTTTGATTGGGCAAACGCAAGGTCATATCCAACGAGCCGTCGCCAAGAGCGGTGATGTTCATGGCCAAGTGGTCGTTGGCCACAAAGCCCTGTCGCAGGTTCGGGTCGGCCGACACCTTCCCCTCCCAGTTGCCTTCGAAGCTTGAAAGGCTATCGCAGCTGCCACACGCGAGGGTCGCGCACAACAGCCACAGACGCTGAGGGAAGCAGAGCCGCTGGGCGACGTGCCAAAGACGCATTTATGGCCACGGTAGCACAGCGGCAGGGACGGTGTTGGGCAGCGAGCTGCTATAACGGGGCCCCTCGTGATGTTGCCCGCTTTCCTGTTTGTGCTGGCACTGGCCCTGCGGGTGACGTGGATCCTGGCGGTGCCCTCCAAGCCTGTGGGCGATTTCGCCATGTATTTGGAGGCGGCCACGCACTGGCTTGAACACGGGCGCTTCGACGCGCAGTTCATCTACATGCCGGGATACGTATTGCTGGCAGCGGCGGTGCAGCGGCTGGGAGGGGCTTGGTTGGCCACAAAGCTGCTTGTGGCCGTGATGGCGGCCGCGGGGGCGCCGATGCTCTACGGCATCACCTGGCGGCTGTGGGGCAGCGCCACAGACAAACGCAGCGCCGCCTGGGCCGGCGTGCTCTACGCGATGTGGCCGGGCGGCGTCGCCGTTTCGAGCGTCACCGGCACCGACATTCCTGCCGCCATGCTGGTGCTGGCAGGCGCTTATGCGCTCGTGCGCAGCGAACCGTCGCGACCGCATCCCGGTGCCGCGCTGGCAGGCATGTTCTTTGGTTTATCCGCTTGGGTGCGTGCCGTTGCCCTGCCCTTGGTGCCCCTGGCTGCTCCATTTTTGTGGGTGCGCACGCGCAACGTCAAGCGCGCGGCGCTGGCCACGTTGTTTGCCACGCTGGCAGCCGCTTTCATTTTGGCACCGTGGGTCGTGCGCAACCGCCTTCGCTACGGCGAATGGTTTCTCAGCGACAGTCATGGTGGTTTGACGGCGCTGGTGGGTGCTTATCCAAATGCCGACGGTCAATTCACGCGCGCGCTCAACCGCACGTACGAAATCGTGAACGCACGGCCGTGGTTGTCTGAGCCTCACCGCGCGGCTGACAAAGGCGCCTACGCAGAAGCCAAACGATGGACACGCTTCGAACCGGCGTTCGCCCTGGGGCTCGGCCTGGCTCGCGTTGACAAGCTGCTGTCGAACGAACGCAGCTTGCTCTATTGGCCGCTTTACCGCGCGGGCGTTCTGAAGAACCCTCCCTCGGGCTTCTTCGATAAATGGCGGCCAGAAATCGAATGGGCAACAGACCTAGTGTGGTGGCTGGTGCTTTGGGGGTGTTTGTTCTCCGTCCCGTGGGCCGTTTGCACACGTCGCTGGCAGGCCTTGGCTTTTGTGCCGATGCAAGCGGCGTTGGTGGGCGTTTACGTTTTGTATTTCGCGGAAAGCCGTTACCACCTCGCGATTGCCGCGCTGGCGTTTCCTGGCGCCGCCGCGTCGGTGGTGGCGGTTATGGACGCGGTCCGCGGGGCACGAAAAAAAACGGCTCTGACAAACGTGTACGAGCCCTTGGTCGCCAGCGGCGCGTTTGTTTGCGCCATCGCCGTGCTGTGGCTGGCGCTGTCTCACACGAGCGCGGCGCTCATCGAACAACATCGATGGGCTGTGCACGCGTGTCACATTGAAGGGCGGCCGCAGTTCTGTTTGTGGAAGCGTGCCAACGACGAGGGAGCCTCGCCCGTCAAAGGCGTGTTCGATGGCGTGGGCCTTGTGCCCTCACAACCCAGCGCCGTGGCCGTGATGGACATTGATTTGCAGCCCGCGCGCCACCTTATCTCCGGCCGCCTGCAATTGCATTGGTCCGGCGCGCGGCCGGCCGCGGCCCCCACGGGGAAGGCAGGCCTGCGGATCAATAGCCAGCAGGTGTTGGAAATTCCCTTGTCCACGCTGTGGGCGCAAAGCGGATGGGTGTTCAATGAACCCTTTGTGGCCACGCACGGGCGCAACGTGGTCGAGCTTTCGATCGAAGGCGTGGGGACGACTGGCGCTGCCTCACGCCCGCGGCTGTGGCTCCTGGATCTATCACTGCCATCCGATCCGCGTGCGGTTCCGGGGTCTTAAGGACAGCCGACCAACCGCCGATCTAGGGACGTTGTGAGCACCGCCGCCGTTGGCAAACCAATGATCTTGTGCGTGAGCGCTGAGACCAAAGCGCTCATGCTATCGGCGTCGGTGTTAAAACAAGGCGCCAATGTAGACGTGGCGATGAGCCACGCGGACGCGTTTGCACGAATCGATAAAGCCACACCAAGCGTGGTGCTGGTCATTGGCACCTTGGCCAGCGCGGCTTTCGTAGCCGAGGTGCACCAGAAGGTCCCTGGGGTTCAGCTTGTGTTGCAGGCACCCAGCGAGTCTGGCCTTGATAGCAACCCGGCAGTATTTGCCGTGCTCGACCCGGGAACGCCGCCAGCTGATATGGCAACGTTGGTGTTTCAGGCGCTGGGCTCCTCGGGCGTGGTGGCGCCGCCCCCCTCGTCTCCGCAAGTTCCCGCGGTGATGGCGACCGCACCTTCTCCTCTCGCAGCCGCCGGTGCGAGCACGGGCCCCACACCGACGCCCGCGCGCGGCACCACCTTGCAAATCGACATCGGCGTCGCCGCCGTGGCGAGTGCCTGGGCCTTGTTGCGAACCATCAAACACGTCGATTGCAACGGTGCCGTCCGCAGCATGAAACACGCACGGCACGTCTTGGAGATCTTGCGCTTGTGCAAGGTTGATGTGGTGTGGCCCGGTGAAGTGGCCGCTTTGGTGGCTGACATCGGGCGCGTGGCGTTGGCGCCGGCCATTCGTGAGAAGATCGATCGCGGTCAAAGCTTAGGCCCGCATGAGAAAATGGCGATCAAAGGGACACACGCCGTGATGACGGACATTGTGAAGCGCTTGCCGGGCGGCGATCAGGTGTTGGTGGTCATCGAGCAAAGCAGTTTTCGCTTTGACGGTACCGGCGCGCCTGTGAGCCACACAGGCGAGCGCATCGCCGCGGGTGCACGCGCCTTGAAGCTGGCGGTCGAATACGAGCGGCTCAGCGCTCAAGCGATGCGACACGAGGAGATCATGGCGCAGCTTCGCTCGGACGAAGGCCGCTACGATCCGCGCATGCTGGGCGCTGTGGACGAAATTGAAACGCCACCCGCTCCAGAAGGCATGGGCGAACACAGCGTAAAGTGCGTCGATTTGAAGGCAGGCATGATCGTCGAAGAGCCGCTGCTTGCGGTGGATGGCAGCGTGGTGGTGTCCGAGGGCACGGTGCTTTCGGAGTCCGACATCGGCAAGATCCTGACGTTGGCCAAAGCGCGACGGGTGCGCGAATCGATGCTTGTGCGCATGAGCACCTAAGCGCAACGTGCTAGATCCGCGGCATGGCTGCCTTGATCGTTTTCGCCCATGGCGCGGGCGCACCCGCTTCGCATCCTTGGATGCGCGCGTGGGCCGAGCGCCTTAGCCCCTGCGGCACTGTGGTCACGTTCGATTACCCTTTCATGCGCCAAGGCTCAAAGCGCCCGGATCGGCTCCCCGTTTTGGTGGCCGCGCATCAAGAAGCCATCACGCAAGCCTCGCAGCAAGCGCCTGATCAACCTCTCGTGCTGGCTGGCAAATCGATGGGATCACGCATCGGTTGCCACGTTGCCGCGGGCAAACAACATCCCGTGCGTGCGCTCGTGTGCTTCGGTTACCCACTGCGATCCGCAAGCTCAGGCAAAAGCCGCGCGGATGTTCTGGCGCAGGTGCCGGTTCCTATCTTGTTCGTGCAAGGCACCCGAGATCCTCTATGCCCGCTCGACGAATTGCAGGCATTGTTGCCAACGTTGCCGGTGCCACACGAGCTTGAGGTGATCAACGACGGCGACCACTCGCTGATTGTGGCGAAGCGAACTTTGAACGCCAACCACGAAACCCAAGCCACCGTCGATGCCCGCATCGCCGCGCGCGTGCAATCGTTCATCACAAAACACACAGCGGGCAAAATCGATCGTGGCTGAAGCAGCGTGGCAAATGCACGCCCGAGGTGACGCGGCGATCGCCCTCGTTTTGACGGCGCCGTTCTCGTTACGGCAACACCGACGCTTGCTCGCTTTGCTCGAACGCATCGACGCCACAAAACCAGTCGACGTGCTGGACGTCGTGCCAGGGCACAACGAGATCCTCGTGCTGTTCGACCCCGGCACGCCTGCACGAGACATTGAACTGTGGCTTTGGGGCCTTGCGCGGGCGTCTGCCGCAGACGGCGCTCCGCAAAACGTATCTTCAATCCGCATACCTGTGTGCTTCGATCCGCCGTTTGGCCTGGACTTGGCCGCCGTCGCCACGCAGCTTTCGATGACCGAAACGCAAGTGGTGCAGGCATTCACGAAGCCCACTTACGAGTGCACCGTGGTGGGTTTTCGGCCCGGTTTCCCCTATTTGGAGGGTCTGCCGAACGAACTCGTGCTGCCACGGCACGCCTCCCCCCGCGCCCGCGTGCCACGCGGTTCTGTGGCGATCGCGGGCGGCCAGGCAGGCATATACCCAGTCGATGGGCCCGGAGGTTGGCGTATCATCGGGCAAACGAACGTGGCGCTGTTTGACCTTACGCAATCGCCTCCCTGTTTGATCACGCCAGGCACACGGGTGCAGTTCTATGGCGTTGATCGCAACGCGCTTGTGCAGGGCACGTTGTGATCGCGGTTGACGTTAATGCCGATCTCGGCGAGGGCGAAGCGACCGACGCGCGCATGTTCACGCTCGTGAGCTCAGCCAACATCGCCTGCGGCGGGCACGCAGGTGATGAAGCCTCCATGCAGTTGTGCCTGCGGCTTGCGAAACAACACGGCGTGGCTGCAGGGGCGCATCCGGGATTTGTCGATCGACAAAACAAAGGCCGCCGAACGATGACAGCCACGCCCCTCGAAGTGCATAGGCTCGTGAGCGATCAAGTGCGCGCGTTGGCGACGTTGGCCTCGCGCGAGGGCGTGCGCCTTGGCCACGTCAAAGCCCACGGGGCGCTTTACAACCAGGCCGCGCAAGACCCGGCGCTGGCCCGAGCCCTGGCCGAAGCGGTGGTGGCGATCGACCCTGCGATGCGGCTGTTTGGATTGCCGGGCTCCTGTATGCAAACGCAGGCCAAAGCTGTGGGGCTGCAGTTTGTGGGTGAGGCGTTCGTCGATCGCGCCTACGATGACCAGGGCCATCTGGTGCCTCGCCAGGAGCCAGGCGCTGTGCTTACGGATCCGCCGCATAGACTCGCGGCACGCGCCGTTCGCTTGGCCACGGGCTTGCCTGTGCCGTCGTTAAACGGCGCTCCGGTCGTGGTTGCGGCCAGCACCTTGTGCGTTCACGGTGACACGCCTGCCGCCGTCGCGGTGGCCGCGGCCGTGCGCGAAGCCCTGCGCGCCCACGCAATCGCCGTGCGGGCGCCGAATTCTGCCAAACCATGCCAACCATAGAAATTATCGCCGCGGGCGCTTTGACAACGGTGCAAGATCAGGGGCGGGCGGGGCTCGGCCGCTTTGGCATCTCGCCTTCCGGAGCCTTGGATCCATTCTCCCTTCGCGTGGGCAACGCGTGCGTTGGCAACCCCAAGGGCGCCGCCGGGTTGGAGATCACGGGGCCAGGCGTGGCGCTGCGCTTTTATGGATCCACCTGGATCTGCCTCACAGGCGCTGACCTGCAAGCGACGTTGCAAGATGAGGCCGTGCGCGTGGGGGATGTGGTGCGCGTGCGCGATCGACAGGTTCTACGTTTCACGAGCGGGCGCGCAGGCAGCAGGGCGTGGCTTACGGCCCGTGGTGGCCTGCGCAGCGACAAGGTTTTGGGCAGCCGCGCCTTCGATGTGGCGGCGGGCTTGCCGCGCCAACGGCTGGCCGCGGGCGACATGCTCGAAATCGAACCTGAGCCTGGCGCCTCTGTGCATCAGCGCGTGCCGCCGGATCTTGTACCGTACGTGCTGCGTCCAGCGCCGACGGGTCCCCGTTCCCTTCGTTACGTGGCCCTTGGCGCCACCGGGTTGGCCGAACGAACGTTTACCGTTTCCCAGCGCGCCAACCGAACGGGTTTTCAGATCATGGCCGATCCACCCATGCCAAATCTGTGGCCGCAGCCACCGCGATCCGAACCGCTGGCTCCCGGATGCATCCAGGTGCCCCCCGATGGCCATCCCTTCGTCCTGATGGCGGATCGCCAAACGATCGGTGGTTACCCTGTGGCAGGGCATTTGTGCAGCGTTGATGTTGGCGAGGCCGCGCAATGCGGGCCCGGCGACAAAGTACAACTAACGGCCATTTTATTGGATGTGGCGCGCGATCTTGCGCAAGCCCGCGAGCGAACTTTTCGCCGAACCTTCTAGGGCGTGCACGCGCAGTCAATGCGCCCTATAGTGGCGCCCTTCCCTTCTGAAAAGGCCACCGTCTGAATTCGTCGCCCCCTGCCCCACCCGCAGCTCCCGCGATTTCACTTGCCCCCGCATGGCAGACGCACGCGGTGGTCCAGTTGCTTGCGAGCGCGCTCGCTCTCGGTGCTTTGCACCTGATCGCGAATCGCCTCGGCATGCCGTTTAACACCACGATCACCATTTCGTTGATCGTGGGGGTGTGTTTGGTGCGCTTGGTGCCGGTCTCGCCTTATTGGATGATGACGCTGGCGGGCCTGATCGTTCTATACAACTGGAAGCCGCGGTTCATGGCGTTCGAGGTGCCGTTTTTGGCGCTGCTTTTTCTGCTGCGCAACCGCTTGTGGACCTTCGCCGCCACATTGGTCGGCGTTGGCTTGCTTGCCCCCAAGACTTTGCACCGGGTGGCGTTCTTGCATCCCGAGATGTGGTCCTGGATCAGTGAATCCGCGCTCGGCCACATTTTGCTGGTGGGCTTGCTTTACATTTTCGAGAAACGCCGCGGGCGGCTTCCCGATCCGTCTTACCCGCAATGGATGACCCTGTTCGCCGCGCCTTCGAATCCGCTCAACCCACTTAACCTGGGACCGCTTGAACTGTGGCAGTTGCCGATGGTGTCGCTGCCTCGGCTGGCCGAAAGCGTGGTGTTGTTGGCCAGCAAAGCCGCCGCCATCAACGTTTTGGACGCGTATTTAGGCAAGCATCTAGCCGCCAATCTTTCTTACCAACAGCTCAGCGCCTTGAGCCCCGTGGCGTTGTGGTTATCGGTGGGCCTAAGTTACGTGAAGCTGGCGCTTTATTTGTCCGGCACGGCCGATGTGGCGATCTTGATCCTGCGCGCCTACGGATTGTCCTTGGCACATCCTTTCCGTTGGGCGTTGGTGGCGTGGAACCCCGTAGAGCTGTGGCGCCGTTGGTCGATCTACAACCGCAAGCTGCTGCTGAAATGTTTTTACTTTCCGTTGGGCGGCGGCAACAAGCGCCGTTATCTGAATGTCATGATCACCTTTTGGGCCAGCGCCTTGCTGCTTCACACGGGCTTCGTCGGCTCGGTATTTTGGATGGTGGGCGAAGCGGGCCTGCGCGATCAGTTCGTGTACTTCACGCTGCAAGGCCTGGCCGTATGTGCTTGTTTGCTGCTGTGGCAGTGGCGTGGCAAGGCGCCGTCATCGGATCGCGAGTTGCGCCTGTCACCGGCGCGCGTGGCGGGCACGCTGGGCACCCAGGCCTACTCGGCGCTGGTGCACATGTTGATCATGCTGCCGAACGTGGCATGGGCCGATCGTTGGAAGCTAATGGGCCGCTGCTTGGGCTTATTTTAACGGAGGCATGAAGCCTTCGCCGAAACGATACACACTGTTGTTCCAATCATCTGTGTATGTCGTGGCCCACGAAGAGCCGTTGAGCGAGCGTTCAAGCTTGCCGCGCCAGGCGCCGCGGTAAAAGGCGTTGGGGAACCAAGCGTCCCCCGCACAGGCGTCACCACTGCGCCATTGCCCTTCACAAAACGTGACCTTGCGAAGGTTCGCCATGGCTGTCCACACGATGCCATCGGTCGACGTGTAAGAATTTCCACTGTCGCCTGACGCCGCGAACGCCCCATTGGCAAACTCAACGTACGTGTGGCCATTGGTGGCGCCCACGCGTCCACCCTTGCGCCACGTTAACCCATCGTTCGACAAATATGAGTTGTCACCGCATGTGCCAACGAAAACGCCATTGCCAAAAGCGGCGCCTTCCATCAGGCCGCAGCCATCGGGATTCTTCCCTTCCACCCATGTGCTGCCGTCAACGGATGTGAACATGCGCCAGCCTGCCGACACCCAGCGGCCTTTGCCAAACGCCACCGATCGCAGCAGTTCGCGGTCGTCTCCACCGCCTCTCGTTAGCTGCGCCACTTTCTTCCAAGTCGCTCCTTGATCTTGGGTTGCCACGCGCATGCCGCCGTAGCCCACAGCGAGGATGGTCTTCTTCCAATCAGGCGGTGGCGTGTCGCTTGGCATCGTGGCGCCCGCCGCGCCCCCGGTGGCCCCTGCCGCACCGCCCACAGCGGACGCCCCAGCCATGCCGGCCTGCCCACCCGCCCCCGTGCCTCCCGTTGAGGATCCTCCCGCCGAAGCGCCCCCGCCACCGCTGGCGCCGCCGGAGGTTGTTCCCCCGCTCCCCACATCCACGCTGTCGCCCCCGGTCCCAGAAGTGTCACCGCCGGCGCCACCGGCCATGTCTTCCTCAGCTTCGCCGTTGATCTCACCAGCCCCGCAACCAACAGCACACACGCTGACGGCCAAAACGCAGAACGGGACGCACACCGGGAGGCCCAAGGCCGCAAACGCTCGAATCCGTCGCATGGCGAACTACCTGCCGTGTTTAGGAATGTGACCGCACGCAGCGTCATGCCGCAGGCGGTGGTCGATCAAAGATAGGTGGACATCACCCCCCACGGCAAGGGGCCGTTTTACCTAGTTCTGCCCGACATATGCGGACACGAACGACATTGCAGCAACGGAAGGCACTCAAAGTGCTGGCACAAAATGCCGATGCCCAAGTAGACGCAGCCTCATCAGCACAACTGCACGATGCCCTCGACCAACGCTTTGACCCGCGCCTTAACGAAGCAAACGCCCCAGCTGTTTGGTCGGTACCACTTGCTCGGCAAGATCGCGATGGGCGGCATGGCAGAAGTCTTCGTCGCCCGGTGCGGCGAATTGCTGGGCATGCAGACGTTGATCGCTTTGAAACGAATCCTGCCCGTGCACGCGGCCGACGAAAAGTTCGTGCAAATGTTCCAGCGCGAAGCCAGCATCGCTTTGCGGCTGCAACACCGTTCGATCGCGCGTGTGTTCGAGGTGGGCAAGGTTCAAAATGATTGGTACCTCTCGCTTGAACTTGTGCAAGGCGAGAACCTCGCGCGCGTGTCGGACGCGCTTGAAAGCAGGCACTTGCACTGGGATCCCAACCTGGTGGCTTTCATCGGCTCCGAAGTGGCCCAGGCGCTTCACTACGCCCATACGTTGACGGACGCACGCGGACGCCAACTCAACATCGTTCACCGCGACATCAGCCCTGAAAACATCATGTTGGGCTTCGATGGCTCGGTCAAAGTCATCGACTTCGGCATCGCCTCGTGTGAGTCGTACGCCAGCCTCACCACGCAAGGCGCCGTGCGCGGCAAGGTGCAATACGTATCACCTGAGCAGGCGCAAACGCACAAGCTTGATGGGCGTTCAGATATCTTTTCGCTGGGCGTGGTCTTGTACGAATGCTTGGCGGGGGCACAGCCTTTCGAACGCACGTCGCCGATGGCCACGCTGGACGCGGTGGTGAACAAGTGGGTGCCGCCAATCCCACACGTGTCGCCGCAGCTCAACGACGCGATCATCAAAGCGTTGGAAAAGGAGCCAGGCCGTCGCTACAAAAGCGCCGAGGAGTTCAGCCATGCGTTGCTCGCCGCGATTGCAGGGCAAGACGCAGCTGGGCCCACGAAAGTGTCACAGCTTGTGACGTCGCTGTTTCCGCAACGGCTGCAACGGTGGCGGCAAATTCAAGAGATGGCGCTTGAGGGCTTTGGCTTCAAAGAGCGCGGGGCCAAAGAAGGCGATGCAACCCCGCCCCCCGCGCAGCTGATGGAGCCCGCGGATTCAGAGAACATCACGCAGGCTGAAAAATATTACGTCATCTCGAACAGCCAACCACCCGTCCCACCCGTGTTAACGACACCCGCACGACGAGCCACACGTACAGCAGGCGTGGTGTTCGCGTTGGCGGTGGCCGCGTCCATTTTGTTTCTCATCGCGCGCAAACCGCGAGAACGCGTTGAGAACGATGTGCCCCCTGCCCCCATCGCCGTTTCGCCACGCATCGTGCCGCTGCCGTTGCCCCCCCGCGAGCCGCCGCCCGAGCCCCCCAATGCCGTAACACCACCGGAAGAGGATTTGCCGATCCCAACCGTCAAACTGCCGCCGAAGTTAGCAAAAAAAGCGCTGAATAAGCCTCGACGAACACGCCACGCGCGGGCAGGTTCGCGGCCCGCCACCCGCTAGCCTGTGCTAAAGCTGCGCGCGATGCAAAGCGCTCTTATTTTCGATTGCGACGGAACTTTGGCAGACACGATGCCCGCGCACTATCAAGCGTGGCTCGACACCCTTCGGCCCTTTGGCGTGCCATTTCCCGAGGATCGTTTTTATGGCTTAGGCGGCGTACCCACGACGGAGATCTCAAAGCTCTTGTTCCGCGAAGCGGGCTTGTCTGTGGATCCATTAGCGATGGCGCACGCCAAAGAACAGGCGTTTCTCACCCGCATTGCGCACGTGCAACCGATCGAACGCGTGGTGGCCGTGGCGCGCGCGGCCCGCGGCAAGCTGCCAATGTCTGTGGCCTCCGGTGGACAGCGACCGGTGGTGGAGCTCACGCTCACGCAAATTGGAATCCGCGACTGGTTCGAGATCTTGGTTACAGCCGAGGACACCACCCGCCACAAGCCAGAGCCCGACGTATTCCTCGAAGCGGCACGCCGCATGAACGTGCCGGCTTCGATCTGCACGGTTTATGAAGATACAGATCTGGGAATCGAAGCGGCCCGTCGCGCGGGCATGCAATGGGTGGACATCCGCGTGATGCCTTAGATGGCCAGGGGCGCCTTATGAAGCGTCGCTGAGCGCTTTGGCGGCGCGCGCGATCTCAACGCGCGCTTGCACGTATTCGCCGAACGCATGGAGGAATTGCGCGAGGTTGTTGTCGCGGCCTCCCTTGCGGCCACGACGCACACAATCTTCCCACGCCTTCATCATGCGCTGCTCGGGCTCGTAGAACTTCTTCATCGACGCTTTGTAGGTCGCCGAAGGCTTCGCCGAGATGTCGATCTTCGTCACCAAGGCGCCGCACTTGTCTTGCACGGTTTGCATGAATCCGGCCGCGTCCTTCTTGTAGCACTCGGTTGCCAGCGTCTGCAGCAAGCCTTGTGCGTCTTTGATCTGCGCGATGCCTGGCACCGCACATTGCAAAAAGCGCTCGAACGCAATGCTTTCGGGCGTGGGGGTTTCACTTGCGTGCCACGCATCACCCGCGGCTTGCAGCTTGGCGGCCATATCACCACCCTCGATCAACACGTCGAGGCGATCGGCAAATGTGCCGATGCCGTCCTTGAGCTTTGGCAGGCTGCCTTTGTAAGCGTCAAAGCCCGCCTTGAACTCTTCGGGCACGTCGGTTTTGGCCGCGAACGTCGCGGTCACGCGATCACCTATGGGCATGCATTCCACACGCAGGTGTTCAGCGAACGTTTTTGGTTGAACACCGGCGGCCTGTTCCACCTTCGCTTGCACTTGGTCGGCCGTGCTGAAGGCGTCCACCGGCAGGTTGCTTTGGGTGAGGCAGTTCAACAGGCTGCCCACTTCCGCTTTGTCCTGTTCGGCCCACGTATCAAGCCACTGCAGCTTCTTGCCTACGGCCGCCTTGGTCATCCGGTCTTTGACGGCGAAGGCCGCCAAGAGCCCCAGCCCCACCACCGCAACCGCCCCGTAGATGGTCCGTGACCGCTTGCGCGCCCGCGCCTGATCCGCGGCCAGGCTGGCGATGGGATCGTCGCCGCCCCCGGGAAGGTTGGCCCCGCAGCGGGAGCACACACTGAACGACGGGGGATTGGCATGACCGCAGGTGGGGCAAGGTGACATCGGCGGCATCATATCCCACGCAACTTTGTCGAAGCCAGATCCGATACTTTGGCATGAAGGAAAACACAGCCCAAACCCAGCCAGCGGCCCGTTTGGTTTCGGTCGCTATATCGATCGCACGCAACCTTCCCAAAGACAGCGCCCAACTCGGACGTGCGCTGGATAAGACCGCCAGCCGCGTGATGCTGATGTCGTTGCGCGGGGAGCTGGGGCGGCCCTCAATGGCTGCCAAAGCGAGGGCTTGCATACAGCGCGTGTTCGATATCCTCGAACTGCTTGACCGCATGCAGGCCTACGACGCGGGCGTGCTGCAAAAGGCGCTGACCTACGCGGACAAGATGCTACGCGTGTTGCCGGAGCCGGAAACGAAAACCATCACTTCGCCCTTGCCCCCCGCGACCAAACAGCGCAGCGGCCCTGTGCTCAGCCTCATCCCCCTTGCTGCGAAAGGATCTCATATCCCTTGAGGTAATCGAGCGCCACTTGCACGGGGTAATCAGGCAAGCGAACAGGCGCCGCGGCAACCTCGCCCTGTTCGTTGCGCAGATGGCGTTCGTAGTCGCGCTCGCGCATCACGTCTTCGTCGTTGGCATCGGGAGGCGGGCCTGCCGGCACGTGAATGTTGGGGGTGATGCCCTGGCTTTGAATTGAGCGACCGTTGGGCGTGTAGTAGCGCGACACCGTGAGCTTGAGGCCGCACGGCCGTGGGCCACAGCCATCCAACGAAAACACCGTTTGCACTGAGCCTTTGCCGAACGTTTGTGATCCCATGATGACGGCGCGCCGGTGGTCCTGCAGCGCCCCAGCCACGATCTCCGCCGCCGACGCGGTGGCGCCGTCCACCAGCACCACCATGGGAAACCCCGTCCATGTGCCGCGCTTGTGCGCAACTTGCCGATCCATTTCACGCCCCGCTTTGCCAACGGTGCGAACAATAAGGCCGTCCGACAAAAACCGATCCGCCACTTTCACGCCTTGATCCAAGAGACCGCCGGGGTTGCGGCGCATATCCAAAATCAACCCTTGCAGCTTGCCGGCCTTGCGCGTTTTGGCTTGTTTTTCCAACTGTTCAAGCGTCTCTTGCAGCTTGGCGTCCGTGTTGGCGGAAAAGATGCGCAGCTTCGCATAACCGTACCCCTCTTCCAAAAGCCGCCCCTCCACCGACTTCACCTCAAATTTGGCGCGCTTGATCTTGAACGTCAGCGGCTTGCCTTGACGTTCCACAGCCAGCTCCACAACAGATCCCGGGGCGCCTTGAATGCGGGAGACGGCGTCGTTCCAGTCCAACGCATCCGTTTGCACGCCATCGATCTGCCGGATGATGTCACCGGGGGCCACGCCGGCCTGGTACGCAGGTGAACCTTCTATCGGAGACACCACCACCAGCCCGTTTTTGCGTTTTTCGAGATCGATGCCAATGCCTTCGATCTCGCCGTCGCCTTCGGTTTCTTGTTTGAGGCGATCATATTCTTCTGGATCCATAAACCGCGAATGTGGATCCAGCACGTCAGTCAAACCGCGTGCCGCCCCATACATCAAATCCGCCTCAGAGACGTTCTCGACATAATTGGATTCAATGTACGAGAGCACTTTGGTGAAGATGCCAAGCTTGCGGTAAGGATCGAAGCGGCCCGCCCATGAGAGGCCGGGAGAAGCGAACAGCGAGCCGGCTAAGAACGCCACGCCCGCGATCGCGCCGAACCCAAAAACCTGGCGCATTGGAAAACGCATTGTTGCCCATTGTAGCAGGCACCCCTGTGGTTTTAGAGCTGCGGATAGCGATGCCCGGTCGTTAGCGAGGCGCGCGCAATCCACGCGCGTCGACGGGCACCCCCGCGCGCCACACGGCCAGCCGAAGCACGGGCGCGCCATCCAGCGTTCGGCCCACACGCCCAAGCGCCACGCCCGCCTGCACGGGCTCGCCTTCGGCAACGTCCACGGTGTGAAGCCCCGACAAAATGCTCACCAGTTCGTCATCATGCGCCAGCACCACAGCGTAACCGCCGTTGGGTAACGCAGCGACTTTGCGAACCACCCCCGCCGCAGGGCTTACAACCGGGGCGTCCAACCGCGCCAAGATCTGCAACCCGGGATCGCGATACACAACGCCCGTCACGGGATCGGGCCGCAACCCCGGTGAGGAGATCGTGGGCCCCTTGGTGGGCCACAGCACCAAAGGTTTGCTGACGGTGGCCTCAGCCACGGGCGTAAGAACGGCGGCCTTGTCTTGCGCCTCGCGGGCCGCCAAACCCGTGCGCTCTTGCTGTACGCGCTTGAGTTCGTCCTGCAGCTTGCGCGCTTCATGCAAGCTGCGGCCGAGAACCACCACCGCCATGGCTTCGGCACGCGCCTCCTCGGGTCGCAGTTTGCTGTCTGCGAAGAATCCAAGCGCTCGCCGCCGCCCCAGCCGGTAAGCCACCCAGGCGTGCTGCCTGACCAAATGAAGGGCAGCGTCGTGCTGTTTGCCCAACGCATCTTCACGCGCCAGCAGATGGGCGTCCACCAATGTGGTCGGCGACGCCAACGGCTCGGCCACGGTGTGCGGGACATCGGCAAAAACCTCCGCCAAGGCCGCCGCCAAAGCGAAGGTGAAGCGAGCGCTAGACATAACGCCCCTTGAGCGAAGGCATCGCGCGCTGGCCGATCCAAAAACCCGCGAACAGCGCAACCACCGTTGCGAGCAGCATCTCATGCCAAGCCACAAACGGCAGGGGCCCCGGCACCCAACTGCCAAGCACCGCAGCCAGCGACGACGACAGCGTCAGGTGCGCCAGCCACAGCACCAGCCACGCCGACAGGGCCCCCGCGACCGCCGACAGCCCGCCGGCAAGCGCCCACGGCCGCCGAATTCCTGCTGGAGTCTCACCCAGCAAAGTCAACACGGCCACCTCTTGTTGCCGGCGTTGGCGCCCTTGCACCAGAGGCAGAACCAACACCGCCACGCCCGCCACAACCGCCAAGCCGAACAGCGACCATCCGAGCCCGCGCAAGAGGCCCAACACCGATCGCAAGCGCGCCAAGCCATCCTCCATCGCGTCCACTTCGGCGATGCCGGGGATGCGGCGCAGGCGCTCCGCCAAGGCCACCGCACGTTCAGACAGCGAAGTTGTGGCCTGCAGACGAACCTCTAAAGAGCGCGGCAGAAAACCTTCCTCCACGCCGTCGAGAAACTCGGCCACGCCTCCCATTGATTTGGCTTCGGCGCGCAAACGTGCCAGGGCCTCGGCCGAATCCACCGCGCGCACGCGCTCAACGCCCGGCACACGCGACACAATTTCGGCCAACGCCTGCGCTTTGTCGGCCGTCATATCGTCACGCAGATACGCAATCACGTGCACGTTTTCCGCGAGGCGTGGCAGCACAGAATCCGCGATTTGCGACACCACCCGTGCGGCGCCCATCAACAACACCAGCAACGCAAAAGCGCCGCCCAAAGCCACGAGCGGGGCTGGTTGTCGTTTCACCGCACGTTGCATTCGTCGCAGCGTCCAGTCGAAGTTCACCGCTTGCCACTCCTTGACCACGCGTCTTCGTCGTCTTCGTCAACGAGGTCAGCTTCATCAAGATCTTGCTCTGCGGAGGCCTGGGGTGGCACCACCGCGAAAGCCGCGCCGTCTTCGGGCGGCACAGGGGTGACGCGATCGCCCCGCAACACCGTCATGCGCGGGCCGCCCACCAAGCGGCCGCCTTCCAATTCCACGATCTCGGCGCCCGCTTGCGTGAGCAACGCCGCAAACGATGGATCGGCGCTGCCGCACATCACGGCAGATCCCATGGATTGCGCCACGCCCATCGCCATCGCCACCGCCTCGCGATCGTCGGCGTCAAGCCCGGCCGCGGGTTCATCAAGCACGATGAGCGGGGGTGAGCCCACCATGGCCCGCGCCACCGCCACCAAGCGACGCTCGCCCCACGACAAGTCGCCCACAGGCACATGAGTCGCGGCTTCGGGAAAGCCAACGGCGCGCAAGGAATCGATTGAACTGGACTGTGCGCTGATCACGTCGTGGCCACGCACGGCCAACGCCAGCATCACGTTTTCGAGCGCACTTTCGTCGTTCACCAAAGGCGGCTCGGGCGGCAAATACCCCACGTTGCGGCGGACGAACGGCAGCGAGCTGCTTTGCAAAGCCAAGATGTCGCGGCCACCGATGATTACGCTGCCCGCGCCGGGACGGATCGCGGCGGCGGCGATGCCCAACAGCGTGCTCTTGCCGGCGCCGCGCGCCCCACGCACCAGCGTGACCTGCCCTGCTGCCACGGACAGACTCACGCGGTCGACGACCGTGCGGCCATGGCGAGCGCAGCTGACATCTTCCAGGCGAAGCACCGCCATCATTGTAGATGTGTTAGCGGCCTCACTGTCAATTTGTGAATAAAGTCCGCTGGGGCGAGCGGGTGGTGTGTTCGGCAAAGGCAGCCGTGGGCGCACGGCTAACGACGCCTCCGCGCGCGAACGATGCCAAACGTGAACAAGGCAACCAACGCGAGCCAGGTCACGGCTCCTGGGCGACCGGGAGGGTGCGCGTTCATCGAACACAGCAGCGCGCCGCCTTCGACTTTGTATTCGATCAATTCAGAAGGTGCGTCGGTGGGCGCATCGGGCACGCCGGCGTCCGGCGCCGCCGCAACGTCAGCCGGCCCATCGAGCGGCACATCAGCGTCGGGACTGGCAACGTCCGTTGTGGCGTCGAAGCCCGCGTCGCTGCTGCCGCCTTGACCGCCCTGACCACCGGCCCCACCTCCTCCACCGCCTTGACCACCGGAGCCGCCTGAGCCCGCGTCCGGCACCATGCACATCGGCACAACGTTGAAGACGCAGCCCTGCGCCGGCAAACATAGATCCTGCGTGCATAAGTTATTGTCGTTGCACTGCAGGTTGCCCTGAGGAACGCAGAGGCCCTGCGTGCAGCGTTCACCCGTGGTGCACTTATTGCCATCGTCGCACGCAGCACCCTCGGGCACGATCTGGCCCACGCACAAGCCCAGCACGCATCGATCCATAACGGTGCATAAGTTGCCATCGGTGCAGTCGGTGCCGTTCGGGGCCACGTTGCCCCGGCACCACCCGTCCGCGCAAATGTCATTGGTGGTGCATGGGTTGCCGTCGTTGCACAGCGCCCCATCCGCGTGGTTGAAGCACGGGTCAGGCGGATCGGCTGCCGCTGACAGCGGAAATGCCACCGCCGCGAGGCTGGCCACCGCTGTAACTGCCCGAAACACCTTGAACTGGAGTGCACGCATCACGCCCAACCATGTATCGGCGGGCCAGCCCTGATCTGTAAGCGCCGCCTGCCACCCGGGGCGTCCCCACCGGGGGGTTGCGACCAGGGGCACCCGAAGGGTTTACCGGGGCCGGCTTGGGGTCTTGTATAGGGTCACGTAATGTCACGTCACGGTTTCCAACACCGTGGACAGCGGCTTATTTGCGCGAAAAGACTGCGCAATCTGGGAGTTGTCCACAGGGTTGTCGACAGATCGATGACACCACTACCTATAGTGTCCCCCTATGTGCGACACACACAATAGGTAGTGTTTTTTGTTGACTGTCGGCGGTTCTCGGGTGAAATAGCGCCTACGATTTCGACACGCCTTTGTGACTCGGACGCCGGCATACCGGGTCTGGAACCGGGGGCCGTGTAGGGCATCGTATGTATTGCCTATTGCCACAGCCAACCGCAGCCAGAACGCACACGGATAAGGGGAGGAGAGCTCATGCTTGATAAACAGGATGTTCCACGCAAAAGCCGAAATGGCCGCAGCACCGGAGCTGCTTTGACCGAGGACACCGAAGCCACCCTTTCCCGCAAAGGCCGCCGCGGCGACCGACCGGGTCTGACTTTTGACCGTTACTTCACCAGCGACGGCGACGACGGTTACGCCGGCATCGTGTGGGAGCTGCGCACCGCGTCTATCACCGGCGAAGGCGGCAAGTCCATCTTCGAGCAAAAAGACATCGAAGTTCCCAAGTACTGGACGCAGACCGCCACAAACGTGGTCGCGCAAAAGTATTTCCGCGGCCAACCTGGCACACCCGAGCGTGAGAATTCTGTTCGTCAATTGATCAACCGCGTGTGCGACACCATCACCGGCTGGGGCTTGGCTGATGGGTACTTCGCTGACGCGCACACGGCCGAGGTGTTCCGCGCAGAGCTGCGCCACCTGATCGTCTCGCAAAAGATGTCGTTCAACAGCCCGGTTTGGTTCAACGTGGGCATCGAGGCCGAACCCCAGTGCTCGGCGTGCTTCATCAACAGCGTGGACGACACCATGGGTGGCATCCTCACGCTGGCGAAGACCGAAGGCATGTTGTTCAAGTATGGCTCCGGCACCGGCACCAACCTCTCACCGATTCGTTCCTCGCGAGAATTCTTGAACGGCGGCGGCACCGCTTCGGGCCCTGTGAGCTTTATGCGTGGCTTTGACGCTTTTGCGGGCGTCATCAAATCGGGCGGCAAAACCCGTCGCGCCGCCAAGATGGTGATTCTGAACATCGATCACCCCGATGTGGAAGAGTTCATCTGGTGCAAAGCCAAAGAAGAGAAAAAGGCCTGGGCTTTGATCGACGCGGGCTACGACGGCTCGTTCGACGGTGAGGCTTACAAGTCCGTCTTCTTCCAAAACTCCAACAATTCAGTTCGCGTCACGGACGACTTCATGGAAGCCGTTCAAAAAGACAAGGACTGGAGCACACGTGCGGTGCAATCGAAGGCGCCGGTTGAGACTTTCAAGGCCCGCAAACTGTGGCGCGACATTGCGCAAGCGGCGTGGGAGTGCGGCGATCCAGGTTTGCAATTCGACACCACGGTGAACGCGTGGCACACCTCGCCCAACTCGGGCCGCATCAACGCCAGCAACCCGTGCAGCGAGTACATGTACCTCGACGACTCGGCTTGCAACTTGGCTTCGTTGAACCTGCGCAAATTCATCACGGAGCAAGGTGGCTTCGACGTTGAGGCTTACAAGCGCGCCATTGAACTGACGATCACGGCCCAGGAGATCTTGGTGGACAACGCCAAGTACCCCACGCCGCTCATCGCCGCCAACTCGCACAAGTTCCGGCCGCTGGGCTTGGGCTACGCCAACTTGGGCTCGTTGCTGATGTCGATGGGCTTGCCCTATGACTCAGACGAAGGCCGCGCTTGGTGTGGGGCTTTGACGTCGATCCTCACGGGCTGGGCGTATCGCACCAGCGCGCGCATCTCCCGTGACGCCACGGGCCCCTTCGAGGGTTACCCAGAGAACGAGCAACCGTTCTTGGGCGTGATGAAGAAACACCGCTACCACGTGGATAAGATTGATCGGTCGTTTGTGGCCGGCAACGTGTGGGAGGCGGCACGCGAAGCTTGGGACGAAGCGATCGAGATCGGCACCGATCACGGCTACCGCAACGGCCAGGCCACCGTGTTGGCGCCCACGGGCACCATCGGCTTCATGATGGATTGCGACACAACGGGCATCGAGCCCGACATCGCGCTCATCAAATACAAGCGCTTGGTCGGCGGCGGCATGATCAAGATCGTGAACAACACAATCGACGAAGCGTTGCGCTCTTTGGGTTACGACGAAGGTCTGCGCAAAGACATCATCGACTACGTGGACCGTGAAGAGACGATCGAGGGCGCTCCAGGCTTGGACCCGGCGCACCTGCCTGTGTTTGACTGCGCCTTCCGCGCTGCCAATGGCACACGCTCGATTCAATACATGGGCCACATCCGCATGATGTCGGCGGCGCAACCATTCTTGTCAGGCGCCATCTCGAAGACGGTGAACTTGCCATCGGATTGCACCGTGGAAGACGTCCAAGAGGCGTATCTGGAATCGTGGAAGGCAGGCCTCAAAGCTGTGGCCATCTACCGCGACGGCTGCAAGCGCACGCAACCATTGTCCACCAGCAAAACCGATCCAGGTTTGCAAAAGGGCAAAGCCGCCAAGGCCACCGAGGCTGTGGTGGTGCGCAAGAAGTTGCCAGATGAGCGTCACTCGCTTACGCACAAGTTCTCGGTTGCAGGCCACGAAGGCTACATCCACGTAGGGCTTTACCAAGACGGCGCGCCCGGGGAAATCTTCGTTCGCATGGCGAAGGAAGGCTCCACCATCTCGGGCTTGATGGATTCGTTCGCCACCGCGATCTCTTTGGCCTTGCAACACGGCGTCTCGCTGCGCTTGCTGGTTGATAAGTTCTCGCGCACGCGGTTCGAGCCAGCAGGCTTCACGGGCAACCCTGAAATCCCGCGCGCCACGTCGCTCATGGACTACATCTTCCGCTGGCTGGAAGCCAAGTTCCTGCGCGAAGATGGCAGCATCGGTGCCCCCGCGCTGCATGACAAGACAGCGGCCCCCAGCCCCGTTGCCCCCAAGCCAGCCACCCCCGCCCCCAAGGTGGAGGTTGTGGACGCCACGAAGACGCCGCTCGAGAAGTTTGAAGCGCGCCCCATGTTTGGCTTCATCGCCCGCAGCGAGGCACCCACGTGCCCCGAGTGCGGCGACATCATGGTGCCCAATGGCTCTTGCCATAAGTGCATCACCTGCGGCACCACCAGCGGCTGCAGCTAAAACAACGATTGTTTGACCGAAGCCCCCACGGTGCAAGCCTTGGGGGCTTTTGTGTTTGTGGTGGTGCTCTGAAAAGAATTCAAAAGCAAGAGTCAGGAGGCGCGGATCGCAGGCCGGTCGTAAAACTCATGTCGATGCTTGCAGATGATCTTCGCTGGAACGCTGTGTGTGCGCGCGACGCCCGTGCCGATGGCACATTCTATTTTTCTGTGGCAACAACGCGCATCTATTGTCGGCCCTCGTGTGGCGCGCGTCGCCCGAAGCGCGAGAACGTGGCTTTTCACAACACAACAGAGGACGCCGAACGCGCAGGGTTTCGCGCGTGCAAACGTTGCCACCCGCAAGGGCCCTCGGGGGAGCAGCAACGTGCAGCACAGGTGAAGGCGATGTGCCGTTTCATCGAGAACGCCGCCACGCCGCCCTCGCTCGATGAACTTGCGGCGCACGTGCGGCTTAGCCCCACCTATGCACAGCGCATGTTCACAGCGAAGATGGGTGTGTCACCCAAAGTTTATGCCCACGGTCTGCGCGCCGAGCGTCTCCGGCAGCGATTGCCCCAGGAGACATCGGTGACACGAGCCCTTTATGATGCGGGGTTCGGTTCGTCGTCGGGATTTTACGCACAGGCACCCCACACGCTGGGGATGACGCCCACAGCGTTTCGCGCTGGTGGACGGGGTGAGCAGATCGAGTTCGCCGTGGCGCCCTGTTCGCTCGGCTTCGTGCTTGCGGCCACCACGCCACGTGGTTTGTGTGCCGTGTTCCTGGGCGACGATGTGGCGCCGCTGGAGGCAGACCTGCGACGCCGGTTTCCGCGCGCCAGGCTTATGCCCGCGCAGACCGGCTTGGCAGCCCTGATCGCCCACGTGGTCGATCTGGTGGAACGCCCCGGCATGGCGGCGGATATACCTCTCGACGCGCACGGCACGGCGTTTCAACAGCGCGTGTGGAAGGCTTTGACGGCCATCCCCGCCGGCAGCACAGTTAGCTATGGGGCGCTGGCGCAAGCTCTGGGCACACCTTCGGCCGTGCGCGCTGTGGCGCAAGCGTGTGGTGCGAATCCATTGGCCGTGGTGGTGCCATGCCACCGCGTGGTGGGCGCTGACGGCAAACTCACGGGCTACCGGTGGGGCGTGGAACGCAAGCGAGCCTTATTGGCGCGGGAAAAGAAATCGTGACCTCAATCGTGGTGGGTGGCACCAGAATCGGCGGGTGCCGCGGCGTGCGTCGCCTCGTGCCGATCAAGCTCGCCCGTGCGTTTGAGCAGGGCGTAGCCGGCGGCATCCAGCAACAGTTGCCAGTGACCTGACGTGCTCAGCCCGGCCAGCAACAGGCTGGTGCGAGGGGTGATCGCGAGCAGCACAAAATCAACATCATGCTTGCGCGTGTAAGTCTCGAACGCCGTTTGATCGTCAAAAGCATGATCGTAATCTTCGAAGATCTTTGCGCCGAACACTTCGATGCGCGAATCGATGACCGGTCGCACAGCAGGATAGAGGCTGTAACTGATCAAGCCACCAGAATCATAGTCGTTGAACACCACGCCGTGAAACTTGTGCTGCCTCATATAGTTCACGTGTGCGTATGGCAGATCACCGGCAAACCCCGTTCCGAAACTGCGGTGTTGTAAGGCATTAAACGCATACCCATAAGAAGCTGTGCCGGTGATCAATACGCATAGCACCGCCACTTCTGCCCACGGACGACGCAGCCGCGTTGCATCCAACGTCAACGACTGCAACACCGCATGGCTTGTGCGCACAACCAGGGGAAACACCAACACCACGAGTTCGGCCGTGAAGCGCACGCAGCGCAGGCCGAGCGCCGTAGCCACCAGCGCCAAAGCCAGGTCGGCCATGCAGGTGTGGCGCGCGCGCAAGGCCAAACCGACCCACAACGCCGCCACAATGATCATGAACGCCCAGAAGGGATAATCGTGGACGTTCACCAAAGATAGCGTCGGCTGCCACTCCGAAAGGTTGCGCATCATAAAGTCTTGCCCGCTGCCCATTCGCAAAGCGAACGCGCCTGCATGCCAACCATAAGGGTTGCAAAGCGACGCCACGGCCGTGCCTGCGGAGATCAACAGCAAGAACAAAGCATCCGCCTTGCGTACCACACGCGTGTGCGAAGCGGGGTGACGCCACCAGGCATCACACACGGCGCCTAAGGCCACCGCAAAGAGCAGGACCGGGACAAGCCAAGCGCCGCCATGCAAGTTCGCCCACACAAGTTGAAGCGGAACCAATGCGACCAGGTGCGCGCGACGCGTGGGCCAACGCTCAAGCGCGAAGGCGACATAACAGAGCCCCAAGAGTGACAACACATGTGGACGCAAATCCACGCGGAACGCCACCACATAAAGCGACGCGACGAAGATGACCGTGAACACGACGCTGCGGCGGGCCTGGCGATCCACGGCGCCAAACATCAAAGCGGCGCAGCCAAGGCCAAGCAACATCTGCAACACACTCAAACCATGGCCTCGCGTGGCCACAAACAAACGATAAAACAGAACTCCGGTGAGCCATTCGTGAGCGGCGAATGGTTGGCCTTGGGCGGTGGCGCTATAGGGATCGACGGACGGAATGACGTGCGTGGCAAGCACGTCCTTACCCACGCGCATCAGCCACCAAATGTCGTTTTCCGTCACGGGCGACAAAGAAGCGATGGCCATCCACACAAACAGAAGACACACCACGATCGCCTCGGGTCGCAGCCGATGCACCCGGGGTAGACTTCTTGTTTGCACCCCGCTCCAAGCCGCTCGCATGCGTGAAGGTGCGGCGCACACGACCATCATCGTCACAAGGGCCGTGTCTCGCAGGAGGCGTAGAACAATCGGAAACACTTCGCCCGTTAACAGTTCGCCACTGAGGCATCGTGTAAGGGCGGCGGTGGCCGCAAACGCGATGAGGGACAGCCACGCCAACGCAGCCGATCCGGCGCGCCACAGCGCCAACACCGTGACAGACGGCGCCATCCACAACAACACCTGTGGATGCATCGGTCCCCACAACAACGCCGCGGCCGCACAGGCCACGCACGTCAGGCGCACACCCCACGGCGTCCAGGCGTCATCTGCGTCGACCGGCGTGCCCACGCCTCGCGAAGCGGTCGCCAGCCCCAGCAAAAGCAGGGCAACGAAGCCATGCAACCCAAGTACGACCGTGGGGGCAATCAAGGTCGTGAGCAGCAGATAGAACGCAACCGCCGCCCATGTGGGGCGGCCCAGGAAGCGACGCCACGCCAGCAGGAGCAGCAGCACCGCCACATCTACCAGCAGCATTTGCAGGACGAAAAACAGGCGATACCCAGAAGCATCGGAGGCCCACAGATACGGGAGGATGACCAACGGCCACACGGGGCTGCTGCTTGCGCCCGCGGACCACTGCGCTGCAAGCTCAGCGTAGTGTTGGACCGCGGTGGCATCGGGCTGCAGCATCATCACCGACAGCGGCACGCGCCCGTGTGGTGTGATTGCGTAGACAAACACCAACGGCAGGCGGAACAACAGCCACAATGTGGCCACCACGCCCCGCAGCCACCACACACACATCCGCGCCTCCGCCTGCGAGCGCGGCCCCGCGTCATCCACCTTGTCCTGGTCCCGTGCCTCGTTGGCCATGACCGGTCCCCCCCAAAAAAGCACAACGGCAGAAGGCAGTAGCGACTTAAGCGGATGGAGCGTGGCGCGTTGGGGCGCGGTTTTTGCACCACGGTTGAACATGGCCGCAAGAGCGATGTGGAAGGCAGTGCTGCAATTCGAGGGCAAGTCGCTTCCAGTAAAGTTCTACTCCGCCGTCCAGGCACAAGGCGTTCACTTCCGTCTGCTACACGCGAGTGACAACGTTCCTGTTTCGCAGCACATGGTGGACGCAGAAACGGGGGACGACGTGCCTCGTGAGAGCGTGCAGAAAGGCTACGCTATGGAGAAAGGCCTGTACGTGGTGCTGAAGCCGCGAGATTTGGCAAAGACGGAGCCCGCCGCCAGTCGAGATGTTGCCATTTCAACATTTCTGCCAAATCACGCCATTGCCGCGCCTTGGTTCCACCGGCCGTATTACCTCGGACCCGATGGCGCCGAAGACGCCTACTTCGCCTTGGTAACTGCATTAGCGGAGACGCAAACGATGGGACTCGCTCACTGGGTGATGCGCAAGCGCAACTATCACGGTGCGGTCATAAGCCACGCAGGCGTGCTGATGGTGATCACTTTGCGCACGGCGGACGAGGTCCTGGCAGTGGGTGATTTGAAGATCGACAACGAGAAGGCTTTGGACGCCAAAGAGATCAAATTAGCCGAACAATTGATATCGGCGTTGCAAGGGCCGTTCGAGCCCGAGACCTACCGAGATGAATACCGCGAGCGCGTGATGAAGCTTGTGCAAAGCAAAGCCGAAGGCAAAGCGACGCCCCCTGTACGCGCCAAGCCAAAGCACTCACCCACGTCTTTGGAAGCGGCCCTGCGATCGAGCGTGAAAGCCGCGAAGGAGAACAAAGTTGCCTAGATCTCACAGCAAAGAAACAACCCGCGAAGCCAACACCGATCGATCGACGGCGACGCGCTCCTTTTGGTCAGGGACTATCAGCTTCGGGCTGGTGAGCGTGCCCGTGGATTTGTTGGCGGCCAATCGTAGTTTGGTGCGCGGGCTGCGAATGCTTGGCCCCGAGGGGCAGCCATTGAAGCGCAAGTATATGTGCGCTCAAGAAGACGACGATATCAGCACAGAGGATCTTGTGCGCGGTTACGAAGTGGAGCCTGGGCAATTTGTGGTCGTGACCGACGAAGAGTTGGAAGCGCTTGAACCTGACAAGAGCCGCGACATCGACTTGAACCGATTTGTGCCCAAGGATGAAATCTCCGCGGCGTTCTTTGAACGCGGCTATTTCTTGGTGCCCGCAGGCACCAGCAACAAGGCGTACCGCCTGCTGGCGCACACCATGGAGAAGGCCGGCAAAGTCGGTATCGGCACATTCGTTATGCGCGGCAAGGCGTACCTTATGGCCATCTTTGCCGAAGGCGGCGTGCTGCACGGGCAGACGTTGCGTTTTTATGATGAACTCCGCAAACCCGAAGACATTGGTGTCACCCCTAAACATAAAGCTGATCCAAAGCTGGTGGCACAAATGACGAAGATCATCGAGAAGGCTGCAAGCGACGCTTTCACACCGGAGGAGATCCGGGACGAAGACGAGGCCACGGTGCGCTCCATCGCCGAAGAGAAGTACAAGCGCCAGGAGGACGTAATTGAGGTGGCGGGCGAAGAGGCTGATGCGGACGCCGATGAGACTAACGATTCTGAGGCGCTGCTTGACGCTCAGGAAGGCAAGCTTATCGATTTGATGGAAGTCTTACGCAAGCGTCTCGCCGAGAGCGAAAAGTCCAAGCGGAAAGAGCACAGGACGAAAGCGGCAAAGCGTCCGCAAAAGGCCAAGTCCACCAAGGCCAAGCAACCTAGAAATAAATCCGCGAAGGCACCTGCAAAGAAGACAACCACGAAGGTGCGGTCAAAGCGCGCCTAGCGCATCACGAACGCACGCCAAGTTTATCCAATATCTCGGGCGAAAGCGCGACGCGCGCTTGCTCGAATCCGTGCCATGGATCTGCGCCCAGCTTATCCAGCCACATGGGGACTTGCTGGATGGAAGGCACAAGCGGCGCCTTATCGTTCTCTTGTACATGTTCCCAGCGCACAGGCAACGCCACCGGCGCGCCGGGTCGCGCGCGGGTGGAATACGAAGCCACCGCCGTGGCATCGCGCCCGTTGCGAAGATAATCGATCAGGATCTTTGCTTCGCGCCCCCGCTTCGTGATTTTCGCCGTAAAAAGTCCCGGAACTTTGCGCACGAATTCTTCGGCCACGGCCAATGAGAAGGCCTTGACTTGAGGCCACGACGCTTTGGGCTCAAGCGGCACAACGACGTGGATGCCCTTACCGCCCGTGAAGCGCGGAAAGCTGGCGAGGCCCAGATGCTCCAAACGCTCACGGATCGCCAAGGCGGTGACCATGGTTTGCTTCCACGGCGCGCTCGGGCCGGGATCCAAGTCAAAGACAATGATGTCTGGTTTATCTAAGTGCTCTTCCGTGGCGCCCCACACGTGAAACTCAAGCACGCCGATTTGCACCAACGAAACGAGCGAAGGCAGATCGTCAATCATCATGTAAGTTTCGTTCGCATCTTGTTTGCCATCGGGTGCCACGTTCACGCGCGGGATGGTCTTGGGTACCATACGGTTCGCGTGCTTTTGAAAGAAGCACTCCGCTTTGAAACCATCGGGGCAGCGAAGCAAGGTGAGGGGGCGCTTGCGGATGTACGGCAACATGAAAGGTGCCACGCGCTCGTAATAGAGCGCCAAGTCCATCTTTGTAATGCCCACGTCCGGGTAAAGGACTTTATCGGGATGGCTGAGGCGCACGCCGGCAACCACGGGATCGCGTGATTTTGTGGCCGTCTTGGGCGTCGCTGTTTGTTCGGCTGCGATAGCCTTTGCCGCCACGGGCGCGGCCGGCAACTCACGCACCACATCCTTGGCAGATTTGTCTGTTCGCAAACCTTGAAAGGAGCCATGGCGCACGGATCCGTCTTGCGTCCACTCGGCAAAGGCAACTTGCGCGACCACTTCGGGGCGGACCCAATGAACGCCGCGCGCGGCGGCGCCACGCAAAGGGTTCGTCACCAGCGGGCGGGCAACCTCAAGGGGCTGCAGCTGTTTGTGCAGCGACTGCAGCGTGGCGCTTGAAAATCCTGTGCCCACCTTGCCGCGGTAGCGAAGTGTGGCGCCCTCGTAAACGCCCAGGAGCAGAGCGCCAAGGCCTTTGCGTGCACCTTCCGGATCGGTGAAACCCACAATGATGAACTCTTGCAACAGCAAGCATTTGACCTTGAGCCAGGAGCGGCTGCGTCCGCTTTGGTAAGGCGCATTGGCGAGCTTGCTGACGGTGCCTTCAAGACCCATGCGGCACGCTTCGGCATGCGTGGCGCCTCCGCCTCCCACAACGTGGTCGCTGTAGCGAATCGCTTTCTTCGAGCCGCCCAACAACTTGCGCAAGGTGGCTTTGCGATCAAGCAAGGTGCAAGCGCGCAAGTCATAGCCGTCGAGGTAGAGCAGATCGAAAGCGTAAAACATAATGTCTTCTCCCCGACCTTTCCCCAAGGCGTTCTGTAGATGCTGAAAGCGGCTTACGCCTGCCTTGTCCATCACCACGGCTTCGCCGTCGACCAATGCGGTCTTGCACGGCAAAGCGGCAAACGCTTTGGCCAGCGCCTCGAAGGGGCCCGTCCAATCGTTGCCATTGCGGCTCGTGAGACTGACGTCACCGTCCTTAATCGCGACGAGCACACGGTAGCCGTCGAGCTTGATCTCGTGCACCCACTGTGACCCGGTGGGGGCCTGAGATACAAGGGTTGCCAGTTGCAGTTGTTTGAGCTTCGGCGGCGCGGTCGGTTTTGCGCCTGCCAGCTTGCTGAGTGGATTCTCCGCCATGAAATGCAGTTAGCCGTTGTGCAATGACCGTTCCACCCTCGCCACCACCCTGCGGATGAACCGCGGCGAGACCCCGTAACAATGAAACGCTTACCGTCTCTGAAGGGGAACAATGCTTGAAACACCGCGGGTTGCGCCCGCTAAAAGTCAGGGCACAAGTGTTGCAATAGCTCTCAGTCTCGATGGGGGCTTGTTGGAAAGGGAAACGTCATGAAAAGCGCAATCGTCACCTTGTTGTTTGCTTTGAGCGCGCCTACGGGCGCGGCGACCATCCTGGACGATGATCTGGCGCCCACCGATGGCGGCACGCCGACGCCTCGGCCGCGGCCTGAGCCTATGCCCACGCCCAAACCACCCGCGCCGCCAAATCCGAATCCCAACCCGAATCCGCCGCCGCTTCCGCGCGCTTAGTGGTGGCAGAGCGCTTGCACAATCGGCCTGCCTCACAAGGAGCGCGCATGGAAAACGCCCAACACCAAGATCCACGGAACAAACACGAGTCGCCACCGTTTAACGAAGCGGAACAGGCGGTGCCAGGCAGCGAAGCCCAGATGCAACAAAAGCCTGATCACGGCGAGGCTTCTTACAAAGGCTTTGGCCGCTTGGCCGGCAAGGTTGCCTTGATCACCGGCGCCGACAGCGGCATCGGACGCGCCGTGGCTTTGGCGTTCGCGCGCGAAGGCGCTGACGTAGCGATTGCTTATCTATCTGAACATGAGGACGCCAAGGATACACAGGCGCTGGTGGAAGAGGCTGGGCAGCGCGCGCTCATGCTTCCCGGCGATCTGGCGGACGAACAATATTGTCAGAACTTGGTGCAGCAGACGGTAGATCACCTTGGGCACATAGACATCTTGGTCAACAACGCCGCGTACCAAGACAAAAGCGTTGAGTCGATCGATGAACTTACAGCGGAACGCTTGTTGCGCGCCTTTCAGGTGAACATCATTGCGATGTTTCATCTTGCAAAGGCGGCGCAAAAGCACATGCCGTCAGGAAGCACGATCATCAACACGGCCTCGATTCAAGCCTACCAGCCCACCCCGAGCATTCTGGATTACGCCACCACCAAGGGCGCGATCGTCACTTTCACCAAAGGCCTCGGGCAAGAGCTGATCAAAAAAGGCATTCGCGTGAACTGCGTGGCGCCGGGCCCTGTGTGGACGCCGCTCATCGCGCAATCGTTCCCCGAACAGAAGATCGAAAATTTTGGCAAAGACTCGCCGATGGGTCGGCCGGCTCAGCCCGCTGAAATGGCGCCGCTGTTTGTTTTTTTGGCGAGTGAGGAATCAAGTTACGTCAACGGCGCCATCTTGGCTGGCACCGGCGGCAAACCATTGTCTTGAACAAGGAAAGCACAAAGCACTATGAGAAACGGCATCAAAGAAACACCTCAAACCGAAGATCTCATCGATAACACGATCGAGGATTCTTTTCCCGCCAGCGACCCGCCGTCGTGGACGGCAGGCACGCGGCACAGCCCCGCCCACCAACCTCAGGAACAGAGCAACCTACGTCGCTTTGTCCGACCCACGCTTTATGCATTGGCAGGCGTGGGAGTGGTCCTGGGCGTGTTGTGGTGGCTTCAGAAGGATGATTGATCACACGGGCGCTTGCTAGGGCGGGAAGAATTCACATGTTAGCAATGTCATATCTGGGTCCAAAGAAGGTGAAGGCAGTGAAGAAGCCCGATCCAAAAATCATGCATCCGAACGATGTGGTGCTGAAGGTAACAAGAAGCGCTATCTGCGGTTCAGACATTCACCTTTACTGTGGCCTGGTAGCCGACACACGCGTGGGCACCACGTTTGGGCACGAATTTACAGGCGTCGTGCAAGAGGTGGGATCGTCCGTCGAAAGCCTCAAGGTGGGCGATCGCATCATGGTGCCTTTCAATATCTCTTGTGGCCGCTGTTACTACTGTCAGCGTTCGTTGTTCGGTAACTGTGAGCTTACCAATCCCAGCGCCACTGTGGCGTCGGGTGTGTTTGGTTACAGTCACACGACGGGCGGATACGAGGGTGGACAGGCGCAGTATGTGAGGGTGCCGTTCGCCGACGTGGGTCCCATGAAGATCCCCGATGACATGCACGACGAGGACGTCTTGTTCCTGACCGATGCGTTTCCCACGGGATACATGGCGGCAGAAATGGGATCGATTCGACCGGGAGACACGGTCGTGGTGTTCGGCTCTGGACCCGTGGGCCTGTTCGCAGCGAAATCGGCCTTCTTAATGGGTGCGGGGCGCGTGATCGTTGTGGACCGCTTGAACTATCGTCTCGAATTCGCGCAAGGCTACACCGGTTGCGAAACCGTCAACTTTGAAGAGGTGGACGACATCGTCGTAACGCTTAAGAAGATGACAGAGGGCCGGGGCGCCGATGTTTGCATCGACGCCGTGGGTTTGGACGCCGCAGGCTCCAATTTCCAAAGCTTCACTGGCAAAGTGATGATGATGCAAGCGGGTGCCGCAACGGCGATTGATTGGGCCATCGACAGCGTTCGCAAAGCGGGGCACGTATCCATCGTGGGTGTCTATGGTCCGCCATGGAACTTGATCCCGATCGGCACGGCCATGAACAAGGGCCTCACCCTGCGGATGAACCAGTGTCACGTTAAACGGTACATGCCGCATCTACTGCAGCTGGTGCGCGAAGGCCACGTTGACCCCAAAGCTGTCATCACCCATCGAGCTGGCATTGAAGAGGTGGAAGACGCGTATCACATCTTCGCCAACAAGAAGGAAAATTGCATTAAACCCATATTGGCTCCTAACGGGATTTAGTGGGGAACGACCATGGAAAGAACATTTTCAATACCCTCTTCGGGACGGCCTTTGCCCGTGGACGCAGATGTATCAAGACGGCCAGGAGTGCCTATGCTGGTCGACAACCCGCAGCCCTATTCAGCCGTTGCTGGGACGCCTTTGCAATGGCAACGCCAGGATGGCACCGAGGTGCTGATGGGGGTGGAAGAACGTATCAGCACCATGAACACCGTAGGTGCGGAAATCACGCCCGTTTACGGCAACAGCGTCAACCCACGCTGGCTGTCGGGCTTCATCCGCCGCCGCGGCTATAGCATCCCGGAACACAATGCGGCCCGCTGGCTGCTCTTGATGTTGGGCGATCGAGTGGATGTGATCGAAAGCAAGATCGCCCGGCATCCGCTTCGGACGGTCGCCTTGCTGGCCGGCGCGTTCTATTTTTGGAACCGACGCCGCGACTAAGCACCATGCCGATACCTCGGGCGCGTTCCCAGTCATTGGCCACACACTTGCAGTCTGCTCACGTACCGGCTCTGCACGACAGAGCCGCAAGTGGAGAAAGACAGGAGCGGATATGCAAATGAAAATTCTAAAACTCATTCATGTGGCGGTGTACTCATCGACGTTAGCGTTGGGAGGCGTAGCATTCGCGCAATCGGGTACGGGCTCGGGCAGCACAGGTTCCGGTAGCGTGGGCTCGGGCAGCACAGGCTCGGGTTCCTCTGGCAGCGGCAGTTCGGGTAGCGTCAACCGGCGCCCACGTGACGGATCAGGTTCGGGCTCGACGGGCTCGGGCTCAACGGGCACGCCAGGCTCGGGCACAGGTTCGACTGGCTCAGGCAGCACTGGTTCGGGCACCACGGGCTCAGGTCACGGCACGGGTTCAACAGGTTCGGGTCCCGGCACGGGTTCAACAGGTTCGGGCACGGGCCCCGGGAGCAGCGGATCGAACACCGGGTCAGGCACCACGGGCCGTGGCGCGGGTGACACCGCCGGTTCGCGCAGTGGCTCGCGAGGCTCGTCGGGTTCGGGTTCAACTGGCTCGGGATCATCGGGTTCGGGTTCAACCGGCTCGGGATCATCGGGTTCGGGTAGCGGTTCAACAGGCTCGGGTTCAGGGTCTTCGGGCCGCTAGTGAAAGTGTGGATTGGGGGCAGGGGTCGCACGGTTAGCTGCTGCGCCTCTGCCCTTTGCATTGAGGAGATCTATGCTGAGAAAGACCGGTGTGGTGTGGACGCCGGACTTTTACGCCTGGGCAGCACGTCCAAGGCGCCGCGCAATGAACTTACGTGCCTCCTCTACCCACAGCACGAGGCTGCCGGCCACGCCGATAAACAACACCTGCTTTGCGTCCAACGGAACCGTATGAAACACCTGAGCCAACGGCTGCCAATAGATCACCAAGACCTGTAAGGCGTTGCCTAACAATAAGCCACCCATGAGCCAGCGGTTTTGAAGAGCACTTAGAGTGAAGGCGCTCTTCGTTTCGGAGCGGCAGTTTAAGACGTTGAACCACTCGCACACAGCTAACAGCGTGAAGGTTTCCGTTCGCACCACTTGCAGGGGAACATTGTGCTGTGAACGCCAGATGAACCACCCCACCGTGGAAACCACCATGGCTGGGACCATGAAGAACATCCGCCTTCGTAGCAACCGCGACAAAAGGGGTTCATTGGCGTCGATAGGGGGTCGTGACATTTCGTCGCCTTCAGGCGGATCCATGACCAAGTTGACAGTCAGCACCCCTTCGGTAACCAAGTTGTTCCACAAAATCTGAACCGCGAGAAACGGCGGAGGGTATCCCAACATGAGGCCAACCATCAGCACAGACACCTCGGCCGCAGATGTCGAAAGCAAGTGCAGCACCGTTTTCTTGATGTTGCGGTAAACAACGCGGCCTTCCTCCACGGCAGCCACGATGGTCGCGAAGTTGTCATCCAAAATGATGATCTTGGCCGCCTCCTTTGCGACCGCCGTTCCCGTGATACCCATGGCAACCCCAACGTTGGCCTTCATCAAAGCGGGCGCATCGTTGACGCCATCGCCGGTCATTGCCACAACGTGGTTCTGCTTCTGATAAGCGCCAACGATGCGCAATTTCTGAGCAGGATCCACGCGAGCAAACACAGAGATCTTGTCTATGCGTCTTGCAAGTTCAGGATCCGACAAGCTTGCCAACTCGCGGCCGTCCACAGCTTCGTCCCCGGGCGCCGCGATCCCCAGGGTCGTCGCAATGGCGAGCCCCGTGGCTTTGTGATCTCCTGTCACCATCACAGGCCTGATCCCAGCCGCGCGACAACGCATAACCGCGTCTTTGACTTCGCTGCGCGGTGGATCCATTTGGCCAACCAAGCCAAGCAAGGTTGCGGATGAGCCAAACGCACGAAAACCAGTGGTTTGATCGATGCCAACGTCAGTCACCTTCGCCACGGCCAAAACGCGCAATGCACGGGCGGCCATCTGTTCCGCCGCTTGCTTGAGCGCTGCGTGGTCCTGTCCCGCGCAAAGGTCAAACACGGCTTCGGGCGCGCCTTTGATGAAGACCTGCACCCCCTGTTCTGTCTTGTGCTGCGTTGCCATCATGCGTGCAGCGGCATCGAACGGCAACTCTGCTTCCCGGCGGTTGTGTTCGCGCAGCTCAGCAGGATTCAAGCCACCCTTCATCGCAAAGACGATCAGCGCTACCTCAGTGGGATCGCCCAACGGCTTCCAAGCGCCCGCTTCACCCTCGGGTGGCAACAACTTGGCGTCGTTGCACAGCACGCACGCGCGCATCAACTCGATAAGCAGGTCATCATTGGCGGCGGCCACGTCTTGATCGTCGTGCTTAAAGGCGCCGCGCGGCTCATAGCCGGTGCCAGCAACTTCATAGCTTCGCCCGCCCGCCATCACGACATGCGTGACGGTCATCTCGTTCTTGGTAAGCGTGCCTGTCTTGTCGGTGCAGATCACGGTGGTTGCACCCAAAGTTTCCACGGCTGACAACCGCCGCACGACAGCCTTCCGCCGAGCCATTCGCTGCACGCCCACGGACAGAGCGACGGTCATGGCCACCGGGAGCCCTTCTGGAACCATACCGACGACTTGGCTGATCGCAACCATCACAAGTTCACCAAGCGAGATGCCGCGGGCCAAGCCAATCGCAATAACCAACACGAACATAGCGCCAGCGGCCCAGATAATGTATCGCCCAAACTGAGCGATGCGTGCTTCAAGAGGCGTTTGTGAAGCCTTCGCTTGCTGCGCGAGCTGGGCAATGTGGCCGATTTCACGTGCGGCGCCCGTGGCCACAACCACCACGCGGCCTCTGCCTGCCACCACGTTGGTGCCAGCAAAAACCATGTTGGTTCGGTCACCCAACGCGGCCTCGCCGGGCACAGGCTGACAGACCTTGTGCACCGGCACGGATTCACCGGTCAAGGCGGCCTCGGCCACCGCCAACGCGTGAGCGGAAAGCACATAGCCATCAGCCACGACGGCATCGCCCGCCTCCAGCAAGAGGATGTCCCCTGCAACGACATCGCTCGCTTCCACGAGTGCCTCATTGCGACCGCGCACAACCCTGGCAGTTTGGACCGCCAACCGCGAAAGTGCGTCCAGCGACCTTTGGGCGCGCCCTTCCTGCAAGGCACCGATGAGTGAGTTGACCGTGACAACAACCAGAATGACGATGCCGTCGTTGGTGTGCTTCATGGCGAACGCCACCGCGGCCACCGCGAACAGCAGATAGATCAATGGGCTGGCAAACTGCCCAATGAACACGCTGGCCCACGAGCGTCGCTTTCCTTCCTCAAGAGTGTTTGCCCCCCACCGCCGCAGCCGTTCTTGCGCCTCTTCGGTGGTTAAGCCGTCGATTTCGTGCGACGACAGCGCATCCAAAACGGCTTGCCGGTCGAGCGCATGCCACAGGTGCGTTTCTCGGTCCATGGCGGCGAATCTATCGCATTTGGCCAGGCAATATGGCTAAGCCGTTGAATCGATGTCACATATAGCCGCCGCGGCGCAATTCTTCTAAGCCGTGCTTGCCATCTTGCAACCGTCCCGACCGTTCAGCGATGTTCTTGAGTTTTCCTGAACGCAACTCAACCAACACTTCTTGCGGGTTACGGGCATTGCTTTCGATCGACGCCTGGCAAGGCTCGCACCCCAGGCTGCGGTAGCGTCGCCCTGTGCCGCGGTCGTAGTAAAGGCCGACGGTGGGGATGTTCTCGCGCTCGATGTATTCCCACACGTGCGCTTCCGTCCAATCGAGCAGCGGGTGAATGCGCACGTGCGTGCCCGGGGCGAAGTCGGTTTTAAATTGGTTCCAAAACTCGGGAGGCTGATCGCCCAGATCCCACGAGTGGTGCTTGTCGCGCGGCGAGAACGTGCGCTCCTTCGATCGGCTGCCCTCTTCGTCCGCACGCGCACCCACGATGACCCCCGTGTAAGGATCTTTGTCTTCATCAACCACGAAGCTCGCCGTTTCATGGTCAAACCGTCGGCGGGTCATTGAGCCATCAAGCGTGTGCTTTAGCGCTTCGCTCTTGAGACGGGAGCAGCAGGCAAAGCGCGTGATTTTGTTTGGATCACTGTCTTGCAGATGCATCGTGGCTGGGAACGTGAGCCCCTGCTCGATCGCGGCGTCGTTGCGCCCCACGATCAAGCGCAAGCCCCAATCCTTCGCCAACTTATCTCGGTACTCAAGCATTTCCGCCAGCTCATAGCCTTCGTCGATATGCACCAGAGGAAACGGCACGTGCCCGAAGAACGCTTTGCGTGCCAGCCACAACATCACTGTGGAGTCTTTGCCGATCGACCACAACATGCACAGCCTATCGAAGTGCCTATAGGCCTCACGCAAGATGTAGACACTTTGCTGTTCCAAGGCATCAATGCCTTGCGGGCCATAAGCCGCGGCGGCGTTCTCCATACACGACAGTATTTGCAAACATTCGATTATATCAACACTTCACATTAATACATCGATATTATCTATTACAACCGAAAGCTTTTCCGAAATGCAGGCTGCTCATTTCTTGAACCAGTAAAGCAGGATGCCTTTGCCACTCCCGGTAAACACGCCGGCGTCGCCCACGCCTCCGATTTGGAAGGCCATGAATCTTCCATCTGTGGAGGCCACGGGGTTGGACGCGTGCCAGTTCTTCCACTCGCTAAAGAACGTCAGCCGCTTCCACACTTGGCCGTCGCCATCAAGCTGCAGCTTGTAGATATCGATCGGCCAACCATTGATTCCAGCGAAAAGATTGCGGTCTATGCTGTGGCGGTCGCTTTCCACCAGCGTCCAAGGGAAACCCTTTTCGCCGTCACTCACGGCCGGCAAGATGCCTTCCGGCTCATTGTGTACGGTGGGATCATAACTTGCCTCCTTCACCTTGCCTTTCACTAAGTCAGCCACCATCACAACGGCGCTTTCTTTGCCCTGCGCCGATGTTTTGTAACAGGAGAAGGTGAGCTTGTTGTCCCCGTCGAAGAAGTCTTGGGCTTCCAGCTTGCACGGAGGATGCACCGATTGGTACACCACCTTCTGGTTTACGATTTTGGCGGTGGCGGCCGTTGAATCGATCTGCAGTTCGCCCGTAAATAAGCGATAGTTGTCTTTGCCAAGGGCTTTGTTTTGGACGCCGCTTTCTGACCAGGCGAGCTTCATCGTCGTCTTTGAAACCGCGGCGCCTTCGAACAATTTCACACCAAGGCGCACGGGCCGGCTGCCCGGTTTGCTTGATAGAAACCACAATTGGTTCTCCTCGCCGCGGCCGCGTCCCAGATCATCAATGTAGATGTGAGGGGGGCCGATCAGCAGGTAATCGCCCGACCAAAGGTGCATCACGCGCAGGAACGCGGCACCTGGAATGTCACAAGTCAGGCAACGGATCTGGCGTGTGGCCAGATCGATTTCAAACGCATCACCAAAGCTTTTTCCCATGAAGGCCACCCGCTTGTTGTCGGGCGAAATGGAAGCGCGCTCGCCAAACGTGGTCAGCTGTTCGATGTGGCTTGGCAAGCTCTGCAAAGGGCTGCCCTCTTTAAGCGCCAAGGGTGATTCAACCGGCGCCGGCGCGGGGGGCGCGGGCGCTTTGAAATGGTAGTCGCCGCTTGGCACCGAAAACACGGCCACATCCTTCTCCGCGCGCACAAATTTCACACCCTTGGCACGCGCGATCGCCACGCCACTTTCAGTGACCGCTTTCGGATCCGACGTTGGCACGAAGACGGTGGCTGTGGCTCCCACGGGGATCAAAACGTCTAACTGGGTTTCACCACGCTCGACGCGAAAATGCGTACGGATCAAGCCGCGGGCGGATTCGTATTCGCCCTTGGCCCACGGTGTGCCATCCAACCAGCGCGGATGAATCACAATCTTGTCAAAGCCCACCGCGTCCGGCGCGGGCGCGATGCCGGCCACGCTCTTCCAGAACCACTCGCTGATCGAGCCAAACATCGGGTGGTTGTGTGACCCCACAAGTTCATCCAAACGCCACGCTTCCCACAATGTGGTCGCGCCCTGGGAAAGCATGTACCCCCAACCGGGGTACGTCTTGCGTGTGGCCACAAGATTGGCGATGTCGGCGCGGCCGTTGTCGCTCAAAACGCTGAGCAGGTATTTGGTTCCAAAGATTCCCGTCGAAAGGTGGCCGTTGCGCTGCACCACCACGTCATCCACAAGCGCATCCACCACGGCTTGCCGACGCTTGGGCGGTACCAAATCCATGTACAGCGCATACGTCAAACTCGTTTGGTCGCCCGCGCCAGGCAGGCCCGTTGCTTTATCAGTGAGGGTCTGCTGTATCGTGCGCTTCACACTGTTAGCCACAACCTCATACTTGCGCTGATCGCCCGCCTTCCCCAGAACGCCCGCCATCCGCGACAACAGCGTGGCGCTCCAATAGTAAAACGCGGTGCCGGTGAAGGCCGCAGGCTTGTTGGTCAGCGACTCGTGATCGCTTAT
Source organism: Deltaproteobacteria bacterium (assembly GCA_033763315.1). Lineage (GTDB taxonomy): Bacteria > Myxococcota_A > Polyangia > Fen-1088 > Fen-1088 > JAGTJU01. The sequence goes on from JANRKS010000007.1 coordinate 382,482, forward strand.
GTCATGATCAATCACGCCTCCGTGCCTATCGGCCACCTTCTTGATGAAATCCACCCAGCGCTTGGCCACGTCATACTGCTCTTCGATCAAACGCCGATCGCCGTAGTATTGATACAGGTGCCACACCACCACCGGGTGGGCGCTGCCCCAGCCGATCGCAGACACCCCGCGTTCGCCATCGCCGCCGATGCCCACGTAGGGAGCCGTGGTGGGCAAAGCTCCGTTCGCAAATTGCCCGTCTTCCAGATCACGCGCGGATTTTGCGTAGAACTGGCTCATATCGTAGTTGAGCATTGCCATTTCAGACGCCGTGATGATGTCGCCGCCGTAACCCAAGCGCTCGCGGTGCGGGCAGTCTGATTCAACGCTAAAGATGTTGGAAAGCAACGTCCACTGCGTGACGTTGTGAATGCGGTTGAATAGTTCATTGCCGCTGTCAAACCGTCCTGCGGGCGTCACATCGCTGTTCAGACGTAAGCCTTCGATCGCCTCCAACGTGGGCTTTCCGGGATACCCTTCGATCGCAACGTATCGAAAGCCGTGCCACGTAAACCGCGGCGTATACGTCTCAACAGCCCCTGTGCCTTTGAGCAGGACCACATCCATCTGCCACGCTGTCTTCGGAGCCTTTTCGTCTTCGGGCCTATAGCCCACCACATCCAACTCTTGCTTCCACTGCTTGATCATGGTGGACGTGCTGGTGGTTCCATTGGGTGTGCCATCGGGGTAAAGCAGCTCGGCGTAGCGCAATGAAATGCGCGTGCCGGCGGCGCCTTTCGCTTTCAACGTGACCCAACCCGCAAAGTTCTGGCCCATGTCCACCACAAACAACCCCGGCTTGGGTTCGGTGATGGCCACGGGTTTCACTGTACGCGTCACGCGAATCGGCGGCTGCGCTTGCGCTTGCAATGGCCCCACAGCGGTCGTCGCCAGCTTCGCGGCGGGCCATGCGCGATCATCAAAGCCAGGCTTGTCCCAGCCTTCTGGATGCTTGCGCGCGTCGAAGTATTCGCCGAGGTAGACATCGTTTCGCAGCAAACCTGAAGCTCCCACCTTCCAAGAAGCGTCGGTGCCGATCGTCTCGCGCGTGCCGTCGGTGTATTGCACCTCCAGCTGCATGATCACGCGGGGTTCGCCGTGCGCGAGCGTTTGGTCGAAATGGAAGTGGTTAAAAAAGTCTTGCGGTTGCAAGTTCCACCACCCGTTGCCCACGAACGCGCCTAAGGTGTTCGGGCCTTGCTTCAGCAACGGCGTCACATCGTGCGTGGCATAAAGCACGCGTTTGGCATAAGCGGTCCACCCTGGATCAAGCACGTGATCTCCCACGCGCACGCCATTGCACGAGGCCTCGAGGTAACCCAAACCCGCGGCATAAAGGCGCGCTTTGGACACAGGCTTTGCGAGCGTGAAGGTTTTGCGAAACAGCGGCGCGGGGCGGAGCTTCCAGCGCTCTTGCACCGTCAACGGTTGCGCAGTCGCGTTGTCGATCCACACCGCCTTCCAATCCTTGGCATCAAGGAGACCAACTTCAAACCAAGACGGCTCCGACCACGCCGAGGCCCCGTCCGCACGGTTCCACACCTTTACTTTCCAATGCACGCGTTGGCCCGGTCGCAAGGCAGCGCCACGCCACGGCACCTGGATCGAACTCGCACCGCGCACTTTGCCGGAATCCCACAGTTCGCCGTTGCCGGTGGCCAAGCCTTCTGGGGACGCGCTCGCCAGCACCCGGTAAGCGCTTTGCCCATCGCCCCGTTCGTTCGCTAAGGCATGCACATTCCACGAAAGCCTCGGCGCACGCTCGTCCAGGCCCAAAGGTTGCACCCTGTTCTCTGTGCGAAGGCGGTCCACAGTAAGCGGCGCCGCCGTAGCGAATAAGCAGATACCGGTGAGAAACGTGAACGCGCAAACGCCCACATACAAAGGAGGAAAGCGAAACAACCTCATGCTGCGCGCATGGATACACCCCTTGGTCATCCACAAGCAATCACAGGTGCCATTGCGGGCAACCTCCCAACCATGTAGGTGTACTTCGTGGTAACGGGGGTCACTTGCTGCGCGGACTCGCGATCTTTGCAGCGTCTCACGCAACGCGCTGATGTCGCAGCGGCGGTGGTTCGCGTGCGGGCTTTGGCTGTGCCTTCAATGTTCCCGGCCCCTTTGCTGCAAGCCATGTCTGCTCTGCCCTTCTCGGTGGCGTGCGTGGTGGCGGCCCCCGAAGCCATACCCGCTTCTGCGGCCGCTCCCGATTTGGGCGATACCCTGGTGATCGTTAACGGCCAGGTGATGGGCACCATCCCCAGCGAAACCGCTGACGTGGTTGCGGCCGTGTTTGGTGTTTTGCGGGTCAGCCTTAGCCCCTGGCTGGGCCAAGCGAAGCAAGGCGACCTCAACGACTGGGCCAGCCAAGCGTACGACGACGATCCCTTCGAGGTGCTCGGGGTGTCGCCCGCCGATCCTTTTGAGAAGGTGCGGGCCGCCTGGCGCGCCCGGTTGGCCGAATATCATCCCGACAAATACGCGCAAGCCGGCGCCAAGATACGGGCCGTGGCCGCCGATGAAAGCCAACGCCTCAACGCCGCCTTTGCTCGCATCGCAGCCCAACGCGGCGCCCGACCGCTGCCCAAAGTCTGACCGCCACAGGTTGGCCCGTTTGGTCGGCGTCGGCTATAACGGCGCAGCTCATGTCCACCTTGGTGCAACTCCGCCGTCCCGGTCAGACGCCTCCCACGGATAGTGACGCGCCGTTTGCGGCCGATCGCTTGGCTTATGTGGAAACGTATGGCTGCCAAATGAACGTGGCGGACACCGAGATGGTGCTCGGCATGTTGGCCGGCGCTGGTTATGGGCGCACCACCGATCCCGCGCGCGCCGACATCATTTTGTTAAATACGTGCGCCGTGCGCGAGAAGGCTGAAGATCGCATCTATGGCCGCGTCAACGCCCTGGCCCACCTCAAGAAAAAGAAGAACGTTGTGTTGGGCGTCACGGGCTGCATGGCCGAGCACCTCAAAGGCAAACTGCATGAGCGCGCGCCGGCCGTGGATCTCGTGATTGGCCCCGATGCCTACCGACGTTTGCTTGATCACGTCGAGCGCGCGCGCCTGGGTGAATCCGTGCAAGACACGGTTCTGGATCGTCACGAAACGTACGAAGGCATGGATCCAGACCGCCAGATGACTGGCGGGGTCACGGGTCACATCACCATCCAACGTGGTTGCGATAAGTTCTGCACCTTCTGCATCGTGCCCTACACGCGCGGCCGTGAACGCGGCGCCGCGCCCCGTGAGATCTTGCGGCAAGCGCAAGCGATGGCGGCCGCCGGATACAAAGAAATCCAACTCCTAGGGCAAACCGTTAATTCCTATCGCTATGAGGACGTAACGTTCGCCGACCTTCTGCGTGCCGTGGCGAAGGTGGAGGGCATTGAACGCATTCGCTTCACTTCGCCTTACCCGCTCGATTTCTCGGACGACGTGATCGCGGCGATGGCCGAAACCGATAAGGTGTGCAATCACGTGCATCTGCCGTTGCAATCGGGTTCCAACACAATGCTGGAACGCATGCGGCGGGGCTATACGTATGAAACGTTTGTCACGCTGGTCAGCAAGCTGCGGGCCGCAATGCCAAACATCGGCATCAGCACTGATCTCATGGTGGGCTTTTGCGACGAAACCGAAGAAGAGTTTGCCGCCACGATGAACGCCGTCAAAGAGCTGCGTTTCGACAACGCCTTCATGTTTGCCTATTCGGAACGCGAAGGGACAGTGGCCGCGCGCAAGATGCCTGATACTGTGCCCGAGCCCGTCAAGCAACAGCGGTTGTCTGAGCTGATTGCCGTGCAGCGGGCCATCAACGCGCAGGTAAGCCACGCCATGGTCGGCACCCGTCAGCGCGTGTTGGTGGAAGCCGTATCGAAGCGATCGAGCGAGGAATTTTTGGCGCGCACCGAGAACTTTCAATCCGTGATCATTCCTGCTGCCGGCTTGGCGTTGGGCGACCTCGTCACCGTTGATATCACCGGCACCACCAGCGCCACGTTGATGGGTGCCCTTTGCCCATGAAGACCACCCGCATTCTGTTCGTGTGTTTGGGCAACATCTGCCGCTCACCCACGGCCTTGGCCGTCATGCGCCACCTTGTGAAGGAGCGCGGCCTCGAAGCGGTGGTCCACACCGACAGCGCCGGCACAGGTGGCTGGCACGCCGGCAACCCACCTGACGCCCGCAGCGCGGCCGTGGGTGCCAAGCGAGGCATTCCGTTGACCGGTGTGGCCCGTCAAGTCACCGTTAGGGACTTCGAATCCTTCGATTATTTGATTGCCATGGATAGATCGAACCGAGAGGATCTGTGGGCCCTGGCGCCCACGCCAGCCGCGCGCGCGAAAGTCCATCTTCTGCGCGACTTTGCGCCCGCCGGTCCCAAGCACGCCGATGTGCCTGATCCTTATTACGGTGGCCCGGCAGGCTTTGATCAGGTGTTCGACATTTGCTTACAAGCGTGCGACGGCCTGCTGACTTCTGTCATCCAATCGCTGCCTCAGGCCCCCAGCCAAACCCCTTAAAAACCGCCCTTTTGCGGCGCCGCGCGTGTCGTTGCACAGCTGGTCGCCTTTCCCAAAGCTTGTGTCATACTCACGCGCCCCCGGGGCCTGGGGTGCACCGGCTAAACCCAGAAAAACACATCATGGACCATCTGGATCAACTGGAACAACAAAGCGTTTACATCCTGCGCGAAGCCTACAAGCACTTCGAGCGGCTGTGCATGTTGTGGTCCATTGGCAAAGACTCCACGGTGCTGCTGTGGTTGGCGCGTAAAGCGTTCTTTGGCCACGTGCCCTTTCCCTTGGTGCACATCGATACCAGCTTCAAGCTGCCCGAAATGATCCAGTACCGCGATCGCCTGGCGCTTGAGTACAAGCTCCAAATGGTGGTGGGTCAGAACAAAGAAGCCCTTGCGGCAAAGACGACCTACCCCGACACGCAACACCTGCCCGATGGCGATCCCAATAAGGTCACCCGCGTGCAGTGCTGCGCTCAACTGAAAAGCGGCGCCCTGCGCGGCACCTTGCATGGCACCTTGCCACGCATGCGCATGAACCTTAAGACGGGCCAGTACGATCCTGATCCCGATACGGAGCCCTACACGGGCGTCATCGTGGGTGCGCGCGCCGACGAAGAAGGCAGCCGCTCGAAAGAACGCTACTTCTCACCACGCGACAAAAACAACGCTTGGGATGTGGGCGATCAACCCCCCGAGTTCTGGAACCAATTCAAGACTGACTTTGCCGCAGGCACGCACGTGCGCATCCACCCGCTGTTGGATTGGACCGAGCTCAACATCTGGGAGTACATCCAACGCGAAAGCATCCCCACCGTTTCGCTTTACTACGATCAGGGCAGCGGCACACGGTACCGCAGCTTAGGGTGCGGCCCATGCCAGGCCCCCATCGATAGCACAGCGAAAAACGTCGAGGACATTTTGGTTGAGCTCAAGAGCGGCAAGCTGCGCAATGTGGCTGAACGCGCCGGGCGGCTGCAAGACGGCAAGCACGGCCTCGAAGAGCTGCGCCGCGATGGGTACATGTAGCCCCAACCTCTTTCTTCCGACTCGAACAGCTAGCTGACCGGCAGGATCCTGTGAACTTCACCGACGATTCAAAGCGCGAACAATATCAAATAGTCATCGTCGGACACGTCGACCACGGCAAAAGCACCCTCGTTGGTCGATTGTTGGCCGATACAAATTCATTGCCCGACGGCAAGCTTGAGGCTGTGCGGCGCGAGTGTTTGCGCACCGACAAGCCCTTTGAATATGCGTTTTTGCTGGACGCGCTTTCCGACGAGCAAGATCAAGGCATCACAATCGATACGGCGCGCGTGTTTTTCAAAACACAAGCGCGCGATTACATCATCATCGATGCGCCAGGCCACATCGAGTTCCTCAAGAACATGATTTCAGGGGCGGCACGCGCGGAAGCGGCCGTGCTTGTGATCGACGCCAAAGAAGGCGTGCGTGAGAACAGCCGCCGCCACGGCTACATCTTGTCCATGTTGGGCATCCGCCAAGTGGTGGTGTGCGTGAACAAGATGGATCTGGTGAACTTCGACGCCAAGGTGTTCAACCAGATCGAAACCGAATACCGCGCCTTTTTAGGCGAAATCGGGGCGGTGTCGCCCGAACGCTTCATTCCCATCTCAGGCATGCAAGGCGATAACCTCGCCACCCGCAGCGCCAAGATGCCCTGGTACGACGGCCCCATCTTGCTGGAGATGTTGGACAACTTCCAGAAGGCGCCGCCCAAGGTTGACCGACCGATGCGCATGCCGGTGCAGGCCGTTTATAAGTTCACAAACCAAGGCGACGATCGCCGCATCATCTCAGGCCGCATCGACGCAGGCCGCGTGAAGGTGGGCGATAAGGTGGTGTTCACACCATCCAATAAAACCGCGCACATCAAGAGCATCGAAGGCTTCAACACGGCCCCGCGCACGGAGATCGAAGCGGGCTGGTCAACGGGATTCACGCTTACCGAAGAGCTCTACATCACGCGCGGCCAGTTGATGAGCCATGTCGAGCGCGCCCCGCTTGTGAGCACACGCTTGCGCGCGAACGTGATTTGGCTCGGCCACAAGCCCTTCGATCCGCAGCGTGACTACAAACTCAAGCTGCACACGGCGGCCGTGCCGGTGCGCATTCACAAGATCAATAAGGTCATCGACGCCTCGGAAGCGCACAGCCAATTGGCGAAGGAGCGCGTGGATCGCCACGATGTGGCTGATCTTGTGCTTGAAACGCAAACCCCCGTCGCGTTCGATACGGTTGGCGACAATGAAGCCACGGGCCGTTTCGTCATCGTCGATGGCTACGAGATTGCGGGCGGTGGCATCATCGTTTCGGCCGAGGAAGAGGAGCGCGATGAATTGCGCTTCGAGGCGCGTATGCGCGATTTTCACTGGGTGCAGGGCGGTGTCAGCGCCAACCAACGCGCTCAACGCCACGGCCACCGGGCAGGCTTGGTGATGTTTGTGGGTGGGGCGGAAGCGCCGAAGCATCAATACGCCCGCGCGCTTGAAAAGGCCTTGTTCGACGGCGGCCGCAACGCCTATATGCTCGATGGCACCAACATCTTGTTGGGCATCGACGCTGACTTGCACTTCGTGGACGCCACGCAACGCGAGTTGGTGCGCCGCTTTACTGAAGTGGCCTTCCTGCTGCTGGACGCAGGCACGCTGGTGATCTCCACAACGAACGCGATCGGCTTGGCCGATTACGGCGACGTGCAAGCGTTGCTGGGCGACGCCACCACGATCATCATCGACGTGGATCCCGATGGCAAGAGCACGGCGCCGTGCGATCTGCGCATCCAGGGCAACGAGCCCGAAGCTGAGGTTATCGCCAAAGTCGTGGACCTTCTTGGCAAGCGTCAAATCACGCAAGTCTGAGCCGGCGCTCACACGGGCGTTCAGCTACCAGATGGGCGTGCGCATCGAAGGCACGCCCGTGGTGTGTGATGCCCCGCGCACGGCCGGCGCGCTCGCGTTCATCTCGCATGCCGCGGTGGTAAGCGCGCGCGTGGGCAAAAGCCGTCCGATCACCGCGGCACAAGTGCTGCTTACGCAGATGTGCGCGAACTTGCTTGAGGCCGCGGGTCACCCCTTGGGCTCACGCGGTTTGGTGGCCGCGTATGGACGACCCTTCGCGATGGGCATGCTGCGCGTCGAGTTGTTCCCTTCGGGTGTGGCACCGGGATCGGCCTCGCTTATGTGTGAAGGGCCGCAAGGGCGTGTGGTGTTTGCGGGCCCGGTGGGTTTGGGCACACCGGGTGGCCACACGCAGGCGGCGGAAATCCGTCCAGCAGAAGCGTTGTGCCTGGATGCAACCTACGCGTCTCGGTCCACGCCGTTCGCGCCGGTGGCGGCCACGTTTGACCAGGTCTTAGAGTTCGTGGAAGAGGCGTTGGCTCTTGGCCAACAACCTGTGCTGCGCACCGGCGTGGATCCGCTTACACTTGATTTGGGCAGAGCGCTGCACACGGCGGGCTTTGGCGTGCGCGCGCACGCCAGGCTGATCAAGCTCGCCGAGATCCATAAGGCGGCAGGCCTGCCCGCGGTGCCGTGGCGTCCCTTTTCGGGTGGCCTCGGTGCCAAAGAGGTGGTCTTGTTCCCGGCCTCCACCAAGCCCACCGCCGCCCTTGAAAAGCTCAAGGCCGCGAAGGTGGCGATCACAGCACCGCTTACGCCCCTGGAAATGACCGCCGAGGCCACTTACTTGCCGCTGTCCAACACCGCGAGCGGGCCCGAGTTGCTTTCCTATGCGAAAGCCACGGGCGCCAAAGAAGTGGCCACGCTCAACGACCATGTTGGTGCGTTCGCGATGCAATTGCGCAAGCAAGGTTTGCAGGCCTACGCGCTTGGCGCCCCCGCCCAGATGCCTTTGTTCGCGCGGTGAAGCGCGCCAGGACCCAAAAAGTCCCGCAATAACGGCCTGACGCAGCCCTGGGCGCATCGCCAGTGGAAGAGTGGGCAGATCCGGGCTAGAAATAGCACCGTGCCGTTTAACCTCTCTATGACCGAAATCGCCGTTGTGCTGATTTTGGCGCTGGTGTTCCTGGGCCCCAAGAAGCTGCCCGAGCTGGCTTCGGGCTTGGGCAAGATGATCCGTGAGATCAAAAAAGTAACCGCTGGCGTAAAAGAAGAGATTCAACTGGATGAAAACATCCGCAAGCCATTCGATGAGCTACGCGAAGCCATTCAGCTGCCCGCCGAAGAACTAAAGCGGCGCGACGAATGGAAAGCGGAATGGGAACGCCGCCAACAAGAAGAAGCGGCACAGGCGGCAATAGATGCGGCCAAGCCCCCAGAGGGCGACGGCGCAGAAACCGATACCACGAACGTCACGAGCGAATCGTCCAGCACATCGGATCCGTTCGCAAACACCGTGTATGCCGGCGAAAACAACGCCGATGCGACGATGATCAGCCCCGCCCCCACGTCTGACAAAACCATCGCCGCGCCAAGCCCGTTGCACCTGGAGCCGACTCTTGCGGCCAGCGCTCACGCAAGTGGCCCCTCGCCGGTGCCCGGCCCCGCTCCCGTTGCGGCCCCCGCCCCCGTCGCTCCCCCGGCGGCTGTGCTGCCACCCGCGCCACGTTTGCCCACGGCACCGCCGGTGGGTGCCGTGGCCACTGGCGGCCGCACGATGATGGGAGTCATGCCGAGCGCCGCGGTGCCAGGATCCCCCGTTGCCGCTGCCCCTTCGCGCCCCACGCCCCCTCCACCGCCGCCCGCGGCCTCGCGCTTGCCGGCTCCCAAAGTGCCGGCGCGCTCTGTCCCCGCGCCGCTGCCGGATGACGAGCCCGGCGACGACAAGAAGCCCGCTTAAGTGCGGCCGCCGCGCGCCCTCCCCCTCCTTCCTCTCCCACGGAGTTTCCTGTGACCGACTTGAAAGAAGACGAAGCCAAACCGAAGGCTGACGAAGCCAAACCGAAGGCAATCGAAGGTGAGGTCGTAGACTCCGAAGAGGCCGACGAAACCGAATCAGGCGACAAGCGCATGTCTCTGTTCGAGCACTTGGCCGAGCTGCGCCAGCGCATGCGCAACGCCGCGATTGCGTTTTTGGTTTCGATGATCGTGGCGTTCATCTACAACAAACGCCTTTACGAGGTCCTCACGCGACCGGTGCGCAAAGCTATCAAACACGCCAACCAAGAGGTTCGCTTCGTTATTACCGAACCAGGCGAAGCGTTCTGGGTTTACTTCAAGCTTTCCATCGTCGCGGGCCTGATTTTCTCGGCACCTCTCATCTTTTGGGAGCTGTGGAAATTCGTGGCGCCTGGGCTTTATAAGAAAGAGAAGAAGGTTGCCTTGGCCGTCGTGGGCGCCACCGCGTTCTGCTTTGTTGGCGGCGCCGTCTTCGGCTATTTCTTCTTGGTTGAACCCTCGATCTATTTCTTGGTCACGATCGCCGACATGGGCGTGCCCATGCCTGACTCCGCCGCCAGTGGCGTGGATCCCGGCACCGTCATCGAGCCCATGCTGCGCATGGAAGCCGTGGGCAATTTCACCAGCATGATGCTGCTGGGCTGCGGCGTGGCGTTTGAGCTGCCCGTCGTCATCAGCGTGTTGGGTGCGCTGGGCATGGTGTCCGCGAAGAGCTTGTGGAAGTTCAACAAGTACTCGCTGGTGCTCTCCGCCTTGTTGGGCGGCATCCTAACCCCAGGTGGCGACGTGGTGTCGCAGATGCTTTTGGCAGGCCCGATCTTCGGTCTTTATAACGTTTCCATCATCATCGTTTGGGCGCTTGAGCGCGGCCGCAAGAAACAAGAAGCGGCCATGGACGCTGAATACGGCCCCGAACCGTTCGAGCGCTAAAGGCTCACGTGGCAGTGTCTTCAACGCGCCTTTTGGTTCTTGGCGTCGTGCGGATGCTGCAGCCCGTGCACGGGTACGACGTGCGCCGCGAGTTGCTGTCGTGGCGCGTGGATGAATGGGCCAATGTGGCGCCGGGCTCGATCTACAACGCGCTGAAATCAATGACGCGCGACAATTTACTGGCCATTGTCGGAACCGACCAAGTCGGCGGCCGCCCCGAACGCACCACGTATAAGCTCACGGCCGAAGGCGAATCTGAATTCCAGAACTTGTTGCGCGACACACTGTGGAATGTACGCATGCCCGTGGATCCGCTTATGCCGGCTTTGGCCTTCCTCGTTCACACAAACGTGGACGAACTCAAAGAGGCGCTCGTTCATCGAATCAACCAAATCCGTGGGCAACTCAAAGCCTCTGAATTCGCCATTGCGCACATTCCCAACGAAACGACGCCCGCACACGTGCGGGAGCTGTATCGCTTGTCCAGCGCCCGCCTCGAAGCCGAGATACCGTGGGCCGAAGCCCTCATAAAGGCGCTCGATGCCGGGGATTACGCCTGTGAGGGCGTGCTGTTGCGAAAGCCCACCGATTAGGCCTTGACGGCGCTTAATCAAATTTGAATAATCCACCGGCCCTACTCGCAGGCATTGGCCGCCGTAGGATGGGTCATCGTGTTGGCGCTACGCAACAAGGGCGCAAAGACTCCGCTTCAACCCGTGGGAAACTATGAGCCACATCGTCTCTATTCGAGCTGCCACGAAGAATTACGCCCTGGGCAAAATCGTCGTGCCCGCGCTTCGCGGCGTGAACCTGGATGTTGAACCCGGCGAATTTTTGTCCATCGCCGGCCCTTCGGGCAGCGGTAAAACCACGCTGCTGAACTTGATCGGCTGCGTGGACACCGCGAGTTCCGGCATCGTTGAAGTGGCGGGCCAAGACACCGCCAAGCTGCCTGAGCGCGCCCTCACGCGGCTGCGGCTTGAGACGATCGGATTCATCTTTCAAAGCTTCAACTTGGTGTCGGTGCTTTCGGTGTTTCAAAACGTTGAACTGCCGCTGCTCCTGCAAGGCAAGCTGAACTCAGCGGAACGCAAGGCGCGTGTCACCACGTTGCTCGATCGCGTGGGCCTGCACGAACACACTTACCACCGGCCAAGTGAGCTTTCGGGCGGGCAACGCCAACGTGTGGCGATTGCGCGCGCGCTTGTCACCAAACCACAATTGGTGCTTGCCGATGAGCCAACCGCGAACCTCGACTCCGTCACAGGGCAAAACATTTTGGACCTGATGAAAGAGTTGAACCGCACTGAAAAGACCACCTTCATCTTTTCAACCCATGACGCGCGCGTCATGTCGCACGCGAGTTCCGTTGTAAGGCTGGCCGATGGTGTGGTGGTTGATCGCGTGACGGCGGCGGAAGCCGTGCAAGCGGGCTTCGGCGACGTGGCGTCTCGGCTTGGGGTGCACTGATGCGCGGGTTCGACACGTTCGCCATGCTCACCCGCATGGCCATGCGCAACCTGCTGGCCAGCCGCTGGAAAACCATCATCGTGGGCTCCATCATCATGGGTGGCGCGTTCTTGGTGGTGGTGGGCACGTCGCTGCTCGACAGCCTCGATCGATCGATGAGCCAAAGCATCATCGGCTCGGTTGCCGGGCACGTGCAGGTGTATTCGGCCAAATCCAAAGACGAGCTGACCGTCATGGGCAGCATGGACATGGAAGCGCCCGATCTGGATTCGCTCGATAACTTTGCCGGCGTGCGCGACACATTGCTGAAGCTGCCGAACGTCAAAGCCGTGGTGCCCATGGGCATCAGCGGCGCGATCGTAACATCGGGCAACACCATCGACGTGGAGCTGGAAAAGCTGCGCGACCTGGTTCGCAAGCGTCAAGATGGCGATGCATCGGAAGCCACCACGCGTGCCTACGAAGCGCAAAAAGGCCACGTGCGCCAGATCATCGAGGTGCTCTCGCAAGACATCCGCAACATCAAGACGCTGCAGGATGAATCGGCCTTGCCCAAGGAAGACGAAGAAGCCGTCAAAACCGCCGCTTCAGATGAGTTCTGGCAGAGCTTCGATAAACAGCCGCTTGATAACCTTGAGTTCATGGAGAACCGGTTGGCGTCTTTGGCCGCCGATGCCGACATGCTGTTCCTGCGTTACATGGGCACGGATCCCAAGGTGTTCGCGGGCGCTTTCGATCGTATGCGCGTGGTGGATGGCCAGGCGATCCCGCCCGGCAAACGGGGCTTCATGTTTGCAAAGTATACGTACGAAGAGCAAGTCAAGCTGAAGTCCGCGTTGCGTCTCGACAAGATCAAACACGCCATCACAAACCGCGGCGCCACAATTGCCACCGACGATGAACTGCAGCGGTTCGTGCGGGAAAACAGCAACCAGGTCAAAGAGCTGCTGTTGCAGCTGGATCAGATCGAGACCGCGGATTTTCGCCAAAAGCTGCAAAGCTTCTTGGCCAGCCAAGAGAACGACGTGGGCAAGTTGCTGTCGGCGTTTTTTCAAACCACCGACGCCAACTTCATGCAGCGTTACGATTTCTTCTACAAGACGTTGGCGCCATCGCTGGATCTATACCGCGTGCGGATCGGCGACACGCTCACGATCAAAGCGTTCACGCGCAGTGGTTACGTGCAATCGGTGAACTTGCGTGTTTACGGTACCTTTGAATTCCAGGGCCTGGAGGGCTCGCCGCAAGCGGGCGAGTTGAACCTGATGGATATGGTTTCCTTCCGCGAGCTTTACGGCTTCATCACCGATGATAAAAAGCAGGAGCTTGAAAGCCTCAAGGCCTCTGTGGGTGCCAAGGAAGTTTCGCGCCAGGACGCCGAGAGCGAATTGTTTGGCACCGTGGCCACGGATGACCCTGCCGATGGCAAGACCATAGAAGCGAGCGCCACCGGCGCGGTGGAAGCGCAAGCGGCCCTGGCTGGCTTGGCCGGCCGCCTGCAACGCGAGAACCTGGCCGACCGCGTTTACGATCCCAGCCAACTGCAAAACGGTGTGGCGCTCAACGCCGCGGTGATTCTGAAGCGCGCGCGGCCCAAAGACATCGATCAAGCAATCAAAGACATCGAAGCCGCCACCAAGAACACGGCCACCCCGCTTAAGGCCATCTCATGGCAAAAAGCCTCCGGGATCATCGGACAGTTCGTGATGTTGATGCGCATCGTGCTCTACGTGGCGGTGCTGATCATCTTCGTTATCGCGTTGGTGATCATCAACAATGCCATGGTGATGGCCACGTTAGAGCGCGTGCAGGAGATCGGAACGTTGCGTGCTGTGGGTGCCCAGAAACGCTTCATCTTGGGTATGCTGCTGGTGGAAGGGCTGCTTACGGGCGCCGTGTTCGGCGCTTTGGGCGTGGCTTTGGGCGGCGCGCTCGTCGCATTCGTCGGGGCCAAAGGCATTCCCGCCTTCAACCAGATCGCCACGTTCTTCTTTTCGGGCCCGCGCTTCTTCCCCGCGTTGGCCACATCCAACTTGGTGGGCGCCTTAGGCATCGTTTTCTTTGTGAGCCTGCTTTCCAGCCTTTACCCCGCGCTGCTCGCCATGCGCGTAACACCTCGCCAAGCCATGCAATCCGAGGAATAGCTCATGTCCAGCTTGTTCATCACCTTCAAGATCGCCGCCGCCAACCTCATTCAGCACGGCCGACGCACGCTTTTTCTGGCAACCGCCATCGCGGCCGTCACCGCTTTGCTGCTGCTTTTGGGAGGCTTGTCCGCCGGCGTGCGCGACAGCCTCGTGACAACGGCCACCACGTTGAGCACGGGCCATGTCAACGTCGGCGGCTTTTTCAAAGTCACTTCGGGCCAGTCCGGCGCCGTCGTCACCGGCGTGAAAGCGCTTAAACCCATCGTGGCACAAGCGGTGCCCGAAGCGGCGTTCATGGTCGAGCGCGGCCGCGGGTGGGCCAAGGTGGTGTCTGACACCGGGTCAGCGCAAGCCGGCATCAATGGCGTGGACATCGTGAACGAACCTGAGTTCAAGAACGTTCTTACGCTCACGGCGGGCAAACTTGAAGATCTCGCCCGGCCGAACACGATCATGCTGTTCGTGGGCCAGGCCGAAAAGCTGGGCGTGCGCGTGGGTGACGCCATAACCATCTCGGCACAAACCACGCGCGGTGTGGCCAACACCATCGATTGCGAAGTGGTGGCGATCGCCAAAGACGTGGGCCTGCTGTCAAAGTTCAACACGTTCATCCCCGCCGAAACGCTGCGGCGCCTTTACCAATTGCGAGAAGACGCGACAGGCGCGATTCACATCCACCTCAGGCCGCAGTTCATCGACCAAAGCAAACAGATCGCCGCTCGTCTGCGCTCGGTGCTTGAAAAGGCCAACTACGCGGTGATGGAGCCCAATTCCCAGGCGTTCTGGATGAAGTTTCAATCCGTCAACCGCGAAGCATGGACGGGGCAAAAGCTGGACGTGACCACGTGGGAAGACGAATTGTCGTTCATGATCTGGACGCTGGCTCTGCTTGAAGGCCTGCGCTTCGTTTTGCTCATCATCCTGTTGGCGATCGTGATCACCGGCATCATGAACACGATGTGGATCGCCATCCGCGAACGGACACGGGAGATCGGCGCCCTGCGTGCCATCGGCATGCAACGCGGGGGTGTACTCCGCATGTTCATCGCTGAAGCGCTGCTTTTGGGTTTGTTCGGAACCATCGTCGGATCGCTCGTCGGGGCGCTGATCGCGTTCGCGCTCAACGCAGCTCACATCGATGTGCCGATCTCGGTGCAGCTGTTCTTGATGTCGGATCATTTGCGTCTGCTGGTGGCGGGTCCCGCGCTTGTGTCAGGCATCGTCATGATCACTGCGATCACGGTCGCTGCCTCGTTCTATCCCGCGTTGCGCGCGGCCCGTCTGCGTCCCATCGAAGCCATGTCACATTTTGGATAAGCCATCATGAATCGCAGAACTTTCACGCAAATCGTCGGTGCCGGCACGCTGCTGGCTGGTACGTCCACGTTGGCTCGCGCTGCTGAAAAGCTGCCCACAGAAAAACTGGTAGACCTGCTTAAGGTGGTGGATGACCGGCAGAAGAACGCTGGCGACTGGCAATCGCTTGCGTACATCGAGCAGAAAGAAAAGAACAAGGTCGACGTTGTGTACGAGACCTTGGTGTTTCGACGCTCCGAAGATCAGAAGTTCATGATCTTGTTCTCGAAGCCCAAGGCTTCGCAGGGCCAAGGCTATCTGAGGTTGGACAAAAACCTGTGGTTTTACGATCCATCGGTGGGCAAATGGGAACGCCGCACCGAGCGTGAACGCATCGGTGGCACCAATTCGCGTCGCAGCGACTTCGACGAATCGCGTTTGGCCGAAGAATACGATCCTGAAGACGGCGGCGAAGAGAAACTGGGCGCGTATACGGCGCAGGTGATGACCCTCAAGGGCAAGCCCGGCCTCGATCTCGCCTTTCCCGTGATCAAACTTTGGGTGGATAAGGCCACGTCAAACGTGTTGAAGCGGCAAGAGTTCGCGCTTTCAGGCCGCTTGCTGCGCACCGCCTATTACCCAAAGTGGAAGAGGCTATACAGCGAATCCAAAAAGGGTGACATCTGGTACCCACAAGAGATTCGTTTTTACGACGAGGTTGAAAAGGCCAATTCCACGCTCATTCTGATCAAAAGCGTAGATCTCCGTCCCTTGGCGCCAAACCTATTCACGAAAGCTTGGTTGGAGAGCCGGTCGCGATGAAACGCGTGCTCTCGGGGTTTGCCCTCGCCACTGCGCTGGCAACTTCTGCGCCCGCGTTTGCGGATGAGCCGCGGCCAAGCGAAGGCGACCTGTTCGGCGCTCCACAGACCGAGACGCCCGCGTCAGAATCCTCCACACCAGCCGCCCAAGCGCCAGCGCAATCGAACGAGCAAAGCCGCGACAACTTGATGCTGGGCGACGCCAACGCTGCCACCGTGTTTTCGGCGGACACGGCGCCGCCCGATCCGCTGACGATCGGCGGGTTGATCTATCTACGCAGCCAAAGTTCTGCACGGCAGGGGCAGAGCCCACATGATTGGAGCTTCAGCACACCCACGCTGGTGGATGGCTATTTCGACGCGCGTCCCAACGATCGCGTACGCGGCTTTTTGTTGGCACGCCTGTCCTATGATCCAACGCTGCCTCAGACCGCCAACGAAGGCACGGTCAATGGCCAAGTCGCGGGCACCGGCAGCTCGCAGGGCAGCCCCAGTTTGTCGAGCTTGTTCCAGCAACAAACGCGGGCACCTCGCGTAATCATTGATCAGCTGTGGTTGCGGTTCGACATCAAACACCGCGTGTTTGTGACCGCTGGCAAGCAACACGTGCGTTGGGGCACGGCACGCTTTTGGGCGCCCGGCGATTTTCTGCACATTCGCCGCCGCAACCCACTCGATGTGTTCGACGCACGCGCGGGAACAACGATGTTGAAGCTGCACATGCCGGTTGAAAGCAAGGGTTGGAACTTTTACGCCTACGCACTGACCGAAGGGGCTGGGCCCACAACCACAGTCGGCACACTGGCTGGCGCCGCCCGCGCTGAGTTTGTGCTCGGTCAATCCGAACTGGGCCTGGGTGGCTTACTGCAAGAAGGCCGCAAACCGAAAACGCAAGCCGATTTCTCGATCGGAATCGGCCCGTTTGATCTCTATGGAGAAGTGGCCATCCGTTATGGCAGCGAAGTCGATCGCGTTCGCTACGACGAAAACGCCACGTTGCCGATGACGACAGACCGGCCGCCATGGCAATCAGAAGCCGACTGGCGCAGCCAAAACCTTTCGGCCGCTGTACAAACTTTGTTTCCTTCGTACCGCAAAAACGGTGTGCAGCCACAAACGGTGGGTGGCCTCACCTACTCGCTGCAATACGCCGACAAGGATGTGTTAACCCTCGGCGCCGAGTACTTTTATAACCCGCTCGGTTATGACACCCCCAAGGCGTACCCTGGCCTTGTGCTGCCGCGCACCGCTGTGCTCGCGGATCCGGCAACCTTTTTCTTTCTCGGCCGCCACTACGCGGCGTTGTTCGCATCACTACCGGCGCCGTTTAACCTGGATCTGCACACCTTCACGGTATCGACGATCGGCAACCTGTCAGATCAGTCTTTCATCTCTCGGTTTGACTATGCCTACACGCTGCTCACCCACATGCGCCTCGAAGCGTTCGCGTCGGTGCGCTACGGCCGCGAACAAGGCGAATTCCGCTTTGGCACCAGCGGCATCAACGTGGGCACGCAAACGTTTTCGCTTAAGCCATCCCTGTTCGATCTGGGCGTGGCGTTGCGCGTGAGCATCTGAATCACTGCGGTTTACGCTCGATCAAACCGCGCACGACGTTTTCGATCTGCGATCGGCTCTTCCAGCCCCAGAACGTCTGCGCCGCGTGCCCCTGCTGATCCAAGATCACAAGGTGGGGCAGATTCACAACCTTGAATTGCTCAGCGACCCGCCCGTCCGCATCCGCCATCAACACAGGATAAGGCGCCGGATTCACCTTGAGGAAGTCTTGCAGCTCGCTCATCGATAGGTCGATGTTGATGCTCACGACCTCAAAGCCTTTGGCCGCCCACTCTCGATGAACGTCGTGTAGCACCGGTGCCAGCTTTAGGCACGGCATGCACCAGCTCGCCCAAAAGTCGAGGAGCACGACCTTGCCGCGCAAGCTTTCAAGCGAAAGCTGGCCTCCCGGGCCGTTGGCGCGATCAAGCGTGAACGCTGGCACGGCGTCACCTTCACCAAAGGGCCGCACAGCGTGGGCGTTGCGCACCACCCAGGTGGCGTTCACAAACACCGCCACACCCAAAACGAACGCCAGCGCGGTCACCGCCACGCGCGGCCCAACACCCGGCTCTTTCGCGGGCACAACGGTCGGCCGGCGTCTCACCACGCGCAAAGCAAACCCAAACACCACCAGCGCCCAAGCCACGCCGGCCGCCTGCCAAAGCTGATGAGCGCGCATCGTGAACGGGCCCAGCAAGGCGTCCAACGCAAGCGTGCGTTGCACCGCCATCACGGCGAAAAACGGCACGTAACACAGGGCCGCCAGTTCAACATCCTTTGAAGGATCGCGGCGGCCTCGTCCTGCCAGCACAGTTAACAAAACGGCGGCGGGCAAGATCACCATCGCGCCTTCACGAAACGCGAGCGACGCCAGTTGCAACAACCGGCCTAAAACGTCGGTGATGGGTAGATGCGAAAGCCCCAACACCGCCTCGGCTAGGTCGCGCAACCAAAAACACGCCACACCCACAAGCGCAAGGTAAATGGCGTCACGCAGGCCACCGCCCGCGGCCTCGGCTTCGGCAAGCGCATACGCGGGCGAAGCTAAAACGGCACCGATGCGAGCGGGGAAACGTGGGGGGCTTGCCATATTATTTCTGGGGCGCGCCAACCATGCGGCGGGCTGTCACCGTAAGCGCCGCGGGAACGTTCTTTGATTTGGCCACTTTCTTGATGTCTTGCTTCGACAACGTGGGCAAAAACCGCATCGCCAACGTCAACGGACACTTCGGGTTGTTCACCAGGTTCCAGCGAATGGCATACACAGCCGTAAAGTCGCGGCTGCCCGCGATGTGGCGAATGACGTCTTCGTGCACAGACTTGTTGGCGGCTGCGGCGATCACTTCAGAATCCGTGATCATAGGTGATTTGATCACCGCCATCGCCACCAGCCGGTTCGCATCGCGAATTAGGTTTGTGCGGCAATAAGCGTTGCCGATCGTTGCCATGCGCACCTTTTCGTAGATTCTCAGCTTCGAAAAGTCGATCACGCCGGCGCGCTTCTTTTCGCCCTTTTCAACTTTGCTCTTCTCGGGTGCCACCTTCACGGGCGCGGCGGCCTCCGGCTGTGCCTCGGCTTCGTCTAACGCTGGGGCGTCTCCCAAAGTGTCGGCCTCTTCGTCAAATTCATTGACAGCGTCTTCTTCACTTGGTGGCGGTAGAAGGGAGGCAGCGTCGTCGGGCTCCGAAGCCACTTCTGCCAGCGCCGCGAACGAAGCGTCGGCGGTGGCGCTCAGCGCTTCAGGCGTTTGCCGTATCTCCGCCACGATCTCGTCGAAGCCGGGCACATCCACGGCCACGTTGTTGCGCGCACACAACTCAAGCGCGCGGTTCACTGAAGACATGCGCGCGGCCTTGTTGCCGAACAACGCCTTAACGATGGCCGGCGCCCGTAGTAGACGTGTTTCGTTGGCGAAAATGATCTCGACCAAGCGCTCGGGCAGCCGAGCGGCCAACACGGCAAACGTCGCGTCGTGCGTCTGGGCGTTGTAGAGCAACGTTTCAACCGCCGCCACGCGGTGATCCGGCAAACGCGTGCCAAAGAAATGCAGCACGCTTGCTGGCAAAGGCTCTTTAAGCAGCGTCAACAACACCGGATCCGGCAACGACGAAGGCGCTGCATCGGCTGCACCTGAAACGCTGGCATCGCCATCGAAAGACAGTTGATAGATAGCTACGGCCAGCTCGGCCGGCTTGAACGGCGCAATGCCTCGCGCCGCCATCGTTTTCATGGGTACGCCCGCCGAGATCAGCTTTGCCACA
This sequence comes from Deltaproteobacteria bacterium, assembly GCA_033763315.1. GTDB lineage: Bacteria > Myxococcota_A > Polyangia > Fen-1088 > Fen-1088 > JAGTJU01. Next base: position 402,411 of record JANRKS010000007.1, read on the forward strand.
CTTGGTGGCAACTGTTCCGGTGGCAGCGGTGCCTTCAGATCGCTTGGGATCAGATTAGCTTCGGTTTCTCTCATGAATGATCCGCAACCCTGTCAGCGTCAGAAATTCGTCGTGGTCTTGAATCGTTGTTGATTCCGCAGTGACGATGGCCCCCAGACCGCCGGTGGCCACCACCTTGGGCTCGAAATCTATTTCGGTCCGAATGCGCGTCACTAAAGCATCAACCATACCGGCGTAGCCGAACACCAAACCGGACTGGATGCTGGCCACCGTGTTCTTACCGATGGCGGTGCGTGGCCGCACAATCTCAACGCGCGGCAATTTGGCCGTGGCACGAAACAACCCCTCGGCCGCTGTGACCAAGCCGGGCGCGATGATGCCACCAGCGTATTCACCCTTGGGCGTCACCACATCAAAGGTGGTGGCCGTGCCAAAATCCACCACGATTGCGCCCGCGTGGTAACGGTCGAACGCCGCCACGGCATTCACGATGCGATCGGCCCCCACCTCACGGGGGTTGTCGTAAAGCACAGGCATGCCCGTCTTGATGCCCGGTCCCACCACCAAAGCGGGGTTACGCACGTGTTTGGCGAACAAGCGCTCCACGGCATCGGTGGCCGGGGGCACAACGGACGATATAATGCCCGACGTGATGTCGCCCAGCCCACTGCCTTCCAGCTGCAACAGCCCGTGTAGCAGTGCGCCCAATTCATCCGCGGTTCGGCCCACACGCGTTTCCACGCGGAAATGCCGGCGCAAACTGGCGCCTTCAAAAAGCCCGAAAACGGTGTGTGAGTTGCCGATGTCTACGGCCAGCAGCATGGGTCGCTCATTCTACCCGATTGCTGCACGTGCGCTCGCCATGGCGCTGCTCTTGGTGGCGTGTAAGAAAAAGCCCATTGCCGATGTGCCCGATGAACATGGGCGGCTGAACCTCATCTCGGCGAACCTCGAAAAGGCCTTCGGCACACGCGCTTTGCCACCTGTGGACGAAAGCCCCAGCTTCGCGGCTCGTTTGCGCGCTTGGGTTGATTTTCGTGATTGTGCCATCCGCACCTACGTCGCGCGCCGGCGTGCCAGCGATGCCGCCCGCGAACATGGTGCCGATCGCCCCACATACCACGCCAGCGTGGGAGACGAGACAGTGGAGGAATGCGCGGTACAAGCGGCTGTGGAAAAAGACGATGCCTCGTTCTGCGAGCGGCTTGCCATCGACTTTAAACGCCAAGATGGGTTGCCCCCGATGCCGGCCATGCGTTGCTGGGACACGCGCGCCCGTGTTTTGGGGCACCCGGCAGAATGTCCTTTGCAGTGGTTAACCACCGGCGTGGTGGGGCGCAACGCCGAATGTTTGGCGATGGCCGCGCGCGACGCCAGCTTCTGCGTGTTTGCCCCCTCAGAAGCGCGTTGCCGCGCGCTTGTGACGGGTGACGCGGATCAATGCCACGGCGCCCCACTCGACTGCCGCGCCGCCGTGGCCTATTGGGAAGGCCTCGTGCCCGCACGGCAAGGCCAAGCCGCGTTTGCGGCGCCTGCCCTCACGTTGGCTGCGCCCAACGCGCCGAACAAACCTGGTGACGTCCCGGGCCTGAAGTTTCACCTGGCCTTTCTTGCCGATCAAAACCGTGCGGACCGCGTGCAGGTGCAAGCGCCCCTTGATGCCCTCGGCATTGATTGGCCCGCGCAAACCAATGCAAACACGATGAGGCCTGCAGGCCTGCCACCGGGCAGTGCGCTGTGGGGGGTGGACATCAACCAATTGTTCTCGCCCGAGGTCACACCCAAGATGGCCGAGGTCGCGTTTGTGTCTGAGCGCGTGTCGATGCGGTTCGCCTTCACGCCGGCGGGCTTACCCAGTGGCTCCTTGCCGCTCGGCCCACCGGGGCCGGCTGCAGCAGCCACGTTGTTCGTGGCGCTCAAAGACTCCCGCGGCAAGCGGCTTATTTGCCAACCCGGATTCGAGACGAAAGGAACCGTCACGTTCAAAACCGAAGGCCAAAGCGCGGGCGGCTTCGTGACCGGCCACATCGACGCGCAAGCCTTCCCGTGCGACGATGGCACCACAGCCCACCTGCAGGGCGATTTTCGCTTGGCCATCTTAAGCACCCGCTAGTTTGTGATGACTGATCCTGCCGCGCCCCACGCCACCGCTGATGTCTCTAACGAGACTGGCGTAATGTCATCGGGCCCCGAGCTTGGCCGGCGCGCAGGTGATCGATTGGCAAACCACCGCGTGGGCTCACACACGCGCCGCCGTTTGGGCCTGTTTGCCAGCGCGGGCATTCTCGCCGCCGCAGCGCTGACGTTCTTCGGTTTGTTCTGGGTGATCGATCTTGCCATTCAACAACACGAGAGCGCATTTTCGCCAGCCGGCTTCGGCGTGTTCTTTCACTTCGACATCGAAACCCTGCAAAACACGTTGGGCAGCCTCGCCCAGATCATTGTGGCGGTGTTGGGCATCGCGATCACAGTGGTTTCGATCGTCGTGCAGTTGGCTGCCACCCGCTATTCATCTCACATTGCCAACCTGTTCTTCCGCGATCGCACGAACCTCGCGATCATGGGATTCTTTGTGGTCGCGTGCATTGACGTTGTGTGGGTGAGCCTGGGCGTGCACACCGATTTCATGCCGCTGGCTTCCGTGGTGGCGTCGCTGGTGGTGCTCACTGGCAGCTTGTTGATGTTGATCCCCTACTTCGCCTACGTGTTCGACTTTCTGGATCCCGCGCGCGTCATCGCACAGATCGGACAAAGCACTTTGGACGCCGCCATCAAGCGCCGCCCTTCACAAGGCAAAAGCGTCACGGCCCGTCACGATGTGGCTGCCACCAGCTTGGAACGATTGGCGGACGTGGCGGTGAACTCTGTGGCACAAAAAGATAAGGTCATCGCCTCGCAGGCCGTGGCCACCTTACGCGACGTTTTGGTGAGTTATCTTCGGGAAAAACCGCGGCTGCCAAACAAATGGTTCAAGGTGGGCGAGCGCCTTCGGCAAGACGCCGACTTTGCCGTGATGGCCCCCGAATCGATTCTGCAGATCGAAGAAGATCAAACGTGGTTTGAATGGAAAGGCCTGCGGCAACTGCGCCTGGTGTTCGCCGAATCACTCAAGTCTTTGCCCGAAGTGGCTCATGGCGTGGCGGTGGCCACTCGACGCATCGGGGAGGCGGCCGTGGCCATCAACGATCGCAAAGCGATCGCGGCGGCGATTAAATTCTTCAATACGTACCTGCGAACCGCGTTGAACGCCAGCGACGTGCGTTCGGCTTACAACGTCCTAAACGAATACCGCCACATGACCGAAGAGATCATGCACAGCGGGATGGATGGTCTCACGCTGCAGATCGCCCAACACTTCAAGTACTACGGACAGATCGCGCATGCGATGGGCCTTGGCTTTGTGACCGAAACCGCAGCGTATGATTTGTCAGTGCTTTGCGAAAAGGCGTTCGCGCAAAAGGCGCTCTGCCACGCTGATTTGCTGCAGGTGTTCTTGGAGGTCGATAAAGAAGCCGAGACGCTGGCCGAAGAAAAAGCGCTGCGCGGCGTTCGCAAGGCCCAAGTGCGGTTGGCCACCTATTACATGGTGAACAACGAAGAAGCCCTGGCCCGCACCATCTTCGAAGACATGCGCGCCGAGACCCCACTGCGTCTCACCTCCATCCGCGCCGAACTTGAAGCCGTTGACGCCAAGGACTTCTGGGAGGTCACCGACCGCGGCATCAACTTCGACTACTTGGACCCCCGCCGCAAAGCCCAACTCGACGCCTTCTTCGCCTGGTTCGGCGACCTGCCTCGCAAGGTCACCAGGCTGACCCCCGCACCCGGCGAGCCCAACCCGCCAATCTTGTAAATATTACTTTTGGAAAGTAATTTCTCCGCGCCTGCCCCCTCGGTTGGCCGCAGGCATGCCTGGCGTGGAAAAAGCCGGCCTTTCTTATCCTGACGCGCCGCTACGCACAGAACTTTCGACTAAGATTCAGTGGTTCGCCCCCACCTGCCGATTTGATCCCTGCCCGCCCGCCCAACATGAGCATCGTCGAAGATAGTTACCCTCCCGAGGAGGCTGACGAGAGTCTGCCCGTGGGGCGCTCGCTTGAGTATCACTTTCACGCCGACAGCCCGCGCATCTTGGTGGTGGACGACGAGCGCGTCATCCGCGAAATCCTGTCCGACTTCCTGAGCCTTGAAGGTTACATCGTGCGAACGGTGGAAGACGGCGTGGAGGCGCTCAAGGAGCTGCAGCGGCGCAGTTACAACCTTGTGATCTCGGATCTCAAGATGCCCAACATGGGCGGTCTTGAACTCATTGAAAAGATCACGTCGCTCAGCCTCCCGGTGCTCACCGTAATCATGACCGGCTTCGGCACCGTCGAGACGGCGATCGAAGCGATGAAGAAGGGCGCCTACGACTACATCCTTAAGCCGTTCAAGGTGGAGGAAGTGGTTCACATCGTGCAGCGCGGGCTGGATCGGCAGCGCCTGCAGCACGAGAACATCCGCCTCAAGGATGCGCTTTCGATCTACAAAATCAGCGAAGCCATCTCGACGTCGCTGTCGGTGGAGAAGATCTTAGATCTCGTCCTTGATGCCACGCTGGATGCCGTTGACGCCGACGTGGTGACGTTGCTCCTCGAAGAGCCGGGCCAAGAAAACGCGGGCAACAACCCCTCCGATCGCAAATATGTAGAGCAGATGCGCAAGGTTTCTCACCGCGCCACGTATCTGCGCGACGACGAGCCAGCGCCCGCGCCGAACTTCAAAGAAGTGTTGCCGCTGTTCGCTGAAGATCGCCCCCTGATTGTGCATGGCGGCCGCGTGCACCGCTTTTTGGCCGGCCCACCGCCGCAACGGTTGGTCAGCTTTTGCTCGATCCCGTTGAAGCTCAAGGGCCGCATCGTGGGCATGCTGAACGCCTACAGCTACACGAAGGGCAATAAGTTTTCTGAAGGCCAACGCAAGATGCTTTACGTGTTGGGCAGCCGTGCCGCCGTATCGATCGAAAATGCGCGTCTATACGAAAGCCTGGTTTCGGCAAACGTGGATCTCACGCGCGCCAACATGTCGCTGGAAGAAAACTTCCAGCAGACGATCATCGGATTCGCCCACGCGCTGGAAGAATCCGATCGATACACGCGCGGCCATTCCGAGCGCGTCGCCGTTTACTCGCGCGTGATCGCGATGGGCATGCGTTTGCCTCAAAGCGAAGTGGATATGGTTGTGCGCGCCGCCTTGCTACACGACATCGGCAAGATCGGCATCCGCAACGAGCGCCTCAACAAGCCGGGAAAACTCACGCCAGAAGAGCTGGCGATGTTCCGCACGCATCCCGCCAAAGGTCGCCGCATCATCGAACCCATTCCGTTCATGCGCGATTTGCTCCCGGGCTGCTATTGCCACCACGAGGCATGGGACGGCAGCGGTTACCCGCAAGGCCTGATGGGCGACAACATTCCGCTGACGGGAAGGATTGTTGCGGTGGCTGATGCGTATGATGCCATGACGTCTGACCGTGCGTATCGGCGCGCTCTGCCGCACGACATTGCCATCCACGAGATTGAACGCTGCAGCGGCGTGCAGTTCGATGGCTCCGTGGTGAAGGTGTTCCTTCACTACATCGAAGAGTTCAGGAAGATCGAACACACCGCCGGCAGGACGTTGCCCCGGTAGAAAAAGCAAAACCCCAGCCGGCCGAAGTGGCGAGCTGGGGTTTGGGTGTAAAGCGCCGCGGGGGCGCTCACAGCGTTACATCGCGCAGGTGATGTCCTTGAAGATCCAGCGGAGTTGGTGGGCGAGAGCGACGCCGCCCCAGGTGTTCGGATCATGACCACCGCCCGTGATCACAAAAAGCTGGTAAGGCATTCCTTTTGTCTTCATGGCGTTGGCCACCGCCCTGTTTTCAGTCAGCCAAGTGGCCTTGCAGGCCGACGCATCTATGGCTCCCGGACCGGTAGGAACTTGTCCATTAGGTTTCGGGCAATCTGTCGCGGCTCTTTCCGCGACCGTTCCGTAGATGTCGCAAGTGCCAACGGTTCCCGTCCAGCGAATGGAACGAGCAGGGCAGAAGGCAATCTCCTTGCTGTAGGCATCATTCTTGGGGGTGCAGCCTGGCTCTAGCGTGGGGCAGGATCCAAGACCGCCATGACATCCGAAACAAACCAAGCTCGGGCTGCCGCCAATGCCCTTCGAGATGATGTCGGTACCCATCCAGATGGTATCGAAAGAGTTCGTTCCAGCAGTGCTTTGACCGGCAATCGAGCGATATGCTGGGTCGTTCGAGATCTTCGAGAAACGGGCCTTGAGCGCTGGGAGCACTTTCTCCTTTAGCGACTTTATCCTATCGATCGGACCAAGATCGTCGTTAAGAAAGACCGCGATCGTGTAGGGGATCTGCTTCTGCGCAACGAGATACTCATGAATGTTTTCAATGTGATAGGTGCTCGAGTTTTGGCCTGAATTGGCGAATAAACTCGTCCAGAACGTGATTGCTACTTTTCCGTTTTCTGCGCCTTTGTAACCTGCGTCATTATTTTCGCCGCCGGGAAGGTACACACGACCAACGTTGGCCACTGTAACGTTCGTGCCAGTTGCAGGCTGATTCCATGCCGTGTCGTCCAGCCTGCCTTGACCAACGGTGAAAATGCCGTCCTGGTTGTACATCTGACCGCAGAACCCGTCGCTCTTCAGCGCCTTTGACATGTATACCGGGGTGCCCGCCGGACCGCATTGATGCTGGTCGGGGTGGTCAGGCCGATAGATGCACGTAGGCTCAGTAAAAATTGTCATCTCGTTAACTGACATGCCGCCACTGCCACCCATAGCGGCTCCCCCTGAACCACCATTCCCAGATCCGCCAGCCCCACCGGAGCCTCCCGGCGCGGCGCCTCCTGAACCTCCGGTGCTGGATCCGCCTTTGCCGCCGGACGATGAGCCGCCCCCCTTGCCACCGCTGGACGTTCCTCCCTTGCCGCCGGAGCTTGTTGAGTCGCCACCACCACCACCCGAATCGCTACCGCCTTGGTCACCACCACCTCCACCACCTCCTCCTCCACCGCCACCACAACTCTGGCAGACAACCGCGACAGCCGCGGCTGCAGCAAAACCAAACAACGTGAACTGCAGCTTGGTGAGACGGGCTACGCGCATGAGAACTTCCTCCAGATAGGTTCGGGAACTACGACCTAAAGGTCAGCCAACTCGACAATTCGCACAGTCTCGATTAGGCATGACCCAGTAAATTATAACTAGGTACGGTGCCAGAATGGACGCGAGCCTTCAAGTAAAAGCCAGCGTCCGTTGGGACCCCACGCACCTTAATTGGCGAAAATCGCCATGGCCGGGTGAGTAAAGTAGACCTTATCGTCAGCGGCGGTCACCTTCGCAATGAAGCTATGTGCGCCCGCCGTCAGGTTCTTATATTCGAACTCGGCCGCGCCACCCGCCGATACGACTTTCAGTGCGGTCGCAGGCGTAGCACCCAAGGCGTCGAAGAATTCGACTTTCTTCCAACCGCCCAGTGACGCGTCGAAGCCTAGCTTCAGCAAACGAGAATCGCCCGGCTTTCCGTGCTTGGGAGCCGCGACCCAATACACTGGCTTGGCGATGAAGGCCAACCCCTTCTTCCCGTTAACGTCCACAATGCCTTGTTTGAAATAATCAAAGGCCTGCCAGACGAGCCCCGTAGAAGGACCCGGGATAAAGTCTTTGACGTACTTGGTCGTATCGTACGTCTCAGCAAGAGGGGGAGCCGGTGGGAAGGCGGTGAAAGGCTCAAGCGTGGGCGCCTCGATCATCCGAGTTGCCTTGATGTTAGAGGCCTCGCTGTATCCAAGGTAACCCTTGGTCTTGTCAACTGGCTTTAGCGGCGTGACACCATCGTTGTTTGTGGTCCGCTGAGCGATCATCTCTTGAAGTAGAGCAAGGTAGAGCATCCAAGAATCAACAACTGCATTCGTTTGGGCTCCATGGGCCGTGAAGGCCCAAAGAGCAAATCCGGCAGTGCTTCCCGCAGCCGATTCGAAGAACCTATTCTGACGCCAAAACTCATTGAGGGTAGCGGACGACTTTATAGCTATGAGACAACCAGATGTCGCAAAACAGTAGGTGATAAATCCTGGAACGGCGCGGCCTTCAGGAGTGATGGGATAGTCTTCCAGTTTTTCTCCCATGCCGATGTCGGCATTGCCAGTCTGACGGAATTTATCTGCCGTAAAGGCAATGATACGCTTTGAGAACTCTGCATCGGCCAACATCTGTGCCGACAACATGGTCAATAGGTGATGAACAAAGATTGGTACTGTGTTCATCTCGGGCCGGTTGGCTTTCGTGGCCAGCTTGGCAAGGTCAGCTTTGAAGAAGTTCTTGAAGTCGCCTGGCTGCTGACGAACGCCACCAAGCAAAGCCCAGCCGTGCGCGGTGGCAAACTTGCGCAAGTGTTCGAACAACGCTGAGTCGGCTGTTCCATTGGGCGGTTGACTGAGATCAGGCGCCGTTATTATCAAACCTTTGATCTTATCGTTGGCGCCGACGTTCTTTGGCACCCACACGTGCATGTGAGCATCGCCCTCATCCAAGCGAATGATTCCGGGATCAGCGAACGTTTCAGCTTCCTTGATGGTGACCTCGTCAATGAACAGGTCCGTGTCAGGAGATCCGCCGAAACCGAAAGTGATTTCGCCGTTCACGCGGTTCAAGTCTTTCCAATCGTACACGGCGCCATCAATCACCTCTCCGGTGTCGTCAATGAACTCGCCACGGGCGCGGATCGTCTTAGCGTCCTTGTCTGCCTTCACCGTGATCTTCACGGTTTGCGTCTTCATGGAAGGCTCCATGACGGTCCAGCCGTAGTGTTCGGCTTCCGTCATGCACTGAGGACCTCGCGTCACCAGGCTCACCGCCCAGCACTTATTGTTAAAGAAGATATTATCGACGTCAGAGACGCCTAGGGGGCCCGGCCGGCTGTTTTGGAGGCCAAATCCTATGTTGACGCCATCGTTGCGATTCTTGTCCGTCGCAAACGAGAACCACAACGGAGCGGGCTTCTCGCCGTGAAATTTGATGGTGGCAGTGAAGCTCTCAAACGTATCAGTGCGGTCTTTGTCCGGCTTCGTATCGTAAGTAAAAGCTGCCAGCTTGCCTTTGGCAACCTTCAACACGCCGTCATTGTCAGCGCTCTGGGTCACTTCGCCCGTGACGAAGAAATTTTTGTTTAGATCGTCAGCCGTCTTGAAGCTGAGGCTCACAGGAAGTTTGCCGGTGGGGGCCGCGTAAGGAACGATCTCCGGTTCAGGCGGCGTTGGCAACCCGCCGTCCACCCCAGCGTCGGCATCACTGCCCCCCACATTCTCTCCCCCCGAGCCGCCCTTGCCTCCTCCACCTTTGCCCGCTGCGTCTCCGCCGGAACCGCCGCCGCCATCGCCTCCACTGCCCCCGGTCCCCCCGTCACCGTCGCTGCTCTTGCACGCGACGACTGAAAGCAAACTGACTGCGAGGCCGCAAGTCAGTACCTTAAGAGCTGGGACTTTCGCTAATCCAAGACATGTCATGAGACTTCTCCCCGGGGCGGTAAGCGGGTCTGAACCCATCGATCATCGCGAAGACTCAACGCGTCGCATTCTGATCGAAACTTTCGGGAATAATCGCACAGGGTAACTTAGGTGCAAGCTAATAAGTTGCATCTCCTGCTCAGATCGCACGAAGCCGAATGTACTCGAGACTATGGCAACACAGCTCGAAATGACTGCTTTCCGCCGCTGCCGTCTGTGCCGTTACCAACAATAGACGTCCCATCGGCTGCAATGCCGGTGATAATCTCCAGTGTCCAGCCCTGCGTATCAACTCCCGCAGACTGTAGGACATTGCTGAGGAGCCGAGTGCCGTTGACCGTATCGTAGATCACCGCGTTCGGCGCTGAGTCCTTGTCAATGGAGCCCACAATCACTGTGCCGTCTGCGCTCACATCTTTAACCGACCAGCCATTCGGGTCGTAGCCCGAAGGAGTTGGTAGCGTTGTGAAGCCAGCGGCGGCAGTCCATCGGAACGGGGGCCAGCCATAAGGGCCACCAACGATAACACCTCCGTCGTAGTTCAAAGCCGTCGCGGCATTGTCCATAGGCACGACACCGCTGCTCGATGAGTACCTGAAATGGCCGATTCCCAAAGGATTCCCGCCCGCGACCACCTTGCCGTCACCACTTACATACGCGTCTCCGAGCGCAGAGATATCCGTGACAGAACCATTATTCCAAACCCAGGGATTGGGATTGCCGTTGGCAAAAATTGAACCGCTGATTGTTCCGCCATTGTTGTCTACTGATTTGGCCTGTCTACCAGCGCCGAAAGGTTGATCGACGCCCAAAGCATTCCACCTCAACGGGCCACCCACGATAACAGATCCATTTGAATTCACGGCTAATGCTACTCCACTCGTCACGCCTGCCGGCAAAGCGAGCTGGCTTATACCTGAGCCCAGTACCCACTTCACCGGCACTTGCTTTCCGCCCACGAAGGCCCAACCCACAGCGACGCGCCCGTTCGCACTCAAGTCCTGCATGGACGTGTAAGTTGAATTAGCGACAAACCCCAGTGCCGTGAACGAAGGACACTCTTGCTTGCATGACCCGTTAGCGCACTTGGTGAATCCGCTGTTGCATTGCAGGACGCACTGACCTCCCATGCAGACAGCGCTAGCGTTCGCACCGCTAACGCCAGTGCAACTTGTGCCATTGGGCTTATCGCCCGACGCCGTGCAAACACCAGCGCCTGTAGAGCACACGATTTTTCCGACTTTACACTCTTGAGCCCCCGTTAGTGTGCAGGAGCCGTCTTTGTCGCAGGAGGTACATACGCCGCCATTGCAGACCATTTTGGAGCCACAGTCCGTGCCGTTGGGGGCATTGGCGCCGTCTACACAGGTTTGCGTTCCCGTGGAACATGAGGTCTTTCCATTCTTGCAAATGTTGCAATCCTGCCCCGAATAACAGGTCATGCATGAGCCGCCGTTGCACACGGAATTTACAGGGCAATCAGCGGTAACCTCTCCCGACCCGTCTGCCTTGCAAGAGACAAGCTTGATGCCACTACAACGCGTTGAGTTTGGAACACAGTTGTTGCACTGCAGAGTGCTTGAATTGCAGCCTCCAGGCGGCGCACAGGCTGATGACACCTCACCTGTACCATCTGCCGGGCAGGTGACCAGGTTATTGCCAACACACTTTCGAGAATTCGGGCTGCACTTGTCACATGCAAGGCGGGACGTATTGCACTGAAAAGCGCCACAATCTTCAGCGGTCTCTCCGGAACCATCGGCTTTACAAGTGAACACCGTAGAGCCAGAGCACCTTTTCGCGTTAGGCGTGCAGACGTTACACGCGAGTCGAGTTGTGTTGCAGCCAGGCGCTCCACATTGCGTGGATGATTCGCTGCTTCCGTCTGCTGAGCATGTGTATAGGCTACCACCAGCGCATCGTTTGGCGTTGGGCACGCATGCGTTGCATTCGAGTCGGCTTGTATTGCAGCCCGAAGCGCCGCAGTCTTTCATCGATTCCGCAGATCCGTCGGCTGCACACGTGTATAGAACCGTCGAAGCGCATCGCTTCGCGGAAGGCACGCAAGAATTACATCGGTCTCCGATGCAACCCTTGTTGTTGCAAGTGGTTGGACTTCCCCACTTTCCCCCAGAACATGTTTGCAGGTTCCCATCATTCGTGCAGCGCGAACCGGCAGAACAGTCATTGCAAGCGCCCGCGGTGCAGCCCGCTGCTCCGCACACGCTGAGTGCGCCCCATTTTCCGTCCGCACCACAGGTCTGAGAGGACGAATTGCCGGCCCCGCCACATCGCGACTCGCCAGGCCTACATTCGTTGCATGCACCGTTCTGGCACCCGGCAGCGCAAGAGCTCATGTCGCCCCAAGCGCCTGACGCGGAACATACTTGCAAGGCATTGTTCCCCGCTGGGTTACATCGCAGCTCGCTCGGTTTGCACGCTCCCGTGCACTGACCGTCCTGGCAGACGAATGGACAAGCCGCACCCGTAGACCACACACCGTCGTTGCCACACACGCGAGGAACGTTGTTCGCGCCGCAAACAGCCGTACCTGGCTTGCACTCTCCACCGCAAGCACCGTCTTTACACACGTTGGTGCAAGGCTGCGCCTCAGGCTTCCAGGCGCCCGTGGCATCACATACTTCCTTCACCTGATTCATGGCGCAACGGATCATCGTTGGCTTGCATTCGCCAGTACACTTGCCTTGAACCGCATCGCATAGGAAAGGGCAAGAATCTCCCTTCACCCATTTCCCAGCCGCATCGCATGTGAACGGCGTGTCACCGTTGCACATAGTGGTGCCCTTCGTACATCCGTTACAGAACCCGTCTGTACAACCGGTTTGACAAGCCGCCTCGGCCTTCCACTTACCAGTTTCGTCACAGACTTCTGGGGCGCCAGAGTTTCCGCACCGACGTTCCCGAGGTTTGCACTCGCCCACGCAAACGCCCGCGCTGCACAATGTGGTGCACGCCGTTCCCGCCACAAACTGCCCGTCTTCACCGCACGTATAAGGCACGTCGAACCGGCACTCGGCCGAACCTGGCCTGCATTCGCCCGAGCAAATTCCTTCCTTACAGGTATTGGGACAAGCTTCGCTTGAGACCCAGGTTCCTTCTTCACAGCTTTGTGGGACGAAGCCACTGCAGCGCTTTTCACCAGTGGAACAAGGGCCCCCACCATCTTCCCCTCCATCAGCCGAGCCTCCGTCCATCATACTTTGGACGTCGTCGGTGAACTTATCCGCCGGTACATTAGAGCAACCTCCGGTTACGGGAACGGTCACGTACATCGTCTTGAGAGTGGCGCCAGCCTGGTCTAAAGCCACGACACGAAAATCGATTGATTGGTTGCCGGCCAATTGCTCGTAGTCTCTAAGCGCAATCTGTACCAGGGTCTCGGGACATGCCCGAGCAACTGGATCTAGCGGCCTCTCTTCCTCGCCAGCTTTGGTGTAGAAGACTTGGAAGTTATCGATTCCCTCGACCGCTGCAGGACAAGGAATTCTCAGAAGTATCGTCCCGGGCCGACAGTCCTCTTGCGTCTTGCAGCTGGCCGAAAACGCCAGTGAAAGACAGCACAAAAGGTACGCTTCGAATCGTCGCAAGTTAAAGCTCATGGGATCGTCCGCTCCGCGTTGGCCTTGGGATATTCAGTACCGCTCGACAAAATCACCACGGCGGCGATGGCGCCAAGCACCACCACGCCAGTCCCGGCCCAGAACCAGGGATTCTTGGTTATCGGACGGCTCTCCTGTGAAGTTGCTGGCGTTGCCGAAATATTGAGTCCCGGTTCGTTGGCCGGCTCGGGGGCCGCCTGTGTCACCGCTGGAGGCGTCGTGGGTTCAACACTCGAAGGCTCTAAACGCAGCACCACTCGTTGATAGCTAGCTCCGTTTACAGTCACAGTGCGAACCGCTCGCTTGTATCCATTCGCAGAAACCTCGACGTCAACGGAACCTTCGTTAACGGTAACGGCGGCGGGGAGCGGAAGGTTCCCCACCAAGCGGCCTGCCACCGTGACGGCTGCACCCATCGGATCGCCGAGGACCTCGATGCGGCCGACGTGTGCTTTCACCGCTTCTTGAGAGTCTTTCAAAACCTCGCGGTTCTTCTTCACCCACGGATCCTGCGTTGCCGAAAGCGCTTCGGCCAAGAGCGGGTCAGCCTCCGACCAACGCGATACGGCCTGCAAACAAAGGCCCCACTGAGCAGCGGCTCGCGGCGTTTTCGATTGATTGTAGGCCGCTTCGAACTTCGCCAAAGCGTCTGAATCACGACCAGCGCGGCGCAGTTCGAGGCCTTCCTTGATCAATGCTTCGGCGTTGGGAGCCGCGAAGGCAGACGGCGCCGGTATCAGCCCCGATACCGAACTCAACAGGGCAACCGTCAGAACGAAGCGTGCTTGCCCAGATAAGCGATGAATTAGTTTCTTGCTCATAAGCGAATCTCCAAAGCGCCGCGAACGTAGCATTTTCAACCGACTTGAGCCAGCCGTTCAAACAGACCCGTCGCGTCATTCGCCACGGATTCAAGGTCTATATTTAAGCCACCGTGCAAACGCGGCAAAATCGAGGCGATGTGTACTTATCGGTCAGCGTCTGCGGATGTTGCGTGAAAAGAGCGAGTGCCAAATAAAGAAAAGGACCGCGACGCCTCTCGACGCACACGGCCCTTTGTGGAGCGATTAGACTGTTTCTCGCCGAAGGCTGTACCCCCCGGGCCCGCGAGCCACGACGCTACAAACCCGTCAACAGCCGCTATATCTTGCGAGCGAGGACCTAGTGATCGACAACCTGGGACAAGGCAATGCCGATTGCCAGATTCGACATGTTCTTATATCCGGAAGCATTCGGATAATACTTGTTGCCAGTGAAATAGCTGCCGCTCACGGGGGCAGGCTTGCCTGCTGGAGCTTGGGCAAACTGCGGCAAGAAGTTGAACTTCACAAAACGAACGCGGGGGTCATTCCATGTGGTGACGGCAGCGTCAAGCTCTTGATCCGCTGCGTGGGCACGGGTTGTGAATGCAGACGGATTGCCGTTGCTGTCCCCGGTTCGTGAAAGCCCAGTAATAAGGACGTAGGTGCCTGGCCTCGCAGCCCGAATCTTGTCGAAGATCTGTTTCATTCGGCCGGCGATGCCTGCTTGTTTGCTATTAAAGGCGTCCTCACTGCCCACGTTGAGGACAACAATGTTAGGCATTGTTGCCTTTATTGTCGCTTCGATCGTTGTGAGTAGGGCCGCCGTTTCAACGTCATTGGTTCCTTCGTGCTTGTAGGCGCCGGCCGTTTTCGACCCGACCCACTCGACGCCCTTCTTATTCTTCGTGGCGAGGAAATCGAGAACGAGCTTGAGGTATCCGGGCGAAGCGCCAGTGCCAGCAGCTAGTCCGTCGCCAACCGCCAGAAGTTTGCAGTTGCCTTCCTTGGGGCAAATGGCGGCGTCAACCACTGGGGTCCCACCGGTGCCGGGCATGCCGCCCGTCATCGCCATGCCACCTGTGCCAGGTGAGCCACCAGCCGCAGTGCCGCCTTTGCCACCCGTGGCTGCGCCGCCACCCGAACCGCCTGTGGCCGCCGAGCCACCTTCGCCTGAACCGCCGTTGGCGCTGCTGCCGCCCGTGCCGGCTTCTCCAGCCGTGCCGCCCCCGCCCGTGTCCTCAACGCAGTCACCATTGTCGTCCAAGACAAAACCGTCGTCGCAGGACTTGCCGCCGCCTGTGCCCCCGGACCCGCCGCCTCCGCCGCCTCCGCAAGCAAAGATAGATGCGGCCGAAAAGAGGGTGAAAGCAGCCAAATAGCTACGTGTAACTGCGCGCGTAGACATGAACGTCTCCAGGGAAGGGTTGAAGCTAACGACCGGCCGTAAGAGCAAACGTCGGTCGTCTAAAAGTACGAGCGTCAACTGACGATGGTCAAGGTAATTTGCCTGGCCCACATGTGTGCACGGGTCGCTTTACACGCCCTTTTCATCAGTGCGCGCGATCTAGAGAAAAGGATGGGGCTCGACGTAGCTAATTTGTTTTAGCGGCACGTCTGCATCGAAGCGATCCACTCATTGATTAGTGCAACACCAGTTGCGTCAACCACCGTGCTCCCGATCGCGGGCATGCGCACGTTGGCCACGGTGGTTTTCATGCGCACCGTCAACATCGACTGCAGGGGCGCGCCCGGTTTCACCAGCAGCACGCCAGGCACACCAAATTCACCGCGTACGGGCATACGATTGATGAGGTTGGTTTGCGCCAAAACGACGTCGAAGCGCAAATCGATGTCGGGCAGGTTGCCTTCGGTTTGTAGGCCGTTGGGGCGGTGGCAGTGGCTGCAATTGGAATGCAGGTAAGAGCGCGCACGAACTTGCAGCGATGAGGAAGAGGCTGTCGCAGCGGCGTAACGCACAAGGTATTGTGCGGGGCTCAGCGCTGATTCGAACAGGCCAATGTGTTCCAAAGTTGCCAGTTGGTTTGCCTTGCGATCGCCAGGATAGGTGTGATCACCGTTGAGCTGGCCAAGCTCCAAACCCAGGCTTCGCCCCGCCGCTTCTGTGTGACAAGAAAGGCAAGCGCTGCGGCTCGGGAACTGCCACGTTTGCAAACCTATCGAACGCGTCGACGTCTCATCGCCTAAAAGCTTCGCTTCGTTCTTTCCGTCTTGGTCCCAAACGTATGTGTAGCCCGCCCAATCACCGTCTGTGTGACGAACCAGAAAACGCGTCTCCAACATTTTTCCGGCAAGCTCAAACGTTTTGAACAGCATCGAGCCCACCGGCAAAACAAAGTCACCGTCCGGCAAAACGCGAATCCTTTGTCCGTCCGGAACCATCATGAAGCGGCGTTTGACGGCACCATCAGACCACAAGGGTGCGTTCACGTCGTAGGGGATGAGCCCAGCAACGGGCTCACGCAGATCGCTTGGCTCGAAGCATCCGGTGGCCAGCAACGTCTGCGGGAAGGGATCATTTGCCAACCCCGTGGGACGCGGCAAAGCGCGGCACGTTGTGTTTGCAGGGCGGTTGTCTAAGCCAAACAACACCGCAGGCGCGGCAAACGCGTCGCGCATGTCTACAGCAACCGTAGACCCGGGAACGCAGGTGTCCTCGCTTTGCGCGTCCTGCACAACGCCGTCAGATCCCACATCAGCGGCCAAGGCATCAATTGCAATGCCGCCGTCGATCGATATCTCATCCTCATCGCTGCATGCCCCGCAAAGGCTTGCGACGAGCACGACCATCACGCAGCATCGATGACGAGACGACGCTTTCACGCCTTTTCAATTCTGTAGATGTTGCCGAAGATGTCGAACAGATAAAGTTCGTTGTCGTTTCCTTGAGCGAAGCCCACGAGGCCCTGGATCGGTGTTTCAGGGCTCACGAGTTCGGCTGTGTGATCAATTTGGCAGTAGGCCCTTCCGTCGATCATCAACAGCGACCATACGGTGCTGGTCGCATAGTCACCAAAGAAGTATCGGCCATCCATGCCGGCGATTTGCGTTCCGCGATAAACGGCTCCGCCCACGATGGCACGTGCCAGACGCGATTGAAACCGTGTGGCTTTGGGGTCAAGAGGATGCTCGTACTCGTGCACAGGCAACACCCCGTAAGGCTCTGTTCCAAGCTCAACATAAGGGTAGTACCTAACAACGCGCGTGCCTTCCATGCCGGGGTTTCCCCACCCGAAATCGAGGCCCGTCGCTCGCAACTGCGCCTTCGGCAGATAGTTCACTTCTTCCCACGTGGCTTCACCGACGTCGCCGAAATAAAGATCGCCCGTCTTCGCGTCAAACGAGCCACGCCATGGGTTACGCACGCCCTTGGCCCAACCGAAGGGGTGCGCTTGCGGGCCAGTGAGCGAGCCGGGAGGCGGCGTGGTTAAATCATCCACGTTGAAACGATAGACGGTCGATAAGCCCAACACTTTGCTGCCATATTCGTTGGCGCCTCCACCACCGTCGCCCACAGCCGTATAAAGCAAACCATCCGGTCCGAACGCCAACATGCCACCGTTATGAGCGTCGTCGCAGCAGCCATTGCGCCCGTTGACACCATCGTGCTGCACAACGAGGATCTGTTTCAGCGTTGGGTCAGCAAGTTCAGGATCTGCGGCAGAACGATGCCCTTCGGCCAACACGATGTCGCCTTCGCGCCGCACGCCCTCGAAAAACGGATCGTTCACGGAGCGTGTGTAGAACACAAAGAAGCGCCCGTTCGTCGCGTAATTCGGGTGGAACACAAGGTTCGTGAGCCCGCGTTCGCCTTGGCCGTTGCCTTGGCCTTGAAACGTCGCGATGCTTGCGCGCATGTCTAAGAACGGCTGCGCCAGCGTTTGACCGTTTTTGATGACCTTGATCAGTCCCCGCCGCTCAGCGACATAAAAGCGATCATCGCCTTTGGGTTGCACCACAGCCAGCGGCTGATCGGCTGTGCCCACGCGTGCCAACTTCAACTTGGGCGGTTTGCACTCGTGCGGCAAAACAATATCAATCACATCGGGGGACGCACCATCCTTGGGAGAATCACTGCTGCCGTCGAGCGCTGGTCCGTCCCACGCCACCGCAGCATCCACTGCGCCGTCAACCCCGCCATCGGCTCCCTGGCTCTCACTGTCATCGCCGCACGTTGCGGTAAAGCACAACAGCATAGCCGCGCAGCTGAAGGACCAAAACAGGGGCGTAGAGAAGCGGTTGAACATCGCCGGAAGTCTCCGCCACGGTGCCGCGTTCTAGGCAAAATCCGTGTAAAGTCACTTTCCGGTTCGCTGGATATGTCCTAAACCGTGTGACACCAATCACGAAATGAAGTCACGGATCGAAGATGTTGCCACGAAGGCGCGCCTTCTTTACTCGGCACGCTGGGGACGGCACGACCTTGAGCTGTGGGATTCTCGCGAAATCGGCATCGTTCGTGAGCCACTCGCATCCACGCTCAGATGATGCGTACGCATCACCGGGCTTCAGCGTGAATCAGCTCACCGGCAGAACGGCAAGGTCCATGCTGGGGGCACCCGTAAAAAAAAGGCGCCCCCGGAGGAGCGCCTTTTAGAGCGTCTATGGCGTTTGAGCCTTAGTCGTTGTCGCTGTTGGTGACTTCGACGGTTTGCTGTGGGCGTGCCGCGTAGTCGGCGTCAGCGCTGGTCGCCGAGCTTACCAAGATGAGGTAGGCCTGGTTGCCGTCCGATACGTTGTCGTCAGCGCCCGTGATCTCCACCGTGCGAGGCGTCTTCCAATCGTCGCCCGTTGTGGTGAAGGTCAAGGTGGTGACGCTCAACGCGCCTTCGGCAGGATTGCCCGTGAGGGTGATAGTGACACCCGCCTTCGGACGAGAGTTCAGCACAACGGTGAAGCTGTCCTTGGTTCCCGATTCCGAAGTGACGAGGCCCCTGGTGCGCGACAACGTGAAACCCGGGGTTTCGTCATCGTTGTTGGTACCCTTGACGGTGCCCCAGGTCTTCGCTGCATAGCTTGTGTCCGTTGCTGAAGTGGACTTGGCTGTGATCACGAAGGCTTGGTTGCCGTCGGCCACGTCGTCGTTCTTGCCCTTCACCGTGACCGTTTGTTCAACGTTCCAGTTGCCGGCGGTAAACACAACGCTGGCTGGGGTTTCCATCTCGGCGGTGTCGTTCACTGTGAAGGACACCGTCACGTCTGCCGTGGGTTGCGATTGCAGACGCACCTTGAACGAACTCGTTTGACCGTTTTCGTTCGTGACGAGGCCCGTGGCCGGCGTGAGGTTCACGCCAGCAGTTTCGTCATCCAACGTTTTGCCAGGCAGTGGCGAAATGGGTTGGTTGTTGTAGTCGGGATCGGTGCTACTGCTGTTGTAGAACGAGATGCTGAAGTCTTGGTTGCCATCGGCAAGGTTGTCGTTGACGCCCGTGACCTTCACAAACTTCTTCCCGTTCCATTCGTCTGGCGCGATGGTGATCGTCGTTTTGTCGATGGTCGCCTCGCTTGCGTCGGAGACCACGATGCCGGGCAATGTGACCGCCGCCGTGGGCTTTGACTTCAACGTTACGTAGAACGTTGCCGTCTTCGTCCCATCTTCGTTGACGGTGATGGCTTCATCGGAATCCACCACGATGCCCGCAGAGTCGTTGTCTTGGTTGATGCCAGCAACGTTCTCGGCATCCACGCCGTTGTACTTCGCGTCTGAGCTCTCAGCAGGTGCCGTAATCACAACGTAAGGCCGGTCGCCGTCCTTCGACGGATCGTCAAGGCCTGTGACAGTGACGGTTTGCAGGCCCTTCCAGTTAACCGAGTTGAAGGTCAACTTGGCTGGGCTGGCCGCAGCTTCACCGTTGCTGACAGACAAAGCCACTGTGACGTCCGCGGTTGGCTGAGAACGCAAACGCATCGTGAACGTAGCTTGCTTGCCGCCTTCGTCGGTGACCAAACCGCTTTCGCCCGGACCAACCACTTCGATTCCGGGTTGTTCGTCGTCTTTGTTTGTGATCTGGACGTTGCGGTCCTTTTTACCAACATAGTTTGGATCGGTGCTCTGTGACGGATCCAAGATGATCTCGAACACCTGGTCGCCATCCGCCACGTCGTCGTTGACGCCCGTGACCGTGACTTCTTGTTGCGCGTTCCAGTTGGCCGCGGTGAAGGTCAGCAGTTCCGTGGAGACCAAGCCTTCGGTCAAGTCGCCGCTGCGCACCGCGATCGTTACGTTCGCCACAGGCTGGGTTCGCAACGCAACAGTGAACGCAGCCTTGCCGCCTTCCTCAGTGGTTTGCAAGCCGCTGTTGGCCGTCACAATCACGCCCGCTGTGTCGTTGTCGATGTTGGTTACCGATACGTCCTGAGGATCGAGGCCGTTGTAGCCAGGATCATCGCTGGTGGCGGGAGCCAAGATGACTGCGTAGCCTCGGTCGCCATCCTGAACGGCGTCGTCTTTGCCCGTCAAGGTGATGAACTGAGGAGAGAACCAGTTTGCCGACGTGAACACGAGTTCCGCGTCGCTGACTTGGCCCTCGGCTGTGTTGCCGCTGCTTACCGCGATCTTCACGTCTTTGGTGGGCTCACTGTTCAACACCACGCTGAACTTTGGTGCAAGGTTGCCTGCTTCATTGGTGACAAGGACCGTAGGTGTCACCGTGAAACCAGCTTGCTCGTCATCAATGTTCGACAACACAACGTCACTGGCATCAAGCCCGTTGTACTTCATGTCTGCGCTGGTCGCAGCCAAGAAGCGAACCGTGTACTCCTGCAGACCGTCAGCCAGCTTGTCGTCAACGCCTGTGACCGTGACCTCTTGAGGCGCGTTCCAGTTCGCCGCAGAGAAGGTCAAAGACACCTTATTCACGGCACCCTCTGTGGTGTCTGAGCTTTCCACGGGCACGGTCACATCAGCGGTTGGCTGAGAGTTGAGAACCACCGAAATCTTCGTGGTTGTCCCAGACTCACGGGTGCGGTTGGCGCCCAACAGGGCCACCCGGATGTTCGGGGTTTCGTCGTCGATGTTGGTGACCTTGACGTCGTCAACGGGCAGGTTGTTGTATTCGGCATCCGGGCTGACCGTCAGACCTGTAACGATGGCGAATTCCACGTCACCGTCGGCAACAGCGTCGTCCTTACCTGCAACGGTGACCCTTTGCTCGCTTTCCCAGTTGGCCGGTGTGAATACCAATTCGGTCGTGTCAGCTTCGCCTTCGGCGACCTTGCTGCTGGCGATGGAGATCTTCACGTTGTCTGCAGGTTGTGTGTTCAATGCCACCGTGAAACTCGCGGAGCCTCCAGCTTCCGTTGTGCTGATGGCCAAAGGCGTGACGCGGACACCAGGGTTGGCGTCGTCGTTCAAGACGGCGACGTCAGGGGGATTGATCGCGGCATACGCTGCATCCGTGCTGGCGGCTTGCGAGGTAATGATCGTGTAGAGCTGATCACCATCGAACACGTTATCGGCAACGCCCGTGATCGTCACCTCCTTCAATGAGTTCCAATCGGCCAGCGTAAAGACATAGCTGGCTGGAGACACCGTGCCTTCGGTCGCATCGCTGCTCGTGAAGTTGACTGTGACGGGGGAGCTCGGCTTGCTGTTCAGGCGAATCGTAAACTTTGCTTGGCCACCCTTCTCGGTGGTCAACAAGCCTTCGACCGGCGTTATGGTGATACCGGCGCTGTCGTCGTCCGTGTTGGAGACGGTCACATCCGCAGGATTGCGGCTCTTGTAGTTGACGTCCTCGCTGATGCCTTCGCCGATGACGATGGTGTAAGGCTGGTTGCCGTCGGCTTCGTCATCGTTGACGCCGGTCACTGTCACGGTCTTGGGGCTCGCCCACGAGTCGCGCGTGAAGGTCACGGTGCTGGTGGAAACGGTGCCTTCGGTCGTCTTGCTGCTGGCCACCGGAAAAGTAACGTCGCCCGTGGGTCGGGTTGCCAGAACGATGGTGAAAGTCGCTTGGCCGCCGCGTTCCGTGGTGACGAGACCAGACGTTGGCGACACGATTACATTCGGCGTGTCGTTATCAGTGTTCGTCAATTCAACATCGGCAGCGTCGCGCGTGTCGTAGCCAACATCCGAGCTAACGGCAGGGGCCAGAACGATCTTGTAGACCTGGTTACCATCAATGTCGTCATCGTTTACGCCTGTGACCGTTACATTGCGCACGCCGTTCCAGTTGTCAGGTGTGAACACGAGCTGGGTAGGTGATACCGTGCCTTCGGAGGTATCAGAGCTGGAGACGGGGATCGTGACGTTGCCCGAGGGCCGTGTTTGCAAGCGCACGGTGAAGGTTGCGGTGCCGCCGGCCTCAGTGGTCGTCAAATTGGCAGCCGCAACCACCAAGATGGCGGGCATGTCGTTGTCATTGTTCGTAACAGGCACATCAAGAGGATCGACGCCATTGTATCCAGCGTCCGTGCTAGTGGCCGCGCCAGTAACGATGGAGTAAACCTGATTTCCATCCGCCGCATCATCATTGACGCCGGTGATGGTCACCGTTTGTGGGGCGTTCCAGTTGTCGGTTGTGAAAGTCAACGAGGCAGGAGCCACCGTCCCTTCAGCTGGCTTGCTGCTCGATAGAGCGATCGTCACATTCGCCGATGGCTTGCTTTGCAAGGCCACCGTGAACGTGGTGGAAGTGCCATCTTCCGAGGTCACAAGGGGTGTGAGCGGAGCAAACACGAACCCTGGAGAATCGTTGTCCTGGGTGATGCCGGTGACATCGGCCGGATTGACAGCGTTGTAAGTGAGGTCAGCGCTGGTGGCTGGCCCGGTCGCGATCGTGAAAGGTTGATTGCCATCGGCAACGTCGTCATTGACGCCCGTCACCATTGCGGTTTGCGGTGCATTCCAGTTCGCAGGCGTGAACGTGAAGCTGGCAGGAGACACGGTGGCCTCGCCGGTATCGGAACTAACGAGGGGGATCACCACGTCGGCGGTGGGCTTCGTGTTCAAAGTGATCTTGAACGAAGCCGTCGTGCCATTTTCACTAACCACCAGGCCGCTCGTGGGCTGCACAGCCACGCCGGCCGTGTCGTTGTCAACGTTTGAAATGGCAACGTCAGCAGCGTCAATGATGTAGGCGGGGTCCGCGCTTGTGGAAAGGCCCAAAGCAATCGTATAAGCCACCTCGCCGTCGGCTTCTGTGTCGTCGACACCGGTCACAGTGACCGTTTGTGGCGCATTCCAGTTGAGGTTCGTGAAGGTCAACGTCGCCGGAGCGGCCGTGCCTTCGGTCGCGTCCTGAGAAGCTACGGGAATCGTGACGTCGCCCGCAGGCTGGCTGTTGAGCACAACCGTGAAGGTGGCTGCACCACCCGCCTCCGTCGTGCGAAGACCGGCCACCGGCGTGACCGTCACACCGGCGGTCTCGCTGTCGATGTTGGTCACCGTGACGTCAGCGGGATCCAGGCCGGCGTACTTCTTGTCCGTGCTGACTACGGGCGCTAGCACGATCGTGTACGCCACATTGCCGTCGGCAACGGCGTCGTCGACGCCGGCCATAGTTACGACCTGTGGAGCGGCGAAATTCGCCTTGGTGAAGGTCAGCGTGGCCGGAGACACGGTGCCCTCGGTTGTGTCGGAACTCGAAATGGCGATGGTCACGTCTGCGCTCGGAGCTGTGCCGAGCGAAACGCTGAAGAAAGCCTGGCCGCCAGCCTCTGTGGTGGTCAACCCCGTGGTGGGGGACACGTTCACCAATGGCGTGACCTTGGCCTTGTCGTCGCCACACCCGCCGAAGCAGCCGAGTAGCATAGCTAAACCTGCGAAACTAATTACTTTTTTCTGTAGCATAAAACCCTTCCCGTACATTGCGCGGAATACTACACGTGTGCGGCAAAAATGGCTAGCCGGTTCTCTGACGTACACCCGCCGCGAACATAGCCATATCCAGCCGGGTGTGGGCGTCTTCGGCTGGCGTGCGGAGAGGTCAGTTCGCGCCGACTTTATTGGACATGCATGGGACTAGCGCACCTGCACTCACACGGCGTCACTGTTGCTGACCACTAAAATTGAGTCAGAGGCTACCTTGAGAGCGCATCAACCCCTCTAGTGGCATGGCCAGCCCCCGGCCACGCCCGCGAGTAACCCCAGCAAACACAAATGGTTATCGACCTACGCGGCCTATCTTGATACGTTCCGCGTTGCATGAATTCTGCGGACGGCGCTAACGGAACCACCCCTCCTGCTACGCCCCCCACGCCCCCGCCGGGACCTCCTGGCGCCGGTGGCTTCCGGGTGCCTGTTTCAATCGAAGAGGAAATGAAGTCCTCGTTCATGGATTACGCCATGAGCGTCATCGTCTCGCGCGCGCTCCCTGACGTGCGTGACGGCCTCAAGCCCGTGCACCGGCGCATCCTCTACACGCAACAGACGATGAACAACGTCTGGAACCGGCCTTACATCAAATGCGCACGCGTGGTTGGTGAAGTGCTTGGTAAGTTTCACCCGCACGGCGACTCCGCGGCCTACGACGCGCTTGTGCGTTTGGCGCAGGATTTCTCGATGCGCTACCCGTTGATCGACGGGCAAGGCAACTTCGGTTCGGTCGATGGCGATCCCCCTGCGGCTTATCGTTATACCGAGTGCCGCATGGAGAAGATCGGCCAAGAGGTGCTGGCCGACATCGATAAAGAGACCGTCGATTTTCAGCCCAACTACGACGACAAAGAAGTTGAGCCCACGGTTCTGCCCACGCGCATCCCGAACCTACTGGTCAACGGCGCCGCGGGGATCGCGGTGGGTATGGCCACCAACATCCCGCCCCACAACCTGCGTGAGGTGATCACGGCGGCCATCGCGTTGGCCGCAAACCCGGATCTGACTTGGGAAGATCTGCTTGAGTACGTGCCCGCGCCTGATTTTCCCACGGGCGGCTTCATTTGTGGCACCGCCGGCGTGCGGCGTGCGTTCGCCACGGGGCGTGGCAGCGTGATCATGCGCGCTCGCACGGCGATTGAAGAGCACCCCAAAACGGGTCGCAAAGCCATCATCGCCACAGAAATTCCTTACCAGGTCAACAAGTCGCGCCTGATCGAAAAGGTCGCCGAGTTGGTGAGGGAAAAGAAGATCGAAGGCATCTCTGACATGCGCGATGAATCCGATCGCGAAGGCATGCGGATCGTCATCGAGCTTAAAAAAGATGCTGTTCCTGAAGTTGTTTTGAACAACTTGTACAAGATGACGCCGCTGCAAGAAAGCTTTGGCGTCAACATGGTGGCCATTGTGGATGGCCGCCCTGAGATGGTGAACCTCCGCCAGTGTTTGCAGTATTTCTTGCTGCACCGCCGCGAGGTGGTCACACGCCGCACGGTGTTCGAGCTCAAGAAAGCTCGCGACCGTATGCACATCTTGGAGGGCCTCAAGATTGCCGTCGATCACATCGACGAGGTGATTGCGATCATCCGGCGTTCGAAGGACACCGAAACCGCGCGTTACTCATTGATGTCGTCGTTCGGGTTGTCACAACGGCAATCGCAGGCGATTTTGGATATGCGCTTGGCCAAGTTGACGGGCCTCGAAATCGAAGCGCTTGAGGCCGAGATTCGCGAAGTGGCGATCGAGATCGCGCGGCTTGAGGCCATCTTGGGCAGCGACGCCGAGCTTATGCGCGTGGTCGTGGCCGAGCTTGAAGAAGTGCGCACGCTTTACGGCGACGATCGGCGCACAGAGATTTTGAATGTTGATGAAACCGACATCGACATCGAAGACATGATCGCCGAAGAGGACATGGTTGTGACCGTGACCCACGGCGGGTATGTCAAGCGCAACGCCGAGACGGAATACAAAGCACAACGCCGCGGCGGCCGTGGTGTCAAAGGCACAACAACACACGAAGAAGATTTCGTGACGCAATTGTTCGTGGCTTCCACGCACGACACGTTGTTGATGTTCACGAACAAGGGCCGCTGCTACTCAAAGAAGATTTGGCAGATCCCGGCGGCTGGTCGTTACGCGAAAGGCAAGGCGTTCGTTAATCTGATTGCCTTGCAGGAGGGCGAACGTGTGGTGGCCTTGCAGGCTGTGCGAACGTTCTCCGAAGGCGCCTTCGTGGCGATGGCCACCCGCAAGGGCGTCATCAAGAAAACTTCGTTGGAAGCGTTCTCAGCCATTCGTGCCACCGGCATCATCGCCCTATCGATTGATGAAGACGACGACCTCATCGTCGTGCGCATCACCGAAGGCAACAGCGACTTCTTGTTGGGCACGAAGAACGGGTGGGCGCTGCGCTTCGGTGAAGAGAAGGTGCGGCCGATGGGGCGCACGGCGCGCGGTGTGCGCGGTGTGAACCTGCGCGACGCCACCGATGAAGTGGTGGGCATGGCGGTGATTCCACGTGACGTGCCGGCCACGCTGCTCACGGTGTGCGAACGCGGGTACGGCAAGCGCACCCCAACCTCGGATTACCCCACCAAGGGCCGCGGCGGCAAAGGCGTGATCGCGATCAAGACGAGCGAACGCAACGGCAAAGTGGTTTCACTGCGCATTGTGGCCGACGATGACGATTTGATGATCATCACCGACGGCGGCAAGTTGATCCGCATGCCCGTCAATGGCGTGCCCACCGTGGGCCGCAACACCCAGGGCGTGCGCCTCATTCGTTTGGATGAAGGCGAAAAGGTGGTTGCAATGGAGCGCCTCGCCGAATCTGAAGAAGAGGCCGAGGTGGCGCCTGAAGTGGCCGCGGCTCGCGCCGAGTTGGCATCCGTTCCGCTGGCTGAGGAAGATCTCGGCGAAGAAGGCGATGACGACGAGGCCGTGGACGAAGATGAGGATGGCGACGAAGCGGGCGGCGACGAAGAATAAACCGTAAGGCACCCCATGACCGAGCGAAGCACTCAACGATCCGAGGCCCTGTTTGAAACCGCCCAGAACCTGTTTCCAGGCGGCGTAAACAGCCCTGTGCGTGCGTTCAAAGCCGTGGGCGGCAAACCCGTATTTTTAGCGCGCGCCAAGGGCGCCTATTTGTGGGACGCCGACGGCAACAAATACATCGACTTCATGGCCAGCTGGGGGCCGATGATCTTGGGCCACGCAGATCCTGACGTTCATGCCGCCATCGTGGAATCAGCCGCCATGGGCACATCGTTTGGCGCTTCAACTGAACGCGAGATTCTGCTGGGCGAAGAGATTCGCCGTTTGTTTCCTTCAATGGAGCGGATGCGCTTTGTGTCATCGGGCACCGAGGCCACGATGTCGGCGCTGCGCTTGGCAAGAGGCTTCACAGGCCGCAACAAGATCATCAAGACTGAAGGCGCCTACCACGGCCACGCTGACATGTTGTTGGTGGCCGCGGGTTCCGGCGTCGCCACTCTGGGCCTGCCTGGCTCCGCGGGCGTCACGAACGCAGCGGTGGCCGATTCGCTCATCGTACCGTTTAACAATTTAGAAGCGCTTGAGGCGATGTTGCAAGCCAACCGCGATCAAGTGGCGGCCCTCATTCTTGAGCCCGTGCCAGGCAACATGGGCTTGGTGGAGCCGCATCCCGGATACCTCGAAGGCGCGCGCAAGTTGTGCGACACCTACGGCGCTCTTTTGATCTTCGACGAAGTGATCACGGGCTTTCGAGTGGGCCTGCGTGGGGCGCAGGGGCGGTATGGCATCAAGCCGGACCTCACGTGCCTGGGTAAGATTGTGGGCGGAGGGTTGCCCGTGGGCGCTTACGGCGGCCGCGCAGACATCATGGCAAAGATTGCGCCCGAGGGTCCCGTTTACCAAGCGGGCACACTTTCCGGCAACCCGCTGGCCATGGCGGCTGGTTTGGCGACGATCAAGAAGTTGAGCGAGGGCCTTTATGAGTGTTTGGACGAACTTGGCGCCCGGCTTGAAGCGGGATTGAACCAAGCCATTCTTGATTCGGGCGTCGCGGCCCGCGTGCAGCGGCTGGGCTCGGCCTTCACGGTGTTCTTCACCCGCACCAAGGTGGTTGATTTCGCCACGGCCAAACAGGCCGACGCGGCGAAGTTTGGCCGTTTTTTCCACGGTCTGTTGGAGCTGGGCCTTTATTTGCCGCCGGCCCAGCTTGAGGCGGGATTCATTTCGGCGGCCCACACGACGGTCGAAATTGACGCATTGATCGCGGGCGCGCGCGAGGTTCTTCCCCGGCTTGCCTGACGGTCCGCAAAGCCACACCGTGCTAGGGGTGGCGCTTTGCTGGGATTTGGGCTATACGTGCCGTCCCTTAATCTGAAGGCCATTCGAACACAGGAATCCCCATGCCCGCGCCCTTAGCCATTGTCAAAGCGAAATTCGAAAAGAAGGACAAGCTGGTTGATGAGCTGGTTGGTCTTTTGAGCAAAGAGACCGACGAGCCCAAGGAAGACCTGCGTAAGCGCCTGTTGGGTGTGTCGAACACAAAGCTTTTGAAGCTGCACTCTGCCGCTTCAACTGTGAAGGATAAGTTTGGTGGCTCGCGCAGCAAGCTGGTGGAAGCCGCTGCCACCGCGCAAGGCAAAGCCAAGGACAAAGACTACGTGGGCAAGCTGGAAAGCTTCTCCTCGGCGCGCCTCATCGACATTCAAAAGGCCGCCAACCGCCGCGCCAAAAACGCTGCAGGCAAGGCGTCCTCAAAAGCCAAATAAGCGCTGCCGCGCTTCGCAAGCCAAGTAAGCGCAGGCGAGCTTCGGCCGCTTCGCAAAAGGCACACCGTCAACGTGGCGGGGTGCCTTTAAGCTTTTCGAACGCGCTCACGCAGTGACCGGAAGGCCTCGTAGTCGGCCGCACGCAGGTAGGGGTTCTCCAAGATCTCGCGGCCCATCGTCGAGGTGGGCGTGCTGCCGTAGTTGTGTCCCGGGTAAACCACGGTTTCTTCGGGCAAGCCCATGAGGCGGTTCAGGCTTTGCCACAACGCCGCCGTGCTGCCGCCGGGAAAATCGGTGCGGCCGCAGCCCCCGACGAACAGAACGTCGCCGGTGACGATGTAACCATCCGCCAAGAAGCACGTGCCGCCCGGGGTGTGGCCAAAGGTCTCGAGGGCGCGCACGCCACATGCGCCAATCGCGACGTCCATCCGATCGGACAGCAACACCACCTGGCTGGCCATGGCTTTGATCTTCGGTGCTTCGTGCGGGTGGACAAACACAGCCGCGCCCGTGGCAGCCACCATGTCGGCCACGCCCTCAATGTGATCGTGGTGCGTGTGCGTGATGAGGATGTGCTTGATCGCCAGATGATGTTCGCGAGCCAGCCGCAACAGACGATCCACCTCAAAAGCCGGATCCACTACAGCCGCCTCGCGGGTGGTGGGGCAATACAAAAGCTCGCAAAAGTTTTGCAGCATGCCCACCTCTGTCTGGATGACTTCGGGGGCCTGCGGCAGCTGCGCGGTGTCGTTCATGATCATACTAAGGGCCTTTGCTGTTCACGACCACGGCCGCCACACCCACGTTGTTGGCGGCGTCGAAGGTGCGCACCGCCACTGCATGATCGCCCGCAGCCAGGGGCGGCAACCGCACTGAGAAGGCTTCATCCTTTTGATCAAGCAAGCCGTCTTTCGGAGCGGCGGATTGCCATGGGCCACCATCGATCTGAAAGTCGATGGCCGTGATCGGCGAGGCTGCATCCACGGCGCGCCCTGTGAGCGTTGGCGCAGTGGACGACAGCCCCGTGATGCTAGGGCGTGTGTTGTCCACCAACACGGGCGACGAAGTGAACGTGAAGTCCAGCGCCTCGGGTTGGTAAACGGCCGCGGCATCCGTCACGTAGGCGCGCACCACATATTCACCATCGGGCACGGCCTCGGTGTTCCAATCGAATTCGGGCTTCGTTAACGGCTCAGCCGTGGACGCCAACGGACGCCAGAGCGTATCGGCCTCGCGCTTGTAAGCCAGGCGGTAAACCAAGCCATCATTGTCGGCGTTCTCGACTTTAAAACGCAGCTTCAGGAGCGACGAATGAGGCGAGCGATCAGGCGAAGGTGGATCGGCCACCGTCATGTCTGTGATGCGCGCCCGCAGGTTTTGGGGCCTATAGAACAACGTCACATCACGCAAGATGGACTTCGGCGCCAAGTCGGCGCGGTATTGCACGTAGCGAGCAGGAGCGCTCGCCACACGGCCCTCGCCTTGCGCACCCGCGAACGCTGGCGAACCAAGCGGCGTCCACGGATCCCATGTGGCATCGGGTTTGGCCGTGTTGCCCGAACGCGTTTGCAAAGCCACGCCCGCGGCGGCCCCGAAACGCAGCTGCCCCCACTTCGCGAAGCGGCCGGCGTCGAACACCTTTGACAGATAACGGGCTTCGCCTTTGCCAGCGGGCTGCGCCGCAAACACCGCACCTGCATCGCCCGAGCCCACAAGAAACCCTGACGGTGCAGGCACCAACGTCAACGCTTGGCGTTCTGGCAAATCCAAAACCAGCGATGTGTTTCGTTGGGCATCGATGCGGTAGACCTTGCCCTCGGAGCCAGCCGCCGCAAACACGTTGCCGGCCTTGTCTGCCAAGAGTGACGTGAAATATCCCTGAGACAACGTCAGCACAGATTCAACGGCGCCTTCAGGTTCGATGCGGTAAACCGCGCCTTTGGCCTTCGGTGCGCCCGGCCGAGGCAATTTGCCAGGCGCCGCCGGTGAGCTGCCGCCCGTCACCAGCGCGATGCCTTTGGCGCCCTTGTCTTTCGCGGACGATTGGTTGTCTTCGCCACCGCCCGACTCAAAGTTGTTGACGGCCGCGAAAATCGTGTCGCCCACGAGCGCGATCGCACGCACCTCTTGCGATTCGAAATCGGCAAGCGCACGGGCTTGGCCGTTCGTGCCCACGCGAAACAAGATCGCCTTTTCCGCAGAGCCCGCCAACAAACCACCGTGACCATCAGGCAGCAATGAAACCAAATGTTGATCGTCGGCCGACCACAACGTTTTCACTTTGGCTTGGGCGTCAATGACAGCCACCTTGCCGGTCACCCCTGTGGCGGCGTAGGTCAGGTGCGCTTTCTGATCGTGGACAAGGGCCCACACATGTTCGGTGTCGAGGTGAGCCACCTCTTTGGCTTTGCCGTCGGGGAGGTTGATCCGATAAAGCTTCGCGCCAGGTGTTGTGGCGGCCAGCAGTGTATCGGCATCTTCAACGACCAGCGCCGTGACCCAAGGTTCGGGCAGCGACGCCACCAGGCGTGCGGCACCGCCCGCCGCGGGAACGCTGTAGACGCGACCCGGATCGCCTGTGCCGAAGTATGTGGTCTTCCCGTCAGGCGAAACCGTGGACGCCCACAAGAAGGCGGCGTCGACGGGAAAACGTTGAGGTTTGAGTCCCACCTCCACTTGGCCGGGTGGGGCGACCAACGTGCCCGTGGCCTCCCCTTCCTCGAAATCTTCAACCGTTGTTTGCACGAACGACTGCGTGGTGGCGGCCAGCGCATGCCCTGCCAAAGGGGAAAGAGAGGCGAATGCCCCACAGCAGACAACGCGACGGAGAAGCTTCATTTTCCGCGGTTATCATACACGCAACCTTTGCGGCTAGCGAACGGTGTAGCTCTGCGTTTCACCGTTGCGGCTGTTCGTGATGACGATGGTTCCCTTGCTGACCACGGCCTTAATGAAATGCGCTTTGTCATCGTCGCCGCCTTCAAGGTTGGCGATGCGTGAGGGCGGCGCGTTTTGTGCGCTGTCGTTCGCCAACGCGCGGTGCAGCTGCCACACGTCAGGGTGGTGGGGCGACTCGACAACGGCGGTGTAGGACTTCGCTCCACCGCCCTTGCGAGGACCATTGTTGAGCACGGCAACCACGGGGTCGAGGGCTTGCACCAATTGCGGCGCGTTCGAAATATCGGACCCGTGGTGCGTCACTTGAAACAGATCCACCTGGCCTATCAGATTCACCGGGCAAGCCAGATCGTGTTCGTTGCCCCACAACAGATCTCCGAGATCCGCAAACGTAAAGTTCCCGGCGCGAATCACGAAGCCCAGGCTGCGGCTGTTTTCGTCGCCCAGGTTCTTCTTTCCCGGATCGGCCTTGCCGCACAGGGGATTGGGTGTATTCAGCACGCCCGGCAAAGGTGCGGATAAAACGTCGGCGTGCGAGGCCACGAACGTCAGCTCAACCCCGGTCAGGGGCAACGTGTCGCCGGGGCGCACGGTCAGCCTTGGTTTGGCGAGCGGCAGATAATCTTTGTCGTTGCCCGTTTCAACGGTTTGGCCGTGGTCCACAAAGCTCTTGATGGGGAAGCGTTCCGCCAAGTAGGGCACGTTGCCCACGTGATCCAGGTGGTAGTGGGTGACCAGCAAGTAATCGATGGCCTTCGCGTGCGCTTCGTTTTTCAGCACCGACAACACGCGCTCGCCATCGCGGGGCCCTGGGAAGCCCGTGTCGGCCAACAGCACTTCACCGCCAGGGGTAACGATAACGGTGGCGGCCCCGCCCTCCACGTCGACCCAATAGATGGTCAACGGCGCCGCCGTGGCCGTCATCGGCTTGGCCGGGGCGCCCTGCAAGGCCGGGGGGCTGGGTGGTTTCGTTGTCGAGGCACACCCTACGAAACCAAGGCATAAGCAAGCTGCAATCGAAGACAGGGTAAAAAATCGGCGCATAGAGAAACTCCCAAGTGGTGAAACCGCTGCAACACAGAAGCATCAAACCCGGCACAATGAAACTGTTCTTCTCACCCGGTACGTGCGCGCTATCACCCCACATCGTCTTGGAAGAATTGGGCCTTCCTTACGAGGCCATCAAAGTGGACTTGGGGCAAAAGGTTACCGCCGAGGGTGCCGACTACCGCCTGATCAACCCCAAAGGCTATGTGCCTGCGTTGCAAGCCGGCGACGAGGTCTTGACCGAAGGACCTGCGATCGTTCAATTCCTGGCGGATAAGGCCCCGGAGCGGGGGTTGGCTCCCGCGCCGGGCACGCTTGAGCGCTACCGTTTGGTGGAGTGGCTGAACTTCGTTTCGACCGAAATTCACAAGCAGTTCTCTACCTTGTTCAACCGGGATGCCCCTGAAACCTTCAAAGAAGTGATAAAGCAAAAGCTGCAGGGTCGGTTTGCTTATTTGAATGACCACTTCGCGCGCAAAGACTTCCTGATGGGCACGTCGTTCAGTGTTGCGGACGCGTATTTGTATACGGTGCTGCGCTGGACCAAGCGCTTCAACATGAGCTTAGACGCCGTGCCGGCGTTGGCGGCCTACGTGGAACGAATCGCCGCGCGGCCTGCAGTGAAGGCGGCCCTGGCGGCAGAAGGCCTCACCTAAGCCACGCCTGCACGTGGCGCCCACAGCCCAGGCGTAATATGACCCAGGCTGCATGGCTGCCCCCAAGAACCGGCGTTGGATTGTGTTCGTCCCCCTCCTTTCCGCAGTGGCGCTGGGGGTGGTGCTGATGGTGCTGCGCACGGGCACCGGCGATTTGGCGTTGCGCATCCGAATCATCCGCGCGCTTAATGAAGGCGGTGGGCAGACGATCGACATGAACAACATGGCGGCCTTCACGTGGGACGAGCTGGTTGTGTTGGGACCTTACAGCACGGCCCAACAACAGGCTGACGTGGCCGAGCTGCCGTTTTATGTGCGGTGGGTGGTGCGCCTGTCCTCACGGGAAGACATTTGCGTGTTGGCGTTCAAGCTGGGCCATCGCTACCGCACGCACGTGGTGATGCCGCGGGCGAAGGGCGATTTCCTTCCAGCGGTGCGCCCCTCTTCGTACGTCAACGACACCGCTTTGTTTGCAGGTCAGCTCAAAGGTGATCGCATTTTGGTGTATCCAGCAAAGCCTCTCGAGGCCCGGTGACAGAAGCCCGCCATCGCCTGGTGGTGCTGATTCAGTGGCTGGGGCTCGGGGCCGTGGTGGGCGTGTTGTGTGGCACCGCTTCGGCGCTATTTCTGTATTTGCTCGACCTCGCCACCGCATACCGCGAACACCACGTATGGATGGTTTTTCTGCTGCCACCCGCGGGACTGGGCATTGGTTGGTTGTATCAGCGCGTGGGCGATCCCATCAAGGGCGGCAACAACCTTGTCATCGATACGATTCATGACAACGGGCCGCGGTTGCCGCTGCGGATGGCACCCATGGTTTTGGTGGGCACGGTCCTTACGCATCTGTTCGGTGGCAGCGCGGGCCGTGAGGGCACAGCCGTGCAGATGGGCGCAAGCTTGGCAGATGCCGTGGCGCACAGGCTGCACCTTGGTCCACAACTGCGGCGGCACGTGCTGGCCGCGGGCGTGGCAGGCGGGTTCGGATCGGTTTTTGGCACGCCGATCGCGGGCGTGGTGTTTGGGCTTGAGTTCGTGGTGTTGGGTCACTTGGCCTACGAGGCCCTGGTGCCCGCACTGATCGCGGCCGTGGTGGGCGACATGACCACGCGCGCGTGGGGCGTCACGCACGCCGCTTACACACCGGCCTCACATCTGGCACTTACGCCCTGGCTGTTCTGCAAATGGGCCGTGTTCGCTTTGGCCATAGCGATCACCACAGGTGCATTCATCGAGCTCACGCACTATCTCAAGCGGCGGGCAGACGCGTGGTTACCATCGCTGCCGCTGCGGATGGCGTGCGGTGGCGCCTTGGTCGTGGGGCTGTGGCAGCTTTTGGGCACGACCGACTACTTGGGTCTAGGCGTGCCAGTGATCGTGCGGTCATTTCACGATGATTCGTTGCCGAGTTATGCCTTTGCCTTGAAGCTGCTGTTTACGGCCGTCACGCTTGGCGCAGGCTTTTTGGGCGGCGAAGTGACGCCTTTGTTCTTCGTCGGTGCAGCGCTTGGCAACGCTTTGGCTGGGCCGCTCGGGTTGCCGCTTGAGCTCGCGGCCGCGGTGGGCATGGCCGCTGTGTTTGCCAGTGCATCGAACGCGCCGCTGGCCTTATCGGTCATGGCCATTGAACTTGTGGGCGCAAACGTGTTTCCTCACGCGGCCATCGTGTGCGTGCTGGCTTATCTGCTCACCGGGCATCGCAGCATTTACCCATCACAACGCGTGTTTGCCGGCAAAACAGGCATAAAACTTCCGCACGCCAAGGCCATCAAGGATTGGTTTTCCAGTCAGTGACAAACGCGTCCGCTATACTTTGCGACCCGCATGATTGATAACGAAGTTGATAAGGAGCCCCCCAAAGCCATCTTGTGTGGCGTGCAACTGCCAGATTTGGAAGACGCCGATTTTGCGGACGGGCTTGCCGAGCTTGGGCGTCTGGCCACCACGTTAGGGATGCAGGTCGTGGGAACGCTGACGCAAAAGCGCGCGAGCTTTCACGCGGGCACCTATCTCGGGGCGGGTAAAGTGGATGAGTTGCGCGCGTTGGCGGCATCAACCGATGCGGCGTTCGTGTTGGCCGACCATGAGCTTTCACCGTCGCAAGCGCGCAACCTCGAAGACGCCGTGGACGTTGAGGTCATGGATCGCACGGGCGTGATCGTTGAAATCTTTCACCGCCACGCCCGCTCACGTGCGGCCAAGGCGCAAGTGGAGATTGTGCGGCTGGAGTATTTGGCGCCGCGTTTGCGTGAACAAGGCAAAGGCCGCGACAGGCAACGCGGCGGCATCGGTGGCAAAGGCGCGGGCGAGTCCAACCTTGAACTCGATCGCCGCAAGATCCGCGATCGGATCGCCGAGCTCACAGACGAGCTTGAGCGCATGCAGACCGAGCGCGAAACGCAACGTGCGCGCCGTCACGATCTAAACCGCGTGGCGTTGGTGGGTTACACAAACGCAGGCAAATCCACGCTGATGCGCGCGCTGACGGGCAGCGAGGTATACGTGGCCGATAAGTTGTTCGCGACGCTTGACACCACGGTGCGCGTGTTAACGCCACCCACAAAACCGCGCATCTTGGTCTCCGACACCGTGGGCTTTATCGATAACCTGCCGCACGGTTTGGTCACAAGTTTCAAGAGCACGTTGGATGAAGCGCTTGAGGCCAGCTTGTTGTTGCACGTGATCGACGCGTCCGACCGAGGCTGGCGCCGCCAAATGGAAGTCACAGACCGCGTGCTCACGGAAATTGGGGCGGCCGACATTCCTCGCCTGCACGTATTTAACAAGATAGATCGCGTGGGCGACGCGACCACGCAAGTCGAAGCCACGCGCCAGCTGGCCACGTGGTGGCCCGACGCCATCATCATGTCGGCAAAAGACGAGGCCGATGTGCAACACCTGCACGAGATCATCACCAAACACTTTCGGCGTTTCATGGTTGAACGTGACGTGCGTGTGCCTTACAACGCACAACACTTGCGCGGGCCTTTGTTTGAAGAATGCGACGTGCTTTCGGAACGCTATGAAGCGGACGGCGTGGTGTTTCGCGTGCGCGGCAACCCACACACGTTGGCAACGATCGAGGCAGGCGCGCACAGCCCGCGTTCGACCTCGTAGGAAAGCGCAGTGGCCCGCACCCTGATGTTTCAAGGCACAGGCTCGGATGTGGGCAAGTCCACCATCGTGGCTGGGCTGTGCCGGTGGTTTTCCCAACAAGGTTTGCGCGTCAGGCCGTTTAAGCCGCAAAACATGTCGAACAACGCCGCCGTTACAAGGGAAGGCGGCGAGATCGGCCGCGCGCAGGCGCTGCAAGCGTTGGCCTGCGGCGTGGCGCCTTCGGTGCACATGAACCCCGTGCTGCTTAAACCTGAAAGCGATACGCGCTGCCAAGTGGTCGTGCAAGGCCACGTCAAGGGCACGTGGCAAGCGGCGGGTTATCAAGAGCACAAGGCTTCGTTGATGCCCGCGGTTCTCGATAGTTTTGCACAGCTGCAAGCTGAGGCCGATCTGATCTTGGTGGAAGGCGCCGGCAGCCCTGCCGAAACCAACCTGCGCGCGGGTGACATTGCCAACATGGGATTCGCCACGGCTGCACATGTGCCGGTGTGCTTGGTGGCCGACATCGATCGGGGCGGCGTGATTGCCAGCGTTGTGGGAACGCACACCGTGCTCAGCGGCGACGATCGGGGCAGGATCGCCGGCTACCTGATCAATAAATTCCGCGGCGATCCACGCCTCTTCGACGAAGGTTTGCAGCACATCACGCGGCACACGCAGTGGCCGTCGTTTGGTGTGCTGCCATGGCAAAGCGCCGTGGCACGGCTCCCGTCAGAGGATGCTGTGGTGCTGGAGCACCCACGCGAAGATCTCTTCACAGCGCGCCCTTATGTGGTGGCCGTACCCATGTTGAGCCGCATCGCCAATTTCGATGATCTGGATCCGCTGCGCGCGGAGCCCGCGGTGCGGGTGGTGATGGTGCCGCCAGGGCAGCCGCTGCCCCAAGACGCTGATTTGATCCTCATTCCGGGCACCAAGGCCACGATTGCCGATCTGGATTTTATGCGCGCACAGGGTTGGGACATCGATGTCCTGGCGCACGCACGCCATGGCAAGGCGATCATTGGCGTGTGCGGCGGCTACCAAATGTTGGGGCAATGGGTGCGCGATCCGCTGGGGCTTGAAGGCCCTCCTCGCGTCAGCGCTGGCCTCAGCTTGTTGAATGTCGACACAACGCTGGCACCGCATAAGATCTTGCGCGACACAAGTGGCCACTGCGCGTGGTTGGACGCCCCCGTGCAAGGCTATGAAATTCACGCCGGGCGTACGGATGGCGCCGACACGCAACGACCGATGTTGCAGCTTGATGGCGGCGTCAACGAGGGCGCACGCAACGAAGCTGGCACAGTGATGGGCACATACCTGCATGGCTTGTTTACGCACGACGCGTTTCGCGACAGCTTCTTGCGCCACATGGCCGGACACGGATCACGCTTGCGCGCGGGCTTCGCCACCACGGTGCAAGGTGCCCTTGATGAATTGGCCGCCGCGATCGGCACCTGCATCGATACCGATGGCTTGTGGGCGGCAAGCGCGAGCCACAGGACCTAATCGGCAAGCGGTGGCGCCACGGGCTGCCGTGGAACGCCCCCGCCGCCCACTGCGTCCGGTGCGTTGTTGTCGACCACGGCAAGCAGTGGCAACAGACGATTCACGTCGCGCGCCCACGCGGCCCTTCCGTCGGCCCCCAAAGCGTTCAAGAACAAGACGCGCGCATCGTCGCGAGCCCCCCAAATTGCCCAATCCGTCCCGGCGCTGCCGACCACGTAAGCGCCATAGTTTTGCAATGTGAAAAACATGGCACGGCCAACGTCGGTCTCAAGCGCCACGCTGGACTCGCTTGTATTGGCGGGAATGGCGAGCAGCGCTCCCATGGTCAGCGCAGGGTTGCCACCGTGGTAGCCGGCTTCACCAAGCGCCGCAAAACCGGCATCACACCGATCGGCGGGCCAGCGGAAACATGATTCCGGCCGTGACGGATCCGCGAAGTAATAGAGCGCCGAGGACAATGCCACCTTGAGCGCATGACGTACAGGCACAGGACCGAGCAGCTCGCCCGGCACCAAAGCGCCGCCAAGGCTCGATAAACCGGAGCCGCCTTGGCCGCCCTGCCGTCCATCGCGCAGCAGATCTGAATCTGGATACCGATAGCCGACCACCGCGCCCCCTGGCTCGCACCTGCCAAAGCCACTGATCTCGACGAGGCTGTGGCCATCGGGCTGAACGATGGCTGCGGAATTTCCAGGATCGGCGTTCTGCCCTGCGGCCAACACGAAAAGATCGGGTATGCGGATCATGTCAATCACTTCCATACCGCCACACCGATCTGCGCTGGAAACCGGCCGCACCAAGGGGCGCAACGGATCGGTCGCGCTGGTGGTTATCAAGAATGAAGAGGACAAAGCCGACGTCTGCACAGCTTTGAGCTCTGCGGGCACGTAGCGAGCGCCCGTTCCGATCGGCGTGTTCCAGATCGAACTTGCATCAAATGGCCAAACAAGTTTCTTGCGTTTGGCGGCCGTGACCGTCACTTCGTCGCAGCTTGCGAGCAAAGTCAGCAAGAAGATCACGCGCATCATAGGCTCCACGACAAAGCCGCCTTCATCAGTTGTGTGGGGCGCCCCGCCACGCCCGCCGTCGGTCCAATGACTTGCACAGCCACAGCAGGTTCAGTGGCGACCAACCCAAGCTCAACGACCAAACGCAGGCGCGGGCTGCCCAACGCCACCACAGCCCCTGCGCCCACTTTGCTTGCAAACGCCCAGTGGCTCGCGTGTGTGGGAACCAAACGGTCGTCGTCGGCCGCGTCGGCTTGCAATCGCAAACCGCCTGCGCCCAGAAACACAAATGGGCGCACCCATCGACGCGCGGGTCGCAGGAACCACAACGCCTCAGCGGTGAACAACCATTGCGACACCTGGGCGCGCACGTCAGCGCCTTGCGCTTCACCCCACCACACTGACGACAACGTTGCCACTCGCAGGCCCAGTGCCGCGCGTGAAATCGCAAACGATGCGCAGGGGCCCACGCCGGCTTCCAAACCATCCGTGCCTCGCAGGACACTTGCGCCTGCCTCCATTTGGAAAACAAGCGGCTCTCCCTGGCGCGGCACGTTCGCCGTAGGGGGTGCTTGCGTTGGCGTGGCACGCCCCACGGGCCCGGCGGCCACGTGGGCGCGCAACACCTCCACCGCCCGCAAGGCCAACTCAGTGGGCGTCAGCGCCGATGATGCGCCAATCGGAATCAGGCGTCGCGCGTCGATGCCTGCGCCTTGGCGCCCTGGAAGCGCGATTTCCACAACGATGCCTTGGGCACTGGCAGACACAAACACAAGCGCCCATGGGCGCCCAGCCGCCGACGTGAAAAGATCATCTGTGCTTTGTACCAGCGCCCACGCGAAACCCGCAGCAACCAACTCGGCGGCGATGCGCTTCCGCACTT
This sequence comes from Deltaproteobacteria bacterium, assembly GCA_033763315.1. Lineage (GTDB taxonomy): Bacteria > Myxococcota_A > Polyangia > Fen-1088 > Fen-1088 > JAGTJU01. Next base: position 442,076 of record JANRKS010000007.1, read on the forward strand.
CGTTGATGCGTGGATCGCTATCGGCGTCGCGCACGAGCCCCACCGGATCGGACGGTGTTGCCGCGCATACGCAGCACGGCCACAGCAGCAAGCATGCACCAATGGCCGCGAGCGCCTTTGCCACGCGGCTGCGTTTGCCGACATTCACTTCGGTGAGTGTATCGCCTCGATTCTCTGGGCCGCATGGAAAAACGATCCGTTCGGATATTGCCGCTTGTAGGCACGCGCCACCTTCAAAGTGGCCTCTGCAAGCCCCGCGCGCTCCAATGCCAACATTTTGCGACCCAAGCTTTCCTCAGCCAAGGCTTGATGCTTGCCGGCGTAAAGATAAAGGTCGTACCAACCCACAGCCGCTTTCGGCTGCCCTGCGTCCTCGGCCAGACGCCCTAACAGATACGCGGCCATCACCGCGCGTTCACTGCGGGGAAAGTGTTTTCGTTGGGCCAGCAACGCCTGCTTGGCGATGTGCGCGTTGCCACCGTAACGGCCCGCATCCGCCAAGGCCGCAAGTTGGTCGAGTGAGGCGTGCTTGAGCACGCGGGGCAGGCCATGTCGCGTGGCCTCTGCCAGAACCATTTGATACTTGCCCTGCGCGACCAAGTCTTTCCAGTTCCCACCAGGCGACGACCGCGGGCGGGTGTGGGGCGGCTCAGGCATCAAGGTGCCCACAACCGGCGCTGGCACGAACGGTTTCTCGTTCGGCACGACGACGGGCTGCAACGGAAGTTCAAGGGATTGCCCGGCAGATAGGGCGCGCCCACCCGCCAACCCCGGTCCTTGCACCACCACCTCTCCCTCCCACATGCGGATGGCGAACCTGCCTGCGGCATCGAGCCAACGCACCTGAAAGTGTGTGCCTGTCACACGCACCTGATACGGTCCGGCAAGCACCGCCCACCGAGCGCCTCTGCGCTTTTTCACCTTGATATCGATTTGGCCTGTCGATAGGCGCAGATCGGCGCCATGGCTGTCAAGACGAAGCAAGCTCCCGACCGCACCCGGCTCGAGCGTGGCCTGCGACCCATCAGAGAACTGCAACTGTCCGGCGGTTTGCTCAACGCGAAAGTGCAGATGCTCATCAAGCGAAACGTGGGTGCTCATGACCGTCAGTGGTCGAGGCATCACAAACAAAAGCACCAGCGCCATCGCCCCTACCGCCAAAGCGAGCGGAATCCACACACGCCGTGGCCGCGCGGCTACGCGCGCTAGGAACTGCGCCCGCCCATCACGCGCGGTGTGCTCGGTAAAACGCGCTTGCATATGTGCCGCGACGGCGGCCACAACAGCCTCTTGCGCCGGCCTGTTGGTGGATGAATCGCCCAGCACGGTCATGGCGCCGCCTTTTGCGTTGGTTGTAATCCCAAAGTCGCCAACAAAACGGGATCTTCATGCACCGCGCGCGCGAGTCGCGCGTTCACCTTTTGCAGCCGCCGCTTGACTGTGGCCACGGAAAGCTCAAGGGCGTGGGCCACATCCGCCAGCTCCATGCCCTCCATATGTTTCAGTACAAACGACATACGCTCTTCGTGGCTTGATCGATGAAGCACATCGTAAAGCCGAAGCAACGCTTCACGCGCGTCGTGGTCGAGGGGCGCCGAAGCGGGCTCGGGCAGTTCCCCTTCTTTCGTCAGCCACAAAAACCGCCGCACCTTTCGACGCCGCATCTCCGAAGCGACCACCGAAGCCGTCACTGTCAAGATGAAGGCTGCAAGGGCCTGTGGTTCACGCAACCTATGCAAGCGGTGAAAGACCCGCAGAAACACTTCTTGCACCAAATCCTCCACATCATCCCTCGCCATCGATCGACGAATCACACGACGCACCTGCGGGGCAAAGCGGTCCCATAGCCGAGCCGCGGCACCGGGCGCTTTGTCGATGACATCGCGCACGAACCGAGCGTTGTGCTCAGCCTCAACCTGGGAAAACGAGTGGTGAAGCAGCGGCTCCGACATCAAGTGCGGGTCCTACGCCGCCTTGCCAAATTCTATCATGAGGGGTTAAGACGCGACGACCGCGCACCGAAGCTCAAATATCTGCCTCCGCGCAGCGCGCCACGATGGCACCGGCTAAACGCCGCAAGTTAGGGGCCCAGGTGTGCATCTATCGCCTTCCTGGCATACGCTTGCCACCCGCGTGCCTCCGCCCCAGCCTCAGCCCCAGCCACCCCGCCCGCCTCTGCTCACACGCGCCTTGGGCAGCTTTCGCCAAACGCTCCCCACGATGGCGCTCGTGTGGGGGTCCGCCCGCGCAGGCACAAGCGCGTTGGGTTTGCTGACCATTGCCGCTTCATTCCTCCCACCGGCGATGGCATACGTGGCAAAGCTGATCGTCGATGGCGTGGTGGCCGCGCGTGGCGCCGACGTGGCCGCGGCGGCCGCGGCACAGCACCGCGTGGTGGGGTTCGTCCTGTGGGAGGTGGGGTTGGCCATCACGCTCACCTTGGTGGAGCGTTCGCTGAGCTTGGTGCGCCAGTTGGTGGGTGCGCGCATCGGCATCGACATCAACCTGCGCATCTTGACCAAGGCGCTCACACTTGAGCTGCCACAATTCGAGAACCCTGAGTTCTACGACAAACTGACACGGGCGCGCCGCGAGGCCTCGTCGCGCCCTCTTTTGTTGGTGTCGGAAAATTTTCAGATCATTCGTTCGGGGCTCACGCTGGCAGGCTACACAAGTTTGTTGCTGGCGTTCGAGCCATGGATGTTTGCGGTGGTTTTGGCCGCGGCCGTTCCCGCCTTCATCTCTGAGACGCGGTTCTCGTCGATGGCGTTTCGCCTCCGCAATTGGCGTTCGCCCGACGCGCGACGCCTAAATTATCTCGAGTATGTGTTGGCGAACGACGAACACGCTAAAGAAGTGAAGCTGTTTGGCATCGGCCCCACGCTGCTTCATCGTTACGAAACCTTGTCGTCGCGCTTTTACGAAGAGGACAAGAGGTTGGCCGTACGCCGCACCGGCTGGGCTTACGTGCTTTCCGTCGTGAGCACGCTGGCGTTCTATGGTTGTTACGTCGTGGTCGTTTTGGCAACAGTCACGCAGAAGCTATCGCTTGGCGATATGACGCTTTACCTTGTGGCCTTTCGGCAAGGGCAGCAATCGTTTCAAGGCATCCTCACGTCGTTGAACAGCCTTTATGAGCACAACCTGTACATGCAGAACCTGTTCGAGTACTTGGCGATCCCCACAGCTCGCGCGGCCTCGCAAAACTCTGTAACCACCGCTGTTGAAGAAGGCATCCGTTTTGCCGACGTGGGCTTTAAGTATCCGGACGCGGATCATTTTGCGCTTCGCCACGTGAACCTGTTCATTCCCAAGGGCCAGAGCCTGGCGTTGGTGGGCGAAAATGGCGCGGGAAAAACCACGTTCATTAAGCTGCTGACAGGGCTTTACGAACCCACGGAAGGGCTCGTGCTGCTCGATGGCAAAGATGTGCGCGCATGGTCCGCAGAAGAGCTGCGCAAACGCGTGGGCGTGATCTTCCAAGACTTCAATCAATATCAATTCTTGTTGCGCGAAAACGTCGGCGTGGGCAGCGTGGACTCGATGAGTGATGACGCGCGCATCACACGCGCGGTCGAGCGTGGCGGTGCCACCCTGCTTGTGCAAAGCCTCACGCAGGGCCTCGACACACAGTTGGGCCGTTGGTTCAAAGATGGCGCCGAGCTTTCGGGCGGCCAATGGCAAAAGGTGGCCTTGGCGCGCGCGTTCATGCGTGAGGAGGCCGATATTCTCATCTTGGACGAGCCCACGGCGGCGCTTGACGCCGAAGCCGAACACGCTGTGTTTCAGCGGTTCCGTGAACTATCGCAGGGCCGCACGACGATCGTGATCTCACATCGCTTTCCCACGGTCCGCATGGCGGATCGTATTATCGTGCTCGCAGGCGGCGAGGTGGCCGAGATGGGCACGCATGCCGAACTCGTGGCCAAGCAGGGGCGCTATGCCCACTTGTTCGCCTTGCAAGCGGCGGGGTATCAATGAGTTTTGCCTTGGCTCGCTGCCGGCGATTTCGCAAACGCGCTTAGCCCCCCGGCAGCTTGTCGATCGAATCCCAAAACGCGCGCACGATGGGGGATTTGAGTTTGAGCTTTTGCGTGCACACGCCCACACGGAAAGGATCAAGCGCCGGTTTGGGTTCAATCACGCGAAACTCGTCGCGCAGCGGGCTGCGGTCGGCCACCAACCGCGGCACGATACCGACGCCGCAGCCCACAGCCACCAGGGACAAAATCGCCTCGTTGCCGGGCAGTTCGCTGTAAATGCGTGGGGAAAACTTGCGTTTGCGAAACCAACGATCGGCCGCCGCGCGCGCCAAGCCCACCGCCGGCAACACAAACGGCACGTCCTCCCATGGCACCACCGGTAACGCCATCTGTCGCGCGGCTTCACAGTCGGAGGCAGGCACAACCAAAACCAAGGGCGTGACGACAACCACGCGCGCTTCGAGGGACGGTGGCACCTTGTCCGGTAGCGCTGCCACCGTGGCATCCACCACTCCCTTGTTCAACATCCCGAGCGCGTCCGCCGCGTATCCCGTTTCCAGCTTGATGTGCACCTCGGGGTGCGTCTGCCGAAAGCTCGAAAGCAGCGGCGGCAAAAACGTTTGGCACGCCGTCACCGACGCAAACAGCGCCAATTCTCCCGTGAGCACTTCAGCTTTCCGCGCGAGTTTCTGTTGCAGCTGCTGCCAGCGTGTCAGCGTTTCCTGCGCGTGGGCCGCAAACGCCACCCCCTCGGGGGTCAAAGCCACGCGCCGTTGATCGCGTTCAAGCAAGGGCCAACCCACGTGATCTTCAAGGCGCGCGATGGCGCGCGACAAAGCCGAAGGGCTCACGTGACATTCCTTGCTGGTGCGGCCGAAATGCAGGGTGCGGCTGAGATGCAAAAATAAACGCAGCGTGTCGTAATCCATTTTGAACCTCCCACCGCCCGGGCCGGCGTCGCTTCATTGCGATTGTAGCAACACAACCGCCATAACGATGCATTCTGCGCAACAACGACTGTGCCCAGGCGGGGGTAAGCGTTCCCGGCTCGAAGCCGCGGTTGAATCTGATAAGAGACACCCCATGGCTCGCCCTAAGAATTTGCAGCAGACCTCGCTTACAGCCAACGAAGAAGCGGAACTGTTCGCACGCGCCACAAGCGACGGTGGCCAATCGAGCAACGAAGCGAGTCGCGCGCTGTCGCGGCTTCTGCAGGCGCATCAAAGTGGCGTGCGCGCGGTCATCCGCACGTTGGTCGGGCACCCGAAGGATCTCGAAGACGTCTTGCAGGAAGCTTTGCTCGCGGCCTTTACCGGATTGAACGACATTCCCGCCAAGCTCCCCTTTTCCACCTGGCTGCGAGGCTTGGCGGTGCAAAAGTCAGTTGAATTCTTGGCTCTGCAACGTCGTTGGCGGCCGGGCGCGCAAATCTTCGTGCAAGACTATTGCGCCACCACAGAGACCACGCCCGACGTCGCGGCCACCTTTGGCGAAGAAGGCTTCGCCTATGACGTCAAAGAACATATCGCGTTTTGCTTCACAGCCGTGGGCCGTTCGTTGCCCATGGAAGAGCAGCTGGCGGTGGTGCTGGTCGACGTGCTCGGCGTTTCCTTAGAGGAAGCCGCGCGCGTCCAGCGCATCAACCTCGATTCCTTGCAGCGCTTCTTGCTCAATGGCCGCACAAACCTTGAGCTTCTGTTCGGCCGCTTGTGTGGCCTGGTGGACGAAGCCAACCCGTGCGACATGTGCCGCGGCCTCCGCGCCGTGGCACCTGAAGACAAACGCGGCGAAGATCCTGATGGCTTTGGTTTGAATATAGGCAGCGGCGAAGAGCGATTGCACCGCCGGCTCAAGATCATCAGCGACGCGGATTTGGACGCGGGTCGCACGCGTGCTTTGCATGACTTCCTGTTCGAGCTCATCGCTCAAAACGAAAACAATCGCGAAACGCCGAAAGACACGGACGAACACCTGCCCACGCACCGCACGCGTTGGGAAGATCTGCAAACGTTCAACAACTAGGGGCGCAGCGGCCCAACGCCGGCATCACTTCTTGCGGCGGCCGAACAAGCCTTGCTTTTCGCCTTTGACCTTGTCGCCGCCGGCTTCGGCAAAGGCGCGAAGGTGCTCTTCTTGCTCTTTGTTGAGCTTCTTCGGCACAGCCAACTTAACGTGCACCGCGAGATCACCTTTGCCGCCGCCGCGCAGTTGGGGCAGGCCTTGCCCACGCAGCACGATCACTTCGCCAGGCTGCGTGCCCGCCGGCAGGTCAATCTCAGCTTCGCCCTCAAGGGTGGGAACCAACAACGTGGCCCCCAGCGCCGCCTGCGGGAACGAAACTTCAAGCCGCGTGTGCAGATGCGCGCCATCCCGTTCAAACCGCGGATCCGATTTCACGCGAATGTGAATGTAAAGGTTTCCAGGCTGGCCGCCGCGCGGGGCCTCTTCACCGCGTCCCGCAAGCCGCAACGTGGAACCATCGTCCACACCGGCCGGAACCGATACGCTTAACGATTCGGTCTTTGTTTCAAGGCCCGTGCCCCGGCATTCTTTGCAAGGATCTTTGATGATCGTCCCGCTGCCCCGACAAGTGGGGCACGTGGACTGGATCATCAAGAAGCCCTGTTGGTGCATCACCTGGCCTTGCCCGCGGCAGGTGCCGCAGCGTTCGGGCGACGAACCTTTGGCTGCGCCCGTGCCCTCGCAGGTGCCACAGCGCGCGTGGCGGTCGACGGTGACTTCCTTTTCAACACCTGTGGCCGCTTCGAGCAAGGTCAGGTGAACTTCCGTCTCGAGATCGGCGCCGCGGGCCGGACCGCGCCGGCGCCCGCCGCCACCGCCAAAAATATCGCCGAAAATGTCGCCAAAAGCGGAGAACACATCCGACACATCGGAGAAACCCGAAAAGCCAGAGCTGCGCGGACCCTCATGGCCATAACGATCGTAAAGCGCGCGCTTTTCGGGATCCGAAAGCACCTGGTAGGCCTCGGAGGCCACCTTAAAATTTTCCTCGGCTTCTTTGTTGCCGGGGTTGCGGTCAGGATGAAGTTCGACCGCGAGCTTGCGGTAGGCCTTCTTAATGACCGTTCCATCGGCATCGCGCGAGACGCCAAGCACTTCGTAGTAATCGCGTTTTACGCTCACGGGCGGGGACAACGTAAGCACGGGCACCATCGGTGTCAATCGGTTGTGCAGCGATTTGCCGTGGAAATGCCGCCACCAGGGGCTTGTGGGTCCAACCCGCCGAAGGGATACTCCACAAGATGACGCGTTTGGTGAAAATTTGCTTTGCCGCTTTGTGCGCTTGGGCCGCCGCGGCCTGTTCCAATGTTGACGTGAAAAGCCGCGTGTTTGAGGGCACCTATTGCAGCGCCGGGGATGAATCGCCGTATTACCAGTGCGACAACATCAACAGCAAATTGATCTGCATCCAGACCTATACGGTCGGCGAACAGCGCACACCGGTTCGCATCTGCCGACGTCCTTGCGCCACACGCGCCGATTGCGCGTCCAGCGACCAGGTGTGTTGCGGTGGCCCCATCGTCCATGAGGACTATGGGTTCTCAAAAGCATGCGTGCCTCGGGCAATGTGCCAAACTGATCCTGCGGCGTTGCTTGAACCGGCCCCTGTCAAGCCGGGGCCCGATGCCGGCGCGAAAGACGCGGGCCCCGATGCGAACACCAACACCCCGATCGATGCGGCGCCTGACGCTTCCGATCTCGACGCCCCTTCCGATGCCTAAGGTGATTCATGGCCGCCAAACACAACCCCGGTTTTGAAAAGATCGTCGATTCCATTCGTCACAACGTCACAGAATGCACGGTGGCCCAGGTTCACCAACGTTTGCAGCGGGGCGACGCCTTCCATTTCGTTGACGTGCGCGAAGACAGTGAAGTGGCCGTGGATCGGGCCCAGGGGGCCGTGCATCTTGGCCGCGGCGTCATCGAACGCGACATTGAGTCGCTTGTGCCGGACAAGAACGCAGACCTCGTGCTTTATTGCGGCGGCGGATACCGCTCGGCCCTGGCCGCCGACAGCTTGCAAAAGATGGGTTACACCAACGTCAAGTCGATGGCGGGCGGCATAAGGGCGTGGCGTGAAGCGGGCTTGCCGGTCGAAACCGGTCCCGTGCGTAAGCTTTAGTCATCATGCCCCGCCAGTTTCCCAATGACCCCGAACCGTGGCAGGTGTTGGAGCGGACGTATCTGTTCGAGCGGCCCCCGTGGTTGGTGTTGCGGCGAGACCACGTGCGGTTGCCCAGCGGCGCCGAGATCCCGGAGTATTGGATTTCGGAGTACCCACCGTGGGTGAACGTGGTGGCGGTGACCACGGATGATCAATTGGTCTTGGTCAGGCAGTACCGGCCCGCTTTAGGGCAAGTGCATTTCGAGCTGCCCGCGGGCGTCGTCGATCCTACAGACGCCTCATTGCAGGCGGCCGCCGCGCGTGAATTGGCCGAGGAAACAGGGTATGGCGGCGGCACGTGGTCGTTGCTGACCACGCTATCGGCGAACCCAGCGTTACAAACAAATTTGTCGTACGCCTTTCTTGCCGAAGGCGTGACGCTGCAATCCACCGCGCGGCCCGAGGCGACCGAGGACATACGTGTTCACCTCATCCCCGTGGGCGAGGCCGAGGCGTTGCTGAATCCCGATGACGTGATTCAGGCGCTTCACTTTGCGCCCCTGGCGCGCTACCTGTTGAAGCGCGCCCGCAGATAGCCGCTATCTGCCGGTGCGCGTGGGCCGCGGCAGAAAAAACAGATCCGTCGTTCGCGTGTAACCCGAGCCGCCCAAGCGCCCGATCGTATCGAGCTTGCGCGGATCCACGGCGCCCGTGCTGTCGAAAATGTCGTCGTTGGCGTGGATCCTTTGCACCGTGCCGAACACAACGTTGCCTGCCAGCGATCCTTCGCCCACGCGGACGATTTGCGTTACAACGCACTCAAGCTGGACTTTGCTCTCGGCCACGCGCGGAGGCAGAATTGTCTCACTTGGCACGGGCGTTAATCCGAACGTGTTGAACTCGCTTACGCCATAGTCGAGTTCGGCAGACGTATCGTTCATGACCTCGCGCGTGTCGTAAGAACACAAATTCACCACGAACTCAGGCACGGCTTCAACGTTGAGCAGGGTGTCTTTCTTGCGACCGTCTCGCGTGTTCGCCACCGAGAACAACACCGTGGGTGGATTCGCCGTCACGGCGTTGAAAAAACTGAACGGCGCCAAGTTGGTTACGCCATCCGCAGAAATGCTACTGACCCACGCGATCGGCCGCGGTGTCACAAGGCTTATCAGAAGCTGGTACATGTCGCGGGCCGAAACCGCGGAGGGATCGATGCGCATGACGGCTAGTCTACAATGAATGGCGGACGGCCATAGCGTGCCCGCAACGACGTGATGAATTTACTGACAGCCGGCCGCTGCAAGAGCCGCATTTGCAAAGCGCGCTTGCCCGGAAAGTCAATCAACGAAAGCCCCAGCAGCACGAACACCAAGCCCGGCCCCGGCACGAGCGGCAGCATCATCACCATGCCCAAGAGGATCAGCGCGTATCCCAAAACATTGCGCAAAACCAAGATCGTGACGCGTATCAAGGGGTGCCGCGCGGGAAGGGGCGTCGCCAACGGCATGAAATGGTTCGCGGGCAGGTAGACGATGGCGGCAAACCCCAACACAGTGGCCGCCGCCGTGATGCTCACGCCCAACAGAACACTGCCACCCCACCCCAATCGATGAGCCACGCTCACGAGCATCTTGTACAATTCCCCCACAACGCCGTCATATTGTCTCGCCGATCGCCAAAGCGCCAGTTCTTGTTCGGGCGCGAAGCGTGTCCCGACGGACGCGCATCAAAGGCCTTGTCTTGAACAGTGAAGCTTTACGAATCCAGGTGATTTCCTCGCTGGCTCACGTGCCGGCCGTGCAGTGGAACGCGTGCGTCGACGACAACGAGCCATTTACAGAACACGCGTTTCTGTACGCGCTTGAAACGTCGCGCTCCGTGGGCGAGCGCACAGGCTGGTTGCCGCAATTTGTCCTTGTCTGGCAGGGGCAAACGTTGGCTGGCGCCGTGCCGCTTTACCTCAAAGACAACAGCTACGGCGAATACATCTTCGACTGGGCGTGGGCGCAAGGTGCCGCGCGTGGTGGCATTGCGTATTACCCGAAGCTTGTGGCGGCTGTCCCGTTCACGCCGGCCACGGGGCGCCGTTTGCTTGTGCACCCAAGCTGTGAACGGGCGCCCATCGTTTCTGCCTTGTTAGACGGCGTGCAGAAGGTGGCACAAACGCACGACGTCTCTTCGGTCCATTTTCTGTTCTGCACAGAGGGCGAGCTTCGTGAACTTAACGCCGTTGGCTACCGCTCGCGCTTGTCGTATCAATTTCATTGGCACAACCGCAGCCCACAGCCTTACAAGAATTTCGACGATTTTCTCAGCGCCTTTCGCTCCCCCTCGCGCAAGCAGGTGAAGAAGGAAAGGCGCATTGCGGCCGGCCACGGCTTGCGCATAGGCCTGCGTGAAGGTGGGCAGATGAATGAACGCGAGTGGCAAGCGGTGGGCAAGCTGTATGACGAAAACGCCGATAAACATGGCGCCATCACGTATCTGACGCCCGCATTTTTCCAAGCGCTGCGCGACACCTTTGCCCACCGTATCGTCACCACGTTTGCCTACGATGGCGAACAGCCCGTGGCAGGCACCTTAAACTTCGAAAAGGGCACTCACATTTATGGCCGCTATTGGGGCTGCGAGGTGGAGCGCGAAATGTTGCATTTCGAGCTGTGTTATTACCAGTTGATCGACCGTGCCATCGAGCGTGGCCATTGCCTGTTTGAAGCCGGCGCGCAGGGTGAACACAAGCTCAAACGCGGCCTGATGCCCTCGTTCACGCACAGCGCACACCTGATCGTGGATCCCAGCCTCGATCGCGCCATCGCGGGCTTTTTGACCCACGAACAAAACGTGGTGAAACACCACGTGCAAGAATACACTCGTCACGCGCCGTACAACCGCGGTGACGAAGTTCCCCTGCCTTGACCTCAACCTCAACCTCACCCGCTACCCCAGCCACCCTGCCCGGCCCGATCACGCTGCGGGCGTATTACTTCTGCTTCTTGGCCGCCACCGGCGTCTCCGTGCCGTTTTATCCGGTGTATTTGCGAGGGCTTGGATTCTCAGGCAAACAAGTGTCGCTGGTGTTTGCAGCTGCCCCTTTGATGCACATGCTTGGGCCCCTCGTTTGGGGGTGGGCCACCGATAGGACGCGCCGGCCCGACGTCATGCTGCGTTTGGCCTTGGCGGGAGCGGCGTTGGCCTACGTGCCGCTTGGCGTGGCGTCAGCGTTCGCCACAGTGATGTGCATTTCCTTGTTTCACCAAAGCTTCAACGTGGCTTTGCCGGGGCTTTCAGACCTTTTGGCGTTGGCACGAGTGCGTGGCGCTGGCGACGATTACGGACGCATTCGCATCTGGGGATCGTTTGGCTTTTTGGTGTCGTGCTTGCTAGCGGGGCAACTATTCGCGTGGCGCGGTCGCAGGGCGGATCCCATTTATCCGTTCTTGGTCGCGGGGCTTTTGGCGTGCGCCTTTCTCATCGCTTTGCATGTCCAAGGCCGCGGCGGTCGCGAACGCCCCACGGCGGCGGACGCGAGACTCCTTTTGAAGGATAGGCGTTTCGTGGCGCTGGTTTTGATCTCGGCCATACACTGGGCCTGTGCGGTTCCGTACCATGGGTTCTTCGGCCTTTACATCCAAGATCGCGGGTACGGCACAGGCGTCACTTCATTGGCCTTCGCCACGAGCGTGTTGTCCGAGATGTTGGCCTTCTTCGCGTTTAAGCACATTCAACGCCGCGCCCGCCTTTCCACCTTCATGACCATCGTGACGGCCGCGTCGGCGCTGCGATGGATGGCCACCGGGTTGGCCGGCAACGCGGCGGTGCTCATCCTAGTTCAAGCCGCGCACGGCCTCACGTTCGGGTTGTTCTGGGCGGCTGCGTTGGCGTGGCTGATGGGTTGTGTGCCCGAGCGCGTGCGCGCCACCGGACAAACACTGTTTACAGGCGCCGTTTATGGCATCGGCGCCTTGCTGGGTTCACTGCTGTGCGGCGCCGCCTACGATGCCTTCGGGTCCGCCACCCCGCTCTTTATCGGAGGAGCCGCGCTTGATGCAGGTTTGGCGCTGTTCCTGTTGCTTCGCGGTCGCCGTCTCAGCCCCGCCTAGGTTTGGCTGCGAGCATGGTTCGCGCGGCAATCCAGAACGTTAGTTATCTTCTTCTGCTTTGTCGCCCTTATCAGCCTTGTTCCCCTTGCTGGGCTTGGCGGCTTCGTATGCAAACGTCAGCTTGTCGTCCGCCGCGTCCACAGTCACCGTGCCGCCGTTGGCCAAAGCGCCGAACAACAGCTCATCCGTGAGCGGCTTCTTCACTTCGTCCTGGATCACGCGCGCCAGCGGCCGGGCGCCAAACATCGGATCGTAACCGCGGTTCGCCAAGAACGCGCGCGCGCCTTCGTTCAGCTTGATGGTCACGTTGCGGCCCGCAAGCTGCGTGGCCAGTTCGCCGATGAACTTATCGACAATTTGACCCATGACCGAAGATTGCAACGGAGCAAAATCGATCTTGGCGTCCAAGCGGTTACGGAACTCCGGCGAAAACATGCGTTTGAACGCATCGTCGCTGTCGCCAAAGCGTTCGTTCGAACCAAACCCGGGCATGCGCTTTGACAAATCGCGCGCCCCCACGTTGCTGGTCATGATCAGAATCACGTGGCGGAAGTCAGACTTGCGTCCGTTGTTGTCCGTCAATGAACCGTGATCCATCACCTGCAACAAGATGTTGAACAGATCGGGATGCGCCTTTTCGATCTCGTCCAACAACAGCACCGTGTGCGGCGTTTTGTGGATAGCATCGGTCAGCAAGCCACCTTGATCAAAGCCGACGTAGCCCGGAGGCGCACCAATCAAACGTGACACCGTGTGGCGCTCCATGTACTCCGACATGTCGAAGCGCACGAACTGAACGCCTAGGTTTTCCGCCAATTGCTTGGCCAATTCGGTTTTGCCGACGCCCGTGGGCCCAGCAAACAGGAAGCTTGCGATTGGCTTGTCTGGGTGACCCAAG
>JANRKS010000008.1:0-191077 GCA_033763315.1 Deltaproteobacteria bacterium
CCCTGATGCGCCCGCCGGAAAACGCCACATCTGGTTGGCGCTGCACGAAGGCCAAGCCGATGTTTGTTACACCAACCCTGGATACGACACAGACCTTGTGATCAAGACCCGCGTTCGAGTGTTCACAGAGATCTGGATGGGGAAGCGCAGTTTGTCGCAGGCCCTACGAACGGGTGACATCCACGTTGATGGCGAGGCGCGCCTGAAACGGCAATTCCCCAGCTGGTTGCAACGAAGCTCATTTGCGTGAGCGACCGACGCTCTATTTCAGGCCAGGGACGCACCCACCCAGCAACGCTGCGGTTTAGACGTAGGGCCGCATGCCTTGGCGTGGCTTGCGTCCCAAAGGCGCGCGGCCACCTTGGGGGCGCAGACCAGCGGGGGCGCCGCGGCCCGGGGGGCCTTTGCGTGGGCCACCGCCACCGCCGCCCGAAGGCGCCGAGCTTTCACCCGGACGAGCGGCTTCGATGCGGATGTGCGGCTCGATCGGATCCGGCTTGCTCGCAGCGCGCGCAAACGCCACGGCCGCTTCGGCCGCGATCTCGAATGTGGAGGATTGCGGCCCCACGCGAATGCCACCCACCACACTACGGTCCACGTCACCGCGGCGGCAGATGATCGGCAACAGGATGCGCGGCTCGGCGTGCTCGTTGGCGCCCAGGTTCACGCGGAAAATCACGGAACGACCACCACGCGCTTCTGTGTCTCGAGGTGCGGGACGTTCGGTGTGCCGGGGCGCGAAGCTCGGCTCGAACGATTGCTCGCGGTTGCGTTCAAGCGGCTGCGCGTGGCTGCGCACACGTTCGATTTTTGCGGGCTCAGCCCCTGAACGTGAACGCGGTGCGGGCGCGGGGGCCGCAGGCAAGGCTTGAATCTTCACAGGCTCGACCTTCACCGCGGGGGCACGTGATGGCACCGCGCGTGCCGCAGCCGCTGCGGGACGACGAGGTGCATCTTCAAAAGATTCCACGAAGCCTTCCACCTCATCAGGCACCGGACGTTCAAACGCACGGCCACGACCGCGAGGTGCTTCTGCGCGAGGCGCTTCGATGCGACGACCGCGCGATTCGAATGAATCATTGCGTGGGCCTTCAAAGGCACCGCGCACGCGCTTTTGTGGCACGTCATTCAAGATCGGCTCCACCGGCAAAGCGGCGGGCACACGTTCCATCTCACGCTTGAGCAGCAGATCCAGCAACGCGCGCTCAGGCACAAGCGCAAGCAAACGATCCACCAGGGTTTTACCCTCAGGCAAAACAACGGCGTCTTGCCCCTCTTCAGGTTGCACGCCCAGCAACGCGACCAAGCGTTGTGCGTATGAGTCTTCGGCGGCGCGTTCCGCTTGCTCTTTCGTGACCGGTGAGCTCCAGCGCACCTTGATGCCGGCTTCGTTGAACAAGCGTTCGGCGCGGCGGCGCTTTGAAGGATCGGCCAGGATGATGCTGGTGCCTTTGCGGCCCGCACGACCCGTGCGGCCACTGCGGTGGGTGAGCGATTCGATGCCATCGGGCAGATCGCCGTGGATCACCATCTCCACGTCTGGCACGTCAAGGCCACGCGCGGCCACGTTGGTTGCCACCAAGATGCGTGCGGCGCCGGAGCGCAAAGCCGCAAGCGCACGGTCGCGTTCGCCTTGCGCACGATCGCCAGCCATCGCCACAGCCGAAAAGCCGTGTGCCACAAGCTTGTGTTGCAGCTGCCCCACGTCTTCGCGCGTGCGGCAGAAAATGATCGTCTTGGCGTCTTGGGTCACCAGCAGCTCGTTCACAACCGCGGCAAAGCGATCGCGCATCGAAACCAGGTGTGCCACGAATTCGATGTCGGAGTGGGCCTTTGCGCCACCCGCGGGCCGCATATCCAAACGCGCGGCCTTGTTTTGGTACGTCGACGCCAAACGCGCGATCGTGGGCGGAATGGTGGCCGAGAAAAACAATGTGCGACGCGTGTCGGGGGCGGCGCCCAACAAGGCCTCAAGGTCTTCCTTGAAGCCCATGTCCATCATCTCGTCAGCTTCATCGAGAACAAGCACGGCGATGGCGCTGAGATCCAGGGCACCCCGCGTAAGCAAGTCGACCAAACGGCCCGGTGTGCCCACCACAACGTCAACGCCCATGCGCAAACGGCGCACGTCGGTGCCCACGTGTGTGCCACCCGTAAAAGACGCCAGCCGCACAGGGGCGTCGGCGTACAACCAACCAAGTTCGTTCGAAACCTGCGTGGCCAGTTCGCGCGTCGGTGCCACCACCAGAACACGCGGCTGTGGGTAGCCCTTCTCAGAGCGAGGCGCCTGGCTATCAAGCAAGGACGGCGCAAACGACAAGCCAAACGCAATCGTCTTGCCAGAGCCCGTTTGCGAAGACACCAGCAGATCGCGGTCTGCGAGCGCGGGGTCCATCACGGCGGCCTGCACCGGCATCGCGTTCTCGTATCCTCGACGCGCCAGGGCGGCGGCCATCATGGGATGCAGGGGAAGGTCTTTAAATAGAGTCTCGGTAGTCAAAGGTCGCCTGTAATACCTCATGACACCGCGGTTTTCACGAAAGAACGTACGCAGCACCACCAATTCACCTGCGGGTAACGCCCGCGCCACACGCGATTCGGCCCGTAAAGGGGCGCGGTCGCACGATCTTTGTCAGGGATCGAATCGGTAGCCGCTGCCGCGCACCGTGACCAGATGGCGGGGGATCTCAGGATCCTCTTCCAGCTTGTCGCGCAGTTGCTTCACGAAGTTGTCGACCGTTCGCAGCGACCCCTTCTGCGTCTCCCAAACCTCGCGCAGGAGCTGCTCCCGCGACAAAACCTGGGCCGGCGTGCGCATGAAGAAGGCCAACAGCTCGAATTCCAGGTGGGTTAACGATACGGGTTGGCCCGCACGCGTGACGATGCGGGTTTCTGGATCCACCGCCACGTCGCCGAACCGATTGGCCTTCGTGGCGGTGCCTGGAGGCGGTGTCTGGGGCGCGGGATCCGCCGCGGGAGGGGATCGGCGTAGCACCGCGGCGATGCGTGCCAGCAGCTCGGCCAACGCAAACGGCTTGGTCACATAATCGTCGGCGCCTAAGCGCAAGGCGGCCACTTTATCGAATTCATCCTGGCGCGCCGATAGCACCACCACGGGGGTGTGGTTGCCCTCAGCACGCAGCTCTCGCAACACTTCAAGGCCATTTTTCCCCGGCAGCGAAATGTCCAACACCACCAAAGCTGGCTTCACCTCACGGATGCGCTCAAGCGCCACCAAGCCGTCTTGGGCCTGCAGGGGCGCGTAGCCCTCGATGGCCAGATTCAACGACAACCCCGTGGCGATGGCTTCGTCGTCTTCAACGATCAGAACTTGTTGAGGTGTGCCCGGCATAAGTGGATTGCACTCTTAGCTGGTTCGGCGCGGTAAGCGAACCCTAAAACACGCGCCCGCCGTGCCCCCGATCAATTGCACGTCACCCCCGTGGGCGCGCGTGATGGCGCGAACGATGGCCAGGCCCAAGCCGCTGCCCTGCGTGCCCGATTCGATCGCGCTGCGGCCGCGTTCAAACGTGTCGAAGATGAATTTGCGTTCGTCGGGGGGAATGCCATCGCCGTTGTCTTCAATGTCGAACACAACGTGCTTTTTCTGCGCGTAAACGCGAATCGTGATGCACTTGTTTTCGGCCGGGGTGTATTTCCAGGCGTTCACCAGCAGGTTCACGAACACCTGCCCAAGCGCGGCCTTGTCGCCCAAGACCTCAAGCGTCTCGTCGACCTCCACTTCTAGGTTCACCTCGCGGCCCATCCGCACCGCCGCCAAGCCGGTCAACGCCTCGTCGATGAGCGGCCTGACCTTGACGGGGCGCCGCTCAAACGGCTGGCGGCCCGCTTCGATGCGCGACAGCTCAAGCAGCTTGCCCACGAGGCCGTCCAAACGTTCCATTTCCTGTCCCACGATGCGCAGGCAACGCTGCTGCTCCACGGGATCTGTCACCCGACCATCACGCAACGTCTCGATGAACATGCGAATGGATGTGATGGGCGTTCGGAATTCGTGGGAAACGGAAGAGAGAAAATCGGTTTGCACGCGCGCCAGCGAGGCGCCGCGTCTGACGAACATGGAGCCCAACAGGAATCCCGTTAACGAGGAGGTGCAAAAGGCCAACACCAATGAGCCCGCCACGATGGCAACGGACCCCTGCCCCACCACCAACAAAATGATCCCGGTGGCCGTCATCAAGATGGTGGGGACGACCGCGGCCAAAATCAGCACCAGCTGGG
Organism: Deltaproteobacteria bacterium; assembly: GCA_033763315.1. Classification (GTDB taxonomy): domain Bacteria; phylum Myxococcota_A; class Polyangia; order Fen-1088; family Fen-1088; genus JAGTJU01. The sequence continues at coordinate 4,243 of JANRKS010000008.1, forward strand.
CGCGGCGGAGCAGAATGTTGGCGGGGCTGCGGAAACGCACGGGGTGCCAGGCAGGCTAATCGCCTCACGCCCGGCGCGCCACTGCCGCTTCGACATGGGGCGCAGTGTAAGTGCAGAGGCCACATAACCGCCCCGATTCGCGGCCGCGCCCTTGAGCAGAAGGCCCGAGTGTCCGAAGAAGGATACGTTGATGTCCACCGCCCAGCTTCAAATCCGTCCTGGGGACCTGATTGCCCACAAGTACCGCGTGGAAAGGGTGCTTGGGGCCGGCGGCATGGGGATGGTTGTGGCGGCCCAGCATCTGCATTTGGGGCAGCGGGTCGCGCTGAAGTTCATGCTGCCCGGAAGCATCGACAATCCCACGGCGCTTGAGCGTTTCTTCCGTGAAGCGCAATTGGCGTTTCGGCTTTCAAGCGAACACGTGGCGCGCGTGCTGGACGTAGGAACTTTGAACGATGGAACGCCGTTCATCGTGATGGAGCACCTCACAGGCACCAACCTCGCTGACCTTCTTGAACGGGTGGTGCAGTTGCCTGTGCCGCGCGCCGTTGATTATGTGTTGCAGGCCGCCGCGGCGTTGGCCGAAGCGCACGCGCTGGGGATCGTGCACCGCGATCTAAAACCAGCGAACTTGTTTTTGACGGCACGCCCCGATGGATCGCCGCTGGTGAAGGTGCTTGATTTCGGCATTTCTAAGGCCAACGTGGGATTGGGCACCGGCGGAGGCGCGCTGACCAAAACCAACCGCGCCATCGGCTCGCCACAATACATGGCGCCCGAGCAGATCGCGGCCCCCAAGACCGTGGATCGGCGGGCGGATATTTGGGGCATTGGGGTGCTCCTTTATGAACTTTGCTCCGGGCGTGTGCCGTTTGAGGCCAGCTCCATTCCTGATCTTTGTTTAAAGATCGTGCGCGAGCCGGCGCCGCTTTTATCGGGGCCCGGCATTCCGCCTGCGTTTGCGGCTTTGGTGGCGCGGTGTTTGGAGCGCGATCCCAACAAGCGCTTTGCGGATGTGGCGGAGTTGGCCGAGCAACTGGCGTTCTTTAGCGAAACGGGCGCGCGCACGTCACTCAAACGCATCGGCGGCGTCAGTCGCATGGAAAAGACGCCGCCTGTGCAAGTCTTGGCGCCCGCGGGCCCAGTCACCGAAGAAGACATCCAGATCGACGTCGTGATGGGCGACGGCACGATGGAGCTTGCCGACGAGGATCTGGGGCTGGGCAAGACCATGGCCGACGACCGCAGCAAACGCAGCGGTTAGCGGCGGGCTACACCTTCGTGGTCTCGCCGTTCATGGTCAGGTGCACTTGGTAGAGGTCGCTTCGGCGATCCATCCAGTTGCGCACGGTGCCCGCGCGTCGCGCGCGTCGAAGCGCTTCGAGATCCAGATCGTACGTGAGGACAGCTTCCAGGTTCGGTGAGCTTTCCGCGGCAATGCCATCACGCGCGAACGGGATGTCTGAGGGCGTGAAGATGGCCGACTGCGAATAGTGCATGTCAGCGTTTTCCACCTGCGGCAGTGACCCCACGCATCCGCTGAGCGCCACATACACCTGATTCTCGATGGCGCGCGCTTGCGAGCACAGCCGTACCCGCAAGTAGCCATACCGATCAGCGGTGTTGGAGGGCACAAAAAAGATCAGTGCACCTGCGGCGGCGGCCATGCGGCACAACTCGGGGAATTCAACATCGTAACAAACAAGCACCGCGATGGGCCCCAGATCGGTCTGGAACACGCGGAACTCTTTGCCGCCTTGCACGCCCCACCAACGCTGCTCGTTGGGCGTGACGTGGATCTTCGATTGCTTGTCGAGCGTGCCATCACGTCGAAACAGATACGCCACGTTCTCAAGCCGGCCCGTTTCATCGACCGTAAACTGCGAACCACCGATGACGTTCACGTTGTATTTAACGGCCAAACGTTGAAACAGCTCCAAGTAACGCGGTGTCATCTCTGCCAAAGCACGCGCGGCTTGGCCAGGACGCGTGCCTTTGACCAACGACAACAGCTGCAGGGTGAAAAGCTCGGGAAACAAGAGAAAATCAGCCCGGTTGTCGCCCGCGACGTCGATGAAAAAATCGCACTGGCGCTCAAACTCTTCCCAACTGGCGATCGACTTCATCGGGTATTGAACGACCGACACACGTACGGGTTCAACGGCTTGACGCGAGCGCCGCGAGGGCTTGTGCACGAAATCGAGGTTGGGCCACTCCAGGCACGTGGCGTACCCAGCGCTATCCTCATCCGTAGGCATGTAGTCGGGGATCAATTGAATCAGAATGAACCCGTTCGAAACCTGCGTGGTCAGCACGGGATCGTGAAGCTCCTTGTTGATCACGCGACGAACGTAATCCTGCGCGGACATCTCGTGGCGATGAACGCCATATCCAGGGATACGCCCGCCAATCACCATGCGGGCAAGGTTCCGCTTGCGGCACAACTCCTTGCGCTGCTCGTACATGCGCCGCGCGAGGCGCATGCTGCGAAATTCGGGATGGACCATGATCTCTATGCCGTAAAGCGTATCGCCCTTGGGATCGTGGTTCTGGATGTAACCGCGATCAGAGATGCCCACCCAGTCGTGCCAATCTGAGTGCTCGTCGTAATCCAGGATGAGGCTACTTGACGAAGCCACAAGCTGACCGTCCACCTCCACGCAGATCTGGCCTTCAGGAAACGTCGCCAATTGACTGGCGATTTGTTCACGCTTCCATGGCAGCATGCCGGGAAAACACACGAGCTGCAGCTGCACCAAGCTTTCGAAGTCCTCCATGCGCAAAAGACGGACTTTCAACTTCTTCTCAAACGTTTCCAGGTCGGCAGACATGCCCACATAGTGACAGGTGCCGACGCCGATCGCTCACGGCAGGTGCCCAACCGCGAAAGACGACACGGAAACGCTGTGGTAGGCATCTGACAACATACGGGTTTCGTTGATGCCAGCTGTTTCATTGCCACAGCCCCAGGATCGCCTCGGCCAGTATCGGCTCCTGTACCCGTTGGGACAGGGCGGTATGGCGTCCGTGTTCGTGGCCGAAGGGGAGGCAGGCCCGCACAAGGGAGAGCGAGTGGCGTGCAAGATCTTGTTGCCCCATTTGCACAGCGACGAACGTTGGCGCGCGCAATTGTTTGCGGAAGCCCACACAACAGCGGCCGTGCAACACGACAATGTGATTCGCGTGCTCGATATCCCCGAAGATCGCAACGCTGGATTCTTTGTGATGCAATGGCGGGACGGCTTGCCCCTTGATCGGCTGTTGGCCTTGGCGGGGAAGTTGGAGGTGCCTGTGGCCTGCACCGTGTTGGCACAAGCGGCGCGTGGGCTTGCCGCCGCGCACGCCGCCAAGGACGCGCAAGGGCAGCCTCTGCACATCGTTCACCGCGACGTGAGCCCGCATAACCTTCACGTGGGCAGCGATGGCATCGTCAAGCTGCTGGACTTTGGTATCGCCGCGGCCCAAGGCCACGCCCGCCTCACACGCACGGGTGAGTTCAAAGGCAAATTGGCTTACGTGGCGCCGGAGCAGATCACGCGCAGCCACCCGATAGACTTTCGCTGCGATCTGTGGGCGTTGGGATTGGTGGCCTATGAGGTCCTGACGGGTCGATGTTTGTTCGCCGCCGACGACGAAGCGACCACATTGTGGAACGTGACCGCAGCCGAGGTGCCAACGCTCGCCGCTTTGGGATGCGCTGTGGATCCGGCGTTGGCGGCGATCATTGAGGCGTGCGTGCAGCGCGATCCGGCGCACAGACCGGCGCGCGCGGCGGACGTCGCGCAGGCCTTCGAGGCGGTTGCGGCGGAGCCAGCCAGGCTCGCGAGATTGGTGCAACAGCATACGAGCACGGTGGCCGCGCGACCGCAGCCCAAACCTGCACGGCGCAAAGTGTGGTTTGGCGTGGCGGCCATCGCCAGCGCAGCAACGATCACGTGGCTTGCCTTGCCAGCCGCCCCCCCAAAGTCTCCACAGACCATTGAGGCACCCCGCCCGGCGGAGCCAGAGCCTCGTGCGGCGGCAGTCGCCCCATCGCCACCGGCTGCCGCCGCCACGCCACCCAGCTTGGGCACCATGAACGCAAAACGGCGGGCGCCAGCGCGCACTGGGGCGCGGCCGCCCGCCGCAAAACCGCATCCTGATCTGGTGTCGAACCCCTACAAGGACTTGGTTGGTAACCCCTACTAACGCCCCATATCAGCAAGGATGGCTTTGAGCCCATCCAACGAGGTCTTCACGCATTCGATGGGTGTCATGCCTTTGGGGTAATCTTCTTGCTCCACGATAAACCATTCGGTGCCACCGGCTTCGTCGCACGCTTTGATCACGCCGCGCCAATCGATCGTGTCTTGTCCGATGAAGGGCTTCTTGTCTTTGACGCCTTCAGGGAGCTTCGCTTTAAAATGCGCAAGCTTGGTGCGGCCAGGGTAACGCTTTATCAGAACCACAGGATCGAAACCGGCCATGGTGCTCCAGCCGATGTCGTGTTCAATCGCCACGTCTTTCTTGGTGCGCTCGATAAACAGATCCCAATATGTTTTGTCGTTGGGCTTATCGCCCACCTTCTTAAACTCTTCGGTGTGGTTGTGATGACCGCAAAACAATCCCGCGGGCTTCAACGCCTTGGCGGCATCGTTCATGACTTTGGCGTATTCCTCGCTGCCGGCTGGATCGCTGAAGCGTTTGTCGCCCGCCACGATCAAGTAGCGGCAGCCAATCGTTTTGTGAAAGTCGATCGTCTCTTGCAGCTTATCGGCGGCGAAGGCCGACGCCCCCACGTGTGAGCCTGCGGCCTTCAGTTTAAGCTCGTCCAACTTCTTGCGCAGCCCTTGGGCGTCTTTGGCGTATTTGTGAAAGCCCGCGAATTCCACGCCCTCGAAGCCGAGGTCAGCGGCCGATTTGAGGGCGGCGTCCATATCCTTCGCGGCGTCTTCTCGGATCGACCACAGTTGCAAGCCAATGCCAATCTTGCGTGGCTGCTTGCGTTTGGCGGCCAGGGCTGTGCCCGCCACCGCTAACGTCACGCCCGCGGCGCTGACGGCTAAAAAAGTGCGGCGGGTGGCCGTGATGTTTTCGTTTAAGGGACGCTGGCTCATAGATTCTCCTTGGGCCTCGTTGAAAAGGACGCTTTTTCTACAGGGAAGCGGTGGCCATGGCAATCAAACGCCGCGGCTCGCCCGGCTTTGACGTTGGCCGGGCCGTGGGTATTTGATAAAAGACGCAGTCACGTGGCGAGCCCTCGACGAACGTTTTTTTTCCCCCGGTGGATTGCAAATGTTGCCCGGATCAGCATGGCGGCAATCTCCCTTGTGGTACTGACGTCACAGTATGCTCACACGGCCCCGGGGAAGGCCAACCGCGAAAAGGCCAGCGCGGTGTTCAACGAGGCCGAAGCGGCGTTCAGCGACGGGGCTTACGACCTGGCATTGAAAAAATTCGAGGCCGCTCAGGCTCTGTCGTTTAGCCCCGTCGTCGACTTCAACATTGCCGTTTGTCTTGAGCGTCTGGGACGCGCCTTGGAGGCAGCACAACAGTACCAACGGGTGGCGGACGATGTGCAAGTGCCGGCGAACGTGCGCGAGCGTGCCCGCCTTGCGTTGATGGCATTACGGCAACCGCCACCCGAGCCAAGTTCTCCGGCAAGGCCATCAACGCCCCTGCCCAAGGCGGCACCTCCGCAGGAGGAGCCCGCGCTCACGCTCGGCCCCTTGCCGCCACCAGCCACCCCGCAGCCCTGGCTGGGACCCGTAGGATGGGCGGGAGCCTCAGTGGCCGGGGCGGGCGTGGTCGCCGCAAGCCTGTTTTGGCTCCTGGGCTCCGCCGCTGTTGATGAGTACAACGATGAGGGCACGACCGATGTTCAACGGTTAACCACGCTTGCTGACCGAGTCGAAAATTATGATCTGGCTTACAAGCTCAGCCTAGGCCTCGCCATCACAGGCGGGGCGGCCATCTTGGTGGATCGCCTTTGGCTGCATTCGCGACGTCGAGTTGACTAAAGCGGCTCGGTCGAAAGCCCGTGCTTCTGCAAAAGCTCGATCAAATACGAACGGTTCATCTGCGCGCGCCGCGCGGCTTCCCGCACGTTGCCGTTCGTCAACTGCAGCAGCGTCGTAAGGTAGCGCCGCTCGAACTCGTCGACCAATTCGCGACGCGCCTCTCGATAAGGCGCGATGCCTTGTGGCGTGCGGAACTCATTGAGCAGATCACGGGCGGGCTGTTGTGGCTGGCCGTCCCCAGACACGGACACAAAATCGGGCGTTTGCCCCAACGCCAGCGTGCCCAGCACGATGTTCCGCAATTCGCGCACATTGCCAGGCCAATCATGGGTGCGCAGGCGTTCAAGAGCCTGCGGCGAGAACAATTCCGTAAATCGCGCGCCCTGCCCTTCCAGCGCTAAGAAACGTTCCACCAAGGGTGCAATGTCTTCGGGGCGCGCGCGCAAAGGTGGCACATCCAAACGCACCACCGCCAAACGATAAAACAGATCTAAGCGAAAGCGGCCTTGGTTAACTTCCTTCAACAGATCGCGCGAAGTCGCGGACAGCACGCGCACGTCGATCGGAATGTCTTTGCTGCCGCCCAAACGACGAATCGTTTTTCGTTCAAGCACGCCCAGCAGCGCCGACTGCAGTTCCGCAGACAGCTCGCCCACCTCGTCCAAGAACACCGTGCCCCCTTGCGCGCGTTCAAACGCACCCAAATGTTGGCGATGCGCGCCCGTAAATGCCCCCTTTTCGTGGCCGAACAGTTCGCTTGCAAACAGCGTGGGAGACAGCGATCCGCAATCGACTGTAACCATCGCGGCTTTCGCGCGCGCGCTGCCTTCGTGCAAGGCCTGGCCCACAAGCTCTTTGCCCGTGCCTGATTCGCCCAAGATCAAAACGGCCACATCGCTTTTCGCCGCTTGCTCCACGCGCGCCAGCAAGCGACGCATCACGGGCGCCGTGGCCATCATGCCCCCCAACTCGCGCGGGCCGTGCTCAACCATCACCACATCGGCGTCAACCAATTGCAGCTGCACTTGGCCCAAGCTCAAGGCCGCGGGCGCTTTGACCAAAGCTTCCGTGCCCTGCAGCCGCACGGGCCCGATGTGCGTGCCGTTGGTTGAGCCAAGATCGCGAACCACAATGCGATCGCCACGCCGAGAAAGCTGCGCGTGAAAGCGCGACACCGTGGGATCGTCGATGCGCAGATCGTTGCCAAGCGCGGAGCCGATCGACATGTCGTCGCCCGAGGCCACAAAATCAATGGAGGTGTCTTGCGTGGACCGCACGCGCACGCGGCGAATGGGGAGCCCCACTTGGGCGAGCGGCTTGGTTTCGTTCATCGAAAATCGATCAGGTAAAGCTCAGCAAAACAGTTTGTGGCCCAATTGCTGCCGAACAACACACGTTGAGCGGTTCGATCAAGCGTGGCGTGCGGCATCACAGCGCTGGGTTCGATGGGGCAGTTTACAACGCTTTGGCTGGTGATGGCCGCCAAAGCGCTGTTGTGGTGGGCCAACCGCCACACGGCGGGTGCGTCAACGCGGCCATTTAACGAAAACGCGGTGACTTCACCGGCAAACGGGGTCTCGGAATTTCCACCGGTGACGCCCATCACGCATGTATCCGTGCCGTGCGCCGCGCACGAGAGCTCCACAGCGTGATCGATCGCCACGCCAAGCAATGGCTCGGCAGGTGCTGGTGCCACAGAAAGGGCGTGCTTGGCAATGGTGAATGCGGGCGCCGCGTTCCCTGCCGGCTCGACGCACACAAGCCAACTCTTCAAACGCGCGTCGAGCGCCACGTCGCACACAGGTGTTTGCGACATCAGCTGACGCACCCGTGCCCCCTGTTGATCGTAAAGTTCAATCCCGCTAAACGGCTGATCACCCGGTGCCCACGCCACCACAAGGCCTTCGCCCGATGGCACAGCCTGCATCCAACGCGGGCTGAACACGCGGCCCACCACATCGGGAGACACCACCACAGCGGAGGTTGTGGCTTGTGTGTTCGCGTTCCACAAGAACAACTCTTTGACGGCAGGCGCTTCGTTCGTTTGTGGCAGCTCGCCGCCCAACGCCCACTGATTCTGCCGCGAAGGCAGTGACAAGCCCGATTCGCTGAGCAAGCGCTGGTAGCGCGCAAACCGCTGAACCACGGTCTGCGCTTGCGCCACGTAATCAAACGCCACCACGGCGTTGCCTAGGATGGCGTAGGCGACGTTCGCGTTTTCTGGCGACCACACCCACGCTGAATCGGCCGACGGAAATTGCCCCACCAGAACCTTATCCGACAAACGCAGCACTTGGCCGTTGCGCAGAAGAACAACCGTGCCATCGGCATTGAACGCCTGCGCACGCGCGCCGACGTGAACGGCCGTATTGTCGTGGTGGCCAATGTGATCGGAAACGCGTTCGACGCACGGACCAAACGCAGGCTCCGTTGTCGGCGCGCCTAACGGCGGGCGCTCCATGCCCCCACCTGACACGACGGCCGTGGCGGGCACGCGCGCCACGCATTTGTCCTGCCCCGTGGGCCCGCCGCCATCACAGCCCGTGAAGAGCGCAAGCGCTCCCAACAGCGAGGCGAGGGCAACGGTGGGGCCGAAGAAGCGCATGGTTGATCGTGGTCAAAGAGTAGCAATACCAAGGCCAACAAAGAACGCTCATTTTCAGCCGGTTTGCGTTGGTTTTGATCGTGGCGTGGTCTGGAAAACCAGGCCGCCTGGCTGGCTAGCGCAGCTCAACCAAGGTGGGCGTCGGCTCGGGATCGGCGGCGCCACCCGTTTGTTTGAGATCGCCCGCTCCCCAACACCACAGCGTGCCATCGGCGGCCACCGCGCATGTGTGCTGACCGCCCGACGTCACGTTTTGCCACGACTTCATCAGCGCCACCGGCGTGGGGGTGCTTACACCCGCAGACACCAGACCTTGCCCCAGCTGCCCTCGCGTGTTGCCGCCCCAACATAAAAGCGCGCCATCTTCGCGAAGCGCACAGGTGTGTCGGCCTCCCGCGCTCACGAGAACATAGCCCGAGCCCACCAGTTGCGGACGTGCCTGCGAAGCGAAGTTGCCCACGCCCAGCTGGCCTTCCGTGCCGCGCCCCCAGCACCACAGGCTTTTGTTTAAGCGCACGCCACACGTGTGTTCACCACCCGCTGAGATTTGCACGTAACTCGTATCCACCACACCAGGGCGCGCGCTGTTCCCACCCACCGCCACATCCGCGCGGCCCAAACGGCCGTCTACATTGCTGCCCCAGCACCACAGGGTGTTGTCCCGTTTAATTGCGCAGGCGTGGGCGAGCCCCGCCGATACGGCCGACCAATCCCGATCTGAACCAACAATGCGAGGCGCCCGCACGTCCCCCTCCACGCCCAAGCGGCCATCGTCGCCCGCGCCCCAACACCACAAGGTGCCATCGGCGCGCACCCCGCAGGTCATCAAGGCGCCAGTGGCCACTTGCGCCCACGTGTCGTCGTTGACTTTTGACAAAGCAGCGACGGTTTGGGTCACGCCAAGTTGGCCGCGGCTGTTGTCGCCCCAACACCAAAGCGTGCCGCGAAAGTGAATGGCGCAAGAGTGCGCTTGGTCGCCGCCACTGGCTGCCACGTTGATCCATCCACCGGTGGTTACTGGTGCCGGCCGCGCGACCAACGGCGGATCAGCAGCCGCCTGGCCAAACTTGTTATCACCCCAACACCAAAGCGTTTGTCGATCGTCCGCCACGCACGTGTGGCTGCTTCCAGCCGACAGAGACAGCAAACTGGTGGAAGCCACACACTGGCCTTGCTTGCAAACATCGGTGGGCGATGCACAAACGCTGCACATCACCCCGCCCCGACCGCACGAGCTTTGTTGGGTCCCAGGCAAGCAGCGAATGCCATCCCAACAGCCATCAAGGCAACACGCGGCGTCGGTGCAAACCGCAGCGTCACCACACGCGCCGCCATCACAAGTGCCACCGTTGGTCAGGCGATCAAGCTTGGCTCGGTCGACTTTGAGCGAACATCCCACCAGCGCCGCCCACAGTGCAACGCCAAGCCACAACAAACTGCTAAATCTGCCAAACACGCGTCACGCAATCTACTATCCGGCAGCGCCGAGGGCCACTGCACAAAGGCGAACCGCCAGAGCGGCTGGGGCCGTCTGGCGGTTCTGGTGACTTTTCCGGACTTAAGCTAGTTCGGAGGAAGGAGAACGTTGTCGAGGACGTGAATCACACCGTTAGATGCAAGCACGTCAACAGCTGTGACATTGGTCGTGCCATTGAGCTTCACGGCGCCGGCGTTCACAGCGATTGTTACGTCTTTGCCAAGCAGCGTCGTGACCTTGGGCAGCGTGACGACCGTTTCCGAGTAGGCCTTGGTGGCCACCACGTGGTACTTCAGAACCGCCGTCAACGTCTCAAGCGGCACGTCGTTGATCGACATCCACGCCGCGTTGGTTGCAAGCAACTTCGCGAACGCCGCGTTGGTGGGCGCAAACACTGTTAGAGGACCAGGCGCTTTGACGGCGTCCACCAAGTTGGCGCGTGTCAGCGCTTGCACCAGGATGGAGAAGTCAGGGTTGGCGGCCGCCACACCGGCGATGTCCTTCGGCGGCAACATCACTTTGTTGATGACGTGAATTACGCCGTTGGTGGCTTGAATGTCGGTCATGGTGACTTGAATGTCGGCGCCATTGCCTGCGGTCAAGAACACCTTGCCTGCGTCGACCTTGATGCGGAAGTCAGCGCCATTGACGGTCTTGGCCACCTTCAGCCCTACAACGTCGGCCGCTTGAACTTTGCCCGACACCACGTGGTAGGTCAGGATCGGCGTGAGCGCCTCTTTCGTGAGGCCATCCAGGTTTGTGTTCAACGATGCCAACAGCGCCGTGAATGCGGCGTTTGTTGGCGCAAACACAGTGAAAGGTCCCGCCCCTTTGAGCGTGGTCACCAACTCAGCCTTTTGCACGGCTGCGACCAACGAGCTGAATTCGGGGTTCCCCGCGGCCGTATCCACAATGTCTTTGAGCGCCACCGCACCACCAGTGCCTGGCGTGCCGCCTGTGCCTGGTGTGCCGCCTGTTGCAGGCGTTCCCCCTGTGCCCGGTGTGCCGCCCGTGCCTGTGCCCGCGTCGGGACTGGTTGAATCGCTGTCGTCGTCGCACGCAGACAAACCCGCCACCAAAGCCAATGCCACCACCGTTGCCAAAGATCGTTTCTTGAACATGTGATTTCCTTTCAAGCCAAAAGCCAAAGCCATGGCCCTGCCTTCTTCACATGTCGTGCCAAGCGGGAAATCACGCGAAAACCCTCGGTTTGTAGCGCAAGCGGCGCCCAACTGGTCGGGTGGACCCAACCGGGTGGTCTGGTAATCCCGACCACTCGTGGAAGGACAGCGATCAAGCAAGCTTGGCCGAGCGGCCGCTGGCCTAATGTCCCCGGTTAAACCGCTAGCCCGGCCGGGTTGCCGCCCCCCAAATGTGGTCCATACTTCGCGGTCGGACAATAAGGAGACCAACCATGGCGATTCGACTTGGAGACACAGCACCTGACTTTACAGCCGAGAGCACGATGGGAACCATCAAGTTCCACGAGTATCTGGGCAACAGCTGGGGCGTGCTGTTTTCGCACCCGAAGGATTTCACTCCCGTTTGCACAACGGAGTTGGGCCGCGTGGCCGCGCTCAAGCCGCAATTCGACAAGCGCAACGTGAAGGTGGTGGGCCTCAGCGTGGATCCCCTGAGCGATCACACACGCTGGGCGGGCGACATCGAAGAGACGCAGGGCACGGCGCTGAACTTTCCGTTGCTGGCCGATCCCGATCGCAAAGTGTCTGAGCTTTACGACATGATCCACCCCAACGCGAACGCCACGTTGACTGTGCGCTCTGTGTTTGTGATCGGCCCCGACAAGAAGGTGAAGCTGAGCATCACCTACCCAGCCAGCACGGGACGCAACTTCGATGAGATCTTGCGTGTGATCGACTCTTTGCAACTGACCGCGAACCACAGCGTGGCCACACCTGCGGATTGGAAAGACGGGCAAGACGTGATCATTGTTCCCGCGCTCAGCGACGCTGACGCGAAGGAAAAGTTCCCGAAGGGTTGGAAGGCCGTTAAGCCTTACCTGCGCATCACGCCGCAGCCAAACAAGTAACCGCGAGCGACGCCATCGAGCGGGCGAGGCCTTGGGTGGCGTTGCCCGCTTTCATGCCTCCGCGCATGGTATGTTGTGCCATTGACCGCCATGGACGCCCCACGACGGCTCGGTCGCTACGAGTTGCTACACCCCATTGCCGCCGGTGGTATGGCCACGGTGTTTCTTGGCCGGGCTGCGGGGATCGGCGGCTTTGAACGTTTGGTGGCGGTGAAGGTTTGTCATCCCCATTTGCGAGGGGATCCCGAGTTCGCTGCGATGTTCTTGGACGAAGCGCGCTTGGCGGCGCGCATCCATCATCCGAATGTGGTGCCCGTGCTGGATGTGGGGGATGACGGCGCGCTCTTCTTCGTGATGGAATACGTCCAAGGCGTTGCGCTTTCGGAGTTGATTCGGGAGGCGCACGCCGTGCCTCTGCCGATCGTGATGCGGATTGCGCGTGACTTGTTGGCGGGCTTGCATGCGGCACACGAGCTTCGCGATGGCGAAGGCCAACCACTGAACGTGGTTCATAGAGATGTATCACCCCAGAACGTTCTGGTGGGCTGCGACGGTGTGTCTCGCGTGGTTGATTTCGGCGTGGCCAAAGCAGAGGCACGCGCCACGGTCACCAAGGGGGGCGCTGTGAAGGGCAAAATTGGCTACATGCCCCCCGAACAGTTTCTCGGCAAGCCGGTGGGCCGGCGTGCGGATATCTACGCCACCGCGGTGGTGATCTGGGAATCATTGGCCGGCGTTCGCTTGTTCGATGCCGACTCCGACGCAGGAGTGATGAACCTGGTTCTGCGCGGGCAAATGAGGCCTTGGCCAACGAATGTACCCGCGCTGCCGGAGTCATTGCAAGGCATCCTGTCGCGCGCGCTCAGCGTTGATCCGCAGTCGCGGTTTCACACGGCGAACGAAATGTTGGCCGCCCTTGAAGACGCGACCATCGGCGTCGCAACAGCAAACGAGGTGGGGGCATGGGTGCAAAGCGCAGGCCCCGCATCTTTGCGCGAACGGCGGCGTCTGGTGATGACGGTCAGCACGCAACGGGAGACGACCCATGGCGCTGGCAAAGCTGGGTCCACAACTTTGTTTGCGCGTTGGCGCGCCGGTCACTTGATCGTTGTGCCGCGGCGTTGGATCGTCAGCGCGGGTGTTTTGACATCGGCGTTGGTGGCCGCGGTGCTGTGGGCCTTGATCGCACGCGGGCCCACACCCGTGGCCACAAAGCCTGCCAACCCGCCCCCTCCACCTGTGCAGGCACAAGCGTCGCAGGCAACCGACGCGCCCGCCTCCGCCCTAATGCAAACCCCGCCGGTGCTTGGGGCAACGGCGCCAAAAGCGGGTGTACCAAGCCAGCCACCGGCGCCCAAGACGTCCGAGAAGCCAAGGGTTAAGCGCAAAAGCGCCGGGAGAGCTGGTAACAAGGTGGCTAAGACGCCTCAGGAATTTCGGCCCACTGAGTTGTAAGATGATCGCGTGATCCCCGTGGCTCTCGCTCGGTTTGTGTTTTTCGGATGCGTCTGCGCGGCTTTGACATTGGGTCACTCGCAGCCGAGCCATGCCGACGCGTCCATCGAGGCCACGGCGCTTGCGAAGGAACGCTTTGCGCGCGGGCTCACGCTTTACGATCAAGGTGATTTCCGCGGCGCGCTTGGCGCGTTTGAAAGCTCGGTTGATGTCTACGCGTCACCTAACTCCATCCTTTACATCGCTCGTTGCCTCCGCGCCCTGTCCCGCTTTGCCGAAGCGGTCGCCCGTTACGAACGCACGGTGCAGATGGCCAATAATTTTGCCGTCACTGAACCGCGTTACCGAGACACGGCAGCGGCGGCCGCAGCCGAGCTTGCACAAACCAAACTTCGTGTCGGTCGCATCGCGGTCACGGTTTTGCAGCCTCAACCATCAACGTGCGTTTTTGTGGGTGACAAACAACTTGCGCCGTCGGACTGGGGCGCATGGATCGCGGTGGATCCAGGCGAGGTGAAGATCACAGCCAAGAATGAAGACAAACTGGTGACGTCATCAACCATCTGGGTGCAAGCGGGCGCCGACGCGAAGGTGGAATTGTCCATTCCCACGCCCGTTGGCACCATCCCCTCCGCGCCGCGTGAGCGCAGCCAGCGCTCGCCCTGGGTTTATCCGAGCGTTGCCGTCGCAACGTTGGGCGTCGGCGCGTTCGCTGCATTTGCGATCTTGGCGAAACGGACGCACGCCACGCTTGAAAGCCGCTGCCCGGAAGGGTTTTGCCGCACGTCGCAAGACGACCTTATCGACCGCGGGCAGACGTATCAAACGCTCGCCAACGTCGGTCTCGCGGTGGGAGCGCTTGGTTTGGGTGCCAGCGCATGGTTTTGGTGGAAAGGCCATCAGGTGAGCGCCGAACCTCGCAGCGACGGTGCCTTCTTGCAGATCGCCGGGCCCTTTTAGCCGTACGCTGCGGCTGTTGATACTATGCTGGCGCTTGGTGGCCACGCATAACGAGACCCAGATTGTTCAGGAACAAGGCTCCGGCGGCCGTGTCGCGGTCCGGCAAAGGCCTCGCATTTCATGGTCTGACGAGGCTGGCGCCCACACAGTGATCGTCGAAGATCGCATGGTCATAGGCTCGGCCCCGGGGGTCGATTTGCAAATTGCATTGCCCACCGTCTCGCGGTTGCACGCCGAGTTTGAGCCGCGCGAGGACGGCCTGTGGGTGCGCGACCTGGGCAGCCGCAACGGCACGTTCATCGACGGCATTCGCATCGAGTGCGCCCGCTTGATGGAAGGTTCCACATTGGCGATGGGCACAGCACGGCTCGTCGTGGCGGAAGCCGCGTTGCCCGTGGCCGTTGATTTGTGGCCAACCTCGCCGTTTCACGACCTCGTCGGCGCGAGCACGGCCATGCGTGCGTTGTTTGCGCGGCTCGCGAAGGTGGCCAAAAGTGACGTCACCACACTGATCCTGGGCGAGACCGGCACCGGCAAGGAATTGGTCGCCAAAGCCATTCATGAGCATTCAGCGCGCGCCGACGGCGCGTTCCAAGTGGTGGACTGCGGGGCGTTGCCCGAAAACCTTTTGGAAGCTGAACTGTTCGGGCACGTCAAAGGCGCCTTTACCGGCGCTTCAAGCTCACGTGCAGGAGCGTTTGAAGTGGCCGCCGGAGGCACGGTGTTTCTCGACGAGATCGGCGAGATGCCCCTGACGATGCAGCCCAAACTTTTGCGCGTGCTCGAATCACAAACCGTAAAACGTTTGGGCGAAACGCAGCATCGCAAAGTGGACTGCAGAATCGTATCGGCCACCAACCGTGATCTGCGCGCTTTGGTTAACGCCGGCGCCTTTCGAGAGGATCTCTATTTTCGGTTGGCCGTGGTGCCGGTTGTGGTCCCCCCTTTGCGCGAGAGGCGCGACGACATTCCGCTGCTGTTGGAGCACTTCATTCGAGGCCGCGACTGTGGATTCGATGCCGCTTTCAAACAAGATCTCATGCAGCGTCCGTGGATGGGAAACGTGCGCGAGCTGCGGAATTTCGTGGAGCAAGCGCTTGTTCTCGGCACACGCGAGGCACTGAGGTCCATGCCAACCGCGGCGGAGAAACTCCCCGAGGTGCCGGCAGATAAGCCGTTTAAGGACATCCGCGACGAATGGATGAATCACATCGAGCGCCAGTACATCGCGCGCTTACTTGAGCGGTTGAGTGGCAATGTGACCGCCGTTGCGGAAGCCGCAGGGCTCGACCGCTCTTACGTTCACAGGCTGATAAAGAAACACGATCTATAAGCCGCGATGTTGGTAAACGCGGATCCAGTCAATTTGCAAGACCGCGGGAAACACGGTTGTGTCGTCAGGCTGTTCCCCCGACGCGATGGCAGCGTGCGGCGTGATCTGCAAACGCATCGGCATGGTGAGGGCTGACGCCAGTTGCGGCACCGCCCCTTTCGCGGCCCCATCCAAATAGAACACCACGTTCGTGGGGGTCCAATCAATCCCGAAGGTGTGAAAGTCAGCCGCCAGATCGACTGTGCTGACCGAATTGCCCGCATACGTGGTGTCGTTGGCGCCTGCCGGTACAAACCAGCCACCGAACTTGTTCGTCTTGGGATCGCCGCCAACGACGTCCACGAAGTTGACTTGGGGCGGCCACCGCGTTGCATCTGCCAACGACACAGTCGTCGCCAAACCCTTACCCCTCACGACTTTGGCCCGCACCTCGAAGTATCCGTACTTCTGTTCAAACTTATTGGTTGAATCCAACGTGGCTGAACCGAACTTTGCGCCGTCAGTGGGTTCATTGGCTATTCTGAGCGAGCAGACTCCACCTTGAAAACTCACGTTGCGATCGGCCACGGCTGAGCCGCTCCAATCGTAGCGGCGAAAAGCGGTGGTCCGATCGGGCGCGATGAAGCTGGTGTTCCACCACCTGGGGTCGGGTGCATTGCCCTCACACTCTTCACGAAAGGTTAGGGTCAAATCGCTGTTCTGAGGCCCCTGTGGCGCTGGGCTCTCATAGCTTTCCCAATCCCATTGACAGGTGGAGGAGGCCAGCCACGGCAACATGACACACAGCTGCCAGAGGCGGCTTGGCTGCTTCTGGGGCGGCGGTGACGGACGGACCGGGACCATTTGCAATTTATGTTATCAGCAACGCTATGAACACGTGAAGGTTCCTTCATGCCGCGCGCGGTGTGGAGTGTCGTCCGCGGTGTGTGGACAATCGTCCTCACTTAAGCGCACGTGCGCCCGCTGATGTTGGCTGGATTAAGGCCTCTGACGGTTGGCCGTGGCCTTGCAATACCCCAGCGCGCATCGCTGAAAGGAAATGCCCGTGAAGTTCAAGGCGTGGTCCATGGTGTTGCTGCCGCTCGCAGCTTCGTGCACAGGAAGTGTGTCTCCGACAGATGGGACATTTTCCACGGATGAAACAGGAATGCCTGCGCAGGGCGGTCGTACGACCGTGCCAGACAACGGCCCCGGATCCGCCCTTGATTGCGCGGCCGACGCCATCCCTCGGGCGCGGCTATGGAGGCTCTCGAAACTTCAGTATGCAAACACTGTTAGCCAGGTGTTTGGCGTCACCCCGGATGTGTCGGAGTTTCCGCTCGATGGTGTTTCCGACGACAGCTTCACGTCATTCGACACCAACGCAGACAAGAACTTGGTTTCGGATCAGCTTGCGACGCTTTACGAAGCGCAAGCTGCACAGGTGGCCTCTGCCTACGTCACGCGCCTCGCAACGCAAAAGCCGTGCGTGTTGTCCGCCGCGCCGGTTGCGGGATGTGCGTCCTCATTCTTTCGCACGCTCGCGGGCGCAGCGTTTCGACGCCCTGTAAGCGCCGCCGAGGCAGAACGCCTGGCCAGCTTCTACGACAAAGCGCGCCTGGCCAACGACGCCACGACCGCCACGCGAATGGCCGCCGAAGCCATCTTGCAGTCGCCTCACTTTCTTTACCGATTCGAATTGGGCACGGCGGCCACAGGTGCCAAGGTGCCGCTGACGCAGCATGAGTTGGCCAGCCAGCTGTCTTACTTCATCGCTGACGCCCCGCCTGATGATGCTCTAAGAAAGGCCGCCGATGATGGTGAGCTGAAATCACCGGCGGCCTTGGCTGGTCACGTTGATCGTTTGCTGGAACGGCCTTCGGCACGTCAAAAGGTTCAGGCGTTCATGGCCTCGTTCTTGGGCGTTAAGAACCTGGCGGACGGCAAAGCCAAGGATGTTGTGAAATTCCCGATGTTCGACGCCGCGCTGCGATCAGCTGTGGTCACTGACGGCCTGGCTGTGATTGCAAAGGTGACCTTCGACGAAGCTGGTTCGTTTGATGCGCTGTTTGACCGCGAGATCTCTTTGGGGGTCTCTTTGTCAGCCGTTTACGGCGCAAGCAAACGCCCCGCGGTGCTCGCCCACCCAGCAGTCATTGCTGCGTTGTCGAACGAAGCAACAACATCACCTGTTCACCGCGGCCTGTTCTTTCGCCGCTCCCTGCTCTGCGATGCCCTGCCACCGCCGCCCGCAAACGCCTCCAACCAGATTGCGAAGCTGTCGGATCCAAGCAACAAAGACGGCACGCAGCGCGATCAGTGGGTCTACTTTCAAAAGTCATCGCCCTCGTGCGCCGGTTGTCACCAGCAGTTTCAGCCCTTCGGACTTGGCCTTGAAAACTACGATCCCATTGGCAGGACCAGGGACAACGACAACGGCAAACCCATCGACCTTACCGTCGCTGCCGATGAATCCGATCCACAAATCGATGGCACCTACAAAGATGCCGTTGCCCTTGGCAAGGCCATCGCCGCCAGCGACGAAGGACGCGCGTGCTTTGCCATGCAGTACACCACGTTTGGTTTTGGACGCGAGGTTGATTTGGCTTCCGACGCCGAGACGTGCCGCCTGAAGCGTCTCGTGCGCCAATTTTCCGAAAAGGATCTGAATGTGAAGGAGCTGCTCAAAGCGATGGTTCTCGAAGACGGCAGTGGCTACAGGAGTTACCCATGAAGTCCCAGCAACGAAAGGTCGCAAGCTTTGGCCGGCGTCGGCTTTTGCAAGGCTTGGGGTCGGGCGCGATCGCGTTCGCCCCGTTTGTTCGGGGCCTCGACGCGTGGGGCGCCCCCGCAGGGAACTTCTGCGTGTTCTATACACCGAACGGGCACGTGCGAAGCGACTTCGGCGCCACGGGCCAAGACGCCACGTTCACGCTGAAAAGTTCTCTTGCGCCACTTACGCCCATCAAAGCGAAACTATCGGTGTTGCACGATCTCGACAACCCCGGCGCGTCGTCAAAGGCAAGCCACGAAGATTGCGTTCGCACCCTTACGTGTCTGGAGGGAGGCGACATATACACGGCACAAGGGCCATCCATCGATTGGGTGGTGGCACAGTCGTTCGCGCAGCGACCGCTCACAACGTCATCGCTGTGGGCCGCGGCGCCCAATTGGCAATCGAAGATCAGCTGGAAAGCCAAAGGCGTTTTTGACGCTCACGTGGACAACGCCAAGACGGTGTGGACAGAACTTTTTGGCAACTTTGTGCCTCCAGGTACGCCCCCCACTGTGATGGACAAACGGCGCGAACAAAAGGGCAGCGTGCTTGATTTCGTGATGGAGGACGTAACCATGCTCATGCCGCGGCTGGCGGCGCCGGATAGAGCCAAGCTCTCCAACCACCTCGATTCGTTGCGTGAAGTTGAACGAAAAGTGGCGACCCCCATTCCCGCAGCAGGCGGCGGCGCGAATGCCAGCGTGTGCGATCCTGCGGCCGTTCGCTTGCGCGTGGATGCCGGCACGGGTGCGATTGTGGGCGGCGAGGAGCTCGCGCGCGCGCTTGAAATCAAAATGGATCTCATTGCCACCGGTTTCGCTTGTGGGAACCGCCGGGTGGCAACGTTATTGGCGCAAGGGGCGTCAGACGGGCGCAACCCGTTTGGCGGCGTTAACCACCACGACGTCAGCCACTATATGGGCACAGATCCCGTTGGCACGTGGAAGAAGATCGACTCCTGGTACGCACAACGTTTTCTCTATTTCGCAAACAAGCTTTCCGCACTGGGTGTGCTCGACAACACCGTTGTGGTTTGGGCCACCGAGATATCGGAGGAGCATTCTCAAACGGGCTTCGTCATGCCGTTGGCGGGCGGCTCGGCTTTGGGCATGCGGCTGGGAAAGGCCTTCAACGGCAAAAACACGATCTCAAATTTGTGGGTGTCCGTTCAAAAAGCGATGGGGCTCAACAGCGAAACGTTCGGTGCCAGTTCGTCTGGCGGCCTGCCGGGGCTGTACACGTCGGTGTAATGCCTTGGAGCCTAAACACAGGCCTTTCGTCAAAGCGCGCGGCTCGGCAAAACGAAAACCGCCGTTCCTTTGCAGGACGCGGCGGTTTTGAGTTTTGAATGCGTGTGGCTTTTTTATGTGGTCTCGAGCGCGCCCTGGGCGCCAAGAGCGATCATTTCGTCGGCGCTCTTGCGGGGGCCCTTGCGGCGGCCTTCTTCAAGCACGGACTGAGGCGGTGCACGCAGATCCCAAACCAGGCCAAACCAGCTCAGCACCGTCAAGACGTAGTGAGACATATCGATCTCCCACCAGTAGAAGCCCTGGCGCTCTGAGCTTTGGTAGTGGTGGTGGTTGTTGTGCCAGCCTTCGCCCATCGTGATGATGGCAAGCAGCCAGTGGTTGCGTGAATCATCGGTGGTTTCAAACCGACGGCGGCCAATCACATGCGCCAACGAGTTGATCGTGAAGGTGCCGTGCCACAACAGCGTGGTGGAAACGAACAAGCCCCACACAAGCGCGTGCGCGCCGCCCAGCCAGAACAAGATCACACCCAACAAGATGGGGCCGATGAAGTAGTTGCGATCGATCCAAAGCAGCTCTGGATACTTCGACAGATCCTTCACGGCGCGCAGGTCGTTGTCCGTCAATTCATCGCCCAAAATCCAACCCACGTGTGAATGCCAAAAACCCTGCTGGCGTGGTGAGTGGATGTCTTGCGGCGTATCCGAATACTTGTGGTGATGACGGTGGCGGGCGGCCCACCACATGGCGCCTTTTTGTGCGCACATCGTGCCCACGAATGACAACACTGCCTGAAACCACCGCGAGGTCTTATACGTGCGGTGCGAGAAGTAGCGGTGGTAGACGCCCGTGACTAAGAACATCCGGCTAAAGTACAGGGCCGCGCAAAGCGCCACACCTGACCACGAGAAGCCCAACATCACCACGCCAACGACGGCGGCAACGTGGACCAAGAAAAACGGAATGCTCGAAAGCGGGAGTCGGAACTTTGGTGCGCCAGAAGGTGTTGAGGATAGCTCCATGACCCTGTTGTAAGGCAGAACACTCGATTACATGGTCAGGACTCCGTCATAATTCGGTAATGCCAGTGATCTTGGCCGTTTAGCCGATAAAAAACGCTCTAATTCAGGCTCCGTTTACAACGACATGGGCGCCGCCATCGGATCTGACGTGACGATGGGGTCGGGCGTGTGACCAAGCAGATGGGCGCGCAGTTGCCCCACAAGGAAGACCGACCCCGCCGCCACCACCAGACCGTGTGCCCCGGCCAGAGACTGGGCCTCCTTCAAAGCCTGCACCGCGTCCACAACCACCAAGGCGGACGACTGCCCCAAAGCCGCGGCCAGGGCCACCGCGGGCAGCGCGCGATCGCTCGCACATTGGGTGACAACCACATGTTCCACTTGCGGGAGAACGGCCGCCGCGAAACCAGCCACATCTTTGCCCGCCACCATCGATACCACCAACACACGCGGACGCACCCGCACTTTCACCAACGCCGCGGCCAAAGCCTGAGCGCCTTCCGCGTTGTGCGCGCAATCGAATAACACGCCTTCTACAAGTTCGAGGCGGCCGGGCCAAAACACGCGCGACAAACCATCATCCACAGCGTGGCCTGGCAGCACGCGCCCCTGCGCGCCCATCACGAAACGAGCGACTTCAAACGCGATGGCCGCGTTGCTCTCCTGATGCGCGCCTGACAAAGCGGCTCCACGAATGGGGCTGGCCACCACGGACGTCGGTGCCCCCGCAGCCGCCGCCACAGATTCGATCACAGCGGCGATGTGTTGTGGAAGCGGCGGCAGGAACAAAGGCACGCCTGGCCGAGCGATCGCCGCCTTCTCGCGCGCCACATCAAGCAACGTTGGCCCCAAGATCTCCAGATGATCTTCACCAATGCTCGTGATCGCGGTGGCCACAACGGGCAAAGCCGTCACCGCATCCAGGCGCCCACCCAACCCCGTTTCCATCACGGCCACATCCACACCTGCATCAGCGATCAAACACACGCTCACCAAAGTGGCGGCTTCGAAATAGGTGAGCGACACACCGGTGGCCAACACGCGCGTCAGCGCATCGTCGAGCAACCCCGCATCCACTTCTTGCCCATTGAACTTGAGCCGTTCAGTAAAGCGCAGCAGATGCGGCGATGTGAACAAAGCGGTGCGCAGGCCAGCGGCGCGCAGGATCGATTCCAGCATCGCCGCTGTCGATCCCTTGCCGTTGGTGCCTGCGATCTGAACGAACGCAATGCCAGCTTGCGGATCGCCCAACAAACGTAGGGCTTGCCGCACGCGATCAAGACCCAGCAACACGCCCGCGCTGCGCAGCTTGTCCATGCGCTGCAAAAAGCGCACGTACGAAGCAGGAAAGCGCGTGGGCAAAGTCATTGTCAGCTTGCGGCCGCTACGGGCGCAAGCTTGGGCATCAAGAACCGTGACAAGCGTGCCAACGTCGCTTTCATTTCATGACGATGCACGATCATGTCAACAAACCCGTGCTGCAGCAAAAACTCTGACCGCTGAAAGCCCGGTGGCAAACTTTGGCGAATGGTGTTTTGAATCACGCGGGCGCCAGCGAACCCGATGAGCGCTTTGGGTTCAGCGACGATGAAATCGCCCAACATCGCAAAGCTGGCCGCCACACCACCCGTGGTGGGGTTCAACAACACGGAGAACACAGGCACGTTGGCTTCGCGCAAGCGTGAGATGGCCGCGGACGTCTTCGCCATCTGCATCAACGACAACACGCCCTCTTGCATGCGCGCGCCGCCCGAGGCGGAGAAGATCATCGCTGGCACACGCCGCTCAAGCGCGCGTTCGTAAACGCGCGCGATCTTTTCGCCCACAACGGAGCCCATCGATCCACCCATGAACTCGAACACAAAAAATCCGGCTTCCACTGGCACGCCGTCAATGGTGCCTGCACCTGCCACCAAGGCGTCGTTGACGTGGGCTTTGCGCTTGGCCGCTTTGACACGTTCGGTGTAGCGCTTCGAGTCTTTGAAGCCGAGGGGATCAACGCTTTCGATCCCGGCGTCATGTTCGGTCCACGAGCCTTCATCGAAAGTCATCTTGATGCGGTCGAAGGTCGCCAGGGCCATGTGGTGGCCGCACAGCGGACACACCTGGTGGTGACGTTGCAGGTCGGCCGCCAGCAAGGTTTCGCGGCACTCGGGGCACATTGTGAACACGCCCGCGGGAACGCTGCGCTTGGGCGGCAGTTCGCCGGCATCGCCCTCGTCGCCCGCGTCGGAGGCGCCCTCAATGACTTCGTCTTTGTCCATAGGCGGGGCCAATCTTGCCCCCGCGTCCCCCCATGTCAACCCCTGGCGGGCAGCCCCTGCTGGGTCGCCGGCGAAGACGCTGGCATCTTCCGCAGCGAGCCACTAGTCTAACTTCCCCCGCCTCCCCCGCGCCTGCATGGCAACCAATCATTACGACGCCGTCATTTGCGGCGAAGATCTCGCTGGTCTCATCACCGCAACCATTTTGGGCCGCCGCGGCCTCAGGGTGCTGCTGGTGGGCCACGATAAGGTGCCATTGACGGTGCAAGCGGGTCCGTTTGTGTTACCGGCCACGCCGGGCCTTCTGCCGCCGCCCGACAGCGAGCCGATCGAGCGGGTGTTCCACGAACTGAATGACACCCCCATCGTCCGCCGCCGTGCCCCCGCGCAAATGCCCGCGCTGCAATTGGTGATGCCGCAAGGACGCCTCAATGTGGGGCCCGACAACGGACCGCTGCTCAAGCAGATCGAGCACCTATTCGCCGCGGATCTGGCCGCCGCCACGGCGGCCCTCGACACCCTGGCGATGGTCAACAGCCGCCTTGAACCCATTTTGGGGTCAGACGTCACCTTGCCTCCGGCCGGCTTTTGGGAACGACGCGAGGTTTCCCGGTTCGAAGGCCAGTTGCCGCGCAACGACGTGGATTTGCTTGCGCCCCTGCCCCAACACCATTCGTTGCGGGCTGTTCTGACGGCGGTGGCCGCCCTTGGCTGTCGGTTCGCGCCCAGCGATCTGGGGCAAGCGCCGCTGGCGCGCGCGTTCGAGCGGGGCCGCAAAGGTTGCCATCAGCTCCCAGGTGGCATTGCTGATTTGCGAGGGCTGTTCCTCACGAAGCTTTCGACTGTGTCTGGCGAGATTCGTGAGCAGGGCGCGCCACTTGAGCTGCTTTACAAGCGGGGCCGCGTGGTCGCCGTGCGGTTGCGACCGCGCGATGAAGTGGTGGGGCTGGAACAGCTTGTGTGGTCGTCGCCCTTGGCTTCGTTGCTGCCGCTGCTCGATGAAAAAACCGCGCGTCGCGTGCGCGAAGAAGCCGTGGGCATCCGACCCGCGTGTTTGCGGTATTGCGTGGTGTTTTTGGTGAAGGCCGCCGCCATCGTGCCCACCGTGGGTCCGCGCATGATCTCCGTAACGGATCCAACCCGCGCGCTGATGGAGGACAACGCCATCGCCGTGACCGTTGGCTCCCCTCAACGCGCCGATGGCCACGTGCCCTTATGGGTTGAATGTCTGGTGCCCGCCGCGGTTGTGGAACGTGAACCGGCATATTTATCTGTGGTGCGCAGCCGCCTGCGCGCGCATCTTTCCCGGTTGATTCCCGATCTCGAAGACAACCTCGTGGCGCTGGCTTCGGCCCACGATGGCTTGGCACCAGAGGTGTTGCGAGGCGCAGAAAATGCCACCGGGCAATATGGTCCGATCCCGGCGCGCCCTATGCCCGCGGTGCTGAATTCTGATTTGCCGCGATCGCTCGACGTGGGGGCCGTTTTGCATGAAACGCCGATCAAAAACCTTCACGTGGCCAACGCTGAGAACCTGCCCGGTCTTGGGGTCGAGGGCGATTTCATCTCCGCTTGGGGCGTCGCCCGTTTGATCAACGGAGCCGTGCGCAAACGGATGGGCGTGGTGAGGCGCGCGGTTTTGCTGGGCGACGCCTAGGCATACAGCGAGTCCGACCCCTTCGTGGTTTCCGCAATGTTTCAAGTGAGGCCAGGCGCTTGAAAGGCATGCTTGCACCCATCAAGGTACGGGGGATTGCCCGCTAATACCTCACCACCCGGCATGCGTTCTTTGACCGGCAAGATCATCGCGCTGCCTGAATCGCGCGAACTCGACAAGCTCAGCAGCATGTTGGAGGCCGAGGGGGCGCAAACGCTGCGTTGCCCCTTGATATCGATTCTCGACGCCGCCGATCCCGTGCCTTTGCTCAAGTGGTTGGGAGAGCTGGCGCGCGGACAGTTTACCGACGTGATCTTCTTAACGGGCGAAGGCGTGCGACGACTGTGGACGGTGGCGTGCAAGCACAAGATCGATGCCGGCGTTCACCAGGGGCTGGCACGCGTACGCAAGATCACCCGCGGCCCGAAGCCTGCGCGTGCCTTGCACGACATGGGGCTTGCGCCGGATCTGTCGCCGTCGCCCCCGACGTCCGCTGGGATCATCGCGCACTTTGAAGGCGCGCGCGCAGAACTTTCGGGCCGCATTTTCGGCGTGCAGTTGTTCGGCGATGATCCAGGCACAGCGTTGGTTGAGTTCCTTGCAGCCAACGAGGCGCGCGTGATGACCGTGTCGCCCTACACATACGCGCCCGCCACTGATGATGAACGCGTCGTCGAATTGATTGAAGCGATCATCAACCTGCGCGTTGACGCCGTGGCCTTCACCACCGCACCGCAAGTGGAGCGCTTGTGGCAAGTGGCGGAACGACGGCAGTTGCGAGCCGCGTTGGATGCGGCTTTGCCCAAGTTGGTTGTTGCCGCCGTGGGCCCCGTGGTGGCCAGCGCGCTCAAAGATCGAGGGCACACGCCAGGCGTGGTGCCCTCGCCGCAATTCTTTATGCGGCGCTTGACTGAGGCCTTGGTGGGCGCGTTAGGGCCCGCCACACAGAAGCCTTAGGCCGCTTTGTTTTGTCCTTTGTCGTGCTCTTGGCTGTTGAGAAACTCAATCAGCGTGTCGCGGTAATCGTAGTACTGCGGATGCTCCATGAGCGTCGCGCGATCACGTGGGCGGCTGAAGGGGACCTTGACGATCTTGCCCACCTTTGCGTGGGGACCACTGGTCATCATCACCACACGATCTGAAAGAAAAAGTGCTTCGTCCACATCGTGAGTCACCATGAAAGCTGTTTTGCGATCGGTGGCCCACAGGTCAAGCAACACCTGTTGCAACTCAAAGCGCGTGAGCGAATCCAGCATGCCGAAGGGTTCGTCCAAAAGCAGCACCTTCGGATCCAACGCAAAAGCCCGGGCGATGCCCACACGTTGGCGCATGCCTGCCGAAAGCTCTCCCGACTTCTTCTCCATCGCGTCTTCGAGGCCAACCAACGTCAAGAAATGAGTTGCCTTGTCGGCGCGTTCCTTGCGAGACAGCTGAGGAAACGCGGCGTTGACCGCCATCATCACGTTGCCAAACGCCGACAACCAGGGCAGCAAGTTCGGCTGTTGAAACACGATGCCGCGATCGATGCCGGGCTCGCGCACTTCCCGCCCTTGCAGAATGGCGCCGCCCTCAGACGCGTTGATGAGCCCGGCAAGCACAGACAAAACGGTTGATTTGCCGCAGCCTGAGTGGCCAATCAAACAAACGAACTCGCCCTTTGCAACCGTCAGCTGAAAATCGTCCACCACCTTCGTGGAGGTGCCATCCGCCTTCGGAAAGCTCATCGACAGATGAGAGAACTCAAGAAATTTTTCATCAAGGGTGCTCATGCCAAAGCCTCTTCAGTTTGCGGCGACAACACAATGGCGGGGTCCATCTTGCCCGGCTTTTTGCGGGCGCCAGGGCCAAGCAAGTAACCGATGACGGTGTTTCGGATGGAACGAAAAGCCGGATCGTGCGTGATGGCGCGGCGGTCACGCGGCCGTGGAATGTCCACCCTTACCTCGGGGCCCAATGTGGCGGCCGGGCCGGCTGACAACGGAATGATCCGGTCCGCCAGGAGAATGCCTTCGTCCACATCGTTGGTGATCAGCACGGCCGTGGTGCGGTTCTCGCGCCAAATCTTCTCAATCTCGTCTTGCAAGGTGGCGCGCGTGAGCGCATCAAGGGCACCCAACGGTTCATCCAGCAAGAGGATCTCTGGATTGCTCGCCAACGCTCGGGCCACCGACACGCGTTGGCGCATGCCTCCGGATAGTTCGTGCGGGCGCTTCTTGGCCGCCGCCGTCAGTTTCACCATGCTCAAAAACTTATCAACGTGGGCGCGTTTTTGTTCCGCGGACCACGACTTGAACACTTGGTTGACCGCCAACATGATGTTGTCGTAAGCGGTCAACCAGGGCAGCAAAGAGTAATTCTGAAACACCACGCCGCGATCGGGGCCAGGCCCAACCATCGGCTTGCCGTTCAAGACGATCTCCCCGCGATCGGGCGTCAGCAGCCCGGCCAGCAACGACATCAGGGTCGTTTTCCCGGCCCCCGAATAACCAACAATCGCCACGAACTCACCCTGTTCGACTTTGAGGTTGATGTTGCGGAGCACGTGCGTGGCGCTGTCGCCCGTGCCGTAGCTTTTCGCAACGCCGCGCAATTCCAAACAAGCCATCAGCGAGCCTCCGCGGGGCGCAAGCGATCTTCCAAAAGCTTCATACCGCGATCGAGGAGCAAGCCCACAAACCCAATCGTCAAGATGCACAACAAGATGTGTTCATAGATCAAGCTGTTGTATTCCTGCCACAAGAAGCCGCCCACGCCCGGGCTGCCCGTCAGCATCTCCACCGCCACGATCACCAGCCACGCAATGCCGAGCGACAGGCGAAACCCGGTGAACATATAGGGCAAGGCCGCCGGCAGAAGAACCTTATAAAACGTTTGCAGCGGTGAAAGCTGCAGCATGCGCGCCACGTTGATGTAGTCCTTGGGTATGGAACGCACGCCCATGGCTGTGTTCAAAACGGTGGGCCACATCGAACATACGGCGATCGTAAAAAGCGCCGCTGGCTCTGACTTCTCGAAAAGAACCAACCCCAGGGGAAGCCAGGCCAGTGGCGAAACGGGACGCAACAACTGGATCACTGGATCCAGACCACGTGAGAACAGCTTCGAGCGCCCCAGCAAAAAGCCAAGCGGTGTGCCCAAGATCAACGCCAGCGTGTAGCCCTTGGCCACCAGCACCAGCGAATACCACGTGAAACGAAGAATGCCCTGATCCAATTCGCCGCGTTTAGCGAATGGCTCAACGATGTATGGTTTACTGATTTCCCACGTTTTCGCAGGCGAAGGCAGGTTGTGAGCGAAGGTGGAAGCCACCAACGCCCACAAACCGAGAATCACGGCGAAGCCGAAGAACGGCAAGATGAGGTACCAAGCTTTTTCTCTAAAACTCTTCACGTGAATCTCCTTCGCAAACGTAGCGGGTGTTAAGCCTTCAAGCTGTTAACCTCAAACGAGGCTGCGTAGGCTTCCGGCTTTGCCGGATCAAACGTTTTGCCGTCGAACAGAGTCTCGGGCTTGTTGTCGAGCCCGCCGTGCTTGTAGCCAATCTCCTTCATCGCTTCTTCGTAGATGTCAGGGCGCATCACCTGCTTGGGAATGCTTTGGTAATCCACCTTGCCGGGCAACATGCCCCAGCGCGCGAGCTGCGTGAGCCACCACACCGCATACTTTGGCTGCGGGTAGTTGCAGTTGCGCGAGCTGAAGATCATGTGGTTTGGGTCCTGCTTTTTGCGGCCATCACCAAAATCATATTTGCCCTGTAGACGCCCGAGGATCAGTTCCTTTGGACAGTTGATGTAGGTTGGGCGCGACACGATCTCGGCTTGTTCTGGGCGGTTCTCCATCTTGTCAAGCCACACGCTGGCCTCGTTGAGCGCTTTGAGCACCGCTTTGACGGTCTTCGGATTCTTGTCCGCGAACTCAGCCGTGAAAGCACAGACCTTTTCAGGATGATCCTTCCAAATGTCTTGCGTGTTGATGGCGGTGTAGCCAATGCCGTCGGCGATTGTGCGCGCGTTCCAAGGCTCGCCCACGCAGAAGCCATCCATCTTGCCCACCTTCATGTTCGCCACCATCTGCGGCGGGGGCACCGTGATCAAGGCAACGTCCTTATCAGGGTTGATGCCGCCGGCGCCCAGGAAGTACCGCATCCACATTGCGTGCGTGCCCGGAGGAAACGTCATCGCAAAGGTCAGCGGCGAGCCCTTGGCTTTGGCCTCCATCACGAACGGCTTGAGCGCTTTTGGATCCGCACCCACTTTGCCTTTGAAATCGGCTTTGAGGGTGATCGACTGGCCATTGCGGTTCAGCAGCCAGGGCACGATCATCGGCTTCTTCGGAGAACCAAGCAGGCCCATCGTTGAGGCGATTGGCATGCCCAACAACATGTGCGTGGCGGCAATGTCCCCATTTGACAAGGAATCGCGGATCGCCGCCCAGCTCGCGCCTTTTGAAACAACCGAATTGATTCCGTACTTCTTGAACAGCCCCTTCTCGTGCGCGATCACGATGGGCGAACAATCGGTCAGCGCGATCATGCCAAACTTCACATCGGTGGTCTCAGGCGCATCCGATGCATAAGCGCCGGGAAGGAACTTTGCCCACGCGGCGCCAGCCAAAGCGGCGGCCCCCGTCTTCACCAAGGTACGACGCCCCACCCCACCCGACACCGAACTCAATCGTTTCGACATTACTCAGCCTTTCTGTGACAATCACTAAACGCGGACGCGCCGCGCACGGTGACGTTCCGAGGCCGATGTGCTCGTCGGTACGACGGCTTTCAGACTAACGGCGTCTGATTTCCGGCGCGTTTCGAGACAGGAAAACGTAAGTAACTCGGCTTTGAGGCATGATTGAGCCATACAAACGGCAGCCGCGAAGACACACCGAGTGCGTCCTTGCGGCCCCAACCATGGGCTGCCGGCGTTTGGAGGGAGGTTTGGACGCTACATCCAGGCGCCAGCGGCAACAGGCTCGCCTGCGCCGGGCCGCAACCGCATGCGACAGAACATTTCGATCTTGCGCACAGACTCTGGCGCAACGTTGGCGAACCGAAGGCCTGTGCGACGAAACTTGCCGGCGCGTTGATCGCTGACCACCACGGCCTGGGCGGCAATTTCTTCACCGTAACCGGGCAGCTCGAACCACAGCATCACCGGCATCCCCATCGCGAGCGGCAGCCCGCCCGGACGCCTCAAGGACATGCCCGCGGGGGCCAAGTCTTCACATTGGCCCAGGTGCATGTCGGGGCCGACTGCGCTTTTCACAGCAAAGATGGACACAACGCGATCGTTGTTTCGCCTGTCTTGCCGGGTTCGACGCCGTTCCGTGGTCATACAGGCCAGGGTAAGCGCACCCTGGGGAACCACAAAAAAACCTATCGCAATGCGGACCGTGGGCGACCTAGGAGGGCGCGCGGCCAGGGGTCAGGCGGCTTCGAGCGGCTTGGCTTCTTCCACGATGAAGTTCGGGATGCCTTCGATCACCTGATAGGCAAGCTTGCAAGACTTGCACTGAAACTCACTCTCGTCGGCCTTGAGGACCAAGGAGCCTTTGCATTTGGGGCAAGCGAGGATATCGATGAGCGCCTTGTTCAAAGCCATGCGCCACGTATAAATCCGCCGCGACTGTGGTGCAAGCTTAACGGCCGACAGGCGCGCAAAAAGGCGGGGTGGCGGTGCCAGCAACTCGCCGTTTACGCGGAGCCGTGATAACACAGAGGGTATGCTCAAGCGCGTGGTTTTTGCCCTGGTTTTGCTGGGTTCGGCGGCGTTGTTCGGTTGGACGGTGCGCCGCTTTGCGCGCATGGTGTTGGCCGGCAAACCCGAGAACCGCTGGGATCGGCTGCCCGAACGGTTCGGTTCGGTGCTCAAGTATTTCTTCGGCCAGCGAAAGGTCATCGAAGAATCGCGCATTCCGTCCACCCGGGCCAAGCGTTTCGTCCGCGCCATGGGGTCGAAATACCACTTCTTCATCTTTTGGGGCTTCATCATCATCACGATCGGCACCGTCGAGCTGCTGATCCAGGGGCTAT
This sequence comes from Deltaproteobacteria bacterium, assembly GCA_033763315.1. Lineage (GTDB taxonomy): Bacteria > Myxococcota_A > Polyangia > Fen-1088 > Fen-1088 > JAGTJU01. The sequence goes on from JANRKS010000008.1 coordinate 35,098, forward strand.
TCCCCGCGTTCAACCTGACGCAGGTGTTTGGCCAAACGCTGGCCTACTACACGTGGGTGGCGATTGATTGGTCGAACCTCATCGTTTTGGGCCTGATTGCCTTCTCTGTGTTTCGGCGCGTGGTGCTGCAACCACGGCTGATTCCGATGAGCCGCGACGCCGCCGCCATCTTGGGCGCCATCGCCGTCTTGATGATCACCCACTTCTTCATTCACGGCTTCGCTGGTTTGGCCAGCGGCGAACCCGAGGCGGGGTTTCCGTTGTCGGCGAAGTTCGCGTCGGCGTTTGCCGGCTTATCCCCGGCCGTGGCCAATGTGATTTCCGAGGCCAATTGGTGGATCCACATAGCGGTGGTTCTGGCGTTCGGTAACTACCTGCTTTACTCAAAGCACAGCCACATCATGGCGGCGTTGCCGAACATCTTTTTCCGCCGCTTGGACCAGCGAGGCGTGTTGCCCAAGCTGAACATGGAGGCCGAAGAGATCGAGCAGATCGGCATCGTCAAAGAGTTCAACGACTTCACGTGGCGCTCGCTGCTGGATGGCTACGCTTGCACTGAATGTGCACGCTGCACGAACGAGTGCCCCGCCTACAACACGGGTAAACCGCTTTCGCCAATGCAAGTCGTGCACGACGTGCGCGATGAGATGAAAAAGAAACTGCCTGGCCGTGGCCCCTTGGACACGCTCATGGAGCGTTTCCAGCACGGGGACGAAGGCGAGCACAACATCACCCGGGACGTGGAGATGGTGGGCGGGCGCACGACCGAGGACGTGCTTTGGTCGTGCACCACCTGCGGGGCCTGCCAAGAGGTGTGCCCGGTATTCATCGATCAGCCCGAGAAGATCTTGCAGATGCGGCAAAACCTGGTCTTGCTGCAAGAGAAAGTGCCGCCGGATCTGGCCCGCACGTTCAAGAACCTGGAGCAAAACGGCAACCCCTGGGGCATCGGCGCGGACAAGCGCATGGATTGGGCTGACGGCCAAGACGTGCCAACGTTGGACGACAAGCCCAACGCCGAATACCTGCTGTGGGTGGGCTGCGCTGGCGCCTATGACGATCGCATCAAGAAGCAAACCCTGGCCTTGGTGGACATCTTGAAGGAAGGCGGCGTTGATTTTGCGGTGCTGGGCCTCGAAGAAGGCTGCACGGGTGATCCCGCGCGGCGCTCAGGCAACGAGATGCTGTACCAAATGCAGGCGCAGCAGAACGTGGACACGATGAAGGAAAAGAACGTGAAAAAGGTGATCACGGCTTGCCCGCACTGCCTGCACACGATCAAGAACGAATACCCGCAACTGGGCGGCACGTTTGAGGTGAAGCACCACACGCAGGTGATCCGCGAGTTGGTGGATTCTGGAAAAGTGAACGTCAATAAAGATGCCGACGGCATCAAGCGCGTGACGTTTCACGATCCCTGTTACCTCGGCCGATGGAACGGCGAATATGACGCCCCTCGGGACGCTTTGGACAAAGTGGGCTCCAACCGCATCGAACTCGATCGTTCGAAAGAACACGGCTTTTGCTGCGGGGCCGGCGGTGGGCGCATGTGGATGGAAGAAAACATCGGCACGCGCGTGAACCATAACCGCGTGGATGAGATCATCGCGTCGGGTGCCGAGACGGTGGCCACCGCGTGCCCATTCTGCACAATCATGGTGCAAGACGGCGTCAACGACCGCGGCGCCAACGAAAAGGTGCAGGTGCTTAACGTTTCGGAGATGGTGGCCAAATCGATGGTGCGCAAGCGGCAAATCCAGGCCGAGGCCAAGGCCCCAGACGCCTCATAGAACGAACGTCGACGAGACGCCCGGATCGCGACATCCAGGTCGGGGGACCGCCCGGATTTTCGGTGTGTAACGGCCCGGATTAGGTAACCGAGCCAGACACACGGGCATTTCGCGTATCTTTGAACGTGGCCTAGGTCTTGCTGTTACGCCCGCCGCACGTGACGCCATGAAAACTTCCCCCCACAACATCCTTGTCTTTTCACTCGCCGCGGCTTTGGCCGCTTGCCAGGGTGTTGATCCCACTCCGCAACCCGTGCCCAACCCCACCCCTGTGGTGCACATCTACCGTGCGGAATGGTCGGCGGCGCGCAACTGGAATGAAGCTCTGTTGGCGGCGATTCGCCGGGATCTGGCGCGGCCCCCTGTGCATGCGCGCAACCTTTTTCATACCTCGGTGTTGATGTACGACGTGTGGGCGGTGCTCGATCCGGTGGCTACCCCCTTGTTTTTGGGTCGCAGCCTGCCGCGGGCCAACGGAGGCACCAGCACTTGTGCGCTCACGCCTTCACAGCGCACGGCTTTGCAACAAGGCTCGATCGATCCCATGACCGAGCGCTCAATCGCGATCGCGTACGGCATGAACAAGCTGTTGCATCATCGGTTTGCCTCCTCGCCAAATGCGGCAGAATCAGCGGCTCTGTTCGATACGCTGATGACCGATATGAAACTTGATCCCAAGGCGAAGACGGGATCGTTGCAAGCAGGCACCCAGGCACAAAAGATGGCGGCGTTGGGCAATTACATGGCCGATTGCCTGATCGACCACGGCATGAAGGACGGCGCCAACGAAGCGGGCAACTACGCCAACCAAACGTATATTCCAGCCAACGGACCGCTGTTCACTTCAGAAGATGGCACGAGCGGAATCAACGATCCGGATCGCTGGCAGCCGTTGTCACTGCAAAGGGCGATCGATCAAGCGGGCAACCCCTTGGCCAACGTGCCGTCTTTCGTGTGCGCTGAGTGGGGCGGCGTGGTGCCATTCGCGATGTCGGCGGCACAAAGCAAGCCCATGCAGCGCGGGGGATTCACGTGGCCTGTATTCCATGACCCGGGGCCACCCGCGAGGTTGCGCGGGGTTGGTGCTGATCCCGAGGCGTACAAATGGAACCACGCGATGGTGTTGCAATGGTCGTCGCATTTGGATCCCAGCGACGGCGTGATGCAGGACATCTCGCCAGCCACGCTGGGCAACTCGGCGGCCCTGCCCACGGACTTGGCCTCGTATAAGGCGTTCTACAACGTGGCGGGTGGTGTGATGCAAAGCGGGCACACCCTCAATCCAAAAACGGGACAACCGTACGCACCGAACGTTGTTCCGCGCGGTGATTACACGCGCGTGTTGTCCGAGTTTTGGGCGGATGGCCCAAAGTCCGAAACGCCGCCTGGTCACTGGTTCGTGATGTTCAATCACCTGGTCAGCGACCACCCCCAGGTGCAGAAGCGCTACCGCGGCCAAGGGCCGGTGCTGGACGCGCTTGAGTGGGACGTCAAAGCGTACTTCGCTTTGGCGGGCGCGCTTCACGACGCCGCGATCACGGCGTGGGGCCTCAAGGGCTTTTACGACTCGATACGACCGATCTCTGCGAACCGCTTCATGGCGGCGCAAGGGCAATCGTCGGATCCGGCGCAACAAAACTATCATCCTGAAGGGTTGCCGTTGATCGCCGGAGCGATTGAGTTGGTGGCGGCAGGCGATCCGCTGGCCGGCCCTGGTGGTGAGAATGTGGGCAAGGTGAAAGTGAAGGCCTGGAAAGGCACCGTGGGCAACCCGGCCACCGACGTGGCTGGTGTGGGTTGGATCCTGGCGGAAAAGTGGCTCCCCTACCAACCCGCCACCTTCGTGACCCCACCCTTCGCGGGTTACATCTCAGGCCACTCCACGTATTCGCGCGCGGCCGCCGAAGTGTTGACCGCTTTCACCGGTGATGCCTACTTCCCCGGGGGCCTCGGCGAATTCACCGCGAAGAAGGACACCTTCTTGCGATTCGAGCGCGGACCTTCCGTAGATGTAACGCTGCAATGGGCCACCTACAGGGATGCCTCGGACCAAACCAGCTTGTCGCGCATCTGGGGCGGCATCCATCCCCCCATGGACGACATCCCTGGCAGGACAATCGGCACCTTGATCGCACAAGAGGCTTTTACACTCGCGGACAAACTGTTCCGCGGCGAAGCGCTGTAGCGAGCGTTCGCCAGGTACGGCCGCGCGCGCTATTGTGCGGCCGTGACCAGCCCGTTATTGCCCTTGGGTGCATGGACGCCCAGCACCGAAACGCCTTGTTTTGCGCCCGCTGAGCTTGTGCCCGCTGTGGCGCGCTTTCGCGAACCGCTGCACCTGATACGCGACGGCGCGCGTGGGCCTTTAGGGGTGGCGTTCGAGGGCAGTGTGAGTTTGGATGCACCCGTAGGTGGCGGATCTGGGCGGTACCCGTGGCTCGGCCGCTTGCCCGCCATCTATCCTGAATGGCTTGGCGATCGAGGCTTCTGCGAGACGCACAACCTTCGTTTTGCCTACATCGCGGGCGAGATGGCGAACGGCATCGCCACACCCGCCCTTGTGATCGCGATGGCACGCGCGGGCATGTTGGGTTTTTTCGGTGCGGGCGGTTTGCATCCACAACGCGTGGAGCAAGCGCTCAATGAGATCGAGGCGGCGCTCGGCCCCAGCAACGGTCACCCGGCGCCGTCGTGGGGCACCAATCTGATTCATTCGCCAGCGGAACCTGCGATCGAAAACGCCGTGGCTGATCTCTACATCAGGCGCGGCGTCCGACGCGTTTGCGTATCGGCGTTCATGAATTTAACGCCAGCGGTGGCGCGTTTGGCGGCCAGCGGTCTTGTGCAAAACGAACAAGGGCGCGTTGAACGCAAACACCACATCTTCGCGAAGATCTCACGGCCCGAGGTGGCCACGGCATTCATGTCGCCCGCCCCGCTTTCCATGTTGGAAAGTCTCGTGCGCGCGGGGCAGATCACGCAGAACGAAGCACAATTGGCGCAACAGATCCCCGTGGCCGCTGAGATCACCGTTGAATCAGATTCCGGCGGGCACACGGACAACAGACCGCTGGGCTCGCTCCTGCCCGTGATCACAGCGCTGCGCGATGAAATGATGAAGCGCCACGATTTCAAATACGCCATTCGCGTCGGCGCCGCGGGCGGATTGGGAACACCCGAAGCCGTGGCGGCGGCCTTCGCGATGGGTGCCGCCTACGTTGTGACTGGTTCTATCAACCAAAGTACCGTCGAAGCGGGCCTGAGCGCCGAGGGTAAGGCTTTGCTGGCACAGGCGGGGTTGGCGGACGTGATCATGGCGCCAGCCGCCGATATGTTCGAGCTTGGCGTGAAGGTGCAGGTGCTCAAGCGTGGCTCGCTGTTCGGACCGCGCGCTTTGCGCTTGTATGAAGTGTTTCGCAGCTACGAGAGCTTAGAAGCCATTCCAGCGGCCGTGCGCGAGAAGCTTGAACGTGAAGTTTTGGGCCTTACCTGCGACGCCATCTGGAACGAAGTGCAGACATTCTTTGCAGAGAGAGATCCGCAAGAGATCGCGCGCGCGCAAGCCGACGGCAAGCATAAGATGGCGCTGGTCTTCCGGTGGTACCTTGGCCTTTCGAGCCGATGGGCGATCGCCGGAGAGCCAAGCCGGCGCGCCGACTATCAGATCTGGTGCGGGCCCGCGATGGGCGCGTTCAACGGTTGGGTCAAAGGCACGTTTTTGGAGGCACCAGAAAAACGCAACGTCACCCAGCTGGCGTGGAATCTGATGGAGGGCGCGGCCGCCGTCACGCGCGCCCAGCAGTTGCGCAGCGCAGGCGTTCCCGTTCCCACAGAGGCTTTTCACTTCGCGCCGCGGCAGCTTGGGTGATCTGGCGGCACCCCTGTTAGAACGGGCGCATGGACGCACGGGCTTTCGCGAATCGAGGGCCGAGCACCGAAGTTTCGCGATCGGCGCGTGGCACCCGCGAAACAGTTGGCCCAAGCGAAGCGGCCACTTAGGCGATCGCAGCGGCAGCCGTCGCCAGCTTCAGTGATGGATCGATGGTTGCAATACCTGGGGTATGGCCTTTCGATCTATCGAAGTTTCGGGTGACAGTCAGCTGCTTGCCATGCAGGGCTCCGGGCGGCATCACCGCGACACCGGTCGGGCGCCGAGGGAGACGCGGGTGATCAAGGTCAAAGGAATACTCGATCCCGGCTCTTACGAACTGTTCGCGCCGTTGCTTCAATGGGTTCCCCAAGGGCCCTTCGAGGTCATCATCGACTGTCATGAGCTTGAGCGCGTGAGCACAGCCGGGATGGGGCTGTTCCTGCTCGTTGACAACTTTGTACGACGACACTTCGGCAACGTGCGAATTATCGGTTGCAACGAGGATGTGGCACGGGTGCTTCAGACGGCCAGTGACTTCACCAACCGCTTTCAGATACCGTTTGAGCGCGCCAAAAGCCCCCTATAACCAACGTCGCGTGCCGCTGGCGAGCTCGGTGCGGGAACCACATGTGGGCTCACCGGCAAGGTCGCTTTTGCTGGGAGCGAAACCCTCGCCGATGTAGGATTGGACAATGTGGTCGGGCCGCGTCACCGATGCGACGCTGTGGGAGCCACCCATGAACACTTCGGACAGCAGTAGGTGCCGATGCAACCGTACAGTGCAGTTTTGGCGGTGGGCCTGGCCATGGCAGTGGCCACGGCGTGTGGGGGCAAGATCAGCGATGACGGCGACGGACGTGGCGGCACAGGAATGGCCTCCCCCGCCACGATGACGGGTGGACGTGGCGGCACCGCGGCCGTGGCGGCAGCGGCAGGCGTGCTCCCCATGCGGTTGCTCACCCGCGCTGAATACGACAACACCGTTCTTGATCTTCTGGGCGACGATAGCCATCCCGCCGCTGCCTTCCCGCCGGAGGATGCCGGCAGCACCGGCTTTGCCCAAGTTCAAAAGCTTGATGATGTGAACATTGGCGCCTACCTCAAAGCCGCCGAGACGATCGCCGAACGCGCCAGCAAAGATCTGAAGACGCTCATGGGTTGCGACCCAGCGGGTGCGGCGGAGTTGGTTTGCGTGAAGTCGTTCGTGACCAGCTTTGGCCGCCGCGCTTACCGAAGGCCCCTGCGCGACGCTGAAGTTGATGAACACGTGGCGCTTTACACCGACACACTCAAAGGGACGCTGAAGCTGGGCATCAACGAGGCCATGCCCACACTCGTTGCAGCGATGCTGCAATCGCCATTTTTTCTCTACCGTTGGGAAAGCGCATGGGAAGCCAGCCGTGACGGCCGCGAGTTGAAGCTGAACGCGCACCACTTGGCCTCACAGTTGTCGTATTTTTTCTGGTCCTCGATGCCTGACGCCGAACTCATGGCGGCCGCTGATCGAGGGGAGCTGCAGACCACGGCACAAATTCAAGCCCAAGCGGTGCGTTTGTTGGCCGATCCACGAGCAGAGCGCTCGATCTCAAGCTTCGTTGAACAATGGTTGGGTATCACAGCGCTCGAGGGAGCCTTACGAAGCAAGCCCGGCTGGGGCCCCACCTTGGCACGCGCGATGATCGCTGAGACGGATCGTTTCGCCGCTGATGTGATCTTGAAGGGCAATGGCCTGCTCACGACGTTGTTCACCTCTCGGCTAAGTTCAGCCGATGCGACTTTGGCTGCGTTCTACGGCAACAAAACCATCACTGGCACAACCCCGCAGCCACTGACTTTCGCACAGGGCGAGCGCGCCGGCATCCTGACGCTGGCCGCAACCTTGGCTGCACATGCGGACGAGAATGACGCCAGCCCCATCTTGCGCGGCAAGCTGATTCGAGAGCGCGTGATGTGTGATGCGATTCCGCCACCCCCAGGTGGTGTACCCGATCTACCCGCGCCCGATCCAAACACACCGAAGAAGCAGCGCTTTGCGATGCACGCGCAAGGCACCTGCAAAGGTTGCCACGAACTGATGGATCCGATCGGCTTTGCGTTTGAACATTACGACAACGTTGGCGCGTACCGTACAATGGACGGTAAATTGCCTGTCGATAGCAGCGGCGCCATCAAAGGGTTGGACGGAAGCGATCAAAGCTTCACGTCTGCGGTCGACATGATGGATCTGCTCGGCAACAGCGATCAAGTGCGCACATGCCTCATGAAGCAATTTTTTCGCTTTGGTTTTGCACGCAAAGAAAACGAAGACGCGGATGTGGCTTCGCTCAAAGCGGCTTCGGACGCCTTTCGTTCGTCCAACGGAAATATACGCAAGATGCTGGCGGCGCTCGCCACCTCACGCGTGATGACCCACCGCTCGCTTGCCGCCGGTGAGGTGTTGCCATGAGCCGATATTCATTTGATCGACGAACGTTGTTGGCGGGGCTAGGTGGCGGCTTGGTTCCCCTGTTGGCACCACACGGCGCCCGCGCGGCGTCCGCCACGCCGAAGCGATTGGTTGTGATCGCGGTGCCGAACGGATACACCGCCGACTACCTTCCTGAAGTTGTGGGCACGGGATGGCAAGCACGCGCCACCGAATTCTCACCTCTGCAGCCCTTGGAGCCGTGGAAAGATCGTTTGCTGGTGATGGGCGGCATCAACGTCCAAAACGGCATCGACACCGGCAAAGACGTGAAGAAGGATCCAAACGCAACGATCGCGGGCCACGCGATCATGCCCTTCTTGCTGACCGGCGCAAAGGGCGTGGCAGGGCCATCAATCCCGGACGGATGGAGCTTAACGGCCAGCCATTGCTCGGTCGACCAATACGTCGTGCAGAAACTGCCAGCCGTCAGCGGCCGCCCGTTTCCTTCTTTGGTGATGCGACCCGTGGCGCTTTCGGCAGGCGGTTACGGCAACACACCGCTTTCGTATTCAGGAAAAACCCTGGACGGCAAGAGCCACAACGCGCCTTCGATTCGCGAGAATCCGTTCACGGTGTTTGATGATTTGTTCGGTGGCAAGATTGACATCACGGCGCTGCAAAGGCAGCGCGCCAAGCGCAAATCCATCCTGGATTTTTCATCGCGGCAGCTCAAGCAGGTGCAAGCTCGCGTGGGAAGCGATGACAAGCAGCGAATTGAAAACCACCTCACTGCCATTACAGAAATTGAAAAGCAGCTTGCGACGATGAGCGGCGCTTGCCAGGCACCGGGGCGCGCCGACGAAACCATATGGTCAACGTCGCAGAGCAATCCGAAGATGAACCTGGTGATCCGCACGCAGATTGATCTGACCGTGGCCGCGATGGCGTGCGATCTCACGCGCGTGGCGAGCCATTCCTGGTGTTCGTCGAACAACAACACGATCGTGTTTCCCTGGCTTGCGGATCGCATTGCAAGCCTGAACGACACCTGGACGGGAACCGAAACCGGCGGATCAGGCAACAATCTGCGCAACCACCACACGATCGCTCACAACGAGGGTCAGCTTAAGCGCGAGAAGAACTTGGTGGATCGATTCTTCATTGAATGCTTTGCGTACTTTATCGAGAAGCTATCGAAGACGATGGATCCCGATGGCCGGCCCATGATTGAAAATACGCTGGTGTTGTATGCCAATATGCAGCGCACTGGCGGCGGCCATCAGACCGACAACTTGCAGTGGTTCCTGGCGGGCAACGCCAACGGCTACTTCAAGCAGGGCCGCTACCTCCCCTTCCTGTCGGGCAAGACGAATCAGATGGCGCCCACAAATGGATTGCTCACAGCGATCGTGAATGCGATGGGGTGCCCGCCCGTGGATAGCTTCGGTGATCCTGCCTACGGCGGCGAGGCCACCATCTTGCGCGGATAGCTGCGAGCGAAAGCGTCGGCCGTCGCGGCTTGCTAAAGCACAGCCATGACGACGGAGTTGTGGTGTTTGGTGGGAAACGCCCTTTGGGGCTTGGGATTGGTGATGCTGGAGATCACTGGCAAAACAGCGGTGGCAGGGAGCGCCTGGAACAGCGGAAACCGTGAGACCTCGCCGGTTTTCCCGGTCTGGGTTCAGCGTGCGGGGCGGGCGCTGGCCAATCATCAGGAGAACTTTCCCCTGTTCGCTGTGGCGGTGTTGGTGGTTCACCTCGCCGGCAAGGAAGACAGCATAAGCGGCACTGCCGCATTGGCCTACGTGGCCGCACGGGCGGTGCATGGTGTTTTGTACGTGGCCGGTGTGACAAAGCTCCGCACGTTGGCGTTCCTCGTTGGATTGTGCTCCGTGTTCGCGATCTTGAGCCGCTTGTTGAGCTGAGGCCGCTGACATTTTCGAGCATGTAAACCAAGCGCACCAACATCGCTCTGCAAATCTGAAAAGGCCCGCTACAATGCGGCCATGTGCGAATTGCTCGGGATGGAATGCAATGTTCCGACGGACATCGTGTTTTCCTTCACAGCCTTAACGATGCGCGGCGGGATGACGGGTCCCCACGCCGATGGCTGGGGCTTGGCGCTTTACGATGGGCCGTTCGCGCAGATATTTCTCGAACCCAAACCCGCGTGCGACAGCCAGCTCGCACGGTTCTTGCGCGAAAACCCCACCCCGGTGCTGTTGGCAATTGCGCACGTTCGAAAGCGCACCCAAGGGCCCGTGGGCCTCGCGAACACGCATCCGTTCAAGCGCGTGTTGTGGGGACGCGATTGGGCTTTCGCGCACAATGGCACCTTGCCACACATTAAAGAAAAGCCTTTGCGCCGCTTCGTCCCCGTGGGGCAAACGGACAGCGAACACGCCTTTTGCTGGATCCTTGATCAGCTTGAGCAAGCCTTCCCGGATGGAGAGCCCGCAGACAATGCAGCGGTGGAACAGCTGATAGCAAAGCTCGGTGGATCGCTGGGGGCCGAAGGCAGCTGCAACTTCCTGCTTGGCGATGGGCGCCGGCTTTACGCGCGCTGTGGAACCAGGCTTTGTTACATCATCCGCAAAGCACCCTTTGGCGCGGCTACGTTGAAGGATGCCGAAGTGCGCGTCGACTTTCGCGCGGTCACCAGCGAGCTCGATCGCGTGGCAGTGGTTGCCACCGCGCCATTGACACGCGACGAACGATGGGAAGAAGCGCGCCCCGGCACCTTGTGGGTGTTTCAGCAGGGGCGTTTGCACGCCGAACTGGTGAGCCGAGATCCCGCCGGACGACCCGAGTCGCCTGCTCTTTCGGTGGATGTGACCTCTAGCACAAGCCCCGCGCCCTGAGCTCTGAGGGTCTGGCAAGGTGTTGACGGCATCTTGTTTCCTCACTGGCGCTGTCTATACCCCAGAAGGGCTGTTCTCATAAAAGGCGCTTGGCAAACGTTGCCCGTTTCGCTTAAGTCGAGGGCGTGAAGCGCATCAATTCATCCGCAGGCCTTTCCCCGTTTTTCGTGAACCGACGGCGTTTTCTGCAAACCGCGCAGGCGGCGGCGGCTTTGGCAGCGTTGCCAGCCTGGGGGGCAGACGCGGTTGACTTGGTGAACGCCAAGGCCAAACGTGTGGGACTGATCGGCTGCGGATGGTACGGCAAAAGCGATCTGTGGCGGCTCATCCAGGTGGCGCCAGTGGATGTCGTCTCCTTGTGTGATCCCGACACCGATCTGTTGACTGGCGCTGCAGATCTGGCGGCCACGCGCCAAAGTTCTCACAAGCGGCCACGCACGTACCGCGACTACCGCGAGATGTTGCGGGAGAAGGATCTCGACATCGTGATTGTGGGTTCGCCCGATCATTGGCATGCGTTGCACACGATCGCCGCGCTTGAAGCGGGCGCCGACGTTTACTGCCAAAAGCCTGTGAGCCGCGACGTGCGCGAAGGCGAAGCGATGGTGGATGCCGCCCGTAAACACAAACGCGTGATTCAGGTGGGCACGCAGCGCAAGAGCACGCCTCACCTTGTGGAAGCAAAGAAGCAAATCATCGAGGGCGGCAGGTTAGGAAAGATTGGTCACATTGAGATGTGCTGCTATTTCCCTATGCGCGCCAATGGCAACCCACCGTTGCAGCCCGTTCCTCAAACGCTCGACTACGAACTGTGGACGGGCCCCGCACCGCTGCGGCCTTACGATGGTTCACCGCACGTGCGCTGGTGGCGCACTTTCAAGGAATATGGCAACGGGATCCTCGGCGATATGTGCGTGCATCTTTTGGACACCGCGCGATGGATGTTGGGGCTCGGCTGGCCTCGGCGGATATCATCGACGGGCGGGATCTTTGTTCAAAAGGGCGGCAAGTCGAACATTCCTGACACGCAAACAGCGACGTTCGAGTTCGATGACTTCAATGCCGTGTGGCAGCACCGATCGTGGGGGCAAGCTGTGGATCCGGATTATCCGTGGGGCCTGTTTCTTCACGGTGAAAAGGGTTTGTTGAAAGCAAGCACCACGCGGGCTGACTTCATTCCTTACGACAAAAAGGAAAAGCCAATTCACTTCGACTGCGTCTACGAAAAAGAGAAATATCCGGAAGACATCACGGAGAAAGACATCGAACTTAACGCCGCGCCCGCGACGCGTGCGCACATGCTGGACTTCTTGGCCGCCGTGGCCACCCGCGGTCGGCCGCTGGCTGACATCGAACAGGGCCACATCTCGACCGCCGCGTGCATTTTGGCAAACATCGCCATGGACGTGGGGCGCCCCGTGGCCTACGACCCCAAACTGCGGATCGTGACCGCCGATCGCGAAGCCACAAACCTGTTGCGACGCCCCTACCGCAAGGGGTGGAAGCACCCGCATCAGGGTTGATGAGGCAGCAAGGCAGGGTTGCGTTGGTGGGCCACCCCGCCCCAAAAGACTTGGGCGTCGCACCCGAATAAATGAGGGTCGATGCCTGCATTGGCGGCGGTAGAGTTGGCCGGTGAAAGCCCGTGCTCTCGTTGCGCCCCTCCTCGCGTTGATTGTCGCCTGCGCGGCGGCTTACGCCGCTCCTGCTGATCCTTTGCTTGCAGGTTTTCTGCAACCGCCGCCACAGGCCAGGCCGCTGGTGTGGTGGCACTGGACCAATGGCAACGTCACGCAGGCCGCCATCACGGCGGATCTGGAGGCGATGCAGCGCGTGGGCATTGGTGGTGTGCAGTTGTTCGACGTCGACGTCGGGAACCCGCTGTTGGTGCCCACACCTGTTGATTACATGACGCCACGCTGGTTGCAGCTGCTCGCGTTCACGGCCCGTGAATGCAAACGTTTGGGGCTTTCGCTGAGCGTGCACAGCAGCGCGGGGTGGAGCGAATCAGGTGGACCTTGGGTGCGGCCAGCCGATGGCATGCGCAAACTCGTGTGGAGTGAAACGCAAGTGACGGGGCCCACCACGTTTACGGGCACGCTGCCCTCGCCTCCGCGCGTGTTCGGGCCTTATGGCAATCTCGCACGCGAAAAGATGGGCACGCCGGCGGAGCGCTGGCCCGCGGAAGTGCCCGAAGATTATACGGACGAATACGTCTTGGCGTATCCAACGCCCGCGGGGCGTCGTTTCCCCGGCGCGAGCGGCACGCTTTCAGGCAATGTGCCGAACTTTGATCCGAAGGTTGTGACCGACGGCGACCTCAACACACGCTTGAAGCTGCCGTTTACCGACGCTCACACGCCCGTGATGGTGGATGTCCACTTCGACGATCCCTTCGTCGCTCAGGCACTCAGCTTGGCGGCCGGTTGGATCGCTCCGTTGGGTGAATTGCAAAGCAGCCAAGACGGAAAGACGTTTACAAAGGTCATCGACCTGCCGCGGCCGTCGGTGGGCAGCCGACCCATTCCCAAAACGGTGACGTTCACACCTGTGAAGGCTAAGCACTTCCGGCTGGTGTTTTTACCGCGCACAAGCAAGCTGTCGTTCGAGTTCGCCGAGCTTCAGCTGTTTGAAGCACCACGCGTGCACCGCTTTGAAGACAAAGCAGGCTTTGGCCTTTTGCCCGATGTGGACATCGAACGTGGCGCGCCGGCTGTGGGTGTGGATCCGAAACGCGTTGTGGATTTAACGAAGCGCTTTAAGCAGGGGAAAGGTGTGTGGCAGGTCCCGGCAGGTTCGTGGACGTTGGTGCGCGTAGGGCACGCGGCCACCGGGATGAAGAACCGTCCTGCCACAGCGGCTGGTTTGGGTTTGGAGGTGGACAAACTAAACGCGCAGGCCGTGCGCAGATACATATCGACCTTTCTATCGCGACTGCAAGGCGCAGGCGTTTTCGCGGCGGGCTCGATGAACGGCGTGCTGATGGATAGCTGGGAGGCCGAACACCAGAATTGGACGCCTGGTTTTATGTCAGCCTTTCGCAAACGTCGCGGATATGATCCTCTGCCGTTTTTGCCGGCGATGACGGGCGCTGTGATAGTTAATGCCGAGGCAAGCGACCGCTTTTTGTGGGACGTGCGGCGCACGATCGCTGATGAGCTTTCCAACAATCACTATGGCGTGGTGAGGCGGGCCGTGGCGGCGCGTGGATTGCGCTTGGAAGCCGAGGCCGTGGGGCAAGGCATGCCGATGATCGCCGATCAATTGCAAGCGCGCGGCCGCACCGATGTACCTATGGGCGAGTTTTGGGTTCCCGCACCAGGTGCACCTTTACAAGCGAAAGCAGACTGCAAAGAAGCTGCGAGCGCGGCGCATATCTACGGCAAACAGCTCGTGGGCGCGGAAGCTTTCTCATCAGGCCCGGATGTGCCCGCGTGGAGCCAAACACCGCGATCGCTGAAGGCTGTGGGCGATCTGCATTTCGCCACGGGGATTAATCGATTGTCGTTGCACCAGTTCACGTTGCAGCCCGATGACACGCGCAAACCTGGACTCACGCTGAAAGAATATGGTTCACCGTTTAATCGGCTGAATACTTGGTGGGACGCTTCGGGTGCGTGGTTCACGTATCTGTCGCGCGCGCAGTTCCTGCTGCAACAGGGTTGGTTCGTGGGCGACGTGGTTTACCTTTATGGAGAAGGGGCGCCCGCCACGGTGGCCGACAAGGCGGATTTGGTGCCCGCGATGCCGCCCGGCCGCGACTACGATTTTGTGAATACAGAAGCCTTGTTGAACCACGCGCGCATGCTTGATGGCGTGTTGAACTTTCCTGGCGCGCGAGGATTTCGGATATTGGTGATGCCACCAAGTCAAGTGGCCACGCCCGCATTGCTTTTGAAGTTGCGCGGCTTTGTACGCCAAGGCTTGACGGTGGTGGGTCCACGACCGCTGCGATCGCCTTCCTTGCGTGGTGATGCCGAAGTGAAAGCGTTGGCGGCCGAGCTGTGGGGGCCGTGTGAACAGGCCGCTTGTGAACACAAAGTGGGTCGTGGACGCGTGATAACCGGCGCCACGTTGGAAGCTGTTTTGCAGCAACAGAGCTCGCCCGCAGACATAGCGCTGGCCGGCGAAACGCAGCCGGACGCGGTGGCAACGATTCACCGTCAAACCAAAACCGATCACATCTATTTTCTGGCGAACCTCACCGAGTTCAAGCAGATCCTCAAGATTACACTGCGTGCGCAAGGATCAACTTTGCAGATGTGGAATGCCGAAACAGGCGCGCACACATCCATTCCGTTTCATGTCGATGGGGCAACCATTCGCACCGACGTTGCGCTTAAGCCTTTAGAGTCAGTCTTTCTATTGGTTCGACAGGGAAAGGGTGACCAAGCAGCGGGCGAGATGGCTCAGGGCGCAGCCTTGGAAGTGGCGGGCCCCTGGGATGTTGAGTTCACGTCGCCGTTTGCGCAGGAGGCTTCCCATCACGAGACGTTTGCACGATTGCAATCGCTCTCGAAGCACGCCAACCCGTTGGTCCACCACTTCGCGGGCAACGCCACCTACCGCGCCCAGCTGCAAGTGCCGCGAAGCTCAGCGTTGACTCTAGACCTGGGCCACGTACACGATGTGGCACGTGTGCGGCTGAACGGCAGCGAAGTGGCCACGCTGTGGAACCAGACCGGTGTGGATGTGACGAACTTCGTGCACGCCGGCCGCAATGAGCTTGAAATTATTGTGAGCGTAGGTTGGCCGAACCGCTTGATTGGCGATGCCGCTTTGCCACCCACCCAGCGAAAGACCTGGACCACGTTCAACCCCTACACAGCAACATCCCCCTTGAGGGAGGCAGGGTTGCTCGGGCCTGTGCGACTTATCCCTCGGTGATGCTAATTCGCATTTGTTCGGCTCGCACCCGAATCACGCCCCCACGCAGCTCTTGCTGCCTTGCACCTGCACGCTTGCCCTATCACCTGGGCAGGTGAGCCGACCGATAAGACGATTCGGCGGCAGCCACATTCCCCCACGCCGGGGCACTTAAGACGCCAAGCGTCAGATAAAGCCACCGTCCCACGAACCTGAAAAGCCAGCGAAGTGGGGTTTCGTTGGCCGCTGCGTCCCCTATACTGCGACGTTCCCAAGGAGACGTCCCCCTGCCCGTCGACAACCAGAAATCCTTCCCGCCCAGTCTGGGTGAAGCGCCCATTGCCGTTGTGGGAGTGTCGGCCTTGTTCCCGGGCTCCGTGAACAAGGAGGGGTTTTGGCGCGACATCTTGGCCGGTAAGGATCTGCTGACCGATGTGCCCGCCACCCACTGGTTGATCGACGACTATTACGACGCCGATCCAAAGGCCCGTGACAAAACCTACGCGCGGCGCGGGGCGTTTTTGCCAGAGGTGGATTTTGATCCCGTGGCGTGGGGCCTGCCACCCACGTTGCTGCCCAACACAGACACAACGCAATTGCTGGCGCTGATCGTGGCGCAACAGGTTCTTGAAGACGCGTGTGGCACGCAATTTAAAACCGTGAACCGCGAACGCATCAGCGTGATCTTGGGCGTGACGTCCGCACAAGAGCTGCTGGGCAACATGGTCAGCCGGCTGCAAAAGCCGGTGTGGGTCAAAGCCCTGCGCGAGATGGGTTTGCCGGAAAGCAAAGTGCAGGACGCCTGCGATCGCATCGCGTCTCACTACGTTGAATGGAAAGAAAGCACCTTTCCCGGTGTTTTAGGCAACGTGGTTGCGGGGCGCATCGCCAACCGCCTGAACTTGGGCGGCACGAACTGCGTGACAGACGCCGCCTGTGCCAGCAGCTTGTCGGCGTTGTCGATGGCTGTGTCTGAACTGCGCCTTGGTCAATCAGACATGGTGATCACCGGCGGCGCCGACACCATGAACGACATCTTCATGTACATCTGCTTCTCGAAGACACCTGCGCTTTCACCCACGGGTGATTGCCGGCCGTTTTCGGATCAAGCCGATGGCACGATGTTGGGCGAAGGCTTGGGCATGTTGGCGCTCAAACGTTTGGCCGACGCTGAACGTGATGGCGATCGCATTTATGCGCTGATCAAAGGCATCGGCACGTCTTCGGATGGCCGTTCCAAGAGCGTGTACGCGCCGGTGGCCGCGGGACAAGCGGTGGCGTTGCGACGCGCTTATGAAGAGGCGGGTTATAGCCCAAGCACCGTGCAGTTGGTGGAGGCGCATGGCACCGGCACGCGCGCGGGCGATGCCGCTGAATTTGAAGGGCTTCGCACTGTATTCGATGAGGCCGGCCGCGGCGACAAAGCTTGGTGCGCGCTGGGATCGGTGAAATCACAGGTGGGCCACACGAAAGCCGCCGCGGGCGCGGCCGGCTTGTTCAAAGCTGTAATGGCGCTTCACCACAAAGTGCTGCCACCCACAATCAAAGTGGACCGGCCCGACCCGAAATTAAACATCGAGCAAAGCCCGTTTTATCTAAACACGGTGGCGCGGCCATGGGTACGCAGCGGCGCGCATCCGCGTCGTGCGTCGGTCAGTTCGTTTGGGTTTGGCGGGTCCAACTTTCACGTGGCGTTGGAAGAATACACAGGCCCCGCAACGGCGGCGCGCTTGCTGCCTGATGTGGGGCACGTGGTTTTGCTGTCGGGCACACAGGCGGAATTGGCCGCACGCTGCGCCGCTTTGGCCGCGCAGTTCGATGAAGCACCGGCCGGCGTGTTGGCTTTCGTGGCGTGGGATTCACAACGCACGTTCGAGCCCAAAGCCACGGCGCGCTTAAGTGTGTTTGCCGCGAGCGAAGCCGATGCGGCGGCGAAGTTCAAACAAGCCGAGGCCATCGTGAAGACGGGACACGATCTGGTCTCGCCTGCAGGCATCGAATTCTGTGCAACACCTGCCAGCGGTAGCCTGGCGTTCTTATTTCCCGGTCAAGGCAGCCAATATCTTGGCATGGCCGCGGACACTGTGATGGGCGTTCCGTCGGCGATGCAGGCGTGGGAGCAAGCGTGCGGCGACGCTGGATCGTGGGGCGCGGCTTTGGCCGAGGTCACGTACCCGCAGCCGGTGTTCGATGATGAACAACGGCAAGCGCAAGCGCTGCGGTTGACCGCCACCGAATGGGCACAGCCCGCGATCGGCGCCACGAGCTTGGCGTTGTTGAAAATCTTGCGCGCGTTGCAAGTCGAGCCTGCGTACGTGGCGGGCCACAGCTTCGGTGAAGTCACGGCGTTGCATGCGGCCGGCGTGTTTGGCGCGGCCGACGTCATGCACATTGCACGCAAGCGGGGCGAGTTGATGGCCGCGGCGTCGGCCACACCGGGCGCGATGCTTGGCGTGGCAACAGCCTTGGTCGATGTGCAACAGCATCTGCGCGACGCTGGTCACGTTGGGCCCGACGCACGCGTCGTGGTGGCAAACCACAACACACCTAAACAAGTTGTGTTGTCGGGGCACACAGGCGACATCGAAGCGATGGAGGCGCGTCTTAAAGCTGCCGGCGTCAACGTCACACGTTTGAATGTGTCCACGGCATTTCACTCGCCCTTGGTGGCAGGTGCCGCCGTGCCGCTGCAAGCGTTCTTGCAAGACGTGCACATCGGCCCTCCAGTTATGCCCGTGTTTGCAAACACCACGGCTGGCCATTACCCAACCGACAAAAACGCGATCCGTGAGTTGTTGGCAAACCAAGTGGCCAACCCCGTGCGCTTCGTGGAACAGATCGAAGCCATGTACGCGGCCGGCGTGCGCACCTTTGTGGAAGTGGGCCCGGGCCATGTGTTGACGGCGCTCGTGGGCCACATCTTGAAGGACCGCCCGCACCGCGCCGTCGCTTTGGATCGCAAAGGACGCAATGGCCTCAGCACCTTGTTGCAAGGCCTTGGCGCGTTGGCCTTGGCAGGAAACGCGATTGATTTTTCCGCCTGGTGGCAGCCGTTTGCGCAACCCACCGATCCCCGTTTGCAGACCAAACCTGCACTGACCCTAAAAGTGGGCGGTGCCAGTTTCGGAAAGCCTTATCCCCCTGCTGGAGGAGCAGCCGCTTTGCCTAAGCCCAATGAAGAGAGCCCCGTTTCACAACCGTTGACCCCCGCGGCCGCGCCGGCGCCTGTGGCACCAGCGCCCGCAGCCATGCCCGTGATGGATGCAAGCGTGCAGTACGCGTGGGTTATGGCGATCACCGAAAGCCAACGCCAAACGGCGGAGGCCCACGCAGCGTTCGCGCGCGCCATGGCCGAAACGCACGCGGCATTCTTGCGGTCGGCCGAAGCATCGCTGATGGGGCTCAACGCCGCTTTGGGTGGCAACGCCGTGGCGCCGTCGTTCGCGCCGCCAGCACCTGTGTTTGCAGCACCGCCAGCACCTGTGTTTGCAGCGCCGCCAGCTCCTGTGTTTGCAGCGCAGCCAGCTCCTGCACCTGTGTTGGCAGCGCCCTCAGCACCTGCGTTTGCGGCACCGCCAGCACCTGCACCGATGTTCACAGCGCCGCCCACACCTAGTGTTGTGCCTGCGCCGCCCACGCCGGCGCCATCACAAAGCACACCGGCAGGGCTATCGCTTGAAAGCTTGCAAGCGTTGATGCTGCAAGTGGTGGCTTCGCGCACCGGATACCCCGAGGAGATGTTGGGCCTCGGTATGGATCTTGAAGCCGACTTGGGCGTGGATTCGATCAAGCGCGTTGAAATCCTTTCCGCCGTGATGGAACGCGCGCCGGGGTTGCCTGAGGTGAACACGGCAAAGATGGCGTCGATGCGGACGTTGGCCGAGATCGTCGCTTATCTTGCCAAAGAAGGCGGCTTGGGCGCCAACGGCACCAGCGAACATCACAAGGCCAACGGAAAACCGAACGGCAAAGCGAGTGAATCGAATGGCGCCGTGGAGGGCGTCCCCCGCCCTTTAGTTGAAAGCCCTGGGGTCACCACCCTAGGGCGCCAAGCTTTGCGCGCGGTTGTGTCACCGGCTTTGGGGTTAGCCACGGCAGGCGTGCTCGACGGACGCGTGATCATCACCGATGACGGACAAGGCGTGGCCTTTGCTTTGGCCGAACGATTGCGGAACCGGGGCGCGCAAGTGCAGGTGTGCTTGGCCACAGCCGTGCCGTCAGATGCCAACGTGCTGATCGCGCTCGACGGCTTGCGCGGCTTCAGCAGTCCCGCGGGCGCAGACGCGATCAACCGTGAATCATTCATCGCGGCGCGCTCGGTGGCCGCTGCCTTCGAGAAAAACGGTGGCACATTCATCACTGTGCAAGACACGGGTGGCGACTTTGGCCTTTCGGGTTCGCACCGCGCGTGGGTGGCAGGCATCTCCGCGTTGGCACGCACGGCCGCCATCGAGTGGCCTCAAGCCACCGTGCGCGCCTTGGATGTGGAACGCGACGAGCGCACCGCAGAACAGATCGCCGATGCGATTGCCAATGAACTTATGGCGGGTGGCCCCGAGCTTGAAATAGGTTTACGCGCCGATGGCACGCGTGTGCGCCTGGCGTTGGAGGCTTCTGCTTTAACCTTGGGCGCCAACACCAAGGTGGATCGTGCGCAAACGTCTTTCGTGGTTGCCACGGGCGGTGCGCGTGGCGTGACCGCTGCGTGTTTGCGGGCGCTGGCCGAAGCCGCGCCAGGGCGCTTCTTGTTGCTGGGGCGCACGGCTTTGCAACCTGAACCCGCCGCATGCGCGGGGGCGCAGAGCGACGCCGAACTGAAACGGGCTTTGTTGATGGAAGCGCGCGCACAGGGCGCCACATTGACGCCGGCGGCGTTGGGCCGGCAAACGTCGGCGGTGTTGGCCAACCGCGAGGTGAACGCCACGCTGGCCGCATTGAACGCCGCAGGAAGTGAAGCCGCGTATGAAGCCGTGGACGTCACCGACGCGGCGGCCGTGGCCGCAACCATCGATCGTTATCGCGCACGTTGGGGCGCGGTATCAGGCGTGGTGCATGGCGCGGGCGTACTCGCCGATAAGTTGATTGCACAGAAGACCGACGAACAATACACGTTGGTGACCCGCACAAAGGTGCACGGGCTGAGGGCATTGCTGCAAGCCACCGCACAAGACGCTTTGCGCTTCTTGTGTTTGTTCTCTTCGGTGGCGGCGCGCTCAGGGAACCTGGGTCAGTGCGATTACGCAATGGCGAACGAGATCTTGAACAAGGTCGCGCACGAAGAGCAGCGGCGCCGCGGCCCCAGCTGCGTTGTGCGATCGCTCGGGTGGGGCCCGTGGGATGGCGGGATGGTGGACGACGGCCTGCGCGCGCGGTTCGCCGCCATGGGTGTGTCGTTGATTCCGGTACCTGCCGGGGCCCAAGCGATGTTGAACGAACTGGCTTTTGGCCCACAAGCCGCCACAGAAGTGGTGTTGGGTGCCACCAACGAAGACGACGGCGCCTCCCACAGTCTGGCCGGGCCCGACGCCGGCCACGAGCTTGAATGTGAAGTGCACGTCAACCACGAATCGCACGCGTATCTTGACGGCCATCGCATCAAGGGCGTTCCCGTGGTGCCGGTGGCGTTGGTCATCGATTGGTTCGCGCGCGCCGCACACGCTTTGCGCCCGGACTTGGTGTTGTCAGCGATCCGCAACGTGAAGGTGCTGCGAGGCGTGCGCCTGTTTGGGTTTGATCAAGGCGCAACGGAGCGCGTGGTGATCAAAGCGCGGCAGCTATCCAATGGCGGTCAAGCGACGCTGTCACTTGAGCTGCGTTCCACCGAAGGCGCCAAGCTTTACACCGCCACCGGCGAGATGCGAACGCACGCGTCCATCGCCACCCGCCCCGCGCCCGTTTTGGAGGCGTTGCAGTCGTCACCCCGCGTGGTGTATGGCCAGGCGCCGTTGTTTCACGGTCCCACCTTTCAAATGATCGACGCGTTGACCGGTATCGCGCCCGGCGGGTTGGCGGCAACCATCAACGGTGTGTTGGCTTTGTCGTGGCACGAAGCGGGCGCGCACAGGCCGTGGCGCACGGATCCCGCGGCGGTGGATGCGGCGCTGCAGTTGGCGCTGTTGTGGACGCATCATAAAGTGGGTGGCGTTTCGCTGCCCACGGGGCTCGAAGCCCTGTTGATTCACAAGACGGGCCCTTGGATTGGCCGTGTGCACGCCACGCTGCAAACGCGGCATCCGCAAGGCGAACACAAAGATCGCTGCGTGGTGGATGTTGTGTTCGTCAACGATCTGGGTGACGTCTTAGGCGAAGCTTTAGGCATCGAGACGCACGTCATCGCCAGCGGCGAGCCGGTGCCTGCGGCAGTCGTGGTTTAAGAGCCCCACGCATGTCTGCTTCTTCCTTCTGTCCGATCGCGATTGTGGGGCGCGCTTGCGTTCTGCCGAACGCGCTGTCGCCGCAAGCCTTGTGGGATCTAGTGGTGCGCAACACCGTGGCCACCAGCCGCGCGCCTGCCGGTCGGTGGGGCATTGATTCCACATTGATGTTGGCCGGGCCTGGTGAGGCCACAGGCGATCGTGCACTCAACGACGTTGGTGGCTACGTGCACGGCTTCGAGCGCGTCTTTAATCCGCATGGCTTCGTGCTGCCGGGCGATTTCATCGCGGGGCTCGATCCTGTGTTCCAGTGGTTGCTGCACACCGGACGCGAAGCCTTGCGAGACGCCAAATGGGCGGGCAAGCGGTCGCGCGTCGGCGTCGCGGTGGGCAACCTTTCATATCCGTCACAAGCCTTGTCGCGCTTTGCTGAGCGCGTGTGGCTTGAAGGCCAACCTGATCCGCGCACCGGCAGCAACCACACCACCACCGGGTTGATGGATGTGCTTGGGCTGCCGCAAATCGATCCGCACAACCGCTTCATGTCTGGTCTGCCCGCGCATTTGCTGGCGCAAGCTTTGGATCTGGGTGCGGGTGCGTTTGCGCTTGATGCCGCGTGTGCGTCTTCGCTTTACGCGATCAAGGTGGCTTGTGATGCGCTGGCCGATGGCCGCGCCGATTTGATGTTGGCGGGAGCGGTGAACTGCGCCGATGACTTGTTCATTCATGCGGGCTTTACGGCCCTGTCGGCGTTGAGCCCCTCGGGCCGCACGCGACCCTTTCACGCCGAGGCCGATGGGCTTGTGCCCGCCGAAGGCGCAGCGATGGTGGCGTTGATGCGGCTCACAGACGCGCAAGCGCAAGGGGCGCCCATCTTGGGTGTCATTCGTGGCATTGGTCTGTCGAACGATGGCCGGGGGCGAGGCCTCTTGGTGCCTTCACAGCCTGGGCAAGTGCGTGCGCTCAAAGCCGCCTACGCCGGCGCAGGCTTATCGCCAGACGACGTGGGTTACGTGGAATGCCACGCCACCGGCACCAGCGTGGGCGACGCCGTTGAACTGGGCACACTGCATGAGGTGTTCGGTGCACGTCGGCACAACCTTGTTGTGGGATCTCTGAAGGCCAACCTCGGGCACCTCATCACAGCGGCCGGCGCGGCGGGTTTGATTAAAGTGTTGTCGGCGTTTGAGGCGAAGGCGAAGCCGCCGATGCCATCCCCCGATAAGCCAAGCGGTGCTTTGCAAAAGCTGCGCACGTTGCAGCAAGCGATACCGTGGCTTGACGAAGGGCGGCCGCGGCTCGCGGCTGTCAGCGCGTTTGGGTTTGGCGGCAACAACGCGCACTTGGTTGTGGAAGAGGCCCCCCGCGCAGGGGCGCCGCTGTCGCGCGCCGTCCCCGCCGCCTTGCCGAAACGTGAGCGGATCGCCATCGTGGCGCTTGGCGCCCGCGTGGCCGATGGCACCAACGTGGCCGATTTCGCCGAGGCCTTGTTCACCGGCACGTCGCGTTTGAACCACGGCGTGGCCGCGGCGTATGAAGTGGCCGTTTCACTGCAAGGGCTGCGGTTTCCTCCCAACGATCTGCAAGAGACCCTGCCACAACAATTGTTGGTGTTGGCGGCCGCACGCGAAGCGGTGGAGCAAGTGGCCGCGTTGCCTTCGCAAACCACAGGCGTGTTCGTGGGCATGCAATGCGACGCCGAAATCGCGCGCCACGGAGCGCGGTGGCACGCGGCGGCGTGGGGCCAAACCTTGGAGGCCCCCTCCGGTTGGGTCGATAAAGCGCGAGACGCGTTTGTGCCCTTGCTTGGCGCGGCGGGTGTGCTGGGCGCCATGCCGAACATTCCAGCCAACCGCTTGAGCAGCCAACTGGATCTTCAGGGCCCCAGTTTCACAGTTTCGTCCGAAGAGCTCTCTGGTGTGCGTGCGTTGGCCTTGGCCGAACGCGCGCTGCAAGCCGGTGAGATCGATGCGGCACTTGTAGCCGCAGTGGATTTGTGTGCGGAGCCCGTGCACATGGCGGCCGCGAAAGTGCTGTCTGCGAAACGACGTACCGGAGGCGACGCGGCCATCGTGATGGTGTGCAAGCGCGAGTCCGATGCGGTGGCCGATGGCGATCGCATTGTGGCGTTCGTCCAAACACAGATCGCGGCGCCGTTTTCCGATGAGGATGACGCCCGCGAACCAGATGAAGCCGACCTGCTGATGGGCGATGGCCAGGGTGCAACCAGCTTGCACACGTTGTTTGGCCACCCGCACGCGGCTGTGGGCCTGTTGCATGTGGCCGCCGCGAGCTTGTGCTGTGAACATGGGCACCTGCCAGGCGTTGAAGGTGATCGGCTGCAGGCGCCCCGCGTTTGGAGATCATCATCAAAGCCACGGGTCGCGTCCGTGTTCGTCACGGCGTTGGGCGAGCAGGCCTGCAGCGTGCAGATCACCAGCGCCAACTCGTCCGAACTCCCACTAAGTGAAGTGATGCGCAAGCTGCGCGCTGGGGCCTACCAACCAGCCCCGCCCGTGTTGGCGTTCCCGGCCCACCGGCCGCGCCCGCGTTTGCCACAATTGTTGGAACCACAAACCATTTTGGCGCCCGTCCAAAAGCCGCAGCTGCAGGACGCGTTCGCACCCACGGCTGCGTCGGCCGAAAGTCACGTCACCACAGTGATGCCACTGCCTCCGTGGCTTCCCCCCGCGGGGGACCTGATCGTTGGCGAGCTCAACACCACGCCCGCACAAGCGCCGCGTTTTGCCCCCTTTGCACAGATTCCCGCTGTGTCTGCGCCAGCAGTTAGGCCTCGCTCTCCTGCCCCATCGTCACAGGCCCTGGCTTACCGCAACCATGTGGCCCAGCTTCATCAAAGCTTTATCGCCACGGCCACCGCAACGCACACGCAATTTCTAGAACTGCGGCAAAAGGCATTTGCCGTGTTGCTGCGCGGCCCGGGCGGCACCGCAGTTGCGTTGCCGACGTGGCAGCCCCCGCCACCTCAAGACGTCGTAACCGCGCCTGCCATCGTTGCCCCCACCTCATTGTTGTCGCCTCCGCGCGGCCCTGCATTTTCACGCGCAGAACTCGAAGTCCACGCTTCGGGGCGCATCAGTGATCTATTCGGCGAAGGTTTCGCCGGCCAAGATCAATACGCCATCCAAGTGCGCATGCCCGAGCCCCCGTTGTTGCTGGCGGATCGCGTGGTGGGCATCGACGCTGTGCCCGGCAGCATGGGGCTTGGCACCGTGTGGACGGAAACGGACGTTCGCGAAGACAGCTGGTTTTTGAACCGAGGCTTTATGCCTGCGGGCATCATGATCGAGGCAGGCCAGGCGGATCTGTTCTTGATCTCGTATCTGGGCATCGACGCGCACAACAAAGGCGAACGCGCTTACCGCCTGTTGGGTTGCGAGCTCACATACCACGGCGGCCTGCCAAAGCCGGGCGATACCTTGCGGTATGAAATCCACGTCGACGCGCATGCACGTCAGGGCGACGTGCGGCTGTTCTTCTTTCACTACGATTGTGTGGTGGGTGATCGCCGCGCCCTCACCGTTCGTCAGGGCCAAGCGGGCTTCTTCAGCAAAGACGAACTTGATCATTCAGCCGGCGTGCTATGGCGCCCGGAGACGCAAGATATTGTCGCGTCGCCGCGCTTGGATCCACCCGCGGTCAATTGCACGCACAGCGCCTTCACAGCAGAGCAGATGCGTGCCTTCGCTGCAGGCGATGCGTTTGCGTGCTTTGGCTCCGGTTACGAACTGGCCCAAACACACACGCGATCGCCAGCGGTTCAACAAGGCGAGATGCTGTTGGTGGATCACATCGCCGCGTTCGAGCCCACCGGCGGCCCTTGGGGTCGCGGCTATCTCAAAGCCGTTACGCCGATCTCGGCCAATGATTGGTTCTTCAAAGGCCACTTCAAAAACGATCCGTGCATGCCTGGCACTTTAATGTACGAAGGCTGCTTGCAGGCGATGGCCTTTTACCTCGCGGCCTTGGGATACACGTTGGATCGGGACGGCTGGCGCTTTGAGCCCGTGCCCGAAGAAACGTTCAAGCTTCAATGCCGCGGGCAAGTGCTGCCAAGCTCCAAAGAGCTGGTGTGCGAATTGTTCGTGGAAGAAGTGATCGAAGGACCCACGCCCACCCTTTACGCGGATCTTCTGGGCACCGTGGATGGCCTCAAGGCGTTTCACGCGCGCCGCGTGGGTTTGCGCTTGGTGCCCGATTGGCCGTTGTCGAGCTGCAAGCTCGCGCCTGTGCCCCATACAAAACCCGTGGCCGAGGCGAACGGCTTCGCGTTTGATTATGCATCGCTGCTGGCGTGCGCGTGGGGCCGCCCTTCAGCTGCCTTTGGACCGATGTACAGCGTGTTCGACGGCATTCGCCGCGTGGCGCGTTTGCCGGGACCGCCCTATCACTTCATGAGCCGCGTGTCGCGCATTGAGGGTGACATCGGCGTGTGCCAACCGGGGGCCACAATTGAAATCGAATACGATGTGCCACAGCACGCATGGTATTTCGAGCAGAACGGCGCACGCACGATGCCGTTTTGCGTGTTGCTTGAAGCTGTCTTGCAACCATGCGGTTGGTTGGCCAGTTTTGTGGGCAGCGCACTTTTAGGCTCTGAAGATCTCAGCTTCCGCAATTTGGATGGCAGTGGGCAAGTGCTGGCAGAGGTTTTCCCCTCGTCGGGCACCTTACGAACCGTGACCACCATCAAGACCGTGTCGCGCTCGGGCGGTATGATCTTGGAAACCTTCGAGGTGCAGTGCTTCATCGGTGATACGCCGATCTACAAACTGCACACAGGCTTCGGCTTTTTTCCAAAAGCGGCGCTTGCCAACCAAGTGGGCCTCCCCACCACGCCCGTGCAGCGGGCGCAACTGGAAGCACCGGCGCCTTACTTTGTGGATCTTACGCAAAACCCCGCGCGCTTTTGCGACGGTTCACTGCGGCTGGCCGGCCCGATGTTGCTGATGATCGACCGTGTAACGGCCTATGATGCCAAAGGTGGTGCGGCGGGCATGGGCTTTGCGCGCGCCGAGAAAACCATCGATCCGTCAGAGTGGTTTTTCAAAGCCCACTTCTTCCAAGATCCGGTGCAACCGGGTTCGCTTGGCATCGAAGCGATGCTGCAGCTGCTTCAATTCACGATGATCGAGGACAACCTCGGCCACGGCATGCGGCAGCCGCGGTTCGTGCCGCTGGCGCTCGGCCACGACATGACGTGGAAATACCGCGGCCAAGTTGTGCCGACGAATAAGATCGTCACCACCACACTCGAGATCACCAAACGCACAGAGGACGAGCACGGCCGCCCGCTTGTGTTCGCCGAGGCTTCGCTGTGGGTGGATGGCAAGCGCATCTATCATGCCACCAGCCTGGGCATGAGCATTGTGGATGATGCGCCCACAGCGCTCCTTGCCGCTGAAACGAATGCCAGCACCGAGGTGTGGCAGGTGCAAACGCCGCAAGAGTTCTTGCCGCGCACGCGGGCGTTCTGGGGCCACCACTTAGGCACCCTGCCCGCCGCCGTTGACGACATCTTCACAGCGCTTGTGCAACGCTTCGTTCATCGCTTGCACATAAAGGGCAGCGACACGCTGGCCACCTTGGCGCAAGCGCCGCATGGGGTGCTGTTCCTGGGCAACCACCAAACCACGGTGGAATCCACGCTGTTCGCGATCGTGGCCTCGGCTTTGGTGGGCTCACCCATTTTGACGTTGGCCAAAGCCGAGAACGCCACGTTCTGGCTTGAGCTGCTGATGCAACATACGTTTGCTTATCCGGGCCTCGCGCGGTTGCCGATGGCCAAGCTGTTCAACCGCAGCGACAGCGCTTCGTTGCCAGGCATCATCGCCGAGATGGCCGAGGAAATGGTGAACACACGGCGAAGCATGATGGTGCATGTGGAAGGAACACGAGCCTTGCAAGCACGATTGCCCGTGCGCGCGCTTAGCGGCACGTTCATCGATATGGCCCTCGGAGTGGGGTGCCCCGTGGTGCCCGTGCGCTTCGCTGGTGGGTTGCCACTTGAGTCACTGACCGAGCGGCTTGAGTTCCCAATCGGTATGGGCCGCCACGAGATCTACATTGGTGAGCCGCTGCTGCCCGAGGTGCTGCGGCCTTTGCACTATGGGGCCCGCCGCCAACGCGTGTTGGACGCGCTCAATGCCTTGGGTCCACCGCTGCACGAAGAAGTGCCGCTGCCTGCCGAACCAGACTTTGAACGCACCGTTACCGCTTTGGCCGAAGCCAACGGCACAAACGTGGGCCACGCGGTGTTCTTGCATCTGTTGCAATCACTGCAGCAGCCGTGCGCCGAGCTGCGGTCCTTGTGCAACGCCTCGCCCGGCATGAACCTCACGCTGCCACAATCGCCACAGGGCCGCTGGTTGGCCGAACTCGCGCGTCGCTTGTGGGGCCGCAACGCGCCTCATTTGCACCTAAGTTAACGGGCCGCAGGCGCCATCGTCAGCAGATCCGCCAGCCTCGTCAACGCATCGAACGCGGTTTGCTCCCGCGTAAAGCGAGGCATCACCCACAGCGGCGCTTGGCCTTTGAAGTGTTCCCGCAAGCTGCCAGCCAAGGCCGCGTCGCGTTCCACCGCGTGGCT
Source organism: Deltaproteobacteria bacterium (assembly GCA_033763315.1). GTDB lineage: Bacteria > Myxococcota_A > Polyangia > Fen-1088 > Fen-1088 > JAGTJU01. The sequence continues at coordinate 63,877 of JANRKS010000008.1, forward strand.
CTCACCTTGGGCCAGCACGCTCAGTTTCGCCAAGGCGTTGTGCGCTTGCGACGACGCGTCGGCAGCCAGCAAGGTCTCGTCTGGGAACGGCAGCGCCGCCGCTTGCGCGAGACTTTGGTTGAGCACATAGCCGCCGATGCGCACACCAAGCTCCCGCGTGCGCGCCTCAAAATGCACAGCCTCATCCACCGCCGCTTGCGCAGGCGAAGTGACCAGCAAGAACGCCACATCTTTGCTGGCGAAGAACTTTTGCATCTCTTCTTGGTTGCGGGAGAGGTGCGCCAAGATCACTTGAAACAGCGCCAAGAAATCTTGCAGCTCGATGCGCGCTTCTTTGCCCAGGCCCAAGTCCAAAATTTTGTTGATCACCGCGGTGCCCGCCCGGTGAAAGACGCTGCCTTTCTCGGGCAAAAAGAAGCTGAAGATGCGCGGATCCAGAAAAGCGTTCGCGCGGCTCGGCGTATCCAAAAAGCGAATCGCGTCGCGCGACGGCGGCGTGTCCAGCACAACCAGATCAAAGCGGTTGTCTTTGACGAAGCCATGCAGCGCCTCAACCGCCGTATACTCATGCATGCCCGCCACCAGGGTGCTGACGTTCTGATACAGGCGGTTGCGGCGCATGCGCGCCGCGGCTTCTGGATCCTTGGTGATGCTGTCCACCACTTGGTCGCAAACCAACTGGGGATCCAACATCCACGCCGAAAGCGCGCCCGGCGGTTTCACACCCACGGCGGCCAGGCGCTCGGCCGAAAGCGCCACCGGCTCTGTTTGATGAGCCGAAACACCCAACGCTTCCGCCAAACGCCGGCTTGGATCCACGGTGATGGCCAGCACGCGCAGCCCCAAACGAGCGGCACTGAGCGCCAGCGACGCCGACACAGTTGTTTTGCCCACCCCGCCTGCGCCACAACAAACCAGCACGCGACGCGAACGCGCGAGCTCTGCGATGCTGAACGCTAACTGATCGGTCACGAGGCCGCTCCCGGCTCGACGAGCGTCGAGAGCTGCTGCGCCAATCCTTCACAAGGATCGCCTTGTTGCGGTTGCACTTCGCGCAGCTTCAGTAGCGGCAACCCTGACTCCTGCACCAAGCGGCGTTCCGCTTCGCCCGCCATCAAAATGCGTTCGAACGCAAAGCGGCCACGCAGCGGTTTAGCGTCCAACCACGCCTGTGCTTGCGCGCGTTCCGCTTCGGTGAAGGGATCATCCAAGAAGCGATTCAAGATCACGCCTCCCAGCGGCACTCTGGTGCGACGCAAGCCTTCCACCAGTTCGATGGCTTCACTCACGGGCAAGGGCTCGGGGATCGTCACCACCCAGGCCGCTGTTTGTTGAGCGTCATAGATGAAGCCCTGGCCGCGCTTCATAGCCGTGGCCACAGGCCCGCGCGGCACGACTCGCAACGCCACATCGGGCAGCGTGGCCAACGCCAAGGTGTGCCCCGTGGCGGGCATGTCCACCACCACGGCGTTGTAAAGCTGGTTGCGGTGCTTGTCCTCAAGCTGCAGCAAGTGCAAGAAGTGGTAAAGAATGCCAAGTTCATAAAACGATGGGGCCGCACGCATGAACCGTTGCAGGGGTTTTGATCGCAGGGCCGCGCTCACCAAGGGGCCCGCCGGGATCACGGCTCGCGCGAACAACTCGTGCCCTGTGTTCGCCCACAACTGGCAAGCGTCGATCGAGGGCAGCACAGGTTCGGGCTGATCGTTGAGCGTGCGACGGCCGAAGTATTTGCCCAGCGGCGAGAAACCTTCTTCGGGTTGGCCCGTTTCCACCAACAGCACCCGCCGGCCGGCCCCGGCCAGCGCACGCGCCGCCGCCACGGACACGATGGTTCGCCCCACCCCTCCTTTGCCGGTGATCAAGTGTATGCGTTGTGAAAAGCTCAACGGATCCAACGGATATCGTAGCGCGGGGGCGGCCAGGCTCCAAAACTGGCGTGTCCCTGAAGCTGCAGGTCAAGTCCGCACGGCGGTTTGTGCGGTATTCTTGAGACGTCTTCGGTGCACCCCTTGCGCTTTTGTTCAGCCTTAACCGCTTTGTTGTTGGTCGCAAACGTCGGCGCGGCCGCGGCCGACCACGCCTGGCCCACCACGGCGCACGAGACCCTGGCCGAGCGTTTTGCGCCGCCCGACGGTTACCGCCGAACCGCCGCGCCCGACGGCAGCTTTGCCGCTTGGTTGCGGCAGCTGCCCGTATTGCCTGGACGCCCGCCGGTAACGCTGTGGAATGGCCAACCGAAGGGCAACCAAACAGCACACGCCGCTGTGCTGGACATTGATGTGGGTAAACGCGATCTGCAACAGTGCGCGGACGCCGTGATGCGTTTGCGTGCCGAGTATCTCAAGGCCGCGGGTAAACCATCCAAGATCTGCTTTCACTTAAGCGATGGCAGCCTCGCGGCGTGGACCGACTGGCAAATCGGCTATCGTCCGCGCATGCAAGGCAAGCGAATGCAATTCGTGCGCACGGCCGCCGCCAACAGTTCTTACAAGGCGTTTCGCCAATACCTCGACCTGGTGTTTTCTTACGCGGGTTCGATGTCGCTCAGCCGGGAGCTCTCGCGCGTTCCCACCGTGCGCAACATCGAAGCGGGTGATGTGTTCGTCAAAGGTGGTTTTCCAGGCCACGCGGTGATCGTTCTTGATGTGGCTGAACGTGACGATGGCGAACGTGTGTTCTTATTGGCTCAAAGCTACATGCCAGCACAACAGATCCACGTGTTACGCAACCCCAACGATGCTTCGGCGTGGTACCACACCAGCGATGAAGCGCCTCTGCTGACCCCCGAGTGGGCATTCGCGCCGGTCTCGTTGCATCGCTTCCCCAACCGAAACTGCGAGTCAAACGCACGGTGAGGGTTGTCGGCCTGCTGGTGCTGCTTTCGTGCTCCGCGGTGGCACGCGCGGAAGCGCCACCCGCGGCATTGGGTTGCCTCGCTGGGCACTACGGCCTTCGCAGTGTTTATGAGCGAAACGCCTGGCATCTTGAGTTGCCGTCGGGCGCGCGTGTGCCCTACGACGATGGCGCCGCAAAGACCTTCGCGCAGATGTTGGATGCGCCTGACGTGCAAGACACCCTTGCTTTACACTACGAGCCTGGTCAGCTGACTCCCGTGATGAACGTGGATTTTGATCCGGGCCGCGTTCGCGTCGAGCGTTTGTTCGCGGAGGTCTATGGCCGGCGCGAAGATCTCGTTACCGTGAAATGGTTCGGCCAGAGCGTGCGCGTGCACAAACGTGTGCTGGTGCCGCTGCAACAAGTGGAGGCTTCGTTGCAACCGGCGCTGACGCAAACACCAGCGTTGTGGAAGTATGTGCGACCGCTGGGTGGTGGCTACAACGCTCGTCGCATCGCTGGGACGGCGCGCACCAGTGCCCATGCTTATGGCATCGCGATCGACTTAAACGTGCGCTTCGCAAACTATTGGCAATGGGACAAGCCCCCCGGGCGTCGCTGGCGCAACCAATTGCCCGAGGTGATCGTTGATGCCTTTGAGGCCGCCGGGTTCATCTGGGGCGGACGCTGGTACCACTACGACACCATGCACTTCGAGTACCGCCCCGAATTGCTGGATCCAGCCTGCCACCTTACGAACTAGATGGTGGCGCGAAACCAAACGCGAACGCTTCGACGTTGGTTTGGCTCACGCGGGAGTATTTGCTGCCATCTGCCGAGCGAAAAATGCCGCCCCCACCCAAATCTGGTGTGAAAGCACGAAACCAAAAGCCCTGCCCCCAAGCGCCGTTTCCGGGCACGCCACAAGACGCGCGGCTTTTGATTTCATCCATGCATGAAGCCGCATCGGTCATGCCGTTCCACCGGGTCCAGGCCAAGCCATCTTTCGATTCAAAGACTTGCTTTGCGTCACCAAACGCAGCGAACTTCCCGCCACCAAAGACGACTTTGGGGTGGCCGCCACTTTCAAAGCGACCGCCCCTTCTCCAGGTAAGGCCGTCCGATGACACATAGGCATTCGAGCCGCATGTGGCGATGAAAATGCCATTGCCAAACGCAAGCCCATCTACGATGCCACCGCCACACGGATGTTGTTGTTGCTGCTTCCACGTGATGCCGTCCGTCGACGTCAGATACTTCCAGCCACCCGTGGCCCACAGGCCCTTGCCGTAGGCAACTGCGCGCAACAGGTTTTCGTCGTCACCACCGGAGGGCGCCAACTGGGTGAGGTTCTTCCACGTCAGCCCCGTGTCGGTGGAGCGAATGCGTACGCCCGCGTAGCCCACGCCAACGATGGCGGGGACCCATCCCGCCGGCACGTCACCTTGAGAAACACGCGCGTCAACCGACGCACCACCACCACCCGTAGCCATTCCGCCATCGCGGCTTTGCATACCGGCATCGGTCATGTCGCCCCCAGCGCCGCCTGACACTTGCGTTGATGCGCCTGCGGCACCGCCCACACTGCCACCTGCCGCGTTACCGCCCGTTTGCCCTCCCGAGCCTCGGTCCACAGAGGTTGCGCCAGCGTCTTCTTCACCATCGTCGGAAGACGCGCCCCCAGAATCAAGTTCAGCCGTGCACGCCACCGCAAGCGTGGCGAAGGAAAGAGACATCAACCGTAGACGCGCCCGTAACTGCATGGGTGCCTGCTTTGAAGGGGCCAAGGAAAAGCTTGGGGTCTGATTATCCACAAGCGTTCGCCGTCCTGCCAGCACAGCATGTGTAAACTTTTGGTCAGGCCGGCTGCTTCGAACGTCACGCAGCCGAATACGCCCGTGGCTTGCCGCAAAAGTCGATTGTGTGAGCCGGTTTCAGACGTCCGCGGCAGTCCGTGAAGAACTTGGTTCGTTCTGGAGGCCGTTTTATGTCACGTCGTCATGGTTTCTTTATCGTTGCGTTGTGCTTTACGACGATTGTTTGTGCGCGCGCCAGCCACGCCCAATACGGCAGCAGCTTTGCGCTGCCCGAGGACGCACCGAAAGCCAATGTGCGTGACTTCGGCGCCAAAGGTGACGGCACTACGGACGATACGGCCGCCATCAAGACGGCGATCGCTTCGACCTATGCGGCCTGGGAGGCCATCTACCTTCCCGCGGGCACCTACTTGGTTTCGGATTCCATCGACGTTGGCCGCTTCTTGACGATTCGGGGAGATGGCACGGGCAAGACAATCATAAAGCTGAAGAACAACGCCAGTGGCTATGGTGATCGCAACAAACCGAAATTTGTGTTGCGGGCGATATTGGCCGCCGACGTCACATCTCACAACAACACCACCCACAGCGTTCACTTCATGCACTTCACCGTCGATGTTGGTGCAGGCAACCCGGGCGCTGTGGCCGTGGACTTCATGGCTCACAACGGTGGTGGCATCGAGGACGTGGCGCTCAAAGCCCCCGCAGGCTCTGGAAGCATGGGTATCTCGCTGCTGCGGGACGCAAACGGGCCGTCGCTGTTTTCGCGCATAAACATCAGCGGATTTGACACAGGCATAGCGATCGCGGGCGGCGTTTACGGCACCGTCTTTGAGCACGTGACGCTGACAGGGCAAAAGGTTGTGGGCATCAAGAACGATCAGCACCCTTTGACGATGCGTGACCTGATGAGCACGAATCAAGTGCCCGCCATCCACAGCGAAGCCCCGGAATATGGCATGTTGGTGTTGCTTGATTCACGCCTCGAAGGCGGCGCGACAGGCAGTGCAGCCGTGGAAGCCACGGGCTCTTACTTGATTCGCGATCTGCGCGTGCAGGGCTACGGGTTTGCGCTTAAAAGCGGCAACACCACCGTGCCAGGGCCCACGATCGATGAACGCACCTCCAGCCCAATCCGTGTGTCCGGTGCGTCGAAGGCGGCAACGTTGCGGATGCCCATTAAAGAGCCGCCGGAGAGCGCTTGGGATGCGCCCTCGTCTTGGCAAAGTGTGAGGGCATTTGAGAACCTCGTAAAAAACGGTGATTGGACGCCTGCCATTCAAGCAGCCATCGATGCGGGCAAGCCAACGGTTTATTTCCCCAACAACACACATTCACCCTACCCATGCAAAGGTGATGTGCATCTGCGCGGCGCTGTTCGTCGGCTGATCGGCATGGAAGCCAATCTAGATCAGGGACGCTTGATCATCGACGGCACCGATGCGAAAGCCGTCTATTACATCGAACAAGTGCGTGCCGATGGTGGCTTCATCCACGCGTCGCCAGCCACGGTGGTGCTGCGCCGATCCTTGGGCGGCTCTGTGACCACCAAACCAGGAGCGGGCGATTTGTTTGTGGACGACTGGTGCTGCGGCAACTTCGTGGTGGATCATTCCAACGTGTGGGCGCGGCAACTGAACGAAGAATCGCTGACCACCAAACTGCAAGTCAACGGCGGCCGTCTGTGGATCTTAGGTTTGAAGACCGAACAATTCGGCACTGTGGGACGATTTCAGAACGGTGCTGCCGTGGAGATTTTAGGGGGCCTGATCTATCCGGCCCAAGGCAAGCCCACAACGCCTGCGTATGTGAACGAAGACAGTTTTTTCACCGCGTTTCATCGCGAGATCGGCAATGGGTATGCCACGTTCGATCGCGAAACCCGCAACGGCAAAACGACTGACGTGAACCCATCCTTCACGCAAGGAACAATGTTCACCTCGAGTGAGGGCTGGACCGGCGCGGTGGCACCAGGCACGGGCGGCGCAGGCGGCAGTAGCAACACAGCAGGCGCAGGCGGCAGCAGCAACACAGCAGGCGCAGGCGGCAACAACGCAGGCCGAGGCGGCAGTGGCGGCAATCGCAGCAACGGGGGCCGAGGAGGCAATGACGGCGGACCGCCTGCGGGTGGTGTTGGCGGCGACGTGTCAAATACCGCCGGCACGGATGGCAACCCCGACGACGACGTCGAGGCCCAATCCAGCAATGGTTGCCAGATCGGCTCTCACGCACACAGCTGGGCAACGCCATTCGTGGCCTTGCTGCTGTTGTGCATCCGGCGCCGACGGCTCACACGTCGTTCGTAAACAGTCCGGTGGCGAGTTTCATGATGTGCTTCGCCACATCCACGGGCCAAGCGCGGATCAGCGACAAGAATTTGAACTCCTCGCTCGCATACAACGCACGCGTGGCTTCTTCGAACCCGGGCAGATCACCCGCCATGGTGGCCATGAATCGATAAGTGGCATCGCGGGCGATCCGCTTCTCATCGGCGGTGGCATGCGTGCGACGCGCTTCATCCACCAAGCGGCGCAAAGCCACAGACGCGCCGCCGCGCTGCCGGCTGAGCCACTCCCAGTGGCGCGGCAACAACGTCACCTCGCGGGCCACCACCCCCAATTTGGGCCGGCCTGGTCCACGGGCGACCTCGGCAGGTGCATGCCCCCGCTGACGCCGCTCCAAACGCGCCCGAACGTCTTCCACAGTCCCGCGAAAATCCACCTCCACAGGCTCACTGGTGCGGGCGTTCAGCAGCAACACATTGGTCAAATGGTGGACGTCGATCACGTGTTTTGCAGCCAACGCCACCGCTGTCAGCGTCCCCGAGGCGATCTCGTCCATGCCCGCAAAAGCGATCACCTCAAGCTCTTCGTTGGATTCCATTCCCTAATAATACCCGGATAAAACACAGCGGCAATATTACCCGGGTGTTTTTGCACGACGCTACGCATTTGTAACATGACTTTATAGCTGGTGCCCCTAGCCCATGCACGTTACGCTCTGCCCGCAATGGGTACAGTCCAGCACACAAATGAAGGTGGTGGCGAGGTCGAGACGCTGCGGGAACAGGTCCTGGAGCTGCAGACCAAACTGGCACGTGCAGAAGCGGCGTTTGTGTTGGTCCACTCGGTGGACGTGATGTTTGAGGGGCTCCAGGTGGTGGGTCGAGACTGGCGGTATCTCTATGTGAACGAGACAGCCGCGCGCCACGGGCGCACATCACCCCATCAGCTGCTTGGGCGCACGATGATGGAGGCCTACCCGGGCATCGAAAACACGCCACTGTTCGTTACGCTGCGCGAGTGCATGACCGAGGGCGTGTCGCGGAAGCTGGAAAACGAATTTCAGTATCCTGATCTCAGCCAAGGGTGGTTTGAGCTGCGCATCGAAGCTGTGCCCGAAGGGCTGCTGATCCTTTCGTCTGAAATCACCGAACGCAAACAAGCCGAGCTCGCGTTGCTCCGTAGCCGCGAAGATCTGGCCACCACGCTTGAGTGCCTGGCCGACGGCGTGATCACAATCGACATTTCGTCGCGTGTTTTGACCATGAACCCTGCCGCCGAGCGACTGTTGGGCGTCAACCTTGCCGCGGCGGCGGGCAAAGATCTGAAAGATCTCCTGCGCCTTTATGACGCCACCACCAACCAGTCTGTGGATCTGATTTCGCCATCAAGCGAACGACGCATTCTTTCGCAAAGCGCGGTTGTGCACGGTCCAGACGACAAGCGCACGCCCGTGTTGGCCAGCCGCGCATCGCTGTGCGATTTTTCGGGCAAGGTGCGTGGCACCGTGATCGCGCTTCACGACGTGGCCCGCGAGCAAGCGCTGCAGCTGCAACTGCAACATTCGCAGAAGCTTGAGGCCCTCGGGCGGTTGGCCGGTGGCATCGCACACGATTTCAACAACGCGCTGTCGGTGATCTTAACCTTAAGCCATTTATTGGAGGAAGAAGTGGCACAGACCGCCTCCGCGCGCCGGGATGTGCGGCAGATAGGGCTATCGGCAGAGCACGCCGCCGGGCTCACCAAGCAGTTGCTCGCGTTCAGCCGGCAGCAGGTGATGAAGCCTGAGCTTCTGGATGTGAACACGTTGCTGTCATCCATGATCTCGCTGTTCGCGCGTGTGTTGCCCAGCAACATTCAGACGGAGGGGCGGCTGGCACCAAACCTTCATCGCGTGCGTGTTGACCGAGGCCAGATGGAACAGGTGATCATGAATCTGGCACTCAACGCCGTGGACGCCATGCCCGACGGCGGCCGCCTCACGCTATCTACAGCCAACGCCGATCTAGATGACGCGTACGCCGCGGACCACGTGGGCGTGGCACCGGGGCACTATGTGTTGCTTTGCATCTGCGACTCCGGGCAGGGCATGGATCCACAGACGCAAGCGAAGATCTTCGAGCCGTTCTTCACAACAAAGACCACCGGCAAGGGCACGGGCCTGGGCTTGGCCACGGTTTATGGCATCGTGAAACAAAGCGGCGGCAACGTGTGGCTTTACAGCGAACTCGGCAAGGGCACCACCTTCAAGATCTACTTGCCAGGCGACAATGATGAGATCATGCCGCAACCCGCGCCCGTACCTTTGCAGCGGCGGGGCAACGAAATGATTTTGCTCGTTGAAGATGACGACCTTGTGCGTGCAGCCGCCACCCGCATCTTGACGATGACCGGTTATAAAGTGTTGCCTGCGCCCGACGTCGACACGGCGCATGCGCTTTTCAACGTCCACAAAGACGCCATTGATCTGCTTTTGTGTGACGTGTTTTTGCAGGGCGCCGAAGCCAAAGACGTGGTTCGAGACTTGGTGGCACAGCGGCCCCAGATGCGCGTGGTGTTCATGTCCGGCTACAGCGCAGACACGTTGGTGCATCAAAAGCGCATGGATCCGAACGTGCGCTACATTGAAAAGCCGTTTACGCCAAAGTCGCTTGCGGCTCAGGTCCGCGATGCACTCGATTCGTAGGCTGCCTGTAACCGACGCAAGCCCTCTTCGAACGACACACGAGGCATGTAGCCCAGATCGCGCTTGGCGGCACCGATATCGAACCAATGCGCGGACGTGAGCTGGCGCGCCACGAAGCGTGTGATCGGCGGCTCGCGATCATAATCGCCACGCAGTTTGAACCATGCCTCGGCTGCGGCCCCGGCGGCGCGAATGGCCAACGGTGAGACGGTGGGAAACGGCCCCGGTTGCCCGGCCGCACGCAAAACACGGCAAATCAACTCTGTTTGCGGCAACGGCTCGCCTTGGCTGATGAAGTAAACCTTCCCAGCGCAAGCGGCTGTTGGAGACAGCGCGTCCAAAGCCAAAACATGGGCGTCCACCGCGTTGTCGATATACGTGTGGTCAACTTTCTTGGGCGGACCACCGGGCAGCTTCAGTTTTCCTGCTTTCGCCAACGCCACCGCGCGCGGCACGAGCTGCGTATCGCCCGGACCCCACATCAGGTGCGGGCGCAACACCACAGTCAAGAGGTCCGCCCCGTTGGCCGCCACCACAAGTTGTTCGGCCAACGCTTTGGTGCGCGGGTAATGTGCATCGAACGATGCCGGATACGCGTGTTGCTCGTTGATGCCTTCGGCGTCGCCGTCACCGTGCGCCACGGAAGGTGAACTTGTGTACACCAGTTTCGCCACACCACGCGCGCGGCTGGCGGCGATGACATTGGTGGTACCTCCCACGTTTGTGCGCTCAAAATCAGAGGCGCGGCCCCAACTACCCACGCGGGCCGCGGTGTGAAAGATGGCGTCTTGACCGGCCGCCGCAGCGTTCACCACGGCCGCATCGGCGACGTCACCTTGCACCACGCGCACGCCTTGAGCGGCGAGATCGGGCTGGGGGCTGCGGCCCAAGATGGTGACAACATCGCCGCGAGCCAACAAGCGATGCACGATCGCCTTGCCCAAAAAGCCGCCGCCGCCGGTTACCAAGATGTTCATTGCAACACCCGTTGCGCCCACATAGCCAAGGCCTCGCGTCCGATCTTCGCGTTGTGACGAATGTCGACAGGGAAACCGGGATGCAACAAAAACTGATTGATGTCGCGCGTGTGCTCGTGAGCGCGGCCAAGTGTGAGCAGCTCATGCAGAAGCTCAGGCGGCAACGCGTGCTTTGGGGGTAACGCGGCCAGCGTCACCTCAGGATTGAGTTCAACACAAACAACGGGCCGCGTTTGCTGCGCGCGCGTGACGCCAACCAGTGCCGTGCGGCGGACCCACGGATGCGCATTGAACACGCCCTCGCATGCCACGCTGAACCACGTGCGCGCGCCTTGCACCACGCGATGCGATTTTCGCCCGCAGAACCATAGATAACCGTCGTTGTCGAAGTAGCCCACATCGCCCATGCGGTGCCAGAAATCTTCGCTGTGCGCCACATTGATCTTTGCAAGCGCTGTGGCTTGGGGCCGCGCCCAATAGCTGCGCGTCACCTGCGGTCCGCGCACCGTGATCTCACCCAGCGCTCCAGGTGGCATCCGCAAATCTTCATGCCATGTGGGCACAGGATCGTCTGAGATCGGTATGATCGCGATTTCGGTGCCGGCAACGGGCTTGCCCACGCACACGCCACCGCCCGACGCTGTGCAATCGCCGCGCGCCAAGATCTCGTGGCTGTCGATGCAGGCCACGGGCAGCGCTTCGGTGGCGCCGTAAGGCGTAACCACACGGCCGCCGGGCGCCATCAAGGAAACCATTTGCGCCACAACCTTGGGAGGCACAGGCGCGCCGGCCGATACCACGCGCTTGAGCCTATGCATGGTTTGTTGGCGCGGCAGAGCCCAGCGCACCAACGCCCCCACCAATGCCGGCGAGGCAAACATGTTTGTTACACCTTCATCGGCCATCGCCTGCACCAGCCACTGCGGGTTGGCAGCCGCGGGACGCGTGAAATCCATCTGGGGCACCACCGTGGTCATGCCCAGCGCCGGATCGAACAAAGCAAACAGCGGAAACGTGGGCAAATCCACTTCGCCTGGATCAACTTGGGCGATGGCCCGCAACGCTTTCACTTGGCCAGCGAAGTTGCCATGCGTGTAGACCGCGCCTTTGGGCACACCCGTGCTGCCGCTCGTGAACAGGATCGCGGCCACATCATCGGCACGTGTAAGAGCAAGCGCAGGGCCTTTTTCCGAAGCGCCCGCCGCCAGCAGACGTCGCCAGCTCAAGCCACCCCACAACGCGGGCCCGCCGACCGTCAGCGTCTTCTTGATGGTGGTGCGCCCCCAGCCAAACAGCACGCGGGCGAAATGCGCTTTGGGCGATCCGATAAAAGCCGCGGGGGCCGCCTCGGCCAAGCATTGCTTGAGGTGCGGCAGCGGCAAGCCAGGATCCACCATCACAGGCACCACGCCTGCCTTCGCCATACCAAACGTCAGCGCGAAGAAGTGCAAGCCCGGGGGCACCATCAGCACAGCGCGCACGCCCTGCCCTACGCCGCACGCACGCAGCCCGCGGGCCACAACGTCGCTTTGTTCATCAAGCTCGCGATACGTAATTCGCTTGTATTGCACGCGTCCTGTGCGCGCACGCCGCAAGGGCATGCACACGGCGGTGGCGTTTGGTTGCGCCGCGGCCATGTCGGGCAAACACGCCGCGATGTTCACCACGGAATCCACGTGCGTTCACAACGGGTGGCGGGCCAGGAACGTTTGCACCAAAGCGCAAACCTCAGCCGCTGCGTCTTCCAAGATGTAATGGCCACAGTCAGCGAACGTGTGCACCTCGGCAAGCGGCCAACGCTTGCGCCAGTGCTGCAGAACCTGAGGCGTGAATACGAAATCCTTCATGCCCCACGCAAACATCGCGGGCGTGTGCGCGAACTGGGGCAGCGCCGCTTCGGTTTGGCTCACCGTTTCGTACGATGGATCCTGCGCAGTCACAGGGATGTCTTGCACAAACCGCAAGGTGGCGATGCGCGACGCCCACGAATCATAGGGCGCGCAATAGGCTTGCCGAAGCGCGTGCGTAAGCTTCGGCCGTTTGGCGCCCACGTGCGCGGCGGTTCGTGAAAACGCGTTGAAGCCACGCACCGCCACCGCGCCGAAAGGGGTGTTGCGAATCGCACGCAAAGCCAACGGCAGACGCATGTCGCTTGGCAGATGGAACGCGGCCGTATTCATCAACACCAAGCGGCCAATGCGCTCAGGATGCCGGGCGGCCAGACCCATGCCGATCATGCCCCCCCAATCGTGCATCACCAACGTGAGCTTGGGCCCTTGCAGAAGATTAAGGTGAAGCAACAGGGCTTCAAGATCGTCGATGCGGCTCTTGAGCCGGTAGTCGTAGCGAGCGTCGCCGGGCTTATCCGAAAGGCCCATGCCCATGTGATCTGGAACCACGGTGCGATACTGACCTTTGAGCGCAAGCACCAAATTGCGATAGTAAAACGACCACGTGGGGTTGCCATGCACCATCACAACGGGCTCGCCCTGGCCTTCGTCCACGTAGTGATAGGTCAAGCCCTGGCGGTCAAGCACATGCGACGCGAAAGGATAAAGCGTGACTGGTACGCTTGCCGGCCGCACGGGCATCACGTTCGCTACCACAGCACCAACCCCGCCGTGCAATTGAGGCCGCTGCCGATGCCAGCCAGAACCACGTGGTCACCAGGCGCAAGCCGTTCAACCTCTTGTGCTTTGCTCAACACCATCGGCACCGACGCTGGACCCACGTTGCCGATCTCCTGGTAAATCAAGTGTGCCTTGTCTAAACTGACGCCCAACGCGCGCGCCAGCTCTTGCGTGTGCAGCTCACTGACCTGATGAAGGGCAAACAGATCCACCATGTCAGGCCGTAGCTGAAAATCGCTTTGCATGCGCTGCCAGGTACGCGACGCCAACGACAAGCCGTGTGCCAGCAAGCCGCGCGTGTCGGTGACGCCCACGTCAACTTGGCCACGACACAATTGGTTGTGTTGCGTCGCCGCCAAACTTGTGGTGCCCACGAACTTATGACCGTGGGGTGCCACGCGTGCGTTGGCCAACACCATTGCGGCCGCGCCCGAGCCCAACGTCATTGTGGCAAGCTGATCTTTGAGCGTCTGGTGATCGCAAGCGGGTCCGCGCAACCGCTGCAGGGTGCTTTCCACAACAAACCGGCTGCTTTCGCCATCCACCACCAAGCCGTAATCCACCTGGCCGCGTTCGATCATGTTCGCAACCATGGTCATACCGTCGAGAAACCCGAGGCATGCGTTGGCAATATCGAAATTGATACACGTCTCAGGCAGACCCAGGTTGGCGTGCACAAAACAGGCGGTGGAAGGCTCCACCCAGTCACGGCTGACCGACGTGTTGATCATCACGCCCACCTGCGCGGCAGCCACGCCCGCTTCCTGCAGCGCGCGCTTGCCTGCCATCGTTGCGCCTTCACTTGGCTGCGCACCGGGCTCCCAGAAACGCCGCGCACGCACGCCGGTGAGGCTTTCAATCAGCCGCGCGGGCACGCCAAGACGGGCGTAGGTCTCGGACAAGGCCCGGTCCAGCTCTTCCGTGGCCACACGGTGGGGCGCGTCCACGTGGGCCACCCCCAAAATGTTAACGCTGTCGAAGCGCATCAATGGGCGGCGACTTTAGCACCTGGCCGCAAAGAAGTGCCTGCGTTTACGCGAAGCTGTCCCAATACCGCAAAAGCTCGCGCTTTTGCCGTTCCAAAGTGAAGGTTTGGGCCATCTGTACCGCCTGGGCGCGCAGGGGATCAAGCTGGGTGGGGTTTTGCTGCAGTTGATCCAAGGTGCGCGCCAACGCGGCCGCCAAGGCCATCGGATCTTCGTCGGGCACCCAAACGCCATTGTCGGGGCGCGCGTATTCGTTGCCGCCCCCACCTGTGAAGCCCACCACGACGGCACCACAGGCCATCGCCTCAAGCGGAGGCAGGCCGAAACCCTCGCGCAGGCTCGTGGAAAGATAAACGTCGCTTGATTGCAGCAGGGCGGCCGTTTCGCTCTCTGATTTGCCTTCAATTGGCACCCAGGGCACGCCTGACAGGTCGGGGCGCTCGTGATGCAAAATCCCGCGGGCGATGCGCAGGTTCCATGGACCCTTGCGCGGCATATACGCGATCTGAAGTTGGCGTTGGCCGGGCGCCGGCGTGAGGCGGTTCAGATCCAGCGCGTACGGCACCACATCCGTGGGCAAACCAAACACGCGTTGGCAAAAGGCCGCGATGATGTTGGTGCTCGCCAAGATCCGCTCCACGCCAAAATCGCGATAGTGGGCGTTGTGTTCCAAGATCTCAAACACGTGGTAGTGGTTTTGGCAAAACACCACCTTTCGCAACGGCACCTCTCGCAGGGCCGCCAGGGCGGCGCCGAAATCTTCGGGAAACACCAACGTGTCGGTGTCGCGCAGGTCAAAGTTTCCGCTGGCATCCATCACGGGCGCGCTTGAAGCAAACCACGTGGGCCGAAAACCGGCCTCGAAGTGCACCACCGCCGCCTCCCGGCCCGAGGCCACCAAGGATTCCACGTGATGATAGATCGTGCGGATGCCACCCCGCGGCTCCGCCACGGCGGGGCAAAGGTACAAGATGCGGCCCATCCGTAAGTGTTGCCGTGCGCTTGCCGCGCGGTCCAGTTTTACACCGCCGGCACGCTTTCGATTCAAAGAGAAGGTTGTGGCGCGGCGTCTGGAATCGTCGGCGGGGTGTTTCCACGTGGTACCACTTCCACCATCGCTGCGGAACTTTGCTCTACGTCCGTCCCGCGCATCTGGCTAACGAACACGCCCAGCAGAATGCCCAAAGCCGCCAAAGCCAACAACAAGTAGGCGATTTTGCGGCCACGGCCTTTGCGGACCCGTTTCAGATCCTCTGCGAGCGAATCATTCTGGTTCATCAGCGTGAGTGTCTGCAATGCACGCGCCAAAGCGGGAGCAACCCCCGCTATTCGGATCCGACCTTAATGTCGAAATGCATGACGTCCTCACGCACGCCCAACTTCGTGTAAAGCGCGACCGCAGGTTCGTCGCCGTAGTCAGCCTGCACATAGACCACCCAACCGCCACGCTCGGCCGCGACGGCGCGGATCTCGTTGATGAGGGCCGTCGCCACGCCCTGACGACGGAAACGTTCATCTACCGCCAAATCATAGATGTAAAACTCGCTGCGCTCTTGTTCAAGCTTTTGCAGTTCGTAGCCCACCAGTGCGCCGACGACTTCGCTACCCACAACCGCCGCCAAGACGACGCATTCTGGCTTGCCCAAGAGGCGCGTTAAGTACGCATCGCTTGGCGGCTTGGCGGCATAGTGATCGTGGTCATCGAACACCTTGGCGAACAAGGCATTCACGGCGCGCATCACGGCAACATCTTCGGGGCCTAAGCGGCACACACGGGCTGGCATCCCTCAACTTTGCCCGAAGTTTTCAAAACAACAATACACTTACATCCAAGCCGAACCGCCACGTGGACCGCGTATCACCCACGATCATTTCGTAGCGGCCGAAAGGTTCCAGCACCACGCGTCCATCGCCAAACGGAACGCCCAATGCGACATGACCATAAGCGCGTGGCAGAACCTCGCTGTGCCCTTGCGAGCCTTGCACGCTTGAGACGGGTGCCTGTGTTTTCAACGCCACGTGGCGTGCCACCGCGCCCACACCCAAGGCAATTACAGGGATGACGGGGCCGTCCCGCAAAAGACCGATCTCCAGTGCCGGACGCACGTCGCGCTCCTGAAGTTGAACGGCGGTTGGCATATCCGCCTGTGCCAGTCCGGAAAAACCAAGCCGCGCGCCCACCCGCACGTGATAACGCTCATGCGACGTGGGTATGTAATAGAAACCCAGCAATTCCGGCGCGAAATTCATGCGGCTGCCTTCGCCATAATCGTTGCGGGCCTCCCACATAGGAGCCGCGCCCAGCGCCAGGTGGTTGTGAAGTGGGTCTTGCCCGCGCGCGGCGGCCGGCGCAAGCAGCGCCACGGCAACGACGGCGCCTTGGATGACGCTTGCAAGGCTCACATTGCCGTTGCGCATTTGGTCCTCACCTGTTCTGGGAAGCCTGCATTGCCGAAATTCGCAACGAACGCCGCACACAGAGCCGCGTCTAAAGGTGGCGGCGCTTGGCCCGCGAGTGTGTCCAAAAAGGCGCCCAGAATAGGCGCATCATGAGTGGAGTGAAACAGTTCGTCACGGCCATCACATTGCGATTCCGTCAATTCGAAGCCCGGCAGATCCGTGCGCGCCGCCAGCTTGTCCAATACCCCCGACAGTGATGCAATGACAGCCACCGCGAACGGGCCCCGCGATGTTGATTCCGATGGCACCCCGCCTTGAGCAAGGAAGGCCTGGTACAGCGATCGTGCGAAGACGGTGCCCACACAGTAGAAGCTGTTTTCACACTTCTGGTTAACGGCCGCGAAGTCGAAAGCGCCTTTGATAAGGCTCCGTTGGGCTTTGACTCTTGGCTGCGCGGCAAGGACGTCCGTGCTGCCGGTCACGGCAAAGCTTAAAAAATCAGCCATGCCTTCGTTAAGACCACTGATCGCATACTCGAGCGCAAGACGATCGCGCGCCGGCAGTTGGCTGTTGTCGTCGATACAATCTGGAGGATCATTGGCGTTGAAGAAGTGCTCGAAGACCAGGTGACCAATTTCATGCGTCAGCACCATCTGGTCGGCCGACAGGGGCGCTTGTTCAAGCTCTGATCGCCGGGCCAAGCCGAATTGATGAGCCCGCGGAACGAAGAAGGCATTGAACTTCTGGATCACAGTGGCGCTGACGTCTGAATCGATACGAACCCTGGGTTCAAAGAACACATCGATCGGACGTTTTGCGCCGAGATCGGGAATGTTAAAGCCCAGCACCTGCTCAACTGCCACAAACGAGCGTTCAAGGGCGTTGTAGGCAGACAGCATTGCCAGGCTGGAGTAATCGCGAGCCACGATCACCCCGCCCCGCACCGTGTACCGCAACTGTGGTGCGTGCCCCGCCGACAAACGTCCATCCAAGGCCACGGAGCCCGCCACCTCACGCGCCACCAATTCGCCACCGCGGTAAAGGCGCACGTTTGGGCCGGTCAGGTTGTGAAAATCAATCAGCGTGGATAAGGTTTCTTCTTTCACGGCGAACGAGGTGGTCTCGTTGCTTTGCTCGAACCCATCCCACACGATCACCTGCGCCTTTACAACAGCCGGCGCATCGGACTCATACCCGCACGCCGGTGTGATCATAAGGAGCCCGAGCGCCACTACATTTCGCATCTTCATGTCGCTCATCACCCATCACCAATCTTTAGAAACGCTGATCCAAGGCGAGATCGGCACACCAGTGCCGACGTAACCGCCGCCTTCAAGCAACCACTTGCCCAGCCGAAACGATGCCAAGGCGCGCGCAATCGCTGTTCGAAAATTCAGATCGTCCAGCTCGCCCACTTGCACCGAAGCGCCCGCGCTATCGGCCGAGACCAGCGTCAACGGAATGGACAGCAGCGTTGCACGAAGCTGCAACCACCGCACGACGGTGAACTGGTAGGTGAGGCCCACACCCGCCAACGCCGCCGAAGCCACTTGAGCCGAGCCCGCCTTGCCCCGCACTTCGTCAGAGATCCGCAAATACAGCGCCATCACATTAAGCGCCAGTTCGTGGCGGGCGCCAAGACGCTTCGATGTATTCCACAAAAACCAGGCGGGCAATACGCCCACGCGGTTTTCTTTGTCGCTTACGGCTACATACCCCGTTTGAAGATCGAGGATGGATGTGACCGTGCCGTCACCAAACAAACGATAGCGAGCGCGCACCAGCAAAGAAGGTTCGCCCGCAAGAAAGGGCAGCGCGCTTAAGGCGTACACACCCAGAGTCAAATCCCCCGTGAATCCGAAGTTCACACCGGTGGTTGGCAAGTCGGCCACCACATGGCCCTTTGCCACCACGTTTGTGTCAAAGATGCCGGGAAAGCCAGTGGTGACGGAGGGTGGAGGAGACACTCTTTGTGCAAAACCCTCGCCCCGTTGCGCGTGGGCCGTGCTGATCTGAAAACACAGAGGCGAAACTGCCACGGTTAGGACTAGCCATAACAGATGAGTGAGGTTGGCTTTCTTCATGCGCTCATGGGCTCGTTTAACGCAACTGAGAAGCGAAGGAAGAGGGATGTTGGGATATGGCTAGGCGCAACGGTGCCGGAGCTCAAAAGAGAGGGGGCTGGGGCGCTTGAGCCAACACCAACAAGCCGTCGACCGCGGAGCCTTTCTCCACACGAAGATGCACATGCTTGACCGTGGCGACCTGCAAGCCAGCCGCTTGCAGCACACTTTTCACATACGCCTCCGTTTGGCTGTAGCGGCCATGCGGATGCAAAACGTAACCCTGTTCGGAATCCGGGGCGCGTTCAACTGTGAAGCCCAATACGCCACCCGGTTTCAGTGACGCAGCCAAAGCCTGCACGGGTGGTTGCAGGTTGCCGAAATAGCAGAGCGTGTCTGCCGAGATCACCACATCGTAGGACGAAGGCCGCTTGGCAAAAAAGGCGGTGAGTTCATCCACGACCAGCTCATCATAGATGGGCCGTCCTTCGCTCTCCCTCTCCTTGGCCCGCGCCACCATCTTTTCAGATAGATCCACACCCACAAGCGTGCGCGCAAACGGCCGCAACAACGGCCCACACAAGCCCGTGCCGCAACCTGCGTCGGCAACGGCAAGGGTGCCAGACGTGGTGCCAAGATGTTCGTGTAGAGCATCGGCCAACAGCTGAGGCGCGCGGTACTGAAGTTTCTCGAGCACCTTATCGAAGCTGTTCGCAAAGCGATCAAAGGTTCCGGCCACATAAGCGTCTGACGCTCGTTCGGGAATGTGATCGTTCGTGCACGCCGCCAACATGTGCGCGGGATAGGGGTTCTCGGGTTCAATCTGCAGCCAGCGGCGGTACACGTCAGCCGCCTCCTCCACTTGCCCCACGGCGTAAAAGGCGGCCCCCAGGCCGCGGTACGAGTCGGCGTGCCGCGGGTGCAGAACCAGTGCCTGTTTGAACGCGGCCAAGGCTTCGATGTCTCGCTTTTGCTGCCGGTAGATGTTACCCAGCGTGTGGTAGGCCTCGGGGTGCTTGGGATCAAGCTCCAACGCCTTTTTCACACACTCCATCGCTTCATCGAGCTTGTCTTGCTCTTTAAGTGCCGCTGCCAAATTATTCCATGCATCGGCGTGGTTCGGTTCCAAAGTGATCACGTGCCGATAGGCTTGGGCGGCCTTGTCGAACGCGTCGTTGATCGCAAGGATATTGCCAAGGTTGTTCCACGCCGCCGTGTAACGAGGAGCCACTTCAAGCGCACGCCGAATCAGGGACACACCGTCGTCGACGTGGCCCGTGTGGTACAGCGCCATGCCTTTGTAATGCAGGGCATCTGGTTGATCCGGAACCGCCGCCAAGACGCGATCGCATATGGCGATGCCCGGGTTCACGTCACCCCCGCGTATGAGATCAATGGCCAACGCCAAAGCGTCAGTGACAGACATCTCACTTGGCAACGTGCGTGCGGCGGGCTCTTTCACTTCGGTGTTTTGCGACACGGGCCGCACATTATCACTTTTTGGGCCCAGGCAAACGCGCCTTGGATCGGGCCAGCAAACGCCCCGCCACGGGTGTAGATTCAGGCCGTGAGCTGCATTTCCTCAATCCAGCACCAAGTTCTCGACGTCCCCTTGCTTGAGCCCTTTGGCATCGCCACGGGGGCGCAGCTCGTGGCGCAAAATGTGCTTGTGAAGGTCACGCTCGAAGATGGCACGGTGGGCTTGGGCGAAGCGGCCCCATTTCCCGCAGTGAATGGCGAAAACCAAGCGCAGGTGCTGGCCACCTTGCCCGCCCTGGCCACCAGACTAACGGGCCAATCGATTCTGAAACTGCGGCCCTTGGCAGAGCAAGCGCGCGGCGTTTTATCCACCACACCCAGCGCGCTCGCCGCCGCCGAGATGGCGTTGCTCGATGCCTGGGCCAAACGAGCGAATGTGCCTATGTGGTCGTTCTTTGGTGGCAGCGAAACCGCCTTGCGCACCGATATCACCATCGTGACAGGCAGCGTGGCGCACGCCATCGACGCCGCCCAGCGCGCGTCTGCAGCGGGCTTTGATTTGTTGAAGCTAAAAATTGGCGGCGCGGATTTGGATCACGATCTCGCCCGCGTCCGCGCCATTGCAGCCACATGCCCGCAGGCCCGCTTCATCTTGGACGCCAACGCCAGTTTCACATCCGATGAAGCTTTGACCATGCTGTCCGCGCTTGGCGATCTTGTGGGTCGCGTGGTGCTGTTTGAACAACCAACGGCGGCGGGCAACATCGATGAACTGGCGCGCGTCACACGCGATGGTGGTGTGCTGGTGGCTGCTGATGAAAGCGCACGTTCAGTGGCCGACGTGGTGGCGATCGCAAAACACAACGCCGCCCAGGTGATCAACATTAAGACAATGAAGACGGGTGTGTTTGCGGCTTGGGACATGATGGTGGCCGCGCGTGCGTTCGGTTTGCAACTGATGGTGGGGGGCATGGTTGAAACCGAGCTGTCGATGAGCGTCAGTGCCTGCTTGGGCGGCGGGTTCGGCGGTGTGCGATTCTTCGATCTCGACACACCGTTGTTCATGGGCCCGCGCCCTTTGGTGGGCGGGTTCGTTCAGCAGGGGCCCGCGATTGACCTGCGCGGCATTGTTGCGGGGCACGGTGTGAGACAGCCCGCCGAGCGTTAAACGCGCGAGGGGCTCACGACGCTCGATCGGTCGTGAGCCCTCGCGACAAAGTTAAGCTAAAGCAACGCGCACTTCACTTCTTAGGCGGCAAAGGCAGCTCAGGTTTGCCCGCCACGTAATCAGTACAGACGTAGTAATCGATGCAGCCGTCACCGTCGCGATCTTCAAAGTACGGCTTGGCACAACCATCAGACGGCGGCAGGGGCTTGCACATGGTGGGCTCTTTGTCGTCCGGGCCGCCGACCGGCTCTCCCTGTTGATCGAGGCACGCGAAGTAGTCAATGCAACCGTCGTTGTCACGATCTTCGATCAATGGCTTGCTGCAGCCGTCGAGCAACTCTTTGGGGAAGGGTTTGCACTCTGTTGGGTCTTTGTCGCCGGTGTAATCGGCGCACGTGTAAAGGTCGATGCAGCCGTCGCCGTCGCGATCTTCCCAACGAGGATCCATGCATTTGGCAGCAGCGGCTCTCTCCTCATCAAGCGGCTTGCACTTCTGGGCCGGTTCCATCCCGTCATTGCCGTCGGAACCGCCACTGCCCTGGCCGTAGCCGCCCTTGAGTGCGCCTTGCCTCACGGCGTCGGACACCAGCTCACAAGCCGGTGAGAAACAAAGCGGTGCCACGATGGCGGCCATCCAGAAACTCCGTTTAAGCATTTTGACTTCTCCTTGTCAGGACGTTGAACGGCGGGCGCGAGGCAAATGTAGGTGACGTTTTCCCGCCCTGGCCTGCCGCGTTTTCAAGGACGGAGACGAACCAGACGGCCGCACGGCTCAGCTTTTTTGAGGAAATTGCCGTGGTTGAGCTCGCGAAAGCGCCCGTCTGGCCGCTCGATGGATTGGCGCCTAGCATTTTTATCGCCATCCTTTAAAGAAGGCTGAGCCGCGCCGGCCCCTTGAGCGTCTCCCCCGGGTAGCCCCGTGAACCGCCCTTTATCTCCCCCAAGCCCGCTGCATTTGGTTCGCACCAATGCCCCCGTCGCCTCGGCCATGGACGACGCCGAGATGGTATCGGGCGTGCTGCGCGGCGACCCGCAGGCCGCAGGCGCTTTGTGGGATCATTACATGCCTCTCGTGCGCGGCTTGATGGCCAAAACTCTGGGCAGCCGGTGTGAAGTGGACGATGGCGTTCAGGATGTGTTCTTGAAGTTGTTCAAAGGGCTTCCGCAGTTGCGCCAGGTTGAATCGCTGCGCAGCTACATCGTGGCCACTACGTTAACCACCGTTCGTTCCGAGTTGCGTAAACGCAAGCTGCGCCGCCTGTTTGGTTTCGAAACACAATGGCAAGAGCTACCGGAAGTGGCCGTCGCGCCCGCGGATGTGAGCACGCGCCAGGCGCTTCGGCGGCTTGAACAGGCGTTAGATCGATTGTCGCCCGACGATCGCCTCGCGTTTTGCCTGCGCTACGTGGAAGCCATGGAGTTGACCGAAGTGGCGGCGGCCACGGGATGGTCATTGGCCAGCACAAAGCGATACTTGGCTCGCGCCAAGAAACGCTTGTGGATCTTGGTTCACAAAGATCCCGAACTGGCCCCCTATTTAGATAAGGCCGCAGAGCATGCGGAGAAGGAATCGCAATGAAACGCTCACCGCACGAGCCTTTGCGCGATGACGAACAAGAGCGCACGCTCAAAGCGCTGGCCGATCTCATGCGCGCGGGTGCCACGCCGCCTCCGACGTCACAACACCTGCGCTGGCGCATGCTGCAAGCATGGCAACAAGACGCGCGACCAAATCGTCGTCGCTTGGTGTTCACGTGGGCACCTTTGGCGGCGGCCTGCGTTCTGGCTGTGTTCGTGGGTTGGCAATGGCACACAACACACGCCGCGCTGCAAGTGG
Organism: Deltaproteobacteria bacterium; assembly: GCA_033763315.1. Classification (GTDB taxonomy): domain Bacteria; phylum Myxococcota_A; class Polyangia; order Fen-1088; family Fen-1088; genus JAGTJU01. The sequence goes on from JANRKS010000008.1 coordinate 87,040, forward strand.
TCGCGACCCGCGGGGGCAGTTCTACGCAGCCAAGCATTGGTGCCATGATGCCCGAGGGCACCGAACTGCGTTTTTCAGAAGGCACAATCGCTTTGGTGCAGGCGAAGAGCCGCGCCATGGTTTCACGTTTGGATGCCCACGGCGCCACGGTCACGCTGGCGGATGGTGCGTTGCACCTCAACGTGGTGAAGCGCCCGCAGGCCGCCTGGCGTGTGCAAGCGGGGCCGTATCTGGTGCAGGTCACGGGCACGCGGTTCGACGTCCGTTGGGATGAAGCGCACAAACAATTTCAGATCGATCTGCAAGAAGGCAGCGTACGCGTGTCGGGCCCCGCCCTCAGCACGCCGCAAGCGCTCACGGCCGGGCACACACTGCGGGTGGACGGCGAGAAGGCGGCGATGACGATCACGCCCTTGCGCATGGAAACGTCCGGACCGATGGCGCCCCCGGTGCCACGCGCGCCTCCAGCCGGCGCCACACCGGCTGTCGTAACGCCATCACTGCCGCGGCCACGACGGGTGGCTTATGTGGCTGACCACGAGCGTGTGCCCAACGCATCCGCCATGGCAGCCGCCCCACAAAACACTGAGCCCCAGGCGCGGATAGAGGCGCCCACCCTTGCACCCGCGCCTGCCAATTTGCCGCCGCTGGAACCAGCGCCGCCGCCCGCACCGCCGCCTAAGCCACCCGCAACTTGGGCCACATGGTTGCAGGCGGGCGACTTCGCTGCGATTGTGAGCGATGCCGAGCGGCAGCAAGTAGACACGGTGGTTGCCGAGCGGCCGTTGGCGGATCTGCAAGCGTTGGCTGACGCCGGCCGCTACACGGGCAACGCGGCGGTGGCCCGCAAAGCGTTGCAGGCATTGCGCACACGCTTTGCTGACAGCGCGGCCGCACAAAAGGCCGCATTCGAATTGGGCCGTCTTGAAGACGATCACGCGCACGCCCCCGCGCGCGCGGTGCCTTGGTACGTGCGCTATCTTTCCGAATCACCACGAGGTGCCTTCGCCGAGGATGCGCTCGTGCGTTTAATGATGGCACATACGTCGCTCAAGCAGCATGATTTGGCCGCGTTGGACGCTGATAAGTATCTGCAACTTTATCCCACGGGAAGCCACAGTGACCTCGCCAAGAAAGTCCTGCGGCGCGCGCCCGGCAGCCCCCGTTGATGCGCGGGCTTGGTTGGCATAGTTGTGTGTTGGCCGTGCTGCTTGCGTCACGGGTGGTGCATGCGCAAGCGGAGGCGCTTCCGTCGATCGTCTTGTCTGCCGCGCCCGATGTACCTTTGGGATTGGTCGCGCGCATGCGCGGTGAACTTACAGCGGCGGGTTTGCCACTTGGCTCCGGATTGCCGGGCCGGCAAAATGGTGGGGCGCGCGTTTCGATCGTGATTCGACAAACAGGCGGCGAACTCATCGCCGAACTTGAGGCCATCGACGAAACGGGCGCCACGCAGATGCGTGCGCTCAGTGTGCCGTTTGTGCCCGGCGACGCCGCCGATGTGGCGGAAGCCGGAAGTGAACTCGCCGTGCGCACGACAGAAGTCCTGCGAACACAATTGACCTCTCGCACCCTGGATCTGGAGCCTTCGGCGGTGACTTCGCCCCCGAAGATCAACGTCATCGCAGCCAAAGCTTCCCCCGAAAAAACAAAGACGGCGCCACCACCGTGGTTGCTGAGCGCCGGGGCTGGGGTCGTGTCAGGTTTCATTTCTGGCCAAACACAGGTCACCACTGAATTGAACGCGGTTCACGTATGGCGTTCGGGCTTCTTCACGGGTCTGGCTTTCCTGCTGCCCTTTACACCGACGTCGTTGTCGAAAGAACAAGGCACGATTTCAGCCGAGGCTTACGTGGCGACAGTGGATGGCGGTTTCACTCGCAGCAGCGGGCGATGGCGCTGGTCGGGATTGGCCAGCGCCGGGTTGGCCGTGACGAACGTTGACGGAAATGCGATCGCTTCGTTCGTCTCGAACAAGGAGACCACATACGCGTTCGTGGCCGCCGCGGGCGGCAACGTGGGTGTCACGGTTGCCCCTCACGTGATGCTGTTGTTGCAGGCACGCCTTATGACGTTGCAGCCACGGCCAGGCATTCGTGTGGCGGCCATGAACACAAGCACCGCGGCGTGGGTGTTGCCATCCGCCAGCGTAGCTTTGGGGGTGTCATGGTGAAGAGCAACCTGTGGTTGACGGCCGCCGTCGTGGGCGCGGCGGCGTGTACAAACTATGTGGACGCCATCTTGCCGCGCACGACGGCCGACGGTGGCACGAAGGTCGACGTTGGGACCAAGATGGATGTGGATTCGGCGGAGAAGCCACTCATTTCGCTTGATTCACGCTTCGGCCAAGACGGAACGTTCTCCCTTGCGGTCTCGGCAAACGATGAAGTTGCGGATGCGTTCATCGGTCCCAATGGCACGACCTACGTGCTGCTAAAAGAAAGCTGCACTTTGGTGGCTGTGACAGGGAATGGCGTATTGGACGCCACGTTCGGCAAAGGTGGCGTGCTGCGCGCCGAACCAACCTGTGTGGCCCAGCGCTTGACCCTCGACCGGCAGAACAAACGCATCCTTGTCATCACCAAGGGCAGCCCCAATTCGATCATGTTTGCGCACAACCTGGACGGCTCCCCAAGCGTCACATTGGCGGATGGAGACAAGGTAAAGATCGACTTCTCCAATGTGAGCAGTGTGCTCCCCACCCGCAATGGATTTCTGATTGCGGGGATGGGCACCAATATGGCTGGCGTGGTGGTAGGAGCCTTTGATGTGAAGGGAATTATGCTGAATCGCGAAACGGTCTCGCTCGCCGACGCGTCGAGCAAGGCGTACGTCTATAGCGTTGACGATGGCACAACGTTTGTTTTAAACGGCACGCGTAGTGCCGATGGGTTGCCGATCATGGATCTGGCAATCACCTCCGCCACCGAGTTCGCGAAACTGGGTTCGACCATGACGTTCAATCCGCTCGGCATCACGGGAAGTGCGCTGGCCTCACTCACCACCGCGACGAGGGGTTTCGGCGACCAACCCTTGGTCTTGGGCGAAGGTTGGCGCAAGGACGCTCCGATGGATCAGCTGCCAATGATTTGGGCCCCCACTGACATGAAGTTCGGTGACAGGGGCGTCACAACGCTGCCTCACGGCATGACGACGGTCTACGTCGACCTTGCGTTTGGGCCCGGACTCACCGCTGTGGTGGGCAGCGACGGGATAATGGGTGAACAACGGCCTGCGCTCACGCTGCTGGACGGCCAAGGCAATCTTGATCCACACGTTGCTAAAACAGGCTTTTTTACCCTGCCCTTCGCAGATCCCAGCGCCGCCGCCAAAGTGCTTTTCGCAAATGATGGGGCCATCTTGGTTTTGGGAAACATCGGCTTCCAAGGAAAAGCGAGCTTGTTTATAAGCCGGCTGGTTTTGAATTAGCGTTCTTTTCGCACGTGCAGCGGCGCTGCATCCCACCGGACGTTACTTTGTGGGGTGTTGTCGCCCACACAACACCTGTTGTGCGCGACGCGACAGGTCTGGCCAGGCCGGACACGAATTCATTGCGGAATTTGGTGGCACGCGGGCTGCAAAAGGAGCCCGCGCCCGCCTTCAATTCCGAAAAGCGGCAAGTCAGCGTTCAGTTCAATGGAGTCGATCGAATGAAACGTGGCAGGGGCGGAGTTCTCAAGGGGCACGAGGACGCGGCGGGAGCTTTTCAACGAGTCATCGACGTTGTTGTCATCGCCGCGGCGCACGCGGCGGCGTGCAGCCTTTACGGCGAGACGTGGCGCCCAGCCCTGACGACGGCCACCGCCGTCGCCCTGGTGCTCTTTGGGTTCGTCTCGGAATCCCGCGGCCTTTACAGGGCTTACCGCAATGAACGGCTGGTCAAAGAAGTCAGCGCCGTGGCGTGGACTTGGGCGTTGGTGGCGCCGCTGTTGGTGTTTGCGGCCTTTATCACGAAAACGTCGACGTCCTATTCACGCGTCATCACGCTCAGTTGGTTCTTTGCCGCAATGCTGGGGCTTTCACTGGTTCGCATTGGCGTGCGATTGGTGTTGCGCAAACTGCGCGGCATGGGGCACGACACCCGAACTTACGCGGTACTTGGAGCCACTGAAGCGGCCGAGCGTGTGATCACAGCGTTCGCTGAGCGACCGTGGACAGGCAATCGGCTGGTGGGCGTGTATGACGATCGCACAGCGGATCGCCATCACAATTTCACCAAGGTGAACCCGGGGCCTGTGCGAGGCGGGTTGGCTTTACTATTGAAGGAAGCCCGCGAAGGCAAGATTGATTCGATCTACATCGCGTTCCCGCTGCGCGCGGAGGCCCGCGTGGGCGAGATCTTGCGAGCCTTGGCCGATACCACCGTCACCGTTCATATGGTGGCTGATTTCTATACGTTCGATTTGCTGCATGGCCGCTGGGGGCAAGTGGGATCCCTGCCGGTGGTCAGCATCTATGATTCGCCATTCTCGGGGAACAACGGTTGGGTCAAACGGCTTGAGGACATCGTGCTCGGCTCAATCATTCTGGCGATCATAGCCATTCCAATGCTGGCTGTGGCGGCCGCCATAAAATTGACGTCCCCTGGTCCCGTGTTTTTCCGACAACGACGCTACGGCCTCAACGGTAAGGAGATTCGTGTTTTGAAGTTTCGCAGCATGACCGTTGCTGAAGATGGGGCCAAAGTGGTGCAAGCCACCAAAGGCGACAAACGCGTGACGACCGTAGGCCGTTTCATTCGCCGCACATCCTTAGATGAGCTTCCCCAGTTTCTGCAAGTCATCACGGGCCAAATGTCGATCGTGGGGCCTCGGCCACACGCGGTGGCCCACAACGAAGAATACCGCGCGCTCATTCAAGGATATATGTTGCGCCACAAGGTGAAACCGGGAATCACAGGCTGGGCACAGGTCAACGGCTTTCGCGGTGAAACCGACCAGATCGAAAAGATGGAAGGCCGCGTGGCGCATGACCTCGACTACATCAACAACTGGCACTTTTTGTTCGACCTGAAGATCATCTTCCTCACGATCTTTGGTTCAAAGACGCGCAGCAACGCTCAGTGACCTTTTCGCTGCGGGCCGCTTCCGCACCCCGCCGCCCAAACTCTGCCTAAACGAGCGGGGCCACGGCGTGGTGGCCCCCCTTGTGGTAAAGGCAAGGCCAATGACGGCCCATGGCAATTAATTGGTATCCCGGTCACATGGCGACGGCGCGCAAGGCGGCCGCCGAAACGATGCGCAAAGTGGACCTCGTGATCGAGGTGCTTGACGCGCGCGTTCCGCATTCAAGCTGCAACCCCGTGTTCGAGGCGCTGCGGCGGCAAGGCAATAAACCCGCATTGAAACTTCTGAATAAGGCCGACGCCGCGGATCCCGCTCAAACCGAGTGGTGGCTGCAACACTACAAGGAACAACCTGGATCCAACGCGATCGCTTTGTGTGCCAAGCGGCCCCACGACGTGCGCCGCCTGCCCGCGCTCTGCCAGGCGTTGCTTCCCGATCGCTGCACGTCGGAAAAGCCGCTACGCATGATGATCTTGGGTGTGCCCAACGTGGGAAAATCCACGCTGATGAATGCGTTGTTGAACCGCCACGTGGCCAACGTGGGCGATGAACCGGCCGTGACGAAAATGCAGATGTTTCACCAGCTGACGCCCGCCATGAGCTTGATCGACACACCCGGCATGTTGTGGCCAGGTATGACACAGGAAGCTTCATACAAGCTGGCCGCCACCCACAGCATCGGCCGCGCGGCCTATGAAGATGAAGATGTGGCCGTTGATCTCGGGCGGCGTCTGTTGGCGCTTTATCCCGCTTTGTTGTCACAACGTTATGGTGAGCTGCCGCCCCATGGCGATGCGCACGCGCTGTTGGATCACATCGCGAACTTGCGCAAATTCGTCAAAAAAGGGGGCGGCGCGCCCGACGTAGCCAAGGCCTCTGTGGCTTTGTTAAATGAATTTCGCGAAGGGAAGCTGGGCCCCATCACGCTGGATCGCGTGCCATGAGCCAGGACGAATTCTCGTCACCCGCCGAAACGTTCGCGGTCTTAGGGTTGGCGGAGCCCTTGTTGCGCGCCACGCAGCAACTTGGATTCACGCACCCGACGCCCGTGCAAGCTCAAGCCATTCCCGCCATCTTGCGCGGACTTGATGTGTGGGCGTCCGCCAAAACAGGTTCGGGCAAGACAGCGGCATTTGTGTTGCCCATGTTGCACATGCTGCGCGCCCGGCAACGCATAGTCATGCACCCCACGCCAGTGTTCGCTTTGGTGTTGTCGCCCACGCGTGAGCTGGCGATGCAAACCGCACAAGTCGTGAATGAGCTCAGCCGCACGATGGAGACGCCCCCGAAAGTGTGCGTGGCCGTCGGCGGCGTTTCGATCAACCCGCAGATGATGGACCTGCGTGGCGGCGCCGATGTGGTGGTGGCCACGCCAGGGCGCCTATTGGATTTGGTGGATCAGAACGCGTTGGAGCTTTCCGCCGTCAAGCAGCTCGTGCTTGATGAGGCTGACCGCTTGTTGTCACTCGGATTCACGGATGAGCTCGCGCGGGTGTTTGAGCTGCTACCCGAACACTGCCAAAAATTGCTGTTTTCGGCCACATTTCCGCCGGCCGTGCGCAAGCCTGTGCAGGCGCTTTTGCACGAGCCGGTCGCCATCAACATCGACGCAGGGGCTCTGCCTGATGTCAGCGCCATCAAACAGCGTGTGATCGAGGTCGACGACACAAAGCGTGGCCGTTTGCTGCAGCACTTGGTGAAAACGCACGAATGGCCTTCGGTGCTTGTGTTTGTGGCCACGCAATACGCCGCCGAGCACGTCACGAAGAAGCTGTTGCGCGATGGGTTCACGGCGGCGGATTTGCACGGCGAGCTGAGCCAAACGGCGCGGACGCAAGCGCTGGAAGATTTTAAGGCGGCGGATTTGCAGATCCTTGTGGCCACCGACCTCGCATCTCGCGGCCTCGACATCGAACAGCTAAGCGCCGTGATCAATTACGATTTGCCGCGCTCACCTGCAGATTACTTGCATCGAATCGGACGCACGGGCCGCGCAGGACAATCAGGCGTGGCCGTGACGTTCATCAACGCCGCCACCAGTTCACACATGCGCCTCATCGAAAAGCGTCATGGCCTCACCTTGCCCCGCGAGACCATCGCCGGCTTTCCGCCCACCGCCAACACGCCCGCGCCCGCCAACCCGCATGGTGGCATCAAAGGCAAGCGCAAGAGCAAGAAAGACAAGCTGCGCGAGGCTGCGGCCAAGGGGGAAACGTCTCAATCCTGACCCGGCAGGTCCAAGACGCTCCCCCAACCCAACCGCTTATTCTTCGTCGGCAATCTTCGCCGCCAGGCTCGAAAGCACATTCACGTCTTCGAGCGTGGTCGTGTCGCCCACGGCCGCACCGCCCGTGGCGATTTCACGCAGCAAGCGCCGCATGATTTTGCCAGAGCGGGTCTTCGGCAAGGCGTCGGCGAAACGAATGTCGTCAGGGCGCGCCAGCGCACCGATCTCACGCACCACCTGGTCCGAAAGCTTTTTCTTGATCGCGTCCGAGGGGGTGATGCCTGACTTCAACGTGACGAAGCAACAGATCCCCTGGCCCTTGATCTCGTGCGGTGGTCCCACCACGGCGGCTTCAGCCACTTCTTCGCAGGCCACAAGCGCGCTTTCGATTTCGGCGGTGCCCAATCGGTGCCCTGAAACGTTTAAGACGTCGTCCACGCGGCCCATCACCCAGAAGTAACCGTCTTGATCTTGGCGTGCACCGTCGCCCGTGAAGTACGAGCCCGGAATGTCCGAGAAATAGGTTTTGATGAAGCGCTCTTGATCGCCGTGAATGCCGCGCGCCATGCTGGGCCACGGTTTGCGCAACACCAAGAATCCGCCTTCGTTCGGCTTACAAGGCGTGCCGTCTTTGTGCACGATTTCAGGATGAACGCCGAAAAACGGAATCGTGCAGCTGCCTGGCTTCGTGAACGTCACCCCCGGCAGCGGCGACATCATGATGGCGCCCGTTTCAGTTTGCCACCACGTATCCACGATTGGGCATTTGGCATTGCCAATCACGCGGTGGTACCACATCCAGGCTTCCGGGTTGATCGGCTCGCCCACGCTGCCTAGCAAACGCAGCGACGAAAGATCGTGCTTGTTGACGTAATCATCACCCCAACGGATGAAGGCGCGAATCGCCGTGGGCGCCGTGTAGAACACGGTGACTTTTCGGCGTTCGATGATCGACCAGAAGCGGTCTTTGTCCGGCGCATCGGGCGCGCCTTCGTACATCAGCAACGTGGCGCCATTTGAAAGCGGGCCGTACACCATGTAGCTGTGGCCCGTGATCCAGCCGATGTCGGCCGTGCACCAATACACATCGTTTTCTTGCAAATCGAAGATGTATTTCGACGTCAGGTGCACACCCAACAGGTAGCCGCCCGTGGTGTGTTCAATGCCCTTCGGCTTGCCGGTGGTGCCGGACGTGTAGAGGATGAACAGCAATTGTTCGGCCGGCAACGCGGCGGCAGGGAACGAATCGGATTGGCCTTTGACGACGTCGTGCCACCACACATCGCGGCCGTCTTGCATCGGCACGGCGTTGCCCGTGCGCTTGACCACAACAACCCTTTTCACGCTGGGCGTTTGGGCCACAGCCTTGTCGACGTTGTCTTTGAGCGCGATGACTTTGCCGCGGCGGTAACCACCATCTGCGGTGACCACCAACTTGGCGCCGCAGTCGTTGATGCGATCACGCAGCGATTCTGATGAAAAGCCGCCGAACACCACCGTGTGCGCCGCACCCAGGCGCGTGCACGCGAGCATGGCCACCGTGGCTTCAGGGATGAGCGGCATATAGATGGCAACTTTGTCGCCCGCCACAATGCCTTGTGCTTGCAAAGCTCCTGCAAAGCGGCACACCTCGGCGTGTAATTCACTGTAAGTGAGAACGCGTTCATCGCCCGGCTCACCTTCCCAGATCAACGCAGGCTTGTTACCGCGCGTGCCGAGGTGGCGATCCAAACAGTTCACCGATACGTTGATCTGGCCGTCTTCGAACCAACGCGTGTTGGGCATTTGGCCCGTGACCGCTTTGGTGAAGGGTTTTTGCCACGTCAATTCCGCGCGCGCCGTCTCGGACCAGAACCCTTCCGGATCTTTGATCGAACGCTCGTACATGTTCTGGTACTGCGCTTGGTCGCCGATGAGCGCCTTTGCTACAAATTCCGCGGGGGGCGGGAACAACCGGTGTTCGTGCGACGCAGACTCGATGGACCCAGATTCGTTTTTCCCAGACTCGCTCATAACGTTGTCTCCTTAAATAGTCGGCTTCACGGCAAACGGCTGTGGGGCGCCTTCCGCGGGGCCCCAGGTGGCATCCACGCGAACAACGTGCGCGGTTCGAGGTCCCTGGCGCAAAAACGCGAGGAACTCATTGAGAATGTTTGGGTGGCCTTCGGCAACCACCTCCACGGTGCCTTCATGGCGGTTGCGCACCCAACCGGCCAACTTCAGCCGCAGCGCTTGCTCATGCGTCGTGGCGCGAAAGCCGACGTTCTGTACGCGGCCCACAACCACCGCGTGTAAACGTTGTACTTCCGGCACGGCAGACGCCGCTGTCACGGCTGAACCTCGATTGTGCAGGTCTTCGCTTGCACCGAAGTGGGGAACAACACGCCGTTGCTGGCCTCCGCTTGCCGGCCATCGGCGCGCAGCCAATGCAGTTTCACGCCGCCCTCAGGTGGCACCACGCTTGCGAGCGCCACTTGACCGAGCGGTTCGATCAACACGTCGGTCATTCGCCCCGGCGCTGACGATACCGAAACGGGACCTTCGGCGCCCACCGCGAACAGCTGTGTGCCCTCAGCCGTGAGTGCGGCCACCATCACCTGCGCCAACTGCGGAGGCCGCCGGATCGCCGCGCCACTTGGCAAAGGACGCGTGCGTGAAACACCCAACGTTGTGGGCTCGCCCGCAGGCAATGAATAAGATTTTCCCAACGTAAGCTTCACGCCGTCGCCCACTGACTGCACCGTAAGTGCTTGCACACGCGTGGGACGTACGCCCAATGATTCGCTGCCGGCGCGTGCGCCTGAGGCCACCCACAAGGTGTCGCCCTCCACCGAGAAACCAAGGTCGATCAACGAAGGCGCGCGCACGCTCGGGTCCACCACCACGCTGGCCACAACCGGTGCAGCGTCGCTGTTTTGCAAAGACAAAAGCACCACGCGGTTGCCGCGATCTAAGGGCAACGCAAGAAAGCGGCCGTCCGGGCTCACCGCGGCCACGACGGGCTGCCCCGCCAATGCCTCTGCGATGTCATCCGGCAAAGCCCGCGGGCGGCCGCGCGGGGGGCGCACGGCTGATGAGGTTCGCAACACCATGACGTCATGAGCGCGAACGATCGCCAATACGGGCGCACCGGCGGCTGCGGCCAAAGCGAGCACCGGTGTGCCTTCGAGCTCAAGCGCAAACGCAGACGCGGGGCCCTTTTGCGTGGTCACGTCAAACACCGTTAAGCGACGCGCGGCCGCGTCCACACTGTAAGCGGCGCGTCCGTCAGAGGAGAACGCAAGCTTCGTCACTGAAGGTGAGCTCGCCACCACGGGCGCTGGCGCCTTGCCCGCCACGGGCATCGCCAGCCATTGCAGGGCGCCGTCGTTGGTCCATGCGGCCGCGAAACGACGCACGTTCAGTGGCACCTCGGCCACGCCCGCGCGTGTGCGTACTTGCAGCGTTTGCGGGCCCGTGCCCACGCCGGGCGGCACACGCACCACAATTCCTGCATCGGCCGTGCGGGCTTGGACAAACGCGGGCAAGCCACCGATCAAAACCGTGGGCTGCCGGCCAAAGGCGGTGCCCTGGATCCACAAGCCCTCGCCCACGACTGCCACGCCATCGCCTGGCAGGCCCGTGATATTGCCGGGCACCATGATGTCGGCGCCCCCCAACTCTTGTATAGCCGCGATCGCAGGCTGGCCTTCGGCCTCAGCGAGATCGCGCGTGTTAACGATCTGCCCCGCAGGCAAGTGCGCGCACGACGCGAGGCCCAACCCACACAACATCCACAGGCGGCGCTTCATGCGGCTCCTTCCGTCACCCGGATGCTGACCAAGTTGTTGGGCACCAAAGGCAACTCGGCGAAGCGGGCGATCACCCGCAGCGTTTGATCAAACAACTCAACGCTTGAAAGCACCGCATAGTGCACGGGGCCTTGCGCGGGCTCAACCCCCGACAGATACCCCACCAACCGCACGCCGGTGTCGTATTCGAAGGTGACACGGTGGCTAACCATGTCGCGCAGTTGTCGGTAATCGGGCATGCCGGAAAGGGGCGACTTTAACCCACGGGGTCACGCTGGCAAACCGCCATTTCGCGTAACCCTACGTGCGTTGCCTGGTGTTAAGGGTGACCCGCGGGGAGGCCGCCATGGGGGTTACCGCCACCGTGGGGAGGCATGCCGCCCGGACCACCGGGAGCGCCCAAGACCTTGTCTTCCGTTTGCAACGTCTCAAGCGGCAAAGTCACGTCCTTAGAACCCACCTTGACGCCTTGAACCTCACCGAACACGTCGCCCTTGCGACGGGTCATCGGATCGCCGTCTTTATCCAAGCGAATGGAAAGGTTCACCTCGCCATCGAATTTCATGCCCGGAATCATGGCGTCGCGGCTGCTCACGGCAAACGGCATCGGGAAATCTTCCACCATCAACTTCTGCACCGCCAGCATGGATCCCGGTCCGGGAGGGCCACCCGCGCGGCGGGCGATGAGGAACATCACGTCGCCCTTTTTCACGTCCTTTTTGCGCGCTTTGGCCACCACGATGGTTCCCGTGATGGAATCTTCCGCTTTGGCCTCTTCGGGCACGGCCTCGGCGGCCGCCACCTCGGCGTCGGGCGGGGCGGCTGGCGGCGCCGGGGCTTTCATCTCCGCTGGGGCTGGAGGAAGAGCCGCCGGCTTGTCCGCGGGGGCCTCTGATTTACAGGCCCCGAGGGTCAAACCAACCGCAAGGGTCAAACCAACCGAGAGGGGCAAACCAACCGAGAGGGGCAACCGACTGACGGCAAACGACAACATCGAAGAAGCGCGCATAACGGCAAACTACAGCAGTCGCCTGCCTTTGTCAGTGACATAGCGGGGCCCGTAACGGCAGCGCCGCCTGCTATACCCCACGCCGAATTATGTCGTCAGGCCCCATCCGCGCCCGCCTTTCATCTATGGTCAAGGTTTCCCGCGACGTCACCGACCTTCGCTTCGCCTTGGAAACGCCCCCAGTTTTGGACTTCAAACCAGGGCAATTCGTCACGTTCGCGGTGGGCAAAGACGACAAGAATCAGCCGATCCGCCGCAGCTATTCGTTGGCGGGCCTGGCCACCCGCGGCCACGAGCTGCGCATGCTGGTCAAGCTGCTGCCCGATGGCGCCGCCGGTGAGTTCTTCGCTAGCTTGGCGGCGGACACCGTGGTGGAGATGACGGGCCCGCACGGCTTCTTTGTGCTTGATGCCGTGCACGAGGGCGACGTGGTGCTGGCGGCCACCGGCACGGGCTTAGCGCCGATCTTGCCCATGCTGCACGACCTGGCCCAGCGCCAGGAGGTAGGACATCGCTACGTCTACTGGGGTTTGCGCGGCGAGGACGACCTATTTTTGTACGACGAGCTGCTGGCGCTGTGCGAAGCCGCACAAGCGGAGCTGTTCGTGTTTTTGTCGCAAGGCTCGGACGCGTGGACCGGCTTGCGCGGCCGCATCACCATCCCGATTCTGGAGCGGCTGCCCCTCCTCAAAGAGCCCACCTTCTATATGGTGGGCAACGGCGCCATGATCCGCGAGCTGAAGCAGGAGCTGATGGACCGCGGAATCAACCGCAAGAAGCAGATCCGCACAGAAGCCTTCTTCGATTAGGCTTACAATCCCCTGGCGTATGGGTAAGCCCGTTTGCTCGCCAGGCCGTCGTTGCCAAGCCCTTGTGATTGCACAAGTGGCAATGGCGTTTGCGGGGTGTGAGCCAGGTGCGCCGCAGCCTGAGTTGGAAGCGATCGAGCCCCAGCAGGGATACACAGATCAAGTGACACCTGTGAAACTGCGCGGCCGCAATTTTATCCCGGCCTACGTGTTCGACCTTGAGCAGGATCTACAGTTTGCCCGCACTCAAGGCTTCTCTGGCGTGGTCGGCAACGCCACCACCACCGCGTCACTGCGAAACGTCGTGTGGCGTTCGGCTTCATTATTGGAGGCCACGCTCGATAAGGGCTTGGCCGGTCCGGCCACGGCGTACACGGTGAATCTGCAGGATCCGCGGGGGCAAACCGCGGTCTTGCCCAATGGCTTTGTGTCATTGGGGCCAGACACGGTGGCACCTGAAATCATCGTCAACACGCCAGGCAACCGTCCTGTAGCGCCCGGCAACACGGTACGCGTGGATTTCACCGCGCGAGATCTTGGGCCGGGCAGCCTGGCCGCCGTGATCTACAACGTGGCCAATGGTGGCAAGGTCTTGGCGAACGGCAGCTGCGCGTTGGCACCCGCGGGCGGGCCCACCGGTTGCGCCTTCGACGCCTCGGTACCGCCCACGGCGATGCTCAATGACCTATTCACGATCACGTTGACCGCCATTGATGCCTCAGCGCAAGCGAACAGCCGTGTGGTGACGTTGCCCTTCGTGCTGACCGCAAACCCCGTGTTGCAGCAGATCTCGCCGCAGCAAGGCAGCACCGCAGGCGGCACGGACGTGGTGGTGCGGGGCGCGTTCCTGCCACCCGACGCTCAAGTGTTCGTGGGCGGCAAACCGCTGCTTCCTGACGGCGGCACGTGGCTCGATTCGTCGACCATCGTTGGCCGCACGCCACCAGGTGTCGTGGGACGCGCTGGTGTGGAAATTCGGGCGCTCACGGGTAAATCACAGCTGTTGCCTTCGCAAGATTTCGCATACATCGACCAACTCAAGATCAGCGATGTGAGTCCCGCGCAATCACCCTCTGCCGGCGGGGCCCTGGTGACGATCACAGGCCAAGGCATCACACCGTTGACCGTCATCATTTTTGGCGATCGGCCAACAACTGGCTCGCCCCTTCTGCAACCCCAACCCAAGGGACTTAACACGATCGTGGGCGTGGCACCGCCCGGCGTGGGAAGCACTTTGGTGTGGGCGGTGGATCCGGTGCTGGGCAAGGCCCGCTGGAGCGGCACATTCACGTGGGTGAACGCCGGGGGGTCACCGTGAAGCTGCAGGGCAAGTTCATCATCCTTGCCGTTGGCGTGTGCACAATTCCCGTCGCGATCGCCGGCTATTTTGCGGCACGCATCGGCCAAGCCGCCATCCGTGATTCAATCGAAGCGCAAGAACAAGCGGTGGCCATTCAAGTGGCTGAATATGTGGCCGGCGAACTGGCGCAAATCGAAGAGTTGTTGCGGGTGCAATCGCGCGTTGTGGATCTGACACACCGGGGAACCGAGCCGCCGTCCGCACAACGCCTGCAGAAATTCTTGCAGTTCATCTACCATCAAAAAGAAGTGTTCAGCGTCGTGGGCGTTTACACGATGGATGGCACACCGCTGGCGCCGCCCGCATACCAAGAACGGCCACGCGCCAACGAAGCGCTTGGGCAGCACGACGCCATGACGGCCGACGACGCGGCACAGGTGCCCAAGCGCGCACCTATGCTTGAAGTGCAGAAGGAGCGCGTGTCCACAAGCGAAGTGTTTCTGGCGGGCCCGCAAGGCCACCCGCAAATGATTTTGGCGCTGCCGTTTGAGACCTTGCCCGATGAACCACCGCAAGCCATCTTGGCGCAGATCTCGTTGCGGCCGATGGCGCGTTATCTGCGCAACATGGAAGGCGAAGACCGAACATTGATGTTGTTGGATCGAGCGTCCCGCGTTGTTGCCACGTCAACATCCGACGAGCAGCCGCGCTTGCGCGCCAAGATCATTCCCAACGGTTTGCCCGGCACCTTGCCCGACAACCCGTTCGTCGCGGCATTCCGCTCCGACGGCGGCAAACGCGTGGTTGGCGCGTTCGCCCCAGCGGCGCCATACCATCTGGGCATCAGCAGCGAACGGCCCTTGTCGCAAGCGCTTGAGCCTGTGAGCCGCATGGGTTTTGCGACCTTGTATTGGGTTTCGATCTCAGGCTTTCTCGCGGCGCTGGTGGCTGCCTGGTTGGGGCGCAACCTATCCCGCCGCATCACCGACCTTGCCGATGCCGCACGCAACGTTTCGCAGGGCCGTCTCGACACACAGCTGCAGGTGCGCACCCGCGACGAATTGGGCGACTTGGCAAAAGCGTTCAACGCCATGACCACGTCGTTGGACGCGGCCAGGCAAGAAATCTTGCGGCAAACGCGAGAGATCAAAAACTGGAACCGCAACCTTGAACGTCGGGTGGACGAAAAAACCGAACAGCTGCAGCAAGCGCAAGATTTGTTGCTGCGGTCGCGATCGCTGGCTGCCATTGGTGTATTGGGCTCTGGCGTGGCGCACGAGATCAACAACCCTTTGGCGGGTGTTTTGGGTCTGTCGCAATTGGTGCTGGCGGATATGACGGATGATCACCCTTGGCGCCCGATGATTAAAGACATCGAAGATCAGGCGCTCCGCATTCGGCACATCGTCTCGAACCTTTTGCGGCTGTCGCAGCGCCAGGTGGGCGAGGATTTCCACGCCGTGGATCTAGCGCACGTTGTGGATGACGCCCTCGAACTTTCGAGCGCCTCTGGCTTGGCGGAAGCGCACATCCGCGTGGACAAACGCATCGTGAGCCCCAGCCCGCCAATCCGCGGCAGCGCGTTTCAATTGCAAGCCGCGATCATTCACATCATCAAGAATGCATGCACTGCCATGGAGGAACGTGGGGGCGTGTTGACGCTTGAAACGTCCTTACCGGCGGCCAAACTCTTGCAACTTCGCATCTCTGATACCGGCCAGGGCATCGCGCCTGAGAATCTGTCGCGCATTTTCGACCCGTTCTTCACCACGAAAAAACGCTGGGACGAAACCGGCATGGGGCTGGCGGTGGTGCACAAGATCATTGAGGACCATGGTGGCCAAATCCGCGCGGAAAGCCAACTGGGACAGGGCACAAGCTTCTTCTTAACGTTCCCGCTCGACGTGGGCGACAAGGTGCTGCAGTAGCCATGGCAAGCCGCAAGCTGCGTAAAGGTTTGATGCTTGTGGCCGGCGCCGCCGTGGTGGGCGTTGTGTTGGTTGTGGCAGGCATCGTGTCGCGGCAGTTGTTCGAGCAGCCAAGAAAAACCAGCGGGCTCGTGGCGCCACGGCCGCGAAGCCTCGCCAAGCCACGCACAGACGACGATCGCTTTCGTGTTGCCGGTGTGCAGGGCACCGTTGAATTCTTGCAAGATCAAAAGCTTTACGTGCTGCAAGCCGGAGATCTGTTGTCGCTGTCAGACGTGATTCGCACCGGGCCAGGGGCACGTGTTTTGTTGCGCCGCAAAGGCAGCGAGCTTGAGGTGCGTGAGAACCTTGAGATTCAGCTGCAGTCCATCGCCGACAAACAAGCCGAATTCAGCATCCTGCGTGGCAGCGGCGATATGACAGCCACCGTAGAAGACAGCGAAGCCATCGTAAAGATTCGCTCGGATCAAACGCAGGCCACAAACCAAGGACCTTCGCGCTGGGTGGTGGCGCGCACAGAGGCGGGGCAAGTGGCGGTGGCCGTGAGCGCGGGCAGTGTTGAATTTGCAGGGCGCGGGCGCAGCGTGACGGTCAAAGCCGGAAGCGAAAGCGTGGCGCGCGCCAATGGAGCGCCCACCGATCCCGTGCAAACGCCTGAAGACCTGCTGTTGGACGTGGTGTGGCCAGAGACGACGGAAACGCTGCACACCACGAAGGTCGAAGGCAAGGCGGGCGCAACCACAAAGGTATTGATCAACGGCAAACGTGTCTTGGTGGACGCGGACGGGCGGTTTTCAGCCGACCTACCTTTGCAGGTGGGCCGCAACGCGGTGGACGTGGAAGCTCGCGATCTACAAGGCCGCACCAAGAAGGTGTCACAAACGATCACGCGCACACCGAAAGCCCCCGCGCTCGAATCTGCGAAAGAGGATCTCTGGGCGCCATGAGCTTGGGGTTGTCTGTCGCCGCGTGGGCGGGTCTATTGTGGCTCGCCTCGCCCACGGCAGCCGCGCCCCCTCCCGATCCGTCGCCCCTGGTGGCCACCGCGCCCGCCGCTCACAACATCGATTTGGGCCTGGTTCTATCGTTGGGGCAACCGAGCTTGGTGCTGGGCGTGGATCAGGACGTGATGGTGCACGTGTCGCTGCCACCGGACGCGCCCGGACAGCTTGGTAACGTTTCGCTGAAAACCAGCGCCGGTGAGATCATTGATCTTGCGCGCGACAGTGAACGTTCGATGAGCGCGCGCTGGGTGCTGCCCGCGCGGCGGTTTCCCCAAGGGGCGATCCTCATCGCCAGCACGGATGATGCGAAGCTGGGTGCACTGTGTGTGCCTTTGCCTGCGGTGGCCGCACCGGCTTTTCACACGGATCCCGGCGCAGAGGTGACGCTCACGGTGGCGGGGCGTGTGTTTGGACCAAAACGCGCCAACGCGCAGGGGGAAGTGCGCGTTCCTGTGGTGGTGCCGCCAGGCGCCGCGATCGCGATTGCCACATCCAAGAACGAACACGGCAAAACCGCCGAAGAAACGATCGATCTGGGGCACCCACCGTTTTCGCGGGTGATGATCTGGGCGCCGCCCACAGCCGTATCTGGCATGCCCGTGCAAACATGGGTGTTCGGACTTGACCAGGCCGCGCGGCCCTTGTCTTACGGGACGCTCAGCGTACGGTCGCATGCACGAACCGAAGCAAACACCCTCACTTCAGCGCGATGGGCGCAACCGTTGGACGGCGGCGACGGGTGGTCCCGCTTTTTGCTTGCACCACCCGCTTCGCCTCCGAACAGCAAAGTCATCGTGCAGGCGTTCGATGCGCCCGCCGCGCGCGTAGACAAGGGCCAACCAGAAGAGCAGCCACCACGCAGCCAAACCGAGATCACGGTTTTGGCGGGTCCCGCCGCGCGCTATGTGATGATCCCGAACCGCTCTCACATCACGGTGGGCACGGCGCAAACGTTGACAGTTGTGGTGCGGGCCGAAGACGCGTTTGGGAACCCCACCAGCGCGCGCGGTGTCCAGCTCTACATCGACGGTGAACGCGCCAACAACGTAACCCCGCTGGATGGCCCTGTGCGCTTGGTTGTGCCGGCGCCACGCAACGCCGTGAGGCCGTCTCGGCTGCGCATCGAGGCCATTGGCAAAGGTGCCTACGCTTTTCACGAGGTGGTTGTGGATGGCGTGACTGCGCCGGTGACGCCGGTGCGAACACAAGCGCGCGTGCCTCTGCATGGGGCGGTCTTGCTGCGCTCCGGCGCCGTATGGAGCCGCGAGGCGGGCACGGGGTTCGCTGCGTGGCTCGATGGTGCCTTCGCATTACACCGAATCCGAGGCTGGCCCCCCACCCTGTTCATCACAGGCACCGTGGGCTACCTCGGTCGATCAAAAATTTTGGCGTCAAACGAAAGCGTGTCGCGGCTGGCACTGCACGCCGCTCCCGCTCTTGTGGGTGTGGCGTGGCATCTGCAACCTTGGCGGGGCGTAGACGCTTCGTTGGGATTGGCGGCCGGCGGCGCTCGCTTGGCCCTGCAGACCGAAACGCTGGGCGCGGTGACCTCGGGGAGCGCTTGGGTGCCCGCGCTTCGCTTATGCAGTGAGTTGGCGATGGGCACACGAGCGTATCAATTGGCCGTGGGTGTAAGTTACGCTCAGATCCCCGGCACGCAGCTCTCTTCGCGGGACATTGTGCGCGGGAATTTGGGTGGTTTGGAATTGGGAATCGGGGCTCGATACCACTGGTAATTTGGCCGCAGAAACGTGCGACAATCATCAAAACGCCATGGAAGACATCGCCGGCCCCTGGGACAGCTTCACCGCTCATCTTCCCATCACCCCCAACACGCCAGTGGTTGTGTCGGTGCCTCACGCCGGCACCAGCACGCGGGGGTTTGAGGATGCCTTGGCAAGCAACTTGGACGTGCGTTGCGATGCCGATCTGTGGGTCGATGAACTCTATGAAGGATCGCCCGCCGGTGCGTTCATAAAAGCGAATTTGTCGCGCTTCGTTTGCGATCTCAACCGCCACCCTGACGACGTATCGGCCCACGCCGTGCCAGAGCACCCTGCCCCTCGCAATAGCCATGGCCGCGGCTTTATTTGGGAGATCACAACGGAAGGCAAGGCCGCCATGGCGCGCCCCTTGAGCTTGCAAGAGTGGAAGCGGCGCCAGGAAATCCACGCCGCTTACTACGGTGCCTTGGCCACCGCGTTGGACAGAGCGCGATCTAAGTTTGGTTTTGCGGTGTTGGTGGATGGCCATTCGATGCCCTCTCGGGGCAAAGCGGCCCACACCGACCCTGGCACCGAGCGCGCCGCAATCGTTCCTGGAGATAGACAGGGCAAAACCTGCGCGGCCGCCTTGTCCCGCTTGGTGCAAGATCACTTCTTGCAAAGCGGTTATGGCGTAAAATTCAACGATCCGTATCAAGGCGGTTTTATCACCACGCACCATGGCCATCCCCACGAGCAGGTGCACGCGATTCAGATCGAGATGCGACGGGATCTTTATATGAACGAGCTCACGTTCGAGAAGCAGGCCGCGGGTTTCGATCGATTGCGCTTTTCCCTAGAGGCGTTGCTACGCACGCTAGACCAGTTTGATCCACGCAGCTAAGCGAGCGACTGACAAATGAACAAGCCCCAGCAACCGCCACGCGAGCAAGAAGTCAGCTCTCCCCAAAGGGTGGAAAGGCTTGAACGCGCGCTCTACGAAAGCGAAGCGCGTTACAGGATGATCGTTGAGGCGTCCGTCGAAGGCGTTTGGACGGTCGATGCGGAGGGCGTCACAACGTTCGTAAACCAGAGCATGGCCGACATGCTTGGCTACGAACGACACGAGATGTTGGGCAAGGGGATGTTCGCGTTCATGGACGAAGTGGCCCAGGCCGAAGCCCAACTAAGAATGGCGCGGCGGCGGCAAGGCGAACGCGAACGACACACGTTTCGCTTGCGCCACAAGAACGGCCGCGATGTGTATACGGTCATGGCGAGCACGCCCTTGCATGATGCACAGGGGACGTTCATCGGCGCCCTGGCGATGGTCACTGATGAAACATCGCGGCGCAGGGACGCCGATGAACAAGAACAACGTGAACTTGAACTTGTGCGTTTGGACAAGCTCATGTCATTGACCGCTTTGGTGGGCGGCGTGATACACGAGATCAACAACCCGAACCACTTCATCACGTTAAATGTGCCGCTGCTGCGCCGGGCTTTCACGGACGCGGTGTCGATGCTGGACGAGCGTTATCAAGACCACCCGCACATGACGCTTTCTGGCCTGCCCTACCTGGAAATGCGGCATGAACTGCCGCGAATGTTGGATCAGATCCTCACAGGCGCCGACCGCATTCGCCACATCGTGGGTGAATTGCGCGCTTACGTGAACAACGACATGCCCGGGCCCTTGCGGCCTGTAAACATTAACGATGTGGTGGCATCGGCCATGACTTTGCTTGAGGGGCGCGTTCGTCGCGGCACCGATCGCTTTTCGCAGCAGCTGGGCCAAGGCTTGCCGCTGATCTTGGCCGACAGCCGCCGCCTTGTTCAGGTGGTGGTGAATCTGGTGCTCAACGCCTTGGAGGCCATCACCGACCGCACCCAGAGCGTGAAAGTGCAAACCGCCACCACAGCCGATCGCAAGCAGGTGTTGCTGATCGTGAGCGACGCGGGACCTGGCATGACCGAGGACGTCCTCGCCAAAGCGAAAGCGCCGTTTTTTTCCACCAAACGCACCACGGGCGGTGCGGGTTTGGGGCTGCCAGTGGCAGAACGCATTTTGGCCGAGGCCCGCGGGCGCCTTGAGCTTGTGTCGCAGCCTGGCCAAGGAACGTTGGCGAAGGTGATGTTGCCCGCGCTCGAAGTTCAAACGCCTTGATAGCGCAGCGCCAAGATGGTGATGTCATCGTCTTGCACGGGCGCCCATTCGATGCACGCCTGCACAACTTTTTGCACCACCACATCTGGCGCTTCGTTGCCGTTGGCCTCCACCATCTCAATGACGCGGTCGAGCCCGAATTGTTTACCTTCGGCTGTTTGAGCCTCGATGAGCCCATCGGTGTAGAGCACCATGAGATCACCACGTTCCAGCTTTAAGGTGGAATCGATGATGGCGCGGCTCACGTTGGCCACAGCGCCCATCCATGTGCCCGGTGTGGGAATGACTTCGCACTTCTTATCGCGGGCACGCCAAACCAGAATCTCCTCGTGCGCGCCTGCAAACACGATGTTGCCGTCAGACTCGTAACGCATAAGCGTGAAGGTGACGTGTTCGTCGCTGCCCAAGCGCTCGCGGATGTTGTCAAACAACACGCGGTTAAGAATCTCGATGGCTTCTTTGGGGCTCATGCGCGCGCGTTGGCGAGTTAAAGCAGCCACCACGCTTTGCACCATCAACATGATCAGACCGGCTTTGAGACCGTGGCCCGCCACGTCGCCCACGCCAATCCAGGCGCCCCCCTGCGTGGGCACCACATCGTAATAATCACCACCCACTTCCTCGGCAGGCACCATAGCGGCCGAGATCTGCATGCCATCCACCGACAACCGCTGCGGCAAAATGGACGTTTGGATGCGCTTGGCGATCTCCAACTCGCGCGCCGTGCGCAAAGCGCGGTGGGTGAGGCTGATGATCGGGCCCAAGTAGAAATTCACGAAGAAGAGGCTCAACAGCAACGCGGCCACGCAGCCAAGGCCGGCGGCGCCCAATATGTTGTTGCGCAGGTTTTCACCCGCCACCAACTTCGCGGTGGAGATGACAAGCGCCAGATTGCCCACCACGCGGCCTTCGATCTGCGACTGCGCCCACGACACCAGGTAACCGTCGCCTTGCCGGATGTCCCCCGCGGCGCCCGCAAACAACATGGGCACAGGCTCGGGCGCTTTGCCGTGCACCGACAGCACTTTGTTGTCCGCATCGGTCACCACGATGGCAACCACGTCGGGCCCCTGAATGTACGGAGCGCACGCCGTTTTGATCAGGGCCTCATCGGCCACAACCACGGCGAAGTCGACGGCTTGTGCCAGCTCCTTTGCACCGCGGCGGGTCTTCCACTCAAGCTCGGCGCGCATTGATGGCGTCAGCTCCGCGAAGATGCGCGACACCAGCAAAAAGATGAGCCCCGACAGTGCCACCAAAAGCACCGTAATGAACAGCGTCAGCGTGACCTTTAAGCGCAGGCCCGATAGGAGCCGTAACGTCTTGGGATCCTTGCCGTGAGGCGCGGCGGCATTCGGCGCTGAAGGAGTGCTGGCAGGCACAGGCGAGCCGAATCTGACGGCTGGCATGTCCGTGGTCATAAAGCCCGGACGAGGCGCCGCCCCCTGCTTGGTCCCATTCACGTTCGGTTCCCCTGCCAAGTGTCCTCACGAAAGGCTTCGGCGTTTGCGCGGCGAGCTTGAGCCATCTTAACGAATGACGAAACAAACACAATGCGTCAAATAACTATTCGCAACACGGGATGAAAGTTTTCGACGCGGCCGCCGATGCTTGAATCCTGAACATGGCGGAAGAGGGACTAAGCCTCGAGCTGACGCTAGACACGGATCCTAGGATCGTGTCGATCACGCGAAGGTTCGTGGAGCAGGCGATGGAAAAGCTGGTGGACGACGCCGACGCCGTCTTCCGCGTGGCCATGGCTGCGCACGAGCTGCTGGAAAACGCCGCCAAGTACGCCGAAAATCGCCAAGCCTCATTGGCGTTGCGGCTTGAACCGAACCTCACCGGCGGCCGCCAAGCTGTCTTGACAATGATGAACCAAACGAGCGCCGCTCACATCGAGCGTCTTCGCCAGAACTTCGCCGAGATGAACACGCGCGATGACCCCTACGATTACTACTTTGAGCTCATGCGCCGCAATCCGGGCGACACTTCGAGCTCAGGGTTGGGCTTGGCGCGCATCCGCGCGGAGGGTGAAATGAAGTTGGCATTCGATACCGTCGGGACGCAGGTCTTCATACGAGCAACGGCGGACATTCCCGAAAGGAGGGCATGATGGGCCAAGCCGAGATTCCAGCCATCCGGGAGAATGACTTCTCCGCCAGCGCACGCGTCGACGGGGGCAAGGTGCAAACCACCCTCACGGGCAACGCCGACCTCAATGTGAAGTCGCAGCTCGATGGCTTCTTGCTTTCGTTGCACCAGCACGCGCTCACCGACTCAGTCAGCGAGGTTGTGGTGGATGTGCGCAACCTTGAGTTCATCAACTCGTCCTGCCTCAAAGCGTTTGTGACTTGGATCAGTTCAGTACAAGCGCAGCCCTCTGACGATCAATACCGCATCGTTTTTCTTTCAAGCCCCCGCCTCCATTGGCAGCGCCGCAGCTTGCACGCGCTGTCGTGTTTCGCAAACGACCTTGTCAGCATTCAGACGTGAAAGCCGAAGCCAAAGACATCGCCCCTCTAGAGTTCGAACGCTCTAGCTCACCCGCGTGGCGTGCCGCCCTGCCGTTTTTGGACATGGTGGCAAACAGCCTGGAATCGGGGGTGTTGGTCATTGATGCGTCCCGCAAGATTGTTTTGTGCAGTGGGCCCATGGCAGCCACGTTCGGCTTGCCGGTGGAAGACGTGTTGGCCATGACACCTGAGGCTTTGATGGATTTCGTCACGGGTTTGGTGGACGATCCGCCGCCGGTGATTCGGGACGGGCGCCTGCTGCCGTTCGAAAGCCGCATCACGTGCGAAGAGTTTGAGTTGTCGCGCCCCAATCGATCAGTGGTGCGTTGGGTGGCACGGCGGGTTTCCGAACCCGAAGAGTCCATCATAGTCGTCTGCACGGACATTACCGCCGAAGTGGATTTGGTGGCTGCATACGAGCGCCTGTCGATGACGGACCGGCTCACGGGCCTGTCGAACCGCCGCGGCGCTGAACAGTTTGTGCGCCGCGAGTCGTCCAAGTTTAAGCGCTATGGCGGCAACATGAGCGTGGTGATCATGGACGTGGATCACTTCAAAGCTGTCAACGATACCTATGGTCACAACGTGGGCGATCAAGTGCTGCGCGCCGTTGGCGCCACCATTGCCGATGTGATTCGTGTGTGCGACTTTGCGGCCCGTTGGGGCGGCGAAGAGTTTTTGGTCGTGCTACCCAACACCAACCTCGAAGGCGGGAGGCTGTGTGCCGAGCGTTTGCGGCAGGCCGTTGAACACATCGTGTTCCCCGGCGGCTTGGCCGTGACCATATCGGCCGGTGTGGCGGAGATGGGGCGTTCCGAAGATCCGATGGTCCTGATTGGCCGCGCTGACGAATTGCTTTACAAGGCCAAACACGAAGGCCGCAATTGCGTGCGGTGAGGCGCCTGGCCTATCCTCGCTCTTACGCTTCCCTTTTTTCCGCCGCGGACCGCTGCCGCGCCGCCTCGTAAAGCAGGATCGCCGCTGCCGCCGAAGCGTTGAGCGACGCGATCTTTCCAGCCATGGGGATGCGCAACACGCCGTCGCAACGCCGCGCCACGGCTTCGCGCAGGCCGCGGCCTTCTGAGCCAATAACGAAGGCGGTTGGCACCGTGAGATCGGCCTCCCACACATCGGTGCCTTCGTCGACGCCCGTGCCCCACACTTTCACGCCGCTTTCGCGCAGCTTATCGATGCTGCCCAAGAAGTTGTGAACGCGCGCTATGCTGACGCGCTCGGTGGCGCCGGCCGACGCCTTGATCGCGCCCGCCGTGATCGGCGCGGCCTTGTGATCCGGAATCGCCACGCCGTGCGCACCAAACACTTCCGCGCTGCGCACGATGGCACCCACGTTCTGTGGATCCGTTAAGCCATCCAGCATCACCAGCAAAGCAGGTTGGTTGGCCGCAGCCGCTGCTTCCAGCATCGTAGGCACATGCACGTATTTGTACGCGCCGGCGATGGCCACGATGCCTTGGTGTCCGCTGCTGCCAGCAAGATCGGCCACCAATTGGCGCGGGCGCCATTCCACAGCGATGCCACGATCTTTGGCCACGGTAAGCACCGCTTGCACTTCAGGCGAGCGTTGACCTTCAGCCACATAAACCACCGACACGTCGCGAGGGCGCGCGCGGCACAACTCTTCTACAGGGCGCAGGCCAAAAACCACACGGCCATCATCCACGCCACCTTCAACGTCGTTCACTTTGTTGCTCCTAAGGCGCCATCAATCTCAGCGGCCAAGGCAGCAAACGCTGCGGCCGGTTGGGCAGCGTCGCGCAGGGGGCGCCCCACCACCAAATAATCAGCACCCGCCGCGATGGCTTCGGCTGGCGTGCCCACACGTTTCTGATCGCCCAAGGCGGCCCCCGCGGGGCGAATGCCTGGAACCACTAGCAGCAAATCGTTGTCAAAACCGCGCACGGTGGCCACCTCTTGCGGTGAACACACCAAGCCTGCGCCGCCCGCCTCGCGCAACACGCGCGCCCGACGAGCCACCACGTCCGCAACAGATCCCGTCAAACCATCGGCTTGCAGATCGGATTGTTGCAAGCTTGTAAGCACGGTAACGCCCAAGATCTTCATCTGGCCTTCCGTGGCTTCAACGGCACGCTTGATCATCTCGTGGCCGCCGCTGGCATGAACCGTCAGCAACTCAACGCCGAGGCGACGCACAGACGCCACCGCGCGAGCCACCGTTTCAGAGATGTCGTGTAGCTTCAGATCTAAGAAAACGCGGCCGTTGCGGCGCTTTACAGCTTCAATGGCCCTCGCACCTTCGGCCAAGAACAGCTCAAGCCCCACTTTGTACCACCGTGGCTGTGCTTCCAAGCGATCGAGAAACGTTTCAAGCTGTGCAAGATCGGGCACGTCCAGCGCCACGATCACGCGCTCGCGGCCGGGCGCCGATAATCGTGCGTTCACTTGGCTGACCCCAAGCGTTCGGTCTCCACGCGCGATTTGATCCAGGCCACCGCTTCGGCCAACGGCACCTTGAGCACCTCGGCCGATTTACGCGCTTTGACTTCAACGATGCCCTCGGCCAATCCCTTCTTGCCAATCGCCATGCGGTACGGCAAGCCGATGAGATCCGAGTCCTTGAACTTCGAGCCGGGACGTTCGTCGCGGTCGTCGTAAAGCACTTCGACACCCGCGTCGTTGAGCTGCTTGTAAAGGTCGTTGCATGCGTCCACCACAGCAGGGTCGTTGGCGGCCAGTGACAACAGATGCACCTCAAACGGTGCGATGGGCACGGGCCACACGATGCCATCAGCGTCGTGGTTTTGCTCGATCGCCGCGGCCGCTATGCGGGTGACACCAATGCCATAGCAACCCATGACGGCAGGCTTCTCGCGCCCGTCGGCGTCCAAGAAGTTGCACTTCATGGGTGCTGAATACTTGGTGCCCAGGAAGAACACGTGGCCCACTTCGATGCCACGAAAGCCCTTGAACGTGCCCTTGTCGCAGCGGGGGCAATGATCGCCCGCGGCGGCTTGGCGGAAGTCCCCAATGCTCGCCGCCTTGAAATCACGCCCCAACACCACGTTCTTGACGTGCGCGTCGGCTTTGTTGGCGCCTGCGATGAATGACGCAAGGGCTGCCACTTCGTGATCCACATGCACGGGCACTTGCAACCCCACGGGGCCCGCAAACCCGACGGGGGCGTGTGTGACTTCGTCCACGGTGCGGTCGTTGGCCAACACAACTTCTTGTGCCCCCAACGCGCGCTTGACCTTGATCTCATTCATCTCGCGGTCGCCACGCACCAACACGGCCACGGGCTTGCCATCCACAAGACAGATCAGCGTTTTGACCAATTGTTTGGCGTCGACGTTCAGGAACTTTGTGACTTCTTCGATGGTGCGTGCGCGCGGCGTAGAGACTTCAGACAAGGCCTCCGTTCCAGGTGCCGCTGCGTCCACCTTCCGCACGTTGGCTTCTTCAACATTGGCGGCGTAATCGCAGTTGTCACACGCCACGATCGCGTCTTCACCGGTTTCAGCCAACACTTGGAACTCGTGCGAAAGCGATCCACCGATGGCGCCCGTATCGGCTTCCACCGCACGGAACGCCAACCCACAGCGCGCGAAGATGCGGCAGTAGGTATCGAACATGTTTTTGTATTCGCGTTTCGCGTCTTCTTCGTTGGTGTGAAACGAATACGCGTCTTTCATGATGAACTCGCGGCCGCGCATCAGGCCGGCACGGGGACGCAATTCATCGCGAAACTTGGTTTGAATTTGATAAAGATTCAGCGGCAGCTGGCGGTAGCTCTTCACATCACCGCGCACAAGATCCACGATCACCTCTTCGTGCGTGGGCCCAATCACGAATTCGCCGTGCTTGCGGTCTTTAAAGCGCAGCAGCTGCGCCCCGTAATGGTCCCAGCGGCCCGATTCTTTCCACAGCTCAGCGGGAATCACCGCGGGCAAGAACACTTCGGAGGCGCCCGCACGGTTCATCTCTTCGCGCACGATGCGGGAGATCTTCTGCACCACGCGCCAACCCAGCGGCAAAAACGAATACACGCCCGCGGCCACTTTGCGCAGATAGCCGCCACGGACCATCAGGATGTGCGAAGGAATCTCGGCCTCGGCGGGGGCCTCTTTCAAGGTGGGGATGAGCGTGCTCGAAACTTTCATGGGGCCGGGTCATATCACGGCCGCAGGCGCTTGGGGCGGCCATGCCGGGCCTTATCCCTGGCAAAGTTTGCAAAAGCGCAACCAAGACGTCATCCATCCGAAACAGCCCTTGCCGCATACTCAGAAGGCATAGGGGCTGGTCGATAACCAGGCCCCGTGCAGGAAACAACGAAATTAGAGACGGAGGGAGGGGCTATGAATTTGCGACACATTCGTCCGGGAACGCCTGACTGGCAAGACGCGGTTGAGGAAGGTTTGCGGGGCAGCGAGCGGCTGAACCCGGAGGAGCTTTACAAACTGCGTCAGATTTTGGCGATGGAGCAAACGCTGATGGGCATGCCGTCGCCTTGGCTGGGCAAAGCCGCCCGCGTGCGTTCCTCGTAGGCGCAACGCTCGTTCGGCTGCGTCAAGGGCGCGGGCTTGGTAAGAAGCCGGCCATGCGCGGTTTGACGCCTCTTTGTTTTGTCCTGGGTGTGGCTTTGGCGGTGTCGTCCTGCGCGACAGGCGCGCGGGCACAGGGTAATGCGGCCGCATCCACGCCGCCCATCGAGCCACCACCGGTAACCGCGCCGGACGGGACTGAGTCCCAGGCCCCGCCGGTGTCTGGCGTTGAGGCGAGCAGCGGTGCCGAGGCGGACTTTCAGCTCGCCACCACGAAGCATCTGTCAGGGGACCTGGCAGGCGCAAAGGCCCTGGCATTGGAGCTGCGTGGGCAACCGGCCGTGCGCGAGCGCGCCAACGCCCTGCTGGCTTTGGTGTTCTTGGAGCAAGGCGATCCGGCGCAGGCTCGACGAACCTTGACGCCTGGTCCGGCCGCCGCGAGCGCCACGAATTTTCTAGCCGCCGTGGCCGACGCGCGGCTTGGCCAAGCTGCGGCGGCGTGGCCCACGCTTGCCCCCTTGCTTCGCGCGGAGGCGCCGCTGGTGCCTGGGCTCACAGCGGACGTCGCCACGGCCATGTTATTTGTGGCGGGCGCCGAAAGCGCCGCGGGCACAGGACACGTCAGCGACGCTTTGCAAGCATGGCAACGTTATGCGGACACGGGACGACCTGCAGAAAAAGCTTTTGCTCTGCGCAGGGCCGAAGCGGGTGTGGCAGCGCTCAGTGAGAAGGACGCGTTGGTGCTTTACCAAAACAGCCGCAGCAATCTGTCACGGGTTGTGCTGGCATCCAAGGCGGCTGTGGCGCTCGCAGGCAGCGGCCAAGCGGAGGCGGCACGCAAGGCCACCGAAGAAGCGGCCTCGCTGCGACGGGAGTTCGACAACACAGCCACGACCGGCGCGGCCGTGTGGGCCGGCACGGGCGATCCGGGGCGCTTGGGTCTATCGATTCCACTTTCGGGCAAAGGGCAACCATTGGGCTTGGCCATCACGCGCGGTGCGGTGGTAGCCATTGGAACGCCATCCAGCAACAAGGATGTGGGTCCCGCGCAAGTGATGGTGCGAGACACCGCGGGCCGTGGGGGTCCGTTAACAGCCGCCACTGAGCTCGCTCGCGAAGAGGCTGTGCTGGGCGTCGTGGGCTTGGCCGATGCGGCCACGATCGAACAAATGTCCCGCGATGGTGTGCCCTACTTGGTTATGGGTGGCGCAAATCCCGGTGCACAAACCACGTCGTTCCAATTGGTGCACGGGAGTGAAGCGCGAATCCGGGCGCTGGCAGATCTGGCCCAAGCGCGCGGGATTCGCTCGTTTGCGATGCTGGCGCCTGACAACGACAGCGGCCGTCGTGCATGTGAGACGTTTCGGCAAGCGGTGGCCGCCACGCGCGGGCAAGTGGTTGCAGAAGCAAAGTATCCACCCAACGCCACGGCGTTCACCAAGGAAGTGGAAGCGTTGAAGAAGCAACGTTGGGAGGCGCTGTTCGTGCCCGACAGTGCTGACAAACTTGAACTGATAGGGCCTGCGTTGGCGGTGGCCGATCTGTGGGCGCAGCCCACGGCTAGTGTGGTGGCGGCGGCCAAAGAGAAGCCGAAGCGTGGTGCAAGCAAGCGCAACATCTTAATGCTTTCCACCGCCGCTGGCGTTTCGAAGAAAACGTTGGACCACGCTGGACGGTATTTGCAGGGCGCTTTGCTGGCGCCCGGCTATCACCCTGATCCAGATCAACCTTCGGCCGCGCGCTTTGTGAACGAGTTCCGCGGGCTTTACGGTCGCGATCCAGGCGCGAGCGATGCGTATGGCTTTGATGGCGTTCACTTGTTGAGAGCATGCGTTGAGCGCGGGGCACGCAGCCGCGCGGATGTATTGCGTATCTTGGCCAGCGGCGTGGAATTTCCAGGCGTCACAGGCAGCTTGCGGTTTGGGCCGGATCACGGGCGCATGGATCGCGCGCTTATTTACGAGGTAAGCGACGATCGCATTCGCGCGCAGCCTTAGGAGCTGTGGAGCCCGCGCCACAACGAACATCGCCAAGGTGCTTTCCTAGCGCCTGCGAAGCCGATACCTTGTGGCCCGCAACCTCGCCGACAGCTATGGCCCGCGACGGGTCGAAGCCGGGTCCTATTTCGTCATCGGAGACAACCGCGACACCAGCAACGATTCACGGGTCTGGGGCCCGTGCTTGAGGCTCTGCACGAAAAATTTTCGCGCGAGGGCCACACCAGACGTTGCCGTCGGGTTAAGCTGTGTTCATGTTCAAGCGAAGAGCAACGGTATGGGTGTTGCCGCTGGTTCTCAGCGGGTGCGGGACGGGGCGCAAATCGCAGTGGGAAACCCCACAGCCGCCAGCGGCAACAGTGGCACAAACGAAAACCGCCGAGCCAGCGAACGACGCGGGCGCCGCAGCGGAGAACAGCTGGCAACGCAGGTCATCCAAGGCGGCTTTGCAAGACGCCGTCGCCCGCTGGGAATCGATCCTCGCGGCCAACCCCGCCGATGGTGCTACTTGGGCAAAAATCTCGCGGGCCTACTATTTCCTTGCCGATGGTTATCTGCGAACCGACCCCAAGTCGGATGCTTACCTCGACACTTTTGAGAAGGGAACCGGCGCAGGCGAGCGCGCGCTGGCGGCCATCAGCCCCGAGTTTAAAGCGCGTGTGGTCAAGGGTGATGACGTGGAGGACGCGATCAAAGTGGTGGGCCCTGAGGGGCTTGCGGCCATGTATTGGTACGCCGTGAACTTAAGCAAATGGTCAAGGGCCAAGGGTTTGGCCGCGTTGCTGGGGAATAAAGAACGGGTCAAAAGCGTCGTATCGAGAGTGCTTGAACTTGACGAGACGTTCTTTCACGGCGCCCCTCATCGCTATTTTGGCGCTTATTGGGCCCTGGTGCCCGTCGGCCGCGACCTGGAGAAAAGCAAACAGCATTTCGACAAGAGCCTGGCGCTCGCGCCTCATTACGCGGGAACGAAGGTGCTGATGGCCGAAAGCTACGCCGTGAAAAAGCAAGACAAGGCG
Organism: Deltaproteobacteria bacterium; assembly: GCA_033763315.1. Lineage (GTDB taxonomy): Bacteria > Myxococcota_A > Polyangia > Fen-1088 > Fen-1088 > JAGTJU01. Next base: position 118,096 of record JANRKS010000008.1, read on the forward strand.
CTCTTTCTCAAACTTCTCGATGAGGTGCTGGCCATGCCCGAAGATGCGATCGCCGATCTGGTGCCCGAAACGCGCGTTGAAAAAGACAAAGCCCGAGAACTAAAGGCGAAGGTCGATGAGCTCTTTTAGCCCGAAAGTGAAGCGTCGTCGGCTGCTAGCTGCCGGCGCAGGCGTTGGGGTGGGTACGCTGTTGCCGCGAGCACAGGCGCAAACCACCTTCACGCTGAAGCTGGCGACGGTTGCGCCTGAGGGCACGCCTTGGGCCGAGCAAGTCGCGGAGTACAGCAAGAAAGTGCAGGCCGAATCCAACGGGCGGCTGCGCATCAAGGCGTTCTTGGGCGGGGCGCTCGGGGACGAGATTCAAACCATCGGTGAGTGTCGCCGCGGCTCGATTGGGATGTGGGGCGGCACCACGGGATCGCTGGCTTCATCGGTGCCTGAGATATCCGTACTGGAGCTGCCCTATCTGTTTCGATCGGCGCAAGAGGCAGATCACATCCTTGATAAGGTGCTGGCAGAAGAGCTGCGCAGGCGTCTTCTGGCACGCGGCTTTGTGGTGGTGCTGTGGTCTGAAAATGGCTTTCGATCGTTCGGCACAAAATGGGGACCCATTCGCGCGCCTGGTGATTTGCAGGGCCACAAAATGCGATCGCAAGAAAGCCTGGTGCACCTCGAAACTTACCGCGCGTTGGGGGCATTGCCGCAACCCATTGCCATCACGGAGGTTTTGCCGGCCCTGCAAACGGGCGTGGTGGATGGCTTCGACAACACGCCGCTATACACCTTTGCAGCGTCGTGGCACTTGGCGATCAAGCATTTCACATTATCGCAGCACATTTATCAGCCCGGGCTGATTCTGCTTTCAAAGAAGGAATACGATAAGCTGCCGCCCAATCTGCAGAAGATCCTCACCAGCGATCTAGATAAGATCACAATGAATGGGCGAGCCGCGGTCCGAGAGATGGATCCCCTGCTGTTGCAGAATTTCAACGCGGCCAAGATCCCCGTGTACACGCCGTCGGCGGCCGAGCGGGCGGCGCTGGCCAAAGCAACCTCGGTGGTTGAACAGAAACTTGTGAAGGCGGTGCCCACCGTGAAGCCTTTGCTGGCGTCGATCAAGAAAGCCCTGGGGTCACGCAAAGGATGAGCGACGAACGCGGCGGGGCGCGACGGTCGTTGATGCGTCTTGAAGCCCTTGTGACGGCGTTCGAGCGCGGGCTGATCATCGTTTTATTGGCCACCATGGCGGGTGCGGTGTTTCTGGACGCGCTTCATCGCATCTTCGCTGCAAAATCTGGCCGCACGGAGCGGCTTGTGGCGGCCATTCTGCCGGCGGCTTCCGGTGCGTTGTCACAGGTCATTGCACCCACGCTTTTGGCTTTGGGCAGCTTCGGTGTTGTGTACGCAGCCTTGCGCACACGGCAGCAAGGTGTGGGTGCACGCAAACGTTCGCTGTTGATCGCCGCGATCATCACGGTGGCGTTGGTGGCCGGCACACGCTTGCTGGTGCTGGGCTTGCCCAATGGGCTTGTGTGGTCTCAGCAGATGGCGTTGTGCTTTATGTTGTGGCTGGGCCTTACAGGCGCATCGCTGGCCACCCGCGAACACGGCCACATTGTGTTTGAGCTGGCGTCCAAGCTGTGGCCGTCCTCGCTAAAGATGCCCGTGGAGTGGTTGTCACGGCTCTTGGCGGCGGGATTCTCGCTGTTTTTGGCCTACCTGTCAGTCGTTCACGCGCACGAGCACTACGTGGAATGGGCCACCTCTGACGGCCTCGCCGGCTTGTTCGAAGCCTTCCGCGTGCCCAAGTGGTTCGTTTACGGCTTCTTCCCCATTCCGCTCACCATCATGGGATTGCGCTTCTTGGCATTTGGTGTGCGTGCGCCCGAGGAGGGCATCACAACATGATCTTGGCACTGGTGCTGTTCGTGCTGCTGGTGCTGGGTGTGCCGCTGTTCGTTGTCATTGGTGTGGCCGCGGCGGTTGCCTTCGGTGTTTACGCGGGGCACGGCGGTGTTGAGGGGCTTGTGGTGTTGGTGGTGAAGTTGTCCAGCCTCACCACCAAAAACGTCTTTCTCGCGATTCCGTTTTTCATCGTGTCAGGTGCGGTGATGGGCGCGGGCAGCATCGCGGCTCGCCTTGTTGCTGTGGCCGAGGCGCTGGTGGGCGGCATGCGCGGCGGGTTGGCCGTGGCAGCCCTGTTTGCCAGCGTGATTTTCGCAGCGTTGAGCGGCTCGTCGCCCGTGACGCTGATAGCGATCGGCGGCATCATGTTTCCGGCGATGCTCAAGGCCGGCTACCGCGAGCCGTTTGCGCTTGGGTTCGTGACCACCGCAGGCAGCTTGGGTTGCCTTGTGCCCCCTTCCATTCCTATGCTGGTTTACGCCATCAGTGTCACGGGCACCAGCTCCGTGGATGTGCGCGATCTGTTCTTGGCTGGCTTGGGCGCGGCTTTCGTCGTGGTGTTGATGCTCGCGGTCTACGCCATTTTTGCCGCGGGGCCCGTGCAGGCCACAGCCGCGTTTTCATGGTCGCGCTTGAAAACCGCGTTGCGTGAAGGTGCGTGGGCGCTGGCGTTGCCCGTTTTGATCTTGGGCGGCATTTATGGCGGGTTGTTCACCCCCACCGAAGCCTCCGCGGTGAGCGTGGTTTATGCAGTGGTGGTTGAGGTTTTTATTCATCGCTCGCTGACGCTCGCACAGCTGCCCCAGGTGATTGTGAAGGCAACCACGCACATGGGCGGCCTGCTGCTGGTGATCGCGCTGTCGCTGGCCGTGAACGACTTTATGGTGGAAGCCGAAGTGGCTGAAGCGGCCTTGCAGCAGATTCGCGCGTGGGGGCTGGGTGCGATTGGCTTCATGATGGTGGTGAATGTGTTCCTGGTGGTCACGGGCATGTTTATGGATTCGATCAGCGCGATCGTTCTGTTTACACCCGTCATTGCGCCGGCCGCTGTAGCGCTGGGAATCGATCCCCTGCATTTGGGCGTGGTGTTCATCGTGAATATGGAGATCGGCTATTTGGCGCCTCCCATTGCCACCAATCTGTTCGTGGCTTCAACCGTGTTCAAGAAGCCGTTCGGTCTGGTGGTGCGTGCTGTCATGCCTACGCTGTTAATTCTGTGCGCGGGGTTGCTGCTGCTGACCTACGTGCCCACGTTGACAGTTGGGCCGGTGCATGCCCTGCGAGGGGGTGCGTTCTTTCGGCCGTTTGCCACCACGGCGGCGCCGCCCCCGCAGCAAAATACGCCTACTCAATCCCCTGCGGAGCCAGCACCCGCTCAAGGCAACCGCGTGATGTCGATCGAAGAAATGATGCGTATCAACCGCGCCAAACGCGAAGCTGCACAACCAGCGAAACAGGTTGAAGCAGCACCCGCGCCCTAGTCAGTTGCCTCAGGCTGATGAGCCATGCTAAACGGGGTGGGCCATGGACCAGCTCAGCTCCGACCTTGCTTCGCTGCGCATCAGCCGCGACGAGCCCACCGGTCCCTCACGTACGCGTGGCGTGGCCTTCGTCTTGGTGGGCGTAGCAGCGGTTGCGGCGGTGGGTTACTTTGCGGTCACGGCCATCGGCGCCCGGGTATTCAAGCAGACTGTTGAAGCCACGACGATCGCGCTGATCTCGCCAAGCCAGGCCGCCATCCAGGTCACGTCCACCGGTTACGTGGTGCCCCAAGTGACCTCCAAGGTGGGCGTGAAGGTGGCGGGCCGGATCGAAAGCGTGCTGGTCAAAGAAGGCGACGTCGTCAAAAAAGGCGATGTGATCGCCACCTTGGCCAACGCCGAGCAACGCAGCGCCATCAACGCGGCTTCGTCACGCGTGTTGGTGGCGCGGGCGCGGATAGAAACGGCGAAGGCAAACTTGGCCGAAGTCACGCGGCAGCTTGAACGCTCGCGCAACCTCTTGGCAGGCAACGCCGTGCCGCGGGCACAGGTTGAAGACCTAACGGCACGAGCCGAAGCGCTAAGCCAAGCCGAAAAAGCCGCGCGCGCAGAGGCGGTGGCGTCCGAAGCCGAAGCGCAAACGCTGCGAGTGGCACTAGATGATCGCGTGATCCTGGCTCCCATCGACGGGACGGTTGTGGCCAAACCGGTTGCCGCGGGTGAAAGCGTAAACCTCTCGTCGTCGGTGGCTGAACTCGCTGACTTTTCAAGCATCGTTGTGGAGACAGATGTGCCGGAAGCCCGCTTAGGCCTGGTTAGCGTAGGCGCGCCGTGCGAGATCGTGCTCGATGCGTATCCTACGCGTCGCTACCGCGGTGTGGCCTCTGAGATCGGTCGTCGCGTGAACCGAGCCAAAGCCACGGTCGTTGTGAAGGTTCGTTTTGAGGACAGCACCGATGGCGTGTTGCCCGAGATGGCTGCACGCGTGAGCTTCCTTCGCGAGAAGTTGTCGGACGCGGCGCTGCAAGAAAAGCCTAAGAAAGTGGTGGCTAAAGAAGCGATCGTCGAGCGAGACGGGCGCTCAGTTTTGTTCGTCATTGAAAACGGGCAGATCAAAGAGACGTCCGTACAACTGGGAGACACGGTCGGATCCAGCGTTGAACTCAAAGAGGGTCCCGCAGCTGGCGTGCGCGTGGTGCGAAACCCCACGGCCGAATTACGCAGCGGCACCAAGGTAAAAACGTCCGAAGATTAGGACGACGGCTTTAAGCACAGAAGAACGGAGCTAGCGACATGAGCACGGATTCCCCCATCGTTTCCCTCACAGGGATTCGCAAAACCTTCTACCGCGGCAAAGAGCCACTCACCGTTCTTGACGGTCTGACGTTGGAGATCCCCTCGGGGTCATTCGAAGCGCTGATGGGGCCATCGGGCTCGGGTAAATCAACTCTGCTGAATCTGATTGCTGGTTTGGATCGCCCTACCCAAGGCACGGCGATCGTAGCTGGCGTGAACATCGGCGAAAAGAGCGATGGCGAGCTTGCAAAGTTTCGCGCCCGTCACATAGGGTTCATCTTTCAGGCTTACAACTTGATGCCCGTATTGACGGCCCAAGAAAATGTTGAGCTGCCCTTGTTGCTCACCAAACTATCGGGCGCCGAGCGAAAAAAGCGCGCACAAACCGCGTTGCGCGTGGTGGGCCTTGAGGAGCGCAGCCACCACTACCCCCGGCAGCTCTCCGGTGGGCAAGAACAGCGCGTGGCCATTGCAAGGGCCATCGTCAACGATCCGACCATCATCGTGGCGGACGAACCCACAGGCGATTTGGATCGCAAAAGCGCCGATGAGATCCTGAACTTGCTTGAACGTTTGAACACGGAATTCAAAAAGACCATCCTGATGGTTACGCACGATCCAGCCGCCGCCGAACGGGCGCGCGTCACGCGCAAGCTAGACAAAGGCCAGCTGCAATGATCAACCTGCTGCGCATCGCCGCGCGAAATCTTTTGCGCAACAAAACGCGCACGGTGCTCACCATCCTCGGCGCCTCCGTTGCGATCATTGCGTTCGTCATGCTTCGCACCGTTTTGTCGGCGTGGTCCACGGCGGCTGATTACGCAGCCAAGGATCGGATCGCCACCCGCCATAAGGTCAGCTTCGTGATCACGATGCCCAAGAACTACTTGGACCAAGTGCGCGCGGTGCCCGGCGTTTCGGAGGCCACCTACGCCATTTGGTTCGGCGGCAAGAACCCCAAGAAGCCCGAGCAGTTTTTCGCGACGATCGCGTCTGATCCGGCCTCGATGTTGAGCGTCTACGATGAGTTGGTCCTGCCGCCCGATCAAAAGCAGAACTTCCTGGCCGATAAGCAAGGCGCGATTATTGGCGACGTCCTGGCCCGGCAGTTGGGGCTCAAGGTGGGCGATCGCTTCACGCTTCAAGGCAGCATTTTTCCAGGCGATTGGCCTTTGAACATATCGGGGATCTATACGGCGACGAAGAAGTCGATGGATAGGTCCAGCTTGTTCTTTCACTATTCATACGTGAACGATTCGTTGCCGCCGGATCGCCAAGACCAAATCGGGTGGATCGCCGCGAGGGTGGCAGACCCCGGGCGCGGCCCTGAAATCTCGGCGGCCATCGACCGATTATTTGATTCTAAGGACGTTCAAACGGTGACCATGAGCGAACGCGCCATGAACCTGTCTTTTATGGGCATGATCAGCTCGTTGTTGCGCGCACTTGATGTCATCTCGATCATCATCTTGGTGATCATGATGATGATCTTGGGCAACACAATCGCGATGGGCGTTCGTGAGCGCACACGTGAGTATGGTGTGCTGCGCGCAATTGGCTTTCCGCCATCATCGATTGCTTTGTTTGTCATGGGCGAAGCGCTGGTGACTGGCGTTGTAACCGGTGTGGTGGGTCTTGCCCTTTCTGTGCCGTTGGTTGAACAAGGCTTGGGCCGTTGGCTCGAAGAGAATATGGGCGCTTGGTTCCCCTACTTCCGCATCGACACACAGACCTATGTCATGGGCATGGGGTTGGCAATCTTACTGGCCCTGGCTGCGTCCATCATTCCGGCACGCAATGCTTTTCGACTTCAGGTTACCGACGCGCTTCGGCGGCTGGTTTAAGGAAGGTTCGCTATGGTTCCTATTTCATATAACCTGCGCAATCTGAAGGTTCGCAAGACCACCAGTGCCGCCGCTGCGTTCGGGCTAGCGTTGGTCGTGTTCGTCTTTGCTTCGGTCTTGATGTTGTCGAACGGCATCCAGAAAACGTTGGGGCGCTCGGCAAGTTCCGATGTGGCCATCGTGCTGCGCAAAGGCGCCACGGCCGAGATTGAAAGTGTGATTGAAGAGTCCAGCGTCAATCTGGTGCTCAATGACACCGCCCTGCCAGCCCCCGCATCGGGGCCCCGCGGTGTGTCCGAATTGGTGGTTGTGATCTTGCTCGACAAGATCGGCGCCAGTGGCGTTTCGAACGCACAGGTGCGAGGCATAAGCCCAGACACCCTGGCCTTTCGATCCAGCGTCAAAATCGTTGAAGGACGTGCGGCTCAACAGGGGTCCGACGAAGTTGTGATTGGCAAAGCGGTGGCGGGACGGTTCAAGGGGCTATCCCTGGGCGAATCGTTCGAGCTTAAGAAAAACCGCCCCGTGAAGGTTGTGGGTATTTTCGCGGACGGGGGATCTTCCCTTGAGTCGGAAGTGTGGGCTGATATCGACACCGTGCGCACGTCGTTTAAGCGCGAAGGTTACACGTCGGCCGTTCGTGTCCGTGTGCAACCTGCAGCGTTTGACGCATACAAGACCAGCATCGAGTCGAATCGTCAGCTCAACATGCAGGTGCTCAAGGAGTCTGAGTATTTCGACAAACAGTCTGAAGGCACGGCGATGTTCATCACAGCGCTGGGCATAATGATCGCTGTGTTCTTCTCGATTGGCGCGATGTTGGGCGCCATGATCACGATGCATGGTGCCGTGGCCAACCGACAGCGTGAAATCGGAACGTTGCGCGCCTTGGGCTTCTCGAAAACCAGCATCTTGTTCTCCTTCTTGCTCGAGTCGATCATCTTATCGATCATTGGCGGCGGAATTGGAGCGATTGCCTCGTTAGCCATGGGTTTCGTAAGTTTCTCGATGGTGAACTTCGCCAGCTGGTCCGAAATTGTGTTTCGTTTCGAACCCGAGGCGGGCGTGATTGTGGGCTCGATGATCTTTGCCTCGGTGATGGGTTTGGTGGGAGGCTTCTTGCCCGCCATCAGAGCATCGCGGATCAACCCGATCGAAGCCATGCGGGCGTGAATCGGGTTAGCACCGTGTTGAGCTGCGCAGACGTGTCCAGCCAGAAAGCCCTGCGCGCCACGCTCCGGGCCGCCATTTAAGGTTCTGCATGCACACGGAGACAGCTCGATATAACTCTGCGCTCGCGTCCGCCGATCGGGAAATCGCTCAGCTGCTGGCAGAGGCGATTGATCGTCATCTTCCCGAAGCCGAAAACAAGATCTGGCACGCTCATCCGGTGTGGTTTCTCGATGGCAACCCGGTGGTTGGATACAGCAAGCTTAAAAGCTGCGTGCGTTTGCTGTTTTGGAGTGGCCAGTCGTTTGAGGAAGCTGGGTTAAAGCCGGAAGGCAAGTTCAAAGCGGCGGAAGCACGGTACTCCTCCGTTGACCAGATCGACCCCCAAAAGCTTCGGCGTTGGTTGGCGGAGGCGCGAGATGTTCAGTGGGACTACAAGAACATCGTGCGGCGCAAGGGCCGATTGGACCGCTTAAAGTAACACCAGGGCGGCGGACTGCTTTGCACCGATGACGCGCGAGCGACTTTTCCTTCGGCTTGATGGCGACCCACTCTATGCGCCGGAAACTTCGGTGCCTCGCGGGACCATGAACGAGCTTGCGGTGCGCCCAGAGCTGCGCCAACACATCGCCCACATTGCCGTGTACCGCGAAACGCTGGCAACCGCGGTGGTTGAGCATGTTGTGCCCGACGGGGCTGTGCGACTCATGTTTGACCTTGGCGCGGGAATGGGGCAGGCGCTGGTGGCAGGTCCGTCGGCGCAGCCCCTTGCCCTGCACCTGCAGGGAACGATGGCGGGCCTCACCGTGACCTTGCGCCCAGGCGCGGCGGCCGAGCTGTTACTTACGCCCGCAGGCGAACTTCATGACCGTTGCCTACCGCTTCGTGAGTTCAAGGGGTTTGACATCGATGAACTAAGCGAACGGTTGTTCGTCGCCCGCGACGATGCCGAAAGGGCGATGCTTGTGCAAACAACCCTGCGAAGTCGGCTGGCTGGCGATCACGCTTCCGAACGCGACCGCACCCTCCGTGCACTTGCAGTGTTGTCGAGCAGCCGTCGTACGCTGGGTGAGGCTTCAGAGTCGGTAGGCGTCGGTGAGCGCCGCCTGCAGCAGATCTTCGAGCAAAACGTTGGGCTTTCGCCACGGCTTTACCGCAGGCTCATCCGCGTGCATGAATGCTTACGGGCCCTGCGGAAGAACCGGCAACCGCGCTGGCCCCAGCTTGCGCTCGAGCATGGCTTTTCCGACCAAGCGCACCTTTCGCGTGAGTTTCGTGCGTTCACAGGTGTGCCTCCCACCGAATTTCTGGCGCGCGTTTCGGGTTCTTTCAAGACGACAGGGTGACCTTGGCGCACCGTATTGGGTATGCAAAGCAAGAACGTTGGAAAAGAGGCGCCCTTGGCAGGGCGGGTGGCGCTGGTGACTGGGGCCAGCCGTGGTGCGGGCAAGGGCATTGCGATTGAACTTGGTGCGGCGGGTGCCACCGTGTACGTCACCGGCCGCAGCACCCGACGCGATGGCTCGCCCTCGAGCTATGCGGACATCATGCGGCTATCAAATTTGTCGTTCCTGCCGGGCACCATTGATGACACGGCCGATGAGGTCACACGTGCTGGCGGCCGAGGTGTGCCTTGCGTATGTGATCACTCTCGGGATGATCAGGTGGCAGCGTTGTTCGAGCGCATACTACGTGATGAAGGCCGCCTTGATGTGCTTGTGAACAACGCTTGGGGAGGCCACGAAGCGTTCGACGGCGTGTTCGAAGCGCCGTTTTGGGAGCGGCCGCTTGGCGAATGGGACGCGATGATGGATCGTGGCGTGCGCAACCATTGGCTTGCCAGCCGTCACGCGGCGCCTTTGTTCGTCAAGCAGCGCAGCGGACTGGTGGTGACGACCACGTTCTGGGATCGGGGGCGCTACCTTCACGGCAACCTGATGTACGATCTCGCCAAATCCGCGATGAGCCGGCTGGCGTTTGCCATTGCCGAAGAACTGCGCGACCACGGTGCAACTTCCGTTGCCCTATCGCCGGGGTGGATGCGCACAGAGCTTGTCCTCGCCGGGCACAACACAGACGAGCAGCGATGGCAGGAGGTGCCCGCGCTTGCGGGGACTGAATCGCCGCGCTACCTCGGCCGTGCCGTGGTGGCCCTGGCCTGTGACTCCGGCACGCAGGCACGCACGGGCCAAACACTGCGCGTGGCCGATCTCGCACGTGAGCTAGGTTTTACCGATGTGGACGGACGCTGGGTGCCATCTTTTGAATTGCCTGAACGGCAGGGCACGCCGTAGAGCGGCTTGAGGCACGACGTTGGTGTCGCTTAAGGCGCTTCTGACACACGCTCTGCGTCGCCTACCAGACGCAACCCCACGGGCAGCGCTTCCCCAAGCGCGATGTAAGCTTCGCGCGTCTCAAGCTCAACAACTTCAGTCACCATGCGGGCGGTTCGCTCTGCGCCCACGATGCCGCGCAAGCGCTGCCCCAGCCGCTCTCGCGTCGCTTCATTGATGTCGCGGCTGCGATCGTCCGTGCGGCGTCCCAGCTGCGCCATCGGAAACGCAGGCTTTCCAGACTCAGGCCAATCCACGGCGATCAAAGCTTCGATCCAGTCGCTCACGCGCGCGGGGGGCACCACGGTGTCAAGCGGGCCGTACAAAGGCACGCGTGCGCCCAAACGGCCGAGCGCCCAGAAATAGCCGGCCTCACCGCGCACCCGTTTGCTCTCGATCATGCGACGTACCAACTCATCACCCAGCACCGCCTTCTGCGCCGCCGTGCAACGTTCAAGGTTGCCCAAACACCGCAGCATCTCGGCGGCTTCTTGGGGGCTGGGCTTCATTTCGTACCAGCGCTTCTTGCCCTGGCTGCTGGGCAAGAACAGCTGCGCCAACCGCAAGTACAGTTGATGTTGTTGCCCTTTGTTCAAACCGCCGGCAATGCGCCGCCACGTGATCCACCAACCCAGGCGGCACGCTTCATCTTTGGGGTGTTGCAGATCTTGGTGAAACACCACGCCCCACATTTGTTTGGCGCGCCATTCGTCGGCGGGTGCGCCGCAACCGGGGCGCAAGCAGAAGCCTGCGAGGTTGAGCCAACGCGCCTCGTGTTGGGCTGATTTGGTTCTAGCTTCCACCACCTCAAAAGCCGCATCAAAAAGCGCCCGCGCCACGCTCATGGACCATTGCTCGCGCGGCGTGCCCAGCACTTGCTCAAGGGACTTGATCAAACCGGGGATGGCGTCGGGTTGATCTTGAAATGCTGACTTGATCAAGCCCTGCGCTTGCAACACCTGCGGCTCGATCGATTCGGACTCGCCTACTTGTGCTTCTTGTTGTTGCACGCCGCCCGAACGCATGTCGAACGACAGCTTCCAGCGCAGCGGTTCGTTGCCCTCGCTGGCGTTGCTCTGTCGGCACCACAAATCAAGCGTGCCCATCTCGGTGGTGTGAACCTCGATCTGAACGTTTACCTGGGTGTGGCCGGGCGCGCGCGCGACTGTCACAAGCGGGGGCAATTCAAGCAAGTCGCTGCCGTCATCGATCGTTTCGGCCAAACCATCGCCGGCCGATACAACGGTGCCCGGCAGATCTTCCCTTGTGGTGGACGAGAACAAACGGAAACTCACGGGTCGGTTGGTGAGCAACACGAAGCTTCGATCCAGCTTCACCGATTGCCCGTCTTCAAGACCGCGCGGCGCCAAACACACGGCCCGTTCTGCACCGTCGCTGCGGCCCACGCCGATGTAAAAGCTGCGCGCCGTTCCGCCGCCAATGCGTGCGCCCAGACCGCGACGAACAAGACCGTAGTAGCTTGCCCCTTCGGCCACCGCCAATTCTGGCCGCAGACTCACAAGCTCACGCGGCGCGGGCGCGTCCGGTTGCCACACAGCCAACTGTTCGATCACGCGTTTGCGCAGCGACAGCGGCGTCATAGCGCCACCGTTGAAAAGCACGGCGTCCACACGATTGACGTTGTGGCGCTGGAGGAACGACCCCAAGTGGCGTGTGATGGCCGGGTCGGCGGCATACGGCAAACCGTATTCTTGCAGGCCGCTGCGCGTGCGCTTGCGCGGCTCTTCTTTGCGCACCAAAGGAAAGAACCCATCGAACAACGTGCGCGAAATCAGATCGCGTGAAAGCTCGGTGGCAAGCGTGCCACCAATCAGCTTGGAACCGCGGCCAGGGATTGTGATCGGCAACGCTTTGCCACTTTCGTCGGCAAGCAGCTTCTCTTTGCCGAGGCGGCACGCATGCACCAAGGCGTGCCACTGCACAGAATCCAGCTTTTTGCCGCCACCACTTTCAGTGAGCGGTGCTTCCAGCCACTTCGCGAGAGTGAGATCGATGTTGTCGCCACCCAGCAACAAATGCTCGCCCACGGCGACGCGCTCGAAGCTTTCACCATCTTCACCAACGGTAATGATCGTGAAGTCGCTGGTGCCACCCCCCACATCAAAAACCAAAACCGTGTCGCCCGCAGCAAGCTGCGTTTTGCTGGCGCGCGCGTGAATCCACGCGTAAAAAGCCGCCTGCGGCTCTTCCAGCAAAACCAGGTGAGGCAAGCCCGCTTTTTGCGCGGCGGCCACCGTTAACTCGCGGGCCACTTCATCGAAGGAAGCGGGCACCGTCACGATCACCTCCTGGTCGGCGAACAGTGTGCCTTCTTGCTGCTTCCACGCATGATCCCACGCGTGCGCCACATGCGAGAGGATCTGCGCCGACGCGTCCACCGGCGACAATTTACGGCCTTCGTTGACGCCCCAAGGAAGGATAGGCGCCTCACGATTAACACCCGCGTGGCACAACCACGACTTGGCCGAAGCGATCATGTTCTGCGGCTGCCGCGCGCCTTCATTTCGGGCCAGCTCGCCCACGAAAGCGGCCGGTGCTGCCTGGCCCTCGGCTTGCGCGTTGTTGTGCCACGGCAGCGTTACCTGCGCCCGCGTAAAGTCATGGCCTGACAACAGGTAAACGAACGACGGCAGCTGCGTGCGTGTTGCCACTTCACCGGCGGCGATGAGTTGCGGTATGGCAAACACTTGCACGCGCTGGTCGGCGGCCTGCATGTCAACAAACGCCACCGCTGTGTTTGTGGTGCCAAGGTCGATGCCGATAACAAAACGAGACTGTTTCACCGATCTTCCTTGTGGCGAACCGAGTATTCAAGCTTCCATCGGCCCTCGTTGTGGGCGCCCATCGCGTCACGCGACACACACCAAAGCTCTAGCGTGCCAAGTTCAGTCACACGCGATTCAAGCGCCACCGGGATGGCGTCACCCGTGTGCGCATCACCACTGGCGGGAAGCAGGGTGTGCACGGGTGCAAGTTCAACTAGTTCTGCTTGCTCTGGATCCACAAGCGTTCCAGCAACATCTTGCTTGCGTTCGCTGGAGGCGAAGAAACGAAATTCCGCTGTCTCACCCACCACCAACCCCAGATCTTCTTCAGGCAGCTTCACCGCGGTGCCCTCCTCCATGCCGAAGGGCGCCACACACAACGCCTTGATCGGCGGAGGGAATCCCGGAATGGCCGGCCTCGCAGACTCGATGCCGATGTAATAAGCGCGCGCCGTGCCCCCTCGAATGCGGATGCCCCTGCCCTGCCGAACCAAGCCGTAGTAGACCGCACCCAACGCCACCGCCATATCCAAGTCGGTGCCGGTGAGAATGGGCGTGTCGTTGCGTCCGGCCCATAGACCCACTGCCTGGGTCACGCGATCACGCAGCAAAGGTGATTGCATGACGCCGCCGTTGAACAACACGGCGCTTGGTCGTTGCCCGTGCCTCGATAGAAATTCGGCCAGATGTCGCGTCACTGCAGCATCATTTGCATAGGGAAGGCCGAGTTCTCTTAAGCCCGCGCCGCGGCGCTTGAGCGGCCGCGCGTCCGCGGGCACGAACGGGAAGAAACCCTCAAGCACAAAATGATGAACCTGCTCTTGCGTTAACTCGGTACGCAAAGTGCCACCGATGAGCTTGGTGCTGCGGCCAAGAATCGTGATCGGCACCGAGGGGGGTGGCTGTGATGACAAGAGTTGCTCTTTGGCGCGCCGGCAGGCGAACACCAGAGCGCGGTGTTGCATCGGTGAAAGCTTGGCGCCCGCCTCGCCCAGTTGCTGCATGCACAGGTGGGCCAGCGCCAGATCCATGTTGTCGCCGCCAAGCAAGATGTGGTCACCCACCGCCACCCGCTCAAGCGCCAGGTTGCCTGTGCCGTCATCGTTGGCCTTGATGATAGAGAAGTCGGTGGTGCCACCTCCCACGTCGCACACCAGTACCGAGTCATTCGGCTTAAGGCGTTGCCTCCACGCGTCTTGGCTGTGAGCGAGCCACGCATAAAAGGCGGCCTGCGGCTCTTCGAGCAACGTGACGTTTTCGAGACCGGCTTGCCGCGCGGCCACCATAGTCAGCTCCTTGGCCACGGCATCGAACGAAGCGGGCACGGTGACGAGAACGTCTTGCTCTTCAAGCGGCGCATCGGGGTGTGCATGGTTCCATGCGTCCCTAATGTGCGAAAGGTACATCGAAGAGGCTTCAACCGGCGAAAGCCGCGCGCCTTCATCAGGTTGATCGAACTCTGCATCAGTTGATTGCACCTGGGCCCCGCGCCACGGCAGCAGAGCCGCCGTGCGATCGATTCCAGGATGCGACAGCCACGACTTAGCCGATGAAATCACCCGGTGTGGCAACTCGGCCCCGCGCTCACGCGCAAACAAACCCACTGTGTGCGAAGGTTCATCCACCCACGGCAATGACATCTCGCGCGCGGCCACTTCGTGTTCGCTGGGCAACAACAAGAACGAAGGCAGCGTGGCCTTGCTTTGCACAACCCCTGCGGCAACCGCTTGGGTGACGGCGAAAGGTTCAATGCGCGGCGGCCCTCCCTGTTCGAGAGCCGCCGTATCCACGGCAGCCACCGCGCAATTGGTGGTGCCTAAATCAATCCCAACGATGAAACGAGCCATCTGAGTGTCTTGTCCTATTTGGCAAACGCGCCTAAGCCACGCGCACTTCGGCAGGCGCAAGCACCCTTCGATCCACGCCGTCACTCAGATGAGGAAAGCGAACCTCCACGGCACGCCAGCCGTGATGAACCAGCGTGCCTCGAAACGGCGGTGCGCCGCGTGTTTCGCCTAAGAGCCGCACTTCTGCCGGATCAAACCCAGCCGGCACAACCACAGCCGATTCCTCTTGCCCTGGCAAAACCGGTTCAAGTTTCAAGTGCACCTCCAGCACCTTGCGGCAGCCCCGGTGCACGTCACGTACGGCCGCGCCAATGTCTTGATCGCGGTAGCCGTCGAGCGACTCACGCATAAAGTCCACAAAACGACCCTCGCGCTGAAGCAATGACAGCAACGCCAAGGCGCCTTCGCCTCTGAGACCGGCTTTATCCACGTTCGCGTTCACAGGCTTGGCCGGCGGGGGCTGGGCGGGCACGAGCTCAACGACGGGAAGAGGCGTTGGTGGGGGCGGGGCAGGCGACGGCCGCAGCTCTTCCGGCAAGAACGGCGCGATTTGAGGGGGCAAACGCCCGCGAAACAGCAAGGCAAAGAAACAGACGAAGGCCAGGTAGATTCTAGTCATGGGCGATCCGGGCGGTAGTTTGACCACCAAGCGGCGCAGCACAAGGGGCAGGTGTGCGCCGCCCTAACTCAACGCGGCTTTGGGACGAGGCCATTTGCTTTGCACCTTCGCCCCCGTAGCGCTATGACCGCGGCGTGACGCCCATTCGGTATCAACGGCTTACCACTTTCGTCATTTTGGCCAACTTGGCCGTCATCGTCTGGGGCGCCTTCGTGCGCGCGTCGGGCTCGGGGGCCGGGTGTGGCAACCACTGGCCCATGTGCAACGGCCAGGTGCTGCCGGCGATGGGAAGCACAAAGACGATGATCGAGTTTACCCACCGGGTAACGTCGGGCCTCGCTTTGATTGGCGTGGTTCTGCAATATGTCTTCGCGCGACGCTTGTTCGCCAAAGGCACCGCCGCGCGGCGAGCTGCGGGCTTTGCGCTCCTGTTCATCGTGACCGAAGCGTTGGTGGGTGCGGGCTTGGTGCTATTCGAGATGGTGGCGCACAACAAATCGGTGGCGCGTGCGTGGTGGATGACGGCGCACCTGCTCAACACGTTCGCTTTGGTGGCGGCGTTGACGCTCGCGTGGTGGCACGCGCGCCCGCGCAAGCCCTTGGTGTTGCCCACGCATCGCTATGTCGCGCTTTCGAATCTGTGTTTGGCGGGCGTCACCATTGTGGCCCTGTCGGGAGCGATCGCGGCCTTGGGCGATACATTATTTCCTGCGTCAAGCTTGGCCGCGGGCTTTGCCCACGACTTCATCGCCACGGCGCACCTGTTTGTGCGTTTGCGCATCTGGCACCCATTCTTGGCCGTCAGTGTGGGCGCGTTGTTGCTTGCCGTCAGCGGCCGCTTGCTGCTGGCCGAGGGATTCGAAGGCGTACGCAACACGGCCACCGCCATAGCGGCGCTGGTGGTGTTGCAACTGTCGCTCGGCATCGTGAATCTGTTGCTGTTGGCCCCGGTGCCGTTGCAGCTGATTCATCTGCTGGTGGCCGACCTGCTGTGGATGACGCTTGTGGTTTTGCGCGCGCAAATGGGCGCTGCCGCGAAGCTGCCCCAAGTGGCCGGCGTGCACGTGCCGGCACCCCGCCTTCACACTTCTTAACACGCACCCGCGCAAGCCCTTAACACTGGGGCTGCATTGTTCTTCCTGTGGGCACAACGCCCAGAAACCACAGGAGATGAACAGATGATTGGATGCGCGATTGTTGGTGGGCTGCTGTTTTTGGGTGCAGCCAAGATGATTCACCGCCACCGGTATGGTTATGCGTGCGGCGGCCGTTGGGCCAACCACGGCTGCCACGGCCATGCGCGGTTCGGCCACGGCTATGGCGGGCCCAGCGGCTTTGGCGGGTACGGCGGCAGCGAACATACAGGCGACATGAACGACCAAGGACCCGAAACCTGGGAGCGTGGAGGGCCCCCGCGGTGGATCTTGAACCGCGTGTTGTCGCGGCTGCAAACCAGCCCCTCGCAAAGCCGCGAAGTAACCGCCGCATTCGAGGAATTTACCGATGAAATCAAGGAGCTGCGTGGCGAGGGCAAACGCACGCGCGAAGATCTATCAAAGGCATTGCGCAACGCCGTGTTTGACGAAGTCCTGTTGGGTGAGCTTTACGCCCGCCACGACAACGTCATCGAAAAGGGGCGCAAGGCATTTGTGGGGCTGCTGGCGCGCGTTCATGGCGTGCTTGAAGAAGAACAGCGCGAGCGGTTGGCAGACCTGCTCGACAAAGGGCCGCGATTTTGGCGGCATCGGGCGAACTGGTAGGCTAGGCCGGTGAGCCTGCGAATCCTCCTCATCGACGACGACGTGCGATTGTTTGAAGTGCTGGCCACGTACTTAGGCCCGAACGGGGTGGTGCTTGAACACGCCCCGGACGGGCCGCGCGGCCTGCAAGCGCTCGAACGCGGTGTGTTCGATGGTGTTTTGTTGGACGTGATGATGCCGGGCATGGATGGGCTGGAGGTGTGCCGCCGCTTGCGCGCCAAAAGCCGCATCCCCGTGATCATGCTTACGGCGAAAGGCGATGAGGCCGACCGCGTGGTGGGTTTGGAGATCGGTGCGGACGATTATGTAGCGAAGCCGTTTTCGCCGCGCGAACTGCTGGCACGACTGCGGGCGCTGATGCGTCGATCACAACCCGATGTGCAAGCGGAGCTGCTTGTGCTCGCCGGGCTGCACATTGAGGTGGGCGCACGGGTGGTTCGCAAAGGCGCTGACGTGCTGGATCTGACGGCGATCGAGTTCGATATTCTGTTGGCACTCGCACGCCGTGCGGGGCGCGTGGTGCCACGCGAGGCCCTGCTCTCCGAGGCGGGCCGCGGTGACATCGCGGTTAGCGATCGAACCGTTGACGTGCATGTGTCACACCTGCGCCGCAAACTGGGCGACGACCCTCGCACGCCCACACTTATCAAAACGGTGCGTGGCATAGGGTATGTGATGGCGAAAGACGGTTCACAGTGAAACAGCAGCGCGTGCGCGACGAAGATTGTGGCCCGCCGTGGATGAAAAGCATGCCGCCGCGGACCGCACCGCGCAGCGCTTGGCGTGCGTTTCGCCACGATCTGCGGCTTTATTACGGCGCGCATCTGCATCGCCGTTTGTTCTTGTGGTTTGGCTTCGCCATCTTTATCACCATCGCCAGCGTCGAGTTTACGGCCCGCTGGCACGATCATTCGTGGGCAAGCCGCCCGCATCCCAAATCGTGGTTCCTGATTATTCCCGCTGTGATCTTGTGGATGGCGTCGGGCAAAGTGGCCCGCCGTATTTCGCGGCCGCTTTATCAGTTGGTTCAAGTTTCAAAAGACATTGGCAACGGCAATCTGCAAGCGCGGGCGCGCCTTCACCATGGCGGCTTCGATGAGATCGCCGTGCTGTCCGGATCGATCAACGACATGGCGGCGCGCATTGAAAAGCAGCTTGCCGATCAACGCGAACTGTTGGCGGGCGTGTCACACGAGCTGCGCACGCCGTTGGCCCGGCTGCGCGTGCTGATGGAAATCGTGCGCGAGCGCGGCTCGGGTGGCGACACGATCGATCAAATGGAGCGCGAGGTGGTTGAGATCGATGCCCTGGTGGCCGAGCTGTTGGCCAGCGCGCGTTTAGACTTTCAAACCGTCGACAAACGGGCGCTGCAAATCGCCGATGTGGCCCAACGCGCGCTTGAGCGTGCCGGCGTGCCGGTGACGTGTCTTCAAGTGCAAAACGAAATAGGCACCTTGCGGGCCGACCCCACCCTGCTGGCACGGGCGTTGGCAAATCTGTTGGATAATGCGCTAAAACACGGCAAAGGCGTGGCGCACGTGCGGGTGTTTCAAGAGGGCGCCGACGTGGCTTTCGAGGTTCAAGATCACGGCGCCGGGTTTCCAGCCGATGCGCTTAGCGAGGAAGCAAGCCCGCGGCCGTCTCAAGAATCGTTGGGGCTAGGCTTGGTTCTGGTGCGCCGGATTGCGAAAGCGCACGGCGGCTCGCTGCAGCTCGCGAACAGCGATGGCGGCGGGCGCGCGGTGCTGCGTTTGCCTTTGGCTTGAAGATCTACGTTGCCCGCAATTCGTCGCGCAGGCCTGACGCGCGCTCTACGTGGCGTTCAACAGCCGCCGTGAACACAACCGCTGAAGCGTAGATATCAACCTTCTGTTTGGCGCGCGTGATCGCCGTATAAACCAATTCGCGCGTCAGCACGTGCGAGACTTTTTCTGGCAACAACAGTGCCACATGATCGAATTCGGAGCCCTGACTCTTGTGCACCGTCATCGCGAACACAGTTTCGTGCGCGGGCAACCGTGCAGGCGCGAAGGTGCGAGTGGTGCCTTCGCCCTGCCCTGCGAGCTGCGCAAAATGTGCCAAAGGCACGCCTGTGGTGCGATCCAAACAAATGACGCCCACATCGCCGTTGTAAAGCTCAAGCACCGGATCGTTGGCGGTGATCAAGATTGGCCGCCCATCATACCAAAGCTGATCCGGACGAATCACGTCATGCGCGGCCAACCAATTCTCCACCTGCGGGTTCACCCAATCGGCACCCGTGGGACCACGCCGGTGCGCACACAGCACCTTGAACCGCGACAACATCACCAAGCGCTCTTGCGGCGACGCTGTGGCAATCGTGGCGAAGGTTAGCATAAGCTGGTTGCGCAAGGTCTCAGGCAGCGCATTTGCAAGCGGCGGCAACAAGCGCACATCTTGGCTGCTCTCGGCCAATGCCAACGCTCGCGGGGCGTCGCTGGCATTCACGGCGCGCGCCACGGCGCCGATGCCGCTGTCCTGCGCGTAACGGCGGCTGAGGGTAAGGCTCATGCAGCCATCCATGAGGCCGGGAGGCAACGCTTCGTTCACCGACTCTGGTGGCACGTCGATGCCCACTTCACGCAAACGGGACGCCATGGCGGCAGAGATGGCCTTGGCTTCGTCGCCGTAGATGTCCGCCAAGATTGATCCGGCTTCCACCGAAGCGAGTTGGTCTTTATCGCCAAGCAAGATCAAACGCGCTTGCGCCGGCACCGCCGCCAGCAATTTTGACATCAGCGCTAGATCGACCATCGAAGCCTCATCCACCAACACCACGTCGGCAGGCATCGGGTTGCTTTCGTTGTGGCGAAAACGGGTGGGCGTTTGCGGCAAGTAGCCGAGCGCCCGGTGGATCGTTGACGTGGGGGTAAGCACAGCGTCGCGCACAGCCGGCGTCACATCCAAAGCCGCCACGGCCCCGGCCATCGATTCAGCCAAACGCTGTGCGGCCTTGCCCGTGGGTGCCAAGGCTTTCACGCGAAAGGGCGTGCCTTGCGTCGCCAGCGCCTGCTCCTGCAGCAGCGCCAAGATGCGTGCGACCGTGAATGTTTTGCCGGTGCCCGGCCCGCCCGAAATGACACTGAAGCGACGCAAGACCGCGACGGCGGCGGCGTGCTTCTGTTCGTTCGCGTTTGCGGAAAACAAACGCTGCAAACCATCGGATAAAAGTGCGGTGTCTACGCTTTCGAAGGCAGCGGCACGCCCCCGCAAGGCCAACGCCAAGCGGTGCTGGTAGCGCGCGTATCGGTACAAATAGAGCCTGCCGTGTGCGTCCAAGATCAGAGGACGCGGTTGCGCTTCATCAATGGCCGTTGCCACCAAGGCGCTGCTCTGCAAAGCCTGCTGCCACGCATCGAACGTCGGCAACACGGGCCCGGCGGCTTCTTCATCTTCCGGCGGCGATAGCGCCGCGCCGGCAACGCGATGAAGGTCCACGCACACGTGGCCTTGTTGCACCGCCCGGCTGGCCAACGCCGCCGACAACGCCACGAGTGAACTTGTGCCTGGCACCAATCGCTGCAGCGCGAGCGCCAGCTGCATATCGATGGCGCCTAACACCTGCGACTGCAACAGCGCCGGCAAATCATACTCTTGCGTCACGCGTGCACCTGCCCTGGCGGAAAGATGGCATCAAGGGCGGCCAACCGTGCTTCGCTTGGCCGCTGAAAATACACCCCGGACATCGGCCGTTGAGGGCCGCCCATGCCACGCAAAAACACATAGAAAACCCCGCCAAAGTGCGTGCGGCTGTCATAGCCGGGCAGCGTGCGGGCCAAATGGCGTGCCACCGCCAAAGCGTACAGATGCGATTGCAAGTGATAGTGGCCATCGACCATGGCCGTCTCAAGACGATCAGGCGCATAGTCGGCCCACGCGCGGCCAAGGTGGTTGGTTTTGTAATCCAGCACAAAAAAGCGCCCCGCGTGCTCGAATACAAGATCGACGAAGCCTTTGACGAAACCCGTAAGCGCCCCCAGATGCAATTTGCTCACCTCGCGCGCGTAGCGCTCTTCGGCGGGCGTGGCGGCATCCACCGCGAAGGCGTGCGCGAGCTGCACCTGCAGCGGCGTCTCGTTGCTGACGTTGCCCAGGGGCAAAGCAAATTCAAGTTCAGCGATCCGCTTTTGCGGCGGCAGATCGGCCAAACAGAAAGCGCCGCGGCCATCATCAAGCGGGGTGCGGACGATGCTGCTGAGCACCTGCGGCAGCACATCCGACCATGGCGTTTCATCGTAGCGGTAAAGCTGTAGTTGCGCGCGCACGGCCGGAACCAAGGCTTGGGCCGATGCCGCGAAATCCATCGTTTCCAACAATTCGTGGAAAAAGTTACCTGCCTTGGCGCCGCGCGGGAAGGCACCGAGCGGCACTTGCGACCCTCGCTCGGGCAACGCTTGGATCAGGGAAAGTTCATCATGATCACGTGCCACGGCGAGTGAAGCGGTGGCGTGATCGGCCGCCGCTGTCATGCCTGAGAAGCTGGTGGTGCGCTGCCACACAGTCACGCGTGTGGCCGGCTCACGTGCAGGCAAGAGCGGCGCCAGCGGTGTGCGGCTCACATAGGGAACGCCACGATCTTGCAGATTCGCGCGGCGCACAGAAACGGCCCCCTCACAACGCGCGCTCCACAGCTCAAGCGGCGCCCGCAACTCTGGTTCCGTCAAGCGCCCTAAGCTGCCGAAGATGTCATCGCCCACGGCGCGCGTGCCCAACGGATACAACAGCGACGCCAATGACGTCTCCTTAAACTCGCGCGATGAGTAGCCCCACAGCAACACGCAGCGGTGTTTGGCGCGCGTGAGTGCCACATACAGCAAGCGCACGTTCTCGGCCAGCGTCTCCAGCCGGGCCATCGCCACATGCTCCCCCATGGCGGCCGAACCCACATCCAAAGTCACGCTGCCATCGGCTTCGTGAAAACGCACAGCCTTTTGGTCCGCGGAGAACATCAAGATCTCATTCGCCACATACGGGCAAAACACGATCGGATATTCAAGCCCCTTTGAACGATGAACCGTGGTTAGCTTGACGGCGGCTTCATCGCTTTCAAGCCGGATCTGCGCCTCTTCGGGGGCCACACCCCCTTCGGCGTTTGACGGCGCCTGCCCCAACCAGTGCACAACGCCGGCAGGCCCCAGATGCCCCTGCCGCGCCGCCCGATGGACAAGCTCCATCAAGTGCAGGAGGTTCGTCACCCGTCGCTCGCCATCGGTCAACCCCAACAGGCGCGGTTGCACCTGCTCGTGTTCCAAGAAGCGCCTGAACATCTGCACGAAGCCACGGCTGATCCACAGCTCGTGCCAGCTGCGAAAAACCTCGGACCACAGCGACCAGCCAGAGGCGTCGCTTTCAAGCGCCACCAATTCATGTGCGGACAACCCGAGCAACCGCGTGGCCAAGGCGTTGCGCAACAGCGCGGCATTGGTAGGTTCAGCCACGGCCGCCAACACCACCAGCAGCTCTTTGGCCTCGTCGGAGTCGAGCACGCTCTTATCGCCCAATAGCACGGCCGGGATCTGCAAGGCACGCAAGGCCTCTTGCACATCAACCGCTTGCTGGTTCGTGCGCGTAAGAACGGCGATGTCTGCCGGCACCACGCTTCGACCAGCGATCGTGGTGGGCCCGGCCAACAAACGTGAGATGTCCGCCGCGACGAGCGCCGCCATATGGTTGCGCGGATCCACAGCGCCACCCTCGTCATCGCACGTGAGCACCACCTCTATCGGCGTTGTTGCCACGCCACTTTGGGTCGCAAACACATCTTGCACGTCGGGACGCGGTGCCACCGGGCGAAAGTCGATGCCTTCCAAGACGAATGGCCGAGGCAGCATCTCGCGAGGCGCAAACAGCGAGTTTACCGCAGCGATCAAGCCAGCGTCAGAGCGCCAATTGACCCCCATAGAGTGATGTTGAGTGCCGGGCGCCTGCACCGCCGCGATGTACGCGTTCACATCAGCCCCGCGAAAACCGTAGATGGCTTGCTTCGGATCGCCGATCAAAAACAAAGGCCCTTCGCCACCGTGAAACAACGATTCGAAGATCTCGAATTGGACAGGATCGGTGTCCTGAAATTCGTCGATCAAGGCCGCCTTGAACCGCTTGCGTACAGCGTTGACAAGATGCCTCGCCGCGGGCCCGCGCAACGCGTGGCGAAGGTGCAATAACAGGTCGTCGAACGTGATGGCGCCCAGGCTTTGTTTTCGCGCCTTCAATTCGTCGCGAAGAAACGTGGTGAATCGATGTTTCGCGGAAACCAATGCCGCAGGGCCCGCCTTCCCGCTAAGCAGTTGCGCCACATCTTCGAGCACATCGAAAACAGGGTGAACCGGCGCCCCCGACCCGCGCGCGACGATGCCGCTGCGTGAAAGCTGCTTTACGCCCGCTGGAGCCTCCGCTGGCGCCGCCACATCTCGAACCAGCTCATCAATTTGGTTGCACCAATTGGTCACGTGGTTCGCTGTGGGAGCCTTGTAGCCGGCCGCTTTTGTGCAGATCAAGCGCTCCACCACAGGCCGGTTCCACACTTCACCTAAGCGCCCGCGCAGCAACGCCCACGTCTTTTCGCGCTCGAGCGGGTCGGCTGGCACAACCTTCGCATCGGGGTTGCGCAACAGCTTATCGGCCAACCCTTGCCACAAGCGGCGTGTGTCACGCTCGGCCCCTAAGATCGCACGGACATCGGCCACGCTCTGGGTGGCCAGATCTTTTGAATGAAAATCGTCGACCGCTTCATCCCGCAAAGGGCGCGCGTCAGCGATGAGTTCCGCTTCAAAAGGAACGCCGCTTTCCAAAGCGGCCTCCTGCAACACCCGGTGGCAAAACCCGTGAATGGTGGAGATGGGAGCCTCGTCCACTTCCTCTAAGGCGAGCGCCAACCATTGTCGGTCAACCGCCGCAGTCGCGCGCCGTTGCTGGGCGTACGCGCCCAGATCAGTGGAAGGAGGGGCCGCCTGAGAGGCCACAAGCTCAAAGGCTTCAAAAGCCTGCCGCAACCGCCGGCGTACGCGATCGCGCAGCTCCGCTGTGGCCGCTTCGGTGAATGTCACCACCAAGATGTCTTTGATGCGCAGGCGGCGCTCGACCACAAGGCGTGTCACCAGCGAAGTGATGGCGTACGTTTTTCCCGTGCCTGCGCTCGCGTCCACGACGTTGCGCCCCTGCAAAGCCACGGCAAAAGCATCGAAGTTGGGGCTCACGACCGCGGCCCTTCCTCAAGCGTTCGGTGCGCCAACAAAGGGCCCACCACCCGTTCGGCCAGCTCTTCGAATGCAGGCCCGCGTGAGTGCAATGCCGCAAACGGCGGCGCATCGTCACCCAAGGCGCGCGTCCAATGAAACAAAAACTTGCTTGCGTCCCTATACGCATTCACGGCGCGTTCCATCGCGGGCCGTTTGGCGTTCTTGCCAGGATCAACGAACGCAAACGCCGCGTCGGCCTGAAAGCGCAGTGGCGCTTGCTGGCCTTGCAAGAACAACGTGACCAGCTCTTGCAGCAACGGTTGTGGTTGCTCTACCCGGCGAAAGCGCAAAAGCATAGGGATCTCGAGATCGGGGGCGGGTCCGATCAGCATCGTCACGGGAGGAACATCGGCCGGGGCCAGCCAACACAACATTAAATGGCTGACCCACGCTCGCAGCTGGCGCCCCGGCTTCAAGCGTCCGAACTGCAGCGACACCGCGCCTGAGCTGTACAGCCCATCCAGCGTGCCCACCAAGTGAACCCCGGATGAAAGCTTTTTGTCGAAAGGCACGGGCGGCGAAGGCACGGCCATCAGGCCGGTTGCCACCGCGGCGATGCCACTGGCCTGTTGCGAAACTTCTTCTAAGAACACCTGCCCCAGCGAACCAAATGGCAAAAGGCCTGTGGCGCGCGAAACGGCAAACACCTGCTCTTGCAGCGCCTGCCCCGCGCCCCGTAAGCCCGCCAGCACACGCGAGCCCACGTCGTGACGTTGCAGACCACTTAATTGCGTGGGTTCGCGGCTCGGCAAATCGTGCCCCACCTCTGGAAAATCAACGCGCACCCGCCGCTGCAAAAAGAACCGCAACGGATCGTTGAAGAAGCGCTGCAGATCGGAGAATGCCACTTGCGCCTCCTGCATCGGCGGCAGGGCCTGCGTCACGAAAGGCGGCGGCTCAACCAACGAACGCCCCAAACGGCTGGCGGCTTGGTGGAATTGGCCCGCATAACTCCACAAGCGTGCGTCTTGACCGGTGAAATAGCGACGCGAAAAGCCTTGCAACGGGTGGCGCACGACCAGCGCCTGTTCCAGCCGATCGCGCGTCACTTCGGGCGTCACCAAAGCGTCAAGCAACTCGCTTAACAACACCGAAGGTGGCCGGACGGCGTTGTCGCGCACACTTTGGCCCGTGTATGTGATGAGCAGCTGCTCACGGGCGGCACACAACGTTTCTAAGAACAGATAACGGTCGTCAAGCCGTCGATCACGGTCGCCTGGCTGCGGCCCCTGCGGCCCCCGCACCACCAGATCGAAATCCGTGGTCCGCGTGGCGCGCGGGAACGCGCCGTCGTTGAGGCCAAGAATGCACACCACACGAAACGGAATCGAACGCATCGGCACCATCGCGCAAAACGTGACGCCGCCGGCAAGAAAACCACGTTCAGGCAACGCCGCATCAACGCGCTCTTGCAGCCAAGCACGCATCACACCCAGATCCACGTCACCCGTAAAGCCCGCCGATTCAGCTTCACTTTGTAAGGCGCCGAGCGCTTGCCGGATGTGCTGATGCTGCCAATCCGAAGCTTCGTCGTTGCCAACCAGGTCGCTTAGAAGCACTAAGAATGCTTCGCGCCACGCAGGCACGGTGCGAGGCGCTTGCAGGGTCTTGATGTGACCGAATAAAGTCTGCAAAAAGCCCACCACCACACCCAGATCCGCCGCTTGCTTGCCTTCAATTTCGTCGTACGGCAAAACGCCGGCAAACAGCGCTTGGCCGGCCGTGGGCAGCGCGTACCCCAACAACAGACGATCAAGACCGAACTCCCAGGTATTCTGGTTGTTGGCGGGTTGTCCGTGTTGTTGTCTGTGATCCGCGTCTAAGCCCCAACGCACGCCCGCGCCCATCAACCATTCCGTGAGCAGATCCAGATCGGCGCCTTGTAGGCCCAAGCGCGATTCGATGGCCGAGGCGGTGATAAGATCCAACACCGCCGGCGCGCTCATGCGCGAGCCGACCAAATCAAGCGCACGAAAGAACGCATCCACCACGGGGCTATCAGCGCGCAGTTTGCGATCAGCGATGCGGAAAGGAATGTGCGTGGTCGCGGTGGGATCTTCACCGAACACAGCCTCAACAAAGGGCGCGTACGTCTCCACGTCCGTCATCATCACCACAACTTCGTGCGGCGCGACGGGATCTTGGGCGCGCGTCATCAGCGCGAGCAGTTGATCGCGGCACACCTGAACTTCGCGCATGGGGCTGTGGCAAGCGTGAATGCTAATGCTGCCGTCAAGCGCGGGGCCGGCGGGTGGCGCGGCGACAGGCGCCGCCGAAAGAAATGGCAGCGCCATTTGCGCCGTGGTGCGCGCGGGTTTGCCCTTGCTAGGGATGGGCGACGCCTCCACCGGTGCGGTAGGCGCGGCGTGCAAGTCAAACATCCGCGCTTGCAGCCGGCTCAACAACGTGCGCCCGTCGGGCCTCTGATACCGCTCATCCATGGCTTCGCCCAACGTCAAACGTTCGACGGTGTCGCCCAACACACGACGAAAGTCAGCGCCAACAGTACCGCAAGATGAAACAAGCGGGTGCCCCGGATCCAAATACAAGGCTTGCGGATCTTGGCCGGAGGCCACGGCGCGCGCCCATTCGGTGCGGCTGGTGCTGTTCCACCAGTCTTTGTCAGAGGGCGAGAACACAAAAATATGCGTTTGCACCCAGCGGCTCGCCGCCAACAACACGCGCACATACGCAGGCGGCAGGCTGGAGATGCCGAACACGCACACGCGTTCGGGCAAACCGGCGGGCCGGTGCTGTTGCTCTTGCGCCTTGGCGTGCCACAGCTGCTGAACGGCTGCGAAATGTTGAGCGCCAAACTTGGGTTCGATGCGCCGCCATAGAGCGGCTTGCCACTGTTGCCCCTCATCAATGCCGCCCGTGTCGCCTTGCGACCAAGCCTGCACCAACTCGGGCCGATACGTGATGTAACGATCAAACAGCGTGCCCAAACGACGCGCCAGCTGAAAGCGTTTGGTGCCTCGCTCGTCCTGCTTGAGGTAAGCGCCGAGGCGCGCAAACGCCGGGTCGTGCAAGCAACTCTCAAATTCCGCGAGCACAAGCCAAGTCAACTGATCTTCGGAAACTTGTGCCGCGGCGGCCGCTTGCTGTCCCAGCAGCGCTTCCACGCAGCGCTCGGTGTACTTGCGCGGAAAGCTGAAATCGCCGTGGGCAAAGACACCAAAGGCCCCCGCCAAACGCTGCGTCAGATAAGCAGCCATCCCCCGCCCCTGAACCACGATCGTCTCGCGTGCAAAGGGGCCGCCTTGTTGCGTCGCCACCACTTGCACCAGCGCGTCCACCAACGCTTCGGTGCGATTGCTATAGTGGGTGTAGATCGGCTCTGGGGTCACGAACGAGCGATTATGACGGGTATCGAATCAGCGTAAAGCCCCCCGGGGATATCTGCAGTTCGTGCTAGCGTGTGTCAGCGGGCAAGCCGCGCTCCGGAACCACGGTAGCCGCCCTGTTGCGCACGCGGTCCAAAGCGGACCGCAAGCCCTTGATGCGCAGTGGATCAGCATCGGATTCGATCGATCGATTCTGCAGCGCCGCCGCCGCGGCCTGCCAGCTGCCACTTCTCCACGCCACTTGCAGGCGCTCTTCGGAGGAGACAACGGCCCCTTCACGTTCGGCCGCCAGCAGCGTGTCCCAGGCCCAATCCCAAAGGTGGCGGCGCGCATACCAACGTGACAACGCCATCAGGCGCGTGGCTTCTGCCACACCTGCTTGCCGTTGCATCGGAGGGTGAGCCCAGGCCTCCTTGCTTTCCAGCAAGTCTGCTGTGTGCAAGAAGTTCTTCGCCGCCACAACCACAATGTCGGTGGCTGATGGCGAGAAAGAGACGTGCGGCTCAAGGCTGTCCGCCGTGGCGATCTGAAAAGCGTGCAAGGATTGCCCACGCCTGCCGTCCCACAGACGCACGGAACCGTCGCCGCTTGCACTCATGACGCGCCCGTTGCGACCGCTCGTCACGGTCACGACCTCTCCAGTGTGGCCCTCCATCCGTTGTAACTCTATGCCTTTGAATGTGTCGACCACGGAAACAACACGATCACTTCCGCCCACGGCTACGGTTCGGCCATCGTCCGCAAACGACGTGGACCCCAGGATGCGATCGACTCCTTGCAACCGGGCTTTCCACAGCAGGCGCCTCTGTTGCAATTGCCACATTGCCACTTGCCCATGATCGCCCGATAAAACAAGGCGTTGACCGTCCCGTGACACGTCCGCGGACCACACGCTGTTGACGCCCGCTTGACCCAACGTCCAAATCGCCTCGCCGGTGTTCGCATCTAGGAGGCGCAACGTACCGCTGAGATCGCCCACAACGATGAACCTTTCGTCGGGTGTGTGCGCCGTCGCGCGCGCCCACCCTTGCGTCACGCGAACAGCAAACAATCGTTTGCCTTGTGGCAAATCCCACACGGAAACCACGCCTGCACCGTTGATCGTTCGCGCACGCATTTGTCCCATGGGTAAGGTCAAAGCGTCAGGCGACTCGTCGGTCGTTGTTCGATAAAGCTCAGCACCGGTGCTGCGATCCCACCAGGCAAGGTCAGCCCCTGGCCCCTGGGTGAGTATCTGGCGGGCGTCCTGTGAAAAATGTGCCGCAAAGGTCCCCTCCGTCACATGCCCCCAAAACCACAAGCTGGCCTCGTCGCCCACCCGAAACAGATAAAGCTCACCTTTTGTATCGCCCGCGATCAGCAATCTGCCGCTGAGGTCCAACGCTGTGGCCGTCAACAGGCCATGTTCAACGGCAAGGGTGCGATCGGCCTTCCCACTGCCCTTCCATTGTCTCACGCTGCCATCAAAGCTCGCCGTGAGGTAAAGCCCTGAGCCAGGGTCAACGTGAACGCGAGGCACGGCGTGGGTGTGGCCAAGAAACGTGTTCAAAATCGCGAGCTGTGGATAGCTCAGCTCCGCAAACGAGCCGCTATAGCCAGATGTCACAAGCCGAGGCGGCTGGCCGACGAACTCGGTGGACAGGCTGAATGTGTTCTGGAAATTACGCATCCGGCTGATTTCTTTGCCGTCGAGAGACGACCAAACGCGCACCGTTTCGTCGGCCCCGCCCCCGATGATGAATTGCCCATCAGGGCTGATCGTGAGGGCGCGCAACGTTCCCCGCAACTCAACCGTATGCCAAAGCTCTTTCCGCGAAGCGTAGTCGTAAAGGCGCAGCGTTCCTTTTTCATCACCCAGAGCCAATCGCTTTCCATCCGGCGAAAACGCGGCTCCTCGCAGCGGTTCAGGGACCACAAGCAGGACCTCAGCAGGGCCAAAGGCCTTGCCATCAAAACGCCATCGCTCAAGCACGCCCGCGGCGTTGCCACTGACCAATTCGGTGCGTGCGGGGTTTGCCTGCACAAAGTATCGCTTTGGCCCCACGGCAGCGAGCACCTGCAACGGCGCACCCGTGCGCAGGTCAAACGCGATGAGCTCTCCGTTATCAGAACAAGACACGAATAGATCTTGGCCGGGCAACACCTCTATCCCACGCACACGTTGGTTGTGGCCCTTGGTCCGCCACACGGGGGGCCCTGCGCTGCGGCCAGCATCCAAAGCGCCCAAAACCGCAGACGTGTCGTCGGCGTGTTGACGCGCGAAGATCTCGCTGGCCTCCGCATAGCGGTCGCGCGCGTCGCTCCAACGTTCGCTCGCAACCCAGGCGTCACCTTCCGCCACCAGCGCTTGCGCCAGCCTTAGTTCAGTCAAGTTGCGTGCGCGGGTCACGTTCAAAGCATAAAACACTGAACCCACGGACAACGAAAGCACCAGACACATCGACAGCAAGCTCACCCAAGCCAACGTTCGGTGGCGCCGCGTCCACTTAAGGACGCGTGTCAGCGGACCAATCGGCCCAGCTGAGATTGGTTGGCCGGCCAAGTGCCGACGCAAGTCATCGGCCAAGGCGCGCGCGGAGCTATAGCGATGCCGCGGCTCCTTTCCCATGGCTTTGCCGACGATGTGTTCGACTTCACTTTGCACACCACTTGTGATCTGCCGCAGCGGCGGCGGATCGAAACGCATTAAGCGATAAATGATCTCAAAAGGTGTATCGCCGGAAAATGGCGGTCGCCCCGCAAGCATGTGGTAAAGCGTCGCGCCCAGGCTGTACACATCGGACCGCTCATCACATCGCCCCGCCTTGGCTTGTTCAGGCGGCATATATTCAAGCGTGCCCAAGATAGAACCCGCCGTGGTAAGCGTGGATCCACCCTCCGTGGCACGTGCCACGCCGAAGTCCAACACCCATGGGTGCCCATCGTTGTCCAGCATCAAGTTTGAAGGCTTTATGTCACGGTGGATCACGCCGTGCTCGTGCGCATACTGCACGGCCTCCGCAACGTCGGCCATCACCTCCAAGCAGCGCCGCGGCGGCAGCCGCACGTCTGCCAGGGTTTGACCTTCCACAAGGCGCATCGTCATAAACGGTCGGCTGCGCACCGAGCTAAACTCATAAAGCGGAATGATGTTCGGATGCGACAGCCGCGCCACCATCTTGGCTTCGCGGCTAAAGCGCTCGATGCGATCCGAATGGCTGTCCACGAGGAACTTCAGCGCGACGAATCGACCTACGCGCAGATCCCACGCGCGATGAACTTCACCTCCGCCGCCGTGACCGAGTAAGCCCACGACGACGTATGAGCCAAACACGTTGTCGGGGCTTCTTGCGGCTTGCCGAACTTCGGCAGGCACTTTGGACTCGTTAGTCCGCGGATCAACCGACATAAAGCTGGAAAGGTGTGGCTTACATCGGCGCCTCACAAAGGCGGCTTTAGGCTTGCACGTGCGCGCAGGTGCCCGAGGCCCCCACACAGATCGTCAGCGCCACTTCTCCAAATACACCGCTGCCTCTTGTTTCCACGCCTGGCTGGCAAAATTCCCAACGCTTGCGTGGGTTAATGCCAGAGGCCAGGTGCCGACCTTCAAGCCTGCGTTGCGCGCCGTCCGGCAAAAGTCGAGGTCATAACAGTGAAAGCTAAAACGGGTGTCGAACGTCACCTTGGCTTGGCGCAAGCGTTTGACGTTTACGCCCAGAAACACGCCATCCAGAAGCTCACACGCCGCCGGGGTAGACCCATAGAAACTGACCGGCGGCGCCGTCGGATCGCCGTGCCCTACGGCGCCAGACATAGTGCTGCGGTCCTGCCAGCCCGCAGGCGAAAGATCGGCATTGAACTTCAACGCCCATGAAGGCTGTGCCATATCGGGGGCGGTGTTGCCCGCCACGCCCACCACATCGAAACGCGCGAACGCTTCAGTTAACCGCTCAAGCAAGAACCAATCATGAACAAACACGTCGTCGTGTACGAACAGCAAAAAGTCGTCATCAGCGGCGTGAGCTAGAAAATCATTGTAGGCGGCGGCCAGGCCGGTGACCGCGTGCGGGGGACCGTTGTCCACAAGCAAAGCAATGCGTGGCAAACGCTCGCGGGGCACGCTACGCAGGCTTTTACCCAAGAGCGAGGACTCCACAAAATCCGACCGCGACAGCCGCGACACGGAACACAGTGTTGTGTTGGCAGGCGTGAGCTTCATGTGTGAGCCTTGTGTTTCACCGCCGCACATACCGCGGTGAACAACTTGGTGTAAAGCGGCAAGCCCACATGCCAACTGCGGTTCGCGTTCACATAACGCTTTTGCTCTGCCAACGCTTGTTCGCGTCTTTGCTCATCGTGAACCAACATCTGCAGTTGCGCTAGCCACCCCGCCTGCGTGTTGTCTGCTAACAGATCGCATTCGCCTTGATAAGCGGCCACGCGGCTGGCCACCGTCACGGTGTTGGAAACCACGTACTGATAAAACTTCACGGCAGAGCGGCATCGGTTAAAACGTGTGTCCTGCAAAGGGCACACACCAATATCAAAGTTCAAAGCCGCCAATCGCGCTGGAAAAGCGTCATAGGGAACGCTTGGCACATGTTGGTACGTCACGCCTTCCAACGCGTCTGCCATGCGGCCAAAAGCGGCCACAGCCGGGTTCTGTGCACGTGCTTTTGAAGTCACTTGTCTGGCCTTTTGCACGGTGCCATCGAAGTTCTGATCAAACATCCCAAAGATCACAAACTCAACGTCTGTTTGTCTCTGCAAAGCGGCCACTGCAGGCAGCAGCAGCGTGAGGTCGTCCGCATGTGTGGGGCCGCCACACCAGCCAACGCGCACACGGGCGTTGTTGCCAGCGCGCTGGGGCCAAGCGTCGGTATCAATCATGTTTGGCACCACCATGATGTTGCGCGCATAGCTGCCAAGCTCCTGTTTCAACGTGGGCGTTGTCACCGTCACGACGTGCGCAGAGCCACACAACCGCTTCATCAGGTCAAGGTGGGGCGCCAAATCCGCATCGAACGACACGCCATCCGCCGGAAAGAAATACGGATCGTCGGTGTCGCAAATCAAAGCCACACCTGCGCCCAACGCCGCCGCCAGCAGCGGCGCCATCCAGGGCGCCGATTGGCTGTTGAAATCAACCAAGTGCAAGAACACGGCGTCCACACCCGCCAAAGCCGCGGCCGGATCAGCCATCCCCCGCAATGCCTCAAGCGGCGCGCAGCTGACCACGTGAGCCTCGGCCAAGCGGCGCAACGGATCCCTGATCCGAATCACCTTTGACGGGTTGTCGGCCAGTTGCTCCGAATAAAGCACGTTCAATGGCACGGGGTGCGTACACGTTAAATCAACGTGCGCCTCAAAGCCACTTGCGCCCCACCCGCAAAAATGCCGAACGGCCATCGTTCGCCGTCCATGGCACAATGGCCGGCGGATGCTCCGATCGCTTGCAATCGCAGTGGCTCTGCTGGCCACTTGGCCGGCCCGTGCCGCGGCACCCATCACGTTTGTGCCCCATCGCCCCAGTGGCGCCGTGTTCACAAGCGCGCAGACGCCCGACGGCTACATGTGGTTTGGCACATTGAATGGCCTTTATCGCTTCGATGGCGTTCGTTACGATCGCTTCGCCCCCGAGAACACGCCCGCGTTCTCACACGCCCGCATCTACCATCTGGCGGTGACCACCGACGGACGGCTGTGGGTGGCCAGCGGCAACCCGGGCGCACAAAAAGGGCCGTGGGAACGCGGCGGCCCTGGCTTATGGGTGAAAGACAAGGCGGGCTTCATCGCCATGCACCAAGCCTTGCCAAGCCCGTGGGTGATGTCGTTGGCCGCCGACGATCACAACCGTCTGTGGGTCGGTACCCAAGAGGGGCTGGTGGTCGTTGAGGGCAACAAGGTTACGCAGCTTGGGTTTCCCGAACACACCGATCACAACGTTTTTCATGTGCGCCCCGACGGCGAAGGCCGCGTTTGGATCGGCGCGCAACCTGGTCTCTTTCGCTTTGAAGACGGGCGCTTCACGCAAACGGACGCCGGGCTTTACCCTATCTCCTCGTCCACTGCACCGGATGGCACGCTGTGGATGACGAACCTCCACGCGGTTTACCGCCTTTTGCCCGGGCATGATCAGTGGGAACTTTGGCTCAAGGGCGTTGACGTAGGCTTGTCGCAGATTCGCGCCGTCGCCCAAGATCTGCGTGGCCACGTCTGGGTGGCCGGCTCGGGCCTCGCACGCGTCGATCCCGTCACCAAAAAGACGTCCCCTTTCCAAGCGATGGATGTCACTTCCGATCCCAATCGCTTCATGATCCATTCGCTGCTGTTTGATCGCGAGGGCAGCTTGTGGGCGGGCTCGCGCGAAGGTGGTGTGTTTCAAGGCACGCCCGCGCGGGTCGCCAATTACGGCAGCCGCGAAGGTATGCCAGGCGACGTTGGTTTTTCATGCTTGGCCGGCGACGACGCTCACGTCTATTTGGCTTACGGAGGCGGTGTCACGCGGGTCATCGACGACACATTCGAGCCGCTGACCGATCTGCCCAACGCTCCGAGGGCGCCGGTTCGTTCAATGGCACAGGCGCCTGATCACAGCGTGTGGATGGTGGGTGAGGAAGGTTTCGTGCATCGCCTGGCTCACAAGGCGTTTGCGAAACTGAGCTTGGCCAGCTCAGACGCGAAGACGGGCCCCGCCAGCAGCTTGATATTCGATGAACACGGAGATCTTTGGATTGCCTTCGATGGTGGCGTCGTGGGTCGCTACGTTGTACCCGAGGCGTCAGCTCCCACCGAACCTCTCACACCTGTGCAATCCTTCACGAGCAAGGATGGTCTGTGCCAAGGGCGCCATCTGGTGGCCGCACGTCGACGCGCCGGGGGCGTTTGGTTTGGCTCGTACGACGAAGGCATCTCACAAGTGTCCGCGGAAGGCGCGACTTGCATCAAAGGCGGTGGCATACCGATTGGCACGATCATGGGGCTGCATGAAGAGCCTGATGGATCGTTGTACTTCGGCGTCAACGGCATACCCGGCCTGTTTCGGCGGCGGCCGAGCAAGCTATCGCATTACGCGCAAGGCATCTCGGCCACCGCGTTCGGCATCACCAGCGATCTGCGTGGCCATCTGTGGATGGGATCGTCGGCGGGGGCGCTCAAAGTGACGGTTGCGGATCTGGATGCGAACGATGCCTCACCTGATCCCGCGCACGCGCCCTTGCCTTGGCTTGCGTTCTCACACGCGGATGGTTTGCGCGGCGACGAAAGCATGGGGGGCACATCGCCGGCCGCGGCCCTCGGCCACGACGGCCGGTTTTGGTTTCCCACGTTGCGCGGCTTTTCAGCCATCGCCGATCCCGAAACATTGACACCCGTACCACTCGTGCCGCCCACGGTGCAAAACGTCCGCGCCAACGACGACGAACTTTTGGGCGCGGGCCCGCACGTCTTGCCTGCAGGCACCAAAAGCTTTGCCATTTCCTACACCAGCGCCACCTTCACGCTGCCAAGCCAGCTTTCCTTTGAGTATCAACTGCAAGGCTTTGATTCCAGTTGGGTGCAGGCACAAAATCGACGCGCGGCCTTCTACACGAACGTGCCGCCGGGCCGATACCAGTTCATGCTGCGCGTGCGCCGCGGCGGCGGCCGGCCTGTATCGATGCTGCAACCCATGGTGATCAGGGTTTCACCGTTCTTTTATCAAACTTGGGCGTTTTACCTTGTGGTCGCAGCCCTCGTGCTTGCCGCTGCGTTCGCCGCCCACAAACTGCGTTTGGCACAGCTGGAAAGCCGCCATTTTGCCATCCACGTCGAACGCGCGCGCTTGGCCCGCGAGCTGCACGATCATCTGGGCCAAGGTTTTACGGCAATCGGTTTTGCTTTGGACGCTTTGCGCGCGCGGCTCAAAGGCAACGACAGCGCCCATGTGGCGGAGCAGGCGCGTGGCATCCTTGAACACTGTCAGATCGAAACGCGGAGATTGGTGTGGGATCTGCGTTCAGAGGCCGAGCGGCATCCCGATCTGCAGGCGGCGTTGCGGCAAATGGTGGAACGGTCGCGGGTGGAAGGCGGGCCGCAGATCGAGTTTGTTTGCGAGGGGCAAAGCCAGGTCTCAGGGATGGCACAACACGAGCTGCCACTCATCGCCCAAGAAGCGGTCACCAACGCCCTTCGCCACGCTCAGGCCGAACGCATCACTGTGAGCTTGCAGTGCAGCGACG
This sequence comes from Deltaproteobacteria bacterium, assembly GCA_033763315.1. Lineage (GTDB taxonomy): Bacteria > Myxococcota_A > Polyangia > Fen-1088 > Fen-1088 > JAGTJU01. The sequence continues at coordinate 153,941 of JANRKS010000008.1, forward strand.
CCACCACCACGATCACCGTCACTGACGACGGCAAGGGCTTCCCCGCCAAGCCCGGCGGCGGCTCGCCCGCCCTTGACGGCCACTTTGGCCTCGTGGGCATGGAAGAGCGCGCGCGACGCTTGCAGGCGGATCTGCAGATTCACAGCGGCCCGGGCGTCGGCACGGAGATTTCGATCACGGTGTCGAACAACCACGTGAAACCGTAGACATTCGCGTGCCGCTCGCTGAAACTAAACACTGTGACCGATCCCACGAACCACATCCGCATCCTTTTGGCGGAAGACAACTTGCTCACACGGTTGGGCACCACCACTTTGTTGGAAACGGAAAGCGATCTGAAAATCGTTGCGACGGCGGCCGACGGCGAAGAAGCCGTGGCGCTCTACAACCAGCACCTTCCGGACGTCGCCATCGTGGATCTGAAGATGCCGAAGCTTGATGGGGTGGCCGCCATTGAAGCCATTCGAAAGCAGCACGCGGAGGCGAAGATCCTAATCCTTACGCACTACCAGGGCGAAGAAGATATCTTCTTGGCGCTTAAAGCCGGTGCGATGGGATATGTGTCCAAAGAGATCCGCGGTGAGGCCTTGATCGAGGCCATCCGCACGGTGGCGCGGGGCAGACGCTACTTGCCCCCCGACCTGGCCGAGCGCCTTCGCGATCGCGAGCAACGCCCGCCGCTGTCCCCGCGCGAGCGTGAAGTTCTGCGGCTCATATCCAAGGGCCTGACCAACCAACAGATTTCGGAAACGCTGGGTATCTCACCTAAGACCACAGCCATCTACGTGGGCAGCCTGCTCCAAAAGCTGGACGCGCAGAGCCGCACAGAAGCCGTGGCCATCGCCATGGAGCGGGGCATTTTGTCGGCCCTGTGACAAACCTCCCCCTTTTTCGCGCTTCTTTGTCTCCATTCACAGCCGACGCCCGTTTCGGGTTATGCTGCTCGCGCTCGCGGCCTAATTTGAGCCCCGATGCCTGGAATAGAACCGGTGTGACGCCTGTCTCATCTAGACAAAAAGCGGTTCACTCAAAAAAAAATGAAACCGTCGCCCCGCGGCGAACGTACTTGTGAACGTCCACTAGACCCACCAACAGGAGACTGAGTTACATGAGCACGAAGGCAACGTTGATCGCAGCTATGGCCGCTGGTTTTTTGACCGCCGGCCTTCCTTTGGCCGCCCACGCCAGCCACATGGATGGCAAGTCTGTGGCCGCCGAAAAGGGCAGCTGCAAGGGCAAAGACGGCTGTAAGGGCAAAGACGGCTGTAAGGGCAAGGACGGCAAGAAATTTGCCGCCGAAAAGGGCAGCTGTAAAGGCAAAGACGGCTGCAAAGGCAAGGACGGCTGCAAGGGCAAGGACGGCAAGAAAGTCGCCGCCGAAAAAGGCAGCTGCAAAGGCAAAGACGGCTGCAAAGGCAAAGACGGCAAGAAGTAGTTCTTCCGCGCACTCTTCAAAAAGCAGCTCTCCTGCAAACGGGGGCTGCTTTTTTCCTTTCTGGGGAATGATGACGATGCCAAGCAAATCCAGCCACACCGATGTGCCCTTCTTGGGGTTTGGCCTAGGTCTGCGAACGCCACACTACAGTGAGATCGAAGAGGGTCCCGTCGGCGTCGATTGGTTCGAGGCCATCAGCGAAAACTTCATGCGCCCGGGTGGCAACCCACGGCGCGTGCTGCGTGCCATCCGTGAACGCTTCCCCGTCGTACTGCACGGTGTGTCCTTGTCCATCGGTGCGGTTGATCCTTTGAACGAGGAGTACCTCAACACGTTGGCGGCGCTGGTCAAAGACGTGGAGCCCACACTGGTATCGGATCACTTGTGCTGGAGCGGCAACCAAGGCTTGTACGCGCATGATCTGCTGCCGCTGCCTTACACCGAAGAAGCCCTGGAGCATGTGGCAAAACGCATCTTGCAAGTGCAGGACAAGCTCAAGCGCCGCTTGGTGATCGAAAACGTTTCCAGTTACATGGCGTTTGCGCAATCCACCATGACCGAATGGGAGTTTCTGACCGAGGTGTGCCGCAAAGCTGATTGCTTGCTACTGCTCGACGTGAACAACATCTTCGTCAGCGCCCACAATCACAAGTTTGATGGCTTGGCGTTCATCAATGGCGTGCCCGCTGATCGCGTGGCGCAGATCCATGTGGCCGGGCACCGCAAGCGCGGCGAACTGCTGCTGGACACGCATGATCACGCTGTGCCCGAAGGGGTGTGGGCTTTATACGAAGCCGCCATCCGGCGCTGTGGCCCCGTATCCACTCTGGTGGAGTGGGACGCCGAGATACCTCCTTTGGCCGACGTGATCGCACAAGCGGATCGCGCACGCAGCATCGCCCTACGCGTGCATGGGCCGTTGCAAGTGCCTCATGGGGAACGTCACACAGTGGCTCCCGCACGCAAAGGGGCGCAACGTGGCTAAAGCGCCGCATTTGCCGCTGGCCGCGTTGCAAGAGCGGCTGTTTAACTTGATCACCGCTCGCGACAACGTCGATGAGACATTGGCCGCACAAGGCCTGCCCCAAAGCCACGTCACCGATCACATATTGGGCGACGATCGCCTTGATGGCGTTGGCCGCCTCAACATCTACAACAACATGTACTTCTTCCGGTTGTTGGAAGACGTATTGCAAGCGGATTACCCAACGGTGGCCGCGGTGCTGGGAGAAGAAGGTTTTCGTTCATTGGTGGCCGATTATCTGCAAGCCTGCCCTTCCATCAAACCTTCCGCACGGTATGCCAGTGAACGGTTGCCCTTGTTTTTGTCGACGTGGGGCACCCCAACGCCTGTGTGGTTGCCATCGCTTGCGGCTTTGGAATGGGCGCGCGTGGACGTTTTCGATGACGCGGATGACGAGAAACTGACGCTGCAGCAAGCGCAAGCCACAAGCGATCTGCCTTCGTTGCGGTTGATCCTCGTTACCGCTCACCGCACAGTGAGCTCGTCACACTTGATAGCCGACGTATGGCGGGCCGTGGAACACGAAGAAGCTCCGCCTGAGCCCGCCGCGGAGGCTTGCACGTTGCTGGTGTGGCGCGAAGACGCCATGGTTTACCACCGCCCGCTTTCGGCGGATGAAACGGCCTTCTGGCCGAAGCTGCAAAGCGGCCTTTGCTTTGGTGACCTTTGCGAACACTTGGGCCAAAAGTATTCTGACGCAGAGGCGGCCGCCACAGCGGTGCAGCTTTTGACAGCTTGGCTAAATGATGGGCTTCTGGCGGCGCGCTAACGCCGTTGCCCCACCCACACAGATTCGTGAAAGCGCGTGCCGCCGCGTTGTTTGAAGCGCTCGTTGTCGCCTAAGGCGTCCACGCGTTCGATCAAAGCCACGTCGAACGCATCGCCATAAAGCGCCTGTACGACGTCAGGCTCCACCGAGAAGGGCGGACCGGAAGGCAAATCATGCTCGAAGGTCACCAACAAAAGCTTCGTGCCTGGGTGGCTTAACGCGGCCAAGCGGCGCGCGTACCCCTCGCGCAGGGTTTCGGGCAAAGCCACAACCGCCGCGCGATCGTAGATGGCGTCCACGGGCCCCACAAGCTCGGACGTGACGGCCAACATATCTGCGACCCAAATCATCACATTCAAGTGGTGGTAACCGACCCAGCCGTGTCGTTCGACGCGCGCCGGAATCACGCCCGCTTCAGCGAAATAAGCTTGGGCGGCGTCTTCCACAAACTCGACGCCCACAACCGAAAAACCACGTGCGGCGAGGAAGGTCATGTCGAGCGTCTTGCCACACAAGGGCACCAACACCGTTCCCTTGTCGCCCAATGATTCGACGTGCGCCGCCAAGCGGGGGTTCACGTCAGCCAGATGAAAGGCCGTCTGCCCCGCAGCCCAACGCTCTTCCCAAAACGATTTTTCCATAGACGTTAAACGGCAGCCGCTGCCGCACGGTCCCGGCTTGAAAGACGACGTTCGTTGATCACCACCGCGATGAACGCCGGGTACGTGCCAAGCGCAAAGGCAAAGAATGCGACCAGTGGCATCTGCAACGCTGTCAGCGTCGCAATGATCAGGATGAACGTATCGCGGCGGGTGGCTTCGCGTGCGGCTTTGAGCAGTTTGCCCAATGGCCCATCGGTGCTTGCTTTGCCCGTGACCGTGTCGGGGATCGCCATCAAATCCCCGATGCCCATGCGAATCATGCGCCGGTAAAGCAGGAACGACATCGCCACCTGCACGGCCAAGGTCAACGCACCAAACGCCATCAGGTCCGATCGCCCCAACACCACCGCTTGCCCATAAGCCAAGCCAAAACAAAACGCGTAATTGGTGACGTCATCACCCACGGTGTCGAGCCACTGCCCCCGATCAGAGAACGTATAGGTCAAACGGGCGATCTCACCATCGCAGCCATCCAAGACCGACTGCACCTGGAACAGCAAACCAGCCAGGGCCAACATCCACCAGGGTTGGCCCTGCCCCACCATGAAAGCGGCAACCAACCCAAGACAACCGATGCTGATCGTCACCATGTTGGGCGTGATGCCGGTGCGCACGAGCAAGCTGGAGCAAAACAGAGACATATAACGGTTGAGGTTTCGCGAGATGAAGCCATCAATGGGCTTGCGCAACGACAGCAACAACGATCGGTGCGCCCGCGCCGCCGACGCACGATCCACCACGCGCAAGGCAAAGCCACGCCCCGATTCCGCGACGCCCTGGCCAAGCTTCAGCAAAGCGCCGTCTAGATCACCAACGAAGGCGTCGAGGTCTGACGCCGGCACGCGCGCCAATGGCAAACCGCTCGGCAACGCATCCGCTGTGATCATCTGGCGATCAAAAACGGCGTCGCTCGTGGTCACAAGCACGGTGCCTTCACGTGGCACCGCGGCCAAAGCCACCTCTCCCACCGCGGCGCGCTTTGAGGTCGGTCGCGTGCCGGGGCCCACGAACGCCACTTGCTTCACGCCGGAAAACGAAAGCGCCAGCAAGACACGTTCGCCCAACGTCAGGCCCAGCAACTTCCGCTTCGCACCATCACCCGCGGGGCAAATCACAATGGCTGTATGCGGAGGCGTGGTCGTTGTCATGGTGGTCTTCTGCACTAGGCTGCGAACGGTGTCACACCTAGAAGGCGCGTGCAACCTAGGGTGCGGCCGGGGCCCACACGCAGGCTGCGCAGCGCAGCACCTAACCCGACAAAACCAAGCGCGGCGCTGTAAAACCTTGTGATTTGAAGGGTGCTTCGGCGCGCTTGGCGTTGCTGCGCTTGGGCGCCTGGCCGATACTCGATGGCTATGCCCCTCAAGCAGTTCAAGGGTCTATGTGTGGCCGCGGCCCTATGCGCCACCTTTTCGCCCGCCGTCGCATCGGCCAGCCTCTTATGGAAGGGCGATTTTGAGACGGGCAACTTGTCGCAATGGAGCTTCAAATTCTCTGAGAAGCAACTGCGAACCGTGGCCACGCCCGTGCGTGAGGGCAAGTTCGCGCTTGAGGCTACGGCGGTGGCCACGGGCGATCGTGTGGAGGTGCAAAATGGCATGGCACAGGCCAGCGATGGCACTGACCGTTATTACGCTTGGAGCGTGATGACCCCGAAGGCGTTGGGCCCCAACGATCACCAAACGGGGTATTTCGAGACGAAGAACAGTTACAAGCAGATCATGGCCTTCGTGATCAAGGGCACCGACATTTCACTGGACACGCGCGCGCCAAACTCGCAGCGCCGCTGGACAGGCAAGGGCAAGTTCACGGTGGGCGTGTGGCACGATTTCGTTTTCCACGTCAAATGGTCTCGCGACGCGGCCACGGGATTGATCGAATTGTGGTTCGACGGACAAAAGGTGCTGGGCCCCGTATCCCTGCCCACGCTGTGGGACGCCAACGATGCGTTCTTTCAGATTGGATTTCTGTCTGGCACCGCTGGCGAGGTGATCTACATCGATGAAGCCAAAGTGGCCACGGCCTTGGAAGACGTGCTGCAAATGGCACCGCCTCCCCCGGACGCGGGCGTGCCGGTGGGTGGCGCTGGGGGCGGCGGCGGCGGCGGCCAAGGTGGCCAAGGTGCCATGGCGGCGGGCGGCGCGGGCGGCGCGAAAGTGGGCGGCGCGGGTGGCAGTGGCAGTGGTGGTAGCGGCAGCGCACAAGGCGGCGATGGTGGCAGTGGCGAGGGTGGCGGCGGCGGAGACGGCGGCAGCGGCGGTGATGACGGCGACAAAGCGAGCACCGAAGGTGGGGGCAAAGGTTGCAATTTCGGCGGCAGATCACCTGCCTTGCCCGCGCCACTCGGTTTGATCGCCGTGTTGTTTGTGACCCGCCAGCGTCGGCGTTGATCGACACGCTTCGCGGGTTGGCGTCGCGCTGCTAAAGTGCGCCGCAGATGTCATCCACCCTGAAGCAACACATCGTCGACGTTCCCGACTTTCCCAAGCCCGGGATCTTGTTCCGCGACATCACGCCGCTCTTGGCCAACGCTTTTGCGGAAACCATCACAGCGATGGATGCGTTGCTGACGCAGGGGGAATGGGCCGAGGTTGATGTGATCGCCGGCGTTGAGTCGCGGGGCTTTGTGTTGGCCGCCGCGCTCGCTCAGCTACGCGGCAAAGGCTTCGTCCCGGTTCGCAAAAAGGGCAAGCTGCCGCCGCCGGTGGTGGATGTGGAATACAACTTGGAGTACGGCTCGGGTGTGCTTGAGATGCAAACCGGTCGTGGACGCTTGTTGTTGGTGGATGACGTGTTGGCCACCGGCGGCACGCTCAAAGGCGCCGCGGATCTGTGCGGCAAGGCTGGCTTTGAGGTGTGCGGCTTGGCAGTGTTGATCGATTTGAAATTGATTCCGGAGTTCCGCTGGCAAACCCTGCTCACGCGCGCCGTGATCACTTACTAACGGCGCTCAAAAAGGCAGACACCCCGTCAATCACTTCATGAGGGATCTCGTGGCCGCCATCAAACGGCAACCACGTCACTTCATCGCTGCATGAGGCCAGCGCTTGTGCCAGGTGTTCTGCCAAGCGAAACGGCAGCACCACATCGCCACGGCCGTGGCTGATAAACACAGGATACTTGCGCGGCAAGTGCGCCATCGCCTTGCGCCAGTGCGCCTCCGCCACCATGGTGCCCGAAAGGATCACCAAGGCCCCAGGTTTCTCTTCCGCGGCCAACATGGCATCGGTGGCCACCATCGCGCCTTGTGAAAAACCACCCACCACGATCGACGACAGCGGCACGTTCGTTCGAGTCGCGATCTCACGCAGCAATGCCAGCACCGTGGCGCGCACTTCAGGCAAACCCTTCGGCACCTCTTCGCGCAGATCGCGATCATCGCCACGCAAGCGCGCCGCCTCAATCGCCGCCAAATCCAGGTTCCACCACGCGCGGCCACCACCAAACGTCACCAGCGGCGCTTCAGGGAACACAAACAAACGCCCTGGCGCCGGCAACACTTGCGACAGCGGCACAAGATCATCGCCGCTGGCGCCCCAGCCGTGCATGAAAACCACAACCTGTGTGGGGTTCTCGCGCGCCCCCGCCGTGCGCACCGAAAGCCCAGCCCAAGTGTCAAAGCGAGGAACCACAACGTTTGTCTTCATGTTCACGTGCGCGTCTCCGAGTTTAAAGCGACAACAACAAGCGGCTCACGTCATACAACACGTCGCCGCGTTGGGAAACAGGCAGTGGTGGGTGCGAAAAGCCGCACTTGTGCGCCATGCGGTTAAAGCCCATGGCCGCCAACGTGCGCAGGTTCACCGTGTCGTAAAGATTATATTCCACCAACTTCAGCAACGCCGCACGATCGCCCAAACAGAAATGGCGCCACAGCCACGCCGCGTGCGAGCCATCCAGATCTTTGATGTGCTGAGGCCGCCCGATGCCCACTTCATCTTCCAAAGACTTAAGGCCGCCCCAAAACCCAAGTTTGTTCCACACGTGCCGTAGATCCATGTGTGCGGCGGGCGCAGGCCACAGATCAAACTTCTTCGTCAGCACCGGCACATCGAACGACGAACCGTTGAACGTCACAAGCAAGCAGTCAGGCGGGATGTGTTGCTCAAGCGATTCCACCGACAACGATCGCCCCGCCAGGAGGAGCTTCGGTCCAGCTTCATCCAACACGCCCACCACCGTTACGCCCTCTTCTGGATCCACCTCGATGTCCACATAAACGGCCCGCGGCGCAAACTGAGCGAAGAGCCGCCAATGCTCCGCCTGCGGAATGCGCGAGGCCAGCGCCACCAGATCTTGCGCGTGCCAAGCGGCTTCCATGAAGGCCAACGCTTCACGCATCGCAGGCATAAGGGCCGCCGGCAGCGGCACGTCTTTGTCTTGCGCGGCCGCGAGCGTGGCCCAATCGAGAAACCCAGCCGCCCATAACGCACGCTCCCGCCCCGCGCCCACCCCTGGCAGCAACTGAAACGTGGCCCGAATCACCGCGCACGCCTTAGCCGCACCAGCGTGGCGCCGTCAGCCCCCAACGCGCGCGGGGCGCTTGTGAAGGCCAACACAAACGCCTGCATTGCAGAAGACGACAGCACTTGCACCACGACGTTCTTCAACACGGGCCCGTCGTTGCCTGAATGGTGTCCGCGGCCATGCACAATCAACACACTGATTTTGCCGCCCGCCACGGCGTTGGCCACGAAGCGGGCAACGGCATCGCGCGCAAAGGCGGCCGTGCGCCCATGCAAATCCAGGGTGGCTTGCGGGGCCGGCTCGCCTTGGCGCAACTGCCGCAACAGCTTGCGATCCACATCGAGCGAGCGCCCCGAGATTTGCTCGCCGGTGTTGTCGATCTCCATGTGCATTTTTTCGCTTGCGTCGCCGGCCGAGCCCAAAGCGCCGACGTTAGGCCTAAGCGTTGGTACAACCGCAGGAGAACGCCGCGCAAGGCCTTTTGTCGGAAGCACCGGCACCCGCGATTTTCCCGCCAACGGCTGCACGTCGCGCATCGCTTGCAGAAACAACGCGCGCTCTTCTTCGGAAACCGGAGGCTCGCGCGGTGGTGTTGCCCCTCGCTCGTTACCTCCCCGCCCGATTTTACGAGACATGATCCCACCCGAAACCCATCGTTAACCGCGTGCCGCTACGATCTTCAGCGTGTCCAACCCCACAAACGTCGTCGCTCTGGCTGAGGAATCCACAGGTAAACCAGGCAAGCGCCCGCCCCCCACAAGCCGCGTGGGCATGGACCCCGCCGGGTTTAAGCGAGCCGTTTCCGATCACCTGATTTTCACCTGCGCTAAGGATGCCACCGACGCTTCTACTTTTGACATGTACCAGGCGTTGGCGCATTCGGTCCGCGACCGTCTTGTGCACCGCTGGCTGATGACCCAGCGCACCTACGAAGCGCAAGACGTCAAGCGAGCCTATTACCTTTCGTCTGAGTTCCTTACGGGCCGCAGTTTGGGCCTTTGCTTGATGAACATGGGGCTTTACGACGCCGCCGCGGCCTTGGCCAGCGAACGCGGCTATGACCTTACGGACATTCTCGAAGCCGAGGGTGATCCGGGCTTAGGCAACGGCGGCCTGGGGCGCTTGGCGGCGTGTTTCATGGATTCGCTGGCGACGCTGGAATTGCCGGCCATGGGATACGGCATCCGTTACGATTTCGGCATCTTTGAACAGAAGATTGAGGGTGGCCAACAGGTGGAGTTCCACGACAACTGGCTGCAAAACGGCAACCCCTGGGAGCTGCCTCGGCATGAAGACGCCCAAACGGTAAAGTTCTTCGGACGCACGGAAATGCGCCAAGATCTCGACGGCCGCTTCCGCGTGGATTGGGTGGACACACGCACCGTGATCGGCGTGCCGCACGATTCATTCATCGTCGGCCACCGCACCGATACGGTGAACACGCTTCGCCTGTGGGCGGCCCGCGCCACGCGCGACTTTGATTTGCGCTTCTTTAACGACGGCGATTACCGGCGCGCCGTGGAGGAGAAGATCGATAGCGAAAACATATCGAAGGTGCTTTACCCCAACGATCAAACCGAGGAAGGCAAGGCGCTGCGACTCAAGCAGCAATACTTCTTTGTAGCGTGCTCCATCGCCGACATCGTGAAGCGCTACAAGAAGCGCCACCAACACTTCGATCTGTTCCCCAAACGCGCCGCGATTCAACTCAACGACACCCACCCCAGCATCACGGTGGCCGAATTGATGCGCGTGCTCGTGGATGTGGAAGGCTTGGATTGGGAGGTGGCGTGGGAGATCTCGGTGGCGACGCTGGGATACACCAACCACACGTTGATGCCCGAGGCGCTTGAGCGCTGGCCCTTGCCACTGTTCGAACGGATCTTGCCGCGGCACCTGCAGATCATTTACGAAATCAACCAACGCTTCATGCGCAAGGTGCACACGCGTTGGCCCACCGAACCTGAACGTATGGCGCGTATGTCGATCATCGAAGAGGGACCGGTGAAACAAGTGCGCATGGCCCACCTTGCCACGGTTGGCGCGCACAGCATCAACGGCGTGGCACGGTTGCACTCTGATCTCGTGAAAGCCGAATTGCTCCACGATTTTTACGAGCTGTTCCCCGAACGCTTCAACAACAAGACAAACGGCGTCACACCACGTCGCTGGATCCTGCACGCGAACCCGCGTCTTACGAACCTGATATCGTCGCGCATCGGTTGGGATTGGATCAACCGCGACATCTCCCAGATCAAGCAGCTGGAGCCGCTCACAAAGGACGAGCCGTTCTTGCAGGCCCTGTGGGACGTCAAAGAAGCCAACAAGCGCGATCTCGCTCTCGTCGTTCGCCGCCGCACGGGTGTGCACATTGCCCCTGAATCCATGCTGTGCGCGCACGTCAAGCGCATCCATGAATACAAGCGTCAGGTGTTGGCGTGCCTGCAGATCATCGGCCACTACATGGATCTGAAGCGCAACCCCGAAGCCGATGTTGTGCCGCGGGTATACGTGTTCGCGGGCAAGGCCGCAGCGGGGTACGCGATGGCCAAACTGCACATTCGTCTCATCAACGACGTGGCGGCCGTGATAAACAGCGACCCCGACGTCAGCGACAAGCTTTCGGTGGTGTTCATCCCGAACTATGGCGTATCGCTGGCGCAAGCCATCATCCCTGCGGCGAACATATCGATTCAAATTTCAACCGCGGGCAAGGAGGCATCCGGCACCAGCAACATGAAATTCGCCATGAACGGCGCGCTCACGCTGGGCACGCTTGATGGAGCAAACGTGGAGATTCGTGAAGAAGTGGGGCCGGAGAATTTCTTCTTGTTTGGCCTTCACACCAACGAAGTGGCCGGCATGGTTCGCGCCGGATATAGCCCTCGCACGTTCATCGAACGCAGCGCGCGCCTGGCCGAAGCCTTGTCGCTCATCGAGACGGGCTTCTTCAGCTTCGGTGAGCGCGATCGCTACCGGGACGTGGTGAACAACCTCACGTACCACGATCCCTATCTGGTGTGCGCCGACTTCGACGCCTATGTGGCCGCCGAAGCCGCCGCGGCCGACCTTTACACCAACCCGCTCGAATGGTCGCGCCGCGCGCTGCTCAACATCATTGGGGGCGCCCGCTTCTCAAGCGACGAAACCATCCGTCAATACGCTGATGAGATCTGGAACCTCAAGCCCGTGCGCATCGATCCCAACATGATGCCTTCGGATTAGCCCGTTACGGCTCAATCCCGAGCAACTCAACCTCAAACACCAATACGGCCCCGCCTGGAATCGTGGGCGGGCTGCCTTGGGCGCCATAAGCCGTGGCCGAGGGGCACACGAGCCGCGCTTTTTCACCCACCTTCATCACAGCCACGCCTTGGGTCCAGCACGGGATCACAGCGTTGAGACCAAACGTGGCGGGCTCACCGCGGCTGTAACTGCTATCGAACTCGGTGCCGTCGGTGAGTGTGCCGCGGTAGTGCACGCGCACCGTATCTGTTGAACGAGGCGACCGGCCGTGCGCGAGCTTGCGCACAGGCGTAAAGACCACTCCTGAAAGCAACCGACGCGCGCCCTTCTCCTTGGCAGCAGCTTTCAAAAATTCGTCGTTGCTCAACGGCGGCGTTTTAGGCGCCGCTGGCAAAGAGGACTCTGGCGGTTGTGGCGCGGCGGCCTTTTGTCGCTCCTGCGCAAGCGTCTGCAAGCGGCTCGTGTACTGTTCGCGGTCCACCGCCGGCTGTTTTGCAAGCGAGCCATCGGCGTTCTTCAACGTCCCATCGCCAAGCCCCGCCAGCACCATCTGCAACTCACGCGGCGACAGCGAGAAAATGCTTACCCCACGGGCCAACTCCAGCCCCAAAGCATAGAACGTCTTGTCTTCTTCTGTGACAGGTGAGGCAGATGCCGCCGCGGCTTCAGATTTTGCAGCGAAAGCGGGATGGGCCACGAGCACAAGCGCGGCCACAGGGAGGGTTCGTTCGAGGCTCCTAAGCATCCCCACACCATAGTCGGTGGGTCAGCCTCTTTTCAACCCTGCCCCTGATTAGGCGAACCCCAACACCTCGAGTGTGCGCGCCACGCCCCCATAGCCAAGCGCGTACCAGCGCCACCAGCCCACCATCATGATGCCGTGGCCCACGAGGATAAACACGTGGCTCCACATCTCCACAACGTCTGACTTTTGCGACAAATAGCGCCGCCAATGCATCACCTCGTCGACCAAACTGTAGACGAAGGACAGCACCGTCAGCACCATCGCGGGGATCGCAAACAGCGGCCGCGCCGGGTAGGCCGCGCACAACAACACGCAGCTGCCGATGCCCGCGAAAATAATGATGTGGTGAACCAACGCTTCACCACCTTTGAGTATCTCTTTGTAAACTGTGCGGTGGCCAATCGTATCCACCGATATCGCCAACGCAAAGATGGCGGCGCCAAACGGAACCATGAACGCTTCGCCCGGAAATACGGCGCCGTTCATCGAGCCGACCAGCAAGAAGCCACCGGTGCTAGCCATGAGGCCCAACATCAAACCCACCCAAACCACGTACACCACCCAATCGCGCGTGGTGAACTCTTTGAAACGACCGAAATAGATTTGCAGTTCAGTCCACACAGACGATGTCATCAGGATACCTTGCAACTTTCGTGGGCAGCGACACGGGACGAGTCAAATCAAACACGCGCGACGGCAATTCCGCAAGGCTCAGCAACAACGCGCCGCCAGCCAACCAAAGTTTGCGCGGCAACGAAATCACCACGCGCCCGGCTGTCACGTCATAACCGCGCCGCGCAACACCGCGGCCAATGTCTCGATAAACCCACGCCGCCACACGAATGGCCAAGGCCGCGCGCCAGCTCAAGAACCGCAACCCTCGTTGACCAGACCGATAGTAGATTTCCGCCTCAGCCAACAAGCTTTGCACCGCATCGGCAAACGTTGCGCCCATCGCGGGAGGCAGCGTTTGCCCCGGCGCGGCCGGTCCCGCCTGCCCCACCATCGCAAACGGCAGATACAAACGCCCGCGGGTCCAATCTTCCGCGACGTCGCGGCAGATATTGGTGAGCTGCATGGCGATCCCCAGATGCGCGGCCTTCGGCAAAGCGCTTTCGCTGCGCACACCCAGAACGTGACACATCATCAGGCCCACCACGCCCGCCACCCGGTGGCAGTAAAGCCGCAGTTCGTCGAGCGTTTGATACTCTGTGCCTTGCGCGTCCATGGCCATGCCGTCGATCAACGCCAATGGATATTCACGCGGCAGCTTGGTTCGTTGCACAAGTTCAGCGAACGCGCTTAGCCGTGGGTCTTGTTGCGGCGTATGTGCATAGAGCTCGTCTAACAACAGCCGCAGGCGTTGCACCGCGGCCGCCGCCTGCTCGTGTGGCACTTCGTCCACGGCGTCGTCAACAAAGCGACAAAACGCGTAACACGTGGCTGCGTCTTCGCGCACGCCCTGGGGAAGCAGCTTGCCGGCCAGTGCGAAACTTTTCGACCCCACTTTCAGATCACGCGCGGCCAAAGCGCGGCCTTCGGAGAGATCAGCTGGCCCGGCCGCCGCGATCACGCCAACCCCAGATCGCCCAACACCGTGCTAGCCGTGGCTTTGGCCGAATTGATCACGCCCGGCACACCCGCGCCGGGATGGGTGCCCGCGCCCACGATGTAGAGGCCTTTGATATCAGCGTCGCGGTTATGCGGCCGAAAATACGCACTTTGGGTCAACCGCGGCGCCACTGAGAACGCGCTGCCATTCCACGCATTCAACGTCCCTTGGAAATCGTTGGGCGTGAACGTTCGGCGGGTGACGACGTTGGCCCTCAGGTCGGGCAGCCACGTCTCCAAGTACGCCAAGATGCGGTCGGCGTATTTCTCTTTCTCCGTTTCCCAATCGATCTTCGCGTTGCCCAGATGTGGCACCGGCGCCAAGACATAAAACGTCTCGCAGCCGTCGGGCCCCAAGCTGGGATCGGTCACGGTAGGTGCATGCAAATATAGGCTGAAATCGTCGGGCAGCGTGGCACCGTGAAAGATGTCTTTGAGCAGCTCACGATAGCGCGGGCCAAAGATCACCGTGTGGTGCGCCGTGCCTGGGTATTTTTTCTTCGTGCCGAAATAGAGCACGAACAGCGACATCGACCAATCCATCTTCTCAAGCTTCTGCTGCTGCTTCTGGGCACCCGTGACGCCCTCGTAAAGCCGCGCATAGGTGTGGTGTAGATCAGCGTTCGAAACCACGATGTCAAACACCGAAGGCGCCTGCCCCGCCGCTTGCAAATTGTGCTGGCCGTTCGGCAAAATGCGGATCTGCTCCACCGGCGTGGCCAACTTGATGGTGCCCCCGAGGCGCTCGAACAAAGCCACCAGCGCCCGCACCAGAGCTCCTGTGCCTCCGCGCGGGAAGAACACACCCCACTTGCGCTCAAGAAACGGGATCAGCGTGTAAATGGCACTGGTCTCAAAGGGATTGCCGCCAATCAGCAGGGCGTGGAACGACAGCGCTTGGCGCAAGTATTCGTTCTTCACAAACTTCGCCACGGTGGCATACACGGTTCGATCCGCGCGCAAGCGCGCCAGTTGAGGGGCCACGCGAACCATGTCGCTGAAGCGCAGAAACGGCTTGGCGGCCAAATTCTCGTACCCCGCCTCAAACACCTTGCGGCTGTACTCGAGGAAGCGTTGGTACCCATCCATGTCGTCGGGCGCCAGGCGTTTGACCTCGGCGTCCATCAGCGATGCGTCGCCGTCGTAATCAAGGCGCGTGCCGTCCGTCCACAGCAGCCGGTAAAAAGGATGCACGGGCAACATCTCGATGTGGTCGGCCATCGTCTCACCGGCCAAGGCGAACAACTCTTCGATGCATTCGGGGGCTGTGATCACAGTGGGGCCCGCGTCGAAAGTGAAGCCCGCGTCCTCGTAGACGTAAGCGCGGCCGCCCGCTTTGTCGCGCGCCTCGAAGATGGTGGTTTGCACACCACCCGCTTGCAAACGGATCGCCGCCGCCAAACCACCAAACCCGCTGCCCACCACCGCTGCAGAATGTTTCGTTGTCTCACCCATAACTTGCCTCCAAGCGCGAAACCTCATTGCGCAAAAACGCAGTCGTCGGGCTACGGCCAAACACACACTCCAAGTCACGCAAAGATGACATGACCTCGGCGGCGATCGCTGCGCGGCGCTCGGCGCCGGCCACGGCCTTTAAGCGCGCCGACAGCCATTCAATGCCAGCGGCCTGCGACTTGCGGCTGGTTTGCACATCGCGCGCGGCAGCCACCAACTTATCGTAGGCCTCGGTCTCAAGCGACTGCGCCGCCCACGCCCACGGCCACGCCAGGCGTCCGTTCTTGAGATCCTCGTGACGTTTTTCTGGATCGGCGCCGCCGCACAGATTGCCTAAATCATCCAGCTTTTGCAGCGCCACGCCCAACCGTGTCCCGAAGCGATCGAGAGCCTCCAAGGTCTTCCCACGCGCCCCCGCCGCGCCCCCACCTAACACAGCGGCAAGCCCCATCAACGCGCCCGTCTTGAGCGTGGTGGTTTCCGCAACAACATCAGCCACCAACTCTTGCTCCACGTCACCCACACACAAGGCCAAGTCTAAGGCTTGCCCGCGATGGCACGCGCTCAGCGTCGCCAACATCTTGTTCGTCAATAGCGCTTGCACATCCGCAGGCAGGCCCATCTGGTTCAACAGCTCGAACGGCAAAAAATACATCCAATTGCCCGCGTTCAAGGCCACAGGCATGCCGAACATTTTATGAATGGCTGGTCCACCGCGACGTGTGTCCGACCCGTCTTCAATGTCGTCCACAACCATCGAACCTGCATGCAATATTTCGACGATCGCTGCCAGCTCCTTGGGTGCGTCATCGTCGCGCCCCAAGAGGCGCCACGCTGCTTCCACCAGATGCGCACGGAAGGCCTTTCCCGGGCGCGATAAGATTTCTTCGACGGGCGCCAGCAAAACCTTGCGCCACAACTCGGGCGGCAGCGCCGAGTGCTTCGGGGCGTGGCCTTGCAGCAGCGCCAATAACGGCGAAGGCAAGGATGAAGACTTGGGCAACGCGTTGGCACTCATGTCGCTTCCTCCATCAGACGACCCAAACGAAATTTGTGCAGCGGCACAGGTGGCTTGCCACCCAAGATGCGAGCCTTGTCCCACCACGTGGTTTGGCCACTGTAAAAGCGCGCCACCAAACTTTCAGGCAGGCGGTAAAAACGTTCGAACACGCCTCGACGGTCTTCGTCATGCACGCCCACGAACGCAAGCCGGTTCAACAACCGATAAAACGCCGCAGGCTTGTCAAAGCGGCTGCGCAAAGACGCCAACGCCGTTTGCACATGCCGACGGCGCTCGTGGCCTGCCGGCGCCGCGAGTAAAGCCCGTGCCACCACGTTGGCGACCGCCACGGCCATTGGCACCGAGTATCCGGTCGCAGGCTGAAACCATCCGCCCTTGTAACCAACTTCAAACACGCCCTCTTCTGATGTTTCTGAAGCCCCGCTTTGCTCGGCCCATGGCATCGGCAGCACACCTTTTTCCACCCGCACCACGTTCTTCACCTGCCAACCCGCAGCCGCCACGTATGCCCGAAGGCGCGCTTCCAGTTCGCCTTCGTTCAAGGCAGCGTCCGAAGAGAAATAGGTGTCCTCTACAAGGAGCTGTCGCGCCCCCAGAGGCAGCACGTAAACAAACCGATATCCGTCTATTTGGGCCACGCGTGCGTCCATCAGCACGGGCAACGTCAGTCCGGTCTCGGCTTGCAGCTCGATTTCCCATCCAACGAATTTCTGATAGCCCGCGCCTTGCCGCACCGGTGCGGCTCCTCGCCCGTCGAATACCACATCGGCCTCGAACCGTTCACCTGTGTCAAGAACGATGGTTCTCCCCGAAATCGTGCATGTGTGTCGCAACCGAACGGTCGCGTTCCTCAACACGTCCGTGAGCACCTGGCCAAAGTGTTCTCCTGTGATGCAGTGATAGGCGCTCGCGAACGCCCGCTCGTAGGTTGGGAACTTCACCAAATAACCTGGCCACTGTCGTGCCACAAAGGGCCGCAGCCAATGCCACGTGTGCGTGCCCTCGCCCACGTCAGCCGCGTGAAAACACCATGTTTTCTGCGAACCAAACGTCGCGCGTTCATCCACAACCAGCACGCGCAGGTGCGGACACAAATGTGTGATCGCCGCCGCGATGAGGCCGTTCGCCAACCCCGCACCCACCAGCGCCACATCGAACGACGGCACAGCACTCATCGCTAATCGTCCACCACGTCTTGCGCGATCTTCTTCCATTCGCGGGCTTCGTCGCCGTATTTGCCACCGCTGGCGGCCAAAGCCTGCAAACACGCTGCAGCCAATGTCTTGGCTCGCTGATCTTCACCCTTCTCAAGCAGAAAATCAGCAGCGAACGCTTGGTTGCCCGGGTGCGAGGGCGCCAACTTCAGCGCGCGTTCCAGATATTTGCGAGCTTTATCCGATGACCCGACTGAGATCACAGCGGGTGCTTGGTGGTAAAGCCGACCAAGCACACGAGACGCGCCCGCGTCTTCGTAGTTGGGGTCGATGGTGTCGAGCTTAAGCAGCAAGCGTTCCATCTGCGGAACGACCGGCAGCGCCGACATTTTCCCGCGCTCAAGCGCTTCTGCGCCCATGTTCACAGCCAACCAGAAAAGCCCCTCCGGGCTGTTGCCGTTGGTTTGAAGAATCGCACGTGCCTCGTCGATCCCCTTTTGGAAATGCTGCCGCCGCGCCCCGCCTTTGGCGAGACGGCCAGCGTGAAAGTTGTCAGCTGGCGTCGCCATCGCGCCTCCTGCAGCTAAGCAAATCCCCATCAAGAATGCGCCCTGCCACACCCGCCACTTCCACAACGATCCAACCCTGCCACTGTGCACATATCCCTCCGAGCAAAACGCCTCTATGCCGCTACTGGCACATCGGCCACCAACAGATCCTGCAAGCGTCTTCTAGCGCGTCCAACCCGGGTCCGCACAGCGGAAGGCGTGAGGCGCAACGCCGCGGCCGCTTCTTCTGCAGATTCTTCGTCGTAAACGCAGTGCTCAATCACACTGCGGTATTCTTCGGGAAGCTTCTCGACCGCCTGACGAACCCGAACGCGGCTATCAGCGGCGGCCATTTCATTCTCCGCCGACGCAGCTTCACCGCCGACGGCCCAGGCCACAGGCAAACCCGCCACCCCTGCAGCGCCTAGCGCACCCATGTGCCGATGCGCACGCTGGCTTTTGCGCAAAGCCATCAATGAAGCGTTGACGGCGATCCGGTGCATCCAGGTCGTCACTTGGGCGTCGCTGCGAAACCGCTCCGCCGCCACCAGGGCCTGCACCACAGCGTCGTGGGCTGCGTCTTCCGAATCTTCCTCGCTGCGGAGGACCCGCCCCGCGATGCGCACAAGGCGCTTACGTAGCTCAGGGTTTCCCAACTCACTCACCACTCGATGTTTCGCCGTTCCCATGTCTTCACCTTGCTTTCGCTTACATGGGATAGGCTGACGCCTTGTACAAGGTTTGTCAATGACAACCATGGACAAAGAGTGAACAGACCTGTAGTTTCAAGGCGTTATAACCAGAACAAACCTTGAACAAAGCTGTCACACAGGGGAATCTAAGCAGTCTATGTATCGTATCCGCCGTGCCGCCGAACTGGCAGGAGTTACTCCCGAACTGCTCCGTGCTTGGGAGAGGCGCTACGGCTTGGTGGCCCCCGTGCGCACGGACGCTGGCTACCGGGTGTACTCGGACGACGATGTCCGCGTGCTCAAGGGAGCCAAGCGGCTTGTTGAAGGCGGGCAGAGCATCGCGGAGGTCGCCCAGCGGCCGCGCGAAGAGATCGTGGCCGCCGCGGCAGGGCTGCCTCGATCGGAGGTCCCCTTGGCAGACATTCAACCCGCGGCCGCTACCGTCGATCCCTTCAACTTGAGCCCCGCCATCGAAGAGGCGGTGACAGCCATTTCATTGTTCGACCAAGACCGCTTGGAGGGCGCGTTGTTTCGCGTGATGGCGCTCGGGATCTTGCCCGCTGACGAGGTGTGCGAGTCGTTCTTGCTGCCACTGCTCAAATCGATTGGCGACGAATGGGAAGCCGGACGCTTGTCGATCGCGGCCGAGCATTTTGGCTCAAGCATCATTCGCACCAAAATTCTTCGTCTCATCGAGCACGAACGTGCCAAGGCGGGCGCGCCGGTTGTGGTGTGTGCATGCCCCGCCGGTGAAGAACACGAAGGTGCGCTGTTGGCGTTCGCGGTGTCTGCGAGCCGATCCGGCATGCGCGTTGTTTACCTGGGTGCAGACACACCAGCCGATGACATCGTGCGAGCCGCAGAGCGCACACGCGCCACGATGGTGGCCCTTTCAATCACGCGCGAGTTGACCGATCCAGACGTGCGCGTTCTGGTAAGCGCGCTTGAACCGTGGCGCATCGGTGCACCGGGAAGACAGGTGTTGATCGGCGGGCGGGGCGCCGAACATTGTCGTTCAGCGCTTGAAGCGGCCGGTTTGCGCGTGGCCGATCGGCCTTCAACCGCGCTTCGAACGTTGTCGCCGGAGAACCCGCAGTGAACGCAAAACCGGTTTTGGTTTGGTTCCGGCAAGACCTAAGGCTGCAAGACAACCCAGCCCTGCTGGCAGCCTGCGCGGCTCACCCCATCGTGCCGGTCTATATCTTTAGTCCTAAGCAAGATGCAGAAGCCGCGCCCGGGGCGGCCAGCCGCTGGTGGCTGCATCAATCTTTGGTAGCCCTTGATGCCAAGCTGCAAGAGCGCGGCGGCCGCCTTGTGATTCGCACAGGCGATCCACTGACTGTGTTGCAAGAGCTGCTCACGCAGACCCAAGCGTGTGGCGTGTATTGGAACCGTCGTTATGAACCTAGCGTGGTCAAACGCGACAAGCACATCAAGGAGACGCTGCTCGCTGCGGGATTTCAAGCGCACAGCTTCAATGGGTCGTTGTTGTTCGAGCCCTGGAACGTCGCCACCTTGGCGGCAAAGCCTTACACGGTGTTCACACCGTTTTGGCGGGCATGCCTTGGTCAGGCCTCACCGCCGCCACCAGCACCGGCACCAAAATCGCTGCGTTTTACGGAAAACTGGCCACACTCCATGCAGCTTGACGAACTGGGCCTGGTTCCCAAGATCACGTGGTGGAGCGGATTTGGTGAGGTCTTTACACCGGGTGAAGCCGGCGCACAGGCGGCCTTGCGACGCTTCATCAAGCGCCCTCTGTTGGATTACAAAGAAGGGCGTGATCGTCCCGAAGCGGATGGTGTTTCGCGCCTTTCGCCACACTTTCACTTCGGCGAATTAAGTCCGCAGGCCGCGTTCCATGGGGCTTCGCAAGCCTTGGCAAAGGGTGACGTGCCCGCCGAACAAGCGCATGCGTTCACGCGAGAGCTTGGATGGCGTGAGTTTGCGTATCATTTACTCTGGCATTTCCCCCACACGGTGCGCGAGCCGCTCAATTCATCCTTCAAGAATTTTCCGTGGGGACGTGATCCCCAAGCGCTGCGGGCATGGCAAAAAGGCGAAACGGGGTATCCCCTTGTGGACGCGGGCATGAGAGAGTTGTGGCACACGGGGTTTATGCACAACCGGGTACGTATGGTGGTGGCGTCGTTTCTAATTAAACATTTGCTGCTGCCCTGGCAAGAGGGCGCGGCGTGGTTCTGGGACACATTGGTGGACGCGGATCTGGCAAGCAACACTTTGGGGTGGCAATGGACTGCGGGTTGTGGCGCTGACGCGGCACCGTTCTTTCGCATCTTCAACCCCACATTGCAGGCGCAGAAATTCGATGCGAATGGCACCTACGTTCGAAAGTGGGTGCCTGAACTCGCCAAGCTGCCGGCCAAGTTCATCAACAACCCCAGCGCCGCGCCAAGCGCGATGCTTGCCGAAGCGAAAGTGACGCTTGGAAAAACCTACCCGCGGCCGATCGTGGAGCACGCGTTCGCACGGCAGCGCGCGCTTGATGCTCTGGCAAGCCTAAAGCAGCGCGCGCCGCGCGTGGACGTCGCATGAGCCGCAAGCGCGTTCTGTTTGTGTCCGAGAACATCACCTTGGCACAGGTGGTGCGCCTTGTGACGTTGGCAGACGCACTGCCGAGCGATCTTTATGATGTGCACTTTGCTTGCGGCGACTTTCCCGATCTGATCTTTGGCCCACGTCCATGGAAGCGCTGGCCGCTGTGGACGGTGCCCGCGAAGAAAGTGTTTCGGTCACTGGAATCGGGGGGCAAGCTCTATAGCGGCGGCGTGCTACGCCGGTATGTGCAGGCAGATCTCGATGTCATCAAAGCGTCGCAGCCCGATCTCATCGTCGGTGACCTGCGATGGTCTTT
This sequence comes from Deltaproteobacteria bacterium, assembly GCA_033763315.1. Taxonomy (GTDB): domain Bacteria; phylum Myxococcota_A; class Polyangia; order Fen-1088; family Fen-1088; genus JAGTJU01. The sequence goes on from JANRKS010000008.1 coordinate 175,645, forward strand.
GAACGTAAGCGCCCCCGTGGCGGGCGTCCGTTACGCCTCCTTGATCAACGCCTACTGGAGCCGCCACGCCAAACGCGACGCGTTCCCTTTGCCCGATCACCCGATCGTCAAGTGGCTGGGCGAAGACTTGGCCGCAAAGCATTTTCCCAAAGCCCTGCCGTTCGTGTTCAAACACTTCGCGGCGCCCTTGAATAAGCTGCGCAAACAGCACAATTTGTCGCCGCTGGGCGATCTGTTGGACGTTTTGATGGCTGGCGACGATGTGCTGTTCGCCGACACGCCGCAGTTAGCACCGGTGAAAACCTTGGCGGCCAACCAACGTTATCTGGGCCCCGTATTGTGGTCGCCAGCTGGTCCTGTGTCTGACGACTGGAAGGCGAGACGCGACCACCCGAAAGTGTACGTCACGCTTGGTTCGTCGGGTCGCTTGTCGCTTGTGCCCACGGTTGTGAACGCTTTGGCGTCGATGCCTGTGACGGCGCTGTTGGCCACCGCGGGCCGGTGGTCGCGCGACGACATGCCCAGCAACGTCACTATGCTTGATTACGTGGATGGCGCGGCGGCCAGCCAGCACGCCAACGTTGTGATCACCAACGGTGGCAGCAGCACCGGATACCAAGCCTTGGCGCAAGGTCGGCCCGTGATTGGCATCCCGAGCAACTTTGACCAATACCTCGCGAGCCAAGCCATTGAGGCGACGGGCGCTGGCCTAACCATCCCTGCGCGGCGGCTCACGCCTTTGCGCCTGGCGGCGGCCATCGAGCAAACCATCACAACCAGCACATTCCGCAGCCACGCGGCCACACTCGCTCACGAGCTGGGCACCTACAACGCCGCCGGCGCGTTTTGCGATTACGTGCGAGAGGCCACCGCCTAACCGTCTACGCGCACAAAAACGCACCTTGCTCTCCATGTGGACCGCGGCGCACCCCGCCAAAAGGCTGCGTTCGTGCTGCAGTATGGCTTAACAGCTGCCGATACCTACAGTTCGATGGGTGAGGCTGACAAAATGGGGCGGACACGGCTTGCCTTGGTCCTCGTGTGCCTATGCCTGCCGCGCACGGTTGCGGCCGACACAGTCACGCTCACGGCCGTCGTTTCGGATGTGGTGCCTGCCGACGATAGCGTGCGGGAAGAAGCCGCAGCCGTAAGCTTGCTGCTGCGCTCAATGTTGGTCGAGCGCCAAAGGCATTTTGTGCCTCGGCACGAACTGGCGCTCGCCTTGCCAAGCAACAAAGCCGATCGCACAGAGGCGCTGGCAGTTCCCCCCGCCAATGCCGTTGAGTTCATGAAGAAGATGCTCTCCGATCGCCTCTTCACTGGACGGTTGGAGGCTAAAGGAGATCGCTTGCTCGCCAGCGGCGACGTATGGAGCCCCAGTGGCTCGCTGCGATCATGGAAGGCGGCCGCGCCCCACGGCGACGTCTATGAACTGGCGCGGCAAATTGCGCGCCAGGCGGCGCCTCTGATCGAAGCGGGCTTCATTGAGGTGCCCGAAAGATCGCTCCGGCAGCTGCGCCCCTTGGCCATCGCTCAAAGCCGGCTGCTCAAAGGCGATGCACCAGGAGCAACGCAGGCGTTGTCGTGGCTTGTGCCCGGCGCCGCTGATGGGCTTTCAGCGGCGCAGGAAGTGGCGCAGCAAGTGTGGCGAACCGCCGACGTCACAGCCACTGACCGCATGGCCGTGGCCGTGGCTTTGGGCGAGCCCACCGCCATGCGCACGTTCGCAGATAAGGTTATCAAGGCGGATCCTCACAATGTCGAAGCACACGCGACCCGTGTGCGTGCGCTGGTGCGCATGGGTGATTTGCCCAACGCCGAGAAAGAATTAAGGCTGCTCAAGCCCAAGACCAGCTATGCCGCCGTGGCTGTGGCCGCAGCGGAGTACGCGGCCGCCGCGAAAGCGTCGCAAGAGGTGCGGGACGATGCGTTTGTGCCCTTACTGTCACAGCCTGCCAAGGAATGGAAGCAAGCGTTGGTTTATCTCGCATCCACCAAGGGTGGAGCGTTCAGCACGGAACTCGAAACCGCCATCCTCGGCAAAGCGCTGTCGTTTATAGAGGAGGCGCCCGATCTTTGCACTTCGCTCGGTCTGCGCGCGTTGACCAGTGATGGCGCGTCGGGGGCCTTGGCCCTCATCGTCGCTAAGTACATGGGTGCCAGCGATGGCGAAGGTGTGCAGCAGCGCCTATCGGCGCTCGCCAACAGCAACACGCCGAACGCGGCCGCACTGAACCAAGAAGTGGCCTTGCGCATAGAGGTCGCCAAGAAAATTCGGCTGGAGGATGCGGGCGGAGCCCCCAGCGGCGCAAGCGTCACGTTGCTTAACGCTTTGGCCCCTGTGTTGGAAGGCTTCGAGAAGCTGTCAGGCCGCGCTTTCAATAGTGTTGCCATCGTGCCGTTGCAGGGCAGCGGCCAGTTCGTGCTGTGGCCGTTCGCTGTCAAAGAAGATGTGTTGAAGGTGGGGCTCGCCGCCGCGCTTGCGGGACCGCCCCATAGCATGGCCGTCAAAGCGGCCCCCGTTGAACTGCCGCTTGGCGAAAGCGAACTTGCCGCCACCGCTGTGGTGTCACTGGCAAGCAAGGCCAACGTGGATTCGTTGTTGCTTTACCGCGTGCGCCCCGAAGGCCGCGACGCGCACGTTTGGCTTACACTCGCCGACGCCGTGACGGGGCAAACTTGGCAACAAGACGCCGTGATTCCAGGCGCCGCCACGGGCCTGGTGGGACTCAATAGCAACTTGCTGTTGTTCATCCTGTCGTTGCTGGTGATCGCCGCGGCCATCACCGTGCGCAAGCTGCTCAGCGGCGCCGTTGTGGTGCAGATTAAGGACGATCCAGAGATCAAAGAAAGTCTGCTTTGCGTACGCATCAGCAAGAACCCCACACCACCTGCCGTGACCAACGCGGTGAACTTTGCCGAACGCACGCGCTCTGCCCCACCTTCACGCTCGCGTTATGCCGCCACCCGCGTTGACAACCGCACCTCGTTCGCGGGCGTCCCGCGGGGCGCGTGGTACGTCCATCTTTACGGTGCGTTCAAACGTGGCGCTGAACTGCAAGTGGTGGCGGGTGAGGTGTTTAGCCGCCAGATCACCATCGCACCCGGCCGTACTTTATCCGTAAATTTTGCTCTCGACGCCTCGTTGGCTCGCTTCGCGATCTCGGTCACTGACAATGAGCGGGCCGTGGCGGGGGCCGAAGTGTGGCTCAACGATCAGAAGGAACGGAAAACCACCACGAACAGCGAAGGGCTTGCCGTGCTGGACGCACCTCGTGGCAAACACGTCATTCACATCGTCAGCAACGATCTACATGTCAAACGTCCCTACGATGTGTTGCAGACCAAGTTGCTTGAGGTGAAAGTGAAACTCGATTGGGAGCGGCGCCGCGACGATGCGTCTCGCTCGCTGGATCGCGACGCTCAAGAAGACGTTCACCCTGTGGCGTATGAGCTTCCCGCCAACGCGCCCGTGGCCGCCGCCGCGTCAGGTGGCTTTCCAGTGGTGCGAAGCTCAGCTCCGATGTCGCGGCGCGATCCAGTGTTCGCCTTCCCGTCGCTGCCGAACGATAGTCCCACGCAAGCGCCCGGCCTTTCTGCTTTGGGCATGGCAATGGACGCACCTTTGGGCCAAGCCATGCCGGGTCTTGAAGCCATTTCGATCGGCAACGTTGTGTCATCGTTCGATTCATTGGCGATGGCGCCAGCGGTTTCATCCAATGTCGTGGCGGGCCGATACGAGAAGCTGTCGCAGTTGGGAGCCGGCGCCATGGGTGTGGTGTTCAGGGCACGCGACAACGTCTTGGATCGAGAAGTGGCGCTCAAGATCATGAGTCCCGACATCCGCGACAACCCCGCTGTCGCCGAGCGCTTTATTCAGGAAGCCAAGGCGTTGGCACGGCTAAACCACCCGAACATTGTCACCGTCTTCGACCAAGGCAAAGATCAGAACGGCGAGCTGTTCATGGTGATGGAATTGGTTGATGGTGGCGCGCTTGATGATCTGTTGACTCAACAAGTGAAGTTTCCCTTGGCTAAGGCCATTGATCTCATCGATCAGTTGGCCGCGGGCATGGGCTACGCGCACAGCCGCCGCATCATCCACCGTGACATCAAGCCCGCGAACATGTTCGTCACGCGCGACGGACACGTCAAGATCGGCGATTTCGGTTTGGCGCGCGCGGTGCAGGCCGCCAAGATCACAAAAACCATGATTCAAGGCACACCGTTGTATATGTCGCCTGAACAGATTTTGGGACGCGACGTCGACTTTCGCGCCGATCTGTATTCCATTGGCTGCACGTTCTATGAGCTGCTCGTCGGGCAGCCGCCCTTTATCGAGGGCGAGGTGCTTTACCACCACATGCACACCGTGCCGCCCAAACCTTCTGAATACGACCCCAGCTTGCCAGCTTCCGTTGACGCTTTGGTCATGAAGTGTTTGGAAAAGGCAAAAGAAGATCGGATCGAATCCGCCGAGGCTCTGCGTGAAGGCCTTCGCCTCATTCGCGCGGTGCTTGTTTAGGAGTAATGCATGTTCACTGCTGACACAGTCCGCCCCCTCATCGCCGACCTCATCGCTCGCAACGCCATCAGCATCCCGCCCTATCCTGCCAACGCCATGCGTTTGCGGGCGCTGGTTTCGGGCGGCACCTTCGGCATCAACGAGCTGTCTCGCATTGTGAAGGAAGATCAGGTCCTGGCGGCCGCGATCTTGCGTGCCGCCAACTCCGCGATGTTTCGGCGTGGTGATCCCATTACGGTCATCGACAAGGCTGTGGCGCAGCTGGGGGCAGAAGAAGTCTGTCGCGTGGCGCTCGCCGCCAGTCTTGGAAAGATTGCCGGTGGAGGCGGAAGCCTCGTTGAACTGCGGCGCATAGCCTGGCGGCAAGCGCTGGCAGGCGCGATTTGCGCGGGCCACCTTGGTTACCGCCGCGGTTTAAACGCAGAGACGGCCTTCGTGTGCACCTTGCTGCACGACTTTGGCCGCGTCATCGGCATCGCCGCTTTGGAAGAAGTTGTTCGCACGCACAAGCTGGGCGAATGTTTAAGCGCCGCAGAGTGGTCCGTCCTGGTGGAGGAAATCCACATTGACGTTGGGTTGCTGATGGGCACGCGATGGAAACTCTCCGACGTCATATTGGAAGTGATCGCGTGCCACCACGATCCTGCGAAGGCTGAGAAGTACCCCGAGTTCGTCCAAGTCACGGCGGCCTGCGACGACATCGTTGTGCTCATGGAAAAGTGCCCTTACCTCTTGCCACACGACCTTGAAAACCTGGCCACAATCCGCGGCGCCAAGGAAGCCAACGCGCTCATGGAAGCTTTGCCGCTGATTCCCGCGTACCTCGTGCGGCTGTCCGAGATGAACGCCGAGCAAAACAACGAGGCATCGCTCGTGCAAAAGCCTTCAACGCTTCTCGAAGGCCCCCACAAACACCTTGATATACGCACCAATTGGGTTCGCTCTAATGGCGACACCATCTGCCGGATGGAATTCATCACCGCCGATGGCCTGGCCCTCAACTGCGCGGAGCCGCTGCCCGAAGGCGGTGTGGCGAGAATACGTTTGGGCGACGCCAAGAACCCTATCGAAGTCTCGGGCCGTGTGTTGCTGACCCAGAAGGTCAACGATCGCTACCGCTCCGAGGTGCAGCTGTTTGTGTTGCCCGGTGTGGGCAAAAGCGCGTGGGATGAACTTTACCGCCGCTCGGCCGCCTAACCACGCACCACGCTCAACACGCCTTCAAGATCGTCCACCACGGGGCATCCCGTCAGCGCAAGGCGTTCGCGGCTCTGGTGGCCGCCGGCATGCAAAACACAGGCGCACCCCAGCGCGCGCGCGAGCTCTAGATCGTGTTCCGTGTCACCCACCAAAAGCAGCTCCTCGCCCCGCAGACCAAGCGCTTGCATCTTGGTGACGCCCACTTCGACTTTCGAGCCGGCCTGCAGATTCGACGTGCCCTGGTGATCGCGCAGCAAGGGCATCACGCCGTAGTCGTTCAACATGAGCCCAAGCATGTTGTGCTCCATCGCCGAGATCACAAACTGTCCATCCAAGTGATCCGCCAGGTCCGCCATCACATCGAGCGCCCCCTTGTGCAGTTGAACCGCGTGCAACGCGATTTTATAGGCGCCGATGAATTCATGCGACAGATCCTCAAACGCCCCCTCAGAGACGTCGAACCCCAGATCTGCGTAGAACGGCCGCACGGGGAAACCAAATCGCCGTTTGTAAAGGTCCCGAGTGACGTTGGGCAGCCCGCGCACCTTCAGCAAGTCGTTCAGAACGGACACGCACACGTCCACATCATCAAGCAACGTGCCATTCCAATCCCAAATGACGTGGCGAATCTTACTCACGGTCGATGCCAACTTAGCGGTTGGCTGCGGCGGCGGCAAGCGCGGCTTGGTTCGCATCGCCCGCAACGTTGGTATGCTGGGCGGATGCTGGCTGAATGTTCGCGCTGCCGTTTGGCGCCGCTGTTGGTTGTCGCCTTCGTCATGTTTGCCTCGCGGGTCGGTCACACCGCCGCGTGCCCTGCGTCTGCTGAGCTCGACAACAAAGTGCGGCTGTGGATCTCGCCCCTTGTCGCCAAGCCCGGTGCACCGATCTCCGTGGTGGCCACGACCACAACGGGGACCCTCCCCAAGGACGCGACGCTGATGATGGACGGCGTGCCACTGTCGCAGACCGCTGGAAACTTCTGGCGAAGCACGCGCCTTGCGAAGCTGCCGGCCAACGCGCGCCAACTCACGCTGTCATCGCAGGGCCGCACACTTGCGTGCCATAAGCTCGGCGGCCATCAATCCAAGCCCGTGCCGCCGCGGGTTGGCGCGTGGACGACGGCGGGCACATGGAACGCGCACCTCGAAGCCTATTATTCAGCGTGGATCGATCGGTTGTTCGACGCGCCTTCGGAAACAACTTTGACCTTCAGGCCATTGGCTCCGGCGTTGGCGGACCCCGAACGCAACCTGTTGTGGAATCATCTGGCCCTAGCGGAAGACACAGGAGGGAGCAAATCGGCTTTGCGCGCCGAGCCTGACTGCGCCGATTTGCCGTATTTTCTCAGGGCCTACTTCGCATGGAAGCTGGCCCTGCCGTTCGGCTTTCACGAATGCGATCGAGGCACAGCCACAACGCCACCGCGTTGTTCAAAGTTTCATTCGAACGAAGATCCGATCAAGGCAGCCACGTCTTTGGCGGCGTTTAAGACGTTCTTGAATATCCTGGTGAACAAGGCTCATTCCGGATCGATGCGCACGGGCCTTAACGACGACGAGACAGACTTTTATCCTGTGCCGCTCAACCGTGAGGCGTTGCGGCCGGGAACTATTTTCGCTGATCCTTACGGGCACGTGCTGGTGTTGGCGCGTTGGGTGGATCGCGACAAGCAGCCCGGTTTGCTGTTCGCCGTGGACGGGCAGCCTGACGCCACCATCACGCGCAAGCGCTTTTGGGAAGGCAATTTTCTGTTTGCCAGCGACGTCCCCAGCGCGGGGGCCGGCTTCAAAGCCTACCGGCCACTGCGCATGCAAGTGGACGAAGCCAAGGCGGTCACACTGAACCCCGTCGCCAATGCCGCCATCACGGCCCCACCGCAAAGCTTCGATGCTTCGCAAGCCAAGCTTTCGCCCGATGCGTTCTATACGCAGATGTTTAGACTCATCAACCCGCAGGGCCTCGACGCCGCCACAGCTTACGATGACACCTTGGCGGCGTTGGTCGAGCAGCTGGAGGCTCGCGTGCGTTCGGTAGACAACGGCGAGGCCTTCATGAAGTCCACCGGCAACGCCTCCATCGCCATGCCGAACCGCGCACGCATTTTCGAGGCAGAAGGCGCTTGGGAAGATTACGCCACGCCTTCACGCGACATGCGCCTGTTGATCGCCATGCGTGTGTTGTTAGACTTACCCACGAAGATCACGGCCCACCCTGAGCTGTTTGCTTTGAGCGGGAAGACTGCGTCACAAGTGCGCAACGAACTTGAAGAACGGCATCGTACAGCCACACGACAGCGTAAAATTGCCTATTCGAATAGTGCGGGCCAAGTCGTAGAGTTGACCGTGGCTGACATCCTCAACCGCAAAAAGGCGCTGGAAATGGCATATAACCCGAATGATTGCGTTGAGATACGCTGGGGTGCCGATGTCAATTCGGCAGAGGCCAAGACGTGCACGCGCCACGCCCCCGCTGACCAACGCGAGCGAATGGAGGCCGTCCGCTCCTGGTTTGCCAGAATGCGTCGCCCCACCCGAGATTAAGACATTGAAGTTATCTTTGTTAAACCCCGATGATCTTAGGCAATGCAGCTCAAGGATGAGCTGCGAGGGTCACTCGCCTTCGATGGCGAAGAGATAGGAATTTCAACATGCAGCGCGCGGCGGGCGAGGAGCGACTGGTAAGAATCAAGCGCGCTTTGATCGTTTCGGCGGCTGTGTTTTTGGTGTTCGGTGCCACAAGTTGTGACGGCGATGGCACGTTGACCGATGGCAACGTCCCCTCTTCACGAAATCTCAAAGTCACCGTTTCTCGATCGGTGGATCAGCTCGGCCCCGGGGATGATGTGGAGATCACTTTGGTTGCCGAAAACGTTGGCACGGGTGGAGATCTCCGGGACATCGAAGTATTGGTGCCGTTGTCGCGTTCGCTCGATCCCATCCGTTGGACCGGCGACCTAGGCAGCCGCCAAAACATCGCGGGCGCCCCCACCAATCTGTCGATCTGGACGTTGAAAAAGCTTTCGCCAGGGCAGCGGGCCACACACAAGATCACGTTGCAGGCCCGCGCCGGCGACGACGTGGTGGCGTATAACGGTGCGCTTGCGTTCGCGCAGAACGAGGAAGGCTCGTTGCTGGACAACGGGTCGATCAGCCTTGTGCCCGTTTCGTCAGGCCAGGTGGTGGCCAACGATGTCAACCTTCGCTTGCGTGCGGCCGGACCAGGCAACCCTATCAAAGAGGGTGAGGTGTTCGCCATTCGCATGACCATCGACAACCTGAATGTGACCGACACCGCACACGATGTTTTGTTGTTGGGACTTTTGGATCCTCGGGTTGAATTCGACACACTCAAGCCGGCAACCGGTGCCGCACCCGTGCCGCCCAAGCGCACGTTCTCGTGGCAACTCAAGCAAATCCCAGGCGGCAGCCAGGCATGGATGGAAATGCATCTGCGTGCCAAACAAAATGTGGACCTGAGCGAAACCGCAGATTTCTTCACAAGCGCTTTTCTGGCGGCGCGTGAAGCGGATCCAGACTTGTCTGACAACTGGATCTTGCTCGGTAGCCACATCGCGAAGTGAGCCAGCGGCAGCCGCGTTCCAACGCCGCCACGGGGTAAGCCCCTTGCCTACATGGCCCGGTGGACAGCCTTCGGCAGCAACCGTATTCTTACAAGGCCCTTTGGTTGAGTTTCACGGCTCGCGTTGTGTGCGAATCCACGCGCGGTCGAAGAAAACGCCGGGGACAGGAAGAACGGAAATCGCCATATCGCAATAGGAACCGAAGGACATGGGAAAGAAGCTGTACGTTGGCAATCTGTCGTTTGACGCCACCGAAAATGAAGTGCGCGATGCGTTCGCCGCCAGCGGCGACGTCGCAGCGGTAACGATCGTAACGGATCGCATGACTGGAAAATCGCGCGGTTTTGCGTTCGTGGAAATGGGCACCGACGAAAACGCCGCTCGCGCGATCGATCATATGAACGGCCAGTCCTTGCATGGCCGTCCTTTGCGCGTCAGCGAGGCGATCGAACGACCACGTGGCGGCGGCCGCGGCGGTGGCTATGATCGTGGCGCCGGTGGCTACGACCGTGGCGCCGGTTATGGTGGGGGAGGCGGTTATGGCGGGGGAGGCGGAAATGAACGAGGCGGTGCAGGAGGGCGACGCGGCGAGCGCGGGGATCGTGGGGATCGTGGCGACCGCGGGGATGGCGGCGGCAGGCGCGACCGCGGCCGCTGGTAGCGAGCCCCATCTCTTTGCTATATGAATCGCCAGGCCCGCCCATATGCGGGCCTTTTTTCGTCGTTTTCGGCGCCGTTTTGTGGTCAAAAGGGCGCCTACCAACTGTTGAAAGCCGTTACACAATGAACAAACGCATACTTTTCTCCCTCGCGCTGTCGTCCGTCCTCGGACTTGCCTGTCAAAAGCAAGCGCCCCCCGCGCCGCCCGCGATCACCGCTCCCAAAGCCGCTGCGGCCAGCACCGGTGGCGTGGATCCAGCGAAGACCGTGGCCACGATCGACGGCCAAGAAGTCAAGATGGCGGAAGTGGACGAGTTGGCAAAAGCTGATTTGGGTCGCGCCGATGCCGAACACGCCGAGCGCGTTCACGGCATTCGTTCGCAAGCGCTGACCTCGCTCGTCGAGAAGCGTTTGATTGAAAAGAAGGCGAAGGCCGAGAACATCACGCCTGAACAGCTGATCGAACGAGAAGTCAACGCCAAGGCGCCAAAGCCCACGGACAAAGAGATTCAAGAGCTCTATGACCGCACCAAGGCCAGTGGTCGTCCTTTGCCTCCGATCGAGCAAGTGCGCGAGGACATCACCAAGTTCCTTACGGGACGCAAGTCACAAGACATCCGTGACAACTTCATCAATGGCCTCAAGGCCGCCAGCAAAGTGGAAATCAAGCTGCCGCCGTTGTTGTTGCCAAAGGTCCAGGTTGCCGCAGAAGGCCCGTCCAAAGGCGAAGCCTCGGCACCTGTGACGATTGTTGAATTCTCCGACTTCGAATGTCCTTTCTGCAGCCGTGCAGAAGAATCGGTGAAGAAGGTCATGGAGGCCTACAAGGGCAAGGTCCGCTTGTTCTACCGCGACTTTCCGTTGCCATTCCACAGCAAGGCGCAAAAGGCCTCCGAAGCTGCGTTGTGCGCGGGTGAGCAAGGCAAATACTGGGAGATGCACGAGACGCTGTTTGCAAATCAGCAAGCGCTCGAAGTGCCAGCCCTCAAGGAACACGCCAAGAAGCTGAGCCTTGATGGTAAGAAATTCAACGAGTGCCTCGATTCGGGCCGCACAGCCAGCCAAGTCGAAGCTTCGAAGAAAGCCGGCGAAGCCGTGGGCGTGACAGGCACGCCAGCCTTCTTCATCAACGGTCGCATGATCTCTGGCGCACAGCCGTTCGAGAAATTTAAAGAAGTGATCGACAACGAGCTCGCGGGCGGTTAACCGTCGTTCCGATGAGCCTTTACCGACCCAACCACCGCATTAAGTTCGCCCTTTGCCTTGGCTTGGTGGCGACATCCGCTTCTGCGCGCGCGCATGCCGCAGAAGCGTTGGCGGTGGTGGGTGTGGCCATAGAAGGCGACACGCCGGCTCCCACAGACTTGGCGGCCGCTCTTCGCCGCGGCTTTGTGCAAGGTGGATTCGCGGTCGCCGCAGCGAAACTGGAAGCGGGCCCCGCTTGCAATCAACACGACTGCTACGCGCCGCTTGCGGCGAAGTATAAGGCCAACCTTCTGGCGTGGGCCAAGGTGCAAAGCTCGCCGCAAACCTATGAAGTTGAGATTCGGGTGGTGGCGGCCGACAGTGGCGAGGCCATCACGGTGGATCATATTCGGTGTGCGGCCGATGATTTGTGTCCTCCGATGCCGCAAACCATGCAACGGCTGGCCAAGGAAGCCGGGCGAAAAGTGCGTTTGCGTTTGGCCGAAGCGCCCGCCGCAAAGGCGCCGCCTCCGCCAGTGGAAGTGCGCGAGCAAATGGCGCTTGCGTCCCCCGCGCCGCCCCCTCCTCCTGCCGATGTGACCGCAACGTTCGCTCCGCCTCGCGTTTACGACGTGCCTGCGCCTGTTTCCGCGGCACCACTTTGGCTTGCCGGCGCCAGCGTCGCCGTGCTCGGCGTCTCCGGTCTGATGTTCGCGTACGACAACACCTGTGACCAAGCTAAAAACCAGCCTCAGTGCTCACCTCACGAACTCACGGCCCTGGCCGTAGGTGTGGGCCTCGCAGGCCTCGTCGGCCTCGGCACCGCCACAGCTTGGTGGCTCAGTACCCCAACCCCGGTGGCCACCGCCTCAACCCCGGTGGGCTCCCAACGGGGCTTGGCTATGGTGCCATGGGCCATCTCTGACGGTGCAGGGTTGAGGCTTTTTGGGCGCCTTCCGTAACGGCAGGGGCAATTTATAACCGCGGGCGTCCGCGGCAATTGCATCGTCAAAAAGTTGTCACTTCTCGCGGCTTTACCTCCTCACGTGAGCCGCCGATGGAACGTGACATCCGAATGCAGTCATCGTTGTCATCAACGGGGTTTGCCACCTCGACACCGCGCTCGATCGAATCCATCGAAGCCGGCACAGCAGCGCTCCTCGATTCCGGCCGGGTTGCCGTGCCCCCACTCCCCTGGGTGGCCGCCACCCTCCTGCACGACACCCACTCCCTCAACCCCGGTGTGCAGCTGCTGGGCGAACTTGCCACCGATGACGCCCTGGCAAGCGCTGTTCTTAGGATCTGCAACTCGCCCACCTATCAGCCGCGGACGCCGGTTGTGTCTTTGCAGCAAGCGTCCAGCCGGCTCGGGCTTTCGGCGCTTTCGGAAATCGCGCTTGCAGCCGCTTTGCAGTCAAGCGTGTTTGCCATCGAGGGGTTTGAGAACGAAATGCGCGCGTACTGGCGGGGCGCGCTTGCAGCGGCGCTGTTTGCCAAGGATTTAGGGCGCTCCTGCGGCCTTTGCGACGCCGAGACATTTCCGTGCGGGTTGCTCCATGAGATTGGCTTTCCGTTGGCATTGCAGGCCGCTCATTCGTGGTCACTCGCAAACGGCTATTGTCCCAGCGCCACCGGGGTTCGTGAGTTGGTGATCGCCACAGGCCATCGACTGACGCCGCAAGCGGGGGCGTGTGTCGTCGAAGCGTGGGCCCTCGAAGCGCCTTTGGCGCCCGCCATCTTCAGTCACCACCCTGCCTTTCGCGTGACCGATTCACCCCACAGCACAATCGCCCATATGGCCACCCAAATGGCCGCGTCCCTCTATCGCCGCGAGCCCCAATGGGCCCGCCCCCCCGCCGACCCCACCGACCTAGCCGCCTCCGCCCTCCCCCGCCTAGGCGACACCGTCCGCGTCTGGGTCGACTCCCTCACTGTCTGAGGCCGGCGGCCGGCCCCACCGGGGTTGGAGGCCCACCCACTTGGAGGCCCAGCCCACCGGGGTTGGGAGGCCGAGGCCGCCACCCCACCGGCCCCACCGGAGTTTGAGGTCTAAACTGGTCGGCGGCTCACCGGGGTTGCGGATGCGGTAAGGGTTTCGGATGCGGTCACAGGACGTCGGCCGGCCCCACCGGGGACGCCGGCCGGCCCCACCGGCCGGCCCCACCGGGGTTGGGGCCGGCCCCACCGGGGTTGGGGTCTAAACTGGTCGGCGGCTCACCGGGGTTGCGGATGCGGTAAGAGGACGTGCATTTTCCTCGCAACAATCGGCTGCAGACACCGATAGGTGGTTATGTCACTTCCACGGGCTGTTGTTCCTAACCGTTGCGGCCTTGTCACGCGCCGTTGCTCTGAACGTCGGTTTTTCATGCGGCCGGATCCCGAAACCACGAACGCGTTTCTTTACTGCATCGCGGTTAGTTCTCTTCGCTTCGGCGTTGGCATCGTTGGGTTCGGCATGATGAGCAATCATTATCACGCTGTCACCGCAGACACAGAAGGCCGGATGCCTGATTTCCTGCAATATTTTCATCGCATTTTTGCAGTCCACCAGAATGTTTTGCGAGGAAGGTGGGAAGCATTTTGGGCACCCCATGAACAGCCCTCGGTTGTCGAACTTGTTGATGCTGACGACGTTGTGAGGAAGCTCGTGTATGCGATAACAAACCCGATCAAGGACCACTTGGTTGATAAGCTTGAACATTGGCCGGGTGCCAACGCCCTCGCGATTCTCGCGTCCGGCGGGTCTATTACGATCCGCCGGCCAAAGTTGTTTTTCAGCAAAGACGGGCCATTCCCTGAGACAGTCGAACTTCAACTTGTTCGTTCCCCCATGCACGCCGAAATGTCACAGGAAGAATGGGTCGATCTGCTGCAGAAACGCGTTGAAGAGGAAACGAACAGGATCCGCACTGGCCGCATCAAAGCGGGTCGTTGTGTGTTGGGCGCAAAACAAGTTCTTTCACAACACTGGAATGACGCCCCGAAATCGCGAGAACCCCGACGAACCATTAAACCTCACGTCGCCTGTGCTGATCCGTGGAGGCGCAAAGAGGTCCTGCAGCGAAACCGTGAGTTCCTCAACGCTTACCGCAACGCGCGTGCGGCATGGTTGGCGGGCGCCAGGGACGTAGTTTTCCCCTACGGAGTCTGGTCCCTGCGTCGGCTGCCTGGGGTTCGCTGTGCCGAAGGGCCACCTCCCCGGCAGCCGGTTCACGGAGCAAACAACGATGCGAGCTCAAAGGACGTTGGCACACCAAGCAACTGACACACCTTCGCATCCGCGAATGCCAGCGAAACAGCTCTTAGCGCGATACCAGCCGTGCCCTCAGAGGCCGCGGCACCTCCATACAAAACGTCGCCAGCGATTGGGAAACCCGCATTTGCAAGGTGCACCCTCAACTGATGAGCTCGCCCTGTCTCAGGCTTGAGCTCCCAAAGTGCCACATCGCCGCTCGCACCGAAAATCCCTGCCTCTGTGGCAAACACGCGACGAATGTAACGCGCCTGCGTGCGAGCCAACTGTCCATGAGGCGCGACGAAGCTTCTGCGTTTGCCGCGCACCAGAAGGCTCTCCCACGTTTGAACGTCGCCACTGGGAAGAGCGGCTTCGCTAAAGCGAGTGAAGGCGTGATAAATCTTGTGAACCGTGCGGCTCTCGAAAGCCACCGAGGCGATACGGTGCGCTTGTGGGTTCAGAGCAAAAAGAACCGCCCCCGAAACCTCGTAATCCAGGCGATGGATGGGCCAGAGCCGGCGCCCGAGCTCCCCTTCCAGCCATCGCCCTAGGCACGGGCGAGCGTCGTCAGCGCCCTGCCGCCCTGGCACAGTCAAGATGCACGGGCGCTTGTCCACAAGCACCAGAGCGTCGTTCTGCCAAACGATTGTGCCGCACAAGGAGCGAGCCTCAACCCCTCTGGAGACCGTCGTCATGGACGCACTCTGACACACTACGATTGGGACGCCTGCAGCTTCTGCAGAGCCATGCCCCAACCCCAGAGCCATCCCCAGCCATGCCCCAACCCCAGAGCCATGCCCCAGCCATGCCCCAGCCATGCCCCAACCCCCAGAGCCATGCCCCAACCCCCGTGCGGGGCCCAACCCCCCCCCCCCCCCCGGCGGCCCCAACCCCCCGCGGCCCCCCCACCCCCCCCCCGGCCCCCCCCCCCCGGGGGGGCCCCACCCCCCGCGCCCCCGCCCCCCCCCCCCCCCCCCCCGCCAACAGGCCGGGGGGGGCCCGCCACCCCGCCCCCCCCCCACCCCCCCCCCCCCCCCCCCCCCCC
>JANRKS010000009.1:0-396788 GCA_033763315.1 Deltaproteobacteria bacterium
GGTGGCCAAGCACAGGTGCCGGGCGTGGGTGGCACGTGGAAAGATCTGACCGACAACGTGAACTCCATGGCGTCGAACTTGACCAACCAGGTGCGCAACATCGTGGACGTTACCATTGCCGTGGCCAGCGGGGATCTGTCGCGCAAAATCACGGTGGACGTGCGTGGTGAGATTCTGCAGTTGAAAGAAGCCATCAACACGATGGTGGACCAGCTCCGATCCTTCGCCTCGGAAGTAACACGCGTGGCACGAGAGGTGGGCACAGAAGGCCGCTTGGGCGTGCAGGCGGTGGTGCCTGGTGTGGCAGGCACGTGGAAGGATCTCACCGACTCGGTCAACGCCATGGGTGCGAACCTGACCGCGCAGGTGCGTAACATCGCGGAGGTGACCACGGCGGTGGCACGCGGCGATCTGTCGCGCAAAATCACGGTCGACGTCAAGGGCGAAATTCTTGAGCTCAAGAACACCATCAACACAATGGTGGATCAGCTGCGCGCCTTCGCGGCTGAAGTGACGCGTGTGGCCCGCGAGGTGGGTACCGAAGGCAAATTGGGTGGCCAGGCAGACGTGCCTGGTGTGGCGGGCACGTGGAAGGATCTGACAGGCAACGTGAACCTGCTGGCCGAAAATCTCACCAACCAGGTGCGTGGCATCGTGAAGGTGGTGACGGCCGTGGCCAACGGCAACCTTCGTCAGAAGCTAACGGTGGAGGCCAAAGGCGAGGTGGCGGCGCTGGCCGAGACCATCAACAACATGACCGACACGCTGGCCACCTTCGCTGAACAGGTGACCAACGTGGCCCGCGAAGTGGGCGTCGAAGGCCGTTTGGGCGGGCAGGCCAACGTGCCGGGTGCGGCAGGTACGTGGAAAGATCTCACGGGAAACGTGAACCTTCTGGCGGCCAATTTGACCACGCAGGTACGGGCGATTGCGGAAGTGGCCACGGCTGTGACCAAGGGCGATCTGACGCGATCGATTCAAGTCGAAGCGCGCGGTGAAGTGGCAGAGCTCAAGGACAACATCAACACGATGATTGATAACCTGCGCGGCACCACCGATCGCAACCGCGAACAAGATTGGCTCAAGACGAACTTGGCGCGTTTTACCAGCATGTTGCAGGGGCAGCGTGATTTGATCACGGTGGGTAAGATGTTGCTCTCCGAGCTGTCACCGCTGGTGGAAGCGCAACAGGGAACCATCTATCAGATGGAACGCGTCGAGCCCGGAGAGTTGGGCGAGACGTTGAACACACCGAAGATGCTGCGCCTGCTGGCTGCCTACGCACAACGGCCCGATCAGCCTGAGCGCATCCGCCTGGGCATCGGCCTTGTGGGCCAAGCGGCCGAGGAGAAGCGCCGGATCCTGCTCAATAAGGTGCCGCCCGAGTACACGCAGATCCATTCGAGCTTGGGCATGGCCTCCCCGCGAAGCATCGTGGTGTTGCCCGTGCTTTTTGAGGGCGAGACAATGGCCGTCATTGAACTCGCAGCCCTGCGCCCGTTTACTGAAACGCACCTGGCCTTTTTGGATCAGTTGACGCAATCGATTGGCGTTGTGCTCAACACCATCGAAGCCACGATGCGCACCGAGAATCTGCTGCAGCAATCGCAGCAGTTGACCACCGAGCTTCAGACCCGCCAAATCGAGTTGCAGAGCACCAACGAGGAACTGGCCTCGAAAGCGCGTCAGCTGGCGGAGCAAAACGCAGAAGTCGAACGCAAGAACAAAGAAGTGGAGCAGGCCCGCCGTGCGTTGGAAGAAAAGGCCGCAGAACTGGCGTTGACCAGCAAGTACAAGTCGGAATTCCTCGCGAACATGTCGCACGAACTGCGCACTCCGCTGAACTCGATCTTGATCTTGGGGCAACAGTTGGCCGAAAACGCGGCTGGCAACCTTTCCACCAAGCAAACGGAATTTGCGCGCAACATCCACTCTGCCGGCACGGATCTTCTGACCCTGATCAATGACATCCTTGACTTGTCGAAGATCGAGTCGGGCACCGTAACGGTGGAGCCGGAAGAGATCACCTTCCTTTCCTTGCGCGACAACGTGCACCGCACGTTCCAGCACATTTCAGAGACCAAGGGGCTGGCCTTCAAGGTTGATATCGATCAGTTGCTGCCGCGCTCGTTCATGTGCGATCCGAAGCGTTTGCAGCAGATCCTGAAGAATCTATTGTCGAACGCGTTCAAGTTCACCGCGCACGGCTCGGTTTCAATGACGATGCGCCAAGTGACGTCCGGCTGGTCTACGGATCACCCGGTGTTGTCGCGCGCGGGGGCGGGGGTGGCTTTCACCGTTGCGGATACGGGCATCGGCATCGCCACGGAGAAGCAGAAACTCATCTTCGAGGCGTTTCAGCAGGCCGACGCCGGTACAAGCCGCAAGTACGGTGGCACCGGGTTGGGCTTGGCGATCAGCCGCGAGTTGGCCAATCTCTTGGGTGGCGAGATCCGTCTCACCAGCCGCCCCGGGGAAGGCAGCACTTTCACCCTCTATCTGCCTTTGCACTACATCGGTTCAGCCCATGAGCAGCGGACGGGGTCGCAACCGGTGCCTTCCAACACCCGCGCATCGGTACCCGTGCTCACCATCGCCAAGAGCGAGGAGGCAATCCTGGATGATCGTCACGAGGTTCAAAAGGGCGATTCCACGATCCTGATTGTGGAAGACGATCCGCACTACGCACGCATTCTTCTGGGCATTGCGCGGGGTAAGGGGTTCAAGGGGATCGTGGCCAACCGAGGCCAGCAGGCGCTTTCGTTGGCACGCGAGTACCTGCCGACGGCGATCACTTTGGATGTGTTCTTGCCAGACATGCTGGGCTGGACGGTGCTGAACAACCTCAAGCTCGATCCTGCCACCCGGCACATTCCGGTGCAGATGCTGTCAGTCGAGGAAGAGCAACAGCACGGACTCTCCCATGGTGCGTTCTCCTATCTGGTCAAGCCTGCCACAACCGGTGAACTTGAGTCAGCGATCGACCACCTAAAGTCGTACCTGGTGCCGCACACCAAGCGGCTGTTGGTCGTGGAGGACAACGACCGTGAGCGCGCCAGCATCGTGGCTCTGCTCGATCACAAAGACATCGAGATTCATGGCGCCTCCAACGGCAGTGAGGCACTGCAACTTCTAAGGGAGCAGTCGTTTGACTGCTGCATTATGGACCTGCGGTTGCCTGATATGACAGGTTTCGAGCTGCTTGAGCAGGTTCAGGCCGAGCCGGCGTTGCGGCACGTGCCTGTCGTGGTTTTTACGGGCAAGGACCTCACCGGCGAAGAGGAAGCCAGACTGCGCGCGGTGGCCAAGAGCATCGTCCTAAAAGACGTTCAATCACCCGAACGCTTGCTTGATGAAACGTGTTTGTTCCTGCACCAAGTGATGCAAGAGCTTCCAGAAGAAAAGCGAAAGATGATTGAGCGTTTGCACGGATCCACCGATGCCTTGCATGGCCGCAAGGTGCTGGTGGTGGACGACGACGCCCGCAACATCTTTGCTTTGACCACCATCTTAGAAAGCCAGGACATGGAGGTGCTCAGCGCCACGAACGGCCGCCAAGCCATCGAGATTGTAAAGAAGACACCGGACCTCAAGGTGGTTCTAATGGACATCATGATGCCCGAGATGGACGGCTACGAAACAATGCGGGAGATTCGCAAAGATCCGTTGTTTCGCACATTGCCCATATTGGCCCTGACCGCCAAAGCGATGAAAGGTGACCGGGAAAAATGTCTGGAAGCAGGGGCTTCCGACTACATCGCCAAACCCGTAAACACGGACCAGCTGCTCTCCCTTTTGCGCGTTTGGCTCTATAGATGACAACAGCCATCAATATCTTGATCGTGGACGACGAGCCACGCAACCTGGACACCCTGGAGGCGATTCTTGCGCAGCCGGATTACCGGTTGCTGCGCGCGCAGGACGCCGACACCGCCCTGCGACTTTTGCTTGATCATGAGGTGGCGGCAATCGTTCTGGATATTCAAATGCCTAGCGTCAGTGGTTTTGAGCTGGCGCAGATGATCAAGACGACCAAGCGCTTTCGCGAAACACCGATCGTATTCCTTACGGCCTTCATGCTTGATGACAAGTACATCGTGCAGGGCTATGGCGCGGGCGCCGTTGATTACCTCACCAAGCCGTTCAATCCGCAGATATTGCGGCAAAAGATTGCGGTGTTCGCCGATCTCTTCCGCAAGACCCGCGCGCTTGCCGAGCTCAATGAAACACTGGAGGAGAGGGTTGCTGAACGCACGGCAGAGCTTGAAAAATCCGAGAGCGCGCTGCGGGCGGCATCAAAACAGAAAGACGAGTTTTTGGCGGTTTTGGCCCACGAACTGCGCAATCCGTTGGCCCCTTTGCGCATGGGCCTCGACCTGCTGTTGACCCAGCAGCAACAGACACCCCCGGTGCAGCGCACCCTCGCGTCGATGAACCGGCAACTGGATCACATGGTGCGGTTGATCGATGACCTGCTTGATATTTCGCGCCTTAGCCGAGGCGTGCTTGAGCTGAAGAAGGAGGACGTGGATCTGGCGGCCATTGTCGAGTCCACGGCGGAGACGTTTAGGCCCATCATCGAGCGCCGTCGGCAAGTGCTGGAGGTTTCGTTGCCCGTGCACGCCACGGTCCACGCCGATGCCACACGCATCTCGCAGGTCATCGGGAACCTTCTAAGTAACTCGATCAAGTTCACGCCGGAGGGGGGGAAGATTCGCGTCGAGCTGGACAGGACAGGGCCCAATGCGATCGTGCGTGTCAGCGATTCAGGCATCGGCATTCCGGATGGGCAGCAGGAAACGGTGTTTCAGATGTTCGCGCGCGTTCAGCGTGCCGAGGGGCCAGGGCAGCCCGGTCTCGGCATAGGCCTGGCCTTGGCTCGCCGCTTGGTCGAAATGCACGGCGGAACGATCGACGCCTACAGCGCCGGCGATAGCTTTGGCAGCACCTTCACGTTGGTGTTTCCGACAAAGGACCTCGAACAGCAGGAGCAAAGGCCAGCGGCGTTCGTCGCGGCTGCGCATCGTGGCTTCTCACCGAAGAAGGTGCTGGTGATCGAGGACAATGAAGACATTGCCTCAACCTTGGCCGACTGGCTTGCAGAGCGCGGGCATCAGGTGTCCGTGGCACGCGATGGACGCGAGGGTGTTCGCTTGGCGCAAGACGTATTGCCAGAGTTGGTGCTTTGCGATTTGGGCTTGCCGGAGATGGACGGCCTGCAGGTGTGCCGTGCGATCCGTGCCTCGCGCGTGCAGCCGCAGCCGATGATTGTGGCCCTCACAGGTTGGGGCCGAGAGGACGATCGTTCTCGCACAAAGGAGGCGGGCTTTGATCACCATTTGGTTAAGCCCGTCGCGGTCGCCGAGTTAGACAAAGTGCTTCGGTCCGCCGCGCCAGGGCTCGCCTGACAATGGTGTCGAGCGATCTGCCCGAGGATGTCAAACGTTTGTTGCGCGAGCACATCTATTCGGTTGAGCAACTCGAGATCTTGCTGCTTCTTCGTTCAATGCCGGAGGAAGCTTTCGATGCGCGCGCCGTCCATGATCAGCTTCGTACGAGCGAGACCTCGGCGGCGGCTCGCCTGCTCGACCTTTCCGAGCGAGGTTTTTTGCAGGCGCTGACAACCCAGCAAGGAACATCATTTCGGTACGCTCCCAACACGGAATGGCTTGCGGCCACGACCGATCGGCTCGCACACGCCTATTCAGAACGGCGGTACCGAGTCATGGAACTCGTATTTTCCAAGCCGATCGAGAATTTGCGTGTGTTCGCCGACGCCTTCCGGTTCAGAAAGGATAAATCCGATGGCTGAAGCCGTATACCTTTTATGTGCCGTTGCCAGCCTCGCTTGTGCGGCGCTGCTCTTGAGAAGCTACGGTAGCGGTGGCATGAAGCTGATCCTCTGGACCAGCCTGTGCTTTGTTGGATTGGCGATCAATAATGTGATCTTGTTCGTGGACCTGGCCGTCTTCCCCGGGGTGGATTTGAGTCTGTGGCGAAATCTCACCGCCCTCGGCTCGGTAGCCGTGCTGCTTTATGGGCTTATTGCCTCGGATCTTGCCTGATGGACAAACTCGCATTGAACGCGTTCTGCTCCGGCGCTTTCGCGTTGGCCTGTTTGGCCGTGGCGCTGTTCTTCTTTCGCTTTTGGCGCAAAAGCCAAGAGCGCCTGTTTGCGATTCTGTGTTCGGCGTTCGCGCTTTTGGCATTGGAACGCACGGTTTTGGCCAGCGTGCCCGCTGCGCACGAGAGCCGTCATTGGATCTATCTGGCGCGTTTGGTGGCTTTCGCCCTGATCATCATTGGTGTTCTTGATAAGAACCGACCCGCGCGTTTGCCTTAGCGAGGGAACAGAGGGCGGCGTGTGGCTTCCGCCGCCCTCTCCATGGGAACGTCACTCATCATGGCGCCTCTAGGCCGCGGTTTCGGACGTTTTCTTGAGGAACACCTCAAGTTCATCCGCTCCGCCCACGTAGCGGCCGTCGACGAACACTTGGGGTGTGCTGCTCTTGCCACTCACTGCCCGCAAGCGCCGCGGAGACGCCGCCACTTCTTCGTAAGCCCAGCCCTTGTCATTCAACAACTTCTTGGCTTTTGTGCAGTAGCTGCAACCCGGCTTGGTGAACATCAGCACGTCATGAGGAACGGCGCCGCCAGGCTGAAGGTGCTTCAGCATGGTGTCGGCGTCGGAAACTGTGAACGGATCGCCCGCCACCTCGGGTTCGATGAACATCTTTTTTATGACGCCATCTTCCACGTACATTGAGTAGCGCCATGACCGTTGCCCAAAGCCGAGGTCACGCTTGTCGACAAGCATGTTCATGCCTGCCGTAAACTCACCATTGCCATCGGGAACGAACGTGATGTTGTCTGCGTGCTGGTTGGCCGCCCACTCGGACATAACGAACGCGTCGTTGACAGAGATACACACCACATCGTCAATCCCTGCGCTCTTAAACGCAGGCTCAAGCTCAGAGTAGCGCGGCACATGGCTGCTTGAGCAGGTGGGCGTAAAGGCGCCGGGCAAGGCAAACACCACCACCTTCTTGCGCTCAAACAAGTCTTTCGTTGTGATGTCCTTCCATTGGCCATCCACGCGTGTGCGAAACTTCACGTCGGGAACGCGTTGGCCTTCCATATTCTTTAGCATCTGACTCTCCTCATTCTTGTTAAATGGCGATCGTTTCGTTTTCTGAAAATTCAGCCGCCCACAGCGGCGTTGGCGCGGTTCACAAGCTGCGCGCTTGCGTCTCGCAAAGCTGTGCGAATGCCTTCTTCAACCACGGGGTGGTAAAATGGCATGCTCAACATGCGATCGATCGTGAGGTCCTGCTGGTGCGCCCACGCCAACAGATGCCCGATGTTCTCAGCGCGTGGCCCAGCCATCTCTGCACCCAAAAACCGCCCCGTGGACGGATCGGCATACACGCGGCAAGCGCCTCGGTTCTGCAGCATGACACGGCTGCGCCCCTGGTCTTCGAAGCTGACGCTGCCAATGACGGGGCCGCCTTGGGCGGCGAGGCATTCGCTCAAGGTGGCAAAGTTGGCGCCCACCACCGCAAGCTGGGGATCAGTGAAGGTAATGGAAAGCGGGGAACGTCGCGGGCCAGGCACGACCTTCGGAAACCGTGCGGCGTTTTCACCGGCGATCTTGCCTTCATCCGCCGCCTCGTGAAGCAAAGGAATGTCATGGTTCGCATCACCCGCAATGAAGATGGGCGTGTTCCCACATTGCAGAGTGCTTCGATCAAACACAGGGACGCCATGTTCGTCGAGCGACAGATCCGTTGCCTCAAGGCCCAGTTTGCCGAGGTTCGGTCGTCGCCCCGCGGCCACCAAGGCGTATGCGAAGAACTCGGTGCGAACTTCACCGTCAAGCGTGAATGTGACTTCAACGCCCGGCTCACCCGTAGACCCGGCGTCTACGCGACGCACCTGAGATACGGGGGCGTCGTTGTGAAGGGGAAATTCGGCTTCGAAAGCTTTCTGGGCGGCGCCTTTGACAACTGGATCTGTGAGTGGGCCCACCGTGCCGCTTCTGCCGAAGATCCGCACGCGCACACCCAAACGTGCGAGCGCCTGGCCCAACTCTAGGCCGATCACGCCACTGCCGAACACGGCGACAGAAGAGGGCAACGTTTCCCAGGAAAATACGTCATCGTTGACCACCAAGCGATCGCCCGCCGCCGCCAACACCGGCGGAACAAACGGTGAAGAGCCCGTGGCAATCACCACGCTTTTGGCGGTGATCGTTTGGTTGTTGACTATCACTGTGCGCGGCCCAACGAAACGCGCTTTGCCATGAATCTTGTGCGCCTCCGGAATGCGGTCTACCGAATCCAAAACAAAAGACACAAACCTATCCCGCTCACGGCGCACACGATCCATCACGGCCCGACCATCAATGTGAACTTGAGCGTTGACGCCGAAGGGTTGGCCATGGGCGGCGTGGTGGCTCACCTCCGCCGCCGCCAACAACAATTTGCTGGGCATACAGCCCACCCGAGCACATGTGGTGCCATGCGTTCCGCCTTCGATAAGCAAAACGTTGGCGGTAACCGCCGTGGCCGCCCGGTACGCCGCGAGCCCCGCGGTGCCTGCGCCTATCACGACCACGTCAGCCGTTCTGTGCGTCTTGGCGGAGTCATGAGCCGGGGGGCGGTTGTTGGTTTCCATGCCCCTAAAATTACAGGCGTTTGCCGTTAGTCTCCAACACCAAATTGCGATGATTAAGATAGCCTAGGGCTATCACCCAGGGGCCCGCTGCCAGCGGTGGCGGTGGCGTTTTCCAAGCTGACCTCTAAGATCAAACGTCGGGCGGCTTCGGCCTCGTCAAGCTTTTGTCCCACGGGTATCCATAAGGGAGACGGCGCCAGCGTTGTCTCGCACTTGCGCGCCTGTGGGTCAGCCAGCCAAGCGTCGAGGCTGGCCAAAGACATCTCGCCCAAGTGACGCCGCAGAAAGTATTCCGTTCCCTCGTGGCACTCGGTTTCTGTGTGTTCGATCAAATTGCGATCCAGCAGCAACTCCATGCAACTGCGACACAGAGGGACCGGGATGTCCACCGTCTTCGCGAGACCTTCGGCTGTGATGGGTTTGCCTTCGCGAAAGGCTTCCCAGATCGCCACAATCACTCGTGCAACCACGCGCAACGTAGGCGTTGGGGATTGCGGCTCCGCCTCGATGGTTAGTTGATCGGTTTCGCCGCGGGCGCGTGAATAGGACGCACCAAACAGCACGATGAACCAACTGGCGTAAATCCATACCATCAGTAGGGGCAGGGCACTGAGAGCGCCATAGACGGCGCTGTACTTGCTGGATGTTCGTGACGACCACAGGAAGAAAAACTTGGCGGCGTTCCAAACCACCGCGGTCACCACCGCGCTGATCGCCGCGTTCTTCCATGGCACATGTGTGTCGGGCACCATCACATAGACCATGAACAGCATGATGGCCACCGAAACGGGCGAGATGAGCCCCACCATGAGTCCTCCCACCGTGGGCCCCATCCACGTCGTCACGGTGTTGCTGATCACTGTGGTCGAAAACGAAATTGATAGAGCGACGATGGGAGGTGCCAAGGTCAAGATGCACCAATAGATCGCCAGCCGCACGTACAGCGGTCGGTGCAAACGCACATTCCACATACGGTTGAATGCCTCTTCCACGTTCACCAACAAGCCACCCGCCGAATAGAACAGCACCAACACGCCCACGCCGGCGATGGCGCCCCCATTCACGTTAAGCACGAAGTTGCCTAGCCACTTGGCCACTTGGTCGGCATGGGGCAAGGCCAGCTGGGAGAAGATGAAGTCTTCGAGGGGCTTTTGTAGTTTGGCAAAGCCCCCAAACGACTTGAACAGCGCGAACGCAACAGCCAAGACGGGCACGAGCGATAGCAACGTGTGATACGTCAAGGCCGCCGCGCGGCGCGAAATCTCATCGTTTTGCACGGAGCGTGCGACTTGAATGAGGATAAACAATTCGCGTTTGGCAAACGCGATGAACGGCGTCTTGCCGCCGGTCTTAAGCCGACCAAGGATCCAATCAAGGGTGCGGTCGTAAAGGTCCTTCTCTTGCGGCTCTTTCTTTTTCTTCATATCGCACGAACTCGGGCGCTGGCCAAACGCGCTGGCTCTGCACGTGCAACATCGCTGCCAAACACGGGCGTGGGCGCAGCAAAGCGGCCCAGCTGCAATGCTACGATCACGGAACGGCCTGAGCGTAACGTCACTGAGAGGTCGCGTCTGTGGATGGCGCAGGAGCTTCGGCCGCGCGTTTGCGCTTCACCCTGTAGCCGATCGCCAGAACGCCAAGAACGACGCAAACTTTCATCGCCACGACCACGCCCGTCACCTGCACCGCGGACAGACGGACGCCCAACAGGGATAAGGCACCCACGACGGCGGCTGACAATGCGGCGGTGATCACGGATGGGAACTTACCACAGCTGACCCGCGCGTGCGTCGCGCGAACGCGATGACCACTCGCCCGGGGCACGACGCCCCTACACGGTCCCCGCAGGGCTGCCGTGCGCTATAAATCGTGAGCTTGTATCAGAAACGCTGCGGCCGCGTTACGGCTTGGCTTGTGTCGATGTTTTGAGAATGTTCCGCCTGAGCCACCGAATCATCAGCTTGCGCCAACAATTCATAGGATCGCAAGCGCGCCTGATGGTCATGCACTTGCGCCGCCACAATAAGTTCATCCGCCCCAGTTTTCTCTATGAATTTCTGCAATTCATCCTTCACGTCCGCTTGCGTGCCGACAAATGAGCAACCGAGGAACTCATCCAGCATCAACTGTTCGTGCATGCCGAGGCCATCCGCGAAACCACGCAGCGGCCGGGGCAACTTTCCACGCCGGCCACTGCGCAACGCCAGCACGGCTTGCTGAATCGACGTGAACAACAACTCGGCCTCTTCATGGCTATCTGCCACAACCACATTCGCGCCCAACATCACGTGAGGTTTGGCCAGGCGCCCTGAAGCGCGAAAGTGACTTCGATAGGTTTCAATCGCAGGCATCAGAGCGGCGGGGGCAAAGTGCGAAGCGAACGCATAAGGCAAACCCAGCATGCCCGCCAGCTGAGCGCCGTAAAGACTTGAACCGAGCAGCCACACTTGCACGTCGCAGCCCGCGCCCGGGATCGCGCGCACGGTGGCGTCGGGCTTCGCCTCGAAGTACGCCATCACTTCGTTCACATCCTGCGGAAATTCATCCACGCTGGTGGACAACCGCCGCCGCAACGCTTTTGACGTGGGCATATCAGTGCCTGGTGCCCGCCCCAGCCCCAGATCAATGCGCTGAGGAAACAGCTCGGCCAAGGTGCCGAACTGTTCCGCTATCACAAGCGGCGCGTGGTTGGGCAACATGATGCCTCCCGCCCCCACGCGGATGCGTGTTGTGCCCGCTGCAACGTGGCCCATCACCACCGAGGTCGCGGCGCTCGCGATGCCGGGCATGTTGTGGTGCTCCGCCAACCAGAATCTTCGATACCCCCAACGCTCGGCGTGTTGTGCCAGGTCACGCGCGTTGTGCAACGCTTGCCGTGCGTCGCTGCCTTCAACGATGGGCGCCAAGTCGAGCACGGAAAGCGGAAGCATGCTGAAAGCTTGCCGCTAAAAGGCGCTGATGCAACCCAACGTGTGTGGCACCCTATCGCCACGGCTATGACTTTCAAGACGAAGCTCTTTCGGTACCCGGGGCCGGGTGGTTGGACGTTCGCTCCTGTGCCCAAGAAGTACGCGCCACCTGTGACCGAAGGGTGGGGGCGCACGCCCGTGGAAGCCACGGTTGATGGCCACACCTGGAACACCAGCGTCTGGCGCGACAAGCGGCACGGAACTTTGCTTCCCGTGCCCAAGCGCATTCGAGGTGAAAAGGGTGATGGCGACACCGTGGTGGTTCAACTGCGCGAACGCGCATAGCACTCGACCTGGCCTTGCTGTGAGAGGAGGAGCTCAAAGCCGCGGGGATCTGGTGGTCTGCGCGCGCACAAAGGGCCTCACGGGGCGATGAAACGAACCCGAACTTCGGCAGCGCGCCCCCGCGTTCATCACTTGCAGCAGATGGCTCCCTCGATTCCGTAGGGAAGAGCGCCGATTTGGTTCGCTCCGCGGGGGCAAGACGGCACGCCACCTGGGCTTGGGACCACTTGCCCGCCAAGATCAAGCCTGGCAGCGGGCCTTTGCCCGTGTCCGTTTTACCCTAGCCGAGCAATCGATCGGACCACAGGTCATCCAAGAACTGCGCCCAGGGATACACCTTGACGCCAGCCACCGTTCGACGTTGCGGATCTAAAGAGACAATCGCGAAGTCTTTGACAAGGCCCTCCTCACCAAGTGCCTTTAGGCCTTTGAGATCGCGTTCGCTCACCAGGTCGGCGGCTTTACATTCGATCGCGAGCGTGTTTCCCACGATAATGTCAACCTCAAAACCCGAGGTACTTCGCCAGTATTGCAAAGGCTCGTCCCGTCGCCGATAGGCCAAATAGGCGCGCAGTTCTAACAGAATGAAGTGCTCAAAAGCGCGGCCGAATAATTCGCTTCTTGGAAGCACCTCGCCGCGAGACGCCAGGGCCCCGGCCACGCCCACGTCGAACAAGAAGAATTTAGAGCGCGTGATCGCTTTGCGCTTTTTGGTTGCCCCGAACGGTGGCAGGGCAAAACCAAGCAAGGTGTCTTCGAGAATTTGAAGATAGTTTTGGACCGTGCTCGCGGGTATGCCCGTGTCGCTCGAAATGCCCTGGAAATTGAGCTCTTCACCATTGCCCAGCGCGACCACGTCCAAGAACCGGGCGAACTGATCGACTTTGCGAACCAGTGCCTCGGCCTTGATTTCTTCCCGAAGATAAAGATTGGTGTAGCTGCGCAATTCTTCGCGCGCGTGTTCCGACAGAAGAATAGAAGGAAGGCCGCCTCGATTCAGATAGGTAATTAGATCAAAATTTGGAATCTCGCGCGAACACAGCGGAAAGAGTGCCGCACGCCAAGCGCGCCCACCCAAAAGATTTGCTCCTCCGTGCATAAGCTTGCGCACACTTGATCCCGTGAGCACAAACCTTAGGCCGCGGCTCTCGATAAGTCGGTGGACCTCGTCCAAGAGGGCTGGCAGTTTTTGAACCTCGTCGACAACGACGACCCTCTGATCTTCGCGCACCTCTTCCCCAAGCAGTTTAGGCCTTCGGGCAAGGCGACCGAAAACGTCCGCGTCGAGCAGATCCACCAAATGGGCCGCCGAAAGCTGTTGGCGGATGAGGAAACTTTTTCCCGTTGCCCTGGGCCCGAAAAGAAAAATGCTCTTCTTTGCAACCAGCTCGTTGAGCTGGAGCAACCGTGGCAGCGCTGACGTCATTCGCCATCTATGTTGCCAATAATCATGATAATCAACAACTAAGATGTGAATAAGAGGCCAAACGCACCTAAGTGAGATGTCTTCTCAGCTCGTCAGAGCAGTGGTCTAAGATTACGTGCGTTGTCTAATATAGTTGTTTTAGGTTAAATGTAGGTTACCAATAGCGCATTACGCCATGAGGGAGCGCGCCGCGGCTGGCAATCTCGAGCGAAACCGTGAAGACGCTGTTGGCGCGAGCCTGCGAAAAGCTCGGCGTCCGCGGGCGCGCCGCCGCGGTGTCACGCGCCTACGAACTCGGTCTTTTGTAAGCCTTCTTTGGAACGTCCCCCGTTCGGGTGACGGCGCTCGCATTTCAACTGCTTAACCTTTGATGGATGAGCGAAACAACGAAGGACGTCGCAGGCTTGTGGCAAGCGAACCGGAACTGGTTGTTAGGCCGTGCGCGAAAGCTGGCCGGCAGTGCTGCAGACGATCTTGTGCAAGAGGTGTTCACGCTTGTAATCACTTTGTCGCCCACCCCCAAACACTGTGCCGCGCCTGGCTCCATGGTGTGTTGGTCAACGTCTATCGTTCACAGCTTCAGCAGACAAACGTTCTGCCTGGCATAGCGCCGTGCCCTGCGGCTGCCTTGGGGCATGGCTGGCGAGACCTGTCTGTCTCCGCGGCTGGCTATGGAACGGCAGCAAACCGCTCCTTGGGCCATAGCCTTCGGGCCGGCCTTCACTGGGGGCACAGGTTCAAGGCGTTTGGATC
Source organism: Deltaproteobacteria bacterium (assembly GCA_033763315.1). Classification (GTDB taxonomy): domain Bacteria; phylum Myxococcota_A; class Polyangia; order Fen-1088; family Fen-1088; genus JAGTJU01. The sequence continues at coordinate 14,110 of JANRKS010000009.1, forward strand.
ACGTGGGAGAGCGCTGCAGGGGAAACCCTGGCGCCCCGTGTTTCAGATCACCGCACCCCGTGAGGCCGACGAAGGCCCTCCTTGTACGTTGGCTGTGCACGCGACTACCTTGCACCGATGAATCGAAGAAGCCTCTTGGCCACGGTTGGAGCTAGTGTTGGCGTGGCAGGTATACATGCCGAAGGCAAAGCCACCGCGGTGCAGCCGCCTCCGCTGCCCTGGAAGGATGAAGCCAGCGGGCTCAAGATCGTGGACGTGCGCGTCGTGAAGACCAAACCGGCCACACCACGCGAAGCCTACACGCCACCAAAGTCGCCCAGCGGGCTTGAATACCAAGGCCACGGTGTGGTGGGCCCGATGTCGGTGTACGAACAATACCGTGGGGCACGATCGTCGTACTATCCCAACAAGCCCGGGCTCGACTATTTCACGGTTGAGATCACAACCGACAAGGGCATCAAGGGCTATGGCTTGGGCGGCACGGGCGGTGCCCTAGTGGTGGAATCGCACCTCGCCCGTCTGCTCATGAATGAAGATCCCTTCAACGTGGATCGCATCTGGGACATCATGTACCGCGGCACCATGCACTATAGCGGCGGGCGTGGCATCGCGATCAACGCGATCAGCGGCGTGGATTGCGCGCTGTGGGACATCATCGGCAAAGCGACCAACCTGCCTGTGTACAAGCTGCTGGGTGGCAAGCACCAAGACAGCGTTCCGTGTTACGCGCACGGCCCCGGGCTTTATGAAGTGTATTTGAAGATGGGCTTCAAACACCTGAAGATCTCCATGCCGTATGGCCCTGCATCGGGTGTTGAGGGAATGCGCAAGAATGTGGCGCTCGTCAAACACTTTCGCTCGTTGCTTGGGCCCGATGGCAGATTGGGCGCGGACTGTTGGATGGGCTGGACAGAGACCTACACAATGCAAATGGCTGAGCTGCTTGGGCCCTACAACGTGATGTGGCTTGAAGAGGTGCTGCCGCCTTATGACTACGCCGGGTATGGCCGTTGTCGCGAGAAGATCAAACCCATGTTGCTGAACTCGGGCGAACATGAATACACACGCTACGGTTTTCGCGAGATGCTGGAACACCGCTCAGCCGATATCTGGAACCCCGACCTTGAGTGGACGGGCGGCGTCACTGAGGTTCGTCGTATCTCTGCGTTGGCGCAGGCTTACGACATCCCCATGATCATGCACGGGGGTGCCGATCACGGAAAAGTTCATGTCACGATGGCGGTCAACAGCCCGATGGCTGAAATGTTTGGAGCGGTGCCCACGAAGCAATATGAGGACGAACATTTCATCACGCGGGGTCCCGAGGGCATCTACACGCGGCCGTCCGAGAAGCCCGGCTTCGGCTGGAACTTCATTGTGGCGTAGCGGGACTCGACGGTCATTGATGCCCCATCGGCCTACCACTGTCGGCCGCGACGATGTAAAAGGCGGCGATGGCAGACTTGGGTCGACGTGATCTTTTGCTGGGGGCAGCCGCCGCGTCTATGGGGTGCGCCGCACAGCCTGCAGGGCCTCGCACGCCTCAAGGCAGGCCCACCACCATCTTGCTGCGGTCGTCATGGCAAACCGAAAACATTGGCGACATCGCACACACACCCGGGTTGTTGGCGCTGATTGATCAGCACCTCCCCGGCACCAACGTGATCCTTTGGCCCGAAGCTGTTGATCATGGTGTGGCCGAAATGCTCCACGCGAACTTCTCGCGGCTCCAGATCATTCATGGAACCTTGGATGCCGAGGGCAAACCACTGGACGCGACTTTGTCGCAGGCGTTTGCTGAAGCCGATCTTATGATTCACGGATCCGGCTCAGGCTTGCCCGGTTTTCATCAAGTGCAGGCTTGGAAGAAGGCCACGCGAAAGCCATTTGGCTTCTTTGGCATAAGTTTGTGGGACATTACAAAGGGGATGCAGCAACTTCTCGAAGGCGCAGATTTTGTGCTCTGCCGCGATAGCCTCTCGGTGGCCAACGTTCGGAAAGCCTTGCCCAACGCTTCAGGTGTTGCCTTCGCGCCCGACGCGGCATTTGGCATGCGGGCGCGCGACGACGTCCGTGCGGCCAAGTTCCTGTCCGATCACAAGCTGAAATCGAAGAACTTTCTGTGCGTCGTCCCACGTCTGCGGCAAACGCCTTATGAGGACATCCGGCGAACCGAGTGGTCAGAAGCGCAATTGCAAGCCCGCTTGGATGAGAACGACCGATTCATTGAAGCGGATCACGAGAAGCTGCGCGTCGTCATCGAAACGTGGGTCCGCGAAACCGGGCAACAAGTGCTGTTGTGCCCCGAGATGACGTACCAGCTAAGACTGTTGCGACCCTGGCTTTACGATCGGTTGCCCGCCGACGTGCAGAAAAGCGTTGTGGTTCGGCGAACCTTCTGGTTTCCAGACGAAGCCGCATCAACGTATGCGCATGCCAGCGCCGTGGTCAGTGTGGAAATGCACTCGCCAATCTTGGCTTTGATGGCAGGCACGCCTGCGTTTTACATTCGCCAACCTTCAGATACGGTCAAAGGCCAGATGTGGCGAGACATCGGCCTTGCGCCTTGGACGTTTGAGATCGACTCTGTCAACGCACAATCGCTCGCAGAAGCTGTGGTGCAAGCGGGCACGCGCCTCACGGAAAGCCAGAGGCTCGTGGCTGCCGCAACGGCCTTCGTGAAGGAGCAACAGCAGCAGGCCATGAGCCACGTGGCAAGGGGCTTGCGCGAGCGTAGGGGCCTCTAGGTCAGATCGTTAAGAGGCCCGGCGGTGCAAAACTTGGCCGCCATTAGAACAAAACGAATAGTTTGCGTTGAGACGTGGCTGCGCGGGAGGATTTTCACGGAGAAAAGCGTAGCGTTCGGAGGCATTGCCGTAAGTCCCACTCACAGGTGACAGGCGCGTGATCCACCGCAATGAAACGAGACGATCGATCTACCTGCCATTGTGCGATTGGCATAAAGTGGCGCCGCATGGATCGAATTGCGTTCGCGCTGGTGGTCACCTGTGTTTCTCTGGTTGCGTGCCATGTGGCGCCCGCAGTTGATGCGGGTCGCACCCGTGAGCCACCCATGAACGTCCTCGTGATTGTAGGTGACGATCACGCCACGCAAGCCTTTGGCGCCTATGGCGCCGAGCGCGCCACCACACCACATCTTGACGAACTCGCGCGCCAAAGTGTGCGGCTCTCGCGCGCTTACGCCAACAACCCGGTGTGTACGCCTTCACGCCAGTCGATGCTAACGGGCCTTCTTCCTCACCGGGCGGGTGTCACGCTGCTTGAATCCGCGTTGAGCGAATCCACTTTGTCGCTGGCCGACCACCTGGGGGCGCATGGTTATAGAACAGCCATCATCGGCAAGACTCACTTCAACAGCGCGTCTAAGCACGGCTTCGATCTAGCGGCAGACACGGGCGAGTATCGCAAGCATTTGAAGCTACATCCGCCAAAGGCGGTCCCGCCCCAGCAGAAGGTGCGGGGGCCTTGGCGCCCTTTCAAGGATCCACCCCGCGTGTGGCTCAACGCAGACGCATTGCCCGAAGACAAGTTCGAGGACGATACGCAATCCGCATTTCTCGTCAACACAACGCTCGGTTTTATCGACGAAGCACACGCACGCAAGCAGCCATTCTTGGTGTGGCTCGCTTTTCACGAACCACACAGCCCTTATAACTTTCCCGTGGAGTACGCGGGCCGCGTCGACCCCGGACAGATGCGTGTGCCAGACGTGTTGCCTCAAGATTTTGGGCAAGTGCCCTTGGTGTTCAAAGATCTAAGCGACAACGACAAACGCGGTATCGTAGCGGCCTACCACACGTCGGTGATGTTCATGGACGCCATGATTGGCCGCGCCTTGGCAGGCCTGCGCGCGCGTGGGCTCGACAAGAACACGCTGGTGATTTACGTGAGCGATCACGGTTATCATTTGGGGCAGCACGGGCGCTTCGAGAAGCACAGCTTTTACGAGAATTCTGTGCGCACCCCCTTTCTGCTGCGGGCGCCTGGCATGGCACACGGGCAAACGAACCGCGCGCTCGTAGAGCTTATCGATCTGTTTCCAACCATAAGCGATTATGCAGGGGTCCCACTCCCGCCTTTGATGCACGGCCTAAGCGTGCGTCCGTTGGTGGAAGGGCACACGTCGGCACTTCGTCCGTTCGCCTTTTCGACCTACCAACAAAACGAAGAGGCCATGGTCCTTACGGACGAATGGAAGTTCGTGTACCAGCGTGGGCAGGTGATGCGTTCAGATGGCTACGAAGACTCAAACCCCACACCTGGCCGCCAGCGCATCCTCTATAACGTTGCCAACGATCCCGATGAAGTCCACAACGTAGCTGAGCAAAACCCAGCCGTCGTCAAACAGATGGAAGACACGATGGTGAAAAGATTCGCGGCCACCTGGCCGAACGATTTGCCGGTGTCTGCATCGGCATCGGCGGAGGATATGTTGGACGTATATGTCCAAGCCCCCGAAAGGCTTCGAGCCACCGAAAGCCGTTTGCGGTCAAACTGAATAGGCGCTCAAGAATTCGGCGTTGCTGCCGATGGCTTGCTCGTGGTGCCGCGCGCTTTGACATGGCTGCTGTTGGCGTTTGCGAGCGCCAACTGCGGTCGCTTTGGCTACGATCCTATCGTTGCCGGGGATGTTGGGCGCGACGCGGCCATGTCTCCCGACGGCGTTGACGCGGGCAGAACGGACGTGAATGCAACCGATGTAGACGTCGATGCGAGTCCTTCTGACGCGTCTAGCGCTGGCTGCGGATCCACGAGCATTGCGGACTGGCTTGTTTGTGAAGGGTTCGAGACCCCGCAATCGGAGCAGGGTAGCCCCGCATTCATTTCGCCAGGCTCTTCGGTCGAGCGCTCAATGGCAACGATGCCGAGCCCCCATGCGGGACGAGCGATGCTGCGAGCCATGGCACCCCAATCCCGCGCACAGCAGATCAGCTCTGCGTACATCTCAAGGAACTTCGAGGAACGAAGTGAGGGACAACTCTTCGCGCGAGCCCACCTGTATCTGCCGCCCACCATGTCAACCAGTCGTAATTGGATGGTGCTTCTGAAGTTGTGGTCACCAGGCGACACAAACGGCGACTCCAAGATTTCCTTCGATCTCCTCGACGGCGATATCATCCAGCTGGCGGTGAATCCGGCAAATGAGTTTCCTAAAGCTGCGATGGCAACGCCACTGAGGGGGCGTTGGTTTTGTGTTGAACTTGGGGTCGGTCTGTCTGGGCCCCGGGGCGAGGGCCAGGCGTGGCTTTATATAGACGGCAACCTAATCCTTAGTTCGTCAGAAGGAATTGCCACCATCAAGACGCGAGGGATCGATCGGCTCTCGTTTGGCCTGGACGTCTCCGGCGCAGACAGGGCGAGCGAAGTGCTTGTGGACGACGTTGTTGTGGCAACGAAGCGAATAGGATGTGAATAGCGAAGCGTCGTAGCCCTGACCTGACTGATTGCCGCCCCCGTTGCAGCCTTTACTTCACATCGACACAGCCAAGGTACCCCACCTGCGAAGATATCCGAAACTGACCCTTGGGTAACCAGGCCTCGAACGAACCGTCGGGCAACGAGGTTAGCACCCCGATTTGGGATTCGGGCCCTGTTGGGTCTCGCACGGCGTCGACTCTCTCGAACGTCAACCTCTCCATCCTCTCGCCGCCAACCGCGGCTCGTCCGACAACGCTCTTGGGGTCGTAGGTGACGGTAACTTCGCTCGCATCGCTTGGTACCTCAATGGGTGCCATGACGACAAAAAGGCGCTCGCTGTTCTCTGTCTCGGATAGAAGGGGACGCAAGGGCATGCCAAGCGGAATCTCCGCTGTTCCGTTCATGACGGGAGCTGAACCCAAAAGCCTCATGGCGGCATTGCTTCGGGTCGGCGCAATGAACTTGATGTTCAACCGCCGAGAGCGCAGGTCGACCACAGGGTTCGATGTGCCCAGAAATCTTTCCGCGCTACCTAGCCCGTATTGCAGCGCAGAGTTGGTTTCTGGATCTCGCAGTTCTACAGAGACGTTGAAGGGCATCCCCTTAGGGACCTTGAGACGGAACGAACCATCCGGACGAAGTGCGGTCAAGGCCACCGCAGCAGCGAACCCAGGGTGTGCCTCCGAATCTGCGGAGACTCTCAGATTGGTTGTCGTGGTGGTCGGCACGTTGCCGTTCAACGTCACCCTTGCCGCAAGGTCAACCAGCTCGAAGTCCAGATCGAGTGACCGATCTCGATCTATTTTGTGCAGGCCTCCGGGAAGGCGAAGGTTCAACAGCGGCCCGGCCTCCCTTGATACCAGCGTCACGAGGGTTTCATAAACGCTGTCGGGTAGGGCCGCGCGAAACTCGCCTGGGTTGCTCGTGGGCTGTGCCATGAAAGTGGCTCGCGGCGACACAAGATAGATGTTCGCGATGTTTGTAGGCGCTGCGCCCTTCACGTTCACTTTAAAGGTCACAGCTCGGACAGGAATGTTGAGCCGCGGTACTGTCGTTTCACTGCCGCTCCCCTTGACCTCGAACGTAGCCAGGGGAGGCGGATTGATGGGAAGCTCAAGCAGCTGTTTCTGATAGGAGCGGCTGTCGATCCCACCAGCGAGGCTGAAAGTGGACGAAACGTTTGGTCCCAGCAACTCGATGACGTCGAATCGCCCCGGCAAGTAATCAAACTCAAACTCACCTAGCTCTTTTTCCATGCGGGATAGATTGGGCGGTACGGCATTCCTACCTACGAAAAAGCGCGCGCCTGATTCGTGCTGGAACGTCACCTTGTCAAGGGCGAACGGCACGGTTCCTCTCACCGTTACGAGTGCGGGGAAGGGCACGCGAATCGTCGTCGAGTCCTTATCCACGCTGACGGTGCCTATGGGCAGATCGCCTATGGGCACGCGGCTCAAGGGGCCCATGTTTGCAAAGACGTTCGCGATGAGCTGATACGTACCGAACGGCACCAGGGTTGCCGTAGGGGCTTGCGCCAAGAGGATGCGATGCGCATCGTTCTTCAAGAAGAGACTCGCCGCAAGAGGTGAAGCGAGCGGTGCACCGTTGGCTTCGGTGACCTCAACAATCACCCGTTTTCCGTCGAGAGCCAGCGACAACGGGGCGGATGCGCTTTGACATGTCACACACCGTCCGCCAATCAGAACGAGGCCTGCGTTACAGTTGCATATGGGCGTGCCTCGAAAAGCTTCACACACACCGCCCGCGCATTCGAAGCCGCTGCAAGGATCGGGTTCGGCATCCAATTGTGCGTCGACGCCAGCGTCGTTCATAACAACGGTTGCGTCGACGCTCGATTCACTAGAATTGCCACCGCAGGCGGCCAGCGCCCACAACAATACAACGATACAAGGTGACTTGCGGGTCATTGAGGAAACCCCTTTTGGAAGAGCGTCTGAATCTCATTCGCTTCAACGATACGTGACCAAATCACAACCTCATCGATAAGCCCCCGAAACGGGCTGGTTGATGTGACAACGCCGTTGGGTTCACCAGGCAGGCCGCCGATGAGAATCGAGGGGTCGGAGGTCCATAGTATGTTGGGTCCCGGAAACGACAACACCGAAACTCCATCGGCGTAAAGCTGGGATGAGGTGCCATCGGTCGTGGCGCACAGCAGGTGCCACGCTTCATCCAACACGGTGGCAGACTCTACCGTCGAGGCCGCGCTTAGCACTCTCTCTTGGCGCGACAGAGCGGGCTTTCCATCGAAGAGTCCCAACGTGATTGGTGCGGTCCCAGGTTTGTCGCGGATCGCGAAGACAGACTGAGGGCCAGGTGTGGGAACTTTGCTCGGCTGCAGCCATGCGCACGCCGAGAAGCCATTGTTCTCGTTGATCTGGCTGAGGAGGAAGCTCGTGTATGGAACCCGCACAAATCGAAACATTCCCGCGGTCTCCCCATCGAAGCGCAAAGCTTTTCCGGTTTTTCCCGGTACCCAAGGCGGCTCAGCTTCAACGGGGGCGTTTGTGAGCTTTCCGACGCTCACTTGCCCCGTCAAGGCCGCTCGCCCAGGAGCGGGCACAGCGCTGCCAGCGTCCTGATCGAAGGTCCACCGCGCGATGACTGCGTCTGCCAAGGAGCCAACCACCTTGAATCGCAACGGGACGGCCATAAAGGACGCCGATTGATTGATGCCGCTTTCGATGAACAGCGAGCTTCGAGGACTGGCTGCACCTGGCGCGGGCGCATTTGCAACGACGACCTCGCAGCTGTCGCCCGTTCGCAAAGATTTGCCCTGACAGGTTTGACTGTCGATGACGAACGAAGAGGGGAAGCGATCTCCCCCGATGCCGGGGACCACGGGGGGCCATTGTATTCCTTCGGCACCCGACGCTGTAACCGTGAACTTCTTGGTTAAACTTTGCCCCGCGGCAATGACACCAAAATCCCCATCACTCGGCGAGATGGTAAGTGTGCCTCCGGCGCGGGCGTCCGCCCGCAACGCGAACGAAATGGCCATGCTCTTGCCGTCCAGCGTGTAGTCGATCTTCACCGAAGCCTCGTCCGCCCCGGGTTCCCTGCGTTGGTAGAACCCGCGAAGCACGCACGTGTGTTTGGCTAAAAGGCGTCCCTGACAGCCGAAGTTGCTCAATCGGAACCCGCCAACGTCTGCGGCGTTGATCGAGGTTATCTCCGCATCCACATCACCAGCGTTCACCAAATTGAGCGTGAGTCTGTGCTCAACGCCAACCGGAACCTTGCCCAGGTCAAGCGAGGCTGGCGAGACAGCCACCGGTCCCACTTGGCTGCCCTCACCTTCAAGCATCGCGGAAAAAGTTCTCGCGTCTGTGCCCTCACCACCCGTGATCTGCAACAGGCCCGCGTGCGGGCCCGATAGCTTCGGAGTAAAAGAGATTACGACTTCGCAAGTTTCACCCGGTCCGAGGCCTGACTCGCAGTGATCCTCGGCGATTGCAAACGCACCAGCTTCGTCGTTTGCGGTAGAGACCAACAGGGGGCCGGAAGGCGAGCTGCCGCTGTTGAGCACAACTGCCGTCTGGGACGCGGAATCGCCTCCCACCCTTGTCGTCTCGAAGCGGAAGGCACGCGGCTCGATGTTCAAGACAATCTGAATTCCATTGCCTGCATCCGGCGCTGGCTTGTCGCTGTCCCCGTTGCCGGGGGAGCATGCGGCCAAAAAAAGTAGAATTTTTAGGTGGTGCGTTTTTAACATGAAGCGGGAAGCATCGTCCCATACGCGCGTCGTCCGTACAACGGTACTTTGGCGAATTCAGGGAGACGCCAAACGCCGATCCGCCAGCGGTGCGCTCGACTCGACTGCCAAAACGGGCTCGCGACCGTCTGTAAAGCATTCCGGCATATTTCCGGGACAATTGCCGGCGATGTTTCAGAGACAACTGGCCCCCCCCGACTCAACCACATTGCTGCTTGGTCCCCGGGCCACCGGCAAATCGACGTGGATCGAGCAAGTTCTACCCAAGGCCCACCGGTGGGATCTCCTAAACACCAGGAAAACTCAAGCGCGGTGGAGCGAACCTACTGGCGGGTCGCGCGGTTTCAGCTGAAATTGGCGCGGCACTTAACGTTCAACAAGTTCCATACGGTTGCTTGCCGAGGGTCATAGGTGCCAAGAACCCGCAGCCATATTTAGAATCGTATGTGGACACTTACATTCGCGAAGAGGTGCAGGCGGAGGCGCTGACTCGAAACATAGGTGCCTTCGCGCGGTTTCTTGAAGTGGCGGCCAGACAGAATGGGCAGGTAACAAATACCTCCAACGTCTCCCGCGACGCGCAGGTGGCGCGACAAACGGTTCAAGGATACTTCGATGTTCTGGTAGACACGTTGCTCGGGTTTTGGCTGCCGGCTTGGAAACTCAAACGGGCAACGAAATTGGTCGCACATCCGAAGTTTTACTTTTTCGATGCAGGTGTCGCGCGCACACTAACCGGAAGGTTGGCGTATCCGCCAACCCCAGAAGAGTTCGGCCCTCTGTTTGAGACGTGGTTGTTGCACGAGATACGTGCCTACCTCTCTTATGCGGGGCTTTCGTATCCCCTTCAGTTCTTTAGAACGCACGATCACGTCATGGACTCATGCATCGCTGCGTGTTACGAACAATAGGTGTTGTTGAAGCGATCGCGCTTGGCCGCTCTTGCTGGCATCGCCTTTGCGATTGCTGCAGCGGCCGCCGTCTATGCGACCCCCGCAGCGCGGACCACTGGTGAATTTGCGACTGGGCGTCCACAGCTTAGCGCGCTGACATCCGAGCTTGGTTCGTGGCCGGAGAATAGGCCGCTGCTGCGTCATGAGTTGCGAACCGAGCGTACGTCTGATCGCCGCACGCCGGATCCCACGCCAAACAACGGGCTGTGGGTTTCGTGGACAAAGATTGAGATAGACTTCGCCGCTGCGACAAAGCCTGCGACGAGTGATCAATGCAGCGGCACGGCCATCTGCGGCCGCTCCGAATCTTCGGGTCGGACCTCACGTGGACCACCGGCTTAACCTCGTAAAGAAGGTTTGAGCTTAAGTGGTAAGGCGCATCGCTTGCGGTGTGCCCAACGGAGGATTTTGACCATGAGTCACGAAGACTTTGAAGAAAGTGTTGATGGTGTGGCACCACGTGCGCCGCGAAACGCCCACAAGACCTGGCTGATCTTGCTGGCTGTGTGGGGAGGACTGGCGCTCCTCATTGGCCTTAACATGAACTAGGAACGTGTCGTCGCTTGGTCGCCCATGAGCACCAAGCGACGACTGCTTTTGCTGTCCGCCCACCATCAGGGTCATCTGCCGGCCGCGAGTTTGATCCCGTGCCTTACGCCGTTGGGCCATACGAAGCGAATAGGTTGTGACTAACGAAGCGTCGTAGCCCTACCTGGATGACCTCCGTAACAACGTAAGATCATCTATCAGCAACGAGGCGCCATCGGCGGCGCCCCCCATGAGGTAAAGGGCCGTCAGTTGATCCTTTGGCTGAAGCTCCCGCACGGTATCCCGGACGGGCCGCATGTCTTGCAGACGAATCGTTCTTTCGTTCCAACGATCAGATTCAAGATCGGTCACATCGTATTGATAATTCTGCCGCTGAGTGAGGTTATAGATCTGCAGCCGTACACGGTTAAAGGGCGCGCCTGTGTAGACGCGGAACCGCAATTCAAGTTGTGGATCGTAAACAGCGATGGCTTCATCTGCCGGCTGATAGACGACAGACCGAACATCTGGTGCGTATTTTCCGTAGCCGCCTTGGATTGAAAAGTGATTCTCGCTTCGAGCGTCCATCCCTTTGATAATTTGGCCGCTTGTAAAGCCCCGCGGCAGCTGGCCATCTTCGAAGTCAAAGCGGCGCAAGATGACTTCTTCTGCTTCGTTATCCACTGACACTTTCGCTGCGGCATTGTCCGGCCCATCGGGTTCTGTAACCCGAGGAATCGCAGAAAGAGGCGGCTTGACACTGTGATCAACGGAATCCGGAGGTGCTGCGGCGTTGACAGGGGCGGAAGCACGATCGGGTACCGGCAGAGTTGAGGCTCGATGTTTCGCCGGCTGCAGAGACTTAACAGCGGCCAACGCGAGGCCAGTCCCAGCGAGCATGGCCGCCACGTGCCACCACCTAATTTTGCGGCCGCTGCCCGGTCTTTGGTGGGGCTTGGCCGCGCGCGATTGGATTCGTGCCTCCAAGGACCGCGCCACCGATGGCGAGCCAAAGGAATTGCGTAGGGCCACTTCCTGTCGCAACCAATCGCCCACGAGCTTGTTGTTCTCAGGCATTTGACACAAGCGCTCGAGCTCTTCCGCGCCTGTGTCGCTAAGCTGCCCCTGCAGCGAGTCGTTGAGCAAGGAAAGTAAGAGTTCTGGTTGAGTCATTGGTGCTTGCTTTGCTGTTCAACGCAGGCCCGCAACGCCAGTCTTGTGCGAAACAATAGTTGCCTGGTGGCGGCCAGTGATCTTCCGATGGCGTCTGCGATCTCGGGCAATGAAAGGCTGTTTTCATAGCGGAGCGACAAAACCTGGCGCGCCTTGCTGGTAAGCCCTTCTCGGCAGCGGCGCAAGGCGGTTTCCAGTCCGATGGTCGCCCCGCCGTCGTCCCCGCCACTTTCTTGCAAGAGCTCTTGAAGGTGATGCTGGTAGGCGGCCAAATGCCTGTGGTGGCGAGAAGCTTTTCGCAATTCATCACGAGCGAGGTTCCGGGCCACCGATCGCAGCCAGACTCCGAAATCCCGAGTTTGATCGAAGGAGTGCAAGTGTTCGTACACATTTAGAAATACTTGCTGCACCAGGTTCTCGCACAGCGAGCGGTCGAGCAGGGTTTGCGTCGCTATACGCCATACCGAGCGTTCGTGACGTTTGACAAGTTCCACAAAGGCATTCACGTCGCCTTTTGTGGCGCGCCCGACGAGAGCCGCGTCTGTCTCGTGAGTGGCAACGAAATCCATCGGAAGGTGCATCAACCCTAAACCTGTACGCCGCAGTTTTCAGAAATAACGGGAGAAAAGCGCGAGGGCTTTTTTTTGCGTTACGATTTTGGAGATCGGCGTACCCAGTAGATGCAGCGCCTCAATCCTCTGGTGTTCTGTCCGTTTGTCCTAGCCTTTACCGTGTGCCTCTTGGGGTGCTCCGCTGACGCGGGCCGTGGCCAAGACGCCGCCGCGTCACCCTCCGAGGGTTAAGGGGAATTGAGCGAGCCATCGAAACAGGTTTGTGAACTCCAGCGCTTTTTCGTCGGGCTGTGGCCGGGTGGCTACTGCGCCTGGTTGCAAAGGGGTCATTTGCACGCTACGGCTGGGCGTCACGGTGGCCTGGCGGGCCACCCCTGTAAGGTTCGAGATCACACAAAGGCAATTGGCAATGACACTTCTTCCGTTTTCACACGCCCGTGCGCAAATCGCGCGGATCTTCGCAGTGGCTCTTCTTCTGCTCGTGGCCTGTGAAGGCGCTGACAATCAATCGACGGAAGGCGCCGTTCTGCGGTTGGCGACCACGGTGACGCCGCCAGACGTCCTGTGTCTTCAAGTGACGGTCTCGGGCGGGACGCGACAGATCGTCAGGACGTTGCCAACGACTCCAGGTAGCACGCTCGAAGCCAGGCTGGAGGGCCTCCCAACGGGCACGGCATCGGTGAGCTTGCGCGCATTCCCGACGGCGTGCGCGGGTCTCACGCCTGCCACCGAGGCCACCTGGCTCAGCGACGTCCTATCGGTCACCCTGGTGCGCGGTCAACCGGTGGATCTGGCTGTCACCATGCGCGCCAATGGGCGCATCAATCTAAACGTCAGCTACGACTTTGACGTGGCACCCGATGCAGGGACGCCTGCGCCCCGATTGGCGCTGTGCGAGCACGTCTCGAACCGGATCGGACAACGGTACTACTGTGTCAACGAGATTCCGGGCGCGACCTATTCTTGGATCAGCGTTCTGGATGGCGTTGTGACTCCGCTTGCAAGCAGCACGCGTTGCAGCCCGCAGTCAATCATCTTGGCGGGCTCCACGCTTGAGGTTGTCGCGACCGTGGGGGGAAGTTCGTCCGCGCCTCTGTCGATCCCGTTTGCGACGCTGCCCCCGATGCCGCTTGATCCGCTGTGCACAGGCGACGTGGACGCTGGCGCCCCACCGACGACTTCGCTGGAGCTGATTGGCGCGCAAGCGACCAGCCCGACCACGGTCGTCCTGACTTTCAGCCGGCCCATCGATCCAGCCAGCGTGGCCCCCAACGGATCGCAGTTCGTCTTCAACAACGGACTGATCGCAAGCGCGGCGATGGTCTCGGACCGCACAGTCTCCATCGCCACCAGCGTACAGACCCGCGGTACGCAATACGAAATCACCGTCGCCAACAGCATCACCGATCTGACGGGCACGGCGGTGGGAACGCCCGCGAGCGCGCTGTTCGACTCCTTCTTTGTGACGGCGGTGGTCCGCATCAACGAGATCAACGCCAACATCTCGCTCAACTGCGACCTCATCGAGTTGCGCGTGATCAGGGGCGGCAGCATGGAGGGCTTCAGGCTCACCGAACGCACCGGTGGCGCCAGCGATCTCAACCTGACATTCGGCCCGCTCGTCGTGCGAACAAATGACTTCGTCGTCGTGCATACCAGCGCGCGCAACTTAACCTGCAACCCCGGGGGAGCAACGCAAGAGGCGACGTCGCCCAACCAACAGGCGGCCACCACCTTTGGCGGCAACTTCGACGCTGCATACGACTGGTGGTCCGAAGACAACGGATTGACCAGCACTGACAACGTCTTCACTCTTTTCGACGATAGGGGCGCGGTCGTCGACGCCGTTTTCCTCTCCAATGATCCGGCCGCGGCAACGGCGGCCTCTGGCACTGAAACCGCAGCCGCCGCCGTCGGCGTCGCTGGCCAGTGGAGTCCCGCGCTCATGAGTTACGTCGATAGCGTTTTCCGTATCAACGCAGCCGATGATCTCGACGCCACCGGTATCAACGCGGCCGGCAATTCATGCCAGCGCGTGAACGACGACGACACCAACAGCAAAGCTGACTGGACCACGGGCATGGGTGCGGCGTCGACCTGGGGCGCGCTCAACGCCGGCCAGCGCGCGCTTTGAGCTGGCGGGGGCGTCTCGCCCGGCATCGGCCCCGTGTTGGGTCGATGATGCTGGAGTTGGTGGCACACCAAACGGACCCCGCGACTGTCTTCACCGGCCATCTCTTTTGCTGGACCACGGCAGCCGCGGTATCCATCTCTTTTCCGTGATGGTACTCCAGACCCTCTTTGAGGATTTCGATTTCATCGATCTTTTCAACAAGAAGCCGTTGAAGCTCCCGGAGCATTGCCCGAGCCGCCTTCATCTCGGACATCGATAACAACTCTTTCCTCGGCCACGAGTTGCTGGCTAGGCGTGCCGGATGCAAGGTGAGGCGTGCCTCGTTGGGCACGCCCCTTGCCGATGATTGGCATGCGTCCGCGCGGCGCAATCCGCTTGCGCGCTTAACGAGGCCCATCTCTTCATGGTATTGAATCGGGATGCCTTGGTGGGTTGTGTTCTTGGTATCGCTCGGCGTTGATCAGGAAGCGCAAAGGATAATGCCGTGCTTGACGGAGCGCGCCCTTGACTTGGCACTTGTTCAGGCCGGCGAAGACCCCTCGCATTGGAAGCCATTTCACCTCAAGGTTCGCCAGCAAAATGACTCCATCGTGATTGGCGTGTTCGGCCCCGGGATTGAAGCGCCACTCATCGAGAAGACTTTGATCCGTGACGGAGAATGTGACGATTTGGCAGCGACCATTGCTGCGATTCTCGCGGCATCAAGAACCGAATTGCCTGGATTCGCGAACGAGATTTCACTCCCAGCTGGTCCCAATGTAGAAGCGGAACCTAGTCCCAGGCCAACTGAAATCGACTTTGTCGCAAAGACAGTTCGTTACGATCCTTCCAAGCCGATGCCTGCTTCGCTTCATGTCGCTGGCGGCGTCACGGCAGCCGGCGCAACGACGAGTGGCACGATCGGGGCCATGGTGTCTCTGCGGCCAACTTTGCGGGCACCCGTCGAGCTAGATTTTGGGCTTCGTTACAATGCCCTGGCGCAAACGCCGCTAGGAACAGGGTTGGCATCGTGGGAACGTTGGACCGCGATGGCGGTGGTTGCAGCGATGGTTAAGGCGGGGCCAGGACAGATCCGAATCTTCGCCGGCCCCCAGGTTTCTCTTTTAGGCGTCCGAGGGCGCGGTTATGTCGAAAACCGTCAGGCATCGTCGTTTGACGCGGGGGCTGCTGCTGGCACCCAAGTCGTTCTCGGTCGAGGTAGTTTGCGGCCTTGCCTAGGATTGCAGGTCAACCGTTGGTTCGGTCGGCAAGACCTCTCTTTACGAGGTGCCAATGACCGTGAATCGGTTCCTCGTTGGGATTTCTTTGCGTCAGTCGGGCTTTTCTTTTCGGTTCGGTGAAACGTTTGCACTCCCCCAGGGCATGGTGGTCCGTGCAGGAGACCGCGCGGATCGCCCTTCCGGCCCCAAAAACCATGGATCTGGAGGCACTTTTTGCACTCCATGGTGCGAGCATCCGCCGTTGGGCCGTACGTTTGGGAGGACCCAACATCGATGCGGACGATGTACTTCAGGAGGTCTATCTTGTTGCAGCACGCCGCAAGCTTGACTCCGAACAGGTGGGGGTGAAGACCTGGCTCTTCCGCACAACGAACCTCGTGGTTCGCAGCTTGCAGCGGCGGCAGCGCTGGCGACATTGGATTGGCCTCGATAGCGCCGCGGACGAAAGCTCGGTTCTTCGGTCGTTGGACAATCCCTCTGAGAACGTGCTGCGCTATGAACGTGCGCGAATTCTCTATCGGCTTCTCGATAAGTTACCGCGCAAGCAACGTGAGGCGGTTGTTCTCTTCGAGGTTGAGGGGCTGGCAACCACCGAGATAGCAACCCTTTGCGGGACGAAGGTCGAAACCGTTAGGGTTCACATTCACCGCGCTCGTGCCGCGCTTGCCAAAATGGTTGGTCAACTGTCGGAGGCAGAACGCGATGTGCTGGAAAGGCCTGGAGGAAGAAATGAAGTCCAACCATAACGAGCCAAGCCGGTGGGCCCAAACTAACTTTCCACCTGGCGTTGATCGAACGCTTTCCGACATGCTCCGAGCCGCTCGCGACCTGCCTGTGCCCGATGGTGCCCATCCAATCCGTTCCTCGCAGAGGTCCCTTAACCGAACTGGTTCGTCGATTGGTTCGCTGCGTTGGTCGCCGGCTGTGCTGGCATTGTTCCTCTTGATAGGTACAGCCGGCGTCGTGGCAGGAACGCAAGTTTTCCGCACACGCGTGCGCTCCGTGGCAAGCCATGCGCCTGTGCTTCCTGCATTTCAACAGGAAAGGCCAGCGTCACCCGTCAGAAATTTGAAGGACACGACGAAGCCGGTAGTTGTTCAACCCGAGAAGCAACTAGCCCGCCTATCGACTCAAAACGCGCGTAGCCCCGGGAAGCCCAATCGTCGCACCGTCCCCGTCGTTGAAAACGCGTTGGAGACCCAACCCCAAAGGGTGGCTTTACGTGAAGGAAGTGCCTTGAGCGAAATCTATCGCCTGCTGCGCGCGGATAAGAATCCGGCTTTGGCCCTGCAACGTCTTGATGATTTTGCAGACGCGTTTCCTGCTTCACGGCTGCTGTCAGAAGCACAGCTTGCGCGCGTGGAAGCGCTAGTAGCCACAAGCAATTACGGCGAGGCAACGCGCGCTCTTGAACTCGTTCATCCGGAATCAAACCGCCTGCGCCGCATGGTAAGAGTTACCCGAGGAGAGTTGCTTGTGAAGCAAAACGCTTGCGAACAGGCGATGGTTGAATTCGACACGGTTATTGCTGAGAGCGTTCAAGACGTTTTCGACGAGCGCGCGCTTTATGGTCGTGCCTCATGCCGTCTGGAGTCTGGCGACGTAGCTGGCGCTCGCTCTGATCTGGCGCGATACCTTGAACGGCACCCCAAAGGCGTGCGAGCGTCAAACATTAAGAAGCAACTACAAAGTTCGCTGTAACGTTTGTGCGGCAAGCGGGCATGGTGGAACATGAAACTAACAAGCCGATGGCCCGCGCCACTTCTATTCTTGACCCTCGCCGCATGCGATACCACCAATGTTGTGGGGGTGGTCGTCGACTCGGGCGTCGCGGATGTAGATAGTGCTTTGCCTCCAGATGCGGATGTTGCAATGGAAGGAAGCCTGGGCCCAATCGGTAAATTTTGCGGAACACTAGGTGGCGGTGAGGTTCAACACATTGCGGCCGCAAGCAAGGCATCCATCATGGCGGTTGCATACGCATCGGGCCTAGTGGTGATTCGCGACGCCACAACCGGCGCTTTGTTGCAAACACTGGCAGGCCATTTTGGGCCTTTGCGTGCAATGACCATCACGAGCGATGGAAAGCGGCTGGCCACGGCCCGGCTCACGAGGGTCACTGTGTGGGACACTACGACGGGTGCGCAGCTCCATCAACTTGAGTCGTCTTCGGGATTCAGCAGCCTGTCCTACGCCCCTGACGATGCGACCCTTGTAACGAGTGCTGCGGCTGGCATTGTCACGCAATGGTCGGCGCTGGATGGTCGTTCAAATTGGCGGACCGTTCTCGACGATGGAGTCGACAGTATTCACCACCTGCCCGATGGCAGCGGCGTGGTCGTGAGCAAAGGCGGTAGTCTCGTCACGTTAAGTGCAAGCAACGGAACGGTTGCGCATGAAGTGAGACTGGGTGCAGGAATCTTGGGCGGGGGGATTGTCGGAATCTCCTCAGATGGCAAATATGCGATGGGCAGCTTGCCGAATCGCGTGTCGGCTTGGAGTCTTGAGACAGGAGCTTCGAAATGGGTAGTCGACTCGGGCAAACACCAAGGCCGCGCGTATGCAGTTGAGCCTCAAGGACAGTTTGTTGTGGTTACAAGACCCAGGCCCACTTTGGCCGCCGATCAACCAAAGCCTCTGAGCACCACTGTGGCCCTCCTAAGAGTCACGGATGGCGAGGTCCTAAACAGTATATCGGTGGCTGGTGAAAACACGGCCATGGCCGTGCTTCCCGGGTCGCAAAAGATCGCCTTCGGCACCGCTTCAGGCACGATTGATCTGCTCGACCTGGTGTCAGGCACTTCGTCGCCAATGCTCGCGGCGCCCGCTGATCGCGTGCATGCCCTTGCACCTTCAACGGGCAGCGCGCGCGAGTTGTACACCGACGTCGATCAATTCAACATCTGGAGCGAGGAAGAAGACGCGGTGAAACAAATCAACCTAACCTCGCGCTGGCCGGTAAACGAATCTCTTGCTTTGTCCCCTAACGGTTCGGTAGTGGCGGTTCTAAAGATTTACGGCATTGAGTCTCGACGACAGGAGGTGCGCCTCCTTTCAGTACCTGAAGGTCAACCGCTTGCCACCTTTCGGCGCGATGTCACAAGCGCCAGCTTCTCGCCCGACGGACAGAAGGTACTCACAACCTGCCATTGCGCAGGAAAGGGCCAATCAATCCAAGAATGGTCGCTGGCAGGACACCTTCTCGCAAGTTTTGGAGACTCAAACTTAAATGTGAGCAGCGCCGTTTTTGCACCAGATGGTACGCGCTTGGCGGTTATCGCTGCGTCCGGGGCCACGAGTACAGGCATCGTGGGTATGCTCGACTTGCGAACCAATCAGATGCTTTGGACAGCCGGGCCGGGCCACGAGGGTGCATTGCGGGGGTTGCGTGGCAATCTGGCGTTCTCACCCGACGGAACCATGCTTGCCTTCAAGGATCTGCGACCCGTTGGAACAGGTGCTGTAACTGTTTTCAACTCATCCTCGGGTGCGGTGATCAAGCACATGTCATTGCCAGAGGGCAACGATTCTGGCCTCGCCTTCAACGAACGCACAGGAATGCCATGGTACTACTCTGGAGGCACCCTCCAATTTTCCCCTGACCAGTCGTACTTGGCAGTGGGTGGGTCAAAAGGCGTGCACGTATGGCGAACCAGCGATTGGCGGCGCCACGATCCCATCGAGATTCCCGCAGACTCGCTCGTGTTCGATCGCAAGCGCGGCACTCTTATGATTACCGACGTTGATGGTTCATTGCGGAAATGGTGTGGGGTGGGCGCCGGTCTGTCTCGATAGCCCTTAACGTGTCTTGGGCGGGTGGGATCGTCGAGCGCCGATCAGCTGAAACTTGAGAATATGCCTCTGCGGAAGAGAGAGCAGATGCGCGAGAGCAGGTTCAGGTTTTTTCTATTTTAGGTTATGTCGCGGGGGCCAGATTTGAACTGACGACCTTCGGGTTATGAGGGTTACGGTGGTGTTCCTAAGTTGCCAAAATGCCCTGAAAGCAAGGGTTTCTTAAGAGGGCAAGGGACCCGGAGGGACTCGGAAGGTCTGCGACGGACGCGGTAAGTGCATCGTTTGTGCATCAAGTGGGTGATGATGCAAACCAGGACGCCATGTGTCTTGAGGGGCCCCTGGAACAGGATCAGCCGAAAGCCCTCCCGCGCGGCTTGGCAGCAAGAAACTGCGGGCCCCATGGGCTGTGTGCGGACCGGCCGGTGGACGGTCCGGCATATCAAGCACCAGCATTCTTTCAGGAACACGCCGGTGGGCCGCAAACTGGAACTGCACCACGGGGTGACGTGTGGAGTCTGCTCAGAACTCACCTCGTGTCACTTGGACGTCTCGTGGAGCGTTTGATCCAGTTTGAACGCGCACGTTAATGGTGGTTCCGGGCTCACCTGACAGCAAGGTGCCAATGGCCCTACCGCCAAGGTCTTCAACGGGACGCCCATCAATGGCAAGGATCCGGTCGCGTCTGAGAATGCCAGACTTAGATGCAGGGCTGTTTTCGTAAATGCCAGTGACCACGGCGTGCCCACCCTCGTGAGCGACACGAAGACCGGTTTCAGCCATCGCGCCACCGTTGTCGTCTTTGCTCTTTTGGGCAGGAAACAGTTTTACGTTCCCAACGTCAATTTGATCCCCGCTTTGTGGGAGCCAAAGCTCTCGCGAATCCCCGATGTGATGCCTGCTGAGAGGTTCGATAAGTAGCAAGCAAGTTGTCCCAGGCATGCCAGTAGCGATTGTAAATTTGCCGTCTTGGTCTGTACTCACGGGTTTCGGCGGACGCAAAGCTGCGGCCATGAAATCGGTCGCGTCGATTATGGTTGCTGGAACCCCAGCTCCGTCGACAGCCGACACCACACGCCCCGTGATCTTCTGTGGTTCTCGCAAATGGATCTCGACGTTGCCTTTCGTCTGATTGGCTTTCACTTCTATGCCGATGGCTGTGCCGCGGGTCTCGTCAGGCGCAATGGCCAACAAATTAAAGGTTCCTTCCTCAATGCCCGCCATGGCGAAGTGGCCTTGCCGGTCCGTCACAAGTTGGGAAGCCGTTGGGGTACCTTTGATGGGCGCTGCAAACCCGTGCCGATCGTAAGAGCGCACCGGGCTTGCGAGGATCAAATACTGTTTCACGGGCAAGCCTTTGGCGGAAACCACTCGTCCCGAAATGCCGCCGCTAGCCTTGAAACGAAGAACGTTGCCTTCGGTACCCGAAGCCACGCCCAGCTTCTGCACATCGGGGTGATCGGGGTGGCGGCCACATAGAGCGAAATTCCCTGTTGGAAGTTTGTCCACCGTGAAGCGGCCCTCAGTGTCGGTGAGATGCTTGCCGGCGAAAGCACCGTCACAACTGCCCCAGCCGCCTCGACTCTCTTGTTCATCGATTACGCCGATCTGTGCAGCCGCGACAGGCCGACCACTTACGTCTTGGGCCACACCTGAGATGGATTTGTTTTGGCGAGTCACGGTCAACGAAAGCTCGGATGGAACCACGCCATCGCCCAGAGTGATCTCCTTGAAACTGCGTGGGTCGGCCTTGCGAAGCATGAATCCCGAATCGGCCGCTCGAGCATTCACGCTGTAGCGGCCAGCCGAGAGGTTAGGTATCTCAAAACGTCCATTGGCCGACGTGATCGCGCTCGCCGGCATAAAGCCATCGTCTTTACGCACCTCCACAATGGCTTGCGCGGCTGGCGATTCATCATCCCAACGAACCATGCCCTTCAGGGTCGCTGCCCCACCAAGGCGCAACTTGACCTCGGTGATCTTGTTGGCACTCAGGACCACGCGGGTCGACGCGCTCGCTCGGCAGGGTTCACCAACTGACAGTGTCCATCCACATTCCGACGCAACTGAGCAACCGGCGGGACCAGCATTTAGTTTGTGAAAATCGATCACACCATTCCGGTCGGAAGGTGAGTCCCCCTCGCGGCCGATCATGTATGCACCTATCGAGATAATGAGTGTGCCTTGAGCCCCTTGGACGGGTCTGTCATTTGTATCTGTGACGAGAACGCGCAGGAGTGCTTCGTTTTGCAGTTGAAGGTCCACTGCGGTGAGTGGTTTATCTATAAGGCTGAGGCTCATGCTTGCAGCTGCAAAGCCATCCAACGTGGCGTTTAGATTCGGCTGCCCCGGCGATACGCCATCGAGTCTATATCGACCATCCTTGTCGGTGAAGGTCGTAAGTTCATTGGTGCCGGTGATAACCGGAGCAGGGCCGATAGCAACCGTAGCTCCCGCCAATGCCCCCCCCTTTGTGTCGGTGATTCTTCCTGCCACCGAGAGCCCTGGACTCATTTCAACGACAACGTCGGCAACGTCACCGAGTGCCAGCCTTACAGGGAGCGGGGTCCTCCCCACAAGTGATGCGGATTTTGCATCAAGTTGATACTTACCCGGATCGAGGCCGTCCGTTGAAAAGCGGCCCCTGGCATCCGTGATAACAGCGTTCGATGGCAAACCCAACCCAAACGAATAGAGTGGAGACACAACGACCTGAGCAGCCACCACCGGCGTGCCAGACCCGGCTTCAATCACCTTGCCGCTGATTCGAGCCGCTGGATTCAAACGGAATATGCGGTGGGTGTCATCGACAAGCGTCAGCCACTCTCGTGAGGTCGCATATCCATTGGCGCCTATCTGAAGTTCAGCTGATCCGCGCGATAACCACAACTCGAAATGGCCCGCCGAATCTGCTTGTGTTTCTGCTGTGGCAAACGTGTTCTCGGCATCTGCACGACTGGCATTCTCCAAGGGTAGAAAGATGCTAGCTGTTGCGGAAGGAATGGCGCCACCTCCAGTGTCCACCACGTTTCCTGAGAGAGTGACACCGCCGGCCAATAGTTCGACGACAACGTCTTTAAGGTCCTGAGCAGGATCAAGACTGATGGGAACGCCCTTGGTTTGGTATCCCTTTGCGCTTGCCGCCATGGCCAACAGCCCTGGACGAACCTTTTCCAGCCGGAAACGACCTTGCGCGTCCGTGAGCTTGGAAACAGAGAACGTTCCTGAAGAAGGGGTAAGAGACCTCTTGAGCATCCCTTGCAGCCGCGATGTTACTGTCACCCACGCACCTGCGATGGGCATTCCCTTGGTGTCTGTGACCTTGCCTTCCACCGAGCCATGTTCGGCGCTTGACGGAAACATGAAAGCGGGGCGAAGCGAAGGACCGTCGTGGTCGTCAGATGCCGCTACTGGAGGTTGCGGATCAGGTTGAGGACCGCGCGTATTGCGAGCAAAGATTAAAAGCCCGGCAAGAAGGGCCGCCCCGATCGCAGCAATGCCAACCTTCGTCATGGCTTTGCTGGCCAAGATTGCCGGACGCACCACGGTGCCCACGAGAAAGGTCGAGGGCACCAGCGCCCCCAACCATCGATTGCCTTCTCGCTCTTCCTCAGTCCTTAGGTCATTGCGAAGGCGATCGAGCGCTTCTTTTAGCTGTCGCCGAACAGTGCCAGCGGGGATGCCGAGACATTGGCCGATCTCGGTGGCGTTCTTGTGCTCATAGAATCGAAGCAGGATGACGTTCTTGTGCCGCGGCTCAAGCTTTGTCACAAGGCGCGCAATGGCTTGATAGGCTTCGGCGCGCATAGCCAACACATCTGGTGATTCAGTCGCGGTATCTTGTAGAGCTCCCGCCGCGGCTTCATGTCGCCACCGCCGGTCTTCAGCTCGGTACCGACGCCGAACAAAGTTGTGCACCACCCGCGCCAACCATGGCTGGGCCGGCAGCGACGGATCGGGCGGTCGACGAATCGTGGCGGTCCACGTCTCCTGAACGGCATCGTCCCCCACGTCGCGTCCACCCGCCAGATGCATCGCCAGTCCGCGAAGCCATCCCGCATGCTCAAGTAAGTGCTCGATCGCCGTGTTTTCGTACTGTCGATTCACAACCTGTCTATCCCGGCCAACGGGCAAGTGTTCGCGGAAACAGCCGCCCGCCGACCAGGCCCCATGACGCAAACATCAACTACTTGGTCGTTCTCCTGACCCGGGCGATAGCGATCAGGGTCCAACCGCGAACCATGTGCAGCGGCCATCTATGCAGCCGCATAGCGCTTTTTCGAGACTGTGGTTGTATTCACACGTTCCCACGCCAGTTGGCTCTCGGGTCGTTACGCACTGATTTCCGCATCCGGCTCGTGCGCATTCCCCATCATGGCTGCAAGCATTTAAGCCTACGCCGATCAGGCTGCCTGGCCGATGGATAGGCGTCCGCTGCAATCCTGGGCGATAGCCCAGTTGCTCAGCACAATGGGCATGGTAGGGCTGGGGACCACAGGCAGGATCGCCTCCAACACATCGAGGTCCGGGAGGGACGATTTGGCGGACTTGAACGCGGAGCGTGGCCTCTGATGCACCGAGGGACTCGACGGCGGAAGCCATTGTTCGCGCCAATTCCACGGGACCGATAAGGCCTGATCGCACATGGATCAGAACGCAGACATCGTGGTGCTCCCCTGGACGCTCGCCTTTGCAGGTACAGCCCCCTAGCCCGGATAAATTCGTCCAATGCTCTGGCAATGTCTTGTAGAGGGCCGTATTAACGCTGCGAAGTTCGGCCTCGACCATTTCTCGCTTCCCTTCGCGGCTGACAAGGTATTCCCCGGGGGTGACACAGGCCCGAAGGGTAGCGCCGACCTCGTCGATCGCCGCAATAGTTGCCGCATCGTCAGGAACGTGGGCGGCTGGATGTCGCTGAACCGCAGCCGGCCGTGCCGTCGGGCAAGGTGTCGAAAGGTGGCCACAGTGGCCGCAGAGAAGGAGCAACAACGCTGGGAACATAACAGGCCATGTTCTTCTCATTGAGCCTCACTTCGTCCGTCGAGCGTGATGGCGTAGGAAGCCTCGACATGTTCGCGTCTATGCTTTCGAATTAGAACGGAAGAGTTCATGTTGTCTCGCCAATGTGAAGGAATTAAGCAGCGGTCGTGAGGTGGGTTAGCCAGCGCGTTCGCCGCCGATCGGGCTGACCTGCCTGGTTTTGTCGGACCACAAACTGGTGAGTCTTGCCGCAAATAGGAAGGACAAGCGCGACCGTCAGGGCTAAATTCGATCGACTTGCCCGTCCACCGGACACATCAAACCGCTCGTTGTCGATACTCAACGGGCGGCATCACTGTAAAGGCTTTGCGCCGCGGTGGTGACCCTCAAGCCTGGCGCTCCCCCAAACGCAAAAAAGCCTCCGAGCGCCACGTGGGCTCCCGAAGGCTTCTTCTCGCGCAGCTAAAAGCTAACGCGTGTGCTGGCTACCAGCGACCGCCGCCGCCACCGCCGCTGCGACCACCGCCGCCGCCGCCGTAACCACCACCGCCACCGCTGCGACCACCGCCACCGCCGCCGTAACCACCACCGCCACCGCCGCCACGGCCACCGCCGCCGCCGCTGGAGCGCTCTTGAGCTTCGTTCACGTTCAACGTGCGGCCTTGGTAGTCGCGGCCGTTGAGGTTGTTGATGGCTGTGCCGGCTTCTGCCTCGGTGCCCATTTCAACAAAGCCGAAGCCGCGTGGCCGGCCGGTTTCGCGATCCGTCACCAGCTTGCAATCGGCCACGTGGCCTGATTGTGCGAACAAGTCGCGCAGTTCGGACTCGTTAACGTCGAACGACAAATTACCTACGAACAGTCTCTTACCCATGTGTCTCGTATCCATCTTGGAATCACGTGTTGTTTGAAATTCAGATGCCCCGTTGATTCCGAAAACGGCTACCCGACTTGTCCCCTACGCCCTGCCCAAATCTACCCCTGAAAGCAAAAAGCCCGGTTTTACAACCGGGCGATTTTCCTAGGTTCTATTCTATTTTAAGTTATGTAGCGGGGGCCAGATTTGAACTGACGACCTTCGGGTTATGAGCCCGACGAGCTACCAGGCTGCTCCACCCCGCATCAGGGTGTCTGTCGGTTGGTGTCCGTCAGAGGTGGGCGTATTTTGACCACAAAAGCTCCGGGGTCAAGAGGACTTGTGGGAAAAAATTAACTTGGCCGAAACTCTTTCGCCCCAACCCCGTACTTCCTTACGAACGGGTTACGCCGCTGGCCACCAAAGCCTCGGCCGCCACCTGAGGTCAACCAACCAGGCAAAGGGAACAGCACCATGGAAACGATCGTAAACTTGTGGGCCAGGGCATTGCGCGTGGTAAAGCGACTGGAGTTCGTGGGGCCCTTGCTCATGCGCGTGTGCATCGGCGTGCTGTTTGCGCAATCAGGGTGGGGGAAGTTGCACAACATCGAGCGCACCACCCAGTTCTTCGCCAGCTTGCACATCCCCGCGCCCGGCGTTCAGGCCGTGTTCGTAGCGCTTGTTGAGTTGGTGGGCGGCGTCTTGTTGCTGGCCGGCCTGGGCACACGCATCGCGGCCGTGTTCCTATCGGGTACCATGGTCGTGGCGTTGTTAACCGCCGTTGAATACGAAGGCTTTGCCGGCTTCCTCACCGCCAACGAAACGATCTATCTTGTGGCCCTATGGTGGTTGGCTTTGGCAGGCGCAGGGAAGGCCTCGGTGGATGCTTTGATCGCCAACAGGTTCTCGAACAAACTCGCAAAGACGTCTGAAGATGAAGCTGTTCGTGTACGGCACGCTCATGCGGGGTGAATGCAATGAGGAGCGCCTGCGTGGCGCGCGCTTCATTGGCGTGGATTGCACGCCACCCATTTACTCGCTGGTGAACCTCGGGCCGTATCCGGGGCTGATCGAGGCGGGGACCACCGCTGTGCACGGTGAAGTTTACGAGATCGACGACGTTCTCCTGGCCGCCTTGGACGCGTTCGAAGAACACCCTGATGTGTATTTGCGCACCATGATCGACCTTGAGTCGCGGCAAAGCGCCTTCGCTTATGTGCTGCGGCCCGAGCACGCCGCCGCCGCCACGCCCCTGGCGCGGGGTGATTGGCGCCAACGCCCCGCCATCGAAGTGCCCTGGGACGTAGGGCCCCTTCACGGCCTCAAGTGAGTGACGGGTCGGCTCGCTTTGTGGACGCTGGCGGCGCGTCCGGTTAGCCTGGGTGAACGCGTGCCGAAGTTAACGTTTTTGCCTCAGAACCTTGAAGTGCAATGCGCTGAGGGTGAATCCGTGTTCGACGCCGCCCGCCGATCCGGCATTCCCGTGAGCACCGCGTGCGTGGGCCGTGGCACGTGCGGCTTGTGCCGCGTCCGTGTGATGGCGGGCGAAGAAAACCTTTCGGCGTTCACCGAAGCCGAGAAGCGTCATCTGGGGAATGTATATTTTCTCACCAAAGAGCGCCTGAGTTGCCAAACGCGGCTCAACGGCGACGCCACCGTTGAAGCGCGAATTCAAGAAGCGCGACCGCTGCCACTGAAGCGAAAATAAAGCGCCGCGCCTCACCAGCGTCGCCCACGGGCGCAACCCGGCGTGGGGTTTGGTTTATACGCAAAAGCGTCGATGATTTGACGCAGGCGTTTTCGCTGTTCGCGGTGAAAACTTATGTTGCGATGTGGGATTTTTTGTTATACCCCGAAGCATGGCTTAGGTGCGCGATTGCGCCGCTGTCAGCAGGACCAACCTCATGAGCACACTGCGTTTCGCAACATTCGGCGCCGGCTTCTGGGCGCAATTTCAACTGGCCGCCTGGCGCGAGCTGCCGCAGAACCAATGTGTGGCCATCTCCAATCCCACGCGGTCCAAAGCCGAGGCCTTGGCAAAGCGGATGGAGATCGCGGGCGTCTATTCGGATCCTGCTGAGCTCTTGGCGAAAGAGACGCTTGATTTCGTCGACATCATCAGCTCCGTGGAAAGCCACTATATGCTCGCGCAGCTGGCGATTGACAAGCGTCTGCCGGTGATCTGCCAAAAGCCGATGACTGAAACGTTTGAGCAGGCCGAGCACCTGGTGCGGCTTGCGAAACAGGCGAACGTGCCGCTGTTTGTGCACGAGAATTTTCGTTGGCAAGCGCCCGTGCGCGCGGCCGCGGCGTTGTTGTCGGCCGGCGCGATCGGCGAGCCTTTCCGCGGTCGCATCGATTTTATCTCGGGCTTCCCTGTGTTCGACAACCAGCCCGCACTCAAATCGATGAATCCGTTTATCCTGATGGATGTGGGCACCCACGTGTTGGACGTGGCGCGCTTCTTGTTCGGCGAAGCCAGCAAAGTCTATTGCCAAGCGCAGCAGATTCACACTGACATCGCCGGTGAAGACGTGGCCACCGTCACGCTTTCTATGAAATCTGGCGCCACAGTGTTGTGCCAAATGGCGTATGCGGGAACCCCCGTTGAGCGCGAAGCTTTCCCGCAGCCGTTGCTGTTCGTCGAAGGCACCAAAGGAAGCTTGGAATTGGGCCCCGATTGCACCATCCGTTTAACCACCGCCGAAGGCACCAAAGTCACCAAGCATTTGCCGCCGCGGTATCCATGGCTTGATCCTGCGTATGCCGTGGTTCACGCCAGCATCGTGCCGTGCAATCGCGACATTTTAAACGCGCTGCTGGGGCAAGCCCCGGCCGAAACCACAGGCGAAGACAACCTCGAAACTTTACGCCTGGTGTTTGCCGCGATCGAATCGGCGCGCAGCGGGCTTGTTCAGAAAATCTGATTCATGGCTGACGATCAACGCATAAAAGCAACGTATCTTATTGAAACGCCGCACCCGCTTGCCTACGCCGCCGAAGTGATGGCTGGCGAGCAATCCACGGGCACATTCATTCGCGTCCCCGGCGAGACAGATGAGCTGCGCGAAAAGCACGCAGCCCGCATCGAATCTCTCGAGGAGCTGGAGCCCGCGCATGCGCCCAGTTTGCCGGGATCCAAATCGCCCACCTCTGGCGGTGGCAGCCCCATCTACCGCCGCGGCCGCGTGGTGTTGTCGTTTCCGTTGTCGAATATGGGGCCTTCTCTGCCGAACGTGGCGTCCACGGTCATGGGTAATCTGTTCGAGCTGAGTCAGTTTTCCGGGCTCAAGTTGCTTGATTTGGATCTGCCGCACGCCTTCGCCGAAGCCTACGCGGGGCCGCAATTCGGGGTCACTGGCACGCGAAAGTTGGCGGGGGTTTACGATCGCCCGATCATTGGCACCATCATCAAACCCAGCGTGGGCCTTTCCCCAGAAGCCACGGCTGAGATGGTGCGCACGTTCGCCAACGTGGGCCTCGACTTTATTAAAGACGACGAGTTGATGGCCAATGGCCCTCATTCGCCGTTTGAAAAACGCGTGGATGCCGTGATGCGGGTGATCAACGAACACGCTGATCGCACCGGCAAGAAGCTGATGTACGCGTTCAACCTCACGGACGAAACCGATCAGATGTTGCGCCACCACGATCACGTGGTGAAGCGCGGCGGCACCTGCGTGATGGTGAGCTTGAACAACGTGGGCCTCGCGGGCGTGGCGCATCTGCGCCGTCATTGCAGCTTGCCCATTCATGGCCACCGCAATGGTTGGGGCATGTTGACGCGATCACCGGCCTTGGGCCTTGAGTTCACGGCCTATCAGAAGCTCTATCGTTTGGCGGGCGCTGATCACTTGCACTGCAACGGGCTGCGCAACAAATTCTGGGAGCCCGATGATTCTGTTTTAACCAGCGCCCGCGCGTGCCTGACAGGCATGTACGGCGCGCGGGGCTTCTTAGATTATGGTCCCGGCAGTTATACGGCGATGCCCGTGTTGTCATCCGCACAGTGGGCGGGGCAAGCGGTTGATACGTACAACGCCTTGCAGACAACCGACGTCATGTATGTGTGCGGCGGTGGCATCGTTGCACATCCAGGCGGCCCAGCGGCCGGTGTGCTGAGCGTGCAGCAAGGCTGGGAAGCGGCCATCAAGGGTGTTAGCCTGCAAGAGTACGCGAAAACCCACGTTGAATTGCGGCAAGCGCTGCAATCGTACGGCGGCAAGGTCGCTTAGAAATTTAGGAGCGCGCCCATGTCATTGCTTCTCACCTTCTTTGGCGACGACAACACCGGATCTACGGATTCGATGGACGCGCTTGCCAAGGGTGGTGTGAACACGGTGTTGTTCCTATCGCCGCCGGCACCAACGGATCTGCTGCGATTTCCAGGCGTGCAAGCCGTGGGCGTGGCGGGCATGACGCGAACGATGCCGCCCGATGAAATGGAAGAGATGCTGGCCCCAGCGTTTGTGGCGCTCAACGCGCTGGGCGCACCGCTTTGCCATTACAAAGTTTGCTCCACGTTCGATTCGTCACCCCACGTGGGCAGCATCGGGCGCGCCATAGATGTGGGCAGCCGCGTGTTCGGCGCGATGGTGGTTCCGTTGTTGGTGGGAGCGCCGGCCTTGCGTCGCTACACGTTGTTTGGGAATTTGTTTGCCACGGTGGGCCCGCAAACGCATCGCTTGGATCGCCACCCCACGATGAGCCGCCACCCCGTGACGCCCATGAACGAAAGCGATTTGCGTGTGCATCTTGCACAGCAGACCAGCAAACGCGTGGGCCTGTTCGACATCCTCGCTTTGCAAGGCAATTACGCCGAAGTCACGTTTCGTTTCGATGCCGCCTTGGCGCAAAGCCAAGCGGAAGTGATGTTGTTTGATGTGCTCGACGAAGAGCGCTTGGCCACGGCGGGCGAATTGTTGTGGAGGCAAACCAATGTGGGCAGCCGCTTTGTGGTTGGGTCCTCGGGCGTTGAATACGCTTTGGTACACGCGTTCCGTTCGCACGGCCTCATCCCGCGCACACCACCGAGCTTTGCTGCCATCACACCGGTGAAACAGGTGTTGGTGGTATCCGGTAGCTGTTCACCGGTGACGCAGTCACAGATCGATCACGCGCTTGGCAGCGAGCGCGGCTTCGAAGGGTTTGAGGTGGATGCCGTGGCACTGCTTGATGCCGCCACCGCCGCTGGCGCACGTGAAGCCGCCGTGAAGCAAGCATTGCGCATCTTGGACCAGGGGCGTTCGCCGCTGCTCTATTCGGCGCGTGGCCCCGAGGATGAACGCATTAAGCGCGCGGAAGCGGCGTGGCGCACGAAAAACAGCGACAGCGGCGGCCCTGGCCGTGCGCTGGGCGAGCAGCTGGGCATGATTGTGCGCGCCGCGCTTGAGCGCTGGAACGAGAATGGCCCGCGCTTGCAACGTGTCGTTGTGGCGGGCGGCGATACCTCGGGGCATGGCGCGCGCCGGTTGGGCGTGCAGGCGCTGCGCGTGCTCAGCCCCACGGTGCCTGGCGCGCCGTTGTGTCGTGCGTACTCAAGCGATCCTGTGGTGGATGGCCTGCAAGTGTTGTTGAAGGGCGGGCAGGTCGGGCCAGCAGATTTCTTTACGTCCATACGAGATGGCGGTTTTCGTTGATTTGTAACCTGCGCCCGTGGGCGCCTAAGGAGACCTAGGAACATGACCGAGAAGTTGACAATCGCGCTGATGGGCGCCGGCGGCAAAATGGGCTGCCGGATCACTGACAATCTGAAGAACCGCGACTACAACATGAAGTACGTTGAAGTCAGCGAGCGCGGCGTGCAGAATCTCGCGCAGCGCGGCCTTGCACCCACACCGCAAAAAGAAGCGCTGCGTGTGGCCGACGTGGTGATCATGGCGATTCCCGACGTGCTCATCGAGCGTTTGAGCCCCGGCATCGCGGAAGACATGAAGCCAGGCGGAATCTTGATGGCTCTTGATCCCGCCGCGCCTTGTGCCGGCAAGATGACGATGCGCAAAGATTGTTCCTACTTCGCAGCGCACCCCTGCCACCCGCCCGTGTTCAACGACGAAACGGATCCAGAGGCACGCCGCGACTTCTTCGGTGGCATTAAGGCCAAACAAGACGTGGTGTGCGCGCTGATTCAAGGCCCCGAATCCGCGTACGCCATTGGCGAGCAAATCGCCAAAGAAATGTACGCGCCAGTGATGAACAGTTTCCGCGTGACCATCGATCAGATGGCCATCTTGGAGCCCGCGCTTTCTGAAACGTCGGCGGCGACTTTGGTTGTGGCGATGAAAGAAGCCATGGACGAAGCCATCAAGCGTGGTGTGCCGGCCGATGCGGCGCGCGCCTTCTTGATGGGCCACATCAACATCGAGCTGGCGATTGTGTTTGGCGAAATCAACGCGCCATTCTCTGACGCCGCCAAGAAGGCCATCGAGAACGCCAAGTCGGTGATCTTCAAGCCCGATTGGAAGGAACAGATCTTCAATCCCGACAACATCAAGCGTTCCGTAGACAACATCACCACGCCCGACAAATAAATGCGAAATCTGTTGGTTGCGCGAGGGGGCCTACGTGTGGGGCTCAGGCGGCTGGCCTGCATGGCTTGTGTGGTTGGCTGCGCGTTGGGCGTGGCCAGCTGCCGCAAGAAGGATGGCCGGTTGACCGTGGGCGTGGCGTTTGAAACGCTGCAAACGGAATACTGGGTAGCCAGCTTCGACATCATGCACGCCGAGCTTGAGCGCAACAACATCCGCATGTTGGAAGCCATTTCAGATGGCGACGCCAACCGGCAGCTTGAACAGGTGAAAAGCTTCGTGGCCCGGCGGGTGGATGGGATCATCGTGGCGCCGAAGGACGCTCACACGGTGATCCCCATGATCAAGGCGGCCAACCGTGCCGGCATCCCGATCGTGATCTACAACCGGCCGCCGGCGCCAACGAAAGCTGTTTCGGTCACCATCGGCACAGACAACTTCGGCATCACGAAGAACACTGTGGAGCATATGTGCACCTTGGCGCGCCAATCTCCGGCACCCGCGGGCAAGAAACACGAAGCGCTGCTGGTGATGGGCGATTTGGGCGACATCAATGCCATTGGGCGCCGCGATGGCTTCGATAAAGCCACGGCGGATTGCAGCGACGTGCTTGAGGTGGTGAGCCGCGTGCCTTCGGAGTGGAACCAAGAAAAGGCGTTGGCGGGCGTGACAAACGCTTTGCAGGCGCACCCGAACATCAGCTTTATGTTCACATCGTCGGACTTCTTGCTGCCATCGATCATGTCGGCGTTGAAGGCCGCCGGGAAGTGGGAGAAGGCGGGCCACGCGAACCACGTCATCCTCGGCGCCTTCGATGGTGACGCCACGGCGTATGAAATGCTGCGCGCGGGGTATTTGGATGCCGACGGCGTTCAGGATGCCTACTTTCAAAGCAAGCTAACCGTGCAGGCGATTTTGGATATGCGTGCCGGCAAGCCAGTGGCCAACGTGAAGCTTGATCCTGGCTTGGTGGTCAACCAAAGCAACCTTGGCACCGAGGCAAGCCGCATGTGGGGCGCGGCCGTGGCGAAGCAAAAGGCCGAGAAGCCACAAAGCTAGGCACGGGTTGCCGGAGGAGCTTTTTTTATGTCGAATGGTTCTACCTTGATCGGATCTACATCAACGCCGGCGGCGCCTGTGGTTGTGGCTGCCGCGCGTGGAGCGCGCTGGCAACGGTGGCTGCGCGGCGACACCTGGGTGCTGGCGCTGGCGGTGGTCTATTTTCTTGCGTTGCTGCCCGTGGCGCCTGATTTGGCCAACCCTGAGAACCTGCAGTTGATCCTTTCAAATATGCTGCCGCTGCTGGTGGTGGCGTTGGGGCAAATGTTCGTGTTGATCACGAGCGGCATCGATCTTTCTGTGACGTCCACGATCGCTTTGACGTCTGTGGCGGGTGCTGGGACCATGGTGTGGCCGGCGCTGGGGCTGACGGGCACCGCCGCGATGCTCGCAGGTGCGGTCGCGATGTTGCTCATTGCGGGTGCGGTGGGGGCTACCAATGGCTTGGCCATCACGCGGCTATCCATGCCACCGTTTATGGTTACGCTGGCCACGATGATGTTCTTTTCGGGTGGAGCCATCTGGGCCACGCGAAGCAACGGCATCCCAGGGTTGCCAGAGGCGTTGGCCACGGTGTCGCAAGAGGGCTTCGGTTTTGTTCCCTACGCCTTGATGTTGGTCGCGCCGTTTGTTGTCGGCGCGCACGTGCTGTTGACGAAGTCCGTGTTCGGGCGGCGCCTGTTTGCCGTGGGACGCAACGCCAAGGCCGCAAGGGTCAGCGGGGTACCCGTGGCACGCACCGTGTTCACGGCCTATGTCTTGTGCGCGGCCTTCGCCGCCGTGGGTGCGTTCTTGTATACGGGCCGCTTAGAGACAGGATCTCCCGTGCTGGGCCAGCGCATCTTCTTGGATGTGATCGGCGCCGCCGTGATCGGTGGCGTCAGCTTGTTTGGTGGCAAAGGCAGCGTTGCTGGCGTGATCTACGGCGTGCTGTTTATCACCTTGGTGGACAACAGCCTGAACATTCTCGGCTTCTCAAGCTTTGCGGTGTTGATGGCCAAGGGAACGGTGATTTTGTTGGCCGCGCTGTTCGATGCGATGCGAGCCCGCAAGGTGGCTGTGCGGGCTTAGGGAAAACATGGCAAACGATCTCGCAAACACAGGCAACCCCGTGGCCTTGCAATACCACGGCATCACCAAAAGCTTTTTTGGTGTGCCGGTGCTCAAGGGCGTGACGTTCTCGCTGCGCGCGGGGCACGCGTTGGGCTTGGTGGGTGAAAACGGCGCTGGCAAGTCCACGATGATGAACATCCTGGGCGGCGTTCTGGTCGCCGATGGCGGGCAGCTGACGGTGAACGGGCAAGCCTACGCGCCGAAGAATCCCAAAGACGCCCGCGCCCGAGGCATCGCGTTCATTCATCAAGAGCTGAATCTGTTCGCAAACCTCAGCATTGCTGAGAACATCTTCCTCACGGGTTTCCCGAAAACGGGTTTGTTTGCGATCAAACGCAAAGAGATCAATGAACGCACCCGCACGCTGCTTGCTTCTGTGCAGTTGGCGGCCGAACCCACGGCCAAGGTTGAAACGCTTTCGCCGGGCGAGCGCCAGTTGGTGGAGATCGCCAAAGCCTTGGCTTTCGACGCGCGTGTGGTGATTTTCGATGAACCCACCACGTCGCTCACCGCCCGTGAATGTGAACGTCTGTTCGCTTTGATTGAAAAGCTGAAGGTGCAAGGGCGTTCCGTTATCTACATCTCGCACGCCCTCGAAGACGTGCGCCGCTTGTGTGAAGATTTTGTGATTTTGCGCGATGGGGAAGTGGTGGCCCAAGGGCCGCGCGAGGACTTCAGCCTGGATCGCATGGTTTCTCTGATGGTGGGGCGCAAGTTGGAGCAGCTGTTCCCGGCGCGCAGCATGGTGCCCACGGCCACGGCCTTGCTGCAGGTCGCGGGCCTCTCGCAGCCCGGTGTGATCGAGAACGTCAGTTTCACGTTGCATAAAGGCGAAGTGCTGGGCGTTGCGGGCTTGATGGGCTCGGGACGGTCAGAGACCGCGCGCATCTTGTTTGGTTTGGATCCCGCCGCCAAAGGCGAAGTCACGCTCGACGGTAAGCCATTTCCGAACCGCAACCCCGCGGCGTGCATTGCGCGCGGGATGGCGTTCTTGACCGAGAGCCGGCGTGAAGAGGGGCTGTTGATGGACGCTGACGTGCGTGAAAACGTTGCGGTGGCGGCGCTGCCGCGGTTCGCGGGGCGGGGGCTTGTGCTGCAAAACCAGTTGCAACCGAAGGTCGATGCAGCGGCTCGGTCCGTGGGTTTGGCCGAAGGCAAGATCGCCAGCGGCGCCGTGAAGACCCTTTCGGGAGGCAACCAGCAAAAGGTTGTGTTGGCCAAGTGGCTGTTGACGGAGCCGTCGGTGTTCATTTTGGATGAACCAACGCGCGGCATCGACGTGGGTGCGAAAGCCGAGATCTACACGTTGATCAATAACCTGGTGGCGCGCGGCGCTGGCGTGTTGATGATCTCGTCTGAACTTGAAGAACTCATCGGCATGTGTGATCGCATTCTCGTCATGCGTCGGGGCGAAGTGGCCGGCGTGGTTGATAAGGCGCATTTCGATCGCGAAGCGATCTTGCGTTTGGCATTCGGCGGAGGCATCGCGTGACGCGCCTGAAAGATTTGTTGTTGCAGCACACGTCGATGGTTCTGTTCGGCGTGGTGTTCGTGGTGTTCGGCCTGCTCGCTCCGCGGTTCCTGGCCCTCGAGAACTTGATGAACATCCTCGTGCAGTCGTCGGTGCTGGTGGTGGGGGCGGTCGGCATGACCTTTGTGTTGTTAACGGCCGGGATCGATCTGTCTGTAGGATCCATCATGTTCCTGGCTGCCGTCCCCGCAGGTCATTTGGTTCAAGCTGGCCACTCGCCGTGGCTTGCGCTGCTTGCGGCGCTGGGTGTGGCTTTGATCTTCGGCGCGGTGAACGCGTTCGTGGTGGTGCGGCTAAAGGTCATGCCGTTCGTCGTGACGTTGGCCACGCTTTACATCGGCCGAGGCCTCGGGCTTTACATCACGCAAACGCGCGCCATGAACCTGCCAGAATCAATCTTGGCGGTCGGCTCGGCGACGGTGTTGGGCGTTCCGCTCGTGCTGCTGGTGGCGGCGTTTGTGGCGTTTGCGGCTCACTACACATTGGCCCGCACGCCCTTCGGCAGGCAGGTGTATGCCGTGGGGCAAGACGGGGAGGGCGCACGTAAGGCTGGCTTGCCGGTGGATCGCATTCGCTTCATCACCATGACCGTGTGTGCCGTCTCCGCGGGGCTCGCGGGTTTTTTGACAATCGCACGGGTGGGCGTGGTGTCGCCGAGTATGGGCAACCAACGGGAGTTGGCAATCATCGCGGCCGCGGTCCTGGGTGGCACAAGTTTGTTCGGCGGCCGCGGGCAGGTTTTTCCTGGCGCCGTGCTCGGTGCCATCCTGATCCAAACCGTGGAAACGGGTCTAGTCATCCTCAACGTTGATCCATATCTCTATCCATTCATTACCGCGACGATCATCTTCGTCGCCGTGGCGATTGACAGCGTGCGCAATCTCGAAGTGGCCAAACGCGCCCTCAGGAAGATCAGGCCGCTCGGGGTTTAGGGCGGGCCACCACATTTTCCCGGTCTTTTCTAGGTGCTTTGACTGTAACGAGCGCCGGCCCCCTGTTGGTAAGCTTAACCAAGTTGCTGAAGGTCACGGCCAATGCACCTTCTTACCCAGCCAACTCTATCTAGTACTGGTACGCCTTGTTACCTTTTGCTATATGTATGATGTCTGGCGAGAAGTTATGAGATTTCATGAACGCCAGTTTGGGAGGGGCTATGCACACCGAACAGAACACTGCTCTTGAGGTTCCCGAGCCGCGCCTGGGTCGTCGCCGAAGGTTCAGCACGGCTGAAAAGCGGAAGATTTTGGGTGAAGCTGATTCGTCAGGTGAAACGATCTCATCCGTGGGACGCAGGTACGGTTTATCCGTAAGCCTATTGTTTCGGTGGAAGCGGCAGCTGGACCAAGAAGCGGCCGCCGCTCGTGCGGGAACTTCGGCCGTGGGCAAGTTGCGCGCCCGGTTGGCGTTGCTGGAGCAAGAGATTCAAAGCCTCAAGCGCGACAATGGCTTGTTGCGGGAAACTTTGGAGCGCGGCGGCCGTGCCGCTTCGATTCCCACCTTGCTGCCCGCCGACGGGCTTCGTCCAGACGGCCGGGCTTAACAAAGCCGGCGCAAAAAGAGCCAGCGGTGTTCCGTACCATGGGTACGGTGCCCGCTGGCTTTTTGTTTCGTCAATCACTTGAGCTTGATGGTCACGTTGACCTTGCTGTCGTGGCGCACACGCAGAAGGCCGTTCTTCCCCCCCAAAGCCTGCCACGACCAACCCTCGGCGTCGGTCACGTTGGGCCGCTCCTGCAGCTGCATGTCGCGGCCCGAACCCGCCAGCAAGGCCACAGGTTTCGCGGCCAGATGAATGACCTCGGTGCTCGGGACCTCGAAGGTCCGATACGTGATCTCGTTGGCTTGGTAGCGCAGGCGCGTGATCATGCCCGTGCTGCGTAGGATGTGGTTTTGGTCGGCTGGCACCAGCTGCGGCAGCGCCGCCATGGCACGCAAGTAATGGCGAATGTAATCACCGTAGCCGTCGGTCATCCACACATCGTCGTGATAGTAGCGATTTTTGCCGTCGGTATCGACCATGTACGTGGCCCACGCCAGGCGGCGGATGTTCTCATCATTGTGGCTGCGATCGCCCGTAAGCTCGGCATAACGCAGCTCTGAAGCGGCCTGCCGCGACGAGTGGCTGTTGCCTGGCACTTGGTAGGCCGTTTGCTCGTTGATGGCCATAACGCCGTACTTTTGCCAGGTGGGATTGTCGAGTTTCTGGTGCACCCAGGTGAAGATGCCCTGCACCTCGGTGCGCCAGTTGGGAAACAACTCTTGGTTGTCCATCATAAAGTCTGCAAATGTCACGGCATTGATCTGGGTGTCTGACCAACCTTCGATGTCTTCGAAGAACGGGCCCCATTTGTTGGTCTTGAGCGGATAGGCTTTCATCCACGCGACGATGATGTCGAAGGCCTTTTTGTAAGCTTTGCCGTTGCCCTTGTGCAGGCGCTGCAGCTCCGCGAACAGGCGCAATGTCCCTGCCCAGTTGGTGGTGTAAGACGATCGTACCTCCACAGGTTTGCTCTCGTGGTGGTTGATGAGCTTGCCAATCTCGCCGGTGACCGCGTTGACTTTAAACGGCATGGGCGAATTGTCGTTGTCACCCGCCTTCGTTTTTGCGGCCAACGTGTTGGCAATGGCCACCGCAGCGTCCAGATAGCGCGGGTTGTTGGTGATCTTATAGAGCGCAATGAGCTCCCAACCGAGCGAGCCGGCCTTATCGGGCTGCGTGAAATTCGCGCCCAGAATCATGTCACCGTCGTAAACACCCGAATACACCATCGTGTTGTATGGGTAGGGAATGTTCGGCCATTTGTCGGTGGGGCGAGAGAGCCCATGCGACAGATACCAATCGGCCATGAACCGCATGTTTTCGACGACGCGGCCGTAAAAGGCGCCGTTGCCTCCCGGATCGTTGCTTTCGTTGCCGAGGTACTGAAAGAGCAACGTCCACGACGACAACGCCATTTGGATTTGGTCGCCGCCGATGCCACGGTGATCGTCCAACTGCGGCCGCCACACCTGGTGGTTCATGTGATAGGGCAGGCCATTTTGATCGGCCGCCATCGTGTCCCAAAACTTCCACGTCAAACGAATGGCGCTGTCGAACGCTTTGGCGGGTTCGTCATATTGCCACGGCAGCAACATGCCTTTGCTGTCGACGCGAATGGCGTGATATTGGAGCTTCTCGCCCGCGGCCGGCTTGTCCGCCGCGTGGGCTATAGTGAAGCCCGAGAAGAAGGTCGTGGCCGCGGCGACCACGGCAAACGGGTGCAACAACGAAATTGTCATGGCTCTCAAGCTAACAGACGGCCTATAGACTTTGTGCTCATGTGTCTGGACGATCTGCGCCGCCAGGCCCGCTATGCAACCTCGATCACGCTTCGTTGTTAGACATTTGCGCGCTGCTTGACCGCGTTGCGGGCCAGCTCATCGCAGCGCTCGTTCTCGGGGATGCCAGCGTGTCCTTCCACTTTTACAAACCTTAGATTGGGGTGGTGGCGCAGCATCTCGCGAATTTCGCCAATCAACTCGGCGTTGGCCTTGGCCTTCCAGCCTTGGCTGAGAACGCCAATGCAGTAAGAAGAATCGGTGTGAACGGCCATGGGCGCCTGCGGGTCAACGCCCAACTTCATAGCCATCTCAACGCCCCGGCTGATCGCGGTCAGTTCCGCGATGTTGTTGGTGCCAAGACCCAAGTACTCGCCGCGTTCGATGCGCTTGCCAGGCGTGATCACCACCATGCCGATGCCCATGGGCCCCGGGTTGCCTGTGCACGCCCCATCGGTCCATATCGCGATGGCGCCCGCCAAAGGTTTGCCTGCCAGGTATGACGTGGCCGTCGCTTTGGGCGCGGCTTTGGTTGCGGTGGCGCCCGTTGAAGCCTTCTTGCGCGTGCGGTTGTCGGGCGGCGGATCGTTGGCTCCAGGTGCCTTTAAGTTCACCGCCGCCGGGCGATAGGATTTCACATCGTTCTCGCGGTATTTCATCTCGGCGCGGCCCTCGGCGTCCACGACGGGCTTGCCGCTGTCATCGGTGTTCACCCACACCGTTTGGTCTTTGAACCGCATCTTCTGCCAAGGCATCGGCGGCGCACTATAGCAACGACCGTCGCCGATGCTTCGCCAATCGCCAGGGTGCGGGTCTGCTGGTAGGCTGCTGGGGCTTATGGATCGTATTGCGTACGCGCGCCGCGGCTGGCTCAAGGGGGCGTCCGTGTGGGCGCTCTTGATGACGCTGGTGGGTGTCGCGGGATGCAAAGGCTGTGAAGCACCCGGGCAACGTCTGGCGGATCCGGCGTTGGCCTTGCTGCCTGCGCGCGCGCAGACAGTGGTTTCGTTGGACCTAAGCCAAGTGCGCCGGTCGGTTTTGTGGAAGGCCGTGGCCACGGCGGGGCAACGCAGCAGCGACGACTTGAAGATTCTGGAAGGCGTCAAAGCGCGCACGGGCTTCGATCCTTTGGTGGACGTGCATCGTTTGGTGTTCGCGTTCCCCGAAGACGCGCGGGCCAATGGGGAATTTGCGTTGTTGGCGTTTGGCGATCATCTGGACGAACGTCGCTTGGTTTCATACGCGCGCGACGAGGCCAAAGCGCGGGGCTTCGACCTTCGTCAACAAGAGCACGCGGGGCAACGATTGTGGGTGGGCAGCGATGAACAAACGAAACGTGCCGGTTTCTTCTTGAACGATCACACGTTTGTGTTGGGTGGCGGTGGTTGGGCGCAACAAATGGCCGCGTCGGTGGCGCAACCGCCAGAAGCGTTGCCGACACACGCGGAGCTTTCGCATTTGTGCGCGCGTATTGGCACGGGCCACGCGGCGTGGGCTGTGGCGGTGGTGCCGAACGCCACGCGTACACGTTTGGCCGGACTGCCGCGCTTCGCTGCCGCATCCAACATTGCGCGGGTTGCGGTGACGCTTGATTTGAAAGACGGACTTGCGGCGAGTTTGCGGGCCGAACTTTCAACGAAAGAGGACGCGCAAGCGCTTGCGGCGGAAGTGAACAATTACATCCGGGAAGCAAAGCAAAGCCCCAAGCTGTTGTTGATGGGCATCGGCCCTTGGTTGGAGGGCGTCGCGGCCCGTGCACAAGGGCCCAACGTGACCGTATCGCTGCAATTGAACGCGGGGCAAGCGCAGGCGATGGCCGATCGTCTGGCAGCGCTCATGCAGCTGATGAAGCGATAGGCATGATCGGGTGGCGCATGAGAACCCTGGTGGCACTTCACACGGCAAGTCTTGTGTGCGGCTTGTGGGCCATGGCCTGCGATGGGGGCAGGCAAGGCGAAGCCACACGCGGGCGCCAGCCAGCGACGCCCGGTGAAACGGTGCCACTGTGTGACGCGCAAACGCCGTGTGCGCCGGGATGGGGATGCGTGCCTGCCACGCGCGACATCGGCCGATGCTTGCCGCGCGGCGCACCGGGCGCTTTGTGCATGGTGGGACCCCCGGGGGAAGGCACTTGCAATAGCGGGCTTTTGTGCGCAGGCAAAGGGGGCACGTGCGTGCCGATCGTGGGCGCGGGTCAGGCTTGCACGGCTGCGGCGTGTGCGCCGCCGTTCGTATGCGATCGCGATGGCAGCTTTGATCCTGTGTGCGCGTCCCCGGGCGATGATCACGGCGCTTGTCGGGCGCAACCACCCGTGTGCAACGCGGGCCTTGGTTGTTTGGCTGGCATTTGCAGGGCGTTGTCCATGAGCGGAACTTGCTTTGCCAACGGCACGTACACCCCTTGTCCGACCGGTCAATTGTGCTCGCACTTCTTTGGTGATCCCGGCGAGACGCCAGGGAAGTGTTTGGTGCCCAGCATCGTCGGGGGCGCGTGCGGCGATCCAGATCTTGGCCGCCCCGTTTGCGTGGAACCCGCGTTGTGTGTGCAGGGCGTGTGCCGCTTGGATGCCGTTCCTTTGGGGGGCACGTGCTTGCCGCAAGCGCCTCACGTGCAGTGTGCAGACGCAGGTGCCTGCGTGCGAAACGTGTGCATCAGCAAGGGCACCGAGACGGCGCCGTGCCGTGCTTTGCCTTCCGCGCCCTGTGACCCGGGGCTTACGTGTAAGGACGGTGCATGCCGCAGCTTTATTGCTGACGGGCAAAGCTGCGAACCAAAATCGGGTGCCTTGGTTGATTGTCGCGCGGGCTCGTCTTGTGTGCGCGCAGGCCCGGCGTATGTTTGTGCGCGC
This sequence comes from Deltaproteobacteria bacterium, assembly GCA_033763315.1. GTDB lineage: Bacteria > Myxococcota_A > Polyangia > Fen-1088 > Fen-1088 > JAGTJU01. Next base: position 55,888 of record JANRKS010000009.1, read on the forward strand.
GATGGCTTGGAGGGCGGCGCGTGTCGCGCGGGCGAGGTGCCATGCGACGATGGGCTCGTGTGCGCGCGCAATCTCGACGGAACAAAAGTGTGTCGTGTGCCGCTGCCGCTGGGCGCCCCGTGCAGTTTGGCGCGCGAGCCCTTTGAACCTTGCACGGCAGAATCCTCGTGCAGCAAAGCAACGCGCGTGTGTGAAAGCAATGGCAGCTTAGGCGCGGCCTGCCTTGCAGAGCAGCGCTGCGACACGGGGCTTTGGTGCGTGCCGGATAATGGCGTGAACCGTTGCCATCTGGCACCAGCTGCGGTGGCGGTGGGCCAGGCGTGCGACACCAACCCTGTGGCTTCGTTGCGTACGAACCGCTGTGAAGCGGGCACGCAGTGTGTGGCGGGCTTATGCGTGTCGTGGGGCTCCGCGGGCGCGTCATGCCGGCCCTTGGGTGTGGCCCCGTCGCGTTGCGATGCGGGCCTCGCATGCATGGCAGGCTCATGCCAGCCCGGCGCACCCGTGGGCGCTGAATGTTTGCCGGGCGGTGACGCCGAATGCGCAGCGCCTGCGCTGTGTGTTGCCGGCGTTTGTCGGATGGTGAACGGTTATGCGCTCACGCTTGAGCCGCGTGAACCGTTTGTGGATGCCTGCGAAGGCGGCACACCATTGGCGTTGACGTCGTCGCTGTTTACCAGCGCGCCCAAGGACGATGGTGACGAAGTGGTTGCGTTGCCGTTTGCGTTCACCTTTTATGGTGAGCCGCACGTCAATATTGCAATCAGCGTCAATGGTGTGGCCGGCTTTCCCGGGCCCGGCGCGTTCTTGAATCCAGGCGCTGGCGGCGTGTTGCCAAGCGCCGGTCAACCCGCCCTTATCGCGCCGTTTTGGGATGATCTGGTCGCCAGCGGCGCGTCTGGCGTGTGCACAAAAACGACCGGCATCATGGGCGACCGTCGCTTCGTCGTGACATGGCGCCGCGTGCAGCGCTTTGGTTACCGCGATTCATCGCTCACGTTTTCGATGCTGCTGCGCGAGCGTGATGGGGCGGTGACATTCGCTTATGACGATCTTTATGCCCCCGCCGGATCGGAAAGCGCCGTGAGCGGTGTGCGCGCCACCCGCGGCCTGCAAGCAGCGGGTGGTTTCGCTTCGGTGCAAAGCAGCGCAGCGGTGTCATTGACACAACAGCTTTCATTTGTGCCGCTTCCCTGATGTTGATTTTGCGGTGACATTGGCAAACGCTTCGGGCATTGTGGCCGGTCGTGGATCGAACCCCTGAAGAATTGCTGGCCTTGGTGCGAAGCAGTGGCTTTACGCCTTCTGCGCGTGACCTGCCGGCGTTGTTCGATCTCGTGGCTGCCGCCGATAGAGACGTGGCGCGCATGGCGATTCGATCACTGGCGCGCCTGGGTGCCTTGGCCTTGCCTGAGGCGATGACCCGCTTTGACGATGCCGTTCCTCCGTTGCGCGCGCGCCTTTGTGATCTGGTGGCCGTGCTTGGCGAAGACCTGCGCGATGTGACGGTTGGTCCATGGCTGCTGGCGCGGTTGGGCGATGCTGATGGTGTGACCCGCCGCCGCGCGGCCTTGCAGTTAGGCAAACGTGTGACAGCGTGGCCCCATGAACGAGATCTCGCTGAAGCGGCTTTGACGCAGGCCTTTGCCACCACCACCGATCTGGCTGATCGTCGCGCGCTGGCCGAAGCGTTGGGCCGCTTGGGCTCGGGGCAAGCGCTCAAAGCTTTAGACGCTCAGCCGCCGGCCGCAGCGCAGGACGCGTTGCTTGAACAGCGCCTCACCCAGGCGCGCCTGCGCATCGAACAGCGTGAACTGCGACGCGTGGCTTCGACGATCACGCTTGATGCCCCGCTGGGGCAACCCACGGCGATTTTGTTGCACGTGCGTTCGGGGCTTGAGGGGATGTTGCTTGACGAACTGCAAGCGGTGCCCGGCTTGTTAACGGTGCCGCGCGAAGTGGGCGCGGGCCGCGTGCGTGTGATGACAACCGGCACCTTGCGTCCGTTGTTTGCGGCGCGCACCTTCATGCATCTGGGGTTCCCGATCGAGTTCGACAGCGATCCCCACGACGTTGTGGGCTCTGTAGTGGATGCGCTCGTGATGCCATCCACACAAGCGTTGTTTAGATCGCTCACCGATGGCCCCGTGCGGTTTCGCATCAATTGGGCGGGTGGGGGCCAACGCCGCAGCGATACGCGTGCGGTTGCGGAGCGTGTGGTGCAAGCGGTGCCGTGGTTGATCAACGATTCAACGCAAGCGCCTTGGGAAGTGGTGGTTAGTGAAGTGGTGGGCAAAACGGGGCCGCGCGTGTTTGTTGAGCTGTGGCCGCAAAAACTTGTGGATCCGCGGTTTGCGTACCGCAAGGCCACGATGCCGGCGTCGTCGCATCCCACGATCGCCGCGGCCCTCGTGCGGGTGGCGGGGTGCCGGGCCGGGGACGTGGTGTGGGATCCGTTTGTCGGCACAGGCATGGAGCTGGCTGAACGTAGTTTGGCGGGCCCTTACAAGCAGTTGTTCGGCACGGACGTTGACCCGCAGGCCATCGCCGCCGCGCAAGAGAATGTGGCGTCTGCGAAAGCACAACGCGTGACGCTCACCTTGCAGGACGCGCGCACCTTCGCACCGCCGCTGCCTTTGTCGCTTGTAATCACAAACCCTCCGTTTGGCCGTCGCGTGGCGGTCAGTGAGGGCGTGCGTGAGTTATTGGAAGATGTGCTCGGCCACGCGGCCGCACTGCTCGGGCCGCAAGGGCGGATGGCGTTTATCACGCCGCGTGTGCACGCCACAGAGGCCGTGATGTTGCGTGCGGGCTTGGTGCGGCAGCAGCAGCTGCCTGTGGATGTGGGCGGTTTCTCCGCGCACCTTGAGTTGTGGCAGCGGCGTTAGGCCAAAAGGCCCGGCAAGGGACCTTTGCCTGTGTCGGTCTTGCCAAATGTATCGGCAGCGATGCCGAACGCGTTGAGCGCCGCCACAAGCAAGCGGTTGTGGATGACGTTATCGAATTGCATGAACCGGCCCATGCGCATGGCACCCGCAGCGCCACCGGCCACCACGAATGGTGTTTTTTGGAAGGAGTGCGTGTTGCCTTTGCCCAGCTCGGAGCCCCAGATGACCAGGGTGTTATCGAGCATTGTGCCTGTGCCTTCTTTGACGGCGTCCAACTGATCAAGAAGGTATGCGAAACGCCCCGCGTACCACGCATAGATGTTGGTTAAATCCTCTTTGGCCTGCGCGTCGCTGTCACCCGCGTGGGTTAGCAGGTGGTGCCCCATGCGTGTGATGCCGAGCCAACTATAAGTGCCGTTGTCGTTGTCGCCCACGGTGTACTGCAGGCTTGCCACACGCGTGAGGTCACAGGCCAAGGCCGCAGCCATCAGTTCCATTTGGCGATCAATCACAGTGGGTGTGTTGGCTTCGTTGAACGCATCCACGTTCATGCCCATCGTGGGCGCCGCGCAAACCTTTGGCGTTGCCAGCAGGCGCTTCTCGATGTTCGCGATGCCATCAATGTGAGCCTGAATGCGTGGCTGATCCGCGGCGGGCGCACGTGTTTTCAACGCGTCCAACTCTTGTTTGAGCACATCCACGCTGGCTTTGCGCTGTTTGAGCACCGTTGAGCTGCGCGCCCCGAACAAACGATCGAACATCGCGTAGGGATTGGCCTCGGGCGCCAGTGGCTGTTTGGGCGCAGCGTAGATCATGCGGGACGCTGGATTGCTGCCTCCGCTGCGCACCCCAAACTCAAGCGATTTCCAGGGCGTGGTAAGGCCAATCTTCTGGGCGATCACTTGGTCAATGGAAGCGCTGCTGTTCCAGCCGAAGAAACGACCGCCCGAGCCATCGGCGCGAATGAAGGTTTGATCTTCAAGCAGCGGGGAGGCCGACCATAGCAGCGACGGCCCTTTGGTGTGCGGCGCACCGACGCCATCGGCCTTGATCTGGAGGCCCGCCAGCACCGCAATTTTCTTTTGGTGGCGCTCAAGTGGCTTGAGGATGCGCGACAGTGTGAACGCGCTGTCCGTGCCTGTGGGAACCCAGTTGTCCCAGATGGTGCCGTGAGGCGTGAAGAACAGCACCAACCGTTTGGGTGGTGCCTCGGCGCCGCTGGCGTTCAGCAGCGGCAAGAACGGCGCGACGGCCGCCGAGACGCCCAACCGTGAAAGCAGCGCGCGGCGACCAAAGTGCGGGTTAAAACGGCTCATGGTGTGCCTCCCACGGCGCCTGGGTGACGCAGCGAAAACGCATCTCCTGTGGCGATCGCCGTGATCAGGGTGCGAATGTTGTAATCATCGGCTTTGAAGGCCTCGATCGCCCTTTGCAGCAAGCACTCGTCGGCTTCGCTTTCGTTGCGACCCAAGGAGTAGCGGAACCACTGCCGGGCCACACACTCGCGCACCACGCTGCTTCGGCTCATCTTCTTTGCCAGTTCAACGCCGCCATTAAAGGCGCCGTTCAAATCGCCTGCCTCCACCACCATACCTGTGGCATCGATCGCTTTGCCTTCTTCGGTGTCACGCCACGCGCCCACGCCATCATAGTGTTCAAAGCCCAGGCCCACGCCGTCGATCAATTGGTGGCAACCTTTGCAGGTTTCGCCGGTTGAATGAGCGGCGAAGCGCTCGCGTGTGGTGGCCCCGGCTTTCGGCTCAGGCGCGATGGCGTTCACATTGGGTGGTGGGTCCGGCAAATCTTGGCACAACAGGTTGCGCCTGATCGCCACGCCGCGCGACACGGGCGACGTTTGATTGACGGCCGCGTGGACAGCCAAGAACGAAGCCTGCGTGAGCACGCCCGCACGTTGTTTCGGATCCAGCATCACAGGCGCTTTGACATCCGCGCCCGCTGGGCGTGTGGCACCGTAAAACGAAACCAAAGCGTCGGGCGCGATGGTGAACGGCGCGGTCAACAACGTCTCAAGCCGCCCGTCGCCTTTGCTGAGCACATAGTTCACGAAATCCTGCGTCTCGTTTTTGATCGAGCCCGAAACCTTATCGAAGCCGGGGAACTCGCGCCACAACGACCCCGCTGTCTCAATGTCCAGCCACTGCAAGTGAAAGCTTGAGATGGTGGTGCGGGCTTTGTCGCTGGCGAGCAGGCGCGTGATCTGCTGCTGCACGCCCGCGGGTGTGCCCAATTGCCCGCTTTGCGCGGCGTCCAGCAGCTCAGCGTCGGGGCCGCTGCTCCACAAGAAGTACGAGAGGCGGCTGGCCAATTCGAAGGGCGTCAGCCTCACCACGCCGGGGCGTCTCGGATCGGTCTCGCCAATTTCGATCAAGTAAAGGAAGTGCGGCGATTCCAGCATCGTTGCCACCACCGCGCCCACGCCTTCCGCAAAGGCGCCGGCCGCTTTGTAGAGCGCCTGGTAGCGCGCTTGCTCTTCCATGGTCAGCGGGCGTCGATACGCACGGCGGCCAAATTTCGTGATGAATTCAAACGCGCAAACTTCATCGCCTTTGGTTTTGCGATCACAGGCCACGATTGTGTCGGCTTTGCTCACCGCGGTGGCAGCCACCTGTTCAGCGCTTTCCATGTACTGCGAGAGCGTGATGTCGGTGGCGTTGCCCACGAGGTTCGTTTTAAAAGGCCCCATGCGCTCATCGAGCGACAACCGATCGATGTTCACGTTGGCCCCTGGAACAAGATCGCGAACCGTGTTGGCGTACTGATCGCGCGAAAGCCGCCGCCATGGCGATGGCCCCACATCTTGCCCGCACGCCGCCACAACACCGCCGCTGCCACCGCCGCCACCACGCCCCCCTTGCGGCACGCCACCGGCACCGCCTGAGCCTGCACCGCCGCTGGCACCAGGCGTTGCCGTTTGGCCATCCACCTGACCCGTGCACGCCGCACAGGCGAGCAGCAGGGTGAGGTTGAAAAAGCGCTTTGCCTTACGTCCCAAAGAACTCCACATGAGACCGGTCCTAACCATGCCAGAAAAACGCCTGGTGGCCTACCCCGAAACTTGTAAACGCGCCCCATCGTGTAAGCTGCCCGCCTACCTTCCATGTCCTCCGATACCTCGATCCCCGCTGCCACGTCGTCGCCTGCCTCTGCCACACCGAAGAAGAACGATGCCGCGGCCGTAGCGGGGCGGGGCGCGCTGTTCATCGGCGGCGCGAAAGTGGCGTTCATGATCGCGGGGTTCTTGCAGCGATGGTTGTTGGCGCGCGTGGTGGGGGCCGCCGAGTACGGCGCATTTTCTGTGGTGAACGGCGCCATATCCACTGTGAACAACACGATGGTGCAAGGCACCACCCAAGGCGTGTGTAAGTACGCCGCCGAAGATGACGCCCGCGCCGGTGCCGTGGCAGCCGCCGGCCTTCGCCTGCAAATGTTTGTGGGCACGGCGGTGGGCCTATTGTTTTTGCTGGCAGCCCCGTGGTTGGCGCGTGCGTTGGGAGCCCCCAGTTACTACGTCCCGTGGTTCCGCATCGTGGCGGCGATTCCGTTCTTGTATGGCTTTTACGCCGTATACGTGGGGCTTGCGAATGGCTTGCGCCGGTTTGCCACACAAGCCGGGTTCGATGTGCTGTTCTCGTCGTTGAAAACGGTGTTGCTGTTAGGCGGCGCGCTTGCGTTTGGCAAAGCCTTCGCCTCACGAACCGCGCCTGTCACGGGCGCGTTCGTCGGCTTTGTGGCCACCGCCGTGATCGTGTTGCTCGTAGCCGCGCGTGTGATGGGCCGCGTGAAAGCCGCGCCAGGTGTCACGTTCCCGATCAAGCGTTTGGCATCCTTCATGACAGGCGTCGCGATTTACGCGGCGTTGGTGAACCTGGCGTTGAACTATGATTTGTTCTGGCTGCGCCGGTTCGCGGGTGCGGCTGTCACCGCAGCGCGTGCGGATGCGATCGTGGGCAACTATGAGGCCGTTCGCAATTTGGCATTGTTGCCTTATCAAGCGTTGATCGTCGTGACGTTCGTGGTGTTCCCCTTGGTTTCCCGCGTGACGTTTGAGCAAGATCGCGGCGCCACCGTCGCTTACGTGCGGCAGACCATGCGGATCGCTTTTGTGTTTTCAGCAGGCATGGGTTTGGCGCTTGGTTGCCGGCCTTCGGCATTGCTCGGCCTGCTTTACAAACCAGAATACCTTGAAGGCACGGCCGCTTTGCCGATCTTGGCTGCCGGCTTGTGTTCATTGGCGTTGCTTGGTGTGGCGTGCGCCATCATCAATGCCGCCGGCAGCCCGCGCGTGGCGGTGTTGTTGGTGAGCGTCACGTTGATTGTGGGCAGTGGCAGTGCGTTGGTGATGGTGCCACACGCTGAAGCGGGCGCGGCGATGTTGCGTGCCCAAGCCTTGGCCACCGCGTTGGGCATGGGCGCAGGCTTCTTGGCCTCGATCGTTTATCTCATCCGCAGGTTTGGTGCCGCTGTGCCGGTGGCCACGGCTGCCCGCACGGCGCTTGCTTTGGCGGTGGGCGTGGGCGTGGCGCAAGTGATGCCAGGGCAGGGCCGTTTGATGGGCTTGATCTGCGTGGCGGCAGCGATGCTTGCGTTCGCCGCTACTTTGGTTTTGGCCCGCGAGCTGGGCCCGCAGGATCGGAAAAAGTTGGATCGATTGATAAGGCGCAAGCGGTCGGCAAGTTGAAAGGCGCTCCTTGCTCGAACTTGATAACATGTTAGCATAACGAAATGGCAAACACGACAGCCAAGCGCCGCCAGCGGGCCGACGCCCGAAAGGAAAGTGCTGTTGTCGGGATGCGAAAGTACAGGGAGGCCATGAGGCGCCGCGGCTTTAAGCTTGTTCAGATCTGGGTTCCGGACGTTAAAGCGCCAGGATTTGCCGATGACCTTAAACGACAGTTGCGTGCCCTCGCGACGCATCCCGATGGTGCCGCCGATGACTTTAGCACCGCAGCGCTGTCCAATGTTTGGGACGATCCTGAATGGAAGGCCTGAGCCGCGGCGACATCGTGACCGTGGCGCTTCAGGGCACCCACGGTAAACCGAGGCCTGCGGTTATTGTTCAACGCACCGACACGCTCGCCCACACGATGATTGTCATTTGCCCGATTACAAGTGAGCTTCGTAAGACCACGCCACTGGTTCGCGTAACTCTAGATCCTTCGCCAAGCAATGGGCTACGGACCGTGTCTCAAGTCATGATCGACCGCGTGGTCAGCGCTCCCAGCGACAAACTCGGCCCGCGCATTGGCCAGCTAAGCGACGACGTAATGACAGAAGTCAGCCGGCGGTTGGCCTTTTGGCTGGGCTTTTCATGACTGTGGTTCATCGTCTTCTGAAACCGAAGCGCAGGGCGGCTTAAAGTACGCGCAGCTTTGAACGGGCTGCGGTGGATACTTGTTCGGGTGAACGGGGCACAAGATGAACGTGCTGGTTTGTGTGTGCACAAACCGCGGACCGACGGCACAGCGGTGACACAAGCTGGTGGCCCAGGGCAACGCGCGTTCAGAAGACATATGCGTCCAACATGTACGCGATTGCCAATCCGGTGGCGGTGCCCACGACGTCCCATGTGAGATCACGCCACGAAGCATCGCCGGGTCCACCCAGATCTAAGAGCTCTTTGCCCACACCCGCCGTCAACGCCAAAGCGGCGCCTGTGCCGAACCGCCAACGAAGATCGGTGGTCGTGGATGAGGCTGCGGCATAACCGGTCAATGAAAGCCCCGCCGACACGCTGCCATGCAAGTATTTATCGTGAGCGAACCATGGATCGGAATCGGCGGCTTGCACGCGTGGGGTGGCAGCGATCGGCATCAACAGCGCTGCTGCACAGGCCACGGCCGCTTTCATGCCTGCGTCTGCCCCGCGTTGATCACTTCGCGAATCACGTACGTCGCCTTGGCTTGCGACTCGTGGTACGTGCGGATCTGCAGCTCTGCCAAGATGCCCAACATCACAGCCTGACCGCCCACCAGGAACAAGAACACGGCCACGCCAAACAGCGGGTTCTTGTGCACCCACACGTGCTCGTGGTGAAAGAACTTTTGATAAAGCGTGAACATCGCCGCCAACGTTCCTGCGCCACACAACAGCGCGCCCAGCGTGCCGAAGAAATACAGCGGCTTCGTGCCGTAGGAGCCCAGAAACTTCACCATCAGAAGGTCCAGCACAACCTTAAACGTGCGCAGCAAACCATACTTTGATTTACCCTCAAGCCGCGGATGATGCGCCACTTCAAGTTCGGTGACGCGCGCCCCCTGCCAGTGCGCATAGATCGGAATGAACCGATGCATTTCGCCGTAAAGTCGCACGGGGGTTAGAACCTCACGGCGGTAAGCCTTCAGCGTGCAACCATAGTCATGCAGCCGCACTCCCGACACGCGCCCAATCAACCAATTGGCCAGCCAAGAGGGAAGTTTGCGGGTCCACAGTTTGTCTTTGCGAAAGCGCCGCCAACCTGAAACGACGTCAAAGCCTTCGTCAAGCTTCGCAAGGAGGCGAGGGATGTCCGCTGGGTCGTTTTGCATGTCCGCGTCCATGGGGATGATCACATCGCCGGTGGCGTGTGCGAAGCCCGCGGACATGGCCGCCGTTTGGCCGAAGTTGCGGCGCAGAATGATGATGCGCAACCAGGGGCGCGTGGCAGCTGCGGACTTTAGGGCATCGACGGAGCCATCGGAGGAGCCGTCGTCGATGATGATGATTTCGGGGTCGTGGCCTTGCGTGCGCAGCGAGGCCACGGCGTCGTCCAAGGCGGTGGCCAAACGGGGAATGGTTTGGACTTCGTTAAAGCAAGGGATGACGACGGAGAGGCGCATGGGGGTGCTCGTGACGCTAATCCTATGGAGGGGGAGGCGTCAAAGACCTGGACTAAATTGAAAGCGCCACAATGGCCACACTAGACTTTCTAAGTACCGCACCCTGCCGTCTAAGTACGAATTGTTTACTGCGTTCACCGCAGCGGTCGCCTCCTCGAGATCGCTTGTCGGTTTCGTGATCAACTAATGCATTTGCTGCGTAATGCGCAGCTCTTCATCGCTGTAACCTGACATCACCTTCGCCATCATGGGGATTGGCAGATCGCGCAAAGGCGCTCACGTTGCCGTGAGAATTAGGGATGGAACCATCTTTGGTGGCGGAGGTTTGAGGAAGTGGCAGCAGCTCATCGGCTGCGATAAACTACTGCCCGTTCGTTATTGATAGTCTGGGTGTTGATTGGTCAGACGGGTCTCAATTACAAGTGGTGGGATACCTGGTGAGATGATACGTCGCAGTGGAACCGGCGGTTATGAATACAGTCTTGCACGAGCTATAAGGCCCGCGCAATTCCTTGACGCCGGGTGAGATACTGTTGAAAAAACCATTGTGCTGCTGTCGGTAAACTACTGACCCCCCGACGACTTTGTAAATTAGCATCGGGTGGGGGACGATCGGGTATTCCGTGTTGTCCACAAACCTGAAGGCTTCTCCGAATTTAATCACCGGCGTGGGGCCGTCATCATAGGCAAGGAATACGGATAGATTGCCCTTACCCGATGCTGGAGTTACGTTGGGAGTTGTTGTCGAGGGATAGAAAAGCTGATAGCTGCTGAAAGTAAGTTCCGACCCTCCGTACGGCACATGGCAAGCGCCGCCGAGAAGTTTTCCGGGATGAATTCCACGAGGAAGGCCTCCGGAAACGACCGTGGCTCGGCATACGTGAAGGTTGTTGCCGTTTTCTATGCCTCCAATTAGCGAGTTATTCAGCCCATTAGGGCCCCAAGTCCCAACTCCCTCTAGGATCTGGTAGCTGGAAAAGCTGAGTTCCCCGCCGCCCCACCCGATATTGCACACGCGTGAGGCCTGTACGAGTTTTCCAGGGTGCCACACGCCATCCTTGAGCGCCCTGCAAACCCACAGTTGATTCTGCGGATTGCCATTGTTGTATTCAAAGCCGCCTAGCGTGTGCTCCCCGCGCGGCGACTTGGTGGAATCCCAGCTGTACCAGGACGCCTCAGCCGTCCTGGTGTAACTCACGGCCATAAACGCAAAAATAGCCAAACTCAGGTGTGTTCTTTTCATTTGTCTGTGTCCTCAAAGTTAACATGGTTGATTGAACTACCGTCATCGTTATTACCATGTGTGTGGCATTTTGCAATGGATCGCTAGTTCGCCGTATTAGGTTACATGCATTGCGTATTCATTCTTTTCCAAATTGGCCGCTTAAACGCGGACCTGGCCCGGGGCTGGAAGGGCGCGAAGATGGCGAATGCAACAAGAAGGGCCGTGCGCCGTTTACCGACGATGGTTTCTCCCAGAGCTTGGCGTTGGTAATGGCCAAGGGGTCTGTGGCGATCGAGTGTGCAGAGTAGAGCGACGAAGGCGACTACAAGCCGACTGGCGCCGTCGAAATCCTGATTGCCAAGTCGCGCGCCGACTCCATGAGCGGGCTTTTGTGCGGCCTATGCGTGGCGAGTCGGATCCTCATCGCGAGGCTGCGCCGAGGATGCCCTTTAGGCGACTTCCCTGGTGTTACCGGTCGCCTTGGATGATGGTTTGCGATCCGGTTAGATGGTGGGCATCAAGGCTGCGCCAAGGGAATGGCAAACGCACGATGGCCATCGTAGCGAAGCCTGGTATTCGGCGTCGGCGGCGATTGCCATTGATCGAAACGCCACGGCAATGGCGCCTGCGGTTGTTACCCGACGGCGTCGCTTTCTGCCTCGATGATGTGCGCTAGGGTGTCGCGTTCGACGAGTTTTTGCGGCGACGAGCGGCGCTTCTTAGGGCGGCGGTTGCCATCCTGGCGATTTCACGAAAGCCACCGTTGGTCGCCTCGTGCAGCATGGCAACGGCATCCGAGGTAAAGACTTCTCACTCGTAGCCGACACGGCCAAGCCGAAACGCAAGATAGGCAGCCGTGTCATCCGGGATGAGCGGATCGATTCGCAGTCTTCTGTGCAGCCGCGAACAGATCGAACGATTGCGCGGCATGCCGAGCCTGTCATGCAATTCAGGCAAGCCAACGAGGACGAGCGACAGAAGCGCGCGGCGCTTCTGACCTGCCCCGGTTCTCGGTACCAGTTGGTCAGTGAGTCCCGTCGATGCTGTATTGTCTGAATTTCTCGTTGGGGGTCAAGTAGTCTATAGCGCTGTGGGGTCGGTTCTCGTTGTAGTCCTTTCTGTACATCTCAATGATCACCGCAGCTTCGCGGCGATTGTGAAAGACTTCCTGATTCAAACATTCTTCTCGAAGGCGGCCATTGAAGCTTTCGATGAAGCCATTCTGCCAAGGCTTCCCAGGCTGGATGTATGCAGTTTGAACGCCTGTGGCCGCTAACCACGCTTTGACTGCTTTGGCGATGAACTCTGGGCCGTTGTCGCTGCGGATGAACCGCGGTACTCCTCGTTCTGCGAAGAGCCTCGCCAAAACCGCAATGACATTCGAGGACTTCAAGGAGCCGCGGACCTCTGCAGCCAAACTTTGACGTGTGCACTCATCAGATATGGTGAGGCACTTGATCTTCTGCCCATTCATGCAGTTGTCGTGGACAAAATCGTAAGCCCATACATCGTTGGGCCTGGACGCAACGAGCTGTCGTGGGTCCTTCTTCGTCCCGCGCCGTTTCCTTCGTCTTCTCGGAACTTGCAGGCCCGCTTTTCGCCATAGTCGGTGAACTCGGTGCACGCCGAGAGTGAAGCCACCCCGACGCAGGTAATGCCGGGCCATGCGGTACCCAAGCCGCGGATGCTTGTACGAGAAGTCGCGTAGACGCTTCAAGGGCTCTTCGTCGCGCCTGTCCATCTTGCTCTCGTAGCCAAGCCATGATCGAGAAACGCCAACTAGCGCGCAAGCCCTTCGGCAAGAAAGGCCGCCGCTGCGCAGAAACCAAACCTGCGCGCGGCGGACTTGCGCGCTTACCATTTTTTTCGGTTCAGCTCCTGAAGAAGATCGTTTTCAAGCACCTTCTCGGCCAACATCTTCTTCAGCCTGGCGTTCTCACCCTCAAGGTGCCGCAGACGTTTGGCATCAGGCACATCCATGCCGCCAAACTTTGCCTTCCAGCGGTAGAACGTCTGCTCGCTGATGCCGTGCTTCTTGCAGATGTCTTTCTGCGGGGCTTTACCGAGTTCGGCCTCACGCAGGATCCGAACAATTTGCTCCTCTTTGAAGACTTTCCGTTTCATTGCCCTTTGTCTGCCATTCTGCGGCAGAACTCACTTCCCCGGTGGCCCTAAATTTCGGGGGCAGGTCACCGGTGACATGCCTGGTTTCTTCGGGCCAGCAGTTACTAGACAGCGCCTTGGTCGGGGCGGCCATCCACTTCCAGCGTCCTCTCGATGAGTGCGGCGGAGGCCGCAAGATGCTCGATGCGAATTTCTCGCAGAAGCGCGCACTGCTCGGCCGTGAGCTTGCGCCACCGTCCTCGCTCGCCACGCGACTTGGGCCGAAGCGCTTGCACGCCGCCCCCTTTAGGCGCATAGAGCCAGCGTTCAAGCGTCGACACTGAATACTCCGATCGAATGCCACCGATCGAGTTGGTCTCAGTTTTGGTGAGCGACGATCGCCCCGGCGTTGTCAGGGCGGCTCTCCGCCTCCTCCTCATCCCAGGATTCGGGCTACCCTCAGCTTCTATCGACCCGCTGCGACGGGCCTATGGCCGTGTCCTTTCATCACGGCACGGTTCAAAGCGCCTCGTGGCGCACGATGTCCCAGGACCAAACTTGCCCAGGCCCAGTCGCCAGTAGCTCTGGCTTGGAAAACACGGTTAAACGGCGCTGTCGCCGACGCTCACAAACCTCGTGATTCGCCGCCAAGATTCGATACATCGTGCACAACGAACACAAATACTTGCCTTCGTCGAGCAGCCGCGCAAACACCTCCGTCGGCGCCAGCGCTTGTTTAGGCCGCCTTTTTCTTGATGGCGGTCGCGCGGCACTGTCGCGATGGCGATAGAACGTGGCGCGCCAGGCCAATGGCTGCGTATGCGCCAACGATTGTCAACGCGGGTCCATGCTCCTTGAAGACCGCAATCATGGCTTGTCGCTCCCCAGCGGTCGTCCCAAGAGAGCCGCGACTTTCCTAAGAAACTTCCCCCTCCGAGCTTGGAACCAGTTGGAAGCCCAGACTACCTGCGCGCCTGCGAAGATTGTCGAGGGTCCGTTGGCGAAATCTTTCTTCGTGGTAGTCGGCACCCGGATCGACGTGGGCCGCCCCATGCTTAAGCGTGTTGTAGAAGAGCACGGCAATCTTGCGGGCCGTCGCAGTGACTGCTTTCGACTTTCCGACGCGGGCTGCAAGCCTACGGAAAAAGGCGCCCAGCGCTGTTTGCGTTTTGCCCACTGAAAGCGCGCACATCCGAAGTAGCACGCCGGCGCGGTTCGAGGAGCGTCGGGTCCGCGAACTGAGCACCTTACCGCCGGATATCTCGCTGCCCGGGGCGAGAGTGAGCCACGACGTGAAGGGCTTGGCCGTAGGCCAGCGGGTCATATCGGTGCCGGTGCCGCACTCCCCGACGAGGCGCAGTGCTGAATACGGTCCAAGTCCATGAATTTGAGTAAGATCGACACCTCCTTTGAGGGTGTAGACTGCGGACCGCACGTCAAAATCAGGCTCGTTTCTACCTGGAGACTTCCTCCGAGGCTGGGGCATAACTTCCTTAGGCAGTGCACTCCGTTCATTCAAAGCAGCCAGGCAGCATTCGACCTCGACGTCACAGTCGCGCATCCTCGCCTGATAGAAGTCGTAAAATTCGACAGCCTGACGAAGCTCAAACATATGCTCGGGACGGAAGTTGCCGGTGAGCGCTTCGCTGATTGTCTGCACGGATGCCTTGCAGCGCGGGTCACGGAACTGTGCCAAGGTCGCAGGCTGTCTTTCTCCATCGATGATCGCGCGAATGAGCTTCATTCCCGTTACGCCCGTTACGTCGCTCACGACGTGGTAGAGTTGAAGATTTATCTGCATGAGTGCTTTCTGGATGTGCTGGACATGCGAGGCCGCGTACTCCACTAGGCCATCGCGAGTACGCAGGTATGCCCTCAACGCAGTGATCTTCTCGTGTGGGCGGAAACTCCCCCGAACCAACCCGTACGCATGCAGCTGCTGGATTCACTGGGCGTCGTTCACGTCAGTCTTCCGCCCAGGAACATTTTTGGCATCGCGTGCATTGACCAGCACTACCTCGAACCCCCGAGCTTCTAGGATCTCGTAGATGGCAACCTAGTAGATGCTTGTCGACTCGATCGCGATGGTCGTGATGCCGAGGTCCTTGAGCCAGTCGCCTAGGCGATAAAGATCTCCTGTAAAGCTTCGGAATGTGCGAACCGGCTGCTGATCTGCATCCCGCGGCACGGCCACCACGTGGAAAGTTGCCCCGATGTCGATTCCAGCGGCATGCCTATGGACAATCGGCAGCCCAGCTTCGTCCCCTCTTTTCGTCTTACCCTTCGTCGCCATGATTCCCTCCTGTTTAGATGAGGAGATGGAAAGCGAGGCTGCGCATTGAATCACTTTCCTAAACGGGATCGCCCCGGAGCGTCACCACTTCCAAGCACGCAGCAGCCTCGGGACCATGTTTTTTTCGGGATCGTTGTCGTCACCAAAAAGTGTGCGGCCGCTCGTTCCAACTCAGGTCAATCGTACACGAGTTTCTCGAACCACAGGCAGGAGCGCCGCTCCTTTTGTAGCGCAACCAGCGCCTCGGCATGCTCGGCGCGCGCAGTGGCTTTATGGAGCTGCTTCTCCAGCTCAGCGATCTTGCGGTTGCGTTCATCAACGACCTTGGCTTTGCGGCCCCTCTTCTTAGGGGCCAGCAGCTCGCCACGCTCCCGGGCTCGGCGCCAATCGACCAGCTGCGAGGAGAAAAGTCCCTCGCGCCGCAACTGCGCCCCAATCTCGCCAGACGCCTTACAGGCGTCGGCTTGCCGCACTATCTCAAGCTTGTATTGCGCCGTAAATCGGCGCCGTTTTACTTTGGCCGACACCTGCACATCGCGCAGCTTTTCGGTCCCATTGAGAACATTTTCCATGAGTCATCCAATCACCGCCCTGGTGTCTAAATTCCCGGTCAGTGCCTGTCTCATCCAACCTGGCACAGAGGTCCATCGGCATGCGCACATTGCCGACCACCGCTGGCGAAGATCTGCTTGCATTAGTTATGAGGCGTTACGAGCGTGCCAGCACCCTATTTACTCGAATCGTCCCGTTGAAGATTTGGGGCCGTCTGCTTGGCGACACCGCCGCGGTGGCCGCGATGCTTGACCGACTTCTGCACCATGGCCACGTCCTAAAGTGTGGTCTCAGAAGCTGGCGAACAAAACACCACACAAATTTGCAGCCGGAGCCTGTCTCCGCTTGCATGACGATGTCCCGGCCACTTTTCCTTTGGCCGGTTTTGAAGTGAGCATCTTTGGCCGGTTTTGAGGTGATCATCGAGGCGGACGCCCCTTGCTTCGTGTAACCTGGGGCCGCGTTAATGAATACTAAGGTTCGCGCCGCGGCGGCCACAATACTCCTATTGCTCGGCCTGGTTTACTTTGCAGTCATCTTGAATCATCTGTATTCCGTCACGCGCTGGCTCGCGTGGCGCTATTTGATTCAGTGGTCGCTCGCCTCTTTTTGGACATTCGGCTGCCTCTCCTTGGGACACTACTTGGTTCGCCACGTCCTTAAGCAGAAGTTCCCGGCGCGCGAACACGTTCTCTTGAGCTTGGCCACGGGTGTCCTCGCCTTTGGTTTGGTCCTGTTTAGCTGTGGTTTGTTGGGCGGTCTCAACGGCGTGTTCTTCCTCCTTTGCCCCTTCCTGCTGAGCTTGACATTCGGTCCGAGCTTCCTCGTGTACGCCAAGCGTCGCTGCATTCGTCTTGTACATTTGACCGCCGCCAATGGAAGAGCTGCGCTTTGGGGTGCAACAGCTCGCGTGTTCGGCTTGGCCGGCATCGCAATCATCGTTTTGCAGATTATGACGCCGCAGAACGTGGCCTTCGACGCTCACTGGTATCACGCGGCGATTGCAGAGTCTTACGCGGTGACAGGGCACATAAGACGTTTCAATGAGGGGTGGTTTCTCGGAACCTTGCCGCAACTTGCGACGTGGATCTACACCTGGGCTTTTCTCTGCCCCCGCGCTTCGTTGGCTTTTCGGATCGAGCTGGCCGCCCATCTCGAGCTTGTCTTGTTTCTGTTTACCTTGGCGGGTGTTGAGCCAACCGTTCGCTGGTTGCTTAAGGGAGAGGGCGCACGTGCGGCCTGGGTATCCGTCTTCTTGTTCCCGGGAATTTTCGTCTACGACTCAAACCTCAACCTATCGGCTGATCACATTCTCGGCTTCTGGACGTTGCCCGCCCTGTTGGTGGCACGACGCCTATTTCCGGTCGGCTCCGAGCAAATGGTTGGCATTCGTCGCTGCGTGCTTCTGGGTATCATTTTGTCAGGTGCACTCCTCACCAAGTATCAGGTGCTTTATCTGGTGGTGGCTCTGACGTTCCTATTGTTTATGTCAACGTTTGATGACCTGTGGACTTCGCCGCGCGTTGCGAGGCCACGAATTGTCCTCTTGGCGTTTGCTCGGTTGTCGGTTGCGGGCGTTACCGTCGGCGTGTTGACGAGCCCGCACTGGCTAAAGAACCTGATTTGGCATGGAAATCCCTTCTATCCATTCGCGCACAAGCTGTTCGGGGGCTTCCCCTGGACGGCTGGTACAGAGTTTCGCCTTCTGGATGCTGGCTGGACGCCCGAGGGCCCCCTTTGGGGGCGGTTAAAAGAGACGTTGGTCGCGTTGGCGTCTTTCTCTTTTAAGCCTCACGACTGGCCTGACTTTCACCGTGACCTTCCGATTTTCGGGTCCGTCTTTACCCTGATCATGATCCCTTGCTTGATCATTAAGCCACAGCGACGCCTATTTTCGCTGGCTTTGTCGACCCTTGTCGCGATTGGGACTTGGTATTGGACCTACCACCAGGATCGATACCTGCAATCGCTGTTGCCATGGATCGCCACTTTCACTGCAGCCGCTTTGGTCACCTTGTGGCGAACACAATCGCTGGCGATTCGCCTCGCACTGGTGAGCCTAATCGGCATCCAGCTAATTTGGGGATTCGAGCTTCCGGCTTTGCCAACCCACGCCATGGCAGGCCGGTCGCCCATCATGTCAACGCTCGACCGGTTGTCTTCCGGTTACCGGGGCGACTGGGCCAATCGTGACGACCCTGCGACGAGTTTACCTCGCGTCGCGGCTCGGCTGCCAGAACGTGCCGTTGCCTTGCTGCATGAAGAGCACCTTCGATTGGGGCTTGGACACTGGATCGTGTCCGACAGCTTTGGTCGCCAAGGGGCCATTCGGTACCGCAACTGGGACACACGGAGGAGGGTCTACGACCGGCTAGCAGCACTCGGCGTCACACATATAATCCTGCGCGCAGAACCCACCGGCGACTTTTCGTTGGCCGACAACATCGTGCTCTTTGACTTTCTGAAGGCGTTGCCTCTTGCGGCAGAGGTTGAGGGATACCGGATCTTTGAAATGAGGGACAGCCCAAGGTTGCAACCGACCGCCTACGCGGGGGCCCTGGTCGTCAAGTGCAACGGCGAGTTACGCACCGTCAGAACCGTCAAGTCTTTCGATACGCTCGGCGGGTTTGCGAGCGATGATTGTGCCCCAGACCTTGGGCGTCTGGAATCAGCCTCTGCGCATGTTCGGTTTGTCATCGCGCCGCAAAAATTGAATGCCCTAGGCGGTCGGCTGGGACCTAAATGGCAACAACTATTTTCGCACTCCGATGTCCTGGTATTTGCACGGGTGGCTGATAATGAATCCTAGAATGTCCAACGCTTTGCAGAACAGAATTGGTCGTTTCATGACCGAGAGTACCTTCGCTCGAACACTACAGCAGCACTGGCTTGCTGGGAGCGTGTTGCTTCTCGCCGTGCTGGCGCGCGTCTTCCTACTCAAGGTCATCCCGAACACCGACGTTCCCGAAGGCTACGGCCCTTGGTACGACGAGATCGTGCAGTACGGGCGCGTGAAGGCGTGGGGACGTGACATCTCTGACTATGCTCCGCCTTATCTGTACCTGCTTTCGCTGGCCAGCCTGCTTCCTTTTCACAAGTTCGTTAACATCAAACTGGTTCCGCTGGTCTTCGATCTGTGGGCTGCTTGGTTATGTGTTCGGCTGGTCAAACGCATTCATCCCGTGGGGCCGATACCCATGCTGGCCGGTCTCTTGTTCCTGCTAGGGCCCACGGTCATGGCCAACAGTGCGCTGTGGGGACAGGTGGACGTCATATACATGACCTTCCTGCTCCTTTCTCTGATCTACGTGTTGGACGAGCGGCCAACGCGCAGTGTGCTCGCTTTTTCGCTGGCACTTGCTTTCAAGTTGCAGGCAGCCTTCTTTTTACCAGCCCTTGTCGTGCTCTTCCTTGAGCGGGGTTGGCGTCTTTGGCGATTCGCTTTGGCGCCTGTCGGTTACCTCCTGCTTTCGGTTCCAGCGATACTAGCCGGACGTGCTATCGGCAACACTTTGACTGTTTATCTCAGGCAGGTGGGCAGTCAAGGTTCGCTCGAACAGAACGCCGCCTCGATTTACCAGTGGCTTCCCTCACCTGATCCCCAGCTGCAAGCCCGAGCGGGCATCGTGTTTGCTGCGGCGGTGTGCGGATTCTTCATAGCGGCGATTCATTATTTGGCTAAGAACAAGTTCGACCGAAAAACTCAATTTTCCATCGCCATGTTGATGGCCGCGCTCCCTCCCTTCCTGCTGCCCAACATGCACGAGCGCTACGCGTATTGTTCAGATGTGCTGGCGACTTTGACTCCGTTCGTGGTTCCCAGCTTAACCTTGCCAGCCGGGCTCTTGATCTTTGCATCGCTGGCGTCGTATGGACCTTTTTTGCGTCACGATTGGCTGCCGCTTCCGTATGCTGCCGCCATCAATGCCGTTGCCTTGTACTTACTCGCTAAGAACATTGCGCGGACCACAGGTATGATTAGCGGTCGTACCCCTCAATCGTGAACTTGCCTGAGGCAGGGGGCCACTGTTGGACGGAATGACTATTGTGAACAGGCTCGGCCGCCAATGGAGGCTCATTGCGATCCTCGTTGTCGGCATCTGTGTCCGGGCCTTTTACTTGGGGCAATGTCCTCAAGGATTGAACCAGGACGAGACCTCGCTTGGGTACGACGCCTATTCCATCCTAAATTATGGAATGGATAGACACCTGACCCCGTACCCGGCGTTTCTTATTGCATGGGGCTCGGGCATGAATGTTTTGTCCGCCTACTTGGCTGTGCCATTCATCAAAGTCTTTGGACTGACGGCGCTATCGTTGCGACTTGTCAACGCGATATCTGGAATGGTATCGCTCGCCATCTTCTATACTTTTGTTAGGACCATCTCTGGAGAACGGCAAGCGCTGTGGTCGACTTTCGTCCTCGCGATCTGCCCCTGGCACATCATGATGTCGCGGTGGGGGTTGGAATCAAATGTCCTCCCGGCCTTCTTTTTGACGGCCGTGACTTGTTTTATTAAAGCTCAAGAGAGGCCGCGCTTGTGGCCGTTGGTCGGCTCACTCTTTGGTCTCTGTTTATATGCCTATGGAACGGCGTACTTCGCTGTTCCTTTGTTTGTCACGCTTGGAACGCTCTACATGGCTCGGCGCCGGACCCTGAACTGGCGATGGTTCGTCGCAGGCGTTGCTTCGTTCATTCTCGTGTCAGCGCCGATAGTTGCCACAGTGCTCATCAATCGGCTGCGTTTGCCAAGTACGCGAATGCTCGGGATTGGCATCCCCCGGATGACAACCGTGCCGCGATACGAACAGCTTTCGTCTTTGTTTGGTCAAGACGGATTGCGACGCACTTGGCACAACATCACAGCGTTGGTGACCATGATCTTGAAGCAGGACGATGGTGCAAGTTGGAACAACATTCCCGAATTCGGGATCGTCTATCCTATCGGTCTTGGATTTGCCGCTCTGGGCCTGCTGACGCTTGTGCAAAACACGTTGCGATACAGGCTCGCTTCGCAAGAAGTCTGGGTCGTTCTTTGGCTGCTTGTGGCGCTGCTCTTGGGAGTCGTTCAAGAGGCCAATATTAATCGCGTCAATCTCCTTTGGATGCCCGTCGTCTTCCTCGTCGCGAAAGGGCTCAACGAAGCGTCAACTGACGCATGGAGAGCTCGCGCTTTCATAGCGATGATGGGAGCGTTTTTTGTCGCGTTTTGCTTCTCCTATTTCGGCCCGTATCGATCCGCTAGCGACGGCTTCTTTCCGGGTTTTGGACGCGCGCTGAAGGTCGCGACCGCCACCGTCAACGGCGAGGTGTGCGTCACGGACCGAGTCAATATGCCTTACGTGTTCGCATTGTTCTACGACCGCACCGATCCGCGCAAATTCGCTCGAACGGTTGTCTACGAAGGTGAAGGAGAATTTCAAGGCGTGAAATCCTTTGACCGTTTCACCTTTGGGATCAGCCGCTGTCCGCCAGGGACTCAGGCCTACGTACTGGAGAGAGGCGAAGATGAACCTCTTGAAGCCACAGGGACCGAGATCTTTCGGTCGTCACGGTACGTGGTGGTCAAGAAGTAGTAATATGGTCGCCAAGGCAGGGCCCCTGGATGCCCTCTTCGTCTCAATGGCGATCGGCTGTGGGGCGCGTGGGGCACCGGCGATGTTGATTCCCCAGGGGCATCAACTTATGCTGCAAAAAGCATTCTTGCTGCGATAGTGAACGCAAAACATGGAATCTAAGGAATCCAAAGGTCGCCCGATCCTTTCCCTTGTCCTTCCCATCTTCAATGAAGAGGAGGTCATTCCTGAGCTTCACAAGCGACTCACGGAGTTCTTGGCGCAGCTGCCGGAGCTGCAGGGCAGTTGGGAGGTGATCTTTGTCAACGATGGCTCATCGGATAAGAGCCCCGGCATGCTCGACGAGCTGGGGCGCGCCGAACCGCGTTTTCACGTGGTGCATTTTGCGCGCAATTTCGGCCACCAGGCAGCGATCACAGCGGGGCTTGACCGTGCCGAGGGCGACGCCGTCGTTGTGATGGACGCGGACCTTCAGGATCCCCCTGAAGTGGTCAAAGCCATGATCGCCAAGTGGCGCGAAGGGTTTGATGTTGTTTATGGCGTGCGAACGAAGCGCATCGGCGAGACCATTTTCAAACGCGCCACCGCTTCGGCGTTTTACCGGCTAATGAATGCGGCGTTGGGCGTGAAAATTCCGCGTGACGCGGGCGATTTTCGTTTGATGAGCCGCCCGGTGGTCCTGACGTTGCGCAGCCTGCGGGAGAAGCACCGCTTCATGCGCGGCCTTGTGGCGTGGGTGGGCTTTCGCCAAACCAACGTCAATTACGAACGCCCCGAACGCTTTGCCGGCGAGACGAAGTACCCGTTGCGCAAGATGGTTAAGTTTGCCCTGGATGGCATCACGTCGTTTTCCACAAGCCCCCTGCGCATCGCCACGTGGCTCGGCGCCTTTACTGGTCTGATCGCCGTGGGCATCGGGGTGTGGGCTGTTTACATCAAGCTGTTCACCAACCACACCGTCCAGGGCTGGACCACGATCATGCTGCTGGTGGCGCTCAGCTCATCGGGCCAAATGTTGATGTTGGGGCTCTTGGGCGAATACGTCGGGCGCATTTACGAAGAAATCAAACAGCGCCCCCTGTATGTTGTTGCCAAAGAGTCCTCCGGTGACCAACAGCCCCAGCCCTCCCGATCCCACGAACCCTCCTGACGCCCCCACTGAGGGGGGCTCACCGGCCGCCGAACAGGCGTTGCCCGCCTCGGAAGAGCCCTCATTTCGGCTGCCCACCACTTCGCTTGCGTTTGATGCTGCGCCACCGGCGCTGACCAGCGTAGAGCCGATCGCCTTCGAGGCGGCGGCTGTGCCGTTGTCCAGGCCCCAAGCCCGGCGCATTCCTTGGCACCTGTTGGTTGATGTGGCCTTTCTTAAGACGCTTGCGCTGATCGCAGCCGTGGGCGCGTCCGTGGGCAACTGCCTTTACGCTTTGGTGTTCGCCGAACTGTGGCCGGAATACATCATCCACAACCAGATCTCCGCCAAGCATCGCTACTGGGTGCAATGGGCGATGGTGGCCGGCGGTCTGGTCGCTGCGCTGCTGGTGTGGCTTGTGGAGCGCAAATTCGGCAAGCGATTCCCCGGCGCCGGCGCGCGCGCGATCCGGCGTTGGTCGCCGCTGGCGATGGCGGGCTTGGTGCCGTTGTTGGCCGATTCGCGCAGCTTTGAGGCCTCGGACATGACCGTGCTTGTGTTGGTTCCGCTGTTCGGGTGGGGCCTATACAAAACAATTTGTCTGAGCCAAGGGGCTTCGCCCGTATGGGGCAGCGTTGCGGTCAGCTTGAACCGCCGCTCGTTGTGGCAAAGCGGCGCCGCCTTTCTGCAGCGGCAGCGAAACTTGCCGCTCATCTTGGTGTTGGCGGGCGTCGCTGGCTACACGCTTTATTTTTCGTTCCACACCATCCAAACCCATTACCGCTTCGGCACTTCGTCGTTCGATATGGGCCTCGAGGACAACCTCGTGTGGAATGCCACCCGCTGGGGGCCGCTGTTCAAAATGTCGCCGTTTGGCGGTCCCGATGCCACGCACGCAGGCAACCACCAAACTTACTTCGCTTATGTTTTAGCGTTGGTCTATCGGTTCTTTCCAGGGCCCGAAACGTTGTTGGTTTTGCAGGCGCTGCTGATGGGAGCGGCGGCGATCCCGCTGTTCTTTATCACACGACGGGCGCTTGGCCCTTGGGCGGGGGGCCTGCTGGCCTACCTCTATCTGCTTTACCCGCCGTTGCACGGCGCCAACCTTTACGATTTTCATTATCTGCCGCTGGGCACGGTGTTCTTGTGGGCCGCTGTTTCAGCAGCGGAAACGCGCCGGTACGTGTGGATGGTGGTGGCGCTTATCTTGGCTGCCTCGGTTCGTGAAGACGTTAACGCCATGATGGCGGCGTTGGGCTTCATGATGGTGATCGAAGGCAAGCAGGTCAAAGCGGGCCTTGTGATGACAGCGTTGGGCGGCTTCTTGTTTGGGCTGTTGAAGTTCGTGGTGATGCCGAGGTACACGGGTGGCCACCAGTCGTTTTTGCACCAGTACCAAGATCTGGTGCCACCGGGAGGCAACGGCTACCCCGCGGTTTTGGTCACGGTGTTCACAAACCCGTTCTACACCCTCACCACTTTGTTGGAACGCGACAAGCTTTATTATCTGCTGCAGATCATGGGGCCGCTTGTGTTCTTCCCGGTGCGTCGGGCGGTGGGGCTGTTGGCGTGTGTTGTGGGTATCTTTTTCACTTTGCTATCCACGCACTACCTGCCCCAGATACAGATTTCTTTTCAGTACACCACCTATTGGACCACGTTCGTATTCATCGCCGTGGTGAGGAATCTGGCCTGGGTGCGCGCGCGGCACGATCGTGGCACATTGGCGCCTTCGAAAGCGTGGATGGCGGCGATCGCGGCTGCATTGCTGGTCAGCTCGATTCAGTACGGCGCTGTTTTGGACACCCGCAACGCGCATGGGGGGTTCGGCCATTACCGGTTTGGCCTGTTGCCTGGTGATCACGAACGCCACAGGCAGGTCTACGAATTGATTGGTCTCATTCCGAAGGACGCACGGGTGGTGGCGTCGGAGATGCTCGTGCCGCACGTGTCGTCGCGGAAGAACGCCTACACCCTGCGCACGGGCGTCTACGATGCCGACTACGCCTTGTTTGAACTCCCCACCCGGGGGGATGAAGGGCGGAACCTGCGGCCCTTCCTTGAAAAGGGCGAATTCGGCGTGGTTGACAAACAAGGCCACTATGCCTTGGCAAAGCGTGGGCACAAAACGGACCGAAACGGCGAGGTTATGGACTTGGTCCGATCTGACTAACACCCCGCCGGCCGGCAAAGCGCACACGGTGCGCAAATCGTCGCGCAAGACCGGCTCCCGCCAGGTACAATTGACCCGCTGTTTTTCGCGTGTTATCCGGGTACCAACTTCGGGGCACGCCACACTGGCCTTAACTGCAAACTTTACGAACCGCCGCGGAGTCTGACTCGGGAGATACATGGGCAAGCGTATTCTGGTCGCTGACGACAGCGTGACGATTCAGCGAGCCTTCGCGATGGTGTTTGCCGTGGAGGACGTCAGTTTGATTGCGGCCCGTTCGTGGGAAGAGGCCATGACCTTGACCCGCCAACACAGGCCGGATCTGGTGTTTGCGGACGTGAACCTGGGCGACCGGTCAGGCTACGACCTGTGCTCGGCCATTAAGAGCGACGGCACCTTGGCGGGGGTGCAGGTGCACATCTTGGCGTCCAACCAGGTGCCGTACGACGCCTCCAAGGGCAACCACGCCCGGGCCGATGGCCATTTCCTAAAGCCGTTCGACAGCGCCAAGCTGGTGGAAGCCGTCAACAAGGCGCTCAGCGTTTCGGCGCCTGTGGCGGTGGAACGTGCGCCGGCGGCCCCGATGGTGGAGCTTGCCGAGAGCACCTCACGCGTCCAGATCGAGGATGTTTCCTTCGAAGACGAGGATTCCTACGGCGAGTTTTCGATCGAATCCACGGCCAGCGCGGCGCCGCCACAGATGAAAACGCCGCCTCCGCAGGTGCAACCGCCTCGGCCCATGGCGCCCGCGATGTCACGGCCTGTGCCCGTCACGCCGCCACCAGTGGTGCTGCCCCAGGCGCGCCCGCCGATGCCGGCCGTTTCGGCGCCCGTGCCGCGTCCGGCGCCTCCCGTTGTTTCTACGCCTGTGGCGCGGCCGTCCACATCAATGCCGAATGTCTCGGCTCCGGCTCCGGCTCCGGCTCCGCGGCCCGCGGCCCCCTTGGCGTCCGCGCCCGCGCCGCGGCCGGCCCCCGCAGCGCCTGCGCCTTCGGCACCGATTACGGCCAAGGCCATGCCCCGGCCTTCGCTCATCCCGGGCGTGATGCCGCCGCGCGTGTCGTCCGATGCGCCCGTGCCGATGGTCCGCCCTCCCGCCACTTCGGGGCCGGCCCCTGCCGCCGCGGATTTCAGCCGCACAGTTATGGGTATGCCGGCGGTGTCGCAACCGGTGATTCCGGTGCCGATGCCGCGGTCGGAAGTTGTAACGGCGCGGGAAACCCCGGCTGTCAAAGGGCTGGGACAGTCACTGTTTGACGATCTGGGCCTGCCTCCGTCGTCGCCTCAGGCACCTGCGCCCGTGGCGCCTGTGGCTGAACCGCCCACGCCGATCGCTGGGCGCGCACCCACGGGACGCATTTCTGATCGGGTGGCCGAGCAGGTCAGTGCCAAGGTCGGCGATAAGCTGGGCGAAAAAATGGCCGAGCTTTCGGCGCGCGGCCCCGAATACGAAGCGATCGCGAAGCTTTCGCGCGAGATCATCGAACAGGTCGTTTGGGAGGTTGTTCCCGAATTGGCCGAAGTGATGATCAAAGAGCACATCGAGCGTTTGGCCAAGCGGTAACCGCGGCCCAAGCTCTTTCGCGGCCGGTTACGCTGGGCGGGATAGCCGCGCGTTGCGTTTGTGAGCAACCGTGTGTTTCGCCCGGCGCCTCCGTCCACTAAACTGCGCCGTTCCCCCACCTCAAAGATAGCCCCATGACCACGCCGACCACGCCTTCATCGCCCGAAACCCAGGACACTCTCGAGAAAACCTACGACCCGAGCCGCCTCGAGAAGCGTTGGTACGACCATTGGGTTGAGAAGAAGTACTTCCACGCCGACGCGCAAGCTCCCAAGGCGCCGTGGTCGATGGTGATCCCGCCACCGAATGTCACCGGATCGCTGCACATGGGGCACGCGCTCGGCAGCACCATCGAAGACATCTTCACGCGCTGGCGCCGCATGGCCGCCTACAACGCCATGTGGCTGCCCGGCACCGATCACGCGGGCATCGCCACGCAAACGGTGGTGGAACGCGAGCTCATGAAAGTGGAGGGCAAGACCCGCCACGATCTGGGTCGCGACGAATTCATCAAGAAGGTGTGGAACTGGCGGGAGCGTTCAGGCAACCGCATCTTGGATCAGCTCAAGGCGCTGGGCTGTTCGCTTGACTGGGATCGCCTGAAATTCACGATGGATCCCGATTATTCGGCGGCCGTGATCGAGTGCTTTGTGCGTTTGCATGAAGAAGGCCTGATTTACCGCGCCGAACGCTTGATCAACTGGGACGTGGAAAGCCGCACGGCCCTGTCTGATCTGGAAGTGGAATACAAAGAGATCCAGGGGGAGCTTTATGAGTTCGCGTATCCCTTGGCCGATGGCTCGGGCGAATTGGTGGTGGCCACCACGCGCACGGAAACCATGCTGGGTGACACCGCGGTGGCCGTGCATCCAGATGATCCCCGGCACGCGGGCAAGATCGGCAAGATGATCAAGCACCCGATCTTGGGCTACGAATTTCCGATCATCGGTGACGCCACGCTGGTGGATATGGAATTCGGCACGGGCGCGGTGAAGGTGACGCCCGCGCACGACCCCAACGACTTTGAGTGCGGTAAACGCCACAACCTGAAGATGATTTCGATCTTGGATGTGGCGGGCAAGATCAACGATAACGGCGGGCCATTCAAAGGCCTCAGCGCCAAAGAAGCACGCAAAGCGGTTAAAGCGAAATTGGCGGAGTTGGGGCTTGAGCGCGGCAGCAAAACGATGACTCACTCCGTGGGTTTTTCGCAGCGTTCTGACACCATCGTGGAGCCGATGCTTTCCACGCAGTGGTTCGTGAAGATGGAGCCTTTAGCGGCGCCTGCCATCGCCGCGGTGGAAGAGGGCAAGGTTAAGTTCGTTCCTGAGAGCTGGTCAAAAACCTACTTCCACTGGATGAACAACATCAAAGACTGGTGCATCTCGCGCCAGCTGTGGTGGGGGCACCGTGTGCCCGCGTGGCACTGCGCCGATTGCAAAGTGCCCACCGTGGCGCGCACCACGCCCGATAGGTGCGCCCACTGTGGCAGCACGAAGCTCACACAAGACGAAGACGTGTTGGACACGTGGTTCTCATCCTGGCTGTGGCCGTTCGCCACGCTGGGATGGCCGAACGAAACGCGCGAGTTGAAGACCTTTTATCCAACCACGGTGTTGGATACGGGTTACGACATTTTGTTCTTCTGGGTGGCGCGCATGATCATGGCGGGCTTGCACTTTATGGGCAAAGTGCCTTTCCGCACGGTGTACCTGCACACGCTGGTCACCGACGAAAAGGGCGAGAAGATGTCGAAGGTCAAGGGCAACGTGATTGATCCGCTCGACATCATCGAGAAGCACGGCGCCGATTCGTTGCGGTTTGCGCTGGCGTGGCTAACCACCAGCGCTTCGCAAGGCAAGAACATCAAGTTTGCGATCGGCAACGTGGACGACGCGCGCCGCTTTGCCAACAAGATCTGGAACGCCACGCGCTTTGCGCTGATGAACCTGCAAGACTATGAGCCAAACCGGTTCGCCGATCGCACGGCAGAAGGCCCCGATGGCGCCGAGTTTGAGCTGCCCGAGCGCTGGATCTTGTCGCGGGCGCAACGCGTGTCGGATGACGTACACAAGGCGCTGGAAGAGTTCCGCATCGCGGACGCGGCGCAAATCATTTATCACTACATTTGGAACGAGGTGTGCGACTGGTACATCGAGTTGGCCAAAGGCCGCCTTTCGAAAGACGCTGGGCCGCAGGCCGCGGAAAACCGCTGGAAGGTGCAAGGCGCTCTCGTGACGGCGCTTGATGTGGCGATGCGCCTGCTGCATCCGTTTATGCCGTTTATTACCGAGGAAATTTGGCAAAAACTGCCAAAGCCCGATACGGCGCCTCAAAGCATTGTCATCACGTTGTACCCCATCACCGACGTTCGCTTTGTTGATGAGGCAGGTGAGGCCTCGATGGATTTGGTGCAGCGGGTGGTCACCGCGATCCGCTCGGTGCGCGCCGAACGCAACATTCCGTCGATCGCGCGGAACGCTGTGATTCTGACCGTGGCCGACGATTACAAGAAAACGATTCTCGACGGCTATAAGTCGATCGTTGCCGAACAAGCCAAGTGCAAAGAGGTGACGGTGCGCCGCACGGGTGGCGCCCCTTCTGAGCCCGTGGCGGTGGCGATGGCGGGCGATGTGGAGGTGATGGTGGTGCTTGAATCTGCGGCCGACGCCGGAGCAGAAAAAGACAAGCTGCAAAAAGAACGCGCCAAACTTGTGCGCGACGTGGAGTTCTACAACAAACGCCTTGGCAACCCGGCCTTCGTTGATAAGGCGCCGCCCGACGTGATTGAGAAGGACAAAGCGCGGCTTGCGGACACGCACGCGGCGCTGGCGAAGGTGGACGAAGCGCTTGCACGTCTAGGATGATGCGCGGAGCGTTTTAGGGCAACGCGCGTGTGATGATGGCGGTAACGCCGGGGGCGAAAGCGCTCATGGCGAAACGCTGCACGAGCACGTTGCCCGAAATCACGCGCGCTTCGGGAGGCGAGGTCGACGCCATCACATGGCCCTCGATGCCCCACGTCCATCTTCGCCAAGCGAAGGTGACGCCCGTGGCCGCATAGGCTCCCCACCAGACGCGCCATTGCGTGCGGCTGTCAAAGCGTGGGTCGGTGCTGTGTCCCGCAAGGGCGGTGGCCAACGCGAACGGACCGGCCATGAAGTGCAACTTCGTTGTTCCCCGGCCCGCATGCAACATGACGGCGGGCAAGGCGCCGAACGCTTTGGCATCCACGTTGCCAGCCACAGTCGAAACTTCACCGAATGTGGCCAGCGCTTGTGTTGTGATAGCAAGCCATGGGCGCGCAAACGGACGCCACAGCACGCCTGCACGCACCAACGGAGCCCACCGCCACGCAGGGCCAAGGCGCAAAGCACCGATCGCAAACAATGCTTCAAGCTCGTGTGGCTTTGGTGGGGAATCGATGGTTGGCGCTGCCGCTTTCACCACAGAGGGCACGACCTGCGGCGCGATGTGCACGTTGTCGCGACGGCCGGCCACGATGAGTTCCGCCGCGGCCAACGCCAAAAGGCGCGTGTTGAGACCGGGGTCATCGGAAGCCAAGGTGAGCCGTCGCGAGGCTTGTGCCATGGCGCCATCCTTGACGGACACCAATGGCCCCTCGTTGTCGCAGGCGACATCGATCTGCGTGGGTTGTGCCCCCAAAGCCTCTACGCCTGCGGCGGACAACTCAATGGCGATGAGCTTTTCCGCTTGTGCCAAGTTGATGGCCACGCAAGCATGGGCACGCAGCTGCACCCGTGCCGGTGCCGCGAAAGCTGAAGCGCTCAACATCCACAGACCCAACCCAACGGCCGCTGCAAGGCCACGAGGCTTCACTCCAAGGCCCCGAACCGTTTCACGGCGCGGCTTCGTCGGCCTGCGGGGAAGGCTTGCAGGTAATCTTTGGCCGCGCGCTGGGCCTCAACGACGTCGCCTGCCTTAAACGATGCCTCCACCTGACGGGCAAGCGCGTCCTCGGCGAGATCGCCTCGCGGCGACAACCTGCGGCTCAGGGCAAATGCGTTGGCGGCTTCTTTGGGGCGGCCTAATTCTTCAAGCAACACCAAGCCCATGGTAAACGCCGCGAGGCTGGCGCGGGGATCGCGGTTGAACTTTTTCACGAAGCGATCGAGGTGCGGCAGCGCTTCGGCGGGATGGTGCGAAAGCCTGGCAGCGTCGGCGGCCAGCAGCAGATCGCCCGGATCTTTCCATGATTCGTCGTGGTTGTTCAAAGAGCGTTGCAGCTGCGTGAAGGCTTCATCAAAGCGTCCGCCTTGGGCCAACCTTTGCCAAGCTTGCGGTGCAGGGCGGTTCGCACTTACCGCTGGTTTGAATGATGGCAGGTTCGTTGCACTCGCAGGTGGCGTGGTGGCTGCGGGCGCACGAGGTGGCCACGTGAAACTTTGCCCTGCGTGCAATTGCGAGCGCTTGTTGCTGGTCTGCACCTGCACATGACCTTGCAACACTTCGATTGCCACCTGGCCGGGGCTCTGTTGCACCACGAATGATGCGGAAAGAACCTGAACAAATAGCGACTGTACGTAAAGCGAAAAGGGAGCGCCTGCAGCTGCGGCCACATCGACTTGAACATGCGCGCCCAGCAAGTCCCACGCGCGTGCATCGGGCGCAACGCGTGGCTTCGTCAATGCATTCGGGTTTTCGTCAGCAGCCAACGACCGCACTTGCACGCCTGCGGGCAAAGCCGCTGCTTGTGACAAATACGAGGGCGCAAGAGGTTGCACTTCAAGGCGCGATTGCAGCCAGAAAAAGACACCAGCCGCCGCGGCCAACATACCCATCATGAAGGTCAAAGGACGACGCCGCCCACGCGTGAGCCGGTGGTTGAGCGCGCGGTGTACAGCCTCGGCCCGCGCTGGTGTCCAGGCGGAAACGACGTGCGCCCTCACCTGCGCCACGGGTTCATGGTTCGTCATCGTCACTCCTTTGGGCCTCGCCAGTCACCACCATGCCCGTTTCGTGTATCCATCGCTTCGCGGTGGCCAAAGAGCAGCCACACACGTTCGCCACGTAGGCCAGTGGCTCTTGCTCCACGACGCGCAAAACCCAGGCCGCGCGCCGCCGCGGGGACACGGACTCAAGACGTTGGTAAACCCGCGCAATCGCGGCGCACTCTTCAGGCGACGCTCCGGGCCACACCACATCATGGGTCAAGGAAGCCAGGCCCAAAAAGCGTTTGAATTTGCGCGTGCGCAAGCGCCGCGTGGCCGCCCGCACGGTGATGGTGGCCAACCAGCCTTTGACCGCGTCCGCATCGCGCACGGTGCGGAGCCCTTTGCATGCATCAACGAACACGTCTTGCACGAGATCATCAATTTCATCATCGCGGCCCAGAATGCGGATGCCGATGTAGGCCACATAACTGCTGTGTTCGCGGTAAAGCTGCGCCAACGTCATCGCCGGCTTCACGGCGTCATCTGCCGGCGCTGTCGGCAGAAGTTTGAGGTGGGGCACGTTGGGCATGCGGAGGGAATCGCTAGATAGGTGGCAACAAGCTGTGAAGTTGGCTCATACGAAGCGCCACTATTTTTGCGGCCATCCCACGGGATCTAGTGCCACTTGGGCTTGGGCGTCGAGTACGGCTTTACTTACGCTGTCTGGCACCTGTGGCCTTGAAGCCGCGGGCCACCAGGATGAAGCGCCCGCGTAGAGCCACACATAGGCATCCGTTGAGCGCAAGGCCGCCGCAATGCCGCGCGGCAGGTCAGCCGTTGTGGGGCGCGGCACGGTTGCCGGAACGGGGTTCATGAACGCGTCCATGTCGTAATCGATCATCAAACCAAAGGACGCGGGCAGGGGCACCGAAAGGCGCATCGAGGTGGCGGCGTCGCACGTAACGGCATAGCGCGCGGGCCAAAGCAAAGGCCCACCCGCGCCCAGCCCATCCCAGTGGGTGACGACGTCGGGCTGCCAGGCTCGTTCAAGTTGATTGTGATCGGCGTGAACCAAGCTGCGAAACATCTGGAAAGGAGCCGCGGCGCGTGCGGGATACGCGGGTAAATACCCATCAATCAAACGGGTTTGGCCATTGGCAAGGCCCTGCCGCAAGCCATCCAAAAACGCGGGATAAAGCGCGTAGGGATGGCTGGGCAGCGGGCGCCCCATGATGCAGACCTCTCGCCACATTTCGCTGTAGCCCCACAACAAAATGAGTTCGGCGCCGGGGAAGCCGCGCACCAAGGCTGCCGCCATTTCCGAGCCTCGCTTCAACACTAGGGCTTCGTCGCTGTCAAACGATCGATCTGTCGCCACGGCGAAAACGCTTCGACCATACATCTGGTTTTCCAACCAAAGGCCTCGCATGCCTGCGGCTGCGGCTGACCTGGCCGCCATCTCCAAGTTGCGAACGATGACCGCAAAAGCCGCTTCGTCGTCCCAAGTCATAGGCAGGCGGTTCAAACTTATCTTCTGAAAGTTGTGGACCAAACCGAGGTCACGCAACCCGCGGGCGGCTGCTTCAGCCTGTGCGAAGTCTCCAGAGGCAATTTCGGTGGGGGTTGCGAACACATCATCAAGCCCCAAGTCCAAAACGGCCCCCTGAAACGGTGAGGGCCCCTGGGCCAGTTGTGTCTGCAGAGCCTGGATCTCCGCGGTGCCAGTGACTACATCCTGGCTCACCGCCAGGGTCCGTAAGGGCAAAGGTCTTGCCACCAAAACGTTCGCGTCCCCGGAACAGGCGACGGCCAACGTCAACATAGGACCTATGGCCCACGGGCGGGTGCACACCCCGAAAAGATAACGAGCGCCGCGCCAGAAGCCACCTTTTGCGAAAGATGAAAGTATTTTCGATCGGGCCTGAGCCAAAAATGGTTCACGCTTTCACCAATGGGCGTAATGTCCTCTTCTGCGCCCCAAGGCCGGCCCCGGGCCCGGTGTCTTTACGCGTTGGTTGTTCCCGTGTTGGTCATGCAAGCCTGCACGGGCGCCATCCCGGGTGATTCTGATGCCAAAGTCACCGATCTTTCGGATGACTCGCCCGATTCGCCGCCGCCGGGCAGCAAAGCGTGCGCCTCGTTGCCTGTGACCGAACGCAGGGCCGTTCCTCTGCGTCGGCTCACCCGCATCGAGTATGCGAACACCGTCCGCGACCTGTTGGGTGTGACCGTCAAGGACATGACGGCCTTGCCCGCAGATGATGCGTTGGGTGGCTATTTTGCCAACGCCACGTTGACGGTTTCGGCGGCAGATGCCGAGTCGTACCAACAATCGGCGGAGACGGCGGCCGCCGCGATGGCGGTGACGAAATCCTTGCCATGCGATGTGGTGACACAAGGTGAACGCGGTTGTGCCCAAACATTTATCACGAACTTCGGTATGCGAGCGTTTCGTCGCAAGATATCCGACGATCGAAAGGCCGCGCTGCTCGCGCTTTACGACAACAAGCGCGCGCGTGGCGACTTCGAAGGCGCCATTCGTTTGGTGGTCGCCACCATTTTGCAATCAGCTGGGTTTCTTTACCGTGAAGACGAAACGACGAACGATGGGCGCCTTTCGGATTACAGCTTGGCCACACGGCTTTCGTACTTGTTGTGGGCCAGCCCTCCTGACGCTGAACTCCTGGAGCTGGCAGCCAAAGGCCAACTAAACGACCTTACGGTGATGAAGGGTCAAGTTAAGCGGCTTATGTCCAGCACCCGTGCGGATGCCGCGTGGTCGAGCTTCATTGGCCAATGGCTTGGCATGCCGAAGCTTGAGCAGATGTCGAAGGATGCAAGCCTTTACCCGCAGTTCACAGCCGCACTGAAAACATCGATGCAGGCGGAAGTTGATAGGTTCGCGGTCAGCGTCTTTCGCGGTCAGGAGCCAACGTTGCAAAAGCTTCTGCAATCGAACGTTTCATTCGTAGATTCGTCGCTTGCAAAGCTTTACGACGTGCCGGCGCCCGCCAAAGACTTTGATCCCGTGACCTTGCCCGCCGAGCGGCGTTTCGGCGCTTTGACCTTGCCTGGTTGGTTGGCCGCAACGTCATTGCCGGATCAACCTTCGCCCATTCATCGAGGCTTGTTCATACGGCGGCGTTTGTTGTGCCAAGAGGTACCCGATCCTCCGCGTGACCTCATGGTGGTGGCACCCAAATTTGACCCCAACGTTCCAACCAAACAGCGGCTCGAAGCACATCGAAGCGATCCCAGCTGCTCTGGTTGCCACGCTCTCATGGATCCCTTGGGCTTTGGCTTTGCACACTACGACGCCATCGGCCGCTACCGCACGATGGACGGCAACACGCCTGTGGATAGCAAGGGGGCTTTGACGGGCACCACGGCGGACGGCGACTTCGATGGCGCGCGTGAGTTGGTAAGCCAGTTGTTGAAAACCGACGAAGTGGCTTCTTGTTTCACCACGCAGTGGTTGCGATTTGCGCGCGGTGTGGCCGAAACGGAGGCCGAAATCTGTGAAATTGAACAAGTTACGGCGCGCTGGAAGGCGGACAACTTCAACATCTTGACGATGGTGGCGCAAATCGTTCAAAGCCCGCTGTTGATGCGCCAGGGCTCGCAGTTGCCTTTCGAGGAGTCTTCGCCATGAAGTTCTTGCGCTCATCTTCCATGACACGTCGACGGTTGGTAGCGCAGTTTGGTGCGGGCGCGGCCTTGGCCCCGTTTGTGCCTTTGCTTGAACCGCGTAGCCATGCGGCAGCGGCGGCGCCTCCCAAACGATTGATCTTCCTCTACAGCTCCAACGGCATGACGCGCGAAAAATGGTTGCCAACCATGCAAGGTGGTCAGCTCGTGATGTCGGAGATTCTAAAGCCCTTGGAGCGACACAAGGCTGACGTCCTCGTCATTGATGGCCTCGGTTACAACGTCACGAAAAAGGGCGAAAAGGATGGCCACTACGGTGGCATGAATGCCGCTTTGACAGGTAGCCCGCCCAAAATCATCGATCCGGCAGAGGAAAACAGCCTTGCCACAGGGCCCTCGCTTGACCAGGTGGTTGCAAATGCCATCGGCGCCCAAAGCCGGTTTCGTTCGTTGGAGCTGGGCATTCAAGTCGACACTTACGCCGCCACCGTCGCTGCGCTTTCGTATCGGGCCGCGCTGCAACCGATCATCCCTGAGAACGACATCTATAAAACGGTGACCCGCGTGTTTGGCAATTTCGCACCGGCCGACACAAGCCAAAACAAACTTATCGAACAACAACGCCTCGATCGCAAAAGCGCAATTGATTTCGTGCTGAGCGATCTGAAGAGCTTGCGTGGGCGATTGGGCGCTCATGATCAAACGCGCCTCGACGCACACCTCGATTCGGTTCGCCAGCTCGAGATGGCGCTTGCGCCTGCGGCGTCAGCCACGCAGGCGTGTGTTCCCGTGCAGCCCGGCACCAAGCTTGATTACCGCAAGAACGACAACATCCCGGCGCTTGGGCAGTTATCGATGGATCTGTTGGTGATGGCGATGGCTTGCGACCTGACCCGCGTGGGCACGATTCAGTATGGGCGCGCCGGTGCGCAACATCGCTTCACGTGGCTGGGCAGCGATTTTTTAACCGACCCCGACAACGGGCCGAACGATTCAACGAGCGGCATTCATGGCTTGGCCCACAACGAGGGAAATCCTTCCTCGCGCGCCAAGCTAGCGCGTTGCCACACTTGGTATGCCGAACAAGTGGCCCTGTTGGTGGATAAGTTGAAGGCCATTCCAGAAGGCGCCGGCACCATGGCCGACAACACGTTGGTTGTGTGGATGAACGAAATGGGGACCGGCAACCACAGTTTGCAAAATACGCCATGGACGTTGGTGGGGCGGCTCGGCGGCCAATTCAAGACCAACCGCGTGTTGGCATTTGCGGGTCAAGCGCACAACCGGCTTTTGGGCAATGTGGCGCAGGCGTTCATTGGCGGCGACGGAAAATTTGGTGATCCCGAATTCGGCAACGGGCCTTTGCCGGGGCTCAGCTAATCGGGTGAAAGACCGGGCCAGATCAACGAGGGCGACATCATCCCCAACTTCGATCTACAAAGGCATTTTTGGCATGGAACACGGCACCTCGAAGCCTGGCGAAGCGGGCAAAAAGGCCTTGATCGACGCTTACGCGGCCGCCGACAGCTTCTGAAACCCGGGTGAGTGCTGGCTCACTTGCGGCGCAGCGGGCGCGGGCTTTTTTCGGTATGGTGGGGCCCAACATGCCAACCATGTTATCGAAGTCCGTGTTCCCGTTGGGCTTGACCGTTGCCGCTGCGGTGCTGGCCCCGTCCTTGGCCCTTGCGGAGGGCCGCGTGGTGCAGCTGCCCGAAGGGGGCAACCCGGCCAAGGTCATTGATAAAGGCGTGATCTGCGGCCCCATCGCGCTCGGCTGGGCGCTTGATGCCGATGGCCGCAC
Source organism: Deltaproteobacteria bacterium (assembly GCA_033763315.1). Taxonomy (GTDB): domain Bacteria; phylum Myxococcota_A; class Polyangia; order Fen-1088; family Fen-1088; genus JAGTJU01. The sequence goes on from JANRKS010000009.1 coordinate 92,572, forward strand.
GGTGACGCCGCCGCGCCAAGTGCCCGATGGCGGCACCCGTCAGTTCGCCACGCGTGTGGCTGAAACCAGTGCCAAGTGCAGCGAAAGCCAAGACTCGCTGACTTTGGTGGTGACTGGCAAGTGGCCTCAGCTTGAACCTGGTGCCGTGCAGTTCCTGCCTGGCGAAGGCCGCGTTGAATTGGTGGGGCAGGGGCTCACGGGCCTGCAGGTGGTCTCGCCGAACCCCGAGCCGAATGCGAACGCGCCTGAGGGACCGCGCAAAGACCGCGTCGAAAGTTGCATCGAGCCCACAGAAGTGGAACGCAACAAGAAGAAGTTTGAGTCGTGTGCCTTTCCCACGTCGCGCTTGTTGCCCGCCGACGCACGGCTTTATTGGTTGCCCGCCTACGCGCAACCGTCGCCCGACACCGCAATGTACGATGCAACCGGCGCACGGGTGGATCGCGAATCATTCTTGCTTCGCCCCGCGCGCGTGGTGTTGCCGTCTCATTTGGTTACCCGCGACGGCATTGATGTTTCCCGTGGGCCGGGCGTGGTGCCCTTGGCGTATCCCGAAGCCGTCGCCTCGGTTGATTGCGGCGTTTCCCGTTGCGACCTAGCGGAAAAGAACATTGTTCTGCGCAGCATCGCGGGGCCTGAATCGCAGATCACGATGCGGCTGCGCTTGAACCCGCGCATGTTCGTGCGCAACGCGAACGGTGGGCTTGAGCAGGAAGCTTTGTTGAAGTTGCCGCTGCTTTCATGCCCGGTGCAAGTGGTGTCGGGGCCCATTCTGCGCGATGTCACATCGCCCAAGGTGGTGGTGCGTATGGATCCCGGATGCGGTGATGAAGCGGCCAGCTTGCATTGGTCGGTGGCAGGTGTGGACGCGCGTGTGGCGGAGGTGTTGAAGAAGAAGGAGGGCGTTTATGTGGTGTTGGTGGCTGAGCAAGTTTCACGCGAGCGCGTCACCATCACGGCCACGCGCTCCGGGCTTGATCCCGTTGTGGTGGGTTCGGCGATGCACACCTCGATCCCCGCGCCGCGTCCGCGTGCCGCGCTCGAATTGCAAGGCCATGGCCGCATCGATTTCATTCCCACGAACCGCAACGCGGTGGTGACGGTGGCGGCGTTGACGGGGGGCGCCCGTTTTGTGGTTGTGCCTGCCGAGGGCGCGTACGACGTCACCCGCGAGGGCGACAGCGTGATGGTTCGCGGCGACGATGCGGCGGCCGGCTTTTCATCGCTGCAGTTCGCATACCGTGTGAGCGGCCTGCCGAGCGAACTTGCCGACACCAACTTGGCTGTGATCACCGAATCGGTGCAACGCCAAGTGCGACAAGCGTCTGTGCCCGCGCGGTTTGCCTCTTCAGGGGGCGCCAAGGATCCTTTGGTTGAGTTTGTGTGCGTCGATAAAAAAGGCAAAGACGTTCACCTCGAACCCGGCAAGCCGTTTCGCATTCCGTTTGAAGGTCGCGAAAGCTGCCGTGTGATCATCCACCGCGAGCTGCTCAAACCAGAAGATGGGTTGCAGGAGATCTTGCTGGATGTGGACGTCACGGCCGCCGACGGCTCGCCACGTTCGCAAGCGCGTCTTTCTGAGCGCATGGTTCTACGCCCTGGCGTGGAGCCCAAGGTGTTTTGGGTGCGTGGTGGCGTGGATCAGTTTGATCGTGTGGTGGTGCGCGTGTCGCACGTGGTGGATGAAGAGCGATACGTCATCAGCCCCACGCTGCGTTCGGGCCTACCATCGGTGCAGTGGTCAGCCATCGTTGAAGGCGGCCGGATTCGCCTTTATGCGACGGTGGCGATTCCCGCAGGGCTTTTCCGCGTGACGGCGCCCAGTGGTCAGTTGCGTTTGAACTTCGGCGTGTTGTCGCGTTTAACGTTGCTCGACGAGCTCGGCAAAGAGAGCATCTTCGGCATCGAGCTTGGCCTCATGGGCGTGGGCCTCACCACCGATGCGCTCTCGGGTACCACATACCCACCCACCTTGGCCGCCGTGGCCGGGTTGGGTGTGCGCGTGCCGCTCGGCCAAGGCGCGGCGGTGGGCATCAACGCCTGGTGCGCCTATGAGTTCCGCGATGACATCATCAAAGATGGCAAGTCTGTGGGCAGCCACTGGGCGTTTATTTTCGGCCCCAGCATCGCGGTGGGCAACGCGGGTCGCAACTTGTGAGCGGGGTTATTTCAGCGCCGCTTTGGCTGCGTCCCAACGTGCGTCAAGTTCAGTCATGGGCGCGCCGCGCACCTGCTTGCCTTCGGCCTCCAGGCTTTGCTCCATGTGACGGAAGCGGCTGCTGAAGCGCTCGACGGTGCCGCGTAAAGCGTTTTCAGGATCGATGCCCAACTTGCGCGCGTAGTTCACCACCGAAAACAAAACATCACCAAGTTCATGTTCGATCTCCGTGGTGTTGCCGCTTTGTACGGCTTCATCCAATTCGCCGAGCTCTTCGTTGATCTTTTGGCGCGGCCCATTCACATCAGGCCAGTCAAAGCCCACCGCTGCGGCTTTGTCACCCACGCGCGCGGCACGCAACAAGGCCGGCGCTGAACGAGGCACGCCATCAAGCGCGCCGTGCTTGCCCTTCTCAGCTTTTTCTTCCGCCTTAAGCACCGACCAATTCGCCAAGACGCCTTGGCTATCGATCTTCGCCGCTTGGGCTGCCTGTTCACCAAACACGTGCGGGTGACGGCGCACAAGCTTCTTCACAATGCCTTCCGCCACATCGTCGATGCCGAACCCACCTTCGGCGTGCCGCAGCTCGCTTTGAAACACGATCTGCAGCAACAGATCGCCCAGCTCTTCGCAGTGATCGGTGACGCTGCCGTCGTTGACGGCATCAACCACCTCGTACGTTTCTTCGATCAAGTAAGGCAACAACGTTTGCAGCGTTTGCTCGCGATCCCAAGGGCAACCGTTGGGCGCCAACAGGCGCTGCATCAAGCCCACAAGGCGGCCGATGTTTTGCCCCGTTTGTTTGCCGGGCAGGGGCGTCAAATCAAGCGTATCCGCGGCGGGCGTGTGCAAAGAGGATGGCATGGCGGCTGGCAGTATACGGGGTTAAGGGGCGTTGGGCGGCGGCCGAAACGAGGGTTGCCGGGGCTGCGCGCGGGCGTCATGCTAGGGCTTGGTGCGGGCTTAACCTTTTCAAAGCGTGGGCATGGAAGTAACCGATAGGTTCGTGGTTGAAGACAACGGGGTATTGTTGGCGCTGTCAGGGGAGCGTAACGGCAACCTGAAACGTCTCGAACGTGAAACGGGCGTGCGGGTCCACAGCCGAGGCAACGAGATCACCATCGTGGGCGGCGGAGATAAGGTAGCGATGGCCCGCCGTGTGCTTGATGGATTGTTTCCCATGGCACGCTCAGGGCGGTTCTTAACCTCGGACGATGTGGCCAAAGCCGTGGGCGTGGCCCGGGGCAACGACGGCGGCGACGTGCATGAGGTTATGTCCGACACAATCTTGGTGGGCAGCCGCGCGCGGCCGATCGCCCCTAAAACGCTGGCCCAGAAGCAATACGTGGATGCCATTCGTGACAACGACATCGTGTTTGGCGTGGGGCCCGCCGGCACGGGGAAAACCTACCTGGCGATGGCTTTGGCGGTGCGCGAACTGATGGAAAAGCGCGTAAAGCGCATTGTGCTTACGCGTCCCGCCGTAGAAGCCGGCGAAAAACTCGGCTTCTTGCCGGGCAGCTTGGAAGACAAGGTATCGCCGTATTTGCGGCCGCTTTACGACGCGCTATTCGACATGATGGATGCTGAGAAAGCCGAGCAGCTCGTGGAACGGAACCTGATCGAGATCGCGCCCATCGCGTTTATGCGTGGCCGCACCCTCAACGATGCATTCGTTATCCTGGATGAGGCACAAAACACCACCAGCGAACAGATGCAGATGTTTTTGACGCGCCTTGGTTTTGAATCAAAGGCCGTGATCACAGGCGACGTGACCCAGGTGGATTTGCCCTACGGCCGCCGCTCTGGCTTGGCCGAAGCGATGGCCATCCTTAAGGGGATTCCGGGCATCGAATTCCGTCATTTCAGCGACGTGGACGTCTGCCGGCACCCGTTGGTGCAGAAGGTGATCCGCGCCTACGAGCGCCAACGCCAGCGGGAAAGTGGCGATCTGCCACCCCAGGCTGGTGATCCAACGCCGTAGCAAAGTGTTATTCTGCCCACGCATCATGCGTGATCAAGGCAGCGGAACCGACAACGGGGTGACCCCCACCAGCTTGGGGGATGCGGCCCGCGATCACTATGAATTGGGCGAACTGCTGGCCATTGCACGTGCCCTGGCCTCGGAACGCGACATCCGCACGTTGCTGGATTTGATCTTGGCGAAGTCACGCCAGATCACGGGCGCCGACGCCGGCAGCGTCTACGTCGTGGAAGACATTGCCACCGTTGCCAGCGAGGATGATCCCTGGGCCGAAGTGGACGCCGGCCGTAAACAATTGCGCTTCATGTTGTCGCAGAACGATTCGATGAAGGTGGACTTCAAAGAATTCGTGCTGCCCGTGGATGAGCGTTCGATCGTGGGCAAAGCGGTGTTGGATCGCACCAAGATCAACATTGAAGATTTGCAAGCCTTGCAGCGTGACGACACGCAATCGCGCATTCGCCACAACAGAACGTTCGACGAGCGCACAGGATACCAAGCGCGTTCGATGTTAACCGTGCCCTTGCTTTCCGCGCGGGGTGAGCCGCTTGGCGTGATTCAGCTCATCAACAAGAAGCGCGATCCGAACGCGATGTTGACGACGCCCGCGGATGTGGCGGCCCATGTGGTGCCGTTCGATCCCCGTTCGGAAGAGCTTGCGCTGGCGTTGGCGGCACAAGCGGGCTTAAGCCTTGAGAATGCCGTTCTCTATGAAGAAATTCGTCGCCTGTTTGAAGGCTTCGTCGACGCGTCCGTGACGGCCATCGAATCGCGCGATCCCACAACGTCGGGCCATTCGCGCCGCGTGGCCACTTTGTCAGTGGCGTTGGCCGAACGGGTGGACGCGGTCAAAGACGGGCCTCTCGCCAACATCAGCTTCAGCCGCGACGATCTGAGGCAGATCGAGTTCGCGGGCGTGCTGCACGATTTCGGCAAAGTGGGCGTGCGCGAAAACGTGCTGGTGAAAGCAAAGAAGCTTTACCCTCCGCAGCTTGATTCAATTCGGCAGCGGTTGGATTACGCCCGCAAATGCCTTGAGGTTGAGTTTCTGGCCGAACAGCTGCACATGATCGAGCGTGGTGGAGGCAATGCCGACGCTCTCACCCAGCTTGCGCGCAAACACGCCCACGATGAAGCGCGCATTGAACGCCTGTGGACGCTGGTGATGGCAGCCAACGAACCCACGATCATGGACGGCGAGCGTTTGGATGAGTTGACGGATCTGGCGATGCTGAAGTTTAAAGACGCGCACGGTCGCATGCAGAACTATCTTTGCGACGAGGAAGTGGCGGCTTTGCAGGTGGCGCGCGGTAGTTTAACGGAGGCTGAACGCCGCGAGATCCAAAGCCACGTGAACCACACCATTTCGTTCTTAAAGACAATCCCATGGGGGCGCGCCTTTGCACGCATTCCACACATCGCCGGCGCGCACCACGAATCGCTCGATGGCGGGGGGTACCCTTATGGCCTCAAGGGCGAAGAGATCCCGGTGGAGGCGCGCATGCTGACCATCTCTGACATTTTCGACGCGTTGACCGCCTCCGACCGCCCCTATAAGGCGGCTGTTCCCGTCACGCGTGCGTTGTCGATCTTGGAAGACGAAGTGCGCCGCGGCCGTTGCGATCCCTTGCTATTCAATGTGTTCATTGAGACCAAGATCTACGAAAAGGTTCTGTAGACGTGCCGGTTGATTCTGTTGTGCGAGGGCGCGCCCTCGGTGTTGTGCCGGCCGCGGATGTGCTTGCCGTCAAGAAGCGTTTGCGGCTGGCGTTGGCCGCGTTGGACCGCCGCAAGTGTTCCTGCACGTTGGTGTTGACCGATGACGATGAGATCCGGGCGTTGAACCGCGATTTTCGTTACATGGATCGAGCCACGGACGTGCTCAGCTTTCATCTGCAAGAGCTGGCTGGCGAAGCCGATCCCGCGGGTGACGGAATTCATCTGGGCGACATCGTGATCTCGATCGAAACAGCACGCAGGCGGGCCCCTGGAAAGAAGCTGGTGACTGAGCTTGAGCGTTTGGCGATACACGGCCTTTGCCACTTGTTTGGCCACGATCACAAGCGAGCCAAGCAAGCGACCGTCATGTATGCGCTTGAACGCAGACTGCGTCGGCTTAAGGCCGCTTCCAAGGCGCCGTTGCGCTCTGGCAAGCGGCCCGTCAGCGTCTAACGGCTGCGGCCCCGACTTTTACGCCTTGAGCAAGCCGGGGATGGGCCCTGTTTTGGCCGCGTCGTCGGAGCGGACCGGCCGGCCCGCGCAAACACTGCTCATCCAGGGGCCAAAGCCCTTGCCGCCAGCGGGCGACCAATCGGCGGCCGTTAAGCCGAAGCCCGCCGCGATGGTTTGCAGGTATTGATTCACCGAAGGAATCGGGCCGTTGACGGCCGGCCGCTTGCCGTTGTTGTAGCCCATGAAATCGTACATGTTGCCATTTTTCAACGCGGCGCTGCCGCCCACGCTGAAGTACGTGAAATCATGATACGAGTGTGATGTGTCGCGGCCATCAGTGTTCAACGCCGCCGCACAGTTGGTGATGCCGATAACGATCGAGTTCTCCAACATGTCACGACCCGTGGCCGGATCGATCAACGTGGTCAAAAACTCGGCCACCTGCGCCACCTGAACGGCGAGCGTGTTGAATGTGCCCACCTTCGATGAATCACCATCGGCGCCCGCATGCCAAACCGTGTTGTGGTCCTGATAGGAGCCGACAGACAGATAACCGATGCGAGACAAGTCGCACAGAAACGCCACGCCCATGAGCTTGTTGAAAGAGGCAAGGTCGCCGCCCTGCGAGGCCAGTGGCTTGCACTCAGGCGAAACCGTTGCCCCTGCGATACCGCCGGCGCTGCCGCCACTGCCGCTGGTGGCGCCCTTCTCAGCCGTGGCAAGGCTTTCATTGAGCAGATCGTAGTATTGCTCAAGGCTGCGTTTGTCATTGGCGGAAAGGCTCTTCTGCCCCAGCAATCGTTTGCGCTCCTGTTGGCTGAACCGCAGGCCCATCAACGAAGCGAAGTCGCTCGTGGACATCGCCGCCAGGGGATCGGATGGCACCGCGGGCGTGGTCATGCCCCCGGCACCAATCTTTTGCATGGCTGCGGTGACCTTTTTGCCAGCATCAAAAATAGGGCCGTTATAGATATTGCTGGTGTTGCCTGACAGCGCTTGAATTGCGCCATTGGCGTCGATGGACTCGTCGGTATCGGCACCGCCACCGCCCCAGTTGGAACTGCCCATGAACATCGAACGCTGGCCCGAGGTGTGGATCTTCTTGGCAATGATGTTATCGATGGTCACCGAAGGACCCGACAACGAGCCTGACAAGGCGAAACGCGTCCGCGTGTTGAACTTGCCACTTTGGCCTCCGGCGCTCCAAGAGCCGTTGCCGTCCGAGATGTGCCCTTGCGCCCCGGAGTAGTTCATCGCCAACCCGTTGACCACCATCATCTCTTTTTGCAAACGTGGGTTGGACTTAAGCGCGCCCTGCTCGTAAAAGCCGCCGAGTTTTCCTGGCGTTGAGCCGAACGCGCCGATGCGCACGCCGTTTGCCATATCAACCTTCAAGAGGCTTGGGTCGGCGCCCCCGTACGCGCCTTTGGCGAACTCGGGGATGCGGTGATAGCCAAGCGCCATGTGCGATTGGGAAACGATGATTAGCCGCTTCAGCTTGTTCGCCGCCTGTGCATGGGCCACCTTGCGGCCGAGCACCGTTTCCAAAAACGGCAGCGTCGAACACATGCCCAAGCCACTCAAAAACTTCCGTCGTTCCATTGCGTTTTTCCAGCTCATGTTGAACTCCGTTGACAGGCGGTAAACCTCAGCGTGCGCTGAAGGCTGAACTGGTGACGTAATCCAAGATTGTGTCTTGCAGCGACAGGGTGTTGGAGGGCGCCTTCTCGTCGTCCGAGCAAAGGAAGTCCTCTTTGACGCCCACGGCAAATTGATCGAACCGATGCGCGAAGCAGGCGGCGGCTTGGTCGCTGTCACCGATCACGTCGCTCAACGCGCTGGCGTCGGCCACCGAGCGGCTCACGGTATCCACGGGCACGTTGACTTGCTCCCGCACATCAACGTCCACCATTTGCAACGTCTTGCGGTTTTTCACCTGCTCCTTGGCCAGCCGCGCGCCCGTCACCGAAAACGCTGACATGGCATAGCCGTAGGGATTCATGGCCGCGTGGCAGCCGATGCAACTGCCTCGCTCGGTGAGTTTCTCGAAGAACTGGCGCGACGACATCACGTCAGGCGCGTCTGTGGGCAGCGTGGTGTCAACCTTATCCGGCAAGGCGCCGATCGTGCCGCACAACATCGTGACCTTCACGCCGTAACCCCGGTGGGCGATGGGCAAATAATCACCATAGGCACCGTGGAGGCTGAAAGCCACGCGGGTCAGCAAGCCATGGCGATCCGTGGCGCCGGCCCGCTTAACCTCGTTTGATTTGCTCGCGCCGTAAAGCTTCGCCAACCAATCGTGCCCTGGCACCACGTCGTCGGTGCTCATGAAATCGCGCAAGGTGCCCCCATCCTTGAGCACCACGTTCTCGAACAGCGCGCCCACTTCTTGTCGCGCCGCCGCCGCCACAAGCGCGCTTTCTTCGTTTGTTGCCACATAACTTGGCGCACCCGGGGGTGACTTGAGCAGCGACAGATTCAACCATTGCTCAGCGAAATGGCGCAGCGTCTGCCGGCCCAGATCGGTGCGCAGCAACCGCTTGGCTTCGTCCTTGCGCACCTCAGCCTTCAAAATGCTGCCGTCGGCGATCTTTTCGCGCAAAGCCTGGTCGGGCAGGGCGCTGGTCAGCGTCATGGCCAAGCGTGACCCCATGGTGGCGGCATCGATTGTGCCTGCCATCGTCAGCTCGGCGTTGTCGTAACGAAGTGCGCTTTTCGCACTCAACATGACGGACGCAAGAAAGCCCGCGTAAGCCTTGGGCGCTTGGTATTTGGCCTTATTCGCCTTGTAGGCTTGCACGAAGTAATCGAAGTCTTCGCTCGCCACGGGCTCGCGTTCGAAGGCGTCGGCGAACTTGCGTGCCACTTCTTGTCCGCAGCCGCCTTCAAGGTCGGTGGTTTGATTGCAGCTTGTTCCTAAGAAGGATTCGATGGCTCCGCGAACGCTTGCCTGTTCTGACGCCAATGTTGCCAAGCGCGCCGCCAATGCCACATAGCCATCCACGAACTGGGCGGCGATGGCCTTGTTCTCGGTGTCGAAGCCTTTGGCTTTCAGGTTCACCGGCAAGTTTGCCAACATGGATTTGACTTGCGCGTCTTTGGCGGCATCGGGGCCGAACACTTGTGCCACAATGTTGGTGGCCGCGAACGCTGTGTTCGTGGATATCTGCCACGCAGGCCGACCTGTTCGCGCCGAGCAGGCGGCGGCCACCGGCGGATCGCCCGGAGGAGCTGTGTCGTTGCCTCCAGCACCGCCCCCACTGCCATCGTCCTCGCCTTGGTTGTTGTTACCGGCCACACTGCCGGTGCACGCCGTGGCGGCATAACCACCACACAGGGCTGCGCACAACCACCAGACCCGACCGAGCGGAGAAGCATTTCGAAACTGCATGAATCCCTCCGAGACGCCCGGCCCAAGCGTTGGCCGAGTGCAATAATTTTATCTGGTCCATAGGACTCAGTGACAAAATACTATGGCCTAGTCGTCTAGAGCTCAATACGCAGATTGGCTCACTGGTCCCCTTTTTACAGAGACATGCGTACGGGCGCTGACACGCCTATCGCTTAACGCATACGCTGTGGAATCAAGCGGGGTGTGGCACAAGGCCGGCTTGCTGTAGGCGGGCCGCGGTGTGATCCAGCAGATAGAGCGCGCCGCCATCCGATTCAAGCAACGGTACGGACGTCACGCTGCTGGCAGGGAAAGTGCTGGCCAGGCGATCTTTCTGTCGCGCTTGTTCTGTGGCCACGGCATGAACGGTGATCGCTGCAAGAGAGACGGCTTGCGCAGATTCAGCCAACAACGCCGGCGCGTGCTCGAATGCCGGAAGGTCTTCAAGCGCATGCGCGATCTCGGCTGCGCGCAGCAAGGGCGGTGGTTCCAACACGCGGTTGACGATAAACGCCCTTGGACCTACGCCCAACTCCTGCAGTTGCCGCGAAAAAGCGATGGCTTCGTCCATGGCCTGTGGCTCGGCGATGCACACCCCAACCACGGCTGTATCAGGGCCATGAAGCAGCGCCTGCACCGCTTGGGTGCGCGCCAAGAAGCCTTCCAAAACAGGCTGAAAATCAGCCAAAAACGCGCCCAAATCCGAAAGGAACCGGCTTCCAACCAAACGCGAAAGCGCGCGCAAAACCATGCCGCCGCCTGAGCCGAGGCGTGCGACGCTAAGCAGGCGCTGGCCGCCTGTTTGGGGAATCAGCCACTTGATCAATGGGCTGGCGATGGCGGCGGCGAGGCGGCTGGGGGCATCGAAGAACTCCAGCGCGTTGGCCGCAGGTGGCGTATCGAGCACCACCATATCGAAGCGTTTGTCTTCATAAAGCGTTTGCAGATACAAGGCCGCGGCATACTCCTGCGCGCCGGTCAGCGTTGTGGTGATCTGCTGATAGATCGAATTCTCCAGAATTCGCTGCTTGCGTTGCGCGTCTTGAGCAAACTCCTGCACCAAGCGGGCGAAGGCTTGTTCCGTGTCAATGCGGGCGGCAAAAAGATGATTGGCGGGGATGCCCAGCTTTTGTGCCGTCTCGTGCGGCAAACTGCGTGGCTCGGCGTCCAACTGAGGCAGCGCCAAAGCGTCCACCAACCGCGGTGCGGGATCGATTGTCGCTACAACGGTTCGTAAGCCTGACCGTGCGGCCGCCACAGCGAATGATGCGGCGGTGGTGGTTTTGCCCACGCCACCCGGCCCGGCACAAATCACGAGGCGCCTGCCAAGCAGCGGGGCTTGCATCAGTCCACGCGCAACAAAATAACGGAGACGTTGTCTTTGCCGCCAGCGGCGTTGGCAGCATCGATTAGGTGCTGGCACGCTTCCTCAAGATCGCGGTGCTGGTTCAACAGGCCCTCAATGGTGGCGTCCGGCAGCTCGCCCCACAGCCCGTCTGAACACAACAGGTACGTGTCTTGGCGCATGAACGTCTTCTGATACACCGTGGGCTCGACGTCGTCCTTGCTGCCAAGCGCTCTGGTCACCACGTTCTTCGGCGCCATCGCCGCCAATGCCGCTTCCGAGATGTCGGGCCGCGCGGCTTTCATCTCTTCGACCACCGAATGATCTCTGGTGAGGCGCGACAATTTGCCCTCACGCAAGCGGTAGGCGCGGGCGTCCCCGACGTGCGCCACGCTTAACTGTGTCTGCCCGATCGCCAACGCCACCGCTGTGGCCGCCATGCGGTTTAACTCGGGCGCGCGCGCCGCGGCCGCACGAATGGCCGCGTTTGCCACTTTGAGCCCCACGTTTAGAATGTTGGCCCCCAACGAGGCCTGCTTGGACATGGGGTAGGGCCATGGATCCCGCTCATGCGTCACCCGGTGGGTGAAGAACGCTTCCATTTCTTCCACGGTGATCCGCGCGGCCACATCGCCCGCAGAGCGCCCGCCCATGCCGTCGGCGACGACGAACAAACCAAGATCCATGCGCATCCCAAACGCGTCTTCGTTGTCCGTGCGAACGATGCCTTGGTGGGTGAGGCCAGCGCAATGCAGGTAAAGAGGAGGGATGGTCTCGTTTGGGCGGCTCATGACAGGTGGTTCCACGACTTTACACCCAAGCGGCGCGCTTCACCTCGTTCTTCCAACGGTCGTAGGCGCGATTCCGGTCGGCGTCGGACATCTTGGGCTCAAAGCGCGTGACCCGTGTGGCAGACGCGCCGGCGGGCAGGCCCGGCCATGGACGAAGGCCTGCGCCCACGGCCGCCAAACGTGCGGCGCCGAGGGCTGTCGTTTCAACCATAGACGGACGTTCGATGGGTGCCCCCAACAGATCGGCCTGTATCTGCATCAACAAGTTATTCGCGGTGGCCCCGCCATCCACGCGCAGCACGTTTAGCCGGCAGCCTGCGTCTGATTCCATGGCTTTCACGATGTCCACGTTTTGAAACGCCATGGCTTCTAACGTTGCCCGCGCCAGATGGCCTTGCCCCGCGCCACGCGTAAGGCCGCTGATCATGCCACGCGCGTCCGGCCGCCAGTGTGGTGCCCCCAACCCTGTGAACGCAGGCACAATCGTCACGCCGCCGCTATCGAGAACCGAAGCCGCGAGCGTCTCAATGTCGGCCGCATGCTTGATGATTTGCAAACCGTCGCGAAGCCACTGCACCAGCGCGCCACAAACGAACGCCCCGCCTTCGAGCGCATATGTGGTGTGGCTATCGGCCGTCGTCCACGCCACCGTGGTGAGCAGGCGATTGTGTGAAACCACCGCCGCATCGCCGACGTTCATCAACAAGAACGAACCTGTGCCAAAGGTGCATTTGGCGTCGCCGGGGCTCACGCAGCCTTGCCCAAAGAGTGCCGCTTGTTGATCGCCGGCCATGCCCGCGATGACCACGCCGTCGTCAAGGCCAGCCACGCCGCGCGTGCGCGCCAAGGTTCCAAAGCATGGCGTGACTTTGGGCAGTACGACCTTGGGAATGTTGAAGAGAGCGCACAGCTCGTCGCTCCACGTGCCGGTGTGAATGTTGAACAATTGCGTGCGCGCCGCGTTCGACGCGTCTGTGATGTGTTCACCAGAAAGCCTGTACACCAAGAAACTATCGATGGTGCCAAACGCCAGTTGCCCGGCTTCGGCGCGGGCGCGCAGTTCTGGATCGCTGTCCAGCAACCATTGCAGCTTCGACGCTGAAAAATAGGGGTCAATCAGCAATCCCGTGAGCGCGGCGATGCGGGCTTCCTGCCCCTTTTGTTTGCGCTCTTCGCAGGCACCCGTGGTGCGCCGATCCTGCCACACAAGCGCGGGCGCCACGGGCTTGCCCGTGCTCTTATCCCACAGCACGACCGTTTCACGCTGGTTGGTGATGCCGATGGCTGCGATCACGTGATTTTGTGAAAGGCTGGCTCTGGCGGCTGACAAAGCAGCGAGAACGGATTGCCAGATCGCTTCCGGATCGTGTTCCACCTGGCCTGGGGCTGGATAACTTTGCGGGATCTCCTGGTAGCCCCGTCCCACAATGTTCTCGTCACCGTCCAACAAAAGAACGGTTGTGCCAGTGGTGCCCTGATCGATCGCGGCGATGAGCGGTTGCGACGTCATCGCCGCAGTGTACGTCAATTGCCAGGCAGGTGGCGCGCAAAGAACTTCGCCAAAGCTTGCGCGAGCACGTGTTTTTCGAGATCAATTCCGGCCAAGTGACCCGAGCGCGCAAGCCACAGGCGTTCCACATCTTCGCTGCCAAGGCTGCCAGCGATTTCAAGCGAATCCTCCAAGGGGATCGTTTCGTCCTTCTGACCGTGCGCCACCAATGCCGGCTGTTTGATGCTGGGCAAATCAGCACGCACCACCTGCATCAGATCCAACAAACGGTTGAGCGCCGGCAACGGCATCACAGGCAGGCCGGGGTTCTGGCTTTTCATCGCCGGATCCTGCACATCGGGTCCGCCCCACTTCGGCACATAACCGAGGGGGCTGTTCACCATGAAATCAGGCAGCTTGTTGAGCCATCGAATGCCGCGCACCTGCGACGCTTTCATACGTAAGGGCGTGGCCACAACCGCGAACGCCGCCACATCTTGCGGCCGCTGCTTGGCCAAACGCAACGCCAGCAAACCACCCGTTGAAAAGCCAACCACGCCTGCCGGTCGCCCGTTGTTGGTCGCCAAGACCCGATCGAGCGCTTCATTCGCTGACGCCAGCCAGTCCTGCCAACCCGTCTTAACGAGAGCTTCGGGCGTTTGTGCGTGACCGGCCAACACGGGACCCACAACCGCGTATCCTTCCTTGCCGAGCGATTCGCCTAACGGACGCACCTCGAACGGCGTTCCGGTTAGGCCGTGCAAACAGACGATGCCTCCGCGTGTGCCCGCAATCGAAAACGGGCTGGTGTCGCCGCTGCCTTGGCTGGGCGTCTTGGTGAGCTTGGCCCAGGTTTCTTTGAAGGACATGTTCGTTCGGTTGGTGGTGGGAGAGTGTAAGGAACGGCTGGCTTGCACATCTTAGAGCGTAAGGCGCGCCACAGGAAGGCGTGTGTGCGGGAAAAAGTTGCCGAGTTCAGCAAAGTTACGCCCAAAAGACATTAAACCGGGACGGCGCGCCAGCCGAAGAGGGAAGGAGAAGGAAAACCGCCAAAGGAATGACGATGAGGCGGTTATGCGACGGGAAAGCCGAACAACAATGAATTTAGCCGTGTCAGAGGGCAACGCGCGCAAGGCAAGTGGCACGCCACGAAGCCCAAGCCGCGTGCGCCCGCAGACGCCGCATCGTCGCGTGTTGATCGTGGATGACGAGGAGAACCTTCGCCACATGCTGCAGCTGATGCTGCGCAAAGAAGGTTATGAATCAGTGGGCGTGGCTGACGTGCAAAGCGCGCTGCAGTCGTTGCAAAGTGATTCGTTCGACATCGTGCTCACCGATCTGCGTATGCCCGGGCGCAGCGGCATGGAACTGGTGGACGAGATCCGCCGCCAACGACTGCCTTGCACGGTCGTTGTGATGACCGCCTACGGCAGCAAGGATGTGGCCATCCAAGCGCTTAAGCACGGAGCTTACGACTATATCTCTAAGCCGTTTGATTCGGATGAACTGATCTTGCTCCTGCGCAAAGCCGAAGAGCGCGAACGCTTGGCGCAAGAGAACGTGCGTTTGCGCCGCCAACTGGCTCAGGTGCCGGCGGTGACCGGCGTGCCCGGCATGGTGGGCACCGCCCCGTGCATGGCTGACCTTTACCGAACCATTCAAAAGGTCGCTGAGTTTCGAACCACCGTGCTGATTCAAGGGGAATCGGGCACCGGGAAAGAGCTCGTGGCGCGAGCGCTTCACGCGCTTTCCCCGCGTCATGCGGCGCCCTTCGTGGCGATCAACTGCGGTGCGATCCCGGGCACGTTGCTTGAATCCGAATTGTTCGGCCACAAACGCGGCGCCTTCACGGACGCAAGCCGCGATCACAAAGGCATGTTCGAAGAGGCCAACGGCGGCACGATCTTTTTGGACGAGGTGGCCGACATGCCCATGCCACTGCAGGTGAAGTTGCTCCGCACGCTGCAGGAGAGCCACGTTCGTCGTCTCGGTGATGAGCGTGATGTGCCGGTGGACGTGCGCGTGGTGGCGGCGTCGGCGCGCGAGCTATCTGAAGCTGTGGCGTCGGGGCAGTTTCGCAGCGACTTGTTTTATAGGCTCAATGTCATCACATTGCGCGTTCCGTCGCTGCGTGAACGGCGCGAGGACATTCCGGCTTTGGTTGCACATTTGCTTGAGCGGCTCAACGAACGATTGGGC
Source organism: Deltaproteobacteria bacterium (assembly GCA_033763315.1). Lineage (GTDB taxonomy): Bacteria > Myxococcota_A > Polyangia > Fen-1088 > Fen-1088 > JAGTJU01. The sequence continues at coordinate 108,104 of JANRKS010000009.1, forward strand.
TTGAGCATTCAACGCGTTTCCAACGCTGCGATGGCGGTTATGATGGATGCGCCTTGGCACGGCAACGTTCGCGAACTTGAGAACGCGCTTGAGCGCGCGATGGTGTTGGCCGAAGGCGATGAGGTCACCGCGGCTGGCTTGCCGGCGGGCCTTGCCACCGTTGCGTCCGGGCCTGCCGCTGATGTGCAGCTACGGCCCGCGTTGCGACGCGCAGAAGAGCGTGTCATTCGCGAAGCCCTGCAAAGCACGAACGGCAACCGAACGCAGGCCGCTTTGCGCCTTGGCGTTTCCCACCGCACGCTGCTTTACAAAATTCGAGAACACGGACTGGGCGCTGACGACGTTCCCGCGCCAGAGGCAAGCGACGACGTTCAGGAGAATGAGAAATGACCCCGGACGGGCGTAACGCAAACTACTTTTTTGACAGCGCATTCGATGCGGCTTACTGTGGTTTACAATTCACCACATGTAGTTTCTGTTTCGTGAACCGGCGACAACCTCGCGTAATCACACGCGAAGGGGAAGGACTGACGCATGGCGCGTAACTGCGTAGGCCTCGACATAGGGTCGAGCTCGATCAAAATGGTCCAGTTAAAGGAAGCTTCCGACGGCATCCACCTGGTCAATTTTGGCATCGAGCTTCTGCCCTCCGAAACCATCGTCGACGGCGCCATTATGAACCAAACGGCGGTGGTGGAAGCCATTCGCCGGCTGCGCGACAACTTGCGCATTCGCCAAAAGGACGTGGCCACCGCCATTTCCGGGCACTCGGTGATCATCAAGAAGATCCAGGTGCCCGAGATGACGCCCGAGGAGCTTGAAGAGCAGATCCCGTGGGAGGCTGAACACCACATCCCGTTTTCCAAAGACGACGTTCACATTGATCACGAGATCCTGAACAAGAGCAACGGTCAGGGCCAGATGGACTTGATGCTGGTGGCCGCCAAGAAGGAAGTGGTGGAGGACTACTCACTGGTGGTGCGCGAGGCGAAGCTGATGCCCAGCGTGATGGAGGTGGCGGCGTTTTCAGTGCAGAACGCCTTCGAGGTGGCTTACTCCATGCCTGCCGACGAAGCGGTGGTGCTGGTGAACGTGGGCGCTGCGCTTTCAAATATCAACATCGTGGCGGGCGGGACCAGCGCTTTTACGCGCGACGTGACGATGGGTGGCGACGCGTTCACAGAAGAAATTCAAAAGCGCCTGAACGTGAGTCGCGATGAAGCGGAAGCGTGGAAGATTGGCTCCACGGGCGACGGCGCGCACGAAGTGATTCCGCAAGAAGTGGAAGCGGTGTTGACTGAAGTGGCCGAGAGCATGGCCGGCAAGTTTCAGCGCTCGCTCGATTTTTTCTTGGCCACCGCGGGCGATTTGAAGCTGACCAAAATCTATTTGTGCGGCGGCGCGTGCAAGGTGCCCGCGTTGCAGAAGGCGCTGGAATCCCGGGCCAAAGTGCCGGTGGAAGTGATGGATCCATTTCGCCGCTTCATCGTCGACGAGAAGAAGTTCGACATGACCTTCTTGCAGGAGCACGCGCCCGAGGCCACTGTCGCTGTGGGTCTTGGGCTGCGCCGCGTGGGGGATAGGCAATGATTCGCATAAACCTCCTCCCCCAGAAGAAACAACGCAAAGCCGAGGCGGGCCAAAAGCAGCTCGTCTATATGGCGTTCTCGCTCTTGGTGGTGGTGGGCGGTCTGGTGGTGCTGCACATGAGCGTTCAAGGCGAGCTGGACGCCATCAACCGGGACAACCAAGTCATTCAAGCCGAGATCGACAGGTTCAAATCAGAGCTTGGCGACTACGACAAAGTGCGCGCGCAGCGCGAAGAGCTTTTGCGCCAGCAAGATACGATCAAGAAACTCGAAGAGCGCCGGACGGGGCCCGTGTTCCTGTTGCGCGAAATCGCTGAGATCTTGACCGCAGGCAAGGGCCCCACGTTCGACCGTCTGACTTACGAAGAGACGGTCAGGCGCGATCCCAACTCGGGCTTCAACGCCGCGTGGGACGTGCGACGGGTGTGGCTGCAAAGCTTCGAAGAGCAGGAGCGCCACGTGAAGATCGCGGGCGCCGCGAAATCCAACGAAGACGTCGCTGAGTTCCTCAAACGGTTGCAGGCGTCTGTGTTCTTTCAGAACGTTGTTCTGGAGCAGACATCGCAGGTGGCTTCGGGACGCGCCAACACCAACGTGAAACACATGACGTTCAACCTCAGTACCGGAGTGATTTACTGACATGAACGAACTTATCGCAAAGCTGCTGAAGCTGAAGACGCCCGCCAAGGTGGGCGCCTGCATTGGCGCAGCGGTTGCCATTTGTGGCCTCTACTACGTGGCGTTCTATCAAGACGTTGATGAGGGCATCACCCGCGCCAAGGCAGCCCAAGAAGCCGCCAAACAGGAACGCGAATCTTACGAGAAACGCAAGACTGAATACTTGGCGTATCGCAACGAGCTGACGTTGTTGCAAGAAAAGCAGCGCGAAATTTTGCGCGCGCTGCCCAAGGAGCAAGAAATTCCATCGTTCATCAGCAGCATTCAAGAGCAGGCCGAATTGGCCGGTCTCGAAGTGCTGACGCTGAACATCGACGACGAGCTGCCCGAGCCGCTTTACATCAAAATTCCTGTGAAGATGGAAGTGCGCGGCAGCTACCACGCCATCACCAAATTCTTCAAGAGCGTGTCGGAGCTGCGGCGCATTGTGAACGTGGAAGAGTTGGCGATGAGCCCCGAGCGCACCGTGAGCGAGGCCGAAAGCGATGCGCCCGTGAAACTGCGCGCCCGCTTTATTGCGGCGACCTTCCGTTACCGCGAAGGCAAAGGGAGCTGACCATGAAGAATGTGCAAGCGCTTTTGATTGCAGGCAGTGTGGCCTTTGCGGGGGTGGGGACGGGCGCCTTGGCTCAGGCGCCAGCCAAGCCTGCCGCTGTGGCGACCGGCACCATCGCGCCTGCCGCGCCTGCCACCCCCGAACAGCGGATGACGGTGTTGCGGCGCAAGGTGTTGCGCGATGAGGATTTCGTTGAATCGGATGTGAATCGCGATCCCTTCCGATCGTTTATCTCCTTGTTTGAAACCAAGGCCGCGCCGACGTCTCGGGCGATGCCCGCCATCTTCGATAAGTTTGCGCTTGAAGAGCTTTCGCTGATCGCGGTGATCTCCGGCACCGAACGGCCTATGGCCATGTTTCGAGATCCCGGAGGCATGGGGCAGGTGATCAAGCGTGGTGACTACCTTTCAAAATCGGGGGCCCGGGTGACCAAGATCCTAGGCGACCGCGTAATTCTTGAGCTCAATGAGGTCGTCGGGACTGGCGAAGCCCGTGCGATCGAAAAAGCGATTCTCGTCAATCCGGAGGCAGCTCAACAATGAGCCGAACGAAGGCAATCATGGGATCCATGGCCGCGCATAAGTGGATCGTCCTAACAGTGGCTGGCGCGTTGGTGCAGGTGCAAGCGCCTGCCGTGGCCGCGGCTCCGGCGTCTGCAGAGGCAGCGGCGGCGGGGCCGATCGTGGTGCAAGAGCAGCCTGATGGGCGTACGCGCTTGACCATACGAGCTTCCGCCAAACCAAAGTTCACAACTTGGAAGATGGAGCGACCATCGCGCGTGGTGGTGGACATCACTGGCGCCACCGTTGCTGGCGTGGAATCGCCGTTCGATGCGGGCACCTTCGCGGTTGGCAATGTCAGCGCAGGCACAGAGGCAAGCAAGACCCGCGTGACGCTTACACTGCGCCGAGGTGCGGATTACCAAGTGCAAGCGCAAGGCAACAACATCGTTGTAGACGTCACGCCGTGGGAGGCACCGCCTCGTGCAGCCGTCGCGTCAGATCCGGCGCTGCTTGAGGCTGCGCGCAAAGAAGCGGCAGACGCGGCCAAAGCGCGCGCGGAAGCCGAGGCGCGAGCGAATAAGGCCGAAGCGGAAGCCCACAAGGCTGTGGCTGCGGCGAACCAAGCGCAGGCCACAGTAAAATCTCTGGCGGAAGAGAAGCAACAGGCCGAACGGGCGCGGCAAGAAGCGGCGGAGCGTGCGGCGCGTAGCGTGGCCGATGAACGCAAGCAAGCCGAACTTGCAAAGCAAGAAGCCGCAGCGCAAGCCGCGCGTCTTGTGGCCGAAGAACGTCGCCAAGCGGAACAGGTGCGCAAGCAAGCCGAACTTGCGAAGCAAGAGGCCGCAGCGCAAGCCGCGCGTCTTGTGGCCGAAGAACGTCGCCAAGCGGAACAGGTGCGGCAGCAAGCCGCTTTGCAAGTGCGCCAAACCGCCGCCGAGGCGTTGGCAAGACTGGACGCCGAAAAGGCTGCATTGGAAGCGTCACGGGCGAAGGCCGAGGCTGCGCAGGTTGAAGCCGCGAAGATGACAGAAGCCCTGGCCACGGAACGCGCGGCGATCGAACGCGCGCGCAAGGGTGTGGAAGACGCCGCCCGTGCGGCTGCGGTCGCCAAGCAAGCCGCCACAGAAGGACAACGTCGCAGTGAAAGGGACGCGGCCGACAAGGCCGCCAAACACCTGGCGCAAGAGCAAGCGGCACTTGATGTGCGGCGCGCACAGGCTCAAGCCTCCGAGCAAGCCGCCGTCCAGGCGATGCAACGCCTGGCCCTACAAACGCGCGAGGTGGAAAGCCGTCAACAGCAAGCTGAACACGCGAGGGCACAGGCCCTGGCTGCCGCCCAAATGCTGGAGAAGGACCGTCAACAAGCGGCTTCTGCGCGTGCGGAGGCGGAGCGCTTGCGTGCCAACGCCCAGGACGCTGACCGCAAAGCCAAAGCTTTGCTCGCGGCGGCGATGGCCGAGCAGAAGCGGGCAGAGGAGCGGCAGAAACAAGGGCGCCAAGACGACGAGCAAGCCAGCCGTATGGTGGCGCAAGCCCGGCAACAAACCGAACAAGCTCGCGAGGCCGCAGAGGCTGCACGATCAGAGGTGGCGCGCTCCGAGGCCGAACGCAAACGATTGGTGAACGAGCGTGAGGCGCTCGCAAAACAACAAGCGGCGCTCGCCATGGCGGAGCAACAAGCCGCCGCCGTGGCAAAACGAGCGAACGACGTCACGGCCAAGGCTGCGGCCGTGGAAGCAGCGATGGCGCAGCTTGAGCGAGACAAGCAAAGCCTCGCGCAGCAACGCAAAGCCTTGGAAGCCGAGCAGGCCACGATTGCCGCCGCCGCCAGGGCCAATGCGGCCGAGCGCGAGAAGATCGACAGCAAAGCCTCGTCTTTTGAGAAGGCTATGAAAGATCAGCAGCTGGCGTTGGCAAAGGCCGCGGCGGCGCAAGAGCGGGAACAAGCGCGCTTGCGGCAAGCCGAACAAGAGCTCTTGGCAACCAAGGGTGAACTTGCAAAGCGGGAACAAGCCTTGGCTGCGGCGAAGAAGGATGCCCAAGGTAAACGCGCAAGCGAAGAGCAGGCAAAGTTGGATGCGGCTGAGGCTGCGCTGAAAAAGGCGCTCGCCGCCCACGCAGAGGCAGAACAACGTCGTCAATCACAAGAAGATAAACTGAGCGCGCTCGCGCTTGAGCGGCAATCGCTTGAAGCGAGCCGCGCCAAAATGGTGCAAGAGTTGGACGCCGTCAAATCCGAGTTGGCCTCGGCCAAAGCGGAAGTGGCCCGCCTCAAGGCCGCGCCGAAACCCGCCCCCGCGCCGGTGGTTGCCGTGGCCGCGGCGCCCGCGGTGCGCCCCGCCGTCGCGCCCGTTCAGGAGAACCACGTTGTTTACGCCGCTGCGGAACGTCCTCGCAGCGTCACCTTGCGTGTGCCCAGCCGCGTGAGCCGCATCGACTTTGTGGACGAGCCCGCGCGTTCGTCGGTGATCATCGATCTCGAAGAGCCAACGGAATTCTCCATTGAACGCAGCACGGGCCGTCGTGTCACCCTGCGTTTGCATCACGCCGATTTGCCCAAGCTGCTCGAACGCAGCATGGACGCCACTCAATATTTCGGCCCCGTACGCTTGATCAATTCGTACCGCGACCCAAGCGAACGTGGTTCTGTTCGCGTGGAGGTGGAACTGGCTGAAATGGTGCCGAACCGCGTGCGCACCGACGGCGCCCGGCTGTATTGGGATTTTGATAAGGCGCGACCGGGCAGCGCCGCCACCGTTGATGTGTTCGAGCTGCCTCCCGTGCGCGTGGCGGCGTTTCACACGATGGCCTTGCCTGTGATGGTGGCGCAAGAAGGCGCCGGGTCATCGCGTCGGCCTTCAGCCTCCAAGAAGCGCTTCACTGGCCGACGCATCGATCTTGATTTCAAGGGCGCCGACATCCACAACATCTTGCGCCTGTTGGCCGAGGTGGGCGGCGTCAACATCGTCACCTCTGACGACGTCAAAGGTGAAGTGACCATCAAGATGCGCGACGTGCCCTGGGATCAGGCCTTGGACGTGGTCTTGCGGGCCAAGACGCTGGGCCAAGTGCGCGAGGGCAATCTGATCCGCGTGGCCCCTATCCAGGTGCTTGAGAAAGAGCTTGAGCAGGAGATCTCCAAGCAAAAGCAAATGACCGAGGTGATGCCCACCGAGACGCGTCTCATTGGCGTCTCGTATGCTGAAGCCAAAGAGCTTGAGTCGCGTGCCAAGGACCTGCTTTCGGCGCGGGGCAAAGTGTCTGTGGACGAACGCACCAACAATTTGATCGTTTCAGACGTGGCCAAGAATCTGGCCTTGGTGGAAGAGCTGGTGCGCAACCTAGACACACAGACATCTCAGGTTGTCATCGAGGCGCGCATCATCGAAGCGCGTTCAACCTTCGTCCGTGCCCTGGGCGTGCAGTGGGGCGGCACCACCTTCTTGGACGCCGAGCACGGCAACCCCACAGGCCTGGTGTTTCCGAACTCCGTCGGCATCGGCGGTGGCGCTTCTGACTCCATCGGCAGCACGCAAGGCTTGGTGCCTAACCCACGCAGCGGCATTGCGGGTTCAGCAAGCCAAAGCCCCAACTATGCGGTGAACTTGCCTGCGGCGGTCGGCGCCGGCAGCGGTGGTGCTTTGGGCCTCACTTTGGGATCCGTTGCGGGCGCTTTGAATTTGAACTTGCGCTTGTCGGCGCTTGAGCAAAGTGGCCAGGTACGGATCTTATCGTCACCGCGCATCTCCACGATGGACAACGTGCAAGCGTCTATCGAGCAGGGCGTGGCGATTCCGATCTCGGTGGTCAGCGCCCAGGGCGTACAAACGGTGTTCGTAGACGCAAAGCTCAACCTAACAGTAAAGCCTCACGTCACCAACGAAGGCACCGTCATCTTAACTGTGCATGTGACACGTAACGAACCTGACTTCGTGAACACGGGCGCTCGTGGCGACCCCACCATCTTGAAGAAGGAAGCCAAGACCGTGATGTTGGTGCGCGACGGTGACACCGCGGTGATTGGTGGTATCTACCAACGCAACTCAGGCTTGAACTATAGCAAGGTGCCTTTCTTCGCGGACATTCCCATCGTTGGCTTCTTCTTCCGTAGCCGCAGAGAGAACGACGACCGCACGGAATTCCTTGTTTTCATCACACCGCGCATCGCCAACCGATCGCGCTCCTTGGCGCAATGACATCAGACAAACCCATCGTGTTGATAGGATTTATGGCCACCGGAAAGAGCACCGTCGGGCGGTTGGTTGCCGCGCGTACGGAACGGGCCTTTATCGATCTTGATGCCGCCATCGAAGCAGCGGCGGGAAAGTCGGTGGCCGAGATCTTCAAACAAGAGGGTGAGCCTGGTTTTCGCGCGCAAGAATCTGCGGCCCTGCAAATGGCATTGGAAAAGCGCGATGTCGTCATCGCCACGGGGGGCGGAGCCGCGTGTCGTGAAAACAACCTGCGCGCGATGTTGGAAGCAGGTTTCGTGGTGGCGTTGCAGGCCGATCCCGCTGAGGTGATCCGCCGGGTGGGATCGGGATCAGGACGGCCATTGCTTGATGGCCAAGCCGATCCTCAACAAGCCGCCATGAAATTGCTCGCCGAGCGCGAGCCGTTTTACGCGCGGGCACACGCCCGCATCGATACCGTGGGCAGGCCGCCCGAGCATGTGGCCACCGACGTTATCAACGCTTTCGACAGCACAAGGAGCGATGAGCGATGAACCGCACACAGCAGAATGAGGGCACCTTGAAGAGGCACAGCATGAACACAGCGATGAAATCAGTTGTGGCCTTGATGGCCGCCGCGGTTCCGTTGCTGGCGGGATGCACGACCGACGTCAACGGCGCCTTCATCATCGTACAGAACCAGGTGCCGGAGCTTGTATCGGGCGCTTGCGCTGTGCCCAGCAAGGCTTCCGAAACGCGGCAGATCGCAGGCACCGGGGCCTATGATGTGGATCTCGACAAGCCGTATCCTTACTTTCTCTACCCGTTGCTCCGCAACGATCTGCCGGTGGCCGCCACCGAGGGCACCATTGAGGTGAACCGCATTGAATACACGGGCGTGGAGGTGAAGATCGAACCGCCCGCAGGCGTGGCCTTTCCTTCCACCGCCGATTGCCCCACCGAGTTCAAATTCGCCGAACGTGCCTCCATCCCGCCCACGGGTGAGGTGGGATCTGCGGTGCAGGTGTTCTTGCCCTGTCACTCGGCCACGCTGCTGAAGATGTTCAATTCAGGCGCTCTGCCCAAAGACTTCGCCACATATGTTCGCTTCAAAGTCACTATCCGCGCCATCGGCAAGCACGGCAATGGCACCTTGAAGTCCGATCCGTTTGAGTACATCGTCCGCGTCTGCAAAGGGTGCTTGCAAACCGGCTATTCCCCGATGTTTGCTCCCTTCGAGTACCCTGGGGTGCCCGCCTGCACGGCTCTTGCCGCGAATCCGTATCAAGGAAACCCTTGCAACCCGGCCCAGGACGGTCAAATCCTTTGTTGCAAGAAGGCCGACGATAAGCTGGATTGTCCCGGCCGCCCGGCCGCCACTTCAGCCGCCGCGCCGTAACCGCTTTGTCCCGCCCCGCTTGACACCGGGGGAACTGCGAGATTAGAAGGCCTCTGCGACTATGTTTCGCGAGACAATTCAAAAGGTTGTGGAAGGGATCGATGGCGGCCTGGCCGGCGTGTTGATGGGCTTTGACGGAATCTCCGTGGATGCCTACACCAAGCCGCAGGCCACCACCGACATAAACACCGTGGGCATGGAGTTCGCCCACGTGCTGGGGCAGATCCGTAAAGCCGCTGAATTGTTAGAAGTGGGCGCCTTGGACGAGGTGAGCCTGAGCACCGAAACACTCCGCGTGGCCATTCGAGTGATCAACGAGGAATACTTCGTTGCCTGTGTGCTCGGACCCGCGGGTAACCTGGCAAAGGCACGCTACTTGTTACGGGTCTCGGCGCCGGCCATCAAGGCGGAGCTGTAAGCCTCGTGGCAAAAGCAACGTCTCCCAAACCGCCAGCGAAGGCGGCGCAAGCAACATCTTCGGGCCCTTCACGGCCTGTGATTCTTGTGCTCCACGGCCCCAATTTGAATCTACTCGGTACCCGCGAGCCGCACATCTATGGGCACGTTACCCTCGACGATATCAACGAGGGGTTGGTCGCCCAGGGGCAGGCCGCTGGCGTGGAGGTTCACGCCTATCAGTCGAACCACGAGGGTGCCCTCATCGATTTGGTCCAGCAGGCCCGGCACACCGCTGCGGCCATCGTGATCAACGCCGGCGGCTTCACGCATACGTCTGTGGCCTTGCGAGACGCCTTGGCGGCTTGCGATCTACCTGTCATAGAAGTTCATCTTTCAAATCTGGCAAAGCGTGAGGACTTCAGGCATCGTTCGCTGCTGGCAGCGGTGGCGGTGGGGCAGATAGCGGGGTTCGGTGCCTTGAGCTACCGGCTGGGTCTGGAAGCCGCCATTGAATGTTCTCGAGCTACGCCAAAGCAATCTTCTGAAGGTTCCAAGAAAGGATCTACCTCGCGATGACCAAGCGCAAAGGGACGGTGTCCAAGCGGTCCGTTTCACCCGCCACCGCCCGCACCACAGTGGCGCCAACCCCGCCCACAACGGGGGGCTTTGATCTGAAGTTGTTGCGGGATCTGGCCCGCATCGCGAATGAGTACGACCTGGAATCGGTTGAACTGCGGCCCGATGGTGGCATCTGCATCAGCCGCGTGCCGGCGTCAGGCGCACGTATGGTGGCGGCGCCCATGTCCCCCGCGTCGTTAAGCTTGGTGCCGCCCGTGGCGTCATCTCCCAGCCCCAAGGCTGAAGCGCCGAAGCTTGAAGACGGCGTGATGATCACGTCCCCCTTCGTCGGCACATTCTACCGCGCGAGCAGCCCCGAAAACCCGCCTTTCGCTGAGGTGGGGCAATCCATCCGCAAAGGCCAGGTGGTTTGCATCGTGGAAGCGATGAAGTTGATGAACGAAATCGAAGCGGACGTCGACGGTAAGCTTATCGAGGTCTTGGTCAAGAACGGCGAGCACGTGGAATACGGTCAACCGTTGTTCCGCATGGCGAAGCTTTAAACCCAACCGGGCAACGGCGTGTTCAAGAAGGTTCTCATCGCGAACCGAGGGGAAATTGCCCTTCGGGTTATCCGGGCCTGTCGTGAGATGGGCATCAAGACTGTGGCGGTGCATTCCACCGCTGACGCCGAGGCTATGCACGTGCGCCGTGCCGACGAAAAGGTGTGCATTGGCCCGCCGCCTTCGCGCCAAAGTTACAATTCGATTCCTGCGTTGATCAGCGCGGCTGAAGTCACGCACGCCGACGCCATCCACCCCGGTTACGGCTTCTTATCCGAGAACGCCGAATTCGCGGATGTGGTGCAAAAGTGTGGCCTCACGTGGATTGGGCCGCAGCCTTCTGTCATCCGCATGATGGGCGACAAGGTCCAGGCCCGTAACACAATGACCGCCGCGGGCGTGCCTGTTTTGCCCGGTACAGGCGTGCTTCGCACGGACGAAGAAGCTGAAGAAGCGGTGGATCGCATCGGTTTGCCTGTGATCATCAAGGCCGTTGGTGGCGGCGGTGGTCGCGGCATGAAGATCGTCAAAGAGCGCAAGCATTTGCCGTCGCAATTGGCGGCGGCGCGCTCAGAGGCCCAAGCTGGTTTCTCAAACCCCGCCGTCTACATCGAGCGGTACGTGGGCAAGCCTCGCCACATCGAGGTGCAGGTTTTAGGCGACGGTGAAAACGCCATGGCCTTGGGCGAGCGCGAGTGTTCGATTCAGCGTCGCCACCAAAAGCTTGTGGAAGAGGCGCCGTCGGTTGCGTTGGACGACAAGAGCCGCGCTGAACTGCTGAAGGTGGCACGCAAGGCCACCGCCGCTTTGAACTACAAGACGGTGGGCACACTCGAATTCCTGCTCGACGAAGACAAGCGCTTTTACTTTATGGAGATGAACACCCGCATCCAGGTGGAACACACCGTGACGGAAGAGGTGTTTGGCGTGGATCTCGTCCGAGAGCAGATCGAGCTGGCGGCGGGATCCAAGCTGCGTCTGAAGAAGGATATGAAGCCACGCGGCCACTCGATCGAGCTGCGCATCAACGCGGAGGATCCCGTGACCTTTGCACCCTCGCCAGGCCTCATCACAGGCCTGCGCATGCCGGGCGGTTTGGGAGTGCGCATCGACACCCACATCTACCAAGGTTATCGGGTGCCGTCCTACTACGACTCACTGTTGGCCAAGCTCATCGTTCACGGTGACACGCGGCTGCTTGCGATCGATCGTCTGCGTCGTTGCTTGGACGAGTTTGAGGTCGAGGGCTGCAAAACCAACGTCGACTTCTACAAACGCCTCATCGCACACCCAGATTTCGTTGCGGGCCGCTTAGACACACACTTCCTTGAGCGCATGTAGGCCCTAGCCCCGCAGGTGCGTCTGCGCCGCCTTCGGTTTGTGGCATCTCACACAATCGGTGCGGCAGACAGCGGTTTAGGTCAAGTCGCTCCCCCGAACGGTCGATCAGAAAAAGGGGCGCTGCTCCTGACAATCATTCTACTTCTCTTTACACGCCGTAAGTTCCCGGTAAGACTGTAGAAAATCTCGTCGTCCAAGGGGCCCCCGTTACCGCCGTGAGTAAAAAGGAAAAATTCCTCGCTTCGGCTCAGAAGCACCTCGAACGAGGAAGCCTCGACAAGGCTTTGGCCGATTACCAAAAAGCGGCGGAAGACGATCCGAAGGACACGCGCGTTTGGCTCAAGATTGCCGAGCTGCAGGTCAAACGAGGGCGCAAAGAAGACGCCCGCGATGTCTATCTTAAGACCGCGGAGATCTACACGGAGCAGGGGTTTTTCCAGCGTGCCGTGGCGGTCTACAAGAATTTGCTGAAGCTCACGCCGGGCTTCGTTGACGCTCACTTCAAGTTGGCCGATCTGTTTCGCCAATTAGGCCTGCTTTCGGACGCCATGCAACAGTACGAGTTGGCGGCGGCTGTCTATCAGAAGCTGGGCAAGGTGGCCGAAGCCATGGGTGCCATGCGCAAGATCGTGGATCTGAATCCCGATCACGTTTTGGCACGCATCAAACTTGCGGAGGCGGCATCATCCGCCGGCCTCAAGGACGAAGCGATAGCGTCGTTTCGACAGGCGGCCGAACAGCTGCGCACCCAAGGGCGCAGCGACGAATTCTTGCGTGTGGCTGAACGCTTGTTGGCCCACGCGCCGAACGATCTTGCGTTCGCCAAAGAGGTGGCCGCGGGCTACATCGAAAGGGGCAACGCTCGTTTCGCCTTGGCCAAACTGCAGCCGTGTTTTGCCGCCGATCCACGCGATCTTGAAACGCTGGCGTTGTTGGCCAAAGCGTTTGAACAGCTGGGCCAGGTGGCCAAAACGCTGTCAGTCACCAAAGAGATTGGCCGCATTCATCGAGATGCCGGTCGCATGGCCGAAGCGTTGGCTGCGTTCCAAAAAGCCGCGGCGCTTGATCCTTCGGACGATGAAGCGCGCAATGAAGTGACGCGCGCGCAGGCATCGTCGGCGGCCCGCGCCGCCCCCAGCAGCCCCGCGGCTGTGAGGCAAGCTGGCAAACCAAGTCCGTTTGCTTCGATCACCTTTAGCGAGATGGCCATTCCGCAGTTCCTGCTGCCCAAAGAAAGCAGCACCTCGATGCCCGCGATCACCATGTCGCCTGAAGCGATGACGGGCGCCTCGCGGCGATCAGCGTCTCCCACGCCTGCTGTGGATACCGAACGCCTCATTTCAGAGGCCGATCTGTTCATCAAATACAATTTGTTCGATAGGGCTGTTGAACATGTGCGGCGGGTGTTTGATCAAGCACCCGATCACCCAGGTGCCCGTGAACGTTTGGCCTACGCGCTGGTGCAGCTTGGTCGCCACCAAGAGGCTGCTACGCAATACGCGTTGCTGGGCGAGCTCTTCCGGTTTTCTGATCCCGCGCGCTCGTCGGTTTACATGAAGCAGGCGGCGGCCACACGGCCGCAGCACGAAGCCGGCGACCAAACCACCGAGACGGGCAACACGCCTGAATTCTCGATGTCGTCCACGGACACGTCTGGCGAGGTGCTGGATTTCGAATCCTTGGATGCGGAATTCATCGAGGAGGACGATGATGACGAGGCACCGGCCAGCGTGACGCCGGCCCTGTTGTCGCTGTCGGATCTGGCCAGCCAGGTGAACGCACGCACGGACAAGGTGTCGGCGTACAAGCCCGAACCCGGTGAGGAAACTTCGGATGATTGGGCGCCTCCTACGTCTGAGATGACGCTGCCGTCGTTCGACGAATTTGATCGCGTGGAACGCACATCGGCGGAGGGCTTCTCCGAAGCGGCTCTATCCGCTGATTTGGAACAGGTGGACTTTTTCATCAATGAGGGCCTGGCCGATGAAGCCCAAAGCCTGCTGGATGATCTTGTCACCCGTTACCCGCGCCACCCGGCGGTGGCTGAGCGGTTCGCGCGTCTTCGTGATCTCAGCAGCCGCGGCGCTGTGCCGCAAAGCCCGCCCCACACCGATTCATCTGCGCCGCGCGCCGAGTTGGCCACGGGTGAATCGGCCGATTCTGCCACGCACGCTGATCTCGGCGTCGCCTACAAAGAGATGGGCTTGTTCGACGCGGCCATCAAAGAATTCAAAGTTTTGTCGCAGGATCCTGACCGCGAGATTGATGCCCTGATCATGATTGGTGAGTGCTACGAGGGCAAAAATGCGCTGCCGGATGCGGTCATCCATTACAAGAAAGCGCTGAACCGCGCGCACATCAGTGACGCTCAAGCCACGCAGATCTACTTTCAGTTGGGGCGCGTCTTCGAAGCTTTAGGCGACGGCAAAGAAGCGCTGTATTTTTTCGAGAAGGTGGTGCGGCGCAATCCGAACCACGCCGATGTGTCCGCCCGCGTGGCGCGCTTGGGTGGGGGCGGGGGGGCCTCAAAGCCAGCGAATCCACTAGCCGCGGCGGACTCTGCCAGTGTAAACGTGGCTTTGGACGCAATCTCCGGCGGCAACCGTTCCCGATCTTGATCCGCTGGGGCGGGGGGAGCTGCTAGGGTGGGAGCAGGTGACGCAATGACTTTGATGGATTCCGCAATTACGTACTTTCAAGGCCTGCAGGACCGCATATGCGACGCTTTGGCCGAAATCGAAGGCGCAAGCTTTCGGGAAGACACCTGGCAGCGTGACGGTGGTGGTGGGGGCCGCAGCCGCGTCCTAACAGGTGGCAAGGTGTTCGAGAAAGCCGGCGTCAACTTCTCCGACGTGCACGGCGAGTTGCGACCAGATTTTTCCGGTGCGCTGCCGGGCGACGGTTTGAAGTTTCGCGCCACTGGCATTTCGTTGGTGATTCATCCACGCAACCCCTACGTGCCGACTGTGCACGCGAATTTTCGCCGCATCGAACGCGGCAGCGTGGGCTGGTTTGGCGGTGGTGCGGATCTCACGCCGTATTACGTGTTTGCCGAAGATGCCAAACACTTTCACCGCACGTTAAAGACCGCGTGCGACGCAGGCGGCGGCGCCGGCACCTATGATCGTTTCAAAGCTTGGTGCGATCGCTATTTCTTCATCGCCCACAGAAACGAGCCGCGCGGCATTGGCGGCGTGTTTTTTGATTATTTGGGTGCGGGAGGCGAAGCCACCGCCCGCGAAACGGGCGTGCCCGAGGCGGCCTTCGAGAAGAACCCAGAAGATACGTTTGCGTTCCTGCGTTCGGTGGGTGACGCGTTCTTGCCGGCGTATTTGCCGATCGTGCACAAACACAAAGACGACGCGTTTGGCGATCGCGAGCGGCGGTGGCAATTGCACCGCCGCGGCCGCTACGTTGAGTTCAACTTAGTATACGACCGAGGCACAGTGTTTGGGTTGCGCACGGACGGTCGTGTGGAATCCATCTTGATGTCGTTGCCCCCCGAGGTCACCTGGGAATACAACTATGCGCCGCCCACGGGCAGCCCTGAAGCCCAAAGCCTTGAGCAGATCATCTCGCGGCGCAACTGGGCTGATCTGTAACGCCGTTCGATTGGCTGACTAAACTCGCTGGAGCTTGCGCCCGTGTCCCGCTAAGGTTGGGGAACGATGAGCAAGCTAAACGGTTTTTCTCGGAGTTTGTGGAGCGTTGGCGCTTGGGCGTGTGGGGCTTTTGTGTGTTTGGGCCTGGCGGAGGCGGCCTGGGCCAAGGCCAAACCCGTGCGGTTCATCACGTTGGCGCCTGGGCATTTTCATGCAGCCTTGGTGCAAAAGCAGATGCTGCCGCAGGTTGACCCCACCGTCACCGTTTATGCGCCGCTGGGCTTCGATCTCACGGAGCACATCAAGCGAATCGTTGGCTTTAACACGCGGGCAGAGGCACCCACGGCCTGGGGCCTCGATGTGCGAGCACAGGAAAATTACCTGTCGCTGTTCCGCAAGGAAAAGCGCGGCAGCGTCGTTGTTATCTCAGGCCGCAACGCCGGCAAGATTGAGCTCATCGAAACGTCGGTGGATGGCGGCATGCACGTGTTGGTCGATAAGCCGTGGATCATCGAACCCGAAGACTTCGGCAAGTTGGAGCGCGTGTTGGCCAAGGCCAAACAGCGTGGGGTACTTGCGTACGACATCATGACTGAACGCTTCGAGCCAACCAATGCCCTGCAAAAGGAATTGGTCAATGCGCCTGACGTCTTCGGCCAAATCGATCCGGGCACGGCTGCATCGCCTGGCGTGTACATCGAGAACGTGCACCACTTCATGAAGATGGTGGCCGGGCGGCCCAACATTCGCCCCACATGGTTTTTCGACAGCCGCCAACAAGGCGAGGGCATGGCCGACACCGGCACGCACTTGGTGGATCTTGTGCAGTGGACGTTGGCACCGGACCAAGCGTTGGACGCCAAGCGCGACATCGAAGTGCTGCAGGCACAACGCTGGCCCACCCCTGTGACACAAGCGCAGTTTCGCAACGTCACGGCCACCGACGGTCCCTGGCCAGCGTTCCTGACCGAGGCCGTGGTGAAAGACCAACTCAATGTGTTTGCGAACACGCAAGTCACGTACAAGTTGCGTGGCACGTTTGTGCAAATGGCGTCGATGTGGAGTTGGGAAGCCGAAAAGGGCGGAGGCGACTGGCACTACGCCGTGTACCGAGGCACGCGTTCGACCGTGGAAATAAGGCAAGGCCGCCAACAGAAGTTCGTGCCCGAGTTGTACGTGGTGCCGCGGTCGCCCGCGGATGCAATGTCTGTGCAACAGGCTTTGCGCGCGCGCCTCGCCTCCCTGGGCGATCGCTTTGCGGGCGTTTCGTTGCAGGAGGAATCTGGAACTTTTCACGTGATCGTTCCCCAGCCTCTACGGCTTGGTCACGAAGCGCACTTTGGCGAGGTCACGCGCAATTTCCTGGCTTACTTGAACGCACCTCGCACTTTGCCGGCATGGGAGAGCACCAATTTGTTGGCGAAGTACTGGGTGACCACGCAGGCCACGAAGCTTTCGCGGCAAAGCGCGCCGCTTGCGGGCTTCTCGTCTAAAGCCCCGCGCTGACGCTGGCTTTTCGAGTTTTGACGCTTGCGACATGTCGCCGGGCTTCCTACACCAAGCGCGCAAATTGCAGCCCCTGCGTTAAAGGGTTTTCTTCCCCGGCAGGCCGGTGATAACCTGCCTAACACTTCAGTTCTTTGACCTGAAGATGGCTTGGAAAAACAGCGATATGCCGACGGTTCGTGAGTTTGAGCAGGCATTTGCAGACGACCCGACCCACCAGCAAGCTTTCTTGTCGTTGCGCAAAGCGTACGGCGAGAAGCAGCGGTTTGATAAACTCGTAACGCTTTACGAGTCACGGGCGCAGGCAACCACCAGCGACGAAGAGGCGGCCGACCTGTACCACCAGGCGGCCGAGCTTCGCATTGACCAATTGGCTGACGCCGCGAATGCGGAGACCGTGCTGCAATACGCGTTGCAACGGTTACCTGGTCATCCCAAGGCCTCCGACCGGCTGCGCGCGCTTTACCGCGAGCAAGAGCGGATGAGCGATTACCTCACGATGTTGGAGGTGACGGCGGGGCAGGTGGTGGAATCGGGCCAGCCGGATCGGCGAGCGGCGCTCAACGCCGAGCTTGGACAACTTGATCATCGTTACATTCAGCCGCTTGAGCAAACGCCGCAGGGGCAGCGTGCAGAGATCACGCCGGAGGCGCTACGCACGGTTGTGTCGGCTCGCAAGATCCACCGCGCGCTTGGCAATTGGTCGCAGGTCATGCGTATGTATGATCTTGAAGTCTCAGCCACGGCGGACGACAAACGCAAAGCCGATCTGCTCTTGGCGTGCGCAAAGCTGCTGGCGGAGAAGGCCAACGATCTACCGAACGCCGCCATACGCGTGGCCGAATCGATCCGATTGCGTGCAGGCGACGATCGCGCGCTTGAACTGCAAGCTTGGATTCTCTCGCAGCCGGCTTGGCAAGAGCCAAACGGCAAAGCGCGGGCTGCTGCGCTTTACCAGCAATTGGCGCGGCGGCGTCATGAAGGCGGCGACGTGGAGGGCGCCATCGGTCTGCTGCGCCGGGCGCTGACAGCGGTGCCAGGACACCCTGAATCAAGCGACGCGCTTGAGAAGATCCTGTTGTTCGCGGGCCGCTTCAAGGAGCTGGATCGGTATTACCGTGAACGCACCACTGAAGCGCCCGACCGGGCGGCCAAGGTCGTGTGGGTGCAAAAGCGGGCCAAGCTCGCGCAAGAGCATCTCAAAGATGACGGTGAAATCTTGCGCGTGTACGAAGAGCTGGCGGCGTTGGAGCCACCGGCAAGCGCATCGAATCAGCAGCTGGCCAAGCTTTACAGCGAGCGCCAGAACTTTGCGAAACTGGCCGAGCTGCGTGAGCGTCAACTGGCCGTCATTTCCGAGATCGACGCGCGCTTGCCCTTGCTGCGCGAGCTGGCGTCGCTTTATCGCGATCGTTTGGGTGATGCCGATCAGGCGGCTGTGTATTTGCACGCCATTTTGCAGCTGGATCCCACGGATGAAGACGCGCTCAAAGCGTATGGCGACCATTTCCGTAAACGCGGCGATTTTCACGCCTTGGTGGATCTGCTTGAGTTCGCCGCTGACAGCGCGGCGGCGGCGGGGCCTTCAACCGCGCATGAGCCGAAGATTTCGCAATGGCTGCAAGAAGTGGCGGCTGTGGCCGAACGCAACTTGGCGGATGTGGATCGCGCGATCGGCGCTTGGCGCAAACTTGAAGATCTGGGATTCAACGTTGACCAGGCACGCGAGACGCAAAAGCGCCTGTTGCTCAAGGAAAAGCGGTGGGAAGGCATGGCCGACCTGCTGGCGCGCGAAGCGCAAGCGGCACCCGACACGGGCAAACGCATCGAAGTTTTGCGGCGTTTGGCTCGGCATTACCAAGACAAGTTGGCCGCCAACGAAAAAGCGGTTGAAACGTACCGTCTGATCTTGTCGTTGGATCCTGCAGACGCTGCCGCGTTCCGCGCGGTCGTGGATGTGTTCGAGGCCGAACAAAATTGGCTGTCGCTGGCGGAATTGCTTCGGTCGCATGTGCCCGTCGTGCCACCAGCCGAACAGGTGACCTTGCTGCGGCGTTTGGCGGGCCTCTATTCAGAACAGCTGGGGCGCCCACAAGATGCAACGTGGGCAGCCGAGCAGATCCTGGCGTTGGTGCCGGGCGACCGCGACGCTTACTTCCGCTTAGAAGACAATTTGGAAGCCGCAGGGGATCTGCCGCGGCTCGCGCAAGTGCTGGTTGATCACGCTGCGACGGTTTCAAGAACCGACAAGCCTGTGTTGATCGCGCGCGCGGCGCGCATCACGCAAGACGACCTTGAGCAGTCTCGCCGCCGCACCGCTGTGGGAGCAGGTGCTTGAGTTATCGCCTTACGATCCCGCCTCCTTGTTTGCTTTGGCGAAGATCTACACAGAGCTTGAGCGCGCCGCAGATCTGGCCCGCATTCTTGAGCTGCAAATTGCCCAGGCCGCTGACGATCCTGGCACACAGGTGGCGGCCTTGCGTCGGTTGGCCGAGGTGTGCACAGAACACCTGGCAGACGACGAACGTGCGTTGCTTGCGTGGGAACGCCTCCTGGCGTTGGTGCCTGAGGATCCTGAAGCGCTGCGAGCCTCGTGTGACCTTTACCGCGAGCGTGGCGACTTCTCCCGCTTGGCCGACGCGTTGGGCAGGCAAGTGGCTGTGCTTGGCGATCCCGCAGCGGCTGTGGCCTTAAGCCTTGAGCGTGCGCACGTGCTCGAAGTGCGTCTTGCGCGGCCCTCTGAAGCGATCGAAGTGCTTGAGCAGGTTGTCGACGGCCTGGATCCACACAACGTCACGGCGTTTGCGCACTTGCGCCGCTTGGCCGAAGCGCAAGAGGATTGGCAAAAGGTTGTGACTGTGGCTGAGCGGCAAATGCTGCTGAACGAAAGCCACGAAGATAAGGTGCAAACGGCGATGGAGATCGCCGTGATTCACCGCGATCGCCTGGGCGATCCTGACAAAGCGATTGCGTCTTACGAACGCGTGCTTGGCATGGATGCCGCTCACAGGCCTGCGCTGCAGGCGCTGGCTGAACTTTATGCGATGGCCGGAGAGGCTGAGCGGTTGGTGGCCACAAATGAGAAACTGCTAACGCTTACCGATTCGCCACACGAGCGGCGGCAGTTGATGTTCACCATCGCCGACGCGCTAGAGAGCAGCTTGTCGGCGCCGCGCAAAGCGTTTGCGTGGGTGGCCAAAGCCCACGCGGAAAGCGAAGACGAACAGACGTGGGCCCGCTTGCAGGCTTTGGCCGAAACCCACAGCTTGTGGGACGATCTCATTCGCGTGCATGAAAATGAACGCGCGCGCGCCACAACGCCTGGCGAACAAGTGGAAGTGGCCCAGAAGATCGCGAACATTTACGAGACGCGGCTTGGCGCCGGCGGGCGTGCGTTTACGGTGCTTCGGGACGCCTTGGTGGCCGAGCCCGATGGTGAGACTTTACTGCCTGAGCTTGAACGATTGGCTGCGGCCGAGAAGCATTGGCAAGCTCTGCTTGACGTTTACATGCGCGTGGCGCGGGGGCGTCCCTCGCTGGCAGCGCGCGCCGATCTATTGTTCCGTCGCGCCTCCGTGTTCGAGGAGCGACTGGGCGATCCTTCCGCCGCGATGGACGAATGGCTGCGTCGTTTTGGCTTGGATCCGTCTGACGCGAAGGCGCGTGAAGAGATCATGCGGCTGTCGCAACGTACGGGGCGTTGGGAAGACGCGCTGAAGGTCTATGGGCAGCTATTTGCCCGCGCGGTTGATCCCGAGCACAAGGTAGATCTCGCCAAACAAGCGGCCGCGATCGTTGAAGAGCGGGTCAAAGATCGGGTGCGTGCCTTCCGTGCGTACTTGAACGCTTTCCGTTTGGCCCCCGACGATCAAGAGATCGTGGGGCACCTGTGGCGTTTGGCTGGTTTGATCGGCTTTTTCGACGCTGATGCAAGGCGGGCCGCGAACCTTGTTCCTGAGCTTGTGGTGGAAGCGGTGGGGCGCCAAAGCAACCCTGACGCCACGATGCACCTTGTGCTCAGTGATGCATCCACTTCAGGCGCCTTTGCCGACGCCATAGTTGAAGACGTCACCGACACGTTGACGTTGGACGACGCTGAAGAAGTGCGCGATCCTGCAGATCTAAAGACAGCGCCGCCACCGCCGCCACCGAAACCCATGGCGCCGCCACCCACCCCGGGGGCCCCGTCGATGTTGGGCCGCCAAGCCTTTGAATCCGCTTGGGCCGAGTTGGCGAACGCGTACTCGGTTTTGCCCGCGCTCGACAATGCCACCCGTCGGCGGAATCTGCTGAAAATCGCAGAGATCTGGGAAAAGGGCGCGCAGGATCTTCCCAAGGCCTTCGAAGCTCTGGCGCGTGCATTCGCGCTTGATCCATTCGACGCGCAGGTGCGGCAAGAGCTTGAGCGCCTGGCCGAGGAGCGCAAAGCGTGGGACGAACTTTGCCGCATCTACCTGGGCGCCATCGATTCGTCGATGCCCGCGGACGACGCTGTATCGATCCACCACGATGTGGCCGCGTTCCGTGAACGCCTGGGGCAGCGCGAGCTGGCGGAGGAGCGATACCTGGCGATCGTGAATCTGGAGCCGCTTGATCGTAAGGCGCTTGATCAGCTGGAAGACATTTACCGATCGCAATCGCGTTGGGATGCTTTGGCGCCCCTGCTCGAACGCCGCCGGCACGAAGCGCCGCTTGAAGCGTCGTTGCGTCGGGCCAAGGCTGTGGAGCTGGCTTCGCTTTACGAACGCCATCTTGATCGCCCGTACGAAGCGATCGACACGCTGCAACGATACTTGTCTGAGTTCGATGACGAACCGGCGGGACCTGAAGACACGTCACGCATGGCTGAGCTGCGTTTGGTGTTGGATAACCTCGCGCGTTTGTATGGGCGCGTGAACCTGTGGCAGAAAGCCGCTCTAGCCACACAGCGAAGTTTGGATCTGGAGGCAGACAGCGCTGAACGTAAACGTTTGGCTTTGGCGCTGGCCACCATCTATGAGAAGGAACTGGCCCAGCCAGCGAAGGCCGCCGATACCTTCAAAGCGATGCTCGACGAGCGGCCAGGCGATCCTGACGCTTTGGCCGCACTCGAGCGGTTGTGCGAGGCCTTGGGCCGCTACGAAGAATTGTCCAGCGTGCTTGAACAACGCATCGCCGTAACCACGGGGCCTGAAAAGTTGGCCTTGGTCAAGCGCCGGTCTCGCGTGCTTGAAGAGCGCCTGCGCAATCCGGACGCGGCGGCGGCGAATTTGCGTGGTTTGGGCACCGAGATGCTTGACGACGACGAGATCGCCGGCGCGTTGTTGCGCAACCTGCGCCGCGCCGGCCTTGGGCATGAGGCCTTGCGTCTACTTTCTCAGCGCGTGGAGCGCCTCACGGAAAACAAGGCTGAGCCTGGGCGTGTCTTGCAGTTGCATTTGGATTCGGCACGCTTGCGTCTCGATGATCTAGACGACGCTGCGGGCGCGAAGCTGAGCCTACAGGAGGCGCTCAAGCTTTCTCCCGGCCACACAGAAACGCTGGGGCTGCTTGCGAAGGTACACCTGAAGAACGGTGATTTTGCGGCGTTCGCCGAAGCTCGCGCGCAAGAAGCCGAAAGCTTGGGCCCTGTGCCGGAAGCGGCCGTGGCCTTTGTGGAAGCCGGTCGCGTGTACCGCGATCAACTGGAAGACAAAGGCACCGCACAAACAATGTTCGCCAAAGCGCTGCGGCTGTCGCCCGACAACGTGGACGCCGTGCGCGCGCTTGCGTCGTTGTACGAAGAAATGGCGCAGGCCGATTCCGCTCAAGCCACCTTGCGGGCGTTTTTGGAACTCGAAGTGCCACCCCGCGACCGCGCGTTTGTGCTCACGGATCTGGCCCGTTCGGTGTGGAAGTCGGCCAGCGATGTGGCGCTTGCCGTGGCACTGCTTGAAAGCGCCATCGATCTGGCGCCCGATCACCAGCCGGCTCTGGTGGCGTTGGCTGACATTCATTACCAAGAGCAGCAGTGGGAGTTGGCTGAACGCCGCTTGCTGCAAGCGTTGCGGCGCCTAAAGCCCGACACCGAGGGTGGTGAGTTGCTGTTCGAACGGTTGGCGGAAGTTTATGAACGCCTCGGCCGGGCGGATGACGGCTATCGCCAATTGCAAGAGGCTGAAAAACGCGATCCAGCTCGCTTGTCTTTGCGCATCGCTTTGGGGCGTAATCGTTTCTTGGCGCGCAAGTGGCGCGAAGCTGCGTCTCACCTTGAAAACGTGGACGCGCATCCCGAAGCGAAGTCGCGCCCTTCGGAGGTGGCGGAGGCCCTGGCAATGGCTGGTGAAAGTTGCACCAAGTTAAAGCAAAACGACAAGGCGCGGGGTTTACTCGAACGTGCCTTGCAGCAGCTGCCCACAGAGCCGCGGGCTTTGCGACTGCTCGCCAGTTTGGAAATGGAAAACGGCCAGTTGGATGAGGCGGCTGCGCATTTGCGCGAGCTTGCGGTGGATGCGGCCACGGCGCCTGAGAAAGCCGCACTGCTTGAACACCTGGGAGATCTGTTCACGAAGGCAAACAACAAGGACGGCGCGCGGGCCAGCTACGAAGCCGCCGTGGCGCTCATCGATGCGCCCACGCAGTCACAGCTTGGCCTGTTCGATAAGGCGTTGGCCTTACAGAACGCCGCCGGTGCGGTCGCCCAAGCCGCCGAGACAGCGGCGCGCTTGATCGGCCTTGAGGCGGATCCAAAACAGCGCGCCAAACGTCGTCGTGAAGCCGCCGCCACTTTGCTTCAACACAACCAATTGCCCAAGGCCGCCGAGCTTCTGGCGGCATGCTTGGACGACGATGCCACCGATGAGGTGGCACTGGCGTCGCTTGTCGAAGTGCAAGACAAGCTCGGCGAGCCGCAGGCTTGTTTGTTCCGGCTCGAACGTATCTTGCCAACGTTATCGCCACCGGCCGATAAGTCGCAAGCGCGTGCACGGCGTGTGATGTTGTGGCACCGCTTGGGCAAGCTTCGCTTGAACACGTCCACCGAAGGCGCGCGGCAGGCGTTTGAGGAAGTGTTGAAGATCGATCCGGGGCACGTGGCGTCGCGGGACGCTTTGTCACAGCTTTATTCGGACGTCGATGCGGATGTCACCGTGACCAACCATCGGGCGTTGGCGGCGGCCGACCCCACCCGCAGCGAGTCCTTGCGGTTGGTGGCGCATGTGTTCGAGCAGCAGGGAAAAACCGACTGGGCGCGCTGCACGTTGGAGGTTTTGGATGTGCTTGGTTTGGCTTCGCCCGAAGATCAAGCCTTCTTGGCCGCGCACCCCACGCCAACGCTTAAACCTGATGAACCTTACGGCGGCGTGATCGACGAAGCGCTCCGCAAACGCTGTTTGGTTCCCGAAGCGGGCGCCACGTTGGCTGAGGTGTTTTCCACGATGTGGGAAGGCGGCCTTGAGTTCGATGGCACCACGCTCGAATCGCTCGGCGTTTCACCCGATGAGAAGATTTCGCCGTTATCGGAACAAGATCTCGCCAAGGTGTTTGGCCAGGTGTGCAAGGCGCTGGACAACCAGAAGCCAGGCTTGTTTGTGGCGTGGGATCCACAAGTGGTTCACATGCAGATCGCTGTGTCGCGACCGCCGGCGGTGGTGGTTCCGTCGTTGTTGGCGGCTGATGGTGGCCCTGCGGAAGTGCGTTTTTGGTTGGGCCGCACGCTTGAGCTCACGCGCCCAGAGAACATCTTGGCCGCCACGGTCGCGCCGCGCGCGTTTTCGCATTTGTTTGGCAGTGTGCTCAAGGCGTTTCACCCGCGGCACGCGCGCAGGCGCGGCAACGACAGCGCCGCTGACGCCACCGCGCGGTTGCGCAAGGCCTTGCCGTATCGTGTGGCCAAACGCCTGGGCGAGCTGTTCACACAAATGGCGGATGAGCCGTTTTCATCCGCACGGTGGCGCGACGTTGTGGAAGGCGTGGGTAACAGGGCGGGTCTCGTGTGCTGTGGCGATCTAGCCACCGCGGCGCGCGCTGTGCTGGCCCCCGCGCTCGAAAAGCCCGCGGCGCAAATCACCGCTGATGAATTGCGCGCGTTCGCAACCAAGCACGGGCCGCTGCGTGAGCTTTTGCGCTTTGCTCAAACCGAGCAGCACTTCGCCTTGCGCGAGCGCCTGGGCCTGGCGTCGCGCTAGTCGTGGGTTAGTTGCCCAGGCCGCCCGTTGTTTTGGGTGGCGTGGTCGGTGGCGAGGTGCTGCCGCCCCCGCCGTCAGGCGACAACACACCTGTGCATTCGGGCAAATCGGCCAATTCGCCGTTGGGAAACAGCGCCGTACATGCCAGCGTTTTCGTTTGTTGAACGCAGGCGGCGTAGCTGGCCGAAACCCCCTTCACTTCAGAGCATTCGGCTTCGGCGATAAGCACGTCGGAACAATCGGCCACGAGGGCGGCGCCTTCCGCGGCGGTGGCAGGTTTGCTCACGCATTCCACAAGACGTTCACACGTGGCGGTGATCAAATCCTCACACTGCTTTTCGGCTGCGGTTTTTGCGAAAGTTAAGATGCCACCGCAACTGGTCGGCAAATCAAGATCCCTGGCGGGGAACAGCGATTCGCAACTGAGAGCGCCGATGTCTTTCGCGCAAGCCGAGACGCCCGCATCAACCATCTCCACCCTGGCGCACAGACCCGCATCGGTGAGGCTGAACATGCATGGGCTTGTGGGTGCCGTTTTCAGACATTCATGCTCACGTGCACACAGCACATCGCTGAGCGCCTTGCACTTCTCCACGGGGGTTTGGGCTGCGGCCACTTTCTGTTCGGGGGTTCGGGCCGCACTGCCACCGCCCTCACAGGCGACGGCGACGCAAGCCAATGCACCTAGAATCCATGGCACGCCATTGCCCGCTTTCATGTGCCGATACTCCCACAGGTGCGGGTCTTGCCACAACGACGCAAAACCGAGCGACGCCACCGTTTACAAACCAACAACACCAACGGCCACCAACCAAACCCGGATGGCCGTGGCGCGTACTGGCAGCCGCCATTGACGCTGGCCTCGCGCTGCTGCAGTGGCACCCACACGAGCGCGTGGTCTGAGGCGGCCGTTTGCGGCATCACTTGCCCGGGTGCAACCGCATCCAACGCGTCGCCGATGAAAATCCGATCGAACGCTTGCCCACTTTCGTGCGTGGCGACAACGTGCGCCGCCGCATCCCGCAGCCCAGCGCTTCGCAACGTGGGCCACACCAAATCATCGTGTGCAGCGTTAAAATCGCCCATGACGATGATCTCGCCTCGCCGTTGCGCGCGCACCCACGCGGCCAGTCGTTGGGTCTGCTCGATGCGTTTTTGTTCGGCGTGGGGTGCGGCAGAAAGATGCACCACCACGATGTCCACCGCAGTGTCTTGCACCGTCACGCGCGCGTGAAGCGGCTTGCGCGTGTCATTGAAGGCGGCATCGCTTGCGAACAAACGTTCGACGTCGGCCACATGCAAATTGGCGTGCAGCAACAGAACATTGCGAATGTTCGCGCCCGGGGGGCCGCCCTCGCTGTTATCGACGGGCTCGAACTGAATTGTCTTATACGTTGGGCCCGCAGCCTGAGTGATCGCTTGCTGAAGCTTCGCCAGCGAAGCATCGGCGCGTGTGTTGCCGCTGTTGACCACGCCATCGTTGTCGGCAACCTCTTGCAGCGCGACCACCTCAGGAAACCCGCTGGCCTTGATTGTGGCGGCGATGCTCATAAAGCGTGCCTCGCTGTCGCGGGCCGAAAGAGCCGCCACATTGTAAGTGGCCACGCGCCAGGGTAGGGCCACAAGAGCGCTGGCCAGCAAAGGTGCCAAGAATGTCATGCTCAGTGTTCGGCGGCCCAAGCGCTGGTGTTGCTTGGTTTTTCGTGAAATATCCTTAATCTGGCGTGCGTCCAACGCCTAGCTTCACCTAAAGGATCGCCCACGATGCCCACCCCCGCCCGCACCGCTTTTGTCCCAACGTGTTTGCCTGGCCATTCGGTTCGTCGCTCGTGGGGCGGCGCCGCCAAGATCTTGGGTCTTGGCTTGGCGGTGGCCACGGGCAGCGCTGGTTGCCTTTCGGATCGCTACCAGATTCCTGACGAGGAAGTGCAGCGGCAATTGCAGTTGCCCCCGGAGCGTCGCGGGCAGGGTATGCACGTGGTGCAAAAGATCGGTGAACGTGCGGCCCCGGAAGTGGCTTACGGAGCGCCTCCCGCACCGCCGCCGGGTTATTACGGACCCGATCAAGGCGGCTATCCACCCCCCGCGAGCAACTCGAACGTGGGCGTGGGCGTTTTTGTGGGCGTGAACGTGGGATCCTCGGGCGGGGGCGGATACGCGCCGCCCCCACCGCGTGCGGTGAATACGGCCGGACCGACGCGGAACCCACGCGAGGGCATGCCGGTGGGGCGCACGGCTTCCACGGGATCGGGGGGCGTGGCCGGCCCTGGCGGTGGCTCGACCGGTGGCGGGGCGAGCAACGGCGGTGGCTTCCGCAACAGCGGTGGCGGCCGAGGCTCTTCGTCGAACAACACCAGCGATGCCAAGGCGGTGGCGGCATTAATCGTGGTGGCAGCCGCAGGTGCGGCGTTGGGAGCTGCGGTCACCGAAGGCGCGCGCTTCGACGGGCAAGCGGTGGTGGCACCCAGCCACAATGTTTACTTAAAGCGGACCGATGGCGGCGAAATGGTGCAGCGCCTCGACGCTTTGGCGCCCCAAGATCTGCAGGGCATCGCCGAGGTCCAAGTGTCGGACGCCGAGGGCTATGGCCTGATGCGCGTGGCTCGCAACCCGCTTAACCGCAGGGGCTTCGCGTTTAAGCTCGATGGCGGCTCGATGGGCACACGCCTTGATGGAGGCGTCAGCAGCCGCGGGCCCGGCGCGAACATTCAGTTGGGGTACTTCTTCGCGAACTACCTGGGCATCTTGGCCACCTCGGCCTTGACGGGCGGCACCGATTCGCAATCGCGTGGTTTTTTCCGCGCGCAAATCGGCGCTGAGGCGCAGGCGTTCTTGCCTGGCCTTGGCCCACTTCACTTGGGCGGCTATGGCGGCGTTGCGAGTTCCAGCACAGAGATCGATGGCGCGGGCACGGCCAGCGGCACAACGTGGGGCGCCGGCGGCCTGCTGGAGATCGAACTCACCACACGCTTGGCGTTGGATTTCCGTGTGGGCGGCAGCTGGTCAAAATCGTCAGACCGTGGGTCGGGCGCTGATGGCCTGGGCGTGACGGTGGGCGTGGCGATCTATTAGGCGGCGCGCGGCGAAGGCATCGGTTCAGGCACGGCCCACAACTCGTTCGCGGTGCTCTCCATGAGACACTCAAGCTCGGTGAGCGTGGGTGGCAAATGATCTTCGATTTGCGTGTCGGGTGAGAGCATGGGCGCTTCGGAATTCCACACCACGTCGCCGTCGTCCAAGGCGGCGAGAAGGATGTTGATGTCGTTCTGGAAGCCGATTTCGTTGCGCAAATCGCCGGGACGCACAAGCTGCTCACGCAGGTGCTTCACCGCAACCACTTGGCCTCTCGTCTCTTCAACAGCGTATTTAAAACCAAAGCCCATCGTCGTTTCCTTTGCGTCGCCACACCCCATCGACGCTCCTCGTCGCCGCCTTTAACGGCGCCGCAAAGGTTTACGAAACCGATACTTTCGCTTTACACAACTGACGCGCCCGGAATGACGGGCTTTGAACTTGCCACGCCGCTGGTTCCTCAGTATAACGACGGCCCTTGACCGCGTACCATTGGCGCGGCCCGGGCCGTCACAGCGGCAAAGCGATGAAATCCCACGGGATTTTCAAGCAATGAAGCACGGGGCGGGCAGCAGAAAATTCGATTCGCGAGGATGGCGAAACTGGTAGACGCACCAGCTTGAGGTGCTGGCGGGCGCAAGCCCTTGGGGGTTCGAGTCCCCCTCCTCGCACAAACACACCCCCGGCAACCCGGGGGTTTTGTTTTTCGTGCCTTCAGCTGCGGCTTGCGAAGCCGTCGTGGCCATGGCGGGCCTGGGCGGCGTATCCTGGCGCCAGGATTATTTCGCGCTCATGAAAACCAAACGCTACGCATTTCTGTGTTTGCTGCTTCTGGGGGCTTGCGCCCAAAGCTCAGTCAATGACGGAGGCGGCGGCGCTTCGGGAGCGGGCGGCGCGGCGCCAGGAGAGACGGGCGGCAGCGGCGGCACTCAATCCCAAAGTGGCGGCTCAGGTGGCGTCGCCGGCGTCGCTGGTGGTGCGGGCGGCAGCGTAAGTGGTGGGGCAGGCGGCATCCTCACAGGCGGCGCGGGCGGCAGCGCGGGCGCCAACGTTCCGGTGGTTCCCGTGGCGGCGGGCAACACGTACAAGTTCACTTTCGATGGTTTTGTTTTCGTCGTGGACGCAAGCCTTGGTGGTCGTGTCACCGAGTTCTCGCTCAACGGTAAGAATGTGCTGAGCGGCCCGAGCGCCAACGCTGAAAACTTTGGCTCAACGTTTTGGCCGAGCCCCCAATCGGTGTGGAATTGGCCGCCGCCCGCGGAGATCGATCCCGGCGCTTACACCGCGCGGATCGATGCCGGCACCTTGATCCTTGAGGGCAAGCCCAGCAGCCGCGTGAACCTCGCGGTCACCAAACGCATCGCCATTGATCGCGCGGCGCAATCCGTGGTGATGACGTATGAGATGAAGAACACGGGCACCGCTGCGGCCACGTGGGCGCCGTGGGAGATCACGCGCGTAACCTCTGGTGGCATGACGTTCTTTGCGCTTGGTGCTGGGGGCACAGCCGCCATCGGCACGTGGGTGCCCACACCGCTGCAGGAGGCAGGCATGTGGCGTTGGTACGACGACGCCGCTTTGCAAACGAACAACAACCAAGGGCGCAAGACGTTTGCGGATGGCACAGGATGGATCGCACATGTGGCTCGCAATGAACGTTTGCTGCTGCTCAAGACGTTCGACGACGTCGCAAAAGACGCGCAGGCCAAAGACGAAGCCGAACTTGAGATCTTCGTCGATGGCGCGCGCAAGTACATCGAAGTTGAAAACCAAGGCACGGCTCTGCCCATTGGTGCAGGCTCCACGCGCACGTGGACGGTGCGCTGGTTGTTGCGCGCGCTGCCCGCCGACGCCCCGTTAACGGTTGGCTCAACTCCCGTCATAAACGCCACCAAAGCGTTGCTGGCCAAGTAGCCGCTCGATCTTGATTAACCTCAAGCGCATGTCGTTTGGTTTGGTTGCCCTTGTCGTCTGCCTTGCCGGACCAAGCCCAACGCAGGCTTTGGCGCCGCTTGAGACACGCACGCCCGTGGGGTACCGGTTGCGTTCATGGGAGCCTGCAAGTTCGATCTCTTCGTTGGCCGTGTCGAACCAAGGCACGATATGGTTGGCCGCGCGCTTGGGGCTGCTTGAGTTTGACGGTGAACGCTTCACCACGATGTCTGCGAGTGCCACGCTGGTTGCAAAAGGGCAGCGGCTATCGAAATTGCTAGCCGAAGCCAGCGGCGATTTGTGGGTGGGCACCGAAGGCGATGGGCTCTTCAAACTTAACAGCGCTGGTCTCATCGTTGCTCATCTCAATGCACAGCGAGGCTTGCCTGGCGCCGGTGTCACGGCGCTGTGGCAAGCTGACGACGGCCGGCTGTGGGTTGGCACCGACAAAGGCGCCGCGGTGGTGTGGCAGGATCGCGTGGAGCGCGTTGTGGGGCAAGCGCAAGGCCTGCCTGACAACCGTGTGCTGTTGATGGCCGCTGCGCCCGGTGGGCACGTATGGATCGAAACCGAAGGAGGTCTAAGCCTCGTTGGGGAGCGTGTGCTGTCTACACAGCGGTTGGCGTTTCCTTGGACCGTGCAGCGGCGGCAAGCGATCTTGGCGGCATTGCTGCCCGCAGGTGTGCCGCCCGCAAACGATGACGTGTGGCGCGCGTTGCCTGCCGTCGTATCAGGCGTTCTGCACGACAAGCGTGGCCGCACGTGGATCCCCACCTCGGCGGGGCTCTTCTTATTCGACGGAAAAAAACTTTCACGCCTGTCCACGCAAGATGGTTTGGCCAGCGCGCACGTGACCGCTGTGGCCATTGATCGCGAACAAAACGTGTGGGCCGCGAGCATGGGCGGTGGGCTCACGCAAGTGGCACCCACGGTCGTCTACACGATGGGTCTCGCGCAGGGTTTGTCGACTGAAGAAGTGTCATCGGTGGCGGTGAACAAACAGGGCAACGTGGTGGCGTTAACCCCCGCGGGCGTGCATCTGGTTAACGTTGAGGGTGCGCCACGCGTGCCTTTGCCCGCGTGGGTCGATCCCGCGCGCTTGGGCTCTGTGGTGGCCGCGCAAGATGGCAGCTTATGGTTTGCAGGTGAGATGGGTGTGGTGCATGCCACGGCAGACAAAGCCACGCTGGTGTGGAATCAGTCGACTGTGGCAGGGCTCGCTGCAACCGCTCAAGGCGCCGCATTCTTCACTGCCGCGGGCTCCCTTCATCTGGTGCAGGCGAACGACGAGATGCAAGAGTTGCGAACCGAGGGCTCTGTGTCAGCTTTGGCCAGCGACGACCATGGTGGCCTTTGGGTGGGAACGTCGCAGGGTCACGTGTTGCATGTAGCCCAAGGTGACGTGACGCAAGTACAGCTTGCGGCGAAACTGGGCGAGGCCGTTCGTGTTCGAGCGCTGTTCCCGCAGGGATCCACTCTGTGGGCCGCCAGCAGCCAGGGCATATGGCGCATCCAAAATGGCAACGCACGCAGCGTCTCGCAAGCACATGGCATGTTGGACGACAACGTGGGCGTGGTGGCCGTGGACGAGCAGGGCTATGTGTGGGCGCTAACCGAACGCGGGCTCAACCGCATCAACCCGCAAACGTTTAACGCCACAATCACGTCACCACAAGATATTGCCGCTTGGGGCACGGACGACGGCGTGCGGCCTTATGACGTTCGGTTTGGCGGCCAACCACGCGCGGCGCGATCCAGTGATGGCCGTTTGTGGTTCGCCACCTTGCGAGGCGTGGTGGTGGTGGAAGCGCCCGCCAACCGACGGCGTCTGGATCCGCCTGCGGCACGCGTGGGCCGCGTGTTCGTGGATGATGAACCCACGCCGGCCTCGGCGGAGGTGGTGGTGCCACCCGGTGCACACCGGTTGGCGTTTTCGTTTGCGGCCCCCACGCTCTCGGAACCACACCGCGTGCACATACAACACCGGTTGCATGGTTATGAAACAGCGTGGGTGAATGACGGTTCCGCGCGCGATGTGATTTACGCGAACCTACCGCCTGGCGCTTACGTGTTTGAGGCGAGAACCAAGCGCACGGATCACGCGGGCACGAGCGCCGTGACCACGGTGGCGTTGCGTGTGCAACCTCGCTTTCGACAAACGTGGTTGTTCTACGCGCTGTGCGCTGGTGTTTTGGCCCTCGCGTTCGTGGGCTTGCAGACGTTGCGATCCTGGCAACTCAAGGCGCGATTTCGCGCTGTCATGCAGGAGCGCCACCGCATCGCCCGCGAGATGCACGACACGCTTTCGCAGGTGTTTGCGGCTTTGGGTTTGGCCTTGGACACCGCCCGGCGCGAGGTGAAAAACAGCGGCACCGATGACGTGCCCGCTTTGGTGAACGCGCGGCAGTTGCTCGCACACGCGCGCTTGGCGTCGCGGCAGATCTTGGCCAACACCCGTGAAGTGCCCGCTTCGTCGCGGGCCCTGCCGCAAGCCTTGGCCGAGCTGCCCGCCGTGTTCGGTCACGCACACCTGCGCTATGAAACAAAAGGGCAACCCTTCTCGCTGCCCTTGCGTGTGCAGAACGATCTGCTGCGCGTGGCGGAGGAAGCCGTGAGCAATGCCATCAGCCATGGCAAAGCCGAAAACATTTTTGTGGAGCTGTTGTTCGCGGCGCCTGGCCTCAGCCTGTTTGTTCGTGACGACGGCCACGGCTTGCAGCAGGGGGACGCCATCGAAGGCTTGGGCATGATCGGTATGCGAGAGCGCGTGGCAGGTTTGGGGGGCACGTTAGAGATCACCAGTGAGCCCGGCGCGGGAACAGAAATCGCCGTGTCGATCGCTTCCGTGCCAAACTGAGATCACCAATGTCGTCACCCATCAAAGTGCTTGTGGTTGAAGACCATTTTCTAGCGCGGTTTGCATTGGTCTCGTTTCTCGGCGGAGAAGCGGGCATGGATGTGGTTGCGAAGACCGAAAGTGGCCGTGAGGCGATCACGCTTTACCGCACGCATAGGCCCGACGTGGTTTTGATGGACATCATGTTGGCGGAACTGGATGGCCTTGCGACCACCCGGCTGATCCTGCAGGAGGATCCAGGCGCGAAGATACTCATTCTCACCAGCCTTTATAGCGGCGAAGACGTGCATAAGGCGGTGACCTCAGGCGCGCGCGGCTACCTGCGCAAAGACGTGCCGGGCGATGTGTTGCTCGCGGGCATCACGCGCGTGGCCGAAGGCGGAAAGTTCTTCCCGCCTGACGTCGCCGAAAAAATGGCGGATAGGTCAGTGCAATCGCCGCTAACGCCGCGGGAGGATCAGGTGCTGCAGCTTTTGTGCAAGGGCCTCTCGAACCGGGAGATCGCGTTGGCGCTTGAACTCAAGGAAGGCACCGTGCGCATTTACATCAGTAACTTGCTGGTGAAGCTGGATGCGCGCCGGCGCACCGAAGCTGTGTCTGAAGCCATCAAACGCGGCCTTTACCGCCCTTAGTCCGTCGATTGACGCTGCAAGCAATGACGAACGTCAGTGTTCGCACCTAAACGTCCGCGCCTGTAGGTCTGGGTTTGTAACGGTTAGCTTACATGCGAGCCCTGGCGGCTTGGGAGGCTTCCGATTGCAGCAGTTCAGCAGGTGTTCGCTTCTAGGTTTGCGCAGCGTCATGGCATGGGGCCTCGTGACCGCGGCTGTGGCTTCGCATGGCTGTTCTGGCCAGACCGGGGGCGGTGCGGACAATGAAGGCGGGGCCGGCGGCTCCGATGGAGCGGGCGGCGATGGCGCTTCGGTGGCCGCTGTTGGCTGCAACGTTGAGAACGCTGAGCTTCTGCCCGCGCGCGTTTGGCGCTTGAGCCACACGCAATACGCCAACGCGGTACTTGATCTGTTGCCAAAAGCCGATTTGTCGGCGGCGAAAAGTTTCCTTCAAGATGAACAGCTGGGCGCGTTCTTGAACGACGCTGCCAGTTTGCGCGTGTCGTCCGTGCGTGCCGAACAATACGCCGTCGCCGCCCAAACGCTTGCCACGCGCGCCGGCATGGATGCGGCCACGTTGTTGCCGTGTGGGCTTGATAAAGCCGACGACGCTTGTGCGAAGTCGTTCGTCGAAACGTTTGCCAAACGCGCTTTTCGGCGGCCTGTGGAGCCGGATGAACAAACTGAACTGATGGCGGTGTGGCAAGAAGGCAAAGCGGCGGCGGGTGCCACGGGCGGCGTTAAAGCGGTGGTCGAAGTGCTGCTGCAATCGCCGTCGTTTCTTTACCGCACTGAATTGGGTGCCCCGGGCGCCAAGGGCGATCGCATAACCCTCACGTCAAACGAGATGGCGTCCGCGCTTTCATTTTCGCTCACAAACCGCCCGCCCGACAACGAACTGGCTGGGTTGGCAGCCGATGGAAAGCTCAGCAGCCCAGACACAATTCGAGAACAGACGCGACGATTGTTGCAAACCCCAGAAGGCCAGGCCACCTTCGCCAGCTTCGTCGCGCAATGGATGGATTACGGGCCGCTGAAAAGCCAACAGCTTTCCGAGCCAGCCTTCGCCGACTGGCAAAACGCGTGGGTGCCGCGGTTCAACAAAGAGATTGAACTTTACGTCACGCATGTGCTTGAAAAGGACGGCGCGACGTTGTCGGATCTGATGCTGTCCACAACGACATTTGCGGACGCGAACCTGGCGAAAATATACGGCGGCAACGTCGCGGGCAGCGACTTTGGCACCTTAGATTTGGGTGCGCTTCCCCGCAAAGGGCTGTTGACGATGCCTGGCTTCTTGGCTTCGCACGCCGTCGATGGTGCGGCACACGCTGTGAAGCGTGGCCTGTTCGTGAACGAGCGGTTGTTGTGCCGCACGATACCCCCTCCGCCTGCGGGCGCCAGCGAGTTGAATATGGCGGCGCGCCAACCAGGCCTCACAGCCCGCGAACGTTTGCAGCTGCACCGGCATGAAGACCGGTGTGCCAGCTGCCACGCCACGATTGATCCGCCCGGCTTGGTGTTTGAGCGCTTTGATGGCGTCGGCCGTTACCGCACGCAAGACAACGGTAAAGACATCGACACCGCCGGATCGCTGCAGATCGACGACAACGTCACGATCAACTTCAGCGACGTCAACGACTTTGCAGAGCAGGTGACAAACACGGACTTGTTCAAGAACTGCGCCGTGCAACAGCAGGTGCGCTTCTTCGCGGGTGTGAGCCAAACAGATTCTGCAAGTTGCGGCGTGCGCGCCATCGCTTACGAGGTTGATAAGGCGGGCGGGCGACTTGATCGCTTGGTGGAAGCGATCGTCACGTCACCCCTGTTCCGTTTCCGTTCGGCCGCCGCAAACTAACCGAGGCAACCAAGATGAAGTTCATCACACGTCGTACGTTTGCGAAGACCTTGGCCGCCGCAGGTGGCACAACTTTATTGACCTCATTGGCGAGAAAAACGCTGGCTGACACGGCGGGCGTGAACACACCGCGTTTCATCGCGTTCATCACGCCTTCGGGGCACCCCCCTGAGGAATGGTGGCCAAAGAACGTGACGGCACCCGACACGTTCACGCTCGGCCGCGTTTTGAAGCCCGTGGAGAAGTTTCAAAAGAAGCTGCTTTTCATTGACGGCTTGGGTGTGCGCTACGATGGCACCAAGCCAGGTGACGAGCACCAGCAGGGCACTGGCAAGCTATTGACCGGCGCGAACTTGTTGCCCGGCAATTCGGGAGGCGGTGCGATCTCTCCCGGTTGGTCAAGCGCGCAGTCGCTGGATCAAATGCTGGCCGCAAAGTTTGCGACAAAATCGA
The DNA here is from genome assembly GCA_033763315.1 of Deltaproteobacteria bacterium. Classification (GTDB taxonomy): domain Bacteria; phylum Myxococcota_A; class Polyangia; order Fen-1088; family Fen-1088; genus JAGTJU01. The sequence continues at coordinate 143,897 of JANRKS010000009.1, forward strand.
TCTATGCCGGCGTTCAGGTGACACGCCATAACACTTGGTCGCGCTATTCGTATCTCGGCCGCGACAAGCCAAACACGCCTATCCAAGATCCAGCGGAGCTTTACCGCATGCTGTTCTCGGATGTGAAGCCCACCAACGGTTCAACAACCCCGGCCGCACCTGCAGCCAAAGGCACGTTCGGCAAAGCGTCCGTCGACTTTCTGATGAGCGATTTGTCTCGCTTGCGTGGCCAGCTGGGCGGCCCCGAGCGCGCGCGCCTAGATGAGCACGTGGAATACCTGGCCAAGCGCGCGGAACAGCTGAATAAGCCGATCGAGTCCACCACGAACAGCGTGGTGGGCTGCACTTTGCCAAAGACATCCATGAACGTGGCGTTCATGGACAACAGCCTGCACGGCATGGTGGGCCGTTTACAGATCGACAACATTGTGGCGGCAGCGCGCTGCGGGGTGTCCCGCGTGGCGGTGTTGCAGTGGTCGCAATCAATCAGCGACACAAACTTCTCGTGGCTGCTGCCCGGTCAAACCATTCACCACCATTCCTTGACGCACGGGTTTGGCGGCACCGGCGGCCAGAAGAGCGATTTCTTAGCCCCCATGGCCGGCGAGCTCTTTATCAAAGCCAGCACATGGTATGCGGAGCAGTTCGCGTATTTGCTGTCCGAACTCGATAGCGTGCCCGAAGGCAACGGCACCATGCTTGATAACACCATCGTGTTTTGGGGCACCGACCTCAACGGCTTTGGCCACCAGCATGCACGTATGCCGTATCTGCTCGCGGGCGGTGGTGCAACCAATGTCAAGACGGGGCGTTACCTGCGCATGGCGCGTTTTCACAACGACTTGTTAACAGGCATCGCCCATGCCCTGGGAATGCCGATGGATAAGATCGGGGAGCCCGACTACTGCCGCGGTCCCATCGCGCTTGGATAAGGCATAAGCGTTACCGGTGCGCGACGTGACAAACCGGCGCTGCTAACCTTGGGGCGTGCAATGGCTTAACTACCACCACCTCTTGTACTTCTGGGCGGTTGCGAAGGAGGGCAGCGTGTCGGCGGCTTCGAAGAAGCTGCGGCTGGCGCAGCCCACCTTAAGTGGCCAGATACACGCCTTAGAGGAATCGATGGAAGTGAAGCTGTTCCGCCGGCAGGGGCGGGGGCTTTCACTTACGGAAGCGGGTCAGGTTGCGTTTCGCTATGCAGACGAAATTTTTTCGTTGGGCGCAGAGATGCAAACCGCCATGCGCGGCGAGGCCACCGGGCGTCCGCTGCAATTCAACGTGGGCGTTGCCGACGTTTTGCCGAAGCTGGTGGCGTTTCATCTTTTGGAGCCGGCGTTTCGCCTGCAGGAAAAGGTGGTGGTGAAGTGCGAAGAGGACCGAGCCGACCGCCTGCTTACGCGCTTGGCCGCGCATGAACTTGATATCGTGCTGTCAGACGCACCGGCCAATCCGATGATCAACGTGCGCGTGTTCAATCACCTCCTGGGCGAATGCGATGTATCGTTCTTTGCGCCGCAGGAACAGGCCGCGGCCATGAAGAAGAAATTTCCCCGCTGCATGGCGGGGGCGGCGTTTTTGATGCCTTCCCCTGGCACCACGTTACGGCGCAGCTTGGACGCCTGGTTCGAGCGGCAGGGCGTGCAACCGAATGTGGTCGCCGAGTTCGACGACAGCGGTCTGCTCAAAACGTTTGGGCAGGCGGGTATGGGGCTGTTTGCCGCGCCCAGCATTGTGTCAGAGGAAATCTGCCGGCAGTACAACGTTCGACCCATTGGCGCGGCTCCCGAAATCAAAGAGCGCTTCTTTGCGATCTCGGCCGAACGGCGCCTTCGCCACCCCGCGGTGGTCGCGGTTTCAGAGGCCGCACGCCACGAGTTTTTCAAGGGCAGTTGATGTCAACTAACCGCGGCCGCGTTGCGACGCGTGCCGCTCCAGCGCAACGAGGCACGCTTCGGCTTGTTCATGCGCGTCTGCGGCGTCTCGCCCACGCACCAACAGGTGCCCCATCTTGCGCCCTGGAAGCGCGGCCGCTTTGCCATAAAGATGCAGCTGCACGTTGGGACGCCGCAAGAGGGCGGCGAAATCAGGCGCGCCGTTTTGCCACAAATCGCCCAAGAGATTGGCCATCGCTACGGGCTCCGGATCGCCTGTGATGCCCAAAGGCATGCCGCACACCGCGCGCACGTGCTGTTCAAACTGGGACGTCACGGCCCCACCCAAAGTGAAGTGCCCGCTGTTGTGAACACGCGGCGCCAGCTCATTGATGATGAGCGTGCCCGTTTCGGCCATGAACAACTCCACCGCCAAAACGCCCACGTAATCGCTGGCCTCGGCGACGGCTCGGGCCAATCGTTCCGCCTGCGCGGCCACGCCGTTAGGCAGCGACGGCGCCACGCGCGTGGTCCGCAACACATGGTTATGGTGAACGTTCTGGGCCAACGGATAGATCTGGGTGCTGCCCAGTTTATCGCGCGCGAGGATCACGGAAAGCTCGCGTTCAAAATGCACAAAGCCTTCGGCCACGCTGGGTGGCTGGCCAAGCGCGATCCACTGGGCAAAAGGGCCTTCGGAAGCCGTCAGCTCCGCTGCGTTGTGAAACTTAAACTGCCCTTTGCCGTCGTAGCCGCCACGCCGGGTCTTAACAATGAACGGAAAGCCAAGCTCGCGCGCTGCTGCTGCGAAATCGTCTTGTGTGTTTACGGCGGCAAAGGGCGCCACGGGCAAACCCAGGCCTTGCAAGAACTGCTTTTGCGCCAGGCGATCCTGAACCTTCGCCAAGAAGGTAACCCCGGGCAAGATCGGCGTCTTTGCAGCGACGGCCTCCAAGGTGGCAAGCGGCACGTGCTCGGTTTCGAAGGTCGCGACGGCGGCACCGATCAAGGCCTCGGCGATTTCGGCGCTGGCAGTGAGCGGCAAGCGGATGTGACGATCCACCAATTGCGCCGCGGGGCCGGTGGCGTCCGAACCCACGGCCCAGACCACCAAGCCCATCCGGCGCGCTTCGATGGCAAGCATTCTGCCGAGCTGGCCGTCGCCCAACACGGCGAGGACGGAGCCCGGCAAACACATCATTGCACAACCTCGGGAACCACTTTGTCCGTCTGCGCGGCACGATAAGCGATCAGCGCTTCGCGGATACGCGGGTGACTTAAAGAAAGAATCGCGGCGGCCAGCAGGGCGGCGTTGACGGCGCCACTTGTGCCGATGGCCAAGGTGCCCACCGGAATGCCTTTGGGCATCTGCACGATCGAGAGCAACGAATCGAGGCCTCGCAACGCTTCAGACATGATGGGCACACCCAAGATCGGCAGGTGCGTCTTGGCGGCCAACATGCCTGGCAGGTGCGCTGCCCCTCCCGCGCCCGCGATGATGACAGAGATGCCGCGCGCTTCGGCGCCTTCGGCTTCGGCAAACAAACGATCCGGGGTTCGATGGGCCGAGACCACCTTTTCTTCGTGTGCAATTCCCAGCGCGGTTAATGTTTCTGCGGCCAACCGCAAGGTCGCCCAGTCGCTTTGGCTACCCATCCAAATTGCGACCAAGGGCTGCTTCTCAGCGGCGGTTTGTGACATAAGGGGCAAGACTGTGGGGCCCTCACACTAAGGCGACAATGAGATAATTGCGATGATATAAATCGATTTTGTCGAATTGTTACGACGGAGAGGGGGCGGCGGAAATGAACTCGTAGGTGCCCGAACCCACAGTGAAGGCGTTGGGCTCGGCCGCGAACGAGGCGGCCTCGGGCGGCGCCGCGACCGCGGCCCCGGGCAGTACGACCAACGCCGTGGTGTTGACCGGCACCTCCACAGACAAGCGCAGTTGCCCGCCTTTGACCGTCCACTGGCTCTTGACCCGGCCGTAAGGCGTTTGCTCTTCAGCCGCGGCAGACGTCAGCCCGCCGCCGGGGTTAGGTGCAATGCGGATCTGTTTATAGCCCGGCAAAGCAGGAGAGACGCCCGCAACCGTGTCGTAGAGCCACTCGCCAACGGATCCCAGCGAGTAGTGGTTGAAGCTGTTCATACTGGGCGTTTGGAAGCCCTTCTCTTTGGTCCACCCGTCCCACCGCTCCCAGATCGTGGTGGCGCCATGCTTGATGCTGTACCCCCAAGAAGGGAACGTGTCGTTGTTGAGCAATGTATAGGCCGTGCCCAGTTGGCCAAAGCGCGTGAGCGCCGGCAACAGATGCCCCACGCCCAAGAAGCCCGTGGTGAGGTGATTGCCGTGGGCTTTGATGTTGTTCACCAAGTGCGCTGTGGCTTTGACCCGCAAAGCAGCGGGCAACATATCGAAGCGCAGCGCAAGCACGTAAGCGGTTTGCGTGTCGCCTTTGATTTTGCCGTCGGCATCCACATAAGCCTTTGTGAACGCCGCACGGATGCTCTCTGCAAGGGCGGCGTATTTGCGCGCGTCAGCTGGCTTGCCCAACGCTGCCGCTGCCTGCGACACCAGCTGCGCGCTTTGCGCGAAGAACGCCGTGGCCAACACTTCCTTGTCTGTGTCGGCATTGATGGACAACCAATCGCCGTAAGCGTTCCCTTGGCTCTTGGTCCACAGCAAGCCCGGATTCTTGCGTTGCACGAACTGCACCCACTTCACCATGCTTGGGTATTGCCGCGCCAACAGGTCGCGGTCGCCGTACTCCTGCCACAACACCCACGGAACGATCACACCGGCGTCACCCCACGCGGGGGTGGATTCACTCGTGCCCGGGGCGCGTGGCGCCACATCAGAGAAGGCACCTTCGGGGCTTTGTGCATCCACCACGTCCGTGAGCCATTTGCTGAAGAAACCTGCCACATCGCGGTTGCGCGCGGCCGTGCGCACGAAGATCTGGGCGTCTCCCATCCAGCCCAAACGTTCATCGCGTTGCGGGCAATCAGTGGGCACGCTTAAGAAGTTGCCGCGTTGACCCCAATCGATGTTGGATACCAATTGGTTGATCATCTTGCTTGATGATGTGAACGTGCCGGTGCGGGGAATGTCCGAATGCACCACCACAGCGGTCAACGTGGCTTTGGTGGGCTTTTCCAAAGCCGCTGGCCAGCCGGTCAGCTCGGCATAGCGAAAGCCATGCACGGTGAAGCGTGGCTGCCACGTCTCAGCTTGGTTTGCGCCGGCGAACGTGTAGCGATCGGTGGCTTCGGCCGTGCGCAGGTTCTCGGTGTAGAGCGTGCCATCGCTGTTGAGCATCTCGCCAAAACGCAGCGTCACTTGGGTGCCGGCCGGCGCCTTGGCGTGCAGCCGCGCCACCCCCGGCATGTTCTGGCCAAAGTCGTAGATGAACACACCAGGGCGTGGGGACGTGATCGTTCCCTCGCGTGTTTCAAACGCCCGCACGGGCAAGGCCCGATCAGCAACCAAAGCCGCCGGGCTCGTGTTGCGTGCCTCTGCCAGCACGGGCTGCCACGCCACATCGTCATAGCTCGCTGTAGAGAACCCACGGGTTGCTTTGCGCGCGTCGAACGTTTCACCGTTTTGCAGATCGGCTTGCTCAATCGCTCCCCTGGCTGTTTTCCACGTGGGACCTGTGGCGATGACCTCACGCTTGCCGTCGCTGTAGTTCACCACCAAATTGGCAAGAAACTTCGGTGAAAGGCCGTAGATGCTGCGGCCACTAAAACCGATCTTGCCCGCGTACCAACCATCGGCAAGGTAGGCGCCTATCGCGTTTGCCCCCGGCACCAACAGCGAGGTTACGTCGTACGTTTGGTATTGCACGCGCTTGTTGTAATCGGTCCAGCCGGGCGTGAGCAGATCGGTGCCCACCCTCTTGCCGTTGAGCTCCGCCTCATAGATCCCCAAGGCGGTGACATAAAGGCGTGCCGACTTGATGGGCTTCTGCAGCGAGAAGGGCAACCGAAGTTGCACAGCGGGGCCCGGCGGCGTGAGGTTCAGCACGTCTGCTTTCAGGTTGTTCCAGTACAGGCCTTTGCCCACCGGCGCTGCGTTCATGGCAGGCACCCACGTGGTGCCTTCTTTGCTGGCCTGCCATGAAGCATTGGTGGAAACCACCACGGGACGCTTGCCCTTCATGTGTACCTGCAACTGCGCAATCAAGCCGCCCGCGTCGCTGCCGTTTGACACTTGGCTTTCGATTGTGTTTTGCCCTGGCTGCAAAAGCGCGGTGACATCAAAAGGCACAAGTTGCGCGATGCCGGGGATGGTTCCCACCGTTTTGCCATTGATCGAAACGGTGCCCTTGCCGTCGGCAGCGGCGCCCAAGAAGCCGCGGCTGATTTCCCCTGGTGGCACTGTGAAGGTTGTGCGGAACCAACGCGTGGCCCCAGGCGCGCTTACCGATGGGTTACCCTCGGGATACCAGATCCAATTGAGGTCGGATCGCACAACCTTGACGATGCTGCTTTCCGTGCGCGCGGCAGACACCCACTGGCCCTGCCAATCGCTGGCTTTCAGAAGACCCATCTCGAAGGTCGCAACCGCGCTTTCGGCGGTGGCGCCGCGATTGTCCCACACGCGCACCTTCCATTGCACGGGCTGCATGCTGCGCAAAGGCTTGCCGGCGTATGGCACCAGCACTGAGTCGCTGGCCGGCACCTTTCCCGTGTCCCACAGCTGCGCTTTGTCGTCCCAAGCTGTGACTTGGTAGGCGGTTTGGTGCACGCCTTTGCCGTGGCTCTGCAGCTTCCAAGACAAGCGCGGTTTGACGGCGTCGATGCCCAACGGGTTGGTGCGATGCTCACACGTGAGCCCGCTGACCTGCAGGCCTTCGGCCGCTCGTACGGGAGCGGCAAGCAGCAACACCAAGGAGGTCAGCAAAATGCGCGTCAGCGAAGGCATGCGCGCGACACTACATCATCAGGCATGCCTTGCGGATCTTGCACCGCAATGCCGGCGCCTAAGCTGTGGCGAAGATCTCAGTCACTCTGGCGTATTCCAGCCGCCCACGTTTTCAACAAGCGTGTCAGCCTCCTTGGGGCCCCACGTGCCTGGTTCGTAGCTGTACATGGGGCTGGGTCCGTGAATGACGGGGTCCACGATCGCCCACGCCGCCTCCACAACGTCCTGCCGTGCGAACAGTGTGGCGTCACCCAACATCGCGTCGCCCAGCAACCGTTCATAAGCACCCATGCGCCCCGCTTCGCCTTGCGCTGGCTCTTCCATAACGCTGAGATCCACAGGGCGGCCCGTCATGCCCTCGCCCGGGCTCTTGGCGCGCGCATTGATGGTGATCTGCACCTCTGGGTTCAAACGGAAGCGCACACAGTTGCCGTTTTGCGGCGGCGGTTCAGCGAACACCACGGGGGGCGGACGGCGTAGTTCCACCGTGACCTCCGTGACGGTTTTCGCCAACGCCTTGCCAGCCCGGACATAGAAGGGCACACCCTCCCATCGCCACGAATCGACGTGTAAGCGCAACGCCGCGTACGTGGCCATATACGATGTTGGTGAGACGTTAGGTTCATCGCGGTAGCCGTTAAACTGGCCCCGGATCATGTTGTCGGTGCTCATCGGCCTGATGTTGCGCAAGACCTTCGCTTGCTCATCGCGGATGGCTTCCGCATACGTGCTCGATGGCGCTTCCATCGCCAAGTAACTGACGATTTGCAACAAGTGGTTTTGGATCACATCACGGATGACGCCTGTTTCTTCGTAGAACTTCCCGCGGCCTTTGACGCCGAAGTTTTCAGCCATCGTGATCTGCACGTTCTCGATGTAGTGCCGGTTCCACAACGGCTCAAGGAATGAATTCGCGAAGCGGAAATACAGAATGTTCTGCACCGCCTCTTTGCCCAAGAAGTGATCGATGCGAAAAATGCGCTCTTCGGGGAACGCGTTCAACAAGATGCCGTTGAGCGTGCGTGCGGACGCAAGATCGCGGCCGAACGGCTTCTCAACCACCACGCGGGCCTCTTTGGTGAGGCCTGCCGCACGTAGCTGCTCGATGACGGTGCCGAACATGCTGGGTGGACTGGCCAAATAGTGCGTGGGGCGTTTTGCTTCACCCAATTCCTGCGCCAACCGCGCGAACGTGTCCGCGCTGTTGTAATCGCCATCGACGTAGCGCAGACGCTGCAGCAGTGCCTCTAGGCCTGCGGGATTCACGCCGGCGCCATGCTCTTTGAAGCTGGCCCGCGCGCGCTCGATTAACTGCGGCAGCTGCCAACCCGCTTTCGCCACACCCACCACCGGCACCGCGAGTCGCCCTTTGGCGGCCAACGCGGCCAGCGCCGGAAAAATCTTCTTGTACGCGAGATCACCGGTGGCACCGAAGAACACCAATGCATCGGACCCAATCTTACCGTGGCTGGCCATCGGCCATAGAATGACAGATAACCCATTTCGGCGTCGAGAAGCCACGCTATCGCTGCGCCGGAAACTGTGGCTAAATCCAGCCGCCGTGCCTTCATCGCCCGCCCGTGCCGATTCATCCAAATGTTGGGGCGTGCTGTTTGGTGCCACGGTGTTCTGTGCTGCCTTCTTGGTGTTTTTGGTGCAGCCGTTGGTGGGCCGGTTGTTGCTGCCCGTTTATGGGGGCGCCCCCGCCGTGTGGAGCACGTGTTTGGTGTTCTTCGAGTGCACGCTGTTCGTGGGTTACCTCATCGCCCACGCGGTGACTTTGTGGCTGCCTTGGCGGGCGCAACGTGTTTTGCAGGTGGGCCTTGCGGCAGCCGCGATCTTGGCGCTGCCGTTTTCCGCACCTCACGCGCCTTCATTCGCACGCGGGCCACAACAACAGGTCTTGTGGTGGCTGATTGTGCAGGTGGCGCTTCCCTTCGCCGCTTTATGCACGGCTGCGCCGACCTTACAGCGTTGGTGGAACCTGTGCAGCGGGCGTGAGCCGTTCAAACTTTACGCGGTCTCAAATGCAGGCTCGCTGCTCGCACTTTTGGTCTATCCGCTGTTCGTGGAACCTCGCTTTACGCTCAAGCAGCAATCGGGGGGCTGGGCCGTTGCGTTTGCCGGCACCGTCGTCGCCTTCGCCACCTGCGCCTGGCACACGCGGCATGGCTCGGCCGCGCGTCAGCTTGAGGGCAAAGCGCCGCTTGCGTGGCGAACGAAGCTGCTGTGGTTATGCCTGGCGGCGGTGCCCAGCGTGATGTTGTTGGCCGTCACCAACCACATCACGATTGATGTGGCCTCTGCGCCCTTGCTTTGGGTCGTGCCGCTGTTTCTTTATCTGCTTTCGTTCGTGCTGGTGTTCGGCCCCTTGGGCCACCGTGGCCAATCCCTTTGGCTCCTTCTGTGGATCGTCGCCACGGCAGCGTTGGGAATGAATTTGTTCTTGGCGGGGCAGGCCAGCGTGGTGCGGCAGGTGCTGGTGGCAAGCGCCGTGCTGTTTTCGACCTGCATGTTGTGCCACGGCGAGATGCTTCGGCATCGCCCCGACGCCGCGTGGGTGACCAGCTTCTATCTATGGATGGCCGCAGGTGGCGCGCTGGGGGGCGTCTTCGCCGGCCTCATTGCCCCACAGGTGTTTCGCGGATTCCTTGAGCTGCAAACGGCCGTGGTGGGCACAGTCTTTGTGTTGTGGTGCAGTGGCCGCATTTATAAGACGCGTGCCCGATTGCTGTATTTGGCGGTGGGCGTGAGCCTGCCCCTGATGAGTGCAAGTTGGTGGTTGGGAACCGCCACGCAATTCAAGGACGCCACCGTGCTGTTTCGCGAGCGCAGTTTTTTCGGCCTCATTCAAGTCACGCGTTTTCCGAAATTCACGGTGCTCACCTCAGGCCGGATCCGCCACGGCATGCAGTGGAACGATACGGGCTTGGCGCCGCAGCCCACGATGTATTTTGCGCCGAGCACAGCCGTGGGAACTGTGCTGAGCAGCTTTATGCCCAAAAAGCATCGGCGCCTCGGCATCTTGGGCTTGGGTGTGGGCACGTTGGCCGCGTATGCGCGCAGCACCGATGACGTTTGGTTTTACGAGCTTGATCCCGTGGTGGTGAACGCCGCGCGCGAGCGCTTCACATTCTTGTCGTCGTCCCATGGCGCCACGCACGTCGTCGTGGGTGACGGACGTTTGGCGTTGGCGGCCGACGAAGGGGCCCCTTGGGACGTGCTCGTGTTGGACGCGTTCTCGAGCGACGCCGTGCCCTCGCACCTGCTCACGCGCGAGGCGTTTGCGATCTATGACCACAAACTGGCGCGCGGGGGCGTCTTATTGGCCAATGTCTCCAACCGTCATTTGCAGGTTGAGCGGGTGGTGGCCGGTGCGGCACAGGCGTTGGGTTGGCCGTTCGCCCTCTACGAAACCAGCACCGATCTTTCGCGTGGCATCACAAGGGTCCGGTGGGTGGTTATGGCGCGCTCTCGTCGCACGCTCGACGACCTGGGCTTGCGTGGCGCGTTGCCACTGCCGGGCCCTCCGGTTTTGTGGACCGATGATCGCAGCAGCTTGCTCCCAATCTTGCGGCTGCCCCCCTAAACGTTCAGACGCACTGGCCGTCCTCTTTGCGTCATCGCGGTTGAGTTGACGCTCAAACGGCGGCGCGCGACGACCACGTGGGCTCGTGTGGGTTCGACGTATTTTTATAGAGTGGAACGCCATCGAAGTGTTGCCAACGACCGCGATAGCAGGGAAAGTAAGGCCGCAACCAGCGTTGCTCTTTATGCGCAGCACCGACGTTATGCAAAACAAGACCATTCGTTCACAGTCAGCCGACTCATCGCCTTCTGGCAAAACGCCGTCCCCCGTTGATCTGTTCGACGACCAGGACGAAGACGAGCCCGAAGATCGTTCGCTCGCCGCGTTCGAATCATTGTTGGCCGCCCAGCAACGTATGAAGGGCATCGTTGAATGCGCGGGCGCTTTGAACCGCCTGCTCGCCGAGGCGGCCGATGGTTCATCGATGCCGCTCAACTTGCCCCCTTTGCCGCCTGCGTTCTTGGCGGCCGCCGCGGCCGTGCGCGCACAGGAAGAGCGCGCCATGAACCTCAAGACGATGTCGCACTTGTCAGCCGGATCGTCGTCTGACCCGCAAGAGATCCCGTCCGCTGGTTATGGCCGCTTGGAAGCGCTGATTCGCATGCGCGGCTTTATCACGAACAGTGACATGCGCGAGGCGTTCAACATGTCGCCGATCCAAGCCACGATGCGCTTGAAAGATCTGGTGGCGCAACGGGTGCTGGTGCAACGTGGCCAGCGTCGGGGCGCGCGCTATTCAACGGGACCACGCTGGCCACCAAAGACGTAACAGCGTTAGATTCCAGCTTGCGTGGTGGGCGCTGACAGGGCGCCAAGCGCATGGCGCGTGGCCGCCAACGTCAGATCCACCAAAGCTTCCCGGCGGCGGTTGGCGTGCACGTCTAAGTTTTCGTGCGCCGCGATGATCTGCAGCTGCCTGAGCAAACGGCGCACGGTTCGCCGAATTGTGGGCGTCGCGCGGTTGAGGCGCTGCACCTTCACCAACCATTGCACAAGGCGGCGTTCGAGCAGCTCGTGATGTTGGCCGATAAAGCGTGCGGCAGGCACGGCTTTGGCGCTGCTGCGTTCGGCCGTGCGCGTGCGTGTGGCGCGGAAGATCTCATGCAGATCTTTGCGGTAGTCGGCCAGCACCGGATCCACGGCGTCGCGCAGCTTCAAATACTCGGCAACGGTCTCTTTAAGATCGGTGTAAGGCACGCGCAACGCTTCGCGCGTGTTGGGGGGCTTGCCTGAGGCGGCTTGCTCCTCGCCCAGCAGCGTGTCGACGAATTCGAGCTTCTTGCGCGCGCCCGGCCAACTTTTGTATTTGCGCCGCCACCGCGACGTGGGATCCAACCACGTGGCGAACGTCTCGGCCCAGTCCTCGTCGGGATGCTTCTGCGCGTAGTGATACATCCCGGTCTCGTGCAAATACCGCACGTGTTCGCGGCTCCAAGGGTTGGGATCATAGGCGTCTTCGTAAGGCAGATCGAAGTTGCCAAACACACGCCGCATGTCTTTGCGCTTCCACAACCCGAAGGCGTATCCAACGGCGTGGCCCACCTCGTGGCGCAGGTACATCATCACTTCGCGGCGCGTGTATGCACACAAACGCGTGTTAACCAGCTTCCACAACGCGGGCGTCGCCAGGTACCAAGGGATGTTGATGCTGATGCCGCCAATGGCGGTCCAAAAGTCGTCTTCACCTAAATAAAACAGCGGCACGAAGCCGATGTCGTGTTCGAGCAGTTCGTCGCGCAGCTGATCCAAGCATTGCGCCAGGGCCCCTTCCGGCTTGAGCGCCAGATCGCAGATACGCGTGCTGAGCAGGCGCTGCTTGTCCAGCGTGCGCGCCAACGAAGAAGGCACGGTGCCTTGAACGATGCGTCGCGGCTTGGAGGCCAAAACAGGCATGAAGCGGCCTTTTTACCACACACGCCCGCGAGGGGCTTGAGCGCTTTCGGCGCGCGGCAGATATAGCCTGGCGCTTGGGTGTCCTCGCACGCGGTTGTGCGTTACCTTAGGGACCTCGCTTATGTCTTCACCCTCAGCGAAATGGTCTCGCGCCACTTTGGTCTTGGTTTTGTACCTGGGCCTGGGGGCCGCTGGTTTCGCGTGGGCACGGCTGCGCGGGCAGCCAAACGTGTGGCGCTATTCGGGGCAAGCGGAGCCGCAGGTGGCTTTGGGACTTCTGATGGGCCTGTTTCTGGGTCTGGGATTCGTGTTTGTGTCGCGCCTCACCGTGCATCGATTCGAGTGGGCGCGGGCCCTGCATCGCGATTTTCGCGCCCGGCTTTACCCCATGGCCACCTACGAACTCCTGGTGCTGGCGGGCGCTTCGTCACTGGGCGAAGAGGTGTTCTTTCGCGGATCGCTGTTGCCTGTGGTGGGCGTTTGGGGATCAAGCTTGCTGTTCGCGCTGTTGCATATTGGGCCTCGCGTGCGGTACCTGCCGTGGACGCTCTCGTCGCTTTTGGCCGGCCTGGTGTTTGGACAGCTGTTTGTGTGGTCAGGCGATCTGTCGGGGCCGGTGCTGGCGCACTTCACGGTGAACTACCTGAACCTCGGGCACCTGCGCGATCACGACCTGAGGTGAATCGCGCGTCACGTTTTTGACAGGGGCGCCCTTGATCGCCAGCGGCACTGCTCTTGCTGCACGTGTCAACGCCATGACGGAGGCCACGCCGCCCCTCGTTTCAATCATCATACCCGTGTTCAACCTGTGGGATTACACCTTCCGTTGTCTGCAGTCCGTGCAGCGGCACACGAGCCACATCCCGCATGAGGTCATCGTGGTGGATGACGCCTCCACCGACGAGTCTCGCGAAGCCTTGCCGATGCTGCAGGGGATCACGCTTATCCGCAACACGCACAACGAAGGCTTCGCCCACAACAACAATAAGGCCGCGGCGGTGGCACGGGGCAAGTACATCCTGTTCTTGAACAACGACACAGAAGTTCACGCGGGCTGGCTGGACGCCCTGTGCAAAGAGATCGAAGGGAAAAGCGACGTTGGCATGGTGGGCAGCAAATTGCTGTTTCCCGATGGCACGATTCAGCACGCAGGTGTGGGGTTCTCCTATGGCGCGTTCACGCCGATCTCGCCTTTTCACATGCACTACAAGAAGCCCGCCACAGCCAGCACCAGTGTGCTTGAGCTCAACGCTGTGACGGCCGCGTGTGCCTTGATGCCCAAGCATTTGTTCTTGCGCTTGGGCGGCTTTGATGAGGGCTTCCGCATGGGCTACGAAGATGTGGACCTGTGCCTGCGCGTGCGCAGCGCCGGCTACCGCATCATCTACACGCCGGCGTCCGTGGTCACGCATTTCGAGTCGCTGAGCGCGGGCCGCTTCGTGGCCTCCCGACGCAACACAGAACTTCTGCACACCAAGTGGTTGGGGCGCATGAACGCGTTTGAAAGCGACTACCGCACCATCAGCCGCCCGGTTGTTGCCGACGCCACTCGACCGGGCTGCAGCGTGGTGGTGGCCGTGCACGATCAGATCTCGACGGTGGCGCCCTGTCTTGAAAGCGTGTGGCACACGCTTGGCCCCCAAGATGAACTCATTGTGGTGGACGATGGCTCTTCCGCCGCCACAGCCAAGTACCTTGCGCTGTTCGTGCACACGCACGCCGCGCGCGCGGTGCTGATCCGACTTGACGGTTGGCATGGCTTGTCGGCCGCATGGCAAGTGGGTGTGGCCCGCGCCAACCGTGCTTACGTGGCCTTGCTTGTCTGCAATCTCCGCATTCTCGAGGGCTCCTTCGATCGCCTCGTGAGGCACCTTGAAGGCAACCCCAGCGTCGGCGCTTTGTGCGCCGTCGAAGCCGACGCCGACGGTCTGCCCACGCAGCGGTTGTTGGCGCCGTTTCCCGCATCCGAAGGCGGTTTGACGTTGCCCGCGGCGCTCTCCGTTGGCGACGTGGTGGCCACTGACTTGCTTGCAAGCGGTCTTGTGGCCGGCGAACGCGGTCGCTTGGGCGCGTTGCTCTCGGCTTGCCCCGGTGGCGTCCCGGGCGGCCACCCCGCCGCTTGGTCGCGAGTGTTGCAAGCGCAGGGCAAGACTTTGGCGGTTGCCCCCGATGTGACCGCGTATCCACTCAACCAGATCTTTCCTTCAAGCGGCATGGCAGCACGGCAAGCGTATCTGCGAAACTTGTCGACAGCGCTTGATGCAGCGTCACGCCCGCAAGCCCACGCTGCGCTGGCTTCCGTCGTTGTGGTTGTGCGCGATTGCGCCGACGGCCTTGCGGCCAGCTTGCAAGCGTTGTGTGCGAAGACGCCGGGTGGTTGGGAGTTGATTGTCGTTGACGATGGTTCAATCCAAAGTGTGGCCGCGGTGGTGCAAACCATGGTGGCAAGTGCCACGATTTCGCCGCCGACATCGGCGCGCTTGGTGCGCCACCAAACCCCGCAGGGCTGGGCTGCCGCCGTCAATGCGGGCTTGGCGCTTTGCGAGGGACGCGTGGTGGCTGTGTTGAACGCTGACGTGTTGGTGACGCCTCAATGGCTTTTGCGGATGACCGCCTTGTTGGATGTCAACGGGCACATTGGCCTCGTGGCGCCGGCCGCCAACGTGGGACCGCGGCCGCAGTGTTGCGAAGAGCCCAACTTCACGACGCCTGCCATGTCACTCGATGATTTTGCCGCGCAACGCGCGCCCGAATTCGTGGGCGCGTTCGGCGGCATGCCGCGCGTGGCAGGCTTTTGCCTGGCGATCAAACGTGAGGTCATTCAACTGATCGGCGGCTTCGATCCTCGCTACGGCGACACCAACGCCGATGTCGAGGACTTCTGCGTGAGGGTCAGCCGCGCCGGGTATCTCATCGCGCTTGCGAGCGACGTTTACGTCGAACACCTTGGCAAACAACCAGCCCGCTGGTTGGATCTGCACCCGCGCCGTGCGCCCTCCGAAGGATGGTTGCGTTTTTGCGAGCGTTGGCATCATCCCGTGCACGCGTCCGACACTGACGGATTGGGGATGGTGTTGTGTGCCGAACCGCCCTTTGATCGCGCCACGCAATACGTGCCGCTGACGTCGGGTGCGGTTATCGAAACAGCCCCACCACTTTCCACGCCCCCATTTGTGGCAACAGCGGCGCGATGATTGTTTCGCCGCCAATGAGTGCGATCGCATAAAGCGCCTTCGGGTTGGTCGAAAACGCCGCCGGTGGCTTCAAGCCAGCGTTGCGCAGGCCGCCGCTTGTATAGACATTAAGGCTGCGCAGCTTGTGCGGGTTCGGCAGTTCATCCAATAGCCCTTGCAATTGCCCCTGCAGCACGCCCGCCGAAGGTGCTGTGCTGCCCGCGCTTGAATGAAATGGAAAACCCGCCCATTTCACCATTTGCCCCGCATCGCCGCGCGCGAGCCCCAAGAAGAATCCCTCTGCTGCATGCCGTGCCAGGGGGTCGTCTGGGCGCGAAAGCTCGGGTTGGGCTTGGGGGGGCGTCTCCATCGACTCTTCGCTGGCGTGGCCTGTGGGAACTTGGGTGCGCGACAATTGCTTGGGTGCGGGCAACGCGCGCCCCGGCACCTTCGGCGCGGCAGGCATCGAGAAAGCGTTGCTGCTTTGATCCGTCGATTCACCTGGGTTGTTCAAGATAAACGGATCGGCGCCAAAGGTGGCGCATTGCCGTTCATCACGATGAAACGCCCAGTGCAGGTAAATCTTGCCGTTGGCCGAACGAATCTCGCGTGGCGGCTCAGGGTAGGGGCCGGCGCTGTGAATCACATCCACCGCGGCCACATCAAACATGGAGAGGCCTGAGGTTCGGATGACTTTCACGTTGTTGATGGTGCCATCCGCGTTGAGCACGATTTCAAGCCGTGTCCACAAGCTGAGGTTGTTCAACGGGTCGCTTGGCGATCGGCCTTCAAGGTCGCTTAAGAAGCCCCAGCCCCACAGTTCGTGAATGTTGCGATGCATGCCCGCGATGAACGCGGCGAAGGGCGCTGCGCGCGCGTTGAGTGCTGTTTGGTTGCCCGGCTTCACTTCGGGAATGAAGTTCTCAAGCGCCGAGCGACCTTGCTCCAAGCGCTGCGTGAACTTGCCTTTGTGCGACGAACGAGCTTTTTGTGCCAGCGCCTTGGCGGCTTGGTCGTCTTGGCCGAACAAGTAATCATAGTCGTCGGCGGAAAGTTTAAACCGCGCGTCTGTTTGCGGGCCCGCCTTCGATTGCATGTCTTGCATGCTGCGCAGGTTGCGTTCGGGCATCGCGATCACACCATCTTTCGAACGCGGCAAGAACTGGTTCACTGTTTCGGGCGTGATCGTATGCGCGAACTTTTCCTCACTGCGCATCGACAACACAGACGGTGCTGCCGGCTTTGATGGCGCGGCGGCTTCGCGCGGATTCGCGCTGGGTGTGGTGTTCGGCGCACGTCGGCCCGCTTTGGATGGCGTTTGTTCAAGCTGCGCGATCTTGTTCTCCGCATCGCCCGGCTTGTCGTCCTTTTCGTTTGACGGCGAGGACGCCACCTCCGCGGCTTTGCGCTCGCGTTCGAGGTTCGTCTCGCGCGCCATCGTCTCTTGTTCGGCGCGGCTGTTCTTATTGGCCAGGAAGTTCGCGTTCTCAGGCGGTGGATCTTCTTTGTCGGGATCGAGCTCCACCATCTTTTCGTGACGACGTTCCACTTGTGGTGGTGGCGGGGGCGGTGGCTCCTGCGGCGTGGGCACTTCAGCCACTTTGGGTTCGGGCTTGGTTTCTTCGGGCTTCGGCTCCTCGGGCTTGGGCTCGGGTTTTACGTCTTCGTCCTTCGGCTTCGCTTGCGCCGTGCGATCTTTGGTGGGCAGCGGCTCCTCGGGTGACAGGGGTGGCAAGTCCTGTGGCAGCGTGTCGGGATCCACCTGCTTCCACGACACGTCCACTTCTTCCGCCCGCTCCGCGGCTTCGCGCGCACCGAACACCACCGCCAACGCCACCAGCGGCCCCAAGGCTGAGCTGTGTAGCAACACGGCAAACAGAAACCCCCGCCCAATGTGGGCGTGGCTTCGGGCCGTTGGCTTTGGCGGTTTATGTGGGCGCACCTGCGGCAATCCTATCGAAAATTTTCGCGAGCGCCGGCCCTTTCGTCGAACCGGCGGCGGACTGTAACATGTGGAAACTAGGGAACAATCGCGTCAGATAGGGTATTTGGCCGCTACCCCCTGCACTCAAGATGTCCCGCCAACCCGCCGAATTAGCTTCGTCGGGTTCTGCATTGGCAGTGGCATTGGGTGACGACGCCGCGGTTGCGATTTACAAGCCGGGAGATCGGCTGGGCGACCGCTATCGGCTGCAGCGCCTTTTAGGGCAGGGCGCTTCGGGGCAGGTGTGGCAGGCGATTCAAGAGCCACTCGGCCGCACCGTCGCTGTGAAGGTGCAAAAGGCTGACGCCAAAGGCCGCGCGTCGATGCGGTTCTTGCAAGAGGCGCGCATCGCCGGCAAGTTGCAAAGCCGTTACGTCGTGAGCCTGTTCGATTTTGGCAACACTTCGAACGGCTCTCTCTACATGGTGATGGAGCATCTTGAGGGCGAAACATTGGGGGCGCGGTTGATGCGAGCGCCCGAGCTTAGCGTCAAGGAGCTGCTGCGCTTCATTGGCCAGGCGTTGATTGGCCTGCAGGAGGTTCACAACGCGGGCATCGTTCATCGTGATCTCAAGCCCGACAATATCTTCTTGGTGACCGAGAAGCAGACCACCTACGCCAAGATTTTGGACTTTGGCGTTTCGCGCGCGCAGGACATGGACTTTTTGGGTGCCGACCTCAGCAAGCTCACGGGCACAGGGATGACCGTGGGCACGCCGCTGTTTATGGCACCCGAGCAGGCCCGCGGCCTGCGTGATCAGCTTGACGGACGCACCGATCTTTATGCGCTTGGCGTGATCCTGTTCAAAGCGTTGGCGGGCCGACCGCCGTTTGCTGACGCCAACGTGGTGGACCTGTTGATGGCGGTGGTGGCAGCCACGGTGGCGCCTTCCGTGAAGGCTGTGCGCAAAGACGTCCCCTGGGACCTTTCCGCGGCCATTCAAAAAGCGATGGCGCCCAAGCGCGAGGATCGCTTTGTTAGCGCGGACGAAATGCGCGTGGCCCTAGAGGCAATCGAGCAAAAGATCCCTGCAACGTTGCTGTGCCGTTGGACCGGCCGCAGCACGCTGGCCTCGACCGAGGACGCCGCCGTGGCGCGCGGGTTCTCCACGCTTGTGCCGCCCACGGATATGGACGCCACCATGCCCCAAAGCTTGCTTTCGATGAACATGTTGCGCGGGCAACTGGCGGGGTTGCCCACAGCTTGGGTGATCGCGGCCGTGGCTACGTTGGCAGCGGCGGCCGCTTTGGGGATCTGGGCGGGCCGCTGAGCCGGCCTAGATGTGCACGGACTCGCCGAGCGCCGCGGCCACCGCTTCCATCATGGCTTCGGACAAGGTGGGGTGTGGATGGATCGCCGCCAGAATGTCGTGCGCGGTAGATTCCGAGTTTATGGCTTGCACCATCTCAGCCACCAAGTCGGTCACTCCATAGCCAATTGCGTGCACGCCCACGATGCGGCCGTGGTCCTGCTTGTTCACCAACACTTTGATGAACCCATCGCTGCGACCAGCGCCCAAGGCTTTGCCATTCGCGGAGAAGGGAAACTTGCCCACCGACACGGTGATGCCTGCCTCTTTGGCTTGCGCTTCGGTTTTGCCCACGGAGGCGATCTCGGGATCACAGTAAGTGCAGCCTGGAATCACGTCGTAGTTTACGCCCGGGTGCTTGTGGCCGGCCATGCGCTCGACGCAAGCGATCGCTTCGGCGGAAGCTTTGTGCGCGAGCATCGGCGGACCGGCGCAATCGCCAATTGCGTAAATGCCGGGGCTCGACGTTTGGTACGTCGTCCGATCGATCTTGATGAAGCCGCGGTCTAACGTGACGCCCATACCTTCAAGGCCGATGCCTTCGGTGTTGGCCTGCACGCCGGCCGCCAGCAGCACACGATCGCTCGTGACGCTTTGGCTTTTGCCGTTGTCGAACGTGGTGGTGACCTTGTTGCCTTCGATCTTCACGGAGCTGACCTTGCAGCCCACGTTGACCTTGATGCCCTTTTTCTTAAACGAGCGGGTCAAGGTTTCCGAGATCTCTTCGTCCTCAACGGGAACGATGCGAGGCGCGGCTTCGACAATCGTCACGGTGGCGCCAAACGCGTTCCAAAAATCGGCGAATTCGCAGCCAATGGCGCCCGCGCCAATGACCACCACCGATTCAGGCCGCTCGGGCAACACCATGGCTTCGCGGTACGTGATGATGTGCTTGCCGTCGGGCACGATCCCAGGCAAGGCACGCGCACGCGCACCGGTGGCGATCAAAATGCGCGGGGTCTCGAGGCTGCGGTTGCTGTCGGCGCCTTTGACCTCCACCTTGCCGCGGCCGCTGATCGTGGCCGTGCCGCGGATGTGTTCCACGCCGTATTTCTTGAACAAGTGCTCCACGCCGCCCGCCAGCTTGTCGCTGACGCCGCGGCTGCGTTTGATCACCTTTTCCCAATCGAAGCTGATCTTGCCTTCCACGGTGATGCCGTAGTCAGCCGCGTGGCTGACCGTGCGCATCGCATCCGCAGATTTAAGCAACGCCTTCGTGGGTATGCAGCCCCAGTTCAAACACACGCCGCCCGCGCGTTCACGTTCAACACAAGCCGTTTTGAGGCCCAGTTGCGCAGCGCGAATGGCCGCCACATAGCCACCGGGGCCTGCCCCGATGACAACCAAATCGAATTTTTCAGCCATGGCAATGCCTTCGCGAATTGACTAGAAAGCCAACGTCATGGGGCGTTCAAGAATGCCAACGATGGTTTGCATGAGCTTCGCGCCCAAGGCGCCATCGATCACGCGGTGATCGCACGATAGCGTCAGCGACATCACCTGGCCCACAACGATCTTGTCGTCGCGCACCACGGGCTCTTTGCGAACGGTGCCCACCGCCAAGATGGCGGATTCGGGCGGATTGATGATCGCGCAGAAATCGCGGATGCCCATCATGCCCAAGTTGGAAACAGAGAACGTGCTGCCCGTCATCTCTTCCACCTTCAGCTTGCGGTCGCGTGCTTTGCCAGCGATGGCGCGCGCTTCTTGCGAGATCTGGCCCAACGTTTTGCCATCCACGCCGCGCAACACGGGTGTGAGCAAGCCATCTTCAACAGCCACGGCCATGCCGATGTCCACGCGGGCGTAGCGCACGATGCCTTCATCGGTCCACGAAGCGTTGCACTCAGGGTTGCGCTTGAGCGCCAAAGCGGCGGCCTTCAAGATCATGTCGTTGACTGACAGCTTGGCGCCGTGCACTTCGCTGATCTGCTGACGGAACGCCATGGCGGCGTCCATGTTCACGTCGGCGGTGAGATAAAAGTGCGGGATCTGCGTCTTCGATTCGAGCAAGCGACGCGCGATCGTCTTGCGCATGAGTGACAACGGAACAACGGTGTCCTCGGAGGCGGCGGGCGTTGCGTCTGCGGGACGCGGGGCCGTGCGGCGCTCAGGCAACAATGGCGTGGGCAAGGTCGCATCGGCGGGGGCAGCCTTGGCCGCGGGGGCAGGCGCGGGGGCAGGCGCGGCAGGTTGTGCCGCAGCGGCATTCACATCGCGTTCGATGATGCGGCCGGCGGGGCCTGAGCCTGTGACGCTGCGGATGTCGACGCCCAACTCATCGGCCAAGCGGCGTGCCAAAGGCGACGCCAAGATGCGGCCGTTGGCGTTGCTGGCGGCCGGTGCGGCGGCGGGCTTCGCGGGCGCGGCTTTCGGTGCGGGAGCTGGTGCAGCGGCGGCCGGTGCAGCCTTCGGTGCTGCGGCTGCGGGGGCTGGTGCGGCGGCAGGTGCCGGCGCCGCCTTGGGAACAGGTTTGCCACCAGCGGCTTGCGCTTCCAATGCGGAGAAGTCTTCGCCCGCGCTGCCAATGATGGCGAGCGGCGCGCCCACGGCCACGGTGGCGCCATCGGGCACCAAGAGCTTCAGGATCGTGCCCGAATCAAACGCCTCGAAATCCATCGTGGCTTTGTCGGTCTCCACCTCAGCGATCACATCGCCGGGTTCAATGGCGTCTCCCGCTTTCTTGGTCCATTTACGCAGAACACCCTCTTTCATGGTGTCCGAGAGTTTGGGCATTTCGACGAGCTGAGCCATCTTGTCTTGTCTTCCTAAGGCGATCGTTGTGAGTGGTGTTTGGGGATGCTTGACGCAGATTTGGGGGCGCGCCCCCAAAGGTCGCCGCCCCCATTTCACGGGATTATCAAGAACGGAGCTGCGCCTGGCGCTACTCCATATAAAGAACCTTCTTGACCAACGCCGCAGCCTTGTCGGGCGTGGGGCGAATGGATTGTTCAACCTTGCGGTTGTAAGGCGCCGAAACGTCTAAGCTGTTCAAGCGCGCCACGGGGTGATCCAAATCATCGAAGCAGCGGCTTTGCACGCGGAACGCGATCTCCGAGCCCACACCGTTGAACGGGAATGCCTCTTCGATGATCACGCAACGGCCGGTTTTCTTTACCGACTGCACGATCAGCTCTTCATCCAAGGGACGCAGCGTTCGCGGATCCAGCACTTCGGCTTCGATGCCTTCGGCTGCCAACGCTTCTGCCGTGGCCAGCGCCACTTTCACCATCTTCGACCAAGCGATGATGGTGACGTCGCTGCCTTCGCGCTTGATGTCGCCCACGCCGATCGGAATTGTGTACTCGCCCTCCGGAATCTCGCCGGTGTCGCCGTACATGACTTCCGATTCCATGAAACAAATTGGATTGGGATCGCGAATGGCGCTTTTCAGCAAGCCTTTGACGTCTTTACACGTTCCCGGCGCGATCACCTTGAGGCCCGGAAAATGCGTGTACATTGCTTCCATCGAGTGGCTGTGCTGCGCACCCAATTGGTTGGCGGGGCCGTTGGGGCCGCGGAACACGATGGGGCAGCTGATTTGGCCGCCCGACATCTGCCGGATTTTTGAAGCGTGGTTGATGATCTGGTCGTAGGCCACCAGCGAAAAGTTCCACGTCATGAATTCGATGATGGGGCGCATGCCCACCATCGCGGCGCCAATGCCCAAGCCGGCAAAGCCACACTCGGTGATCGGTGAATCGATCACGCGTTTGTCGCCAAACTTCTCAAGCATGCCCTGCGAGACTTTGTAGGCACCATTGTAGTGACCCACTTCTTCGCCCATGAGGAACACGGATTCATCGCGTTCCATCTCTTCAATCATCGCTTCTCGAACCGCTTCTCGGAATTGAACCGTACGCATAATGTGGGGGCGCTCCTTAAAATCTTTGCTGGTGGGGCGTCTGCTGGTGGGTGTTAGCCGCGCGCTAATCGATGTAGTTGAACTCTTCCAACCGTTCGACTGGCAACACGGGGCTCTCGTCCGCAAACTTCACGGCGTCGTCGACTTCGTCTTTGACAACCTTCTCGAAGTTCTTGAACTCGTCCTCGCCCACGCCCAGCTGTTCCATATAGTTGCGCGCGATCAGCAAGCAATCCTTCTGCTTGAATTCCTCGATCTCTTCCTTGGTGCGGTAAAGGCCGGGATCGGACATCGAGTGGCCACGGTAGCGGTAGCAGCGCACCTCGATCAACGTCGGCAGCGATTCTTCACGTGCGCGGCGCACGGCTTCGGCGATGCGGTTGCGGATAAGCAGCACGTCGTTGCCCTCGAAGCGGTCGCGGGCCATGCCGTAAGCCAAGGCCTTTTGCGATGTGTCTTCCACGGACAGCGAACGCGACAGCGGCGTGCCCATTGAATACATATTGTTCTCGCAGATGAAGATCACCGGCAGCTTCCACAAGGCGGCCAACGACATAGCTTCGTGGGCTGCACCGATGCTGGCCGCACCGTCGCCATAGAAGCACAAGGTGACGCGACCGTCTTTGCGGTACTTCGACGCGAAAGCCATGCCTGTGGCCAATGGCAAGTGGGAGCCAACGATGCCCCATCCACCCATCATGTTGTTGGCGGCGTCGAAGAAGTGCATGGATCCACCCAAGCCTTTGGAGCAGCCCGTTTCCTTCGCAAACAACTCCGCCATGATCGCGCGGGCGCTCATGCCCTTGGCGTAGGCCAAACCGTGATCGCGGTAGGTCGTCAGCACATAATCGTCAGGCTTAAGGGCCGCCACGGCGCCCACGGCCACGGCTTCTTGCCCGATATAAAGGTGAAGGAAGCCGCCGATCTTCTGCTGCGAATACGCCTTTGCACAGGCCTCCTCCACGCGACGGATGGCTAGCATGTCGCGGTAATATTTGAGGAGCTTGGCTTTCTCTTCTACTTGCAGTACCTCGCGCTCGATTCGGCTCATTGCGGGGGGCTTCTCCAATGGGGGGTCTTGATTTAAGGCGCGCATGATACAACACGCCTTGGTCGCAAAAGCTAGTCAGTTGTTGTGTTAAAAGGTATGGCCAGGTCGGCACATCAAGTTGGGGTCGATCGAAGGGGCAATCGATGCCTTAACTCGCCCGTAACGCCGTTGTTTCCGCGGGCGTGGCCGACATTCGGGACCCCGTACGATAGCAGAAGAAGGCGAACACGCCGAAGAGCCCCAGCGCAATCCAAGCGAGCCGGTGAGGCAACGCCTCAAGCACGCTTGCGCCGATCAGCGGACCCGCCGATTGACCCGTGATTTGCGCCAGGCCGAAGATCCCGCTGTACGCGCCCACGCGCCCCGTGGGTGCCAAAGAAGGTACCGTGGCTTGTTGGCTGGGCGCGAGCAGCACCTCAGCCAACGTCACCAAGGCAACGCACACGAGCACGGAAAGATGGCCAACCGTGAGGCCCACCGTGGCATAGGCAATGGCATACCCTAAACAGCCCAAAAGCAAAGACCGCGTCCGGCCCACATGGCGGATCAGCGCCACTGCAGGCAGTTGCAGCAGCACCACAAGCAAACCGTTGAGCGTATAAATGTGTGTGACCTCAACCTGGGTGAGCTTCAAAGTGCGCGCCGCGTAATAGGAAAGCGTCACGAACATTTGCGCTTGCAGTACGAAGAACAAAAATGTGCCGGCCAAGAACCACATAAAGCGCTGGTCGTGTCGGTAGGCGAGGAAATCAGCTAGCCGGGATCGGTCCGTGGCCGAGCGGGTTCGAGGCACGTGCGCGGGGCAGGGCACCCAGTAAAGCCCCACGGCGGCCACAAACGTAATGGGGGCGCTCCAAAAGAATAAGGTGCTGTAAGGGACGCCCGCGGCCAAAGCAATGCCCGCCACCGCGGGCCCAGCCGACCAGCCTATGTTCGTGCCCAGCCGCTGCAGCGAGAACGCAGCCACCCGCTGTTGGTCTGTCGCCAAATCGGCGACCAACGCGTTGGCCACGGGATCGAAGAAGGCGCGCAGAATGCCATTCCAAACGCACAGGGCCCCGATGGCGGAAACTGACGCGTGAACCGCGAGGGCCCAGCCCAACGCCAGCAGGTTCATGACGCGTAAGAAGCTGGCACCCCACATCAACGGGCGTCGCCCCCATTTATCCGAAAGTTCGCCCGCCACCCATTGCATGCCCGCGCCGGCGGCGTTGGCCACCGTCCAAATGAAGCCAGCGGTGATGGGCGAGACGCCGCGCTCTTTGGCCAAATGCCACGTGAGCAACGGCAACACCATGGAAAAGCCCCAGGTGACGATCAGTCGGATCGCCGAAAGCGCCCAGACGCCAGGGTGCAGGCCACGAAACTCGGAAAACACCGTCACCTTCGAGGAAACGGTATAGCAAGACGCGGAGATCTCGATAGTGGCTATGGGCGTGTTAGTTTCGACGGGCTGATGCAAAGCTTTCGTCTGGCGCACCTGACTGATCCGCACTTTCGATCTTTCGAGGGTGCGTTCCCATCGGTTCTTGTGGGCAAGCGGGTGGTGGGCGCCTTGAACATCCTGGTGAACCGCCGCCGCAAGCACCGCATGGAGTTACTGGAGAAGCTGGGCCAACACCTGGCGGGCCAGAAGGTGGATCACGTGGCCATCACCGGCGACATCGGCAACGTGTCTTTGGTGGGTGAGTGGAAGGCGGGGCTGCGCTGGATCCAAAGGTACGGCGGGCGCCCCGAGCGCGTGACCGTGATTCCCGGCAACCACGACGCCTACGTGCGCGACGTGGTGGCGTCCTCGGCATTCGAACGCTTGTTTGAGCCTTACCAAACCGGCGAGCGCGCGGCGGCCCGCTCTGATGGCGGCGAACACCTGGCGGATAGCCGCGAGTCCTACCCCTTCGTGCGCTTGCTCGGCCGCTTGGTCCTGGTGGCCGTGAACACCTGCGTGCCCACCGGCGATCTCGGCGCTTGGGGGCAAATTGGGGATCGGCAGCTGCGCCGGCTTGAAAGCATGTTGGCGGATCCGCAATTCAAGAACCGGCAGCGCGTGGTGCTGTTGCACCATCCGCCTGTTGTTCACAAACATGGTGAAGAGCGGAACTTGCGCGATCGAGACGCGTTTGCTGCCGTGCTCGCCAAGGTGGGCGCTGATTTGGTTCTGCATGGCCACGATCACCGCGATGAAGTGGCCACTTTGCGCGGACCGCTGGATGCTCCTGTGCCGGTGGTGGGCGCGGGTTCAGCCTCCTATGCGGGGGCGCCGGCGGGCCGTGCGCGCTACAACATTTACGAGTTTAGCGATGGCCACATTGGTTGCGTCACTTACGCGCACGACAAGCAAACCGATGCGTTCGTGCAAGTCGACCGCAAAGTTTTGGTTTAGTGCACGGTCATGAGTGCCGTTGAGTTGACCGAAGGGGCGATCGTGGTTGATCGCTACCGGCTGCAAACGCGTTTGGGCGCAGGCAGCATGGGCAGCGTGTGGGCCGCGGAGCATGTGGCGCTGGGGCACCGAGTGGCGATGAAGTTTTTGAACACCGACACACACGGTGTGCCTGAAGCCAAGCAACGCTTCATGCTTGAAGGCCAACTGGCGGCGCAGCTTGGCCACACATCAAAGCACGTGGTGAAGGTGCTGGATCACGGCGTGTTGCCGGTGCGTGCCGCGGGAGAAGTGGTGGAGCGGCCCTTCTTGGTGATGGAATATCTGGACGGTGAATCGCTAGCACAGCGGCTGCGCAAGCAGGGGCGTTTGAGCCTGGAACAAATGCGGCCCATTGTGCGACAGCTGGCGCGCGGCTTGGCCGCGATCCACCGCAACGGCGTGATTCACCGCGATCTGAAGCCAGGCAACACGTTTTTGGTGCGGCCCGACGACGACAGCAAAACCGAATTGGTAAAGCTGTTAGATTTTGGCATCGCCAAGCTTGAACAAAGCGATCTGACGGCGACGGGAACCATCCTTGGCACGCCGGCTTTCATGAGCCCTGAGCAGGTGCGGGGCGACAAGGTTGTGGACGCACGCGCGGACCTGTGGGCGTTTGCGGCCACGGTCTACGCTTGTGTTGTGGGCGAAGTCCCGTTCGGGCCAGGCACGGTGGGGGAGCTGACAGCCCGTATCTTATGGAGCCCCGTGCGCAAGCCGAGTGAGGTGCTGGGCAAAGCGATGCCGGGTTTTGATCTGTGGGTGGCGCGGGGCTTGGCTCGCGAACCCTCCGCGCGTTTTGCATCGGCCGAAGAGTTGGCGGATGCGTTTGAGGCGGTGTTGATCGACGAAGACGTGGGCGTGCGCAAGCTGGCGTTGCCTTGGCGAACCAACGACGAAGCCACGTCTGCCTATGGGGGCAAACGGGTGCAGGGGAGACGCTGGCCGCAGCGTGTGGCGTTGGCGTTGTTTCTTGCCGCAGGGGCTGGCGCCTTGCTGTGGCGTGCGCGTGCCACCACGCCTCATCCTGTTTCGCCGCGTGCAAGTACCGCTGTGCAAGTCACTCGTTTGCCCACGCAACCCGCTCCCGTGCCTTCCCCCCCGATCACCTCTGCCCCGGACGCCTCCGATAAGCCTGCGCGTGCGGTCCGTGTCCCCAAAGCGCCGGTCCCACGCACAAGCAAAACAAAAAAACAGCCGGATTCCTGGAACGATCCGAGCGCCCTTTAGCGGCTTGTGTCGGCTCTGTACGTCTTCTATCGCGTGCGCTGGGAGGCTTTGCTGGCACCTGGTACGATATGGGCCTTGTCCTTGTTTCTAAGTTTGTGGCTGACCTCCGTATTTGCCGACGCCGATGCCGTGCGTGCGCAAGACGCGTTCAACGAAGGTGTTGCGCTGATGACGCGCGCCAAGTGTGATGTGGTGGGCGCGCCCAAGGATCCCTGCGAACGTGCGCGGCAGCTGTTCGACGAGGCCTTTGCACGGCACCCCGAGGGCCTCGGCGCTCTTCGCAACCGCGCCTTCGTTGAAAAAGGCTTAGGCCTTTGGGTTCAAGCGCGGGCGTCGTTCCGTGAATTGGCGGCGCGTGCGCAAAACCACCCAAGCGCCGATCGGCGGGCCTGGGTGCCGTTGGCGTTGGCAGAGGCCGAACGCTTAACCCAGCAAATCGATGCGCTTCCCAAAGCCGAGAGCGTGCCGGCAACGAAACCCCTGCAAACGCGTGGAGAAAGTGCCGCACCAACGAGGCCTCGCGCGCCGTCGGCGTGGACGCACCCTTCC
The DNA here is from genome assembly GCA_033763315.1 of Deltaproteobacteria bacterium. GTDB lineage: Bacteria > Myxococcota_A > Polyangia > Fen-1088 > Fen-1088 > JAGTJU01. The sequence continues at coordinate 171,764 of JANRKS010000009.1, forward strand.
ACATGGCTGCTTGTGGGTGGCAGTGCGGCTGTGGCCACGGGTTTGGGATTTGGTGCGGCCGCATGGTTCAAACACGGCGATGTTTGTGATGAGAAGAACGTTTGCGATCGCCAAGGCTTGAGCGATGCCAGACGATTTGCAACGTTGTCGAATTGGTTTGTGGGCGCCGGAGCGGTTGTGGTGTTGGGGGGGCTCGCGTGGCGCGCGCTTGCCTCACGCCCACACGATGAAGCCGTGGGTCTGCAGATCAGTCCTGTGTTCTCAGCGCGCGACGCAGGCTTCGTGTTGCGAGGCGCATTTTGAAATCGCTGCGGCCCTGGCTGTGCCTGGCTTGCATGGCGCTTGCGGCGTGCGAGCGTTTGGTTGGCCTCGATGATGCAAAAGTGGCGGCTGACGCGGACGCAAGCATCGTGGACGCGGCTCGCGGTGAAACGGGCTTGGCTGATGGCCCAACGTCCTTCGATTGTGAACAGGTGGCGCCACGCGCGGTGGGGCAAGCTCAAGTGCCCTTGATGATTCCGCGGCTCACCAACGATCTGCCGCTTGGCTTTCCTGCGGATCGCGCCTGGTGTCGCTCGCCACGTCTGCCAATCGATCGCTTTGGTCTCGCTGGCGCGCCGAAGGGCTACTTCCGCGCGTTGTGGAGCACCGATGCTTTGTGGCTGTTGGTGGCTTGGGACGATGATGTTTGGTTCACCGAGAATTTCTTTTCGTACAACAACGACGGCTTCGACATCGTGATCGATCCCAATGGATCTCGTGACGATTACATTCAGCCGAATGATGCCTTTTTGGGATTCGAAATCGGCAGCCGCGATGTCAAAGGTTTTGAAGGCTCGCCGCCGCACAGCTTTCTTACGGCTGACATCAAAGTGGAAACCTTGGGCACCACAACCACGTGGCTTCTGCGCTTGCCTTGGTCGGAGATGGGGGCCTCTGCCGCACAATTGAACCAACAGATCGGGCTTGACGTTGGCATCCGCGACACCGATGGTGCGGCATCAACCCAATCGGCGTGGTGGCACACCACCAACGGTGGCGAAGTGAAGCGTCCTGATCTGTGGGGGCAGGCGGTGCTCGCGCCTTAGGATGCCTCTACGTTTCGGTTTCGCTCTTGGCCGGCGCCAACGTCACGCGGTTACGGCCGTTGGCCTTCGAGCGATACAAGGCGGCGTCGGCGCTCGCCAGCAACCGGCCTTTGGCGTCGGCGCCCGGGCCAAGCTCAGCCACGCCCACGCTGATGGTGACGCGGCCACTGGGTTGCGGGTGAGGGTGCCGAAAAGGATACGTTGCCACCGCGCGTCGGATGCGTTCAGCCACAACGCCTGCGCCTTGTAATGCCGTCTCGGGCAACACGACCACGAACTCTTCGCCGCCATAACGAGCGGCAAGATCGGCGGCGCGCAACAAGCTGGCGCCACCGGCCAGCAAAAGTTGCCCCATCGAGCGCAACAGTTCATCGCCTTCTGGATGACCGTATTTGTCGTTGTATTCTTTGAAGTGATCCACATCGACAAACAACAGGCTTAACGTGGATTCGTATCTGTGGGCGCGGTGGATCTCTTGTTCAAGCCGCTCTTGAAAATGCCGGTGGTTGAACAAACCCGTGAGGCCGTCGCGCGTCGCCAGATCGGCAAGTTGACGGTTGGCTTCTTCCAATGCTTGTGTGCGTTGTTTGACGCGCAATTCAAGGTTCTGCCGTTCAGCGCGCAAGGATTCTTCGGCTGCCTTCTTTGCGGTGATGTCCGTGACCATTGCCAGCGCACCTGCATAATCGCCGGTGGGTGACTGCACAGGGTTGGTGTCCATCAACACCCACAGGTGACGGCCGTCTTTGCGAATGAACTTAAAATCGTTTTGATCAAGAGCGCCGCTGCGTCGCACTTCCATGTTGCGGTGGCAGATGCTGCGGCCCTCGTCGTCCATGAAGTCGAACATGTGGCGGCTGAACATCTCGTCCTGGCTATAGCCAAGAAGATTGGCCATGTGCTGGTTCACGAACGTGGTGCGAGAAGCCTCATCGATCAACCAAACGCCTTGGGCTGTGGTGGCCAAGACCAAATCCGCCACGCGACGTCGCGCTTCCTCGCTTAACGCCATCCGAGCGGGCGGGGGGGGCGGCGGCGGCGTTTGAATCTGGGCGATGGACAAACTCCACGCTTGGTATTCGCCGGATCGAGGGGGATGGGAGTCGCGCATGACGAGAGCTCATGCATGCGCCACAACGTCCCGCCTCTACAAGCCGTTGCGGCCAAAATGACACAACGTCGTTATGCGAATGAACCTTATTGACTCAATCGAGGTCACGCTTGCGCGGCCGCGCAAACTGATAATCGCTGAGCCTGCGCAAGAGTGTGCGCCGTGACACGCCTAAGATCTTGGCGGCCAACGTTTGGTTGCCTTGCGCTTGTTCAAGGGCGGCCTCGATGCGTTTGGCTTCCTCTCTTGCGAGCTCCACTTGCAACGACCCATTGCCACCGTTGTTGATCGGCAAGGTTTGTGCGCCAGCATCGAGAGGAAACAGGTTGGCCACCGTGATCGTGGGGCCTTGGGCAATCAGACTGGCGCGCTCGATGATGTTACGCAGCTCGCGGACGTTGCCTGCAAATGGGTGCGACAGCAGCGCCGGCCAAGCCGTTTCGTCAACGCGTGGCAAAGGCCGTTTCATTTTGTGAGCAAACATCTGCAGCAAGTGTTCGGCCAAGGGGCGGATCTCGTTGGGGCGTTCACGCAGGGGTGGCACAGAAAGAATCACACCCGCCAAGCGAAAGAATAGATCTTGGCGAAACCGGCCCCGCGCGATCCATTCCTCGAGCGGTTGATTGGTGGCCGCCACGAAACGCACGTTCACTTGTTTTGCCGTGCGTGCGCCCACGCGCCACAGCTCACCGCTTTCCAATACGCGCAGGAGCTTGCCCTGCAGATCGAACGCGAGATCACCGATCTCATCGAGAAACAGCGTTCCGCCATGCGCGGCTTCGAGCAGGCCGGGGCGCGCGTGATCTGCGCCCGTGAAGGCGCCTTTCTCGTGCCCAAACAACTCGCTTTCCAACAAGGCCGCGGGCAAAGCGGCACAATTGAGTCGAATGAAGGGCTTGCCTGCGCGATCCGAACGCGCGTGCAGCCGCTGCGCGAGCAGCTCTTTGCCCACGCCCGTTTCGCCGCGGATGAGCACGCTCAGCGGCGAGGGCGCAACGCGATCGAGTAGATCAACCACGGCGGCCAGAGCGCTGGCGGGCAACACCACCAGCCCCCCGGCATCGGCAAGCGACGCAGCGTCTGGCGGCCGTGTTTCTTGGTGACCGTCCACCAGAACAATCGCGGCGCCCAGGCCCACCGCTGCACCGGGTGGTACAACCACGGCACCATCGCCCAACGCGCGCCCGCCCACCGTTGTGCCATTGGCGCTGCCCAGATCCGCGATCGAGACGGCGTCGCTGGTTAGCGTAAGGCGGGCGTGTTGACGCGACACCGACGCGTGAGGAATCACAACGTCACAAGAATCGTGGCGGCCTAAAACCAAACTACCGAACGCTGGCAACGGGTACGTGCGGCTCGCGCCATCCCACATGACGTGGAGCACCCTTCCTGTAGGGCGTGACCGGCTTTGCCTTACTGTGGCGGGGGATTCCGCGCTCATCTGTTCATGTTACGCGAAGGCATGGACGTATGGGGAACCTTACGCTGTATTTTGCGCGCGCTCTTCCAGCGGTGGCAACAGCGCACGGCCGTCACGCTCGTCGCGAGGTTCACCGGGCTGCAAGGGGCGGCGGTCCCACAGTTTGCAAGTAACGACTTTGTGCATTTGATCGAGCCCTTCGCAGTAGTTGCTAAGTGTGCAGCGGCGAATCTCATGCGAACGTCCTTCGCGGGCCTTCTTGAGCCACAAGGGATCAGCCAGCGACTGCCGCGCCGAGGCGATGATGTCGGCCTTTTCGTTGGCGATCGCGGCCTCGGCGGCCATCACAGTGTGCAAGCCGCCGGCGGCCACGATGGGCATACCTAGCCCTGCGGCGCGCACCGCGGCCCGCACGTGGGCGGAAGCCACAAGGTTCCGTCCTTCGGGGGACCCTTGCCCGCGTTTGCGCAGCCACGCAGGGGGAATGCATTCGGCGCCGCTCGCGCCCGTGTAGGGATACGCGGCTTTTCCGATCGGCGGTTGGCGCGCGTCCTCGAATTTTCCCCCACGCGACAGCGACAAGAAGTCAAAGCCTGCTTGCGCAAAGGCCACGCCCATCTGCCGCGCCTCGGCCTCGTCGAATCCCCCGGGTATGCATTCAGCCGCCAGCATGCGCGCCCCCACCAAGAAGGGCAAAGGCGTGGCCGCGCGCACGGCGGCGAACACTTCAAGTGGCAAACGCAGCCGGTTCGCGAGGCTGCCTCCGTAACCATCGTTGCGCCTGTTCAGCGGCGATAAGAAAGAGGCCATCGTGTACGCGTGAGCGAAGTGCAGCTCAACGCCGTCGAAGCCGGCGGCCTGGGCGCGCTGGGCCGCGCGGGCGAACGCGTGCGGTAAGAGGATTGGCAGCTCGCGAATGTGCGGCAGGTGCGTGTCGTTGACAGTTTCACGTTCGCCAAACCACAAAGCCTCGCACTCGCGCGCCGTAAGCACCGCTTGCATCTCGCTTGCGGGTAAGGCCGCCAGCCGCGTGCGGACCTCGTGCTCGGGGGCATCAAGCGGCAACGCGAGCGCACGCTTGTGCTCGGTGGTGATCACAAGATACTCCGCGAAGAAACGCGCGGGCGTGGGACGGCGCCGCACGCGCAAAAAATCGATCACTTGCAAAAGCACGCGCGTGGCGCCGCCGCTGGCCGCCCGCACCGCGCGCACAAGTTCGGCAAGCCCCGGGATGAACGCGTCGTCGTTGATGCGCAACAACGGGCCGCTGGGCACATCGCGAATGCCCGTGGCTTCGACCACAAGCACGCCAGGCTGACCCGCGGCCAAACGGCTGTACCACTCGATGTGGTTATGGGTCACCACGCCCTCGGGCGTGCCCCGCCACGTGACCATTGCGGGCACCCAGGTGCGCGATGACAGCACGACGCCGCTGGGCGTGAGCCGCAACGGCGTGAACAAACGACCCAGTTGTTCCGAGGGGCTAGAAATAAAACCGCACTCCCAACGCCGCTTCTAGATCGAAACCAACGCCGGGCGCGACATAGAACGTGGGCGTGAACTCAAGGAAGACCTCCAAGAATTCCGGTTTGGGAGGCATAAAATCGAGCCCGATGGGCATGCGTGCCGCCAGGGCAAAGTCGCTTGCGTTGGAGTCGTTGTTCCAAAGCCACATGCGGCCACCGGCGCCGATGTGCCAATCCAACCGCGCGGCTCCTGGCAGCAAGTTGTATTGCCATAGATAATCTGCGTTGAGGCCCAAGCTGCTGTCACCTGAGCATCGATCGAACTTGCCGTTCACTTCGCAACGACCATAGGCACGGTAAAAGGAAAGCCCCACGTCAATCGCGTTCTCGGGGCCCACGAACAGCTTGCCGACGATGCCCGTGGGCTCGCCGATGGAGAATCCCACGCCCACGTCGCGTCCGTTGGCAACTTCGGTGGCCTGGGCATCCCACGAAAAGACTGCAAGGGCCAGACACACAAGGAAAGTGAGGGTTTTCATCCCGGGCACCTTAGCAAACCCCGGCCCCTCTGGCCGCGGGGCGAATAAGCACGTAAAACAGGTAAGTGATGTTGTTTCTTCAGGATTTGCGCCTCCGCCGTGCGCGCGCGGGGATCTGGGTGCTGTTCGGTGGCGCTTGCCTGGCCGCCTCAGCCTGCAAACCCAAAGCGCCCCCCACGGCCCCACCTGAGGTAGCTGCCAAGGTCGATGAACCTGCAGAAGCGCCCGCGCCTGCACCCATCAAGCGGATCTCACGTCCCAAGTCGCCTGAGGCTTTGCTTGCGGCGGCTTCGCCTGTTCCGCCCGCGGCCAAGCGCGCGATTCAAGTGTGGGAAGGCCAAGAGCGCATCGTGGATGCCGACGCCGCGACCGAAAAGGGCCTCGTGGTTGTGGACCTCACCGACGACTGGGCGCCGATGTTGTTCGAGGACGGGCAATCTTCGGATGGCAAGCCGCTCATCAATCGCTACCGCCAGGTGTTCGTGGGTTTGGCCAACGACAAGACCGATGGCGATGGTCAGCCTTTGGCGCCCCATCAAAAGAATTACCTTGAGCTGTTCGGCATTCCGCCCTCGCTCTCCGTGTTGCGCGATCGCTTCTTGGCCGATGAAGGCCGGGACTGCACAGGTGTGGACACGGCCAAGCTGCTGGGCACCAACAACATCCCCGCGTGGGGCGAAAAGACCGAGAAAGAAGAGCTGGCGAAGCACGAACGGCGACGCACAAAGCTGCAGAAGGCTGCGGTTGACGCTGGCTTGGCCGACATTGCGGCGCTGGCCGCAGACACCACACCCGACAACGCCAAGTTGGCCAAAGAAGCGAAACAACACATGGCCTTTGAGGCCAAGCGCATCGCATTCGCTGAAGTCGAAAAGCGCATGATCTGCGAAGGGCGCATGAACGCGGCCAAACACAAAACGGGCAAGTTCGATACGGCCTTGCGCACGGCGGTCACCGAGTTTCAGCAAGAATCAATGTTGCTTGAGCGCACAGACATTGGTCGGCGCACGTTGGAAGCGATGGCGCGATCGATTGGTGACAACAACATGATGGCGTTGCGGCGCGTGCTCACGGAGCGCGCCACGCACGCGGGTGGCATCTTGGAAGATGGCAGCGCGGCGCCGCCCACGAAGGCAGGCGAGGAGCCTGTCAGTGGCGCTGCCTACAAGACCATGACGGGCGAAGAGCGGCGTGTGCCTGACCTGGTCACGGCGGCCACGGACGCCACGATGGATTGGTTGGGCATTGAAACCGCCGAAGACGCATATGCGTTTTTTAAACGCCACAAGGCCAGCGACTTTCGTTGGTTGAAGGTGGCGGTGCCATTCCCCGAAAAGCCTGAGTACTACAGTGACCATATGGATTTGTCGGTGGAGATTGATCGAGGCGACGTCTGGTACGACTTTCCATACGACGAAAAGGGCAACGCGGTTTATCAGCCCCGCAAGGTGTTGCCGTCGTTGACTTTGTTCACCAAGTACCGCGGGGAACGCATACCGTTGGTCAAGTACCGCAGCACGATCGGCGGATGGCGCACGGAAATGGCTTCAGACGGTCACGATTACATGCGCTACAAAGGATCTGACGTGGGGCCGCGCGTGTGGCGGCACATCGTGGCGGCGCCTGTGTGGATCCCGCCCGAGAGCACGCCACTGGGCAGCATGATCAAAAAGAAATGGGTCAACGGCCGCAGCCAATTCGTGACGAACTACGATGAAGTGGGCCCGGGTTACCTTTCCGCTTATGGCTTGGCGATGGCGATCAACGTTGAAAAACAAGTGCAACGCGACGGCCAAGTCACATACTTTGACAACGGCATCCGCGCCCACGGATCTTCTGATTATAGGTCGCTCACAGGTCGCTTCTCACACGGGTGCCACCGCCTTTACAACAACCTGGCGGTGCGTTTGTTTTCTTTCATTTTGAAGCACCGCGAGCGCAAGACAATTGGTCCTGTGAACCTGGATTTCCGTCGTACGTTTTACCGCGACGAAAAAATCTTCGACCTGCGCATGCCCGTGCGCGGTTACTACTTCTTGCTGGATCCGCCCATGCAGGTGGATGTGCTTGAAGGCAACATCAAGGGCAAGTTGAAAAAGCCAATCGAAGGTTACGTGAAGAAACCGGGCGAACAATATCCCACCGACCGGCCACCACCCGTGGGCGGCACGCCGCAAGACAAAGCCGGTGGTGCGGCACCCGCAGGCGATGGGAACGACGCATGAGCCAGTTGTATCCACTTCTGTCGCCCATGCGCCTCGCGCGTCTGTTGTTCTGCCTCTTCACCGTGGCGTGCAACAAGCCCTCGCCTGCCGTCACGGCGCCCGCATCACCACCGGTGGTGGCTGCGTTGCCTGACGCCGAAGCCCCTGCGCCCGCGCCTGCGGCGACAGACGAGCCAGCGGAGGAAGAGGATCTGAACGCCGAGGCCCCCGAACAAGATCCGGGCTCACCGAACGTAAAGATTCGCGTCGACGTCGCGCCTCGAAGCGCGCATCCCGTTGTGTTTTGGGGCCGCCAAAAGCTGGGCGAAGCGCCGGTGACGATTGAACGCCCCCGGCGCAGCGGACCGATGGACGTGCTGATCACGGCAACAGGTTATCTTGATTACCACACGCGCTTGTTCACCGATCGCGATGACAAGCTGAGCGTGGTGATGGTGCGCGCCAACGAAGCCAGCAACATGATCGGTTACAAACGTCGACCTGGCGTTGACGTGGGTGAAGATGTGGATGCGGGCGCGCGCGCCACGTCTCCGGGCGCAGACGCAGGCGCATCCACGCCCGGTTTTGCGGTGCCTGCAGGCGTGAGCTTCTAAACGCGCGTTACCGCCGCGGTTTGCCAGCTGACTTGGCGCTGCGGCGAGCGGCGGGCCGTGGCCGGCGGGGTGGGCGTGCCGGCGTGGCCGCAGGCGGTTTCGGGGTGGTGGGCGGCGTTTCGATGCGATCTACGCGCTCTTTAAGCGTGTGCACCTGATCGCGCAGCCGATCCACTTCACCTTTAAGACGGGTGACCGTCTCGTTTGTTTGCGTGCCTTCGCGCAGCTGGCGTAGCACCGCGTTCATATAACGCCACGCCCGGCCATCCAATTCAGCGCGTGCCGCCGCTTCCAATGCGGCAACAGCTTTTGGATCGTTGAGTGTGCCAAGCGCCATCGCCGCGGACGTGCGGACCGTGAAGTCGCGATCAAGCAGCGCGCGCTCTAGGTGTTCGCGCACCCGGCGTTGCGAGGGGGTGCCTTCCGCAAGCTGCGCCACCGCACGCAAAGCCACGCGTCGTGCTTGTACGCTGGCTTGGGGCTTGTAAGCCGAAAGCAAGGGCGCGAGCGCGTCTTCCAGAGACGATGCGCCCAAGCCTTCGAGCGCACGTGCGTTGACGACGTCTTGAAACGCTTTGCGCGCCAACAGGGTGGGGATAACTTGCAAGGCGCGCGGATCTTGGGTTTGACCGAGTGACCGCGCGGCGTTGGCCAACGCGAATACGCTGGCGTCGCCTTTCTCTATCCACGCCACCAGCGCGTCGGCCGCCACTTGGGAATGTTTGAACTTGCCCAACGCGGCCGCGACCGCGCGACGGACCTTCGGGTGCGGCGCTGCACGGCCCTGCAGCAACGCCTGCAAGGCGTCTTGCCGGGGCGCCAATTCGCCCAATTGCGTGGCGGCTTCCGCACGCGCGGCCCAAAATGGGTCTGTGACCAAAGCGGCTGCCAAGGCCTTCACACTTTGCGGCTCGGGCTTTTGGCCAAGCGCGCGGGCGGCGATAACGCGGTTCACCGCCAAAGGCGCCGCCGCCAACTGGCGCGCCAGCATGGGGATTGGCAGCTCAAGTTTAGCGTGTGCGAGCAACGTGGCTCCCGCGTCGAACACCACCATGGTGGGCTTCTTGGCGAGCTTGAGTTCCACAACGTGTTTGCGCTCGGTGATGGTCACGCGCTCTTCGATAAAAGCGCCATTGACCTCGACCGTGATCGGCACAACGAATTCAAGGCCGCGCTCCGCGTTGCCTTCGCCGGTTTGTCCAATCGCTTGCGTTTGGGTGACGCGCAGCTGGCCCACGCTGCGATCGTCGTCCCAGTTCCAAGACACTTCAAGCTCCGCGTGCCCCGCTTGGTAAACCCATTGATCGAAGAAACGATCGAGCGATCGGCCGGTGACCTGTTCAAACGTGCGCAGCAGATCGCGCGTTTCAACGGGACCCCCCGCGTATTTGCCGCCATAGGCGCGCACGGCCTCGAAGAAGGCGGCGTCGCCCACCAGGTGTCGCAACATGTGCAACACGCGGCCGCCCTTTTCATAAAGGTGTGAATCGAAGATCTCGATGGGTGCGCGGTAGTGCCTGCACACGATCGGGCGTTGGTAGCCATCGGCGTCTGCCAGATATTGATCCAGCTGATGAAGCGATTGCACATCCGCCTCGTCGCGACCGTGCTCTTGCTCGCACCACACGTATTCGAAGTAGGTGGCGAAGCCTTCGTTGAGCCAGCCCTCGGACCACTCACGGCACGTGACAAGATCACCCCACCACTGGTGGGCGAGCTCATGCGCCACCAGAAATTCCATGTCGTGATCCAATGCGGCTTCAGCGTCCAGCAACGCTTGATCGGTGAGCGTTGTGGCGGACGTGTTTTCCATGCCGCCAAAGATAAAATCGGTGACGAAGACTTGGCTGTAACGCTTGTGCGGGTAGGGGATGCCAATCACCTTCGCGAACGTGTCCATCATCTTGGGCGTTTTCGCGAGCGTGCGTTGTGCGTCCTCCAATCGATCGGCCGGCGCCAGGTAATGCAGATCCACCTTCGACATCGGCGCGTGATCTCGCGCTTCCGCAAAATCGCCGCACACCAAGGTCACCAGGTAGCTGGCCTGCGGCGCGGCCAACTTGTAGTGCCACCGCGTTTGCCCCTTGGCCACGTCTGTGCGTTCGAGCAGATCTCCGTTCGAGAGCACCGTCTTGCCTTGGGGCGCCGTGCAGATGACCTCGGTGGTGGCCTTTTCCACGGGCGCATCAATGCAAGGAAAGTAGTGGCGGGCGTCCTCGTCTTGCCCTTGCGTCCAGCATTGCGCCGGTCGTTGTGGGTTCGATTCGTCGGGCCCGAAGAAATAAAGCCCCTTGGCGGGCGTGGCCGCGTACTTGATCGCCACGTCGATGGCCGTGCCTCGCGCCAACGGCTGGGGCAGCAACAACCGCAACAGCTGCCCGTCGTAGTCGATGGTGGGCAACCGCGCGCCGGCCACGGCCACTGATTCGATCTGCATATCCACCGCGTTCAGGTTGATGGCCGTAAGCCCGTCTTTGCGGGCCCGAAAAGTGAGCGTGGCGGTGCCCCGGATGGCTTTCGCCCCGAAGTCCAACGACACCTCCAGGCGGATGTGTTCAACGGCGGCGGGGCGATCGGGCAGATAGCGGGGCGGGGTGCCAGGCGGGACAAAGGGAGATGGCATGAAGTCCGTGCAGGTCTTTTGGAAAAGGGGCTTGCCCGATCGTTGATCAACCGGAGGGTCAAAACAACGACTATGCGTCAAAAACTTCGGATGACGAGCCCGAGAACTTGAACCACGACACCACCGCGGCCCCGTGCTAGCTCACAGGGCATGACGACCGCCCTTGAACCAGTTCGTCGCAGCCAAACATTTGTGGGTGTGCAGCCCCGCTCGGTGTTCGACGTGGTGGCTGACTTCGAGTCTTACCCCCGCTTTTTTAAGGAGATTCAAGGGGCCAAGGTTGTTTCACGCCAAGGCTCCGTCGTGCGGGCGGACTTCAAGGTGCCGCTCATGTTGCCCGTGCGGTATGTGCTCGACCTCAAATGCGACCCAGAGTCGTTGGCCATCTCGTGGACCTTCGTTGAAGGCGACATCGTGACCAACAACGAGGGCGCCTGGCGGTTTGCGGCCGCGGGCGCAGACACCCGGGTTGACTACGAGGTAAGTTTGGCCGTCAAAGCCCCTGTTCCTGGCTTTGTCTTGCGCAAGATCACTGACTCCCTCGTGTCGGCCAGCTTGCCCGGCATGTTCAAGGCCCTCGAAGCCGAAGTTCGTCGGCGCAAAGGCTGAAAAGGGGGAATGAAAAAAGGCCCCCGCGTGCGGAGGCCTTCGACGAAACAGAACGATCCTTGGCTAGTTCTTGCCGACGACCGCTTTGACGTACTCTTCTAGGCAGGTGATGCTTTCGTCGTCCAACTTGTCTTTCATCTGAGGCATGCGGTCACCGCCCATATCGCTGCCGTCAATGCATTTCGGCTTGTCTTCCTTGAGCTTGCGAACAAAGAAGCTGTCGCTCGGATTCTCGCTGTCGATGATTTTGTCACCTGTATCTGTGCAGTAACTCCGCGGTGCTTTGTCGATGAAGGCAAGCGCAAATGACTTGGTCGAGGAATATTTGTAGTTCCCGAAAGCGGCCGAGGTGTGACAGGCGGATTCAGTGGCGCAGTTTGTTTTGATCAAGCCCTGCTCGAGCTCTCGGACCGTCGATCCTTTGGAGCAGTTTTTCACTTCTCGATCTTGAACGTTCGCACCGCCGCCGCTGCCGCCTTTGCCGCCGCTGCCGCCTTTGCCGCCGCCGTTGTCCCCACCGCTGCCACCATCACCACCCCCGTCATCGCCACCGCCACCACACGCGGCGAGCCCAACGGCTCCGCCAAGCACCACAGCCATCGCTGAAACTTTGAACCAGAAGAGGGGGCTATTCTTAGACATCGGGCACTCGCTCCTTCGGAATATCGTTAGTTCGCTTACGGAACCGCTTTAGGACACCGCACGGAACAGCATTGTGCAACCCTGGATGAGCAAAATTTGCACATTTAACCTTACGTTTGTTGCATGCGCCGTGGACCTGACACGCTTTGATGCCCCGGCACAAAGAAACGCAACGGCGCCTCGGCCCAATCGCCCGCATAGGCCACCCCCACGCGGGCGGACCGGCCGATTTGATCCGGACGCCAGCCGTCGTCGGCTAAATAGAGCTCCGTGCGGGCGTCCAGCAACAGCCCATTGTGAGCACGCGTAACCCCAAAGCCGGCGCAAAGGCGGCCGGGCCCAGCCAGCGACTTGGCTGTGGCCTCCCAGAAGCCGGCCAGCGGTTCGGCGGCACGCAACAATACCGCACCGGCCACGCCATTTGTTTCGCACACCACGTTCATGCAGTGGTGCATCCCGTAGATCAGGTAAACGTAGAGCCGCGCGGGGGGCCCAAACATGATCGCGGCGCGCGGGGTAGGGCCCCGGCGGGCGTGCGACGCTGCGTCCTTTTCGCCAAGGTAGGCTTCGACTTCCACCACGCGCGCCACCTTGGCGGTCCCGTCACCGATCCGCCCGATCAGCAGCTTGCCCAACAACGCCGGCGCCACGTCCAGCGCGGGGCGTTCATAAAACGCCTGCGGCAACGGCGGCAAGCGCAGTGCGGCCTTTGCATTAAACGGCGGCCGGGGGTTCATCTAACAGCAAGCGTGCAACATCGGTGTTCTCAATCAAGCGGGCAAAGCGGCCGTCCGCAGACAAGGCCTCCCACAACCCACGCGCGGCTTTGCGGTAGGCCTCACGCTCAAGCCCTCCCGAGAGCAGCTTGTAGCGCAAGAACACAAACGCGGTTTGTGCCACATCCGAAAGGCAATAGGCCTTGAGGGCATCCATCTGACCTGCGTTGTATAGCCCTTCCACTTGGCTGCCATCCACGCCGTCTTTGCCCGGTAACCCAATGAGCTTCGCGGCGCCTGCCAAAGACGTGCGTGAAGCTGCACCATAATCCGAGAGGAAGTCGCACAGATCGATGTGCCCAAGCTCGTTGAAGCGAAAGCGCACGTCTTTGTCACGGTAGTACCAGGGAAACGGCACCGCGTGTCGCAACGCCCGCAGCGCCAATACGGGCATATCAAAGCCGCGGCCATTCCAAGTCACCAAGTGCGGCTTGTGTTTGCCCATGAAATCCGAAAACGCGCGCAGCGTTTCGCCTTCGTCGCGGCCATCCCCAATCGTGCCCAAACGTTTCACGGAAAGATCTTCGTCCAGCCACAACACGCCAATCACCACCGCGCGGCACGCGTAAAGCGGCGGAAAGGCCTTTTCCTGGCCCGGTTGTGCCTCGGGAGGTGGATACACTTGCCGATCCGGAATGGTCTCGATGTCGAGCACCAAATAAGTCTCGTTTGCCACCCGGGCATCTTATCGCCCAAGGTGTGGCGGCAACAGCGCTGATTTGCCTGAGCGCCCCGCTCGCAAAGGCTTTGCGTTGCCGTCGCAAAGACGATAAGCACAAGGCCATGGCAGTGCTTTTCAACCGGCTCGTACGCTGGGCGCCTGTGGCTGTGGCCATCGCCATGGCTTTGGGGTTGTCCAGTTGCGCGCACCCCCCCGTGGCCCCGTGGCAAAGAGAGTACCTTTCAAGGCGGGCCATGTCGTTCTCTGACGGTTTGGAGGGTCGGTTTCGCCAACACATGTTTTCCACGCGCGAAGGTGCGGACGGCGGCTTCGGCACCGTCGGCGGTGGTTGCGGCTGTAATTGACGTTGCCCTTGATGAAGCTTTTGCAACACGCCATCCGGCAGTCGTTATGCGCGCTGGCGGTGGTCGTTTGCTTTGTGCAAGCGCCCGCGGCCGCTGAAGATCGCGTGAGCACGCGCGGCGTGTATTACCGCGAGGCCTCAACACGCATCGTGGAACCCATGGTGCAGGTCACCAAAACGGGTCCGCATGGGGTCGATGTCGACGCCACGTTTTTGCTCGACGCCGTCACTTCGGCGTCCGTGGCCGCGGGCACCACCACCGACGCCATCTTCACCGAATACCGGAAGGAAGCGGGCTTCGGCGTGGGTTATTCGTTTAATCGCACGCGCGTGGGCGGCACCTTTCGCTACAGCAAAGAATCCGATTACACCTCACGCACCGGCGGCCTGAACCTTAGCCAAGGCGTATGGGGCAACACGGGCACGTTCGGGCTGACCCTCGCGTATGCGAACGATCTAATCCCTGTGGTTTCGAACGGGCAGATGAAGACGTACTTCGGGGGCGTGCTTTACACGCAGGCGTTGTCACCCACGTGGCTTGTGCAGGGAGCGTACGAGGTTCTGCTTAACGAAGGCTTTTTGGAGAACCCCTACATTCGCGTGCCCAACAAGGGCCGCGAAAGCCCGCCCCGCAAGAGGCTGCGCCACGCGTGGGCCTTGCGCACCGCCAAGTATTTTCCTGCGCTCGCTGCAGGCGTGCAGTTGCACTATCGATTGTATTTCGATCAAAGCGCGTTTCTTGATAAGCCACCCGAGGCGCCCGCGGGAAACCTGTGGGGGATCTTAGGCCACACAGTCGAGCTGCGGGTTTATAAGAGCCTGGGGCGCGATTTTGAACTGCGCTTGTCGTATCGCTTTCACAAGCAAGGCAAGGCCAACTTCTGGTGCAACACCGATCCCACCTTCGGGGGACGCACCGACTGCTACAGCCCCTTTGATCCGTATTATTCCGCCGACGTAAAGTGGGGCAACGTGGGAACACACATGCCTGAGGTCAAACTGACTTGGGATCTGCGCGTGTTCAGGAATGTGCCGTTGCTATGGATCTTTGCCCCCGGCGCCGCTGACCTGTCCTACGCACGCTACTTCCAGGACACACGGTATGGCGACGCTCATCTTCTGCAGGTGGGCTACACTTACCCGCTGTGACGTTGATGCCAGGCAACCAGCCAGCTGGTTTGAAACATGTGCGCGCGGCGCAGTTGCGCGCGCGTTTGGGCCGGCGCGCGACGGGGCAATTGGCGCTGGCCACCGTGTTTTTGATGGGGGCGCTTTCCTTCGGTTACGGGCCGCAACGGCAAGAGCGCCATGCGCCTTTGTGGATGGCGTTTTTGTGCGTGCTTTCGACGTTTCACATGGGCACGGGGGCGCGCTTGCTCACGCGCGTGAAACGCTGGCCGCGCCTCGTCGCGATCGTTGGCCCCGCCATATGGGGCGGTTTGTTGTTGGCATTGCTTTGGGGGTTGGGCCGTGTCTAGTGGCGCAGTGAAACGAACGGTTCTGATCACGGGGTGCTCAAGTGGATTCGGCTTGGCGACGGCCCGCCACTTTGCGCGCCACGGTTGGCGTGTGTTTGCGAGCATGCGCAACCCGGATCGTGACGGCATCGAATTGCGAAATGAAGCCGCCGCGGCGGGCTGGGAGCTGCACACGCCTGCGCTCGATGTCACCCGCGACGATCAGGTGGCGCAGGTTGTGAGCGCGCTGGGGCCATTGGACGTGCTCGTCAACAACGCCGGTTATTTCTGTGTGGGCCCCGTCGAAGACACGACCCCCGCCGAGTTGCAGGCTCAGCTTGATACAAACGTTTTGGGCGCCCTGCGGCTGTGCCGTGCGGTGTTGCCCGCGTTCCGGGCCGCGGGCCGCGGGCGCATCATCAACGTCAGCTCGTTGGCGGCGTTGGCGGTTGTGCCGATGCTCGGCCCCTACCATGCCTCGAAGATGGCGCTGCAGGGTTTGACCGAAGCGTTGGCCTTCGAGGTGGCTCCTTTCGGCTTGCACGTGAGCGCGGTGTTGCCTGGTCCTTTTTCCACGCAGCTGACGGCCAAGCAGGTGCGCGTGGCGGCGTCGCAGGCCCCGGGGTCCGTTTACAAGACCGACGTTGATCGCTTCGAATCGCTCAACGCGCGGGTGCCCAAGGGAAACATCGAAAGCGTAATGAGGGCGATCTATAAGGCCGCCACTGTGTCGCGTCCCAAACTTCGTTACGCCGTGGGGCCTTTATCGCTGTTGGCAACCTACGGTTACCCCGTGACGCCGCAATGGCTCTATGCGTTCCTCGTCCGGAAGGTGTTTCGCCTGCGCGCTAGAAAGTGAGGCGGGCGGACAACCCAGCGCCTGTTGGCGTGATCACGGGCGCGAAGTGAACGCGCTTGGCAAGCGCCACATCGCCCTCGCTGGCCTTGGTGTCATCTGCCAAGTAGGCGCGGGTGTAAAGGTAAACGCCAGCGCCGACAAGCACAGCCCCTGCGCCGTAGAACACCCACTGCAACGTCTCCGGGGACTTTGCGTTGTCCTGAATTTCCCTAACTTTGGCCTGTTCCTCTTTGGTGAGTGGTTCCGGCTCACCGCTGCCGCGCGTCTTGCAGAGGGCCATGCCATCGCCACAGTCGTAACGGCGATATTGATCCAGGTCAGAATCATATCCCTTCACGTCCAAGCTGAACTTCACACCCAAGGCCAGGGCAACGACGCCGGCACCCAAGGTGCTCCAGGTGGCGATCTTAAGGCCAGAGCGGTCGTCGCCTGAAGCCGCCGCGTCGGTGGTGGGCATCTCTTGTGAGGAGGCGGTGGCATCAACGGGCCCAGGCGCTGTTCCTTGTCCCACGGCATCCATCGCGGCTCTGACGTTGGCCGTTTCGCCCGCAATCACATCGACGTTTTTGCGGACCGGTTCATAGCCTGGCTTGGAGATGACGATCTCGTGGCGTCCCGTGGTGATGCTGCCGAGTTCAAGTGGATCTTCCGTGGTCACACCGACGGGCAAATTATCCAGCAGCACTGAAGCGCCCACCACGTCCGAGGTGATACGAATGGCACCGTTGGTGCCCACGCCCGATAGTGTGGCGAACCATTTTTGGACGGGCCCTCGCAATCCGGGTGTGGTGGCCTGGGTGCGCGCGATCTGTTCAGCGACCCACGCGTCAACGCGGCCTTTTGTCGCGTCGAGCATCTTCAATGTCACGAGGTATCCATCGGCCGCTTTCTTTACGCTGCCGAAGATCAGTTTTTCGGCGCCCAAGCTCTTGGCCGCTTGTGCCATGCACGAAGGCGCTTCATCGGGGCAGGAGAAGACCAGCTTCACTTCCATGAGGTCTTTGCCGGGCATCAATTTGAAACCCTTGGCGGCCGAGACCCGCTGCTTCAAGGCGTCTGTGATCGAATTGGCTACGGCGGCGGGGGCGCCATCCGTGGCTTCCAAACCCAGCACCGCGAGCGGCGCGTTCCCTGACTGTGCGAAGGCGGCGGGTGTCCGCACAGCCACTGCCGTAAGACCCCACAAACCAACTGCCAAAAGGAATTTTCCGCTCATCGTACTTCCGCTGCGCATCTTTCCCTACAAAACGAATAGTGTCAACGTTCTCGCCACTCTACGCCTTTATTGCACCCGTGGGGGCTGGAAGTGGCGCGCAGAACCGAAAGCTTGGTCACACTTTGTTACCCTGGTTCCACTTAGTCGCGGTGGCCGGTGAAGATCCGGTAGGCTGGGGGGAGGCCACGCGGTGCGGGCGATATGCGAATAGGTGTCTCGGGTAAAATCTTTGGTGCATACACGGCCTTGGCGGCTGTGTTCATCGGCAGCAATGTGCTGACCCTCGTTTACATGCACCGCACCCGCGCGCGGGTGGAAGCCAGCCAGGCGTTGTTCGACGTTCAGTCGGAAATGGACGCCGCTTGGCGCAAGCTAAATGACCTCAACAATTTTTCCTCGCGCACCGTGCGGCGGCCCGACCCGACACGCCCGCTGTTGTTTGCCCAGTCCGACGAGCGGCTTGAAGCGGCATTGACAGCCATCGCGCTTTACGCGAACGACGCGCCCGCGTTGCCCAGCGCCCCCAACTTTCGCGAGTTCCAAGGGCAGATCGAAGTTTTGCGCGCCGAACTGGCCACGGCCAAGGCAGGGTTCGGTGCGTTTGAGGCATCAAGCGATGAGAACGAGCGGCGCACGTACGTAAGCGATCTGACGAGCCTCACGTATAGGCTGGACAAACTCAAGCGGCTCATTCGCCGTGAAAGCCGACGCATCGCCGCTGAGTTGCGTGCCGATGAAGATGCCGCGCGCAGCTTGGCCACATTGCTTGGCTTCGGCGGCGTCGTGGTCGCGGTGGGTGTGGCGCTTTCGATGTTGCGCACCTTGCGGCCGTTGCGGGTCTTGAGGCAGCAAGCGCGTGATGTGGCGGGCGGTCAA
Organism: Deltaproteobacteria bacterium; assembly: GCA_033763315.1. Taxonomy (GTDB): domain Bacteria; phylum Myxococcota_A; class Polyangia; order Fen-1088; family Fen-1088; genus JAGTJU01. The sequence goes on from JANRKS010000009.1 coordinate 190,289, forward strand.
TACGAACGCCGGTTGGCGGTGGCGTCCCGCGATGAGATCGGCGAGCTTTCGCGCGAGTTCGACGCCATGGCCACGGCGTTGCAAGAGCGCGAGCGGCGCCTGATTCAGAGCGAACGGTTGGCCACCATCGGGCGTATGGCGTCGCAGATTGCCCATGAAGTGCGTAACCCTTTGGCCTCGATCGGCCTCAACGCTGAATTGCTTGTGGATGAAGTGCCGGGTAAAGACAGCGAAGCCAGGCGCTTGGTGACGGCGATCGCCAAAGAAGTGGATCGGCTCAGCGAGATCACGGAGTCTTATTTGCGCTTTGTGCGGTTGCCCCAATCCAAGAAAGAACGCGAGGATTTGGGTGCGCTCGTCGCTTCAGTGATGGCGTTCTCACGCGCTGAGCTTGAACGCTCTGGTGTACGCGTGACGTTGCAAATGCAAGATGATCTGCCTGAGGTGTGGGCTGACGAAAGCCAACTGCGGCAGGCCCTGCTCAACTTGGTTCGCAACGCCATGGAGGCGATGCCGGGCGGTGGCACGTTGGCGTTGCGCCTGGCACGCACGGACGCGGGTGAGGTGGCGTTGACCGTGGCCGATTCTGGTCCCGGCATTCCGGCCGAGATGGTGAACAAAGTTTTTGATCCGTTCTTTACAACGAAAGAAAAGGGCACAGGGCTGGGGCTTGCGCTGGTGCAACAGATCGTGACTGAGCATGGCGGCCGCATCGACGTCAACGTCAACGGTGGCACGTCGTTCATCGTGACTTTGCCGCCCGCCCCCGTGCAGGCAGAAGGCGTAAATGCGCCCCTGGTGGAAGCGCTTTCTGCCACCAATGATGTGAGCGCAGATCGGCTGCGCCACGTGTAGGTGCCCATGGCGGAGCGTGAGCGGGAGCAAGACCAGGATGCCGTCGCGATGGTAAAAGTGCGGTGGGATCCTGACAGCCGTGTCGCGTTTTCATCGCCCGTGCCTGGCCACTTTCTGAGCAAGTGCTTGAAAGTGCCGGACTTGGCGCGCGTCAAAGGATGACGAGCGTCTTGGCCTGTGCGTTGCAGCTGTCGCACGGTGGCACAAGTGTTCGGGTGGACCTACCGATTTTCTGACCCGGCAACACTTCGTCCGACACTGGGTCTGTAAGGAGCTAACAATGAATCAATCCTCGAAATCAGCTTATGAAGGTCGGTCGCGTTGGTCGCGTGCCGTTTATGGTAGCGCCGTGGCCTTGGCGCTCGCCGGTCCCGCCTGCGGTGGTGGCAGTGGCGCGCCCGTGAATCCAAAATCCATCGCGCTTACGGCGCAGACCAACACTGAGACGGTGTCGAAGAATTTGGGTGCGGCTGTGTCCTTCATGGGCGATTCAGACGCCATGGCGGAAACGCTGGGAAAGCTGGATCCTTGCGCCGAAGAAGAAGTTTGTGCCGCACCGGCGAACCCGCTCGATGAACCTGTGTGCACCACCGCCCCGAGCACACAAGATTGTGGCGTTGAAGGTATGCGCCAGCGCCTGAAGGATTTGCAGGCCGACCTCGACGAAGGCACCGCTGAGTTGGTGGACACGCTGAAGACGAAGATCTTCATTGATGCCAACGTCGAAAGCCAAAGCGAAACCGTGGTTGTCTATAAGGTGCCCGTCAACGTCCTGTGTGACGACGACGACGAGCCTTCGTGTGCGACGGATGCCGCCAAAGCGCAGCCGCGCTTGCGGGTGACGTCGCCGCAAGAGGGAGACCTGGATGTGGGCGTGTTGCTCACGGCAAACAAAACCGAAGCGGCGGTGATCCAGGTTTATCGAGATCGCCTCGGCGTCTCAATGAACTTGGGCAACGTTTATAAGGTCGCGAAGGAACTCTCTTCGCCCGAAGATCTTGACGGTTTGGAAAGTATGTCGGGCGTGGTTTCCACGCAGCTTGTGCGCAACGGTGACAAGAACTACAGCTGGCTGTCGGAAGTGAAAGAATCCGTCGACGTCAAAGGCTCTGACGGCGGCAAACCCATCCACGTTCGCTTGGACGCCAGCAGCAAAAGCTGGGAGCTGCGGTTGGATGGCGTGGCCAAAACGATTACAGCCGCGGTCAATATGGGTGGCCTGACCGTTGAAGCGCCCCTTGAGGATCTGGGGGACGTGGTTTCAGCTATGCCAGCCATGCAGAACATCAAGACCACCGACGCGATGAAGTTCGTCTTGGGTGGCATCAATGGTTCGTTCACCTTTGATGGCAAAACCGATTTGCTCAAGTTTGTGGGCCTGGGCTTTGGCAACAAATCCACATCCGTTGATGTCAACGGCAAGCGCATATTCTCCATGGACGTGAACGCCAATGCCAACCGTCGTTTCGACATGACGGTCTCGATGGCCGACACAAGCAAACCGTTGTTCGCTTTGGATCCGGGTTTGGAAGCTGTGTTCGGCTTTAATTTTGAATCCATCAAAGACCGCTTCAGCGATTTGCCATCGTTCCTTCTAAATGACGTGCTGACGTTCAAGCTGGCCAACAACCCATCCATTCGCTTTGCTGACAAAGGCATCGAAGTGGTATCGGGTTCGATGAGCTTCACGAGCACGGCCGAACCCCAGGCCAACATCAGTGTGGCCGCAGGCATGTGCTTGATTGAGAACGAGACGCCGAGCGCCACGGGGCACGATTTCCTCAAGAACCTTTCGGCGGGCTCCTGCCAATAGTGAGAACGCCCGGGCTGTGGCAGGCCCGGGCGCTTTTCCTTCTGCCTGGCGCGGGCGGAATTTTGCGTCACTTGTGACCCGCAAGATGGCTGAGGTGTGCTCGAGCATTCTTGCTTAGATGAGACGATGCACCCCTTAGCCCTTGTGGTTTTTTTTACGCAGCTTGTGGCGCATTCTGACGCGACAGCGCAGCGGTTTTACGATGCAGGCGACGCGGGCTTCCGCGGCGGCCGCGTGCAGGCAGACGCCCACGTGGCTCACACCTGGTTGCCCCAGGCTCTGTTCAAGCAACACCGCGATGGTGTGCAGAGCTTTGATAAATCTCTGCCGCCTGGCCGCTACGTGGTGCGCGTGAATCTGATCGAACGGGACCCAGCGGTGGCTCGGGCGCAAGCGCGCGTGTTCTCGATTCGAGGGCCCGGCTTCGCGTTTGAGGACATCGACGTTTGGGAGCAAGCGGGAGGGCATCACGTGCCGCTGCAGCAAGTGGCGCTCGCCACGCTGGCGGATGGCCATCTTCACATGGACTTTGCCGCCACCGCGGGCAGCCCTACGGTGTCCTCCGTGCAAGTTGAGGCGCTCAAGCCGCCGCAGACGTTTGCGTCCGACGACGGCAAACCGCTTGAAGACTGGCGACGGTTCTCCAGCAGCCAGGCGTTGATTGCAGCGGGCAGCAGCGATGACAAGTCGGGATGGGTATCGCCCGGCATAGCCGACGGCGCCCTACGCTTTGACTATGCGGTGGATCAGCACCTGCCTTACGGCAACATCGCTCGTTTCGTCCTGCCCCTTCCGCAAGCCTTGGATCTGAAGGGGCATCACACGTTGACGTTTGATTTGCAGCCGGATGGCAGTGGGCGAACCTTCGGCGTGACGCTGGGAGGCGCTGCGGGCCAGTCGGCGTCCTTTTGGCTGCCCATGAGAAACGCCGAGGCTCGTCGCGTAAAGTTCTCGCTGGATCACGTTACGGCTGGTGACGTTGCGAAGGATTCTTCCCCGCCCCTGGCCTTTGCCGTCACTCACATAACTTTCTCGGTGAAATCCGATGCAGGAGCGGCGTTGGGGCATGGCCGTGTGCTTGTGGGGCCGGTGCGTGCCACGTCCGAACAGACGCCTTTGCCGCCGCCCCGGGTGCGCTCGGGCTTCGAAGCCACGGCTCAAGCGTTGCGGATTGACGGCTTCGAGACCTATCCCGACAACCGCGCCCTGTGGGACAACGTTGCCTCAACTTCGCACGCCAACGTCGCCATGCTGTCACTGGCAAAAGGCAAACAGCTGGTGGGCCACGGCAAACAATCGCTGCGTGTGGATTACACCTTTGATAAGCGTGCCTATTCCGGCGTCGTGTTCATGCGGCCCATGGACATTCGCCCCTACAACGCGTTTCGCTTTTGGCTAAAGGGTGATGGCTCACGCAACAAGTTGATGGTGTTCTTCGCGTTGGGGCAGATCCACCAGTTCACAGTGCCGCTTGAAAACCGCACGGGGCAGTGGATCGTTGTGCCGCTGTCCACATTCTTAGGTGCCACGGCCCGACGCGAAGGTGTGGTTGAGATCGGGTTGTGGGCGCGCCGCCACGGCAACTCCGAAGGCGGCCGCATTTACCTTGATGATGTTGGTTTGGTGTTCGATCCAGCTTTGCCTCAAGGGCCCGCGCCGCCTCCGATGCCGGTGCCGCTTGATGTGAGCCAAGGCGCTCGAATTGATGTGGGAAGCGACGTCAACTTTGTGGATGCCTCGGGTCAAAAGTGGCTGGCTGACACTGGCTTTCAATTTGGCCGAACGCACATTCTGAACCCCGGTGAACTGGCATTCTATGCGCCGCCGCTCGCACAGCTTCACCAGACGTTTCGCGTGGGTATGGCCGGCTACGCGTTCGCTGTGCCCAACGGGGCTTACACAGTGAGTTTGCTCATGGCGGAAAATTGGCTGGGGGCGCAGGTGCCGGGCCGCCGCGTGTGCCACATCAAAGTGGCGGGTCAGGACCTAGGTGACGTGGACATCATGGCGATCACCAAACAGCGCTTTAAACCACTGGTCAAGGACGTCAAGGCGGTGGTGACGAACAAGGTCCTGCAGCTCGACTTTGAAGACAAAGCGAATCATTGCAAGCTGGACGCGTTGCAGATCACGCCCGCGCGTTAACGCAGCCCAGGCGCTTCGTGGCCGCTGCGGGCCACGTACTCGAGATAGCCACCGCCGTAGGGGATTGGGCCGTCGGGGGTCAGTTCAAGTACGCGGTTTGAAAGGGCGGCCAAGAACTGGCGATCGTGTGACACGAACAGCATCGTGCCTTCGTAGTCCTTGAGGGCTCGCAGCATCATCTCTTTGGTCGCCATATCCAAGTGGTTCGTGGGTTCATCGAACACCAGGAAATTCGGGCGGGCGTAAAGCACACGCGCCAGCACCAAGCGAGCTTTCTCACCGCCAGAGAGGATGCGACAGGGTTTCTCGATGTCGTCGCCTGAGAAGCCGAAGCAACCGGCCAGCGATCGCAGCGAACCGATGTTGGCTTGGGGAAACGCTTCTTCGAGCTGCTGAAACACCGTTTTCTCAGGCGCCAAGATCTCCATGGCGTGCTGGGCAAAATAGCCGAGCTGCACGCTGGCGCCCACCGTGACGGCACCTTTGTCGGGGCGCGTTTCGCCAGCGATGAGTTTGAGCAACGTGGATTTGCCCGCGCCGTTGACGCCCATGATCGCCCAGCGCTCCTTACGCTTGATGAACATATCGAGGCTCTTGTAGATCACGCGGCTACCGTAGGCCTTGGCCACGCCTTCCATTTTCACGACGTCTTCACCTGAACGTTGGCACTCGGGGAACTCGAAATCCAAAGTGCGGCGACGTTTTGGCGGCTCCACTTTCTCGATTTTGTCGAGCTTCTTTACCCGCGATTGCACTTGTGAGGCTTTCGCCGCCTGCGCTTTGAAGCGTTCGATGAAGCGCATTTCCTTGGCCAGCATGGCCTGCTGACGCGCGTAGGCGGCTTCGGCGTGTGCCTCGTTCAGGGCGCGTTGCCGCTCGTAAAAGTCATAGTTGCCTGAGAAACTCGTGAGTTCACCGCCATCGATCTCGATGATGCGCGTGACGATGCGGTTCAAGAACTCGCGATCGTGGCTGGTCATCAACAGCGCGCCTTCATAGCCCTTAAGAAAACTCTCAAGCCAGATCAGCGATTCCAAGTCCAAATGGTTCGATGGTTCGTCAAGCAGCATGGCATCGGGGCGCATGAGAAGAATGCGTGCCAGCGCCACGCGCATCTTCCACCCGCCCGAAAGCTTGCCCACGTCGCCGTCCATCATTTCTTGCGAGAAGCCAAGGCCTGCGGCGATTTCGCGGGCCCGCGCTTCAAGCGCATAACCACCCAATTCATCAAAGCGCGCTTGCACTTCGCCAAAGCGTTCCAGAATCTTGTCGAGGCTATCCGCTTGTTCGGGATCGGCCATCGCGGCTTCGAGTTTTGCTAACTCGGTGGCCAACGCCGCCACGGGGCCTGCGCCGTCCATCACTTCGGCCACGACGCTTCGGCCTTTCATTTCGCCGACGTCCTGGTGAAAATAACCGATGGTGATGCCGCGGTCGGTGGAGACCTGGCCTTCGTCGGGCGTCTCCTCCTTCATGATCATGCGGAAGATCGTGGATTTGCCCGCGCCGTTAGGGCCCACCAGGCCGACTTTTTCGCCTTTGAACAGGGCGGCCGACGCTTCGACGAACAAGATCTGTTTGCCGTGCTGTTTGCTGATTTGGTCGAGGCGAATCACGATGGGGCAGGGTGTAGCAGGTGGGCCCGGGCGCTGCCGTAGGCGGGGCGCGTATGCCGTGGCATGAGGAGGATTGCGGCAGGAGACCAACCGAAGCCGACACCGGCCGGGCCGCGCAAAGCCCTAACCTATCGGGGATGAAGCGTCTATTATGAGCGGATCTAAAGAGCGATGATGACAACACAATCAAAGTCGAAGTTCGCAGTTCTTTTGTTGGCGCTGGGTGCGTACAGCGGCTTGTTGGGGGCGGGGTGCGACGACGACGACAGCAAACGGTTGCCGGACGCCAACTTTGACGCTGCCGGCGGCAGCCAAGACGCCGCCCCGGCCGATGCGCCGCTCAATGGTGGGCTCGACGCGAACACCACAGGCGCTGACGCGCGCGTGGATGCGGCGGTGGCGTTCGGTGACGCGGGCGAAGGTTCCGCCGACGCCGCCTTCATTGAACCCAATGTAGATGCAGGCGCAGGTTGTCAGCTGGTTTCAACGCAACACACATCCGCCGCACAGGCGGGCCTGCCAGGCGCCGGCCTCGCGCTTTGGTTGCGCGCGGATCAAGGCGTCTACAAAGATCAAAACAATGGCGTCTGTGCCTGGGTGGATCACGGGGGCGCGGGTCACGCGCTGTTGAGCGCTGCCAACCAGAGGCCCGTGTTTGTTGCCGGGGCGGGCAACGTTTTGCCCAGCATTCAGTTCACCGGTGGTGGCAAATCCCTGTCGATTGCGGGCGTACTCGGCATCGCGCCTCAGTCAGGCCGTACGTACATCGCTGTGCAGAAGCTGGTGAATACCACGTCTCGCTTGCAGGCCATCATTCAAGGCCAAAGTGGCACCCCGGGAACGTATGTATCGATCGATTCGAACCCGTTCCAAACCGTGGGCAGCCGCGAGGGCGTCTACGTTACGAATAACGCGTACGATTCTGATGTAGCCACGTCAACGGAGCTGCGCGTTCATGCGTTTGTGGTGAACCCGATGGTGATAGGCAGCGCCATCTTGCCGGCCACGTCGTATCGAATCAACGGCACGGTTGCCACGCTCACCCGCACACCGGGCGGCCTGGGCAACACAAACTTCGAGAACTTCTCGGGCGCCAACTTCACAGCCGTGGGCGTCGGGCAAAGCGGCAGTGATTACAGCCTGCGAGAAATCCTGATCTACGACCACGCGCTCTCGGCACAAGAGATCGCGCAGGTAGAGGCCGCGCTGTTTGCGCGTTACGGGATCGGACGCTAAGCCACCCTAAAGCACAGGCTGACCGCGGGCCTGCGCCAACGTTGCGTCAGCGTCGATTTTGAGCAACTTCGTCGGGCGTGCGCCGAGAACTGGGTTGAGGAACAAACCCATGAAAACGTCACGTCCTTTGCTTTATGTCCCTGTAATCTTTTTGGCCCTTGCCGCCTGTGGCGCGCCCACCGATGAGGATGGCGATGCGTCCGATGACAACATCGAGATGGACGAGGGGGCTGCCGCCGCACAGCCTCTGAGCACCACGACAACGCGAAAAGCGCAGACGCCCGCCATTGTGAAAGCTTTGCAGAAAGCCACAGAGGGCTTGTTGTTCATGAGCGAGTCAGATTACCCGTTCGATGTCTTGTATTGGCGTAAGCCGGGGGGCAGCCCCACGGCGGCGAAAGTGGCGTTGCTGGCTGGTGAGGATCCAAACCTCGTGGAAGAGCGCACCGTGGACGCTTTTTTCGATGGCGCCGCCACGCCCCAGGACTGGCAATCGGCCGACGAGTTGGCGGTGGTGACGCGCTATCAGGAGCTGGTTGCGTTGCTGAAGTCGAAGCTTCGCAAACTGAAGGTCTATAGATTCGGGCGGGTTCAGATCCACGCGTACGTCGTTGGGGTTACCAGCGCCGGTAACTGGGTGGCGCTCAAGACAACGCAAATTGAGACCTAAGCGCGGCAGGCGGGAGTGGTTTTGTTATCCCGGCACCTGCGCTAAAGTGGCCGGATGAAGCTTTCGTCGGAACGGAATTCGCGCCACGCCACTGTGGTCTTCGCCCTTGGGTTGTGTGCCTTGCACCTTGCCGCTTGTAAAACGGGTGGCTCACAGGGCAGCGGAGGTGCGGACGGGGAGGGCGGTGGCGGTGGCGTCGCGCAAGACGGCGGCAAGGGCGGCAGCGCTGGTGCTGGCAGCGGCGGCGCAGCCGGTGGGGCATCAGGTGGAAGTGGCGGGGGCGGCGGCAACGCTGGCACCGCGCAAGCAGGTATGGGCGGGGGCGGTATGGCAGCGATGGGAGGCAGTGGTGGCGCGATGGTTGCGGTGGATTACTTCGTGTACGCGAGCGGCGGCACCCAGATTGAGACGTTCAAATTCAACGCCGAGACGGGCGCGCTGACGTCGGTTGAGAAGATCAATTCGGGGCCCAGCACCACATACCTCGCGTTTCATCCAAACGGCAAAACCCTGTACGCCACCAACGAGTCTGGCAGTGGTGTTGTAAAGGCCTTTTCCATAGCGAAGGGCACCGGCAAGCTTACGGCCAACGGGATGCAAGCCACGGGAGGCACAGGGGCGGTTCACGTCTCAGTTCATCCTTCGGGCAAGTGGCTGTTCGTTTCCAACTACAACGGTGCGAACGTGAGCGTGTTTCCGATCAACCAAACGACGGGAGCCATCGAAGCTTCTGTAGACACGCAGCCGACGGCGAATGAATCACACCAGATCGTTCCCGATCCTTCGGGCAAGTTTGTGTTTGTGCCATGTCGTGCGGACGCGAAGCCCTATGTGTTCCAATTCAAGCTGGACGAAGCCTCGGGGAAACTGACCGCAAACACGCCTGCGTTCGTGGCTTCCGACGATCCGCGCCACATTGCATTTCATCCAGGCGGCAAGTTTGCGTACCTCATCAATGAGGCGCCAACAACCGCGGGCGCCGTCGCTTCGGTTGTGGGCTTCACTGTGAGTGCCACCGGCACGCTTACCCAAATCGAGAAAATCAACCTGCCAACGGACGAGAATTGGGGCTCCCACGTGGTTGCGTCCCCTGATGGCAAATTCATCTATGCGGGTGGGCGCAAGACGGGCGTCATTCTTGGATACAGCGTGGAAGCTACAACCGGAAAGCTCACTGAGATCACCAAGACCACGATGTCGATCCAGGTCCCTCGCGACTTTACGATCTCGCCAACCGGCCGCCACCTGGTTATCGCCAACCAAAGCCTTGGCAACTTGGCCGTCCTTGCCATCGCGACCGATGGCAAGCTTTCGAATGTGGGCCAGCCGGTGTCAACCGTGGGCGATGTGGCAGGCGTGGTCGTGGTGCCGGTGCCTAGGTAGGTCAAGAGCGAGTCATTTTCTCGCAGGTTTCGTCGGGAGCTTTTTGTCGAACGGTGGCCTAAGCTCAGTTAAGCCACAGTTCGGCAACCCGGCACGGACTCCTAGTCGGCAGCGAAACAGTAGAACAAGCCGTCGCCGCCAGTGCTCTTCAGATTAGCGAGGCTGCAGCCGTTTGATTCGTGAGCAGCGTTCCACGACATGGGGTTGGCGCCGCCCCCCTCTCGATCGTGGTGGCCTACAACAGCTTTGCCTGTGGTGGCAGCTGACGTCCAGTTCATGCAGTTGGCGCCGGTGCGTTTGGTGCCGTCTTCATTGCTTCCCGTCATGATGTCATGCCGGTTGGGTGAATCATTTCGCCCTTTGACCACCGCGCCGGTTTCATCGAGCGAGTTCGCTTTGCTTAATTTGTTGTTGGCACTGTGGAGGTCGGCAACGCTGGTTGCGACTACAACGCCCTTTTGGTTCTGCCAAGGTCCGTTACCAATGCGCGTCTTTGCATCCACCGTGTCGGTGCTCAGATAGGCTCGCCACATTCGATTGCCCGCGCCAACCGCCATCGCCAGCTTCTTGCAGTGAGCATCGGCCCCATCTAAGCCACCCAAATCCCCACCCGGTCCCGGGTTTACGCTGGTGAGGAAGAAACTCATGCCGTTGCCTGGTGCGCCGCCCGCGCCACCTGCAGCCCCGCCGCCCCCCAGACCTGCGGCGCCCCCGACACCTGCCGTACCACCTGCGCCACCAGCATTGCTGATGCCACCGGCCCCGCCAGCTGCCCCCCCGGCCCCGCCGCCCGCAGTGCCAGCGACGTTCCCCCCACCAGCGCCGCCCGCCTTCGCTCCGCCCGAGCCACCCGAGCCTCCGCCACCACCCGCTGTGTCACCGCCGCCTCCGCCACCGTTGCCTTTGTCGCTATCGCTGCTGCTGCTGCAAGCGATGAGGGCCAAACCGTAGACAACGCTGAAAGCTGCAACTTTACCCGGGGCGGCTCTGAACATGTGAGTACCTCCAAAAAGAGGACCTTACCTTTTCCGACTGGCGGTCGTCTAGGCGGCGGCACACACCTTTACATTGGCTTTGCCCGTGACGTTACGAATGGTGCCCAACGCGCACCAAAGAGCGGGCCGCCGTCTAAGGTGCGGCACAGGCTCGTGCGGTGCACACCACGACGCCGCCGGCGCCACAAACACACTGATTGCAGCGATCGCCGGCCGGGGCTGTTGCACCCACAGGATACGTCTTGCCGTCGACCAAGCAGGTGCCGTTGTTGCCGAGGCACTGCACCAGTTCGTTCGTTGGCGTGAAGCCACACTGGCCGTTCTTCTGGCGCTCGCAGGTGGCCTTCTGATAACACGCATATTCGGGCCTGAATTCACAGGTCGAGATCAATGGCGCGTCAGCGCACAGCTGGCCCGAGCATCCCGTGCGCACGCACTTTTGGGGTGCGGGCTCATCGGGTATGCACAACTTCTTCGTGCACGACACGCCCTCGGGGCCGCAGGTGCAGGTGTTGCATTTGTCGGTCGAAGGAAAGCTCTCGCCCACCTTGTGCCATTCGCTGTTATAGCTGCAGTAGCTTCCTGTGGCGGCCAAGCATGCATCCAACTCTTTGCTGGGGGTGTGGCCGCATTCACCGTTGGCTTGTCGCTCACAAGCTGCCTTGGCGAAGCACGCGTACTCTTCGCGCCACTCGCAGGTGCTGCCCGCATCACTGCCTTCTTCGACACACAACTGGCCCGAGCAGCCGCCGCGGACACATTTTCGTTGGTCGGGAGCACATGCGATTTCTGTACAGGCGATGCCGTCTTTTGTGCACGTACATTTGTTGCAGCCATCCAGCGCAGGAAAAGACGCACCCAAACTGAAATTGGTTTTGCCGTCACTGCAGCCGCCTGGGCCGGGATCGCCGCATGCGATCAGCGTGCAGGCAACGTTGCCATCTTCCCCACACGAACAGGTGTTGCACCCATCGGACGCCGGGAATGACGTGCCGGTTTTGTGAAAGTCCTTGCCGTCAAAGCAACCTCCGGGGGAAGGATCGGGTTCATCTCCCGAGGGGCAAGCGCCAAGACCCAGCGCCAGCGCGCCCGCGACGGCAATCTTAACAACGTGGTGCCATGGCAAAGCGAGTCTCTGGTGTTCCATAGGCCTTTGATTTTAGCAAAATGCAGGCCACGCCCAAACCCCTGCAATCGCTAGCTTATGTTCATGCAAGATCTCAGATTCCTGAGGTCAATCATTGTTTGGGCGCACGATCTGCCGCACTTTCCTCAGAACTCTAAGACGAGGCTCACGGTCTCAGGCAGGGCGCCCACATACGTCGTTGCCAGCTTTTGGTAGCCGGGCTTGGCAAGCACCTCCACAAGGCAAGTCTGCTGCTCCCTCGTGAGATCCTCTGCGGGTGGCATAGGCTCAATGCGGTGATCGAAAACAGCTCCGGTTTCAGGTGTGAGTGACGCAGTCCACCGAATGGCGCCTGGCTTCGAGGTGCCCACAAAGCATTGTGCCAAGCGCTGGCTGCGTGCCGCCACCTGCAGCCGGAAGGCTTCCACCCACGGAGGTTCGAGGGCGTCGTCGGCCTTGTATGGCGTGCGTAGCCGCTTCGCGATTTTGACTGGACGTTCAGCGCCGCGCTTCGGCTGTGGGTTCATCGTGCTTTTCACTTTAACGACCGCGCCCTGCGCCCCTTTCCGGGGCGGCGGTGGGTTCACGGAATCGCAACTGCATCGTGAAAGGCAAAGCAAGATGAGCAACAGCAGAGCGGCCCAGATCCGCCGCTGGCGCGCTTTGCGTTTTTGCACCGCAGGCAACGCGGCCAAGCGCTGAGCCAGTTCGCGGCGTTTGGCGATCATGCGGCGACGCAAGTCCTTGCGTTGGGCGCGCAACGTTTTGCCCGCGCCGATCACTCTGAAAGTTTCCAGCCAAAGATCAGTTGGTTGCGCTTGTTGCGCCACTGCACAGGCATAAGGGTTAGCGGTGCGAACACCGAGGGGGCCTGCACCTGCGGCGCGAAAAACGGCCAGGGCAATGGATCGGCAGGCGCCAAGCGGACGTTGCCTGTGAAGGTTTGCTTTTCAAGCGCCAAGTTCCGCGACTTGCCCGTGACGGAGTTGTCAGTGACACCCAAACCGTCCAGCATGGCGCGTGCGCGCACGCCATACTCCTGCGCGGTTCGCATGTTCGACTTGCGCAAGCCGCCCTCGAAGGAGTCAAGCACAGCCACCACGAGCTTCAACGTGGGAATGTGCGCCTGCCGGACGTCTTTATCCTCAGCCTCCAAGCGGTCCAACAGCTGTCCCACAAAACGCAAGGCCAAGTGCGGCTCGGTTATCGTTCGTGAACGTATTTGATTCATCACGGCGCTGGCGTTGCCTTGCGCCAAAGGACTCAACGTTGCGATGCGATCGTCAAGCGCGCTGCCTTTGCGCGCGCTGGCCACGGCGTGCTCGAAGGATGTCTGGTCTGCGCGTAAGGCCGCCTTCCAGATTAGATCCTCTACCAAGGCGTTCCATTCTTGACGTGGCACCAGCGCCTGCAACCCAGCCAGCAACTCGTCATTGGTCTCGTAGCGCGACATTACGAACGAGAGCCAGCGCCGCGCCAGTTTTCGGTTGTCCTCGGCCGCTGACGAATCGTCGGCGTGGGCCATAGCGTACGCAAATGAACGCAAAGCATCTTGCTGCTGACCCGCTTCCAAGAATGCGACGCCCCGGTGTAAAGCGATGGTCGCGTGTTCGCGAAAACCCTGCTCGGGCGCAAGGGCAAGCAAGCGCTTGCCTCGATCGCCCGCAAATATGAGCGCGCGGCGCGCAGGCGACTCTTTGGCGTCTGCGTGCGCAATCCACACCTGCACTTCATCCATCATGCCTCGATCAAGAAGACCGTCGATGATCGACAAAACGAGCGGCGAAACATCTGTGCTGTCGCCCACCAGCGCCCGTGCCTGCGCGAACAAGAACAGGCGGCGCGCACGGCTAAGTGCCAGCCATTCGTCGGCGTTCCACGTGAGGCTGCGGCGTAAGAATGCCGCCTCCTTGCCGTTCCACCCTGCGTTGTTGGCGAACACTTCATCGGCTGCCACAGCAGATACGCCCAGGGTTTTGGCCTTCTGCTTCGATTCGCGCGCTTTGGAGCGTGCGCGTTGGCTTTCAAGCTGCGCGATCACAAGGTCAAGATCGAACAGGCGAGCCTCGATCACGGACACGCCCGTGAACCTATCGAAAGCCAAGGTCTGCAGCGACGTTTGCAGCAGCTTGCGCAACAGACGCGCGGTGACCAAGCGATCCGCCAGATTCGGAAACAGCGCGGATGAAATCGATCCGCCCATCTGAAGCATCGCCTTGCGCGGCCATAGGCAATTGGTGCGAAAGAACTCCACAGACCGTAGCTCATCAAGCGACAACACATCCAGCAAAGACACCAGCCTCTGTTGCCGGCCAACCTCGAAGGCTCCGAAGGGCGGTTCAATGGCGGCAGCGTTGTCGCGCCCCGCGGAGCGCGTCAGATAGTTGTGCATCGCCAGCGGCCACAACCCTGCGCCGGCATCATCTTTGGGAAAACCGTCCTGGCAAAACCCGAGCTGTCCCAACGCGGCCCACACCACAGATCGAAACTCGTTCTCCACTGGGTTTGATGTGGAGGGAGAATGTTGCCTGACGCTGTTCGAGAGCAGCCACAGCTTGAGCGCCTCTTTCGGGTTCTGCTCGCCCAGCGCCAGCCGCGCGTTATAGAAGATTTCAGTGTGCGCGTTTGGCGGTTGCGCCGCTGCCGTTTGCGTAAACGCGGTGGTCAGCAGCCACGTTGTCAACATCAGGACGCGCGGCCGCATCAGAACATCCACCCCGCACCCACTGTGGCTTCCCACCACCAGTAGATCTCCGAACCTGTGATCGGCAACGCAACCAAAGATCTCCACGTGACGAAGCCACCGCTGCCGAAATAGATGTCCAAGTTCAACCCCGCAAGCGCGTTGAAGCGCCCGCGGTCGATCTGCATGCCGCCCAGCCGTGCGTCTTCCAATTCTCTTAGTTCGCGGCTTGAAAGCCGAGGCGCAATAAATGACCGCGCCACCTGCGTCACGCTGGCTCCGTCCAAAACCTCGGGATAGAACAGATAACGTAAGCAACCCACCGCTGATAGAACAAGCTGCGTGCTTGGCATAAAGCCGGGGCGCGCGGTGCCCACGCCTTCAACCAGCGGGATGGCCAAACTGGCATCCAACTCGAAACGACTGGGCCGCCCCAGCTGCCGGTAAGGCGTCAACGCCAGCTTGTCAGAGCTTGGGCTGCCCCATGTTTGCACGCGGGTGATCGACAGCTCGCCCATCCATCCCGAAAGCGGCATCCGTGCGAACAACCCATAACGAGCGCTCTTGAAGTTGTTGAGCTCAAACAGTTGACTGCCGATGAGCCCCACGCCGACGCTCTTTTGACGCCAATCAAAGCGCACGGCGCGCGAAGCCACGCCAATCGAACGTTCGCTGAGCAAGCGCTGGCTCAAGGTGTCGAAAGGCACGCGGTGTTTTTCAATGCTTGTATCGGGTGTGCGTTCTGTTGAAGGTACTGTCTCGGACGCGGGGGCCTGGCGCACGACGCCTACGATGAGGGCGCAACACACAACCGCGGCGCGCACCTTAAGGATCAAGGGGAAACCCTCCGTCGGTGGGCACGGGAAAACGCGGACGATAACAGCGCGAAGCGAAGTTTGGCGAAAAGGCTATGTTGAGGTTGTAGACCCCTGCGGAATCGAAGGTGGGGTGATCACAGAAGCGGCGGCACTGCAAAAGTACGTCGGCGAGTTTGAACTCTTCGGTTTGCCATAGCTCGGCGCCGTAATAAGACGTGGCCGGAACGCCGAGGCCGAAGGGTGCCGTGGCAGAGAATGCACTGACCGCTCCGGCGATCACAATTTCGTAATTCATGCGCAACAGAAACGGAAAGTCCCACGCCAGGCCCACTTGGTAAAGGCGTGCGGGCGTCTGGCTTTGGAACATCGGCAGTTGGGACAAGGGGGCGGGATCTGCGTCGCTTGAGGGTCTGAAGATCACGGCGGAGGCCAGCGTGCGCCTATCGGCGCAATAAGAGAATGAATCCGTGGATTCGGCTGTGATTGTCTCGTTGTTGAAGAATGTGCCGGTGCCGAAGTCGCCCAAATCCACGTTCGATGACAGCGGCGTGCGCTCAGGCGCACGAAATTCTAACCGCACCACCTTGCCCGTCTGTGCCTCACCGTATTTCTTCACAAAGTTCAGATACTGCTGCCGGCTTGGCAGGATAGGCAGGTTCGCGACGCCAAAGGGCCCGAGTGTCAGTTCGAGATCGTCTGGCAATACAGCGCACGCTTGGCTGGCACCGTTGTTCACTTGATCCAAATCGCCGACGATGTTGGCGGGGCACCACAGCACCGACCGAGACACTTCGGTACGCACGACTGTGTAAGCGAAACTATCGAGCACGAACGCACCAGCGAGCCGCGGGGTGCTCTTGTCGCGTTCCGTTTGCAAAACGTCTTGCAGCGCGCGTTCAACAACGTCCGCGAATTGCCGCGTTTCATCGTCGTGGTGCAACGCCACCGCCAAAACCATGTCCATGCCCTGCGCCCGCACTTCGTCTACGCGCTTGCGGAAGGTGGTGGCGAGTTCGTCGGCAAAAGTTGGTTGTTGCCAGTCGTCGATACAAATCTGCGGCGCGTCTTGCAGAACCAGTCGCTGAATCTGCAGCTTGCGATGGGCTTCGTTGATCACGCGGCGGCACGGCTGCAACAAAAAGCCAATCCGTTGTGTCACGCGGATCGGGCTGCGTAGGGTTGGGAACGCAGAAACCACTTCGGCGTTTTTGCGTGCCAGCGCGGCCGCTGTGAAAGTGCCTGTGGCGTCTGTGACCGTGGCGCTTGCGCAGACGCTGCTAGCTTCGCCGGCCAGAACGGGCAAAGAGTTTGCATCGAACACGGCGCGGTCTTTGGTTTCCAACGCGGGCCACCCGAGCGGCTCCAAACCCTCCGGACACGTAGTGGCAAAAGCATAGCCGTAGGGATTGGTTTCGATTGGCGACGTGGCTTCGCCATATTGTGGCGCTGTGATCGTGAACGAGCGCCGCAAGCCCAACGCCTGCACTTGTTCGTTGCGCAGCGTAGGAAACTGATGGCGCGCCCGCCATTGCACTCGCGTGTTGGTGGCGTCAAACACGCCGTAAATCAGGAGGCTGCGGTTGGTGTGGGCCGGGCCGGCTGCAATGACATTCAAATTAACTTTCGGATCCAGTGTCACTTCGCCATCGCGGTGATAACGCAAGCGAATGCCCACTTGCCGGGGTGGCAAATTCACCGCAAGGCTTGTGCTGCCACAGCGCGCGTTGGGGCCACAATCCACCGGTACGTGCGTGTGCACCGTGGGCAATTGCGTGATCGGCACCCAAGTCTGATCTTTGTCGTCGGTGCGATAGGTCAGTTCCACGACGCTTGTGGGGCCAAGTCCTTGTTCCGCCTGCACGCGGTAAAATACAAACATGGTGGCTTCCTGGGCAAACCACGCCACGTCTGCAACCTCGAAGCGTGCGTTGACGTCGGTGATTGGCACCTTCTCGCACGCCACCCCTGAGGCGAGGGCGGCGGCACAAGCGAAGAAGGTGACGAACTTCACTTAGCCCACAAGCCCCGCGAAGGACAAACGTCCCGACGCCACCAACCGCTTAAGCGCGGCCACGAGTTCCTCGTGGGCCCGACGCGCCAGCTGCACTTGCGCCTCAGTCGAGTCGAAGCTGCTGCTCGCCTCAAGCGCGTTCTGCATCGTGGGGGACAGCGCGGCGACGAAGCGGGCCTTCCACGCGGGCGTCTGCAACGAAGCGTAGGCCGCCAATGCCTTGATATCGACCTGCAACAGCAGATCCGCCTGCAACTCTGCGGGCACCTTCATCAGCATGTCGGCATGCAAAACGTCGCGGTACCAGGCGGGCAATTCACCGCCCGCGCGGTTGGCCACCGCTTGCACCAGAAGCCGTCGGTCGTCTTCAGGCACATAGCCCAACAGCACAGACAAAGCTCGTGCCGCATCGAACGGGCGCCCTCGATCTTCGGATAGGTTCGACGGCGGGCGGGGCGGGGCGGGCAGCGGCTGGCCAGCGCGCGCTGCGTTCAATGCAGCGAACACATACTCGCGGTCTTCTGCCGACATGCGGTTCGAGCTCGACAAAGCGCCCGCCACTTGCGAACGCAGTGGAATGGGCAACGCCCGCGCCACTTCGTGCTGCATGTCGTGCGGTGCAAGCGCAAACACCAAAGCCCCCGGACGAGCTGGCAGCGTGGCCACCAGCTGCGCAATGCCTGCGCTGCCAAATTCATCACGCAAGCTGCGGTAGGTTTGCGCGTCCGCCTGGGCAAGCAACGTCGATGACAGCGCGTGGGGGCTGAGTTTGCGGAAAAAGGCTGCGTCGCTGGGAAGCTTGTTGGGATCGACGTCACGCATGTATTCGGCAAACGCAACCTTGGCGGCTGCGAGATCACCTTGCGCAGGGAACGCGTGGGCCAAAGCGTCGCCGAACAACGCCATGGCCTTGGCCAACATCGCGAAGTCACCGGCCATGAGCCACTGCCGCACAAGCTCCGCCACCATCTCATCTGGCTTATTCGCGCGAATGTTACCCAGACGCGTGTCCCACAGCCGTTGCTGTTCTGCCACGACGGAAGGGTCTTCGCCTTCGCTAGGTGTTTCGCCTGGCTTGGGATTGCCATCCGGGGTGACCGCGCCGGTGGTGGCCTCGTTTTGCAACTGCGCCAGCAACGCTTTGTCTTGCAGTGACTCGCGCCCCAGCCGGCGGAGGGCCCAGATGATCACAAGGGCCGCGAGCGTGGCCAAGAAAACCGCAATCATCCATGAAAAATGCGGCAACAGGCTCAGCCACAACTCGCGCTTGGCCACCTCGCTTTCCCATTTGACGGGTGGGGGTGGTGGCGGTGCGGGCTCGGCCTTCGGCTTCGCGAGGGGCTCAGGTTTGGGCGGTGGGGATTCGCTTAGCGAAGCCGAGATGGGTTCTAGAATCTGCCGCCCCACTGTGACTTTGAGCCAACCTTTTGAGAGCCGCTGTTCAAGCCGACGCACCAACGCCTGCACATCGCGTGGGCTCACCGATTTTTCATGGGCAAAGTCGCAGCGTGCTTCCGTGAGGTATTCCTGTGCCACAACGCTGCCTGGCCCTTGCTCTTGCCCCAGGCCCGGAAGCGACGAGGAGCGTGGCAGATCAACCACCGCGTGATCGCGGTAAACGCAGCCCTTCGAGACGCAACGCTCGACGGCGCAGTCGTGCATCAACGCCTCATCGAAGTGGCTCTCGAGCGAGCGCAGCTCCGCAAGCACAGGCGAAGGAATATGCTTCTCGGGCACAGGCACGGTTTGCGCCCAGACCGCGGTTGGCAGGGCTCCAATAACAACGAGCAGCGATAAGTTTTTCACTAGTAGATCCTCACAACCACACGGCGGTGTTTCGCCAACCGCTGTTCGGGCGATAGCCCTGTGACTTGGTCTTGCGGCAAAGGTTTGGTGTCGGCGTAACCCTCCACGCGGATCGCCGAACGGCGTATACCCACGTCTTCCAGGCGCTGCCGGACCACGATGGCCCGGGCGCTTGAAAGCTCCCAGTTGCTCGGGAAGGAGCCGCCAGCGATCGGCGTTGAATCGGTGTGGCCCTCGACCGCAAAGTTGTACTTCTCAGAGTAGGGCGCGATCACTTGCAGCATCGACAGCACAGTGTTCTCAAGCTCAGGACGAATCTTGGCCTTGCCCGAGTCAAACACGAGCCCTGAATTTAGCGACACTTTGAGGCCATCGTCAGACACATCGGTTTGCACCAAATCCTGCAGCTGCTTTGCCGCGATCTGTGCGTCGATTTCTTTGCGAATCGACTCCAAGCTGGCTGGGCTTTCACTGCCCGACATACTTTTTACGATCTGTTGCATACGCCCCTTGCTGAGGTTCGCGGCTGTCAGCAGCACCACGAAGAACAGCAGCAGATTCGTAATGAGGTCGGCGTAGCTCAGCAGCCAGCTTTCCTCGGTCGATTTGGCCCGGCGTTGCATGGCTTTACACCGCGCCTGCATCCGCGCGTGGCGTTCCCGCGCGTGACACGAGTTCGTTTGTGCTCTTCTCAAAGCGCTCAAACAACCCCAATCGTTCATCGAGCAGGTTGTTCAAGAAGTGCCCCACAGGACCCGCCACGCCGGCACCGAACGCCACGCCATAGAGCGTGGCTAGAAGTGCCAGCGACATCGACGCTCCGATGTTGAGGTTGTCCGCACTCATGTTCTGAAACAGCCGGATCATGCCCGTGATCGTGCCCACCATGCCGAAGGCCGGCCCGAGCTTCGACAGCATCTCCCAGTTGGAGATGGCGGGCTGCCAGCGTGCGATCTCCTCGTGCCTGAGCTCAAGATAAAGTTTGGCGCTGGCCACTTGCGGCGCGCGACTCAAAAGTAAATCCACCATGCGCCGGCTGGCCTCAAACTGGCTGGCCTCTGCGACGCTCAACGCTTGGCTGCGCTTGCCCTCGCGCCACAAAGCTTCGATCTGCATGCGTTCGGCATCCATAGAAAGCGTGAGGTGACGAAAACGCCGCAGGCCTGGAATCAATTCGCGCAGACATGAAATGGTGCGCCGAGCGGTGGCGCCGCTGGAGCTCACCAGAACGGCCGACAGCGATCCCACAAGCACCATCACGAGCGCGTGCAGATCAAACGCAGACACAACCTGCGCTTTGCCGCGGTCACCAAAGCCAAACCAGATGACAAACCCTAATAGTAAAATGCCGATGATCTGCACGCTGTGATCCTATGCTCGTGGTGTCATTGTTGTTGCTTGTGCAACTCTTCAAGCTTCTTGCGCACGGCGGGATCGCTTTCGATGGATTCCACCTGCTCGTAGATCTCGATCGCTTTGTCCCGTTCACCCATCATCAGCAGCAGCGACGCCTTGGCGCGCAGAAATTCGGGGTGCAGCTTGTAGCGCTGCAGGACCGTTTCACACCACTCCAATGCAAGATCGTAATTGCCGGTTTTGATTGCCTCTTGCATGCGCGTGCGGGCGCGGATGATGCTGACCTCGGGGGCGGCCTGGTCGATGCGCAAGCCGCGTGCCCTGTACGCTTCGATAAGCGCGTTGTCGCCGGCGGTGGGCGGGGGAGGCACCACGCGCGTGGCGGGGATGGTCTTGACCTCGCTGCTTCCGGCGCCGTGCTCAATCACAATCCTTTGGCCCGAAGTCAAAACGGGAATATCCACCTCCGTGATGGTGTTGCCGTCGTTCCAGCGCACCTTCATCACGGTTGTGGACCCAAAGCCAAACGGTCGCGTCAGCGTGCCTTCGTGCTCTTTGAGCGCTGCGTGTTTCTTGGGCGCCGGCTCCAGCACGTAATACGTATAGTTGCGTGGGCCGCCGCAGCCGCCTGCGAGAAGCAGCAAGAATATGAATCGTTTCGTCATGGCTATTCCCTGCGAATCACGGCAAAAACGGCATGAAGGTGGAGTTCATAAACGAAAAACCAAGGCCCACGCGTCCGTTCGTGGATGCCGACAAAATAAATCCGAAATTGCTCCGCGCGATGGGAAGCCGCGCCATTGCCACCGCCGTCACGAGCGGATCGAGAACCTCAACATCAGAGCCGGCCACGCTGCGCACGATGGCCGTTGGAAAACTCATCAGCAGCTTTCCCCCAACCACAATGTTGGCGGCGTTGGGCACAACACGAAAATAGGAACCGCCGATCCCCAACACCGGATCAAAAAGAGAGACCGAAAGCCCTGAAAGATTTGTGTTGTTGATCCCCCACTGCTCGAGCCAATCGAAAGACACGTGTGGGTTGGGATAGATGGCGAGATCGAAAAACGCGTGGTTCACGCTGTCACCGCGCGAGCGGCGATCCAGCTCTTCCGCGAGCGCATAACTGTGCCGCGTGCGGGCGCCTTCGGCCAACGCCGGATCGAAATTATCAGCCAAGACGATCCGGCTGTTGCTCAGATCAATGATGCGCAGTGAGACGCCGTTGGCATTTTCATCAAGCCAGATCGCGGTACGCGCGGGTGCGCCCGTGCCGCGAAACTGGGCGTCCAATCTCACGATTTCGTCGATGGTCACACTGGTGGTCGATTGCGACACGCTGCCGTTGTCTTCGACGAACGTGCGCGGTGCCATGCAGGCTTCACACGACCTTAGGTTGGCAGCGCCAAAGACGCTCACGAGAGCCCCAAGCGCCGCGGTGGGGTACCAAGCCCGTGTCTCCTCAAAGGCGGGGGTGACGCTCACCACGATGGCCGGCATGAGGTTCGCCGTTGAGAGGCCCTCGCGCTCGATGCGTGAACGTAGCGTTTCTTCGAGACGGGCCAGCGCATCACGTGAAGTGTCGTTTTGCGCCAGCGCTTGCGCCGGGACGAGCGCCAAGAACGCTGCAACCACAACGGGGCATGCTTTCAAAAACACAGCGAAGCCTCAACGCCCAGGGACTGAAACGCAAACAGACCAACATCGAGGTATTCCCCTATGGCGTTTGCGTTCGTCATGGTTGGCAACGTTTCGAGAAAGGCACCGATGCCGATGCGGTTTTTGACCCGAATCTCCAGGCCTACGGCAAAAGCTGCAAAGACGGCTTGGGGATCATTGCCCTGCGCCGCCGAAATGAGGTTCGCAAGGTTAGGAAGATCGTCTTGAAAGATCGCGGCGTTCTTGCCGTAGATGGAAATCACGGAGCCGCCGATGAAGCCATAGATGTCGGGGCTGGTGAGCGAGCTTTCTGAACCCGAAAGCAAGCGCAACGCGCGCGCCTGCGCCATCCAGCCCACGTGCAACTCTGGTGACCAGGTGGCGCCGACTGTGAAGCGGCCCAGCCACGCCCGCTTTTGCGTCAAGCTGGCTTCCACGCCGCCCGATAGCCAAACGAACGCAGGGGCGCCCACCGTGTTGCCGCCTGGCGCGTAGGTGCGTACACCGATGTGCAGTGGCACGGCCAAAACACTGCGTCCGCGTAAAGCATCTAAGTACTCTTGCCGCGCTTCGTTCGCGCTTTTAAGGCGTTCTTCGCTGCGCAAGAGCGCCGGGGTGCCACTGGACGTGGACAGCACTTTGGCATGAACAATCAGCAGATCTGCGTCTAAGCGTGTGATGCGCGCCCGCAAAACCAGCGAAGCGCCCTCAACCTCGAAGTCCAAGAACAGCGCGTGCCGGCTGCCGGTGCTCGCGCCCGCTTGGGCCAGCGTTTGGGGCTCTTGTGACCCGCGTGAAATCACAGTGCCTTTGGCACCTGAGCGTACGACCACTGCTGTGCATTGCGGACAGTGCGCCAGCAGCACATGTGAACGCGGGTTCTTAACGATGAGCGAAGCAAAATGCGTTTCGATCAACGCCTGAAGACCGCTGCCAAAGCCGACGGGAACGCTGACGTCTGCGAGCACCACGGGCGTGTCTGCGTTGAATGGTGGCTGTTCGTTCCAAGCAAACACCAATTCGTCCAGCAAATCATACGCTTGCAGCTGAATTTCGCTGGCTACGTCTGCTCGCAACGTTTCGACCTGCGCGCGGTCGACGGCATCGAACGCCTGGTTGTCGCCACGGGCCTGCAGCGACAGCAGCAAAGTGGCGGCCGAAGCCCAAAGAACGGCCGCGCGTTTCACCGCAGCCACGTCCACTGTCCGCGGCGGCACAGTCCCGCATGAAGCTGCCCTTCACGACCGTCCACAATCATTAACCCCATAAAAACGTGATCGTCACCCAAGACGCCTTGGTCCACATAACGTGCGCAAGCCGTAGGGTAAGATTGCTGCGCCGGCAAACGCCCCAGCACGGCGATGTCGCCCGCGGCCAAAAGCGGCACCCGGTCAGATACGGTAAGGCCCAACTCCGCCATGTGCGTGCGTGCGGCCACCGCCACCTTCGCGGCGACGGCTTGATCTGGGTAAAATGCATCCACGTGCCACACCAAAGGGGGCTCGTGCGGCACCTTCGCTCTTGCCGCGGCAACCAATTCAGCCACGTCTCGCCGCAAGGACGACAGCACCATCTCGTCGCGTGCCGGTCGTTCGCCCTCACGCATGTACAAGCGCTGGCAGTCAAGCGCGTCTACCTGGGCGCCTGTGGCGCGGGCCGGAGGTTCGGGCACTTGCACCGGATGCCGTGCGTGCGCTTCCGCTGCGGAAATGCGCTGGCATTCCAGGTTGCGCGCCTCTTGTTTGCCACGCAGCACGCCTGCCGAAGGATCGCTTGTGCGTTCAAGCACGATCACAAACGACATCACCACCAAGAACACCAAGGTTTCCATGGCTAAGGCTGCTCCTTGGCGGGTGGTGCAGCGGCAGGCGCGTCGGCAAAGCTGTGCATCACCCGCGACCTCATCATGGCCGTGAACGTAAGTTGGCTCAGCTGCCTGTAAAGGTCGCGCGAGAAATCCTGTTGGGCCACGTTGCCCCCGAGCTTCTCGTCGTCTGACCGGACGAGCCAATCGAGCAAGCCATTGACACCCCACACGCCCAGGCCGAAGTAGCGGATGAATCGGGCCTGCAAAGTGGCGGTGGCCAGCGCAAAACCCTCGCGGTCACGGATGATCACGTCGTGTGCGAAGGTGTATTCACCGACGTTCGGCACCAGCGTGAATGTCCAGACGCTGGCGATGCCGAGCAGGAGGCTGCTTTGTTCCGAGACGAGCCGGACCTTGGTGTCAATCGTGAGATCGGGCAAACGTTCGGCTGCTTCCGCATCGCCGGTGTCGCGTTCGGATGGGACCAACGTTTGCACATCGGCCCCCTGGTTGCTGAACAGCGTGCTGATCTTTCGACACAACACCTGCGCCTGGTTGCGGTTTAAATTGTCTTGAGGCAAACAGCGCACGAGGATCTTCTGGCCCGCGAAGTTGTCTTGCTGAAAATCGATGACGGTTGGTCGCTGTAGGCCAACCAGCGGCTGATACACGGTCACGCAGCCGCCAAGGCTAGCAACGACGAGGGGCAACAGCGCCATCATGGCTGCGCTGAAGGGGAGGCCCCGCGCGGCGCTCAACGCCCGAACCTTTGGCGCCGATCCACGCAGCGCTCCTTGCCGTTTGCTGTCTGCCCGGGGTTACCCACGACTCGTTGCTATCACAAACACCTTACTGTGGGTAGCGACAAGGCAGCGCGCCTTGGCCTCGGGTGCTGCAAAACGTGAAAGCGGCACCCAGAGACAACCACGCTACACCTATGACCCTTGCGGCCGGCGACAGCCCCGCCGCGATGGCGCAACAGAACCCAAGGGCCAACGTCCCCAGCGTCGTGGCCCAAACCTGCCGTCGCACGAACGTTCGCTTGACGGCAGCGGCGTTGACGGCAACAAACGCCACCAAGGCGCCGAAGTTCACGAGCTCGGCCGCCTGCTCAAAACGCAGCGCCACCGCGCCCACCCCGGCCAGCACACCCACCAAAATGACGTTGACGGACGGAACCCCGCGGCGTCCGCTGTAGATTGCGAACGGACGTTTCGGCAAGGCCCCGTCTTTGCCCATCGCCAACAGCAAACGTGATGCGCCGGCCTGCGCTGATAAGAAGGTGCCGGCGGAAGCGACGATCAAGGTGACGCTGATCAGCCCCAGCACGAAACGGCCACCCACCCTCATTGCCACATCCAGGAACGCTGTTTCTGGCGCAGGAAAGGTTGCGAACGCAGGCCATGCCACGTGCGCGAAATGCACCTGCAACGAGCCGAGAACACCGGTGATCAGCACCACCAATATGGTGGCGCGCGGCACGTTGACGGCAGCGTCGCGTGCTTCATCCGCCAGCGTGGTAACGCCATCAAAGCCAAGGTATGTCAACGCAACCAAAGCCGTACCTCGCCAAAGCGAAACGCTGTCGAACGTTGATGGGTTGTAAAACGAAGACGGCGCGATGAAAACGTTCCACCCGCGCGTTTGACTCACGAACAAGAACGTGGCCGCAAAGAACACAATCACGGCGCCCAGCATGAGCACAAGCAACACCACGTTTGCCTTGAAGTACACCTGTTGCCCCGCCAGGTTGATCGCTGTGAGGCTGGCAATGAAACACACGAGGGCCAACGGCACAGGCAACCAAGGGAACAGTTTCGTTAGCGTCAAAGACGCATAGAGCGCAGAGATCACCGGGATCAACAAATAATCGAGGCCCATGGCCCAGCCTGCCAAGAAGCCGATGCGAGGATGCAACTCACGGGCAGCGTAAGTGTATGCCGAACCGCCCGTGGGATGCGCGGCGGCCATGCGGCCGTAGCTTATCGCCGTGAGGCTCATGGCGATCATGGCGCACACAAGAGCCAGCGTGGCGTGGCCCTTCGTCATGTTCGACGCCAAACCAAACAGCGGCACCGGCGCGATCGGTTGCACCAGCACAAGCCCGAAGATCACGAGCCCAGGCGTGCCTAACCGCTGAGCCACTTTCAATGCGCGCTGGCCCCCAGGGTTAGGCCGTCCGCACGCATGCTGCACAGCACCCGCCGCGCGGCGTGCACCGTGGCGTCGATGTCGCTCTCGCTGTGCGCTGCCGAAACGTACCAACGCCCGGTCTGCATCACGAGGACGCCCTCGTTCAGCAAGCGTTCGGCAAACCGCGCATACAGCGTGCCGTCGTGGCGGCTCAAGGCGGCGGGCGAGCCGAGTGGCGCGGGCGCGATGAACGTCCAAAACACGCTGCCATGGCCGCTTGTCTGCAGCGGCACATCGGCTTCCGCAAAAACGCTTCGCAAGCCAAGCTGCAAGCGTTCTCCGAGATGCTCAATGCGAACCAGGGCCGCGCCATTGTCGCGACACAACTCGTTCAATGTGCAAGCCGCGGCGGCCAAGGCCACGGGTTGCCCGTTGAGCGTGCCCGCCTGAAATGTGCGGCCTTCGGCAACCAAGTCCAAGACATGTGCGCTGCCGCCCACCGCCGATAACGCGAATCCGCTTGCGAGCGCTTTGCCGTACACAGCCAGATCGGGGCGCACTCCGAATAGTTGAGCGGCACCACCTAACGCCACACGGAACCCCGTGATCACTTCGTCAAAAATGAGCAGGGCGCCCGCTTTGTCACACAAAGAGCGAAGGCCAGCCAAGTAACCTTTGCCTGGCCACACGCCACCGCCATTGGCGGCGAGCGCTTCCGTGATCACCGCCGCCACTTGGCCGCGGTGTTCGTGCAGGGCTTGCTCCACAACGGCAAGATCATTCCACGGCAAACACAGGCAGTCGGCCAAGGCCCCCGGCGCTTGGCCTTCAGATGTCGGCAGGGGCTGCCCCTTTGGACCATGGGGGTTGGGCTTCGCCAAGACGGAATCCAGCCACCCGTGGTAATGCCCCTCGAAACGAATGATCAAGGGGCGTTTGGTATGCGCGCGTGCTAACCGCAACGCCATCTGCACGGCCTCTGTGCCTGTTGTTTGAAACACCACA
Organism: Deltaproteobacteria bacterium; assembly: GCA_033763315.1. Classification (GTDB taxonomy): domain Bacteria; phylum Myxococcota_A; class Polyangia; order Fen-1088; family Fen-1088; genus JAGTJU01. Next base: position 217,406 of record JANRKS010000009.1, read on the forward strand.
CGTTCGCTGCCGGGGCAAAGTGAAGTGATGCGCTCTGCGACCTTGGGCTCCAACGCGTGCTGCGCACCAAACGTTTGGCAAAGCGCCATCTGTTCGCAAACCGCTTTGACCAACGCGGGATGGCTGTGGCCCAAGATCATCGGGCCCCAACCCAACGTGTAGTCCACATACTCATTGGCGTCTGCGTCCACCACACGCGAGCCGAAGCCGCGCGTAAAATACAGCGGCACCGGCTTATGAAAACGCCTGAACTGGCTGCTGACGCCCGCGGGCATCACCTGGTTTGCGCGCTGCCACAGCGTGCGTGACGTTGCAAAAGAACGCGGCTCGCTCATGCGTGCAAAACATGTACGGCCCTGAAGTCAAAGTCAATAGAGATATATTCAGTTATCTATTGAACTACTCAATCACAGGTTCGAGGGTAAAGGAGGCGCGGGGCCCCGGGGCGGCGGGGGAGGTTGCGTGGGCGGGCGGACCGTTGTTGGCGTTGGCCTCACGTCGCCCAACCGGCGGTGAAGTTGCTCGAGGGTGACCCGAATCTCAGCCGCGTTTGGCTCCCCAAAGGCCAGCGCGTGCGAGAACTCCGTGATCGCTTCGCGGTGGCGGCCCACCGCCGTTAAAGCGCGCCCATAAAGCGCATGCACGTGTGGATCGCCCGGCATCACCTGCACCACCCAAGGAGCCAGCAACAACACAAGGTCCATCGCGTTCACACGTTCACACGCTTGCAGCAGGTCCACGGCCTGGCGCCCATTTTGCGCGTCTAACAGGAAAGCGCGAATGCGGGCCGCCAGGGCCTCGCGCGGTTTTCCGGCTTGGGTTAGCGCTTCGCCCAGGAACATCCAGCCTTCGACTTCCTCGGGCACCAGTTGCACGGCTTTTTGCAGGTTGACCTGTGCTTCGCCGGTGTTTCCCGCGCGCATGGCCGCCATCGCAAGCTTGAGCCGCACGTCATACCCCTCAAACCCGCGCTCTATGATGGTGCGCAGGTTGCGTATGATGTTTTCGGTAGGCGCGCCTTGTGCCTCCGCCAATCGCGCCCACACAAAAGCAAGTAACGCTGCCGTCCGATCCTTTGTTGGCAAGAGCTTGGGCCCCGCCTTCCACAAGGCATCGCCTTTGGTCCAGAAGGCCTGTGCCGCCTGCATCTGGTTGGCTTCGATAGACGACAAGGCGGCGCGCGCGAAATCGTCGGCCGTGGCACTGGGCGCAGCCGCTTTGCTCAAAGCGTCTTCGAGGTGCAACCGCTCGGTGACGTTGGGGAGAAACTGCGCGCCCAGCGCCGCGTAGCGCGCATCTAAGTGTTGTACAAAGTCGCGTTGCAGGTCCGCCATGCCTGGCGTGTCCAATCGCATGAGCGCCGTTTCAGCGTTCATGCCCGCACCGATGTTCACGAGCAACGTGCGCACGGCCGCAAAGCCCGAACGTGCAATGAGAAACTCAACCGCGTGTGCCGCATAAGCGTAAGCCGCCACAGCCTCTTCGTTTGAGCGCGCGTTGAAGAACGATTTGGACAGATCAGGAAAGGGCGGCAACGTTTTGCGCTTGAGCTCGCCCCACAAGGCCAGCACGTCGTGCCGCCGCCATTCTTCCTTAAGCTGCGTCGTTTCCCATTCAGCCAGCCCTTCTGTCAGCCACCGCGGCACGCGTTCGCGCGACAAACCCAACGAGAACACGTGCGCAAGCTCGTGCGACAACACCAGGGCCCAATTCGTTTTTCCTAAGCTGGGCGCCAAAGCCGTGATGACGGTGCCGAAACACACGGCGGAGACATCGAGCGTGGGCACCCCCACGGTGCGCACGGCAAACTGCGTGGCATCGCCATAGAGCTCAAACATCACTTTGGTGGGTGGCCTGTAATCGTATCGTCGCTCGTATCGCTCATAGACCGACTCTAAAAAGGGTCCAACAATTCGTTCTATGGCCAGTTGCTCCTGTGGCCGTATGCGAAAGCGCAGGTGTGCCGTCTCGATGATCTTGTAGTCGTTCTTTATGGCCTTCTCGAACAGCTGCAGTTGATTGAACGTACGCGTGTTGTAAGGATCCGCAGCGAAGGCGTCGCGCAGCACTTCCAAACCTTGAGCCTCTTCGCCCAGGCGCAGCAACGTGTTTCCTAAACTGTGATTGCAGCGCGCTTGCTGCGGCGCCTTCAGCAAACACTCCTCGGCCACCACGCGTGCCTCGCGGTAGCGGCGCTGCCGCACCAAAGCCTCTGCCACATTGGCGAAAAAATCGCCGTCGTTCGCTCGGATCGCCAAGCGCGCGTCACGCACTTTTGCATAGGCAGCGTCGTCGCTGCGGATCTTTGCCACCGCGGCGCTGAGCCAGTCGGCGTCGGCGTCATGCGGGTTCGTTGTGCGAAGCGCCTCCACAAGGCTTTGCATTTCCGCGAAGTCTTCGCCATCCAAAGCAATCTCGGCCTTGAGCGCCAGGGCGCCCGCGTGGCGGGGGTTCTGCGCCAAGGCGGATGCCAAAGCCGCGTTGGCCGCGGGGCGATCGTAACCTTTTTCAAGCTCGGTGCGCGCCATGCCCACCAACGCGTCAGGCTGCTGTGGGTCAGCCTTCAAAGCTTGTTTAAAACTCGCCGCCGCTTCGCCGATGGCGTGCTTTTGTAAGAACAACTGGCCCCACGCCACGTTCGGCTCGGCGGCCGTCGGCGCACGTTTGACCGCTTCACGGAACAGCTCGTTGGCCCAACTCCACGCTTGGCCATGTTGCGCGATGGTGGCCATGGCGGCGAGGTTGGCGGGGTTGGTTCGATCCACCAACTTGATGTTCCACAAGCGCGTGGCCGACTCTAGAATCAAGCGCACGGTGGTTGTGTCACCTTGCGCGGCGGCCACACGGCACAACTCGGCTTTGAGCGGCAGGTTGCCTGGTGCCAGGGCCGAAGCTCGTTCAAGCCGATCACGTGCGTTGGCAAGCAAGCCCAAGGATGTCTCTGCACGCGCGGCCAACAAAACGGCGGCCCGGCCCGCGGGCGTGCGGCCGCTCTCTTTTCGGGCGGTGGCATCCGCCACATGCAAAGCCTCGTCGTAACGACCGCGGCGCATGAGTTGTTGTGCGCGCTGCCATGCGGGCTCAGCCTGCGAGCTCGTTGATAGCAGCGCAGACAAGGCCATCCACGCCCCCAACGAGAGCTTCACGTCACGGAACTGCATGCGGCGTGATTGTGTCATGGCCGTTCGCCCACCGCAGCCCCATGATGTAGCATCTGCTAACGAGGAGCTTTCATGACGGAACCCAACGCGAACCTAAAGGATGTGCCGGCGGAGATGTACGACGATTATCGTGCGTTCATTCGCCAGGCCGTGCGCGATTACTACGAGCGCGGTTGGAAAGCGCGCAAGGGCAACTTCATCGCTTTGGTGCTGGCGTCGGGCCAAATGGCGGGCTTGGCAACCGATTCGATGAAGGACGGCTCGGGTTTCAAAAAAGCGGCCATGGGCGCCGCGGGCGTTGTGGCCCTGCGTTTGGGGCTCAAATACTTCTTGGCGGGACCCTTGGGCTTGGTGCTGACCGCCGCCATGGTGGCATCTGCGATTGGCTTTTTCGTAAAGAACCAAAAAGACATCACCGCGCGCGTGGGACCCTACCGCGAGCTGATCGAGCAAATGCGTGTGCGTTTTGAAGAGATCCAGGGTGGTTATCGGGGCGGCAAATATGATTCTGCCGGGCGTAACCTCATGATTGATGGCTTGATGAAACAGTTCATCGAGCAAATCGATCAATAGGCGCACCCGCTGCGTTGATGCTGATCCCGGTGGTGAACTAGTTACGCGGCAAGGCTGAATCCGGTTGCATCTAGGGGCAGGTGTGACCCAATATCGGCATTGAACTCTTCGCGCTGCCCCTATGCGAACATCCCCGCGTTCCCACTTCTTGATTGGCTGTTTGGTTTGTGCCGCGGCTGTTTCCTCAAGCTTCGGTTCGCTCCGGCCAGCGTCGGCCCAAACCGTTGAACCGCCCTTGGCGCCCGCCCCGGTGGAGCTTCACGAGCCAGCGCCCGTGCTGCCCGCGGCGGATGTGGCCCCCGATGCGCCGGCGCCGCAAGCCGCGCCCGAGGCTCCAGCGCCTGTGCCAGCGACTGCCGCTCCGGCCAAACGAAAAGACGAAGTGGATGAGATCAGGGCGCCCGCGTGGATCTCCGAGGATCCACCACCTGTGGTTCGCCACGAAAAGCCGGCGGCGCCTGCGGATTGGGTGGCGGGCTTGGCGTTCGGCTCCGGCGCCCAGGGCACGTTGCGCGTGTTGTCGGCCGACACGGGCATCGTCGATCAGCTTCGCCTGCACTTCGGCGCCGACGTGGCGAGCGGAAGCAGCGTCATCGTCCGCGGCGACAAAAACACGCGGCTTGGTGGTGCATTGGCCGCCAGTTACAGCCCCACGTTGGGCCTCGAATTGTTTGGTGCTTTGCTGGGCGCCTCGAACAAGAACCAGCGTATCTGTACAGGTGGCGTTTGCACGAGCGAAGAAGGGCGCGTTGACCCGCAGGTGATTCGCGCCTTTGGGGATTTGCTTCTGGGCGCGAAGGTGGCACGTCAGGTCAGCGCTGAATGGGCCTTGGCCGCCTACGCGGATCTGCGCTTTTTGTCGTCGTCGGACGGCGTATTTTTCGATTTCGGCGCCACGTCGATCGATCTTGGCGGCGCGGCCACCTGGGATCTGCAGGCGGTCCACGAGCTGCCAGTGCGTCTGCATGCGAACCTAGGTTTCGTTGTCGATAATTCTACCAATCTGCAGGACTTTGCGGGCGTTGGGCAGCCCTCCGAACTTGTGGCCAGTTATGCCTATGGTTTGGGGCGCAATCGCCTGCGAACCGCCTTGGCACTCGAAAGCGTGCCGTGGTCTGTGGCACAACACGCGTCACTGACGCCGTTCATCGAATACCAACTGGACTGGGTCACCGGCAAAGCCAACCAGCGGTTCGCGGATTTTACGACCCCCGGTTGCGAGACGTCGGGGCGGCCTTGCCAGGACAACCGCGATCAGCAGCGCTTGGCGTTTGGTGTGCGCGCGCAAATCAATAAGGCCTGGGTGCTTACGTCGGCGCTTGATTTTGGCTTTCGTTCGGTCGGTTTCCCGTACGGGCCGCCCCAAGCGCCATTGACGTTCGCTTTCGTTGTGGGCCGGGCTTTTGATCTGTCCGGCACTCCGCCCCAGGCCCCGCCCGTCGCTGCGGCGCCCATTGAAGAAGCGCCGGAGGATGGCGTGGTGACCGGCCGTGTTTTCAACGCCGTTGACAACACCCCCGTTGGTAACGCCATCGTGGGGGTCGTGGGCCGTGGCCGTTCACGCGTGGCCACCGATCCAGACGGCACGTTCACCAGCCACGACATCGCCCCCGCCGCTGTTCAATTGGAAGTGGCAGCCGTGGGGTTCGAGAGCCAAATCGTGCGCGCCCAGGTGTCGGCCGGAATGGCCACGGAGATTGACGTTCGGCTGGTGCCCAAGGCCGAGGGCACGGCGCGGGGCCGCGTGGCGGATGTGAACGGCAAGGGCATCGTGGCACGCGTGTTGTTCAGCGGCACAACGTCGGTGGCCGTGTTGTGTGACGAGCAGGGCCGCTTTGAAGCCAAGCTCGCTGCGGGGGTCTACATCGTGCGCGCCGAACTGGCAGGTTATTTGGTGAAAGAACAACGCCTTAGCTTGGACGCCAACAGCACGTTGGACGTGAACTTCGTCCTGCGGCCTCGCAAAGAAGTGGCAACGGCAGAATACGTGCCGCCATCTGGGTTGGTGCTGCGTTTGCCGCTGAAATTCGAGACGCAAACCAATGGCTTGCCTGTTGTGTTGGGCCCTAAGTCTTTGCAGATCTTGGATGAAGTGGTTGATGTTTTGGTCACCCACCCACGGATCTCGAAGCTTGTGATCGAGACGCATTGGGACGCAGAGAAGGTGGGTGGCAAGGATCCGCAGTTGATTACCGATTTGCAGGCACACGCGATCGCGGACTATCTGCAAGCGCAGGGTGTGGCCGCAGATCGCTTGTCGCCCCAACCCAAAGGCGCCAGTCACCCGGTGGTGCCCAATGTAGGCAAGAACCGCTCGAAGAACCGGCGTGTGGTCTTATCCGCGCTCGAAGACACCTAGCTGTGTTCTACGCAGCGGCCCGCCGCAGTGGCGTGGTTTATACTTGAAGGCATGAGCTGGAAGAACGTGCTTGCGGGCCTAAAGTCAATGCCACTTGAGCGCACCCAAAGGGCGTTCGCTTTGTTGCCATTGGCCACTTTCGTTTTGCTCTATTGCACCTTCGCCATGTTGTTAGATGAAATGTGGCGGCCGGCTTTCCTCGGTTTGGCGGCGTGCTACTTAATCGCGTTCATCGCGCTTGGCTCCGATTGGTTCTGGGCGCGTTGGTACACGATGGGGTTGGCGTGGTCGGGCGTGATGGTGGGTGTCTACGCCATCGTCACCATGGGCGCGGCGGCGCCTCTCGTGATCTATGCCGCGCTTCACGGCGCCATCGTGTTGCTGTTGCGCGGTGGCAAGCTGGTGGCGCTCTACGAGGGGCAAACTGCGTGGCGCGAGCGTTATGGCCTTGATGAGCATGGCGCGGCCCGCGTGGGCAAGGCGGTGTCTCGCACGTCCGCTTCGTTGCCGTCGTTGGTGCTGTGGGCCCTGGCGCCGAAGCCGCCCGAGAACGAGGCTTTGTTCGCGTTTGCCGGCAGCGCGTTCATGACTGTCACCGTGTGGCTCACGCTGCTGATGGCCGTGGGCGCGTTGTTTGCGTTCGTCCGTGGGCGCGCGGTGGGGGCGTGCTTCTTGATCGCTGCCGCCGCATCCGTGGTGTTTGCGCGGCTAACGATGGGCGCCCAAGTGGCGTCATCGCCGGTGGCTTTGCAGGCTTTGGTTCTGGGCGCCACAACCGTTGCGCCGCTGGCGTTGTGCGGGGCCGTGCTGCCGATCGCCGGCCCCGTGTTCCGTTACCTACGTGGCCGCTAAGCTTGCACTTCGTGTGCGGCGGCCGGCTCGGTGTTGCGGATGCGCATGCCGTAAAACGATCGCCACACAAAGAACATACCCAACAGCAAAAAGCCACCCGCCAAGACGGCTGAAAGCGTGCGCTGCAGGTGGACGGCCATCTCCACCGCCAGCAAACCAAACAGCGTGGTGAACTTGATGATCGGGTTCATCGCCACCGATGAGGTGTCTTTGAACGGATCGCCCACGGTGTCCCCCACAACACAAGCGTCATGCAACGGCGTGCCTTTTTGCTTGAGATCCACTTCCACCAATTTCTTGGCGTTGTCCCAGGCCCCACCGGCGTTCGCCATAAACACAGCTTGGAACAACCCAAACAAGGCGATCGACACCAAGTAACCGATGAAGAAGTAGGGCTCCATGCAGGCGTAGGCGAGGGTGCTGAAGAACACCGCCAAGAAGATGTTGAACATGCCTTTTTGCGCGTACTGGGTGCAGATCTCCACCACGCGTTTGCTGTCTTTGGTGGATGCGCGTTCGGCCGATTCCAGGTTGATGTTCGCCTTGATAAATTCCACCGCGCGGTAGGCGCCCGTGGTCACAGCTTGCGTGGAAGCGCCCGTGAACCAATAAATGGTTGAGCCGCCAGTTATAAGGCCCAGCAAGAACGGCGGGTGCAAGAGCGATAGGTTGCCGATGAGCTCGGGCTTTAGCCCCTGGGTCAGCATCATCACGATGGAGAAAATCATCGTGGTTGATCCCACCACCGCGGTGCCGATCAACACAGGTTTGGCCGTGGCCTTGAACGTGTTGCCGGCGCCGTCGTTGCTCTCCAGCAGGAACTTCGCTTTCTCGAAGTCCACTGTGAAGTTGTGGTGCTTCTTCAAGTCTTCTTCGATGCCAGGAATGGTTTCGATCAACGACAGTTCATAAACCGACTGCGCGTTGTCGGTCACTGGCCCATACGAATCCACCGCGATGGTCACGGGCCCCATACCCAGAAAGCCAAAGGCCACGAGGCCGAACGCGAAGATGGCTTCGGCCATCATCAACGATGAAAGCCCCATGCTGCTAAACCACAACGCCGATGCCATCAGGCCCACCAGCACCAAACCCATCCAGTAAGCGCTGAAGTTGCCCGCGGTGAGGCCGGAGAGAATGTTCAACGAAGGCCCGCCCTCACGCGACGCCGTCACCACCTCTTTTACGTGCAGCGATTCGGTGGAGGTGAACACTTTGGTGACTTCGGGGATCGCCGCCCCCGCCAAGGTGCCGCAACTGATGATGCACGAAAGCTTCCACCACAGCGTGCCGTCGCCCAGCTCGGGGATCAGCAGGTAAGAAACCAGGTAAGTCATGCCGATCGACACCAGCGACGTCAGCCACACCAAGTTCGTCAGTGGCTTTTCAAAATTCATGACCTTGGCGTTGCTGTACATCGCCTTCGCCACCGCTTCGTTGAGCAAGTAAGCCATGCCGCTGGCCACCACCATCATCACGCGGATCGCGAAGATCCACACCAGCAGGCGAACCTGCACCACGGGATCCGGAACCGCCAGCAGGATGAATGAGATGAGCGCCACGCCCGTCACGCCGTAGGTTTCGAAGCCGTCGGCACTGGGGCCCACCGAATCGCCCGCGTTGTCCCCTGTGCAATCCGCGATGACGCCGGGGTTGCGGGCGTCGTCTTCTTTGATCTTGAAAGCGATCTTCATCAGGTCAGATCCGATGTCGGCAATCTTCGTGAAGATACCGCCCGCGATGCGCAGGGCCGAGGCCCCCAGTGATTCGCCGATGGCAAAGCCTATGAAGCACGCGCCGGCGAAATCACCGGGCACGAACAGCAAAATCATCAGCATGATAAGAAGCTCCACGCTGATGAGCAGCATGCCGATGCTCATGCCCGCACGCAGCGGAATTGCATAAACAGGGTAGGGCTTGCCTTCCAGCGCCGCAAAGGCGGTGCGTGAGTTGGCAAACGTGTTTACGCGTATGCCGAACCAAGCCACACCATAACTGCCGCCAATGCCCACCAGCGAGAACAGCAAAATCACCAGCACGCGCGTCGCGCTTTCGCCCATCAGCAGCCCGAAATACACCACCAAGATGGCGCCGATGAACACCTCCAGCAGCAAAATGAATTTGCCTTGCGTGATGAGGTACGTCTTGCAGGTTTCCCAAATCAGCGTGGATACGTCCCTCATCGACTTGTGCACCGGCAAGCGTTGCAACTGCTTGTAGATCACCAAGCCGAACAACAGGCCCGCGGCGCATATGAGCAGGCCGCCCAGCAGCAGCTTGTCACCAGCGATGCCGCCCAAAAACGTGACCTGCGATAGATCAGGCAGGCGAAGCGACGCTTCACCTCCGCCCTGTCTTGCGAGCTCCGCCGCGTGCGCCCGGTGGGACTGCCCCAGAATCCAAGCCACCACCAACCCCGCCCACGCCAAGAACTTGACCCCGCGAGTCGCCCCCCACACCACTGTGTTTTTTTTCATTCCGTCTCGAGGCGATCCTCTACTCGGATGAGAATTATTGCTAGTCGTTTGCCTTCAAAACAACCAAGCGATAGTTTTGATACCCAGCCTGCCCACAGGAGTAGAGGATCTCAGTCAGTAATCTGTAGGGGGTGCTCGCGTCAGCTATCACCATCAGCTGGGACTCAAAGGTTTGGCCGGTGAGTTCGGCCACTTTTTGCTCTTTGCGGTGGTACTTCTCAAGGATCTCCACCAGCGGCGTGATGTAGTAGCCGTTCTCGCCATCACGCTTGAGCGTGGGGTCAACCTTGCCCTGGTTGATGGGGGCCACAGCATCGCCTTCGACCAACACCACGTTCTTTGTAATGGTGACGCCGATGGCTTCGCGCGCCGCCAATTGAGTGTTGCTGGGGGGAAGCTTTAAGTGCTCGTCAAACTTGATGGCACCGGCGCTTGATGAAAACGACTTCAACAAGAACACCAAGATGATGGTCATCATGTCCATCATGGGCGTGATGTTCAGGTCCTTGACCGTTTCGGGCTCGGCTAAGCGTCGCGCGAACGCACGAATGGCCTTTTTACCCTCTAAACGGCTGAACTCTTCACCTGAGGCAAGCGACATGGAGTCTCCTCACAAAATACCGGCTGAGAAAACCACGTCTGGGAACATCAGATTGTGGTTCGTGTCTTCGCGCATGGCATCCAGAGTCTCGACCACGATCCGATACTCGGTGCCAGCGTCTGCATTGAACGTGGCCTTGGTTTCGTCGGGGAACTCTTTTTTGATCTCCATGAGCTTGGTGGTCAGGCCCTTGTAGTCGTAAATCTCGCCCTTCTTAGGGATGATCGGCATCACACCACCCGAGGCGGCGATGATGAAGCCTTTGGCGCCTGCGGTGATCGTGAGGTTCAAGGGGGGCTTTTCAGGTTCTTCCTGAGCCGCGCCGCCACCGCTGCCAATCGTGGGCAACGAGACGTTCACGTTGCCGAGCGCGATCGAGTTAACGACCGAAGCCAACAAGAAGATGATGATGTTCGTCACAATGTCCATGTAAGGGACAAGGTTCAATTCCCCCGTCTCTTCTTCGGCCTCTTCAGCGTGCTCTCGCATGCGCCTCATGGCTGCGCGGACTTGGCGTCTGGTCATCTTCGGTGGCTCGCGTGTGCAAAAAGAAAAGTGAAAGGCAAAGTGAAAGGGCCGGCACCTGCCGACCCCGGTTCACTGTTTAGGCGGCGCCGCCGCCCTTAGACGATTCTGCCAACAGATTCTCAAGCTTCATCGAGAAGCCTTCCAAATCGGAGACCTGCTTCTTTGAGGCAGCCGAGAAGAAAGCGTGGGCGATGATGCACGTAACGGCGATCGACAACCCCATGGCCGTGTTGTTCAAAGCTTCAGAAATACCTTCTGAGAGCACCGCGGTGCGCTCTTCAGGTTTCGCTGCAGCCACAGCGCCGAATGACTTAATCAAACCGGCAACCGTACCCAACAAGCCGATCAAGGTGGCGATGTTCGCGATGGACCACAACACCTGGACGCGCTTCTTCAACATAGGGCTAACGTCGACCAACGTTTCCTCGATGGCCTGCGCGATGGCAAGTTCACCGCGGTGCACGCGCTGAAGAGCTGCTTTGGCAACGTGAGCCACGGGAGCGCCGGTGGCAGAACAGAGCTTCACGGCCCGGTCCACGTTGTTTGCCAACACGAGCTTGCGAATCTGCTCCAAGAACGCCTTGGCGTTCACGCTGGCTTTCACCAGGAAGTAGATCGCCCTGTCCACGATGATCGCGATGGTGACCACCGAGCACAGGAGGTTGATGTACATGAAGAAGCCGCCCTTCTCCAAAAACTCCGAAATTGCTTGCATTTCATCCTCCGCGAGCGCAAGCGCCCGCTTTCGTTGGCTCCCACAGACCGGGTTGGCGTTGTTGCAACATGCACCTAGAAAACTGGTCTAACGCCGTTCGCTATCTTAACGATCGCGTCATAAGTGTCAAGACATTGGCGAACGGACATCAACCGATAACTCAGTAATTTTTTTTGCGTTTTTGCCCGGCAGGAGGTCGGCTTTTGCAGGCTGTTATCCCACCTAGCGACTCCGCGCAGCGAATTCGTAACGACCACCACACATCGATTCGGGGTCAAAGCTGCGCGGCACAGGCCGGGCGGTTTTGCACGTTCTATGGGGTTGTTGTTTTTGGCCGACTGCATCCGAGCAACTGATGTTTTCGGTCGGACCCCACGCGAGCTTTAAGCTCGTTTTCACATTTGTGGCCCGAATCGAAACGTTGGGCCCACCGGGGGTTCAAAACTGCGGATCGGCAAAACTGCCAGCGGCCGCGGGACCGCGAAAGTTGGGTGGCAAGGTGCCCCGCTTGATCGGCACCAAGCGGCTACGCGGGTTTGTTGGCGTGGCGGGCAACCCTTTGTCGGCGTCGGCGCGCACGAAGATAATGCCGGGCGGGATTTTGAAGTCCTGCACGGGCTCGTCGCGGAGGGCATCTGTCATGAAGTCGATCCAGATCGGCAAGGCAGCGTGACCGCCGGTCATGTCGTGGCCTATGGGCTTAAAGTCATCGCGACCCACCCAAACGCCGCAAAGAAGGCTGGGAGTGAAGCCAACGAACCAAGCGTCGCGATAATTGTTGGAGGTGCCCGTCTTGCCCGCCACAGGTCGGCCCAGCGCCTTCGCCTTGCGAGCCGTTCCTTCCTCGGTCACCGCGCGCATCATGTCTGTGAGCACGAACGCCGTTTCGGGTGACACCACCTGGGGCTCATCCGCCCCGGCTTTTGTGCCGCGGTTGTCCTCAAGCGTTTTGCCTTCGGCGTCGGTGATGCGCAGGATCGAAAGCGGTGACACGCGGCGGCCGCCTGCGGGAAACGACGCCATGGCGTATGCCAGCTCCTCAAGGCTTAGATCCGCGGAGCCTAGGGCCAGCGACAACGCTTGTGGCAGCTTCGATTTTACGCCCGCGTGGCGCATCAACTCGATGAGGCGGCCAACGCCAAACTGCGCGGTCAATTGGGCTGCGACCGTGTTGATGCTCTTCGCCAGCGCCGTTCGCAGGGTGACCGCGCCAAGAAAGGTTGGCTTGTAATTGTGTGGTGCCCAAACCCCGCTTGACGTGTGGAACTTCACGGGCACGTCGTAGCGGATCGTGATCTGCGTGAGCCCCGATTCCAAAGCGGCGCCGTAGATGAAGGGTTTGATGGCAGAGCCAATCTGCCGCCGCGCTTGGCGTGCGCGGTTGAATTGGCTTTGTTGATAATCATACCCGCCCACCATCGCCAGCAACTGGCCGTTGGTGGGATCAAGTGCGACCAAAGCGGCCTGCACCGAAGGTGCCACGGACAAGCGCGCCTTGATGACCACGGGGGCTGGCTTTTTCGGCCGCGGGGTGGGCGGCTCTTCAATGTTGAAGAACACAGGCAATACATCGCCGACCGCCAAGCTTTGGCCCTGCTCACCACGCCACGACAACGCACGCGTTTCATCTTCGGGATTGAGCGTGGCCTGCAGGCGACCTGACGCCAAGCTGACTTTGCGGCCCAAGCCGGTGATCACGGCGGCGTAAGTGGTATCGGGGTCAAAGTCAGGTGGCAGCGTGGCCGTCTTGTTTTTCGCGGCGGCTTGGCGAGCGGCCGCCCACGCTTCCCCCGCCACAAACTGCGCGACTTTGGGGTTTAGAACCGCGCCGGGCGTGGTGGCATCGATCTCGGCGGTGCGCACGTTCGCGGGCACCACCAGCCGGCCCGCTTGTTCGTCATCATCCACGTTGAACCCCGCCGGCCCGAATGGCCGTGGCGAGCCCGCTTGCATGCGCGTGCGGTCTTGCGGCAACAACTTGCCGATGGGGCCTTTGAACGAAAGCTTACGCTCCAGATCCTCGAGGCCACGTCGCAAAGCCGCCTCCGCTGCGCGTTGCTTGCGCATGATGAGCGTGGTGTAGATGCGCAGGCCACGCGCCAGCAGATCCTCGTCGCCGTATTGCTCTGCCACGTATTGTCGAATGGCTTCGGTGAAGTAGGGGGCTGCCACGTTACGCAGGGCCTTGCCGGTGGACACCAGGATGAGCGGCTCCTTATAGGCCGCGTCCTTCTGCGCGGCGGTGAGAAAGCCCAGCTCCTGCATTTGCCCCAGCACGTAAGCTTGGCGCGCCTTGGCCCGGTTGAAGTCGCGAAACGGCGTCGAGCGACCAGGCGCTTTCGGCATCGCGGCCAACATCGCCGCCTCAGCGGCCGACAGGTCATCCACCCGTTTGCCAAAGTAAGCCCCCGCCGCGGCTTCGATGCCATAGGCGCCGTGCCCCAAGTACACGTGGTTCAGGTAGATGCCGAGGATCTGGTCTTTGTTCAGCCGGTCCTCAATGCGGTGGGCCAGCATCGCTTCGCGGATCTTGCGCGCCAGCGAGCGCTCTTGGCCCACAATCAGAAGCTTGGCCACCTGTTGCGTGATGGTGGACCCCCCTTGCACCACTTGACCGGCGCGCACGTTGGCCACGGCGGCCCGCAAAATGCCCAGGTAGTCGATGCCGCCGTGGCTGTAAAACCGCACGTCTTCTGCGGCCACAAACGCTTGCCGTACCGTGAGCGGAACACGTTCGATAGGGACCAGCGTGCGCTTTTCAACGAAGAATTCACCGATCACTTCGCCCTCGGCGCTCAGCAGTTGGCTGGCACGCAAGGGGCGGTAATCTGTGAGCACCGAAAGGTTCGACGGCAAATCGTCGCGAAAGCTCCGGTACACCCACAGCCCCAAGCCCATGAACAACAAGCACGCACCCAGGGTGCTGAGCAGCGCGATGCGCAGGCAGGCGGCAAGAAAACCACGCACGCGTGAACGAAAACTTGTATTCCGCGCTTCCACCGCCACCATTCGTCTATGAGCCGCGTAGCCGCGCTCGTCAATTTTGGTGTTGTCATGTGTTGCTTTGGAGCCGCAAGGCCCGAGGTTTGTCTGGCGGCCGGCGACGCGGGTGTAAGCAAAGCGGGTGGCCCGGATGCCCTCGCACCAGCCATGTCGAAAGAACCTCCCGACGCTGTGGCCGCCGCAGGCGTGCGGCACGCGCCGTCGGGCGAAGGTTTCGTGGTGGAGGCGTTCGCCAACAAAGACAACGTGGGGTCACTTCGTTACCTCGAAGCCGGCCTGCCCGTGTTTTTGGCGGACCGCTTGTGGAACTGGAAGCCGCTGCGGTTCGTGGGGCCATCCTCAGTGCTGGCGCCGGTGGCGGCAGCGGCGAAACCCGCGCCCGGCGCCGTCGTCCCGCCCGTCGTCATCACCGAAGAGCCCAAGTTGCGTATCGTCGGCTGGTTCGAGAAGCGTCCGGGGCTGCGTCTGGCCATCTTCGTGCAAGTGCAAACGGGCAGCGAAACTGGCCATGAGGTGGTGGCCGCGGCGGCGCGTGAATGCAACCGCCAACAAGCGCCTGAGATGGCGCTGGCCGCCACCTTGGAAGCGTTGGCCAGGGTCCCGGGCTTGTCGTTGGCCGCGCCGACCAAACAAAGCGCGGCGCCGTTTGCGCGCGATCCTTACGCGTTCGTTTTGTACTCGCGAGGCCTCTTGGCATACTTGGGCCTGGGCGGCGTCAAACGGTCAGTGGAGTCAGCGCAAAAATGGTTGGTGCGTGCGTTGCTCATTGATCCGCGCGTGCCTGAGACGCGGCGCTATTTGGCCGTGGCACAGCTGGACGGGGGCAAGCCGAACCAAGCGAGGTCGTCGCTGGCCTTCGCGCTCGATGAACGCCCTGACTACGTTCCTGCCTTAATCACTTTGGCTGGCCTTGAAAAAGAAGCACGCGGATCGAATGCGTTGGTGTTGCACGAACGCCTGTTGGCGCTCGACCCAACGGCTTGGCGGGCCCGCAGCGCTTACGGTGAACTGCTTTATGAGGCGGGGAAATTTCCAGAGGCAAGGCGCGCGCTTGAGGTTGTGCTGCAACAAAGGCCCGACGATGCGGCGTCACGGCGCATTTTAACTTTGGTGCTGTCATCACAACGCGCGGGCGCGGCCTTGGTGCACGAGTTTGAGGAGATCGTAAAGCTGGATCCGAACAATGTGGCGGCTCGGCTAGATTTGGCTGCCGCTTACATGAACGAAAACCGTTTGGCCGACGCAGCCAACACTTATGATTCGGTGCTTGAGCGGCAACCGCGCCACAAAGAGGCGCTTAAGTTCGCAGGCGATCTGTTGCGGCAGCAAGGCCAACTTGAGGAGGCCGCGAAGCGTTACGAGCGGTTGCGTCGGTTGGCACCAGATGACCCCCGCCCCGTGTTTTTGCTGGGCGCCCTTTACCATCAAGCGGGCAACCTTGCGGCCGCCGAACGCATGTTCACCGACGCGGCACAGTTCCCGCAGCTGCGCGCCGAAGCGTGGTCCAACTTGGGCGCGGTGATGGTGGAGCAAGGCCGCGCGAAGGAGGCACGTTGGTTGTTGATGAAGGCGGCGCAAAGCCGACCCAACAAGGCTTCAATTCGTTACAACTATGCGGTGCTGCTGCGCGCTTTGGATTTGCACGCCGACGCCTTAAATGAATTGCACGCGGCTTTGCAGGTGGATCCGGCCGATCCCCAGATCACGTTCGCTGCAGGCGTGGTGGCCCTGCGGCTTGGATTATTGCGGGAAGCTGAAGATCAGTTTCGCGCCACCTTGGCCCTGCAGCCATCTCACGCTGGGGCGTCGCACAACCTGAAGCTGTTGACCAAGGTCACGGGCGGCAAAGAAGAGATGGGAGCCGCAGGCGCTGTGCAGAAGATCTTGCCTCTGCAAAAGGTCAATTAGCCGCCTGCGCCTGGGCCCAGTCTAAACGTTCAAGCCAATCTTTGGCGCGCAGACGGCCGCTTTCGCTGCCTGATTCCGATAGTGCCGCTCGCCAAGCGGCCCGCGCGTTTTCGTAAAGCCCGGCGCGGTAGGCGCTTTGCCCCACAAGCCGCCAGCACTCACGCTGAAATAGCGGCGGCAGTGGTATGGCCATCGGTTTGCCGCTGCGATCGCCTGACTCAGGGCAGGCTTGCTGCAACGTTGTAAACGCGAGCGTGGGATCGCGGTTCAACAATTGGCGACCGAGTAGATAAGGGCCAAGCGCTTCGTCAGGAAATGCCTTTGCGAATTCGCTTAATAGGTAAACGACCAATGCGGGATCCATCGCTTCGGCAGGGCTGTCGCCGAACAAAACGCGCCCTAAGGTGGCGCGCGCCACGGGATCCTTGAGCGCCCTCAACCTGGCTACGGATGTGCGCCGATCGGTTTGCTCGGTGGCCAGCTGAAACGCTTCCGTTTCCGCCGCCAGCGCTTGATCCACATCTTTGCGCGCCAGCGCCAAACTCGCTTTGAAGCTCGCCACGCGCCGTCGCAAGGGGCGGGTGAGATCTGTGCGCTGTGAGAGCCCCTCGATCGTTCGCAAGGCAACCTCCGGTTGTTTTGCGGCCACGTGCGCGTACGCCAAAGACAATCGATACCCGGGCTCATCGGGATCGTCGGTGCATACCGACTGCAGAAGCGCCACGGCCTTTTCCGGTTGATGCGTGCGAAGACGCAGAGCTTCCTGCACCCGCGCGGCCAAATCGCGCGCGCACACTTTTTTGAAGATCGCGGGGCGACGATAACGTTCATCCGCGTTGGCTTTTTGATCCTCGTTCAACGGCTGCTGTTGCAAGAACGCCTTCCACCGCGTTTCAAGCTCAGGCAGCGCAGCGCCATAACTGCCCACCCAATCGCCGCCCGAACGATACACCTTCTGTAAGGCCGGGGCGCCAAAGCGCTCAAGCACGAAGTGCGTGAATGAGGCGGCCAGCGTGTAGGCCTGCGGCCCGGCCACCACGGTGAATCCAGCGCCCATGATCTGGGTCAACGAGGGCGCCTGTTTGGACTGCACCAAATGGCGTGCGTCTTGATGAAGCGTGGCTTGGCCCTCGGGATTCGAAAAGTCAGAAGCCTCGGCAATGCCTTCCACCAAGCCACTGGCCAAGCGCGGCCACGGCCACCAGCGTAAGCTGATGCCGAACACAGGATCGCCAAAACTGGCGGCAAAAATGTGCGCCATTTCGTGCCGCAGATTTTCAGGCGGAAAATCCGCCACCTGCACGAACATCTCTTGGCGCCACGGCTTCGTGAACAACGTTGAACCCGCGCCCACCAGATCCTTTTTGGATTCGGCGCTCGGGAACAAGAACACCGTTACGGGCAAACGCGGCTCGGTTTGCAACGTGTGCTTGAGCTGGTGGTAGCGAAATTCAAGCTCGCTCAAAAACAGCGCCATTTCGGCGGGCGACTGCCCATCACCCGGGCTGCTGAACACGCGAAAGTGGGCCGTGGTGTGCACACGCGACAAGTGTTGGCGCAAATCCGTTTGTGAGCGACGAAATCCAAATTGGCCGCCAAACGCAAACACGCCGATGGCCCCTGCCGCCAAAACAAACGCGGTGGTCACGCGGGTGCCAGTGAGTGTTTTGCGCCAACGGCGGTTGCGAATGATGGTCAGGTCCAACCGCGGTGCGTTGGCGCCACGGACGGTGATCACCAGATCGGCTGCCGCCAAAACGGCCACCAGCCACAGCAAGTTGGCGAGCCGAAACAGCACCAAGCGAGCCGGTGGTGACAACGCTTCGTCGTAGATCGGCCCCGGAAAAAAGCCGCCGAAGGGATCGAGCGCATACACGGGCGGATCCACATACACGCGCCAACATGCCCACAACATCGAAACGATTGGTGCCAGCAACGCCAACCGACGACCCTGACGCACGCTCAGCAAACCACAAAGCATACCAATCGTCGCGGCAAACACGACGCTGGACAGCGGCAGCAGCGCATAGAAGGCGAACCCAGCGGCGAAGCTGCAGTTGCGGGTGCGCACAGCGTTTAAGCTGATCGCCAGCAGCGGCAACACCAACAAAGACGCGCCTTTGACCGCGGCCGTGAGGGCCAAGGACCACACCGAGCGGTTGCTGGTGCTCATGGGCGTGCGTCGCGCCTTTGCGACCACATCATGCCCCACATCCGCGCCCGCGAACGCGGCGATCAGGCCGATGACGAAAGCGAAGTCATATCCCAACAGGTTGTGCAAGGGAACGAAGCACAACACCACGCTGGTGGTGAAAAGCGCCAACCCCCACACCGCCCCCCGTATCCCACAGGATCTAATTGTGGCACGGAGTGCGTTGACCAGTGTTCCGCGCAGGCCTACCATCAAATGATTCTCATGTCGTTGCAGACGGAACGCAGAAACGAGCCGCGGGCGCCCATCGACTTGCAGGTGGAGTATAAGCGGCTCAACACGTTCTTCTATGACTACACGAAGAACATCTCAAAAGGGGGAACGTTCATCAAAACCGATAGGCCCCTGCCCATCGGAACGATGTTTCTGTTCCGCTTGTTCGTGCCGCGTTTGGAGGCGCCGCTGGTTCTTCACGGCGAGGTGCGCTGGATTGTGAGCGTCGAAGCCGCGGCGGATGCAAAATCGGAGGAGGGCTCCGAACCCGGCATGGGAATTCGCTTCGTATACAATGACGAATCCAGCCGCCAAGAAGTGGATGACAGGGTTGAGCGCTTAATGACCGAAACCTTGGGCCCGCTCATCGCCGCACACTTACGCGGCAACCTTGAACCCTAAGGCGCGGCTGGTACGTCGCGCGGCCTGTAGACTTCGATCGTTGAGGTGGGGCGCAGGCCACCGGCGTCGGGCGCGCGGCCGCCGATGAGCAAAGCCGTGCCGTCGGGAAGGTAGGCCACCTTGGCTCCCGTGCGCGGCGCCGCAGGGAGGGCCGGCAACGGCGCCAAAGTCGCAAGATCAAAACGCTCGGCGTCTGGCACCGGTGCGTTCGTGGCGTCGAGGCCGCCGCATACAACAAGATCATTGCCAAGCACAAAGATGGCCGCGCCACTGCGTGGGCGTTGCAACGGCAAAGCGAATGGCGTGAACGTGCGGCTCAAAGGTTCGTAGATGCGCACGTCCGCAATGGGTACGCCGCTGGCGTCAACGCCGCCGACGATCAGCTGCCGTCCGTCGGGCAAAGCAAGCACCGCGTGGTTCACGCGCGGGGGGCCGGCGTCTGCCAGCGCGGCGAATTGGCCCAGCGTTGCGTCGTAAACCTCGGCCACAGGACCCGCAGGATCGAATGTACCGCCGAACAAAAGCACATCGGTGCGGAGCACGGCCGGCGCCGTGGCCGTGGGGGGAACGTTCACGTTGATGACGGTGGCCGTGTGGCCCGAGCGCGGGGCCAGCATCGACGGACCAAACAATGAAACCACGCCCGCGGCCAACGCAGGGTTGATTAGCACCACGGAGGACAGCGTTTTGACCGCGGCAGGCATTGTGCTGTCGGGCACCGTTTGACCGCCAAAGGCAAGCAGCACGGCGGCGCCCGCCACAGGCACTTCGGCGAGCACGGCGCCTTCGCGCGGCACCTGCGTCGCCTCTGGCGCGGGCGTGTATGTTGCCGTCAAACCCATCGTCACTTCGTTGAGCAATTGATCGGTGCCGATTTGGTTGGCGACGCCACTGAAGGTCAACGGTGGTCCCTCCGTGCGGCCGCCGAAGAACCAGATGGTGCCGTCAGCGCGCGCCAACACGGCGGCGCCTGTGGCCGTGGCCGTAAACAGATTGGGTGTGACCACTGCATGTAGATACGGGTTGTAAAGCACCGCCACGCGTGTGGGCTCTTCGTTGCCTGCCGTGTTGATCGTCTTGCCGCCCAATATCACCGGCACGGCGACGGCCTGGGGCTCTTCGGGCTCTTTGATGGCCGCCGTGACGACCGCGCCGTCTGCCAGACGCGGAATCAGCGGATCTTCTGATGCGGATGCCAAGCTGCCCAGTGTTTGCACCAAGACAAACAACTGAATCGTTTGGTTGACCAAGCGGATGCGCGGCGAACGACCGTAAGCGATCAAGCCCTGCGGCCCATTGACCTTCACGACGAACGTCGCCGCTTTCACTTTGCGCGAATCCAACCCGCGCAACGAAAGCGTTGGCAACTGACCTGCGGTGACCGCAACCGTGGTTTGTAAACCCGAGCCCACCGCTTCAAGCGATACGGACGTAGCGCCTGTGAGTGGCGTTTGCCCTGGTAAGGCCAGAAGCTTGACGTTGTATTCGGGCTGAATGTTGTCGCTGCAAGCGGGCAGGGTGGCGAGCGCGAGCCACGCCGTCAGCAACAGAGACGTTAAGGAGAATGGTTTAAGCAAGACCGGAATATAGCAAGCGGCGCTCGGGTGGGCCTAGCCGATGTTCCAGTCTTCCTTGACGGGATCTCCCTCTTGAAAGCGGCTCGGCCGCCAGGTGTGAAACAGCTTGTGGGTGGCCTTACCCGCAACGTGCGCCGCAAAGTGTTTGGCCACCACCGGCGCCATCATGAAGCCATGCCCCACGAAGCCGCAACACACGTAAAAGCCGGGGCGTTCCCGGACTTCACCCACCAAAGGGCTGCCGTCCGGGCTGTGGTCGTAAGGCCCTGCCCATTGGCGCACCACTTTGACGCTTCCCAACCGTGGCAGCAGCTGCACCAGCTCGTGCGCCATCGTGGTCAGAAAATCCCACTGCGATCCAAGCGCAATGGTCCGTGCCGCTGATAGCGCCTCATCATTTGCACCATGGTGCGTGATGCCGCCCACGATCTCGCCGCGCAGAGACTGCGAAGCGTAAAGGCCGGAATCCATCATCGACACCATCGGCTTCAAAAAGGGCTTCAGACCTTCGGTGGAAAAAATTTCGTGACGGGCCGGCCACGTGGGTAAGGCGATCCCCAAGTGCGCCGCCACTTGGGCCGACCACGCGCCCGCCGCGTTGATCACGCGCTTGGCGCCGAAGCTGCCGCGCGGTGTTTGCAACACATACCCATCGTCGATGGCTTCCAAGTGAGTGACCGGGCAGAAGGTGTGAACAGGCACGCCTTTGGCGGCGGCGGCGGCGGCATAGCCCCACAGAAATGGCCACGGGAACACGATGCCATCGGTGGGGTTGTAACAAGCGCCCAGCAAGCCTTCGGTGTGAAGCTCGGGCACGATGTCGGTGGCTTCACGCACGGAAATCATGCGCGTGGGCACGCCGCACTTATTCTGCAAAGCCACGTTTTTTTCCATGCGTTGCAAACGCGCGGGCGTGTTGGTGAGAAACAGGTAGCCGCCCTGGCGCATCCAAATGTTGGTGTGCAAACGTGCGGCGAACGAGCGGCACAATGCCACCGATTCCTGCATGAGCTCGATGTTCAAGGCGCTGGACCACTGCTGGCGCACGCCGCCCCCGTTGCGGCCTGAAGCGCCCGACGCCAGGTGGCTGGCCTCAAGAACAACAACATCGGTGACACCAAGTTCGGCCAGTTCGTACGCGATGGCCATTCCCATGATGCCACCACCGATGATGGCGATGTCGCACGTCGTGGTGACGCGTGCGCTGGGGGAGCGCTTGACGTTCGAGAGCACGGGCGGTGGGGGAACGACCGGTGCGGGCGTCGTCTCAAGGGGAGGTTGCGGCTGCCGTCGCGCCAACGCCGCCAAAGGCACTGGTGCCAGAGGCGGACGCGCGGTGAATGGCTGGCAGCTCTCAATCGGTGAACCGGTGCATTTTGCGAGGTGCTCGGCCACCAACCGCAAACAATCTTTGCCCTGGCAGGGGCCCGTGCCGAAGCCGGTGTAGCGTTTCACCTCTTCAAGGCTGCCAAAGCCCGTGTTGACCGCCTTCGCCACATCGGCGGCGGTAACGTCTTCACAGCGGCAAAGGATGACCTTGCTTTGCATGCAGCGTGCTGTCGCTATTTGGCGCTGGCAGACTTGGCGGGTTTGGGCAACGCAAACTGCGCGGCTTTGGTGGGGACGTCCCACGTGGCGTTGACGATCGTGACCACGAAGGTTGCTGGGCCCGCGGTGGTCTCTTGCGTATAGGGAAACATCACGCCGCCAAACGAACGGTAATCAGACGCGCGCGTGGTGTAGGGCGTATCGCCCTGAGGCGAGGCCTTTTTGCCTTGCTCAAGCAGCAACAAGTGCGATGTGGTGTCGAAGCAGAACGTCGTGGGCGCGCCCGCTTTATACGTCACTTCGATGCACTCCAGTTTCTCTGCCGGTGCGGCCACGACCTTTGCGCCGGTGGTGTGATCCAAAAGCCGCAGGTAGCCCATCCATGATCCCGCCGTCAGTGCCTGTTCGGCTTCGGCGCCGCTTAACCAGCGCAAACCATCGATCGGATCTTGCGACCAAAACCGTTTGCCATCGCCACCGCGTTTCATCGTGAGCATGTTGGGCAGATCGCCCGTCTCAAGGTATTCGCCTTTGTTGGTCCACAACGCGGTGGCTGTGCCCGTCAGGCCCAAACCACGCACCTCAAGCTGCATCGACATGAACAACGATTTGTGTTTTTTCCACGGCGACGTTCCTCCGGATGCCGCGATGAAATCAGCCACGATTTGGTCCACGCTCCTGGTGGCCGCGGGCGCTTGCGCTTTGGCCGGGACCGCGCCGGCCTGCGCGCAGGGCAGCAGCGCCACGGCCGCCAAAACACAATGAACAACACGAGACGATCGTGAGATCATAGCTTGCCTTTGCTTCGAACAATGGTGAGCGCCGCTTCGAGCACGGGATCCATGCCTTGCGCCAACGCCGCGGGGGTTTCAAGCACTTGTCGATCCGGGATGACACCGCGGCCCTCCAAGGCCACGCCCTTGGGCGTCTTAAAGTCGGCAACCACATATTGTAAGACGGCGCCGCCGGGCAGCGATTCAATCACCGAGGGCAGCGCTTGCCCCAGCGTCACTTGCCCCACCACATGCGCGCGCCCTGCCTCTTGAAGGCCTGCAGCGAAGATCTCAGAGGTCGAGGCGGTGCCTTCGTCGGTCAAGATCACCACGGGCCCTAAATACGGTGTCACGTCCAGCGATGGTTCCGCCACGAGACTGTTCTGGTGATCGCGATGAGCCAAGGTGCCAAGCGGCGTGCGCTTGTTCACGAGCTGTCGCACAAGCGGTATGGCCATGGCCGCCACGCCACCGGGGTTGCCACGCAAGTCGATGACGATGCCTTTGACTTTGCGGACGCGAAACTGTTCGATCGCGTCGGCCACCTTCTTGAGCACGGGCTCAAGAAGGAAATAGTTGAAAGCCACCACACCCACGTCCCCCACTTGCCGCGAAGAGACCTCAGGGTAAAGCGGGCCGAGATTGCCGATGCGCATCGCGGATTCGGCGTGGGCGTCACGGCGCAAAAGCACGTCTTTGGTTGTGGCGCCCTCGACGATCCGCAAGGTGACTTGGCTGCCCACGGGGCCCGACAACGCCTGCATCGCCGCCCGACGCAGGTAAAACCGCTCCTCCACCGGCCGCATCGCGCGCCTCGATTTTAAGGTGGCCAAAGGGCGCCCTCCCACGTGGCTCACAATCGTGCCAGTCCGCAAGCCCGCCCGTGCCGCCGATGAGTTGGGCCGCACCGCTGTGATGGTGGGAGCCCCGGCGCCCGGCCCGATCACACGAATGGTCAAACCTGGATCACCCAAGGAACCCACGGAGCTTGCGCTGACGCCGCCGCCATCGACGCCCTCGTCAGGGTTGACGCCGAATTCTGATTCATCGCCCGGGCCTGTCAGGAACAGGTGCGACTGTTTCAGCTCGCCCAACATGTCGTTCATCACACGGTAAAACGTTGGCTCGTCGGGGGCACCCATGGCGCGGGCTTCGTAACGTGCGCGCACCGCCTGCCAGTCGACGCCGCCCAACGTTGGATCGTAATGCTTATCCCGCAGTGTGGTCCACGTGGCGTCGAATATGGCGGCGCGCGTGCCCGCGTAAACGGAGCGGCTTTCGGGTTTGACGGTGGCCGCGCCGCTGGGGGTGAAGCGAGGGGGCTCCACCACGGCACCGTTGCCCTGGGGGGCCGTGCCACCACCGGCGGGCGGCGTCTTGCCTGCACACGCCGCAAGACCCGAAAGCGCAATCACACAGAAGGGGGCAACACCAACGCGACGAAGACGACGGAGCATGGAGGTTCACTTTAACCCAGGTGCGCAACCAGCGCTTGCCCACCCGCGTGCGTTGCTTCGCTTGCGCGCCCGCTGTGTGACAGTGGTGGCCCCCCTTTGCTTTTTTTTTGTCCCGCTGGTAAAGCCGAGGCCATGCAACGAACTTCAGCGCTTGTTTTTGCCTTGGCTGTCGCCACTTTTTTGCCGCTGTCGGCGTGTAAGAAGGAAAGTGCGCCGCCTCCCGCTCCCGCACCGGCCAAACCCGTTGAGGCCCCCAAAGCGGAGCCCAAAGATGACGGCATTCCGGCACCTCCCGATGTGGCAGCTCCCCCGGCCGACGCTGAAAAAACAGCTTCCGGCTTGGCTTCCAAAGTTTTAACGCCTGGCACGGGCAAAGAGAAGCCTGCTCCTACCGATACAGTTGAAGTTCACTACACAGGCTGGACCACCGACGGCAAGATGTTCGACAGTTCGGTCAAGCGCGGCCAAACGGCGAAATTCCCCTTGAACCGCGTGATCCCGGGCTGGACCGAAGGCGTGGGCCTGATGGTTCAGGGTGAAAAGCGCCGCATGTGGATCCCCGTTGAATTGGCCTACCAAAACCGCCCAGGCCGCCCCGCCGGCATGTTGGTGTTTGACGTTGAGTTGCTCAACATTATCAAGCCGCCCGCTGTTCCCGCAGATGTGGCAAAGCCCCCCAAGACCGCAAAGAAGACCAAGTCGGGTTTGGCGTACCAAGTGCTCACGAAGGGCACGGGCAAAGATCACCCCACCGCCAAGAGTGTGGTTTCGGTTCACTACACAGGCTGGACCACCGACGGCAATATGTTTGATAGCTCCGTGGCTCGCGGCGAGCCCGCCACGTTCCCCTTGGACGGCGTGATCCCTGGTTGGACCGAGGGCGTTCAGCTGATGGTGGAAGGCGAAAAAACGCGCTTTTGGATCCCCGAAGCTTTGGCCTACAAAGGCACGCCCGGCGCGCCCGCTGGCATGTTGGTGTTCGACGTTGAGTTGCTGAAAATCAACAACTAGCGCTCATCGCCCGCCCGAAGCGACAAACCCACGGCTGCGCCCACCGCGCGTCCGTGGGTTTCCGCATTTTTAGGACCCATGTAGCCTGTAACATCGCCGGCCACGAAGACGCCTCGTGCGCTGGTGGTTCCATCGGCGTTGGCTTGCACAGCAAAGCCGCCCAATGACGGCTGCATCGTTACCGCGAGGCCGTGCTGCCGTGGCAGCTCAAACGCAGGGGCGGGCAGGGCGGCTACAGCCAGCGTTGTCTTGGCGTCCACTCTCACGTCATGCGTTGGATCGGCGCTTGCCTCGACGCGCGTGACCGCCACGCCCAACGCTTGCAAAGCCATCTGCAAACGGTTGGCGTATTCGAAGGGGCGCTGCGGATCCACGAGCAGCTTCACTTTCTTTGACGGCAAAATGCCTTGCGTGAAAACCAAGCGGCCAAACGCGCGCGCGGCCATCACGCCGGGCGCGTCGTTGCTCGCAAATGGCAGGTTCTGTTCATACGCGCCTGTGGCAAAAACAAACCGGCGCGCACGCACCACCGCTGCGTGTGTGGGGCGCAACACAGCCAACACCCCAGGTACGGCGTCGGTCACGCCGGCCGGAACGGGTGCATCATCTTCGGGATAATGGCCAAGCGCCGTGCTGGCGGACCACAGCTGAACGCCCAGCCTCTGCAGCAGGGTCTGCTGTGGCTCCACGCACGTTTTGCCTTCGGGTTCCGCCAACCATGATCCACCCACCACCCGTTGTTGATCGATCACCAAAACGCTTGCGTGTGGCGCCTGCTCTGCGATCGCTGCAGCGGCGGTCAAACCCGCGGGCCCCGCGCCCACGATGCACACGTCAAAGAACGCTTCGCGTAGCGGCCCGAACCGCGTGTCGGGCACATCTGGCAAGGTGCCCGTACCGCCCATCTGTCGCACAAGCTTCAAGAACATCGCGTTGCCCACGCGCGTGCCTGTCATCATGTGGTGATGATCCATGCCGCCGGGGAACAACCAGTCGGCGGCGCGCAACATATCTACGTCGGCATCGGGGAATGCGTTTTGCCGCTCGCAGCGCGTGTGCGCGAACGCCGGCTCCATGCACGCGCGCACGTTTGGACGGCCGTTGACGCGCACAAGGCACGTGGCGCATTGACCGGCAAAACAAAACGCACCACGGGGGCGGTGGTATTTCGGCGAACGAGACAGCCTCAGCACACCGGCCGCCAACAGGGCTTCGGCGATCGTTTCACCCTCGTGCGCGGCCACGGGCTCCCCTTCGAATTCAAAGGTGAACTCATTGCCGCGAGGGGCGACAAAAGGGCCTGTGAGGCGTCGGTTGCTTTCAGAGCGTTGCTTGGGTGCCATGGCAACGCGGCTCTTTTGACCGCGCTGCCTTCACGATACCACCAAAGCGCCGGCCATCCCGTGGTGCGGTTACGCGCTTAGGATGGGCAAGGGCATGCTGGCGTTGGCCATGACCTGCGGCACCTGCGCCGCCTTATAGTCGGTGGAGATGAAGTCATTTCCCCAACCGGCTTTGCCGTTGTTCGGGATGCTTTGCCAATCATCTGGCGGCAGACCGTAAGACTGCAAAACGGTGGCTAAGAACTGGCTGTGCGTGAGACCCGTGTTGCCCACAACCCTGCCGTACGACTTCAGCTGACCCTTCGGGCCCATATTGCGGTAATCGATGTAGAGGCCCGTCTTGAAAGCCCCGGCGCCGCTGCCCGCTGTGAACGTGGGCCGGCTGCGTGCATCGTGGGTTTCTTGCGCGCATTCGTTTGTCCACGTGACAAAGCTGTTGTCGAGAATGGTTTGGCCAGGCTGCTCTTGCACATCAAGCTTGGCCACCAGATCCACGAACACTTCTGAGAACACATTGCGGTTCGCTTCCACCAGCAACGGTTGGCCGCTGGTGTCCCACAGGTGAGCCACCCCTTGGTGCCAATTGGCACCATTGGACGCAAACTCGCTTTCGCGAATGCCCATCACGGCGATGCGGCTTGTGCCGCACATAAACGCGGCCGCGATGACATCGTTGAGCGCCTGGTATTTGGCCCGCCCACTCGGTTCCGCCGGTGCCTTAACGTCTTTGCAGCTGGCTGACCGTGTAACCACACGGGCACCCACGCGCATCTCCAACTCCGACAATCGTTGCATGTGATCGTCGAGGCGCTGCTTATCTTCCTTCGAGAGGCGCCGGTTTGATTCTTTGAGGCTGCGGTAATTCGTCAAAACGCGGTCCACGATCGGCGCTCGAGCTGGCGCCATGGGTGCCGGTGTGCCTGACACGGCGGCTGGATCAAAGATCTGCGTGAACAAGTCTTTGGCGCTGTTGTTGCCCTTGATCTCTTGAATGGTTCCCGATCGCGTCGCGGGGTTGCTGAAGTTGTATGACAAGCCGTTCATCGGCCCGGTCAGCATGGCGCGGAGGCGAATGCCTTCCATGCTCGTGTAGAACTTATTTGAGTAGGCCAACAGTTGATCAATCGTGGGCGTGGGCTTGCTTTGCACCGCCACGCCATCGCCACCGTTGCCGTCGTTGCGGGCGTAGTTGCCCAGGTGCCCGCCCGTGTTGTGGGCGATGTACCAAGGCACATCGAGGCCGCGAATAACATTGATCTTCGCAGCCAGCGCGGGGGTGAGCTTGCTTGAGGGCGCCCGTGCAATGTCCGACAAAACCGTGTCGCCGTTGTTGCTGGCAGGCTGCATCGTGCCCCACCGAATCGTGTGATCCGTATAGAGCGGCATCGATTGCGTTAGCCACGCGTCGTTCGGGTACATCGTCTTCTCGAACACGCCCCCGTGGTTCGAGCAGAACCAGACCAGGCGCGGCTGCCGCGCGATCACCGCTGTGGCCGCGTAAGCCTTGACGGGCACCAAAGAGGGCAAAAACGGCAGGGTCAGCGAAAAATTGCCAGCGCCTCGCAAGATCTGGCGACGACTAACGACGACACGTTTCATCAGGAACCTCCGGTTGCCACACGGTCCGGCGCGTAAACACACTTTTGACCGTGTACAGATAGCTAAACCACTTAGATAAATCTAAGTAAGTTAACCATGGTTTACCCTGGAGGAAATGCTGTAATTCCCCGAGAGGGGTTATTTTTTACCCCCGCCCCCGGGAACTCTGCCTTTCGGCATACGACGGACCTACGGCATTGAGGGTCGTGCGCCGAAAATGGCGGTTCCCACGCGCACGTACGTGGCTCCCTCTTCGATCGCCACTTCCAAATCATGGCTCATGCCCATGGACAGTTCGTCCAGCTTCACATTCGCCGGCGCATTGGCACGCGCCCGTTCAGCAAGCGTCCTCAGGGCACGAAAGTGACGACGCGACGCTTCTGGGTCGGCGTCCTGTGGTGGAATCAACATCAACCCGACGCACAGGAGGCGAGGGCAATTGGCGAAGTGTTGCAACATGGATGGCAGCTCGGCCGGCGTGACTCCCTTTTTCTGAGGTTCGAGTGCCACGTTCACCTGCACCAAACAGCGTTGTTGCCCACCCTCGGGCGTTCGACGGTTCACTTCATCCAACAACGCCGTTGAATCAAGCGAATGGATCAGCGTCGCCACGCCGCTGACGTACTTTGCCTTGTTTGCTTGCAGCGGCCCGATGAAGTGCCAGGCAGGGGAGGGCAGCGCGCCCCGTTCAGCGTCCACTTGCACCCGCTTGTCGCGTAACTCTTGTGCGTAATTTTCGCCAAAATCGATCTGTCCATCCGCCATCGCCGCCAACACATCGCCTGCAGGCATCTTCTTGCTGACGGCCACCAATTTAACGCTGCCTGGCGGTCGGCCGGCACGGCTTTCAGCCGCGGCGATGCGGTTGCGCACTTGCGCAAGGTTGAACGCGATGGTGTCTGCGCGGGTCATTCGGCGCCTCCAAACGCGGCAGGTGGATACATCGGCAAGGCCTGTGCCGCACGGAGATCGGCCACAACCTCAGCCAACGGCAAGCCAATGACGTTGGTGATGGAGCCACGCACGTCGGTCACGAACACGGCCGCTTTGCCCTGAACCGCGTAGCCTCCGGCTTTGCCGCGCCATTCGCCACACGCCACGTAGGCCGCGGCTTCCGCGGCGTCAATCGATCTAAACGACACTTCGGTGCTGACCGCGCGTTCGATGCGTTTGCCGCCGAAGCAAATGCAATAGGCGGTTACCACTTCATGGCGCCGCCCTGACAGTGACGCAAGCATGGCTGCAGCCTCAGCCTCGTCCGCGGGCTTGCCCAAGATGGCGTCGTCCAATATCACCGTGGTGTCGGCCGCGACGATGGCTGCGGTGTCAGGGATGCCGTGTGCGGCCCGGCGTGCCTCAAGAGCCACGCACTTTTCGCGCGCCACGCGGCGTACGTACACGCGTGCTGACTCGTTGGTGTGTGGCGTTTCATCAATGTCCGCCGGCACAACGGCCAGCCGCAGGCCCAAGCGTTCCAGCAACTCCCGGCGTCGCGGTGAGGCCGACGCCAAAACGAGATCCACAGCGTTCACATTGCGTCTTTAGCAGCGATTGGCGGCACAAGACAGACAGTTCGATTTGGCCCGCACATTCGATGCGCGTCGATTTTGCGCAACTTTGCGGAACGGGCGCCGAGAACTTGGCATGACGGTGCAACAGTCCTCGTGGCCCGGCGTGATTGGGATGGTGGCCCTTTGTCTTTGTGCCTGCGTTCCCGATGCCGAGCTCACGGATGAACGTGGTGATAACACGGCCGCCACTCCGTTTCCGCCGCCGCCCGGCGGCGCGGCGCAGATCGCGGGGAAACCGGCCCCCGACGACGGCATGCCACCGCATATCCAGCAGCTGGTGGTCGAGCCGGGCGCTTGTGTGCACGTGGCGGTGCTGCCCAACAAAGCCGCGAAGGCCCATTTGCGCTTCACCAGCGGCTCACAAACCCAGATGGTGGAGGCCGAGCTGCGGTCGGATGGATGGCTTGAAGCGTTCACCCCTTTAGAAACCTTCACCCCGCAAACAGAGGGCGGCGTCGCCGCCTTGCTTGAGGACGCGCAGGGGCGAACGGCTGTGTCGGGCCCGCAGACCTTCATCTCACCTCCGGCGCGTGCGCCATTGATCATCACCGAGGTCATGGCCAACCCCGCTGGCTCCGAATACACGCAAGAATATGTGGAGCTGCTCAACGCGGGCGAAGCGCCACTGTCTCTGATGGGCTTCACGATTGAAGATGCAAGTGCGGCCGACGTGTTGCCTTCGGTCGTTCTGGCGCCGCATGCGTATGCCCTCTTGGTGGCGGACGCCTTCGATGAAACTGGTGGCGGCGATGTGGCCCCAAGCGCCGGCACTTTGATCATTCGTGTGGCTGGTCGTTTGGGCCGTGATGGTCTGACCAATGGTGGTGAAGCTGTGAGCTTGCGAGACGCAACCGGCGCTGTGGTGTCACAATTTCCCGGCTTGGTCGATATGAGTGCCACGGCCTGGAATGGGCGCAGCGCGCACCGTGTGCCGCCCACAGATCCGTGCGATCGCCCGCTGTTGTGGACCGAGCGACCGCAACCGCCTTCCCCTGGGTGGTAGCTTGTGCACAACCCCGTGCCGGATTGGCCGTGAAGATGTTAGGACTGGGCACCACCGTTGTGTGACCCTTCTTGCCGTGGGTCATGCCGTGGGCGACAATCGCTTCCATCCACCGCATGAAAGATCCCCACGTCATCGCACGCAAAGTCGTGCCCAGTGCCGCTGCCCTGGGCCGCGTGGCCCGGGCCGAAGGCAGCGCCTCTGCGTCTGCGCCTTCAGCGAGGGCGAAAGCCGGCGGAAGTGGAACGCGCGTTCTGGGCATCGATCCGGGCACTTTGCGGTTGGGTTACGGCGTGGTTGAACATGCGGGCCCAGGTCGCCTGACTTACGTTGAATGCGGTGTGATCTCGGCGCCCGCCACAAAATCCCGTGTGGACCGGTTGGGTGTGATCGGCGAGGGGTTGGCCGAGCTCATCGCAGAACTAAAGCCCCACGTGGTGGCGATCGAAGAAGCGTTCTTCGGCAAAAACATTCAGTCCACGTTGGCGCTGGGCGAAGCGCGTGGTGTTTCGATCTTCGTGGCTTCGCAGGCGGGCTTGCCCATCGCGGGTTATGCGCCCGCCAAAGTGAAGAACACTGTCGTTGGGCATGGGCGCGCCACCAAAGAGCAGATCGCCTACGTGGTGCGGGCTTTATTGTCGTTGCGCCGGGCGCCTGAGCCCGACGCGGCTGACGCCCTCGCCATCGCCGTGTGTCACGCGCGTTCATTTGATTTCGCAAGGCGCGCCAAACAGCCAGTGGCGGCGGTCAAGCCCACCAAACAAAGGCGCACACCGTGATCGCCTTCTTGCGAGGCCACCTCATCGATCGCAACGCCGAACAGGTGATCTTGGATGTGGGTGGGGTGGGCTACTTGATCAGCGTCACGGCGCGCGCGCTGCGGTCCTTGCCCGCCGAGCGCGACAAGGAAGCGCGCCTTCACATCTACACGCACGCCTCGCAAGACAACCCGTTTCAGCTGTTTGGCTTTCCCGACGCGCAAGAGCGCCGTTTGTTCGAGACGCTGATCTCGGTGCAAGGGGTGGGGCCACGCGTGGCGATCGCGATTCTGTCGAACATCGGGCTTGCCGATCTTGTCCGCGCCGTCACTTCGAGCGACGTGCAACGCCTCACGCAGGTCAAAGGCATCGGCAAGAAGATCGCGGAACGTTTGTGCGTGGAACTACGCGATCGCATCGGCGCGGCCAGCGCTGGGGCGTCGCTGGCCACCATTTCGGGCGGCGCGCCGTCGGGCATGCCGGCGCAAACGGGCACGGTGGGAGAAGTGCAGGGGGCTTTGTTGGCGCTTGGTTTTACGCCCTCGGAGGTGGCGCCGGTGTTGCCGAAGCTCGACGCCAGCAAGTCCACACCCGATCTCATCAAGGATGCCTTGGCGCTGTTGAGAAAAGGCTGAGGCCCGCCCATTTACCGAGTAAGGTTGTGGCACCATGGCGCGCCGACGGCACGACGACGGATCAACGCAACACACGACGGATGAAGGGGCACCGGCTGCCAAACCCGCCGCGGCCCCGCGTGTGATCTCGCCTGAAAGCAACGAATCGTCGGATGTTGAAATCAAGGACGAACTGGTCCTGCGGCCGCGCACCTTCGATGATTTCATTGGCCAGCGCAAAGTGGCGGAGAACCTGCAGGTCTACGTCAAAGCCGCCAAACAACGCGCTGACGTGTTGGATCACGTCTTGTTGTCGGGCCCGCCCGGCTTGGGCAAAACCACGTTGGCCCACGTCATCGCGCAAGAGATGGGCACCGAAGCGCGCGTGACCTCGGGACCTTCGTTGGAACGCAAGGGCGATCTGGCCGG
The DNA here is from genome assembly GCA_033763315.1 of Deltaproteobacteria bacterium. Lineage (GTDB taxonomy): Bacteria > Myxococcota_A > Polyangia > Fen-1088 > Fen-1088 > JAGTJU01. The sequence goes on from JANRKS010000009.1 coordinate 250,093, forward strand.
CATCCTCACATCGCTTGCACGGGGCGATGTGTTGTTCATCGATGAGATCCACCGCCTTTCCCCTGTGATCGAGGAAAGCCTTTATCCCGCGATGGAGGATTTCAAGATCGAGATCGTCACGGGTACGGGCGCGGGCGCCAGTGCCATCACCGTGCCGATCGAGCGTTTCACGTTGGTGGGTGCCACCACGCGCACCGGGCAACTCACCTCGCCGCTGCTGTCGCGGTTCGGCATCGTCGAGCGCTTCAGCTACTACGGCGCCGAAGAGTTAACCGCGATCGTGAAACGCTCGGCGCACATCTTGGGCATCGCCATCGACGACGGGGGCGCCAATGAATTGGGCCGGCGGGCGCGTGGCACGCCTCGCATCGTGAACCGTCTGCTTCACCGCGTGCGTGACTTTGCGCAGGTGCGCGGTGACGGGCACATCACGGCGGAAGCTGCCGACTATGCGCTAAACCGCCTGGAGATCGATCAGGCGGGCCTCGACGCCGGTGATCGGCGCATGCTCCACAGCATCATCGAACGCTTTGACGGTGGCCCCGTGGGTGTGGATTCGTTGGCCGCCGCGCTGGCCGAAGATCGCGACACACTTGAGTACGTGTACGAGCCCTACCTCATCCAAGAAGGGTTTCTCACGCGCACCCGCCAAGGCCGCATGGCCGGCCGGCGCGCGTATGAACACTTGGGTTTGCCGCTGCCAACGAAGCCCGGCTCACCACAGGGCTCGTTGTTTTAGCGGCCGCGAACTGGAAGACCTAGTTCGCCTTCGCGGCGATGACAGCCTTCACATACTCCTGAAGACAAGTTTTGTCGCCGTCAGTCAACATTGTCTTGTCGCTGAAAGGCATCTTCGCGCCGCCATCACTGCCGTCAGTGCACTTCGGTGTGTCGCCAAGCTTTGTCAGCATCATGCTCTTGGCGCTGTCGCCAGAATCGATCAGTTTGTCTGACGTGCAAACGCCCACGCCCGGTTTATCGAAGAGACGTTCGTACATGTTTGCCGTCTTGAGCTCAGGAGGAAACTTTGCACCGCTGGTCCCGTGGCATCCACTTGGGTCCCCGCACTTCACCTTGATCAGCTTCGTTTCAACCTCGCCAATCGTTGGGTAGTCACCGCAGTTTTCAACGGTCTTGCCCAAGACATCTCCGCCACTTGCACCACCCCCGCCGCTTCCCCCGCCGCTTGAGCCACCACCGCCACCGCCGCCACCGCCGCCCGCGTTTTCGCAATCGCCGGTGCAATCACCTGGTGGAATGCACGCCGCCACAGCCAACGCCGTGGCCAAGACGGCCGCACCGCATAGGCCCCACTTCGAGGCCGATGTGAGGCGGTTGGCGCAAAGGGCGCGCTCGATAGCTTTTTGCACGCGAGCGAGTTTTGGGATGCCAGGGAACTTCATATGGCCGTCGCCTCCGGAGGGGAAATGTGGATGCCGGGCTGTGCGGGTATCGCGGGTTTGATACTAGCCGCGCCTCAACGCCGCCGCAACGGATTTGCCAAGGCCCCCGCTGGCCGAACATCAATGTTTCTGCGCGTTTCTGTGTCGCGGAGGCCGCCGTCCCTATTTGGTCACACTGGCAATCGCCAAGTCGGCCGTAAACACCCGCCGCGCGGGACCCCGCATACGCACGCCCACGGGGCGCCGGCTGGCGTCACCCTCGGAGGGCTCGCTGCCCGTGTCGACGTTGATATAGAGGGTGCCGCCCAGCAGGTGAACGGGTGTTTCCTTGTTGCCTGGCAACCGACCCTCTAGATACGCGGCCACCACTGTGGCGCACGCGCCGGTGCCGCACGCCAAGGTGATGCCGCAACCACGCTCCCACACCACCAGATCGATCTCGCTGCCGCGCACGCGGGCGAACTCGACGTTTGTGCGCTTAGGGAACAATGGCGCGTTTTCGATGCGGGGCCCGAACGTGGTGGCCAACTGACGCAAGTCCACCGCGGGATCGTCTACGAAGATCACCACGTGGGGGTTGCCCATCGAGACAGCTGTGAACACAAAATCGTTGTCTGAGATCGACATGCGGGTTCGCACCGCCACATCGCCCGGCTCGCCGCCCATCGGGATTTCCGCCCGGGTCAAACGTGGGCGCCCCATTTGCACGGCAACGGTTGCCACCTGTTGATCGTTGGCGTCTACGGCGCACTCAAGCAGGCCGGCGCCCGTGTCAATCCGAATCACCGGCTTGCGCAGATCCGCATCGTCTTCGAAGAGCACCTTCGCCACGCAACGAATGCCATTGCCGCACATCTCCGCTTCACTGCCATCGGCGTTCAGCACGCGCATGCGCGCGTCGCCCTCAACGCCAGGCAAGATGGCCAAGATCCCATCAGCACCCACGCCGAAATGGCGATCACAAACATCGCGCACCACCTGAGGCGTTTGCAAAAGCTCTTTGGCTTCAAAAGCCGCGCGGCCGGGTCTCAGATCCACCACCACGAAATCGTTCCCCAATCCCTCGACCTTGCTGAACGGAACGGTCTTCGACATGCGCTTTCCTCAGTATGAATATCAGATGTTGGAGGGTCAGTTTTGTTACCAGCGTTGGGCAAACGCCGGCGCGTTGGCCAAACACTTAGCACTTCACCACAAACGTCAGTGAGCCAAAACACCACAGGGAGCGCCAAAAATAAACGGCCGGCAACCCGAAGGTGGCCGACCGTAGATTGCGACGCTGAAGGGATCGTTACGGTGTCGCCGGAGCGGCAGGCGCCTCCGGAGCGGCAGGCGCGGGGGCCTCCACTGGCGCCGCAGGAGCCGGCTTCTTCGCCGCCGCAGGAGCGGGCGCAGGAACAGCGGCAGGCGCTGAAGGCGCGGGCTTCGCTGATTCAGGCGCGGCTGGTGCTGATGCGCCAGGAGCTGCAGCTGGCTCGGCCGCAGGCGCGCTGGCGCCGGGCGCGGCGGGCACGCTGGCTGGTGCCGGTTCCGAAACGGGTGCCGTGCCTTTGTCTGCCGAATCGCGGGCTTTCTCAAGGTCCTTCAGGATCTTCGCCTTGGTGGCTTCTTCAGATTCCTTGGCCTTTTGTTTTTCAGCCGCCAACGCGCGCAAACGCGGTGAATCACGCTGCGTGGATAGGTAGGCCAACGCCAGTGAGTTCAGGATGAACAGCGTGGCGACGACGGCCGTGGTGCGCGACAAGAAATTGCCCGCCCCCGACCCGCCAAACACGGATTGACTGGTGGCGCCGCCAAACCCAATGCCCATGCCGCCGCCTTTTCCGGCTTGCAGCAAAACAACCAGGATGAGGAACAAGCAAACGAAGACGTGAAGAATCGTTAGGACCGTGAACATGCCTCTGTGCCCTTTTTTACCAAGTCAACGAACGAAGCCACGGTCAACGACGCGCCACCAACGAGGGCGCCATTGATTTCTGGCTCGGAAAGCAGGCTCGCCACATTGTCTGGCTTCACGCTGCCGCCGTACTGGATGCAAAATTGATTCGCTTTGCCGCCGATCAGTGTGGCGATGCGGCTGCGGATGAACGCGTGGACCTCCACCGCTTGAGCCGGCGTGGCGTTGCGGCCCGTGCCGATCGCCCACACGGGTTCGTAAGCGATCACGCATTTTTGAACGTCGGCCGCGGCAATCTCAGAGAAGGCCGCGTCCACTTGACGGCCCACCACGTCCAACGTCCTGTTGCCGTCGCGCTCGTCCAGTGTCTCGCCCACGCACACAATGGGGGTCAGCCCTTTGGCCAAGGCCGCGCGCGTTTTCTTGTTCACCATCAGATCCGTTTCGCCGAAGATCGTCCGGCGTTCAGAGTGGCCCAAGATCACGCAGGAGGCGCCGGCATCGGCGATTTGGCCCATCGAGATTTCGCCGGTAAAAGCGCCTTTTTCTTCCCAATATCCATTTTGTGCCGCCACCTTCAGCGAGCTGCCCTTAAGCGCGCCCGTGATGGTGGTTAGGGCAACGAAGCTTGGCGACACGCCCACATCAGCGCCGGTGATCCCCGCGACGCCGTCGCGCACGCCCGTGGCCAACGCCACAGATTCGGCCAAGCTGCCAAACAGCTTCCAGTTACCACAGAAGAAGGGTCGTACGCGGGGTGTGCTCATGAGACAAATTTTCCTTTTCGCTCGCAACGGCGCGGGCGCACTAAAACAAGTTCCGAACGCCTAGGTTCGGGCAAACCGGCCGATGTTTAGCGCATATTGGGGCGATGTGCTGCCCCTGTAAAGCATCTTGCGCCGCGGCCACTGCCTCTCACCTGGGCGGGCTTATTGGTTCAGGGCCTCCAAGCCGGGCAACGTCTTTCCTTCCAAATAGCGAAGGCTGGCCTCGCCGCCCCCCGACAAATGCGAAAATTTATCGGCCACGCCCGCTCGGCGAACGGCCGCGCACGAGTCGCTTCCCGAAACCACCGTGAGGGCACCCACCGCTTTCGCCAGGGCCTTGGCCACGTCATTGGTGCCCTCAGCAAAGGGTGTGTGCTCGAACGCGCCCATAGGACCGCTCCAAAACACGGTGCGCGCGCGGCTCAGATCTTCTGCGTACCGGCGTCGGGTTTCGGGCCCAATATCAAGCGCCGCCAAATCTTCCGGCACTTCGAGCGCTGGCACCACCTTGCCCGCTTCGCTGCGCAATCCCGCCGCCGCCACAAGGTCGCGCGGCAAGATCACGCGTACGCCTTTATCGTCGGCCTTTCGTAGGAACACGCGCGCCGTGGCCAGCTTGTCGTCTTCGCGCATCGAGCGGCCGAGCTGCCCGCCTTTGGCGCGCAAGAACGTGTTTGCCACAGCGCCGCCCATGTAAATGGCTTCCACATGGTTCAGAATGCCTTCGAGAAAAGGCAACCGGTCGCTGACCTTGGCGCCACCCACAACGGCGTAATAAGGCTTGTGCGGTTGACCCCGCAACTGGCCGAAGAACGAAAGCTCTCGTTCCAGCGTGTGGCCCATGCCGCGCGTCGCGAAGTGTTTCACCATGCCCACCGTTGACGCGTGGGTTTGGTGGCAGGCGCTAAACGCATCATTGATGTAGACGTCTGCGTAACTGGCGAGCGCGCGTGCGAAGCCTTCATCGTTCGTGGTCTCGCCGGGCACGAAAGCCAAGTTCTCCAACATCGCGACGCTGCCCTCGCGCAGATCAGCGACCACCTTCTTGGCGCCGTCACCCGTTGGTTCATCCGTGAGGAGTACGTCGCGCCGGAGCGCGTCCGCCAGATATGCCGCCACGGGCTCCATCGAATAGCGGGACTCGTGTCGCCCTTCGGGCCGCCCCAGATGCGAACCCAACACAACCTTGCATCCCAGCTCCAAGCAATGTTTCAGCGTTGGCAGAGCCTGGTCGATGCGGCTCGGGTCGGCCACGCCGCCCGCGGGGGTGAGGGGGACGTTGAAATCCACCCGCACAAAGACCCGGCGCCCGGCGAGGTCAAGGTCGGAGATTCTGCGGATGGGCATATGAAGCCGCCTGTTCTACACGCTGCGGATCAATCCGTCCACGGGCCAAAAATGCAAAACCCGAACGGGCACGTTGCACATTCGGGTCAAACAAAAAACGCGCCCAATAAAGGTGGCGCGCGGAGTGATTAGTCGAGTCGGCTGGTCTCGTCGATGTCCGACGTAACCAAGCTGATGATTTCGCTTGCGAGGGCTACGATCTGTTTCGGCTCGTAACCGTTTTGACGCATCTCTTTGTAAACAGACTTGGCCAAAATCTTCAGCGCTTTCTGATGATTGGCGGCGCTGTGGTTTGATTGTGTGGTTGCCAGTGCTTGTGACATTCAACCCTTCCTCCCAGAAGGCGATTGCGTCTATAGCACGGCTTATGCCAAGGTCAGGAGTTCTTAAGTGTTTGATTTTGTTGGGGCAATTATAGCCCCGGGGCCTCAAGTGCGCACGCTGCTACGCACTCGCCCAGCGAAGGCGAGCAATCACCCCCGTGACGGTGCGAAGAAATTTTCGCACGTGAGTAAGGGAAATCGCAGCCCACGCCCTAAAGATTGCTGGGACCCTGCCGAGGGATGTGTCAGGTTTCGATACAGATATGACGCAGGGGCCCAAGGAGAACCTCGACGATCGCACCATGGTGCTCGTGTCCGTGGCAAAACGCCAATGGGAACGCACCTTTGACGCGATCAGCGAGCCGCTGATGCTCATCGACAGCCAGTATGTGATCCGCCGTGCCAACCTTGCGTTGGCGGATGACCTGGGCGCGCCTGTGCAAGGTGTGGTGGGACGCAAATGCCACGAACTGCGTGCCGAATCGCCGCGCTCCTTGCCCCGCAGCGGCGAGGGCCCCTGCCAAGGTTGCCCGGTGGACCGCGCACAGAACGAGCAGAGCGCGCGCATCGCGGAGCTTGAAACCAACAACGGCCGCATCTATCGCATTCACGTTTATCCGTTCGAGGACAACGACGAACGCCTCAGTATCTGCCGTTACCGGGATGTTACCGAAGAGCGCACGCTGGCGCGGCAGTTGAGCCACGCCGAAAAATTGGCGGCCATCGGACGTTTGGCGGGCGGCGTGGCGCACGAGATCAACAACCCGCTGGGCGGCATCTTGGCGTTCACCCAGATCTTGCAACGGAACGACATCACCCCTGACGAACGCGCCGAGTATCTAGAGGAGATCGAGAAGATGGCCTTGCGGTGCAAAGCCATTGTTCAATCGCTTTTGCGGTTCGCGCGGCAAGCGCCGGGAACGGTGCGTGGGCCGGTGCTGTTGAATGACGTGATCTCTCAGGCGCTGCGTTTTTCGCCCTTTAAGTTCGGTGCACGCGACGTTGAGATAAGAACGCTCTTGGCGCCGAACCTGCCGCCCATCGAAGGCAACGCAAACCAACTTGAACAAATCCTGATCAACTTGTTGTCAAACGCCGTGGACGCGATCGCCTCTGCGCGTCCCGACGGCCGGGGGCGCATTGATGTGTCCACGCGCTTCGAGCAAAACCAAGTGTGGCTTGAGGTGCGTGACGATGGCCCGGGTCTGGCACAGGAAGGTTTGCAAAAGATCTTCGATCCCTTCTTCACAACAAAAGAAGAAGGCAAGGGCACGGGCCTCGGTTTGGCCGTGACCTACGCGATTGTTCAAGAGCACGGTGGTCACATCTCGGCCGCCAACCATCCGGGTGGCGGTGCCGTATTCACAGTGCGCTTTCCGGCGATGCCGCGTGTGCCGCGCCGGACGCCCACCGTCGGGTAACGGCCACAGCCGCTTTGTATTGTTCCACCCATGCGGCCTGCTGTGCGGCAGACGCGTTGAGCTCTTTGGCGAGACTTGCAGCCACGCGATCACACGCTGGCACGCCTTGCTGGGCGCCGTTGCGGAACACCGAGAGCCGACGACGTAACACATCTTCCACGGTGCGCGCTTGTTCATATCGCGCGGCGAACACAACCTCGGCCCACACATCGGGCAGATCTTGATCGATGGGCGCCGCGAGGCTGGCATCGGTGAGGCAAAGCGCGGCCACAAAGGGCGCGCGTGCGCCGTAGCGACTGCGTAGATGAACCTGGGTGGCTTCTGACAAAGCGCTCAACGCGCCTTCGGCGTCTGTTGTGACGGGCCACGCGGCGGCGCCGGGCAAGGGATATGTGGCGGTGCTGCACTTGCCCGGGATGGCGGAAAGGCCGCGCCGACGCCCCCAATGACACAAACGATCGACGATCTGTTCGGCCATCTTGCGCATCGTTGTCAGCTTGCCGCCCACAATGGTCACCGCGCCGTCTTCGAAAAACAATTCATGTTCGCGAGAGGTGGCCGACGGCGAAGCGTCGAGCGAAGCCACCAAAGGGCGCAGCCCGGCCCAGGTAGAAATGACATCCTCGTCTCGGAGGCGCGCCTCGGGAAAAGCGGCGTTTGCGGCTTCGAGAAGGTAATCCACGTCGCTGCGGCTGGCGGCAATCGCATCGCCCGGCTCCGCGGTGCCTCGCGGCCGATGTTCGGGGTGCCAGTCTGTATCGGTGGTTCCAATGGCGGTGCGCGCGCCTGCGGGCAAAATGAAAAACAGACGTCCGTCGCGCGGTGAATTGAGCACGAAGACGCGCCCGTTGGTGGGCAATCGTTTGGCATCCACCACGATGTGAACGCCCAGCGTGGGACGCAGGCGATGGGTGTTGGCGAACGTATCTGAGAACGGCCCCGTGGCGTTGACGTACGCACGCGTTTTGACTTCGATGGCGTCGCTGTCGCGCTCTTGGTCATGCAGACTCAACGTGAAGATATTGTCCACGCGTGTGGGCTGATCGGCTTTCACGTAGTTGAGACACACGGCTCCCGCCGCTTCGGCGTCCAACACATTTTCGAGCACGAGGCGCGCATCATCGGTTTGGCAGTCTTGGTAGATCTGCGCGCCCAGCAGATCGCGCTTGCGCAGCAGAGGCGCCTGTTGCGACAGCTGCTCAGCGCTCAAGCGCACACGTTTGCTGGGGCGTTGCCACAAGGCCAACAGGTTGTATAGGCGCACCCCGATGCCAATGGCGGCCAGCGATGGCTTGCCACCCTTATAGGCGGGAAAGACAAAATCGATCGGCTGGCAAAGGTGCGGTGCCGTGCGCATCAGACGCCGTCGTTCTGCAAGGCCCTCGAACACCAAGCCGAAGTTGCCGTACTGCAAATAGCGAATGCCGCCGTGGATCAACCGCGACGATGCAGACGAGGTCTGCGACGCGAAATCACCGCAGTCGACGAGTAGCGTCTTGAGGCCGCGCAAAGCCGCGTCGCGGGCCGTGGCTGCACCGGTGGCGCCACCACCCACGATCACAACGTCGAATGTGTGGCCCGTGAGGCGTTGGAATTGACTGTGCCGGGTGGGCGGCGGCGAAGGGAAGTGATGGGAAGCGGCCATGGCAAGCCCACGTGCGTAGGCATAGTGAAGTTTAACAGCTTCTGCCGTTCGCGCGCGGGCCGGGCCTGGCCTCCTTTATGTGGTTCGCAGGGCGATGTGCAACTCTTCCAGCTGCTTGTTCGATACAGTCCCCGGCGCGTCCGTACACAGATCGGTGCCCTTTTGCGTTTTCGGAAACGCGATAACGTCGCGAAGCGATTCAGCGCCACACATCAGCATCGCCAAGCGATCAAGCCCCGCCGCGATGCCGCCGTGGGGAGGCGGCCCGTAACGGAAGGCCTCAAGCAGGAACCCGAACTTTTGCTGCGCGTCCGCGTCCGAAAGGCCGAGCGCCCGGAACACACGCTCTTGCACGTCACGGCGGTGGATACGAATGGAACCGCCGGCGATCTCGTTGCCGTTGAGGCACAAGTCGTAGGCACGCGCCCGCACAGAGGCAGGATCGGATTCAAGCCGAGGCAAGTCTTCGTCAAGTGGGGAAGTGAACGGGTGGTGGGCTGCCACCAAGTGGCCGTCTTCCGCACCTTCGAACAACGGGAATTCCGTGATCCAGCAGAACTTCCACACGTTCTTCGGAATCAATCCCATTTTATCTGCCAGGTGCAGGCGCAGGGCACCAAGCACCGTGTTGGCCAATTTGCGTGAGCCGAATTGGAAGAACAAGAGATCGCCATCCACCGCTTCACAAGCGCGGTTGATCTGTTGGCGCATGTCATCCGCCACCGTTTTAAGGGGCGTTTGCGTCCATGCTCCACCATCGGCGATGCGTGCACGGGCCAAACCTTTGGCGCCAAAGCCTTTAACCCATTCTTCAAGCTTATCGACCTCGGTGCGCGACAGTTTCGTGGCTTGTTCCGCGGGCAAACGCCACACCTTGACCACCGCCGGATCCGTGGCAGGACGTTTGGCTTCCAACGCCGTTTTGAACATGCCAATGCCACCGCCGTCGGCGCCACGCACAATCTCCGTCACATCGGTGAGCGGCAGATCGAATCGCAGATCAGGCTTGTCCGAACCGTACTTCGACATGGCCTCGTGGTAAGGCATGCGCGCGAACGGCGTGGGGATGGTGACACCCAAGACGTCCTTCCACAGGCTGGATGTGAGATCTTCGATTACGGACTGCACGTCAGTTTCGGTCACGAAACTCATCTCAAGATCGATCTGCGTGAACTCGGGCTGCCGATCTTGGCGCAGATCTTCATCGCGAAAGCATCGAACGATCTGAAAATACCGATCAAAGCCGGCCACCATGAACAGCTGCTTGAAGATCTGAGGCGATTCCGCCAAGCCATAAAAGCTGCCTGGGTTCAAACGCGAAGGCACCAAGAAGTTGCGCGCGCCGCCTGGGGTGTATTTCACCATGAACGGCGTCTCGATCTCCAAGAAGCCGTGGCGAGCCAGAGTGTTGCGCGCGGTGTGATAAATCTTCGAGCGCAAGATGAAATTCTTCTGCAAGCTTGGGCGCCGCAGGTCGAGCGCGCGGTGCTTGAGGCGAATGTTCTCGTTGGTGCCAATGTCGTCGGCGATCTCAAAGGGAGGCGTGTCCGACTTCGAGAAGATCGTCAGTTTGTCGCAATGAACTTCGATCTCACCGGTCGAGAGGTTCGGGTTCTTGTTGCTGCCGCCGCGGCTGCGCACGACGCCCGATAGGCCCACGCAGAACTCCGAACGCAGCTCGCCCGCCAAGGCGAACGCATCGGGGCCGTAGCTTGGCTCGAACACCACTTGGGTGATGCCGCCGCGATCGCGCAGATCGATGAACACACACCCGCCGTGGTCGCGGCGATTGCTGACCCATCCAAAGAGCACGACGCGTTGGCCGTCGTCGGCCGCGCGCAGGGCACCACAATCATGCGTTCGCTTGAGATCTTTGAGAAACTCGGACATGCCGCGAACATAGCCGCAACCTTGGAGGTTCGGAAGGGGCAGGCGTGCGGGAAGGGGGGCGAAAGGGTCGAAACGGGGGTCCCGTGCTGTTTTGCCGAGGTGGGCTTAAGGCTTACGGGGGTTTGCGGCCTGATCTCGCTCGCGCCGTTCGCGCTTCTCCACAACTTGCCGGGCACGCTTGGCCTGCAGCGCCGGCGAAGGCCGCCGCCCCTGCAGCGCTTCTTGCTCTTTGTGGTGCTCATCGAACGAGCCGGGCGAGACGCCCAACTCGAAGATGGTAACTTCGCGGCGTGCGCGCTCGCCCACCCGAAGCGGCATGATGGCGGCACCTATGCCCGCACCCACATACACAGCCCCGGAAACGCCGGGGCCCCGCGCGCGGCTGCCGTACAGCCCGTGTACGTAACGGTGCCCAAACAAGCGCCCCGCTGCCAGCTCGTGAAGCTTCGCCACCGTGATCTGACCGGCGTGCGTGTGGCCCGAAAGCACAAAGGGCACGCCCCGGGTCCACAGCGCATCGGCTTCCTCGGCAATGTGCGACAAACCGAGCGTCGGCAGGGCTCGGTTAAGGCCGCGGGTCGCCTGGTCCTTATCGGCATGCCCGGTGTAAGCGTCGTCCAGCCCCACCACCTGCAGCTTTTGTCCGCGCAGGGTGATGACCGTATTTTGGTTGTTCAGCACCTCAACGCCGCCTTTGCGCAAGGCCAAACGCACTTCGGGAGCGCCCGACCAGTGATCATGGTTGCCCAGCACCGCGATGGCCGGGACTTTAAACAACGACACGAGCTCGGTGAGTTGGTCTAGATAGAGCTGGCTGTGACAAACAAAATCCCCGGTGAGAACCACCAGGTCGGGCTGCTCAGCGTTTGCCTTCGCCACCGCTTCGAGCTGAACGGCGTAGGGCGTAACCTTGCCCACGTGCTGATCCGTGAGGTGGGCCACCCGCAGTGGCGCCATCTGCTCGACGTAACTTTCGGGACCCGCAAACCGCCGCAAATGGATGCGTGAACGGGGGGCGCGATTGCCGGAACGGCCGCTTAAAAGGATGCCAGCTGGCAAACCAAACATGTTCGCCCATTATAGCACCCCTGCGCAGAGATCGGGCCCGCGGGGCAAAGCAGGACACGCGGTCAAGAAGCGCGCGTGAGTTGCCGATGCTCAATCCTCTTTGGCAAGTCCGATCGACGTGTATGTGGCGCGACAGCCGATCTTTGATCGGCGTGGTCAAGTGACGGCGTATGAGCTGCTTTATCGCTCTGGCCTGCGCAACGCCGTGCCCGCTGGGATGGATTTGGATCACGCGTCCGCCAAAGTTATCAGCGACGCACTTTCCGTGTTTGGTTACGACGTCCTGCTGGACAAGCGTCCCGGTTACGTGAACGCAAGCGAGAAGGTCTTGATTGAAGGCTGGTACCGCGTGTTGCCCCCAGGCAACACAGTGGTGGAGGTGCTGGAATCGGTGATGCCCACACCGGCGGTGCTCGCCAGCTGTCACGCGGCAAAGATGGCCGGCTACAAGTTGGCCTTAGACGACTTTGTGTATCGGCCGCAGTTGCGACCGTTGCTGGACTTGGCTGACATCGTGAAGATCGATTTTTTGGAGATCGTGGGCGAGCAACGTGAGTTCGCGCGCGATCTCGTGGGGCACCAACGCTTGGCTCTGGCGGAGAAGGTGGAAACGGTGGCCGACTTTAAGGCCGCGGTAGATTTGGGATACGATCTGTTTCAAGGGTACTTCTTCGCCCGGCCCGAGATCGTGGCTCGCAAAGACATCGCGCCCGCCAAGCTCGCCTACGTGCATCTGCTGGGTGAGTTGAACAAAGAAGACCTGGATTTCCCATCGGTGGAGCTGATCATCAAGCGCGATCCGGCGTTGGCGCTCAAGCTATTGCGGTTCCTAAACTCCGCGGCGTTCGGGTGGCGCAGCCGCGTGGAGACGTTGCGACAGGCGCTGGTCCTGCTGGGTGAGCGGCCGTTTCGCCGTTGGGCCTCGCTGATTGCCATCTCCGTGTTGGCTGAAGATCACCCGATGCCGCTGCTGATGTCATGCATGGTGCGTGCGCGGTTTGCCGAAGCGCTTGTGGGTTTGGCAGGCATGCAAGAGCGCTGTTTGGATGCGTTCTTTGCTGGCATGTTCTCCGGTCTCGACGCGTTGGTGGGGCGGCCGCTGGCGGAGCTGCTAATCGATCTGCGTTTGGCGCCCGATCTGCGCGAAGCCCTCTTGGGGCAAGGCCGAGGTAAGCTTGCGGCGTGCATCACGATCGTGTTGGCCTATGAAACGGGCAACTGGGATGACGTAGGCGACGCCGCCCAAGGACTTGAACTTGATGATTTGGCGGTGGCGCACGCTTACCGCGAGGCCATCGAGTGGGCCCAGCAGTGTTGGCCCAACAGCCCCTGATCAACGGGCGCTGGTTTCGAGAAAATCGAGCACGGCGGATACGAATTTATCGGGCGCCTCTAGGTTGGTGAGGTGCCCGGCGCCCGCGATCTTGGTGAACGATCCGTAAGGCAACGCGGCCGCCATTTGCTGCCCTTCGGCCGGCGTGGCGATCAAGTCGTGCTCACCCACCACCACCAACGTTGACACGCGGATGTTGGCCAACTCCTGGCTGCGATCCGGGCGATCGCGCAAGGCCGCCAACGCTGCCAACACGCCGGGTTGCGGTTGATTCATCAACGACCTCGTCAATGCGCGCACGCTGGCGGAGGCCGTGGGCGCCAACAATTTTTCCACCATTCCGTCAGCGAACGCCCCCACGCCCTGCTCTTGCACGGTCTTGATCGCGTTGGCGCGACCCTGCAGCGCTTGCGCTGAATCTGCGGTCGCTTTGGTGTCTGCCAAAACGAGAGCCTTCACTTGTTCGGGATGCCTGTTGATGAGAGCCAAAGCTATGTACCCACCCATCGACAAGCCCAGCACTGTGGCTTTGCGGATGCCAAGCGATTGCAGCAACCCCGATACGGCTTCCGCTTGATCCACGATTGACCACGGACCTTTGCCGGGTGATTGCCCGAAGCCCATAAGGTCGGGTGCGATCACGCGCAAGCCCGCTTTCACAAACAAAGGCGTCACTCCCGACCAGAAAGTGCGATCGAAGGGAAACGCGTGCAACAGCAGCAGCGGTTCGCCTTGCCCTTCGTCGTCGAAGCGGAGCGCGTCGGACATGATTTACTTCTTCGCCCCCGACATGCCTGCCATCACCTGCTGCATGAACATGTTTTGATCAAAAGGCACCGGCTTGGCCGTGAGGCTGGACTTCGCACCCGTGCCCATCTTCACAAGCTCCACCGTGGCTGGGCCCATGGGCGTCTTGCTTTCCATCTTCACCAGCCCGAGCGGCGTGGCCTTGTCTGACAGCCACGTGATCGCTTCATCGGTGCCGCGCTTTTGCGTGTGGCGCCGGCATTGAAAACTGCCGGCCGTGACCTTGATGGTTTCCGTTTTGGCTTCGAGATCTTTGACCTGCAGGCGTTTGAACGATTCTTTGGGGACCATCGGGTGATCCGCGGGCATTTCCATGGGCGTGTTCTTGCCCACCTGCATGATCACGCCCGCGGGCCGGCTTTCGAGCTTTGGATCGCGCGGGATCTTCACTTGAATCAGCATCGCCCCCAGCTTCTGCATCGGGCCGCCTTCGACGGACATCTCGATCGTTGTGTTCTTTTCATCCCGCCCGATGATGGCCATGCGTTGGTTCATCTCGCCGTTGGGCATCTTCAGCACGTATTGGCCCCACGCACCGATCTTGGCTTGGTGCACGTCCAGGATCGTGGGGAACACGGGCGCGCCTTGTGCCTGCGCCAGGGCTTGCGTGGCCACCACGAGGGCGCCCGTCATGACCAGGGCGCGGAGCGCATGGCCCAAATAGGAAAAGGTTGTGCGGCGGGCGGTGGTGTTCATTTGTGTTTCCTTCACGGCGAACATTGTCATGTGGGGGGCGTGCGCGCAAAACCGCGGCCATCCCATGGACGTGCCGGGCTGGCCGCCTGTTCACGGGACTGTGCAGATGGTGCCAGAAGTTGCAGGAAGAGGGCGCGTGAGGGAGCATGGACCGTTCGGTCACCAAAATGGATCAGGCGCTGCAAATGTTCTTGGACCACCTCAAAGTGGAGCGAAGGTTGTCGCCCGCCACGGTGGCCGCTTATGCCCAAGACGTGGGGGCGTTTGTCGCGTTTTCGCAAACGCGCGGCCATGCTGAAGCTCACGCCGTGCAGGCGATCGATGTGCTTGAATTTGTGGCAAAGCTCACCGACGACAGAATCAGCGCGCGTTCGCAAGCCCGCAAACTGATCGCTTTGCGCCAGTTCTTCCGATTCCTTAAAGACGAACGTTTGATCGCCAGCAATCCCACGGAAGACGTGGATCTGCCGCGTTTTGGCCGTAAATTACCCACATTTTTAACCTTGACCGAGGTGGACGCTTTGTTGGCCGCGCCGGCTCGCGGCGATGGTGGCCAAGGGCTGCGCGACGCTGCGATGTTGGAAACGCTCTACGCCACCGGGCTGCGCGTGTCGGAACTCGTGAAGCTGAAACTGGGCGATGTGAACATGCAGGCCGGGTACCTGCGCGCGCTGGGTAAGGGCAACAAAGAACGCTTGGTGCCGCTGGGGCAAACGGCGATGCAGACGCTGCGGCTCTACATGGAGACGGCGCGCGCCGGGTTCGCGGCCAAAGCCCGCAGCACCAAGGCGCTTGAGTATCTATTCCTGTCTCGCCTGGGTGGTCCGATGACCCGGCAAGCTTTTTGGAAGCAGCTGGGGCAATACGCGATCAAGGCCGGCATCACCCGGGCCATCTCGCCACACAAGTTGCGCCATTCCTTTGCAACCCACTTGGTGGAGCGGGGCGCGGACTTGCGGGCCGTCCAGGCCATGTTGGGCCACGCGGACATTGGCACCACCGAGATCTACACCCATCTGTCCCGCAGCCACTTGCGCCAGGTGTACAACAAGTTCCACCCGCGGTCGTAAGCCCAAAGGTAAGGCGGGGTAGGCGCCGCATCCTGGGCCTGCTGGCTGGTGTTTGGGCCGATCTGAGGCGAAGCTTGCCCCAATCGTTGAGTTCCGAGGGGGCCTCGGCTATACAGGGACACTTTCGACAGGCTTGACCGTGAGCTCATTTTCCAAACCTATTGTGCAAGGCGCGATCCGCTGTCTGACGGCGGGGCTTTGTGGTGGTTTGCGGGCGGCATCTTTACGCGGAACGCAGGTGGTATGAGCCAAGCGGCAGATTCAACGGACGCAGACGGTGGTCGGCCATCCGCGGGCGCCGGGGGAGGGCCTTCCGAGATCCCCGATGCGCTGACCTACCGGGTTGTTCTGCCTGATTTTGAGGGTCCCCTGGACCTGTTGCTTTATCTCTGCAAGAGCCACGAGATCGACATCCTCGAGATCCCGATCTCTTTCGTCACGCAGAAGTATCTCGAGTATCTCGACTTGATGCAGTCACTCTCGGTGGAAGTGGCGGCTGAGTATCTCGTCATGGCGGCCACGCTGGCCTACCTCAAGTCGCGTGAATTGGTACCGCAGCCCGAGCCTCTAGAAGCGCAAGGCGAAGAGGGCGACGAGGTGGGCGATCCGAAAGAGGAACTGATCCGTCGGCTGCTCGAATATCAAAAATACAAAAACGCCGCCGAACAATTGGGTCTGCGGCCCATCGAGGGCAAGAACGTTTTCGGTCGCGGTTTGCCCGTGGAGCTGGCCAAAGGGCCCGAGGAATTGGCTGAGCACTCCCCGTGGAAGCTCATCGAGTTTTTTGCGGGCCTTCTGCAGGAGAAGGCGCCAGAGCACACGCACGACGTGGTCATCGACCGCATGTCCGTGGCTCAACGGATCAACCAGCTGATCGATAAGCTTGAATCCGGCGATGGCAGTTTCCGCTTCGACAGCATCATCGATTTTACCGCGCCGCTTGAAGAGCTGCGCCACCAGGTGGTGGTGACGTTGCTCGCGGTGCTGGAATTGGCAAAACTGAAAGCCATTCGCGTGTTGCAAGATCCGGTGTCAGAGACGTTCTTTGTTGCGCGGGCGTCGACCACGTCTGACGAGGTTCTGCGACAAGCGCGCAAGGCGATGACCACGTCGGATGGCGCGGCCGAGCAGCTATCGCACGCGGGCGACGAAGCTGGCGCGTCCGAAGCAGAGGCACCTCGCACCGAACCCAACGGCGCGGTTGTGGCCGAGGAAGCACCTGCCGCCGACACCGAGGGCCACGGCCACGGGGTGGTTGCCGAGGAAGCACCTGCGGCCGACACCGAGGGCCACGGGGTGGAACCTGGAGCCGTGGCCACCGAAGCGTTCGACGGCGACACAATCGCGAACGCTTCCGCTTCGCAGGCGTTGCCCGTTGATGACGGCGCGCCCGAAACAACTTCAGCCCACACGGAAGGGAACGAGGATTCCGATGTCGAAGCGTAACAAGGGCAAACACATCAATAACCAGCCGAACGACCAAAACAACGGCGAGGCCTCCGTGCAACTGCAGCCTGATGACAGCGAAGTGGCGGCGCAAGACGACGCGCGGTTAGGCGATGTGCAAGAGGTGGCCGGGGCCAGCGAGAGCGAGGCTTCCGCAAGCGAGGTTCTTGTGGGTGGATCTGATGAGCCAACGCCTGACGCGGAGGACGAAGCCCACGCGGCGTCGGCCACCGAAGAAGCGCCTGTAGACGCGGCCACCGACGAAGCGGCTGTGAATGCGGCGGCTCATGAAGCGCCGTCTGAAGTGGTCGCTGAAGAACCCACTGCCGGCCGCAAAAAGCCGCGCAAAGGCAAAGGCACCAAGGTTGCCGCTGCGGCCGTTGATGAGGCTCAGCTTGATGCTGGGGTGAGCGCCGGCACCGAGGAGGTGGCCATCCTTGATGAAGTGCCCGACAACGTGCGCGACTTGTTTGGCGCCGACGCTGAGCGCGGCAATGGCAGCGAGCCTGCCGGGGCCTCCGACGAGCTTGACGGTGAACCGTTTGAGGTCGAAGAGGGCGTTGAAGTTCTTGAGGGTGAACGCCTCATTTCCGTCGTGGAAAGTTTGCTGTTTGCCTCAGACCGTTTGCTGTCACTCGGCGATTTGCGGCGCCTCACAAGCGTGCGCGAAACGAAAAAGGTGCAGCACGCGTTGGACGAGATCAAAGATCGCCACGCTTCCTCCGGAATCATTTTGGTGGAAGCCGGTGGCAGCTTCCGGTTTCAAACCAATCCACAAAACGTCGAGTTCGTCAGCCGCATCGTGCAGGGCAAACCGATTCGCCTATCCCGCGCGATGATGGAGACGTTGGCCATCGTGGCTTACAAACAGCCGATCACGCGTCCCGAAGTGGACGATGTGCGCGGCGTTGATTGTGGGGCGGTCCTTAAGACCTTGTTGGATCGAAATTTGATTCGCGTGATCGGCAAGAAAGAGGATGTGGGCCGTCCGCTGCTTTATGGCACCACGCCCGAATTCCTCAAGACCTTCAACCTCTCGGATCTCACTGAGCTGCCCACGTTGCGCGAGTTCCATGAGCTGGGCGCCGAAGAGACCGCCAAAATGAAGAAGACCTTTGGCGAGGACGCTGTGCCAGACGCGCCCGTGCGCGCTTCTGCCGAGGGCCCCGAGGCTGCGCAAGCCGCGGAAGCCGAAGCGGCCGCCGAAGCCGGACCGACCGGCCGCGTCGATGGCCTCAAGGGCGATCGCCCCAGCGCCTTCTCCAATCACACCGTGGCCGATGTGCCCGAAGACGACAGCCTCATCGAAGAGCTGGAGCGGGCCACCGAGGCCGCCACGCGCGCTCTTGACGCTGGCAAGAGCGAACCGGGCGCGCCTGTGTCATAAGGTGTTTTTCCCCGGCGTGATGCCGGGGCGCTGTTTCACATAAAAGGTTCGGTTATGGTTCGTCTTCAAAGGTTCTTGTCTCAGGCCCGCGCCGTGTCTCGTCGCGAGGCCGAACGGTTGATTGCTGCCGGCGCCGTTCGTGTCAACGGTCGCTTGGTTACCGAACTTGGTGTGCAAGTGGATCCGGAGCGAGATCGGGTTGAGCTGCAGGGCAAACACATCAAGCTCAGCGCCCCCATCTATCGCATATTGCTGAAGCCTCGCGAATGCTTGTCCGTGTTGGAATCGCCGCGCGACGATGCGGGCCGCAAGCGTCCAAGCCTTGAGCGCTTCGTTAAAGACAAAGAGCCAGGCTGGATCGTCGTGGGGCCACTCGACTTTGCGACTGAAGGCGTATTGCTTATCACGTCCGACGGCGATCTGGCTGAACGCATCGTCAAAGGCCCCAAGGGCCGCAGTGGCTGCCCGCTGCCGATGACCTACCACCTGAAGTTCCAGGGCTTGATCGGCGAAGACGAGTTGGCCCGCATCGCCAAAGGCTGGCGCTTTGAGGGCCGCGTGGTGAAGCCTGTGGGGGTTTTTCCTTTGGCCACCACCGGTAAGAATACGTGGGTTGAGGTTGTGGCTCACGAGCTGCGCCCCCGTGCGATGCGAGCCTTGGGCGACATCCTGCGCAAGCAGGTGCTCAAGATCTCGCGCGTGAAGTTCGGCGAGCATTCGTTCGAAGGGCTGCGCATGGGCGGTTTCCGCGACTTGAACGACAAGGATGTGGCCAAGCTCTTGCGCGCCACCGGCCTGAAAGCCCCGGCCGCGAACCCCACGCCATAAGCCCCACGCGGGCTTTGTGCGATCGCTTCGAAAACGAGCTGCCAGAACCAACGGGCGTGGTAAAAACGCGGCGCCGTGACAGCCACACTTCGAGCCATTCTTTCTGTTTCAGATAAAACCGGGATTCCGGAGCTTGGCCGCCGCTTGGCGAAGCTGGGCGCCGAAATTCTTTCCACCGGCGGGACCGCCAAAGCGCTGCGTGAAGCCGGCGTACCCGTGGTTGAAGTGGGTGACTACACAGGGGCGCCTGAAATCTTGGATGGACGCGTGAAAACGCTGCATCCCAAGGTGGCGGGCGGCATGCTGGGGCGACCCACCGATGAACATCGCAAACAAATGAGCGAGCACGGGATTCCGGCCATCGATTTGGTGGTGGTGAACCTTTATCCGTTCAAACAAACCGTGGCCAAGGGCGCGCCGTTTGAAGAGATCATCGAAAACATCGACATCGGTGGCCCCACGATGATCCGCGCGGCTGCAAAGAACCACGAACGTGCCACTGTGTTGGTCGATCCCAGCGATTATGGCCGCGTGTGTGATGAGCTTGAACAACACGGCAAGGTGCCATCCGATCTGCGGTACCAGCTGGCGCGCAAAGCGTTCGCGCACACAGCCGCCTACGACGGCGCGATCGCGGCGTACCTCGGACGCGTGGAAGGCCCGCACGAAGCCGCCACTGAGTTTCCCAAGACGCTGCACCCTGAGTTACATCTGCACAGCGTGCTTCGCTATGGCGAGAACCCACATCAATCAGCCGCATTTTACGCGTGGCCCGACATGGTGGGGCCTTCTTTGGCGAAAGCCGCCGTGCTGCAAGGCAAAGAGCTTTCTTACAACAACCTGTTGGATTTGGATGGGGCCTACAAGCTTTGCCTTGAGTTCGCCGATCCCGCCGCGGTTATCGTGAAGCACACCAACCCGTGTGGCACGGCCGTGTCAGGGCAGGGCGTGTTGACGGCATACAAGCGCGCGCGCGAAACCGATCCTGTGTCAGCGTTCGGTGGCATCGTGGCTTGCAACCGCGCGGTGGACGCCGAGCTTGCGAAGGAGATGACCGATACCTTCCTCGAATGCATCATCGCTCCTGAATACACGGCCGATGCTTTGGCACGGCTCGGCACGAAGAAGAACCTGCGCGTGTTGCGTTTGCCGTTTGCACCGTTGCCTGCGGGCGCGTGGGATCTGCGCACGGTGGCGGGTGGCGTGTTGGTGCAAGCGCGCGACGTGAACACTTCGGCGGCGTCGGCAGGCCGCGTGGTCACCAAACGCGCACCCACAGCGCAAGAGTTGGCCGATTTGGATTTCGCTTGGCGCGTGACCAAACACGTGAAATCCAACGCCATCGTGTTTGCGGGCGAAGGCCGAACGGTGGGCGTCGGGGCCGGGCAGATGTCGCGCGTGGATTCGGTGAAGTTGGCAATCAGCAAAGCCCGTTTGCCCCTGGCAGCCACGGTGATCGGCTCTGACGCGTTCTTTCCCTTCCGCGATGGCGTGGATGAAGCGGCGAAGGTTGGCATTACGGCGATCATTCAGCCCGGCGGATCGGTGCGCGACCAAGAAGTCATTGATGCCTGCGATCAGCACGGCATCACGATGGTGTTCTCCGGCGAACGCCACTTCCGCCACTAGGCTCTAATGTCCAACGGCGCCTTTCCAATATTGTTGTTAGGTGGTGGAGGCCGCGAACACGCGTTGGCGTGGAAGCTGGCACAAAGCCCCTTGTGCCGGCGTTTGTTCGTGGCGCCGGGTAACCCGGGCATCTCGTCGTTGGGTGCCAAGGTTGATTGCGTGAACCTCAGCCCCACCGACGCTTCCGCGTTGCTTGCGTTCGCACGTGAACACAACGTGGGCTTGGTGGTGTGCGGGCCCGAAGCGCCGCTGGTCGCGGGCGTGGGCGACGCGTTCGCGGCGGCACACATTCCGTTTTTCGGGCCCTCGCAAGCCGCCGCTGAGATTGAAGGTTCAAAGGCGTTCGCCAAAGATGTGATGGCCAAAGCCAACGTGCCCACCGCCGCTTACGGAACGTTCACAGACGTTGACGAAGCCGATGCGTTCATCGCAGCGCAAGGGCGTCCGGTTGTGGTGAAGGCCGACGGCTTGTGCGCCGGTAAGGGCGTTGAAGTCACTTCCACGGCGGCCGAGGCCCAGGCGGCGGTGCGGCGCATGCTGTCCGATCGCGTGTTCGGTGAATCAGGCGCGCGTGTGGTGATCGAAGAGCGCCTGCTCGGCCGCGAAACTTCCATCTTGGGCATGTGCGACGGTGAGCGGTTCGTGCTGCTGGCTTCGTCTGAAGATCACAAGGCCGTGCGCGACGGTGATCAAGGCCCAAACACCGGCGGCATGGGTGCGTACAGCCCCTCCCCGTTGGTGAGCGACGCGCTCATGTCAGACATTGGCGAACGCATCTTCAAGCCCACGCTTCGGCAGATGGCCGCGCTCGGGCGCCCGTTCCGAGGCCTGCTTTACGCTGGGCTCATTCTCACCCCGGATCGTGGCCCGATGGTGATCGAGTTCAACTGCCGTTTCGGCGATCCCGAAACACAGGCGGTGTTGCCGCGCTTGGTTGATGATCTGGTGCCTTGGATGTTGGGCGCGGCGCAAGGGCACCTGCCGCAAGGCACGTTGACGTGGCGGCCCGGCACAAGCGTCTGTGTGGTGATGGCGGCTGCCAATTACCCCGGCGCACCACGCGTGGGCGACGAGATCACGCACTTGCCACCCGTTGCCGAACAAGATCCCGATCGCTCCGTGTTGGTGTTTCACGCGGGAACAAAGCAACTTGGCGACAAGGTCGTGACTTCCGGGGGGCGGGTGTTGGGCATCACCGCCGTGGGTGAAGATCTGGCCAGCGCTCGTCAACGCGCCTACGCAGCGGTGAAGAATATCGCGTTCAGTGGGGCGCACTATCGTTCCGATATCGGGCTTCGAGGCCAAGCATGACTCAAACCCACGTCGTGGCGATCCAGATGGGTCATAGGTCAGGTCTCGGCGCTGAAGTGGATCGCCAGTGCGGCGGCTGATGTGAACGAAAGCCGCAGCAGCAACGGCAGCTCGCCAGCGCAGGCGCACGAGCCTGAGGTCACGCGCGACACGCTGTTGCGTGGCCGGGTGGTCGTGCACCAGCCGGCGCGTGGTTACCGCTTCAGTTTGGATCCGGTGTTGTTATCGGGTTTTGTGTCGCTGCCGTTGGGGCGCTTTATCGACCTTGGCGCGGGATCGGGCGTGTTGTCGTTCCTGCTGTTGGCGCGCGACCCCCATGCCGCCGCGACCGCCATCGAAATTCAACCGCGGTTGGCGGCGCTGGCCGCTCGAGGCGCCGCAGAGAACGGCATGACGGAACGCCTCACCTTGGTGGCAAACGATTTTTTGGCCTGGGCCCAAACACAGGCGCAAGAATCTTTCGATGTGGTGGCCAGCAATCCCCCGTTTTATACGGTGGAAGGCGGCCACCTTTCCCCAAACCCAGAACGCGCTTTGGCACACCACGAGGTGGCCTTGCCGCTGCACGAGTGGACCGCGGCCGCTGCACGTTTGCTGACGCCTTCGGGCCGCATTGCCGTGGTCTTTCCCGCCGAGCGGAAAGACGCCTTATTCGAAGCTTTGCAGAGGCAGGGCTTTGGCGATGTGCGCTTGCGCTGGGCGCGACCCACGCAGGTTCGGCCCGTGCATCGTTTGTTGGTCGAAGCCAGCCGTGGCCAGCCGCGCGTGCGTGCCGAGGACGATTTGATCGTGCACACCTCGGAGGGCGAATTTAGCCACGAGGTCAAAGGCTATCTTGGTGAGAACTCATGACCGTGTTGCGATGGGGCCTCTGATGCCCGAGCTTGGGCCGTTGTTGAAACATCAAACGGGCGCCGCAATCTCAACGGCGGTTGACTTTGGGGTGATGTGGTTGCTGGTTGAGTCCCACACCTTGACCCCGGTTTGGGCCACAGCGGCGGGGGCCTTTTGTGGGGCCGTTACGAACTTCTCTTTGGGCCGGCGATGGATCTTCGCCAAAGGGCCAGGGTCCATGGCGTTGGGCAACCAAGTTGCCCGCTATATGCTTGTCTCTGGCGTAAGCTTGATGTGGAACACCCTCGGCGAGGCTTTGCTTTATCGCGTGCTCGGCTTGCAATACGTGATGGCTAGGGTCATCGTGGCCGTTGTCGTGAGCGTTGCCTGGAACTACCCCATGCACAGATGGTTCGTCTTTCGATCGCGGCCCGCGCGGGTGACATCGTGAACGACGCGGGGGCCGGCGGGAAGCGTTCGGGCAGCTCCGAAGAGCGAGGGGCGATCAAGTTGCCGCCGTTGCCGCCGCGCCGCGGGCGGGGGCGTTGGGATGGGGTTGCGCTGTGGCTGTCGGTGTGGTTTGGCTGCGGTTATGCGCCCAAGGCCCCAGGAACCGTGGGAGCGCTGGGCGCTTTGCCGGTGTTTGCCGTCGCGCAGCTGGCCGGACCGTTCACTGTGTTCGCGGTGGGGGCGCTCGTCACCGTGGTTGGGATTTGGTCATCAACGCGGGTGGCTCGACAGATGCGGGTCGAAGATCCGCAGATCATCGTCATCGACGAGGTGGCGGGTGTTTTGTTGACGTTGGCTGTCGCTCCCCCAGGGTGGCTGGGGCTCGCCGCGGGCTTTTTGCTGTTCCGAGCGTTTGACATTTGGAAGCCATGGCCGGTTCGGCTGTTCGAGCGACTGCCCCTGGGCTTCGGCATCATGATGGACGACGTGGCCGCCGCAGCGATGGCGGCCGCGGTTCTGTTGGTGCCTCAGATGCTTAAGGTCTGGCCCTAAGGCTGGACAAGCAGGGTGGGCGATCTGCAAATCAAAAAGCCCGCCTAAAATTAGGCGGGCTCTTTGCCAAACGGCGACTTTGGCCGCGGTTGCGGGCTTTGCGCTTAGCTGTCGGCGTACATCTTGAGCTGTTCTTTGACCAGCTTCTCGTTAACGCCTGTGCGGATGTACTCTTGAAGGCAGTCGGCCAAGGTGAGGATCATATCTTCTGTGGACCCTTGGCTTGTGACTTTTGCGATCAGCGCCCGACCTTCGGGGCTGTCATCATCCCGCAAGAAATCTCGAAGCGCATCCAGGCTAAGGTCGCCGGAAAAGTCGAGTATCGCGTGTTCGAGCAGGAATGCTATCAGTCGGTCCACTTCGGCCTCCGGTGGAGAAAAAAAAACGGGTGAGCCTCAAAGCCATAGCTTGGAAACCTCGCGGGATGCAAGGTTTTTTTGGGCTTTTCGCGGTGCGGACCGTGATGAAAAGTGGGTGTTCCTCGCGTGCCACAAAAGGTCAGTTCGGCGCTCGTGACAGCCGCCCATATGAACGAGCCACGCATTCAAAACGGCAATCGCGACGATAACACTTTGCCGAACTTGACTCGCGCAGGGGAAATGTTTACGGTCGGCACATCGTGTCGCGCCCTTGCTTGGTTGCAGCGCTTACGTTGGGGATGGCGTTGCCCCTCGGTTGTGGCCCTGTTGAGTATGTCGCTCAAGTGGGGGGGAGAGCCTCGTCTTCTTTGGCCCAAGCGCGGCGAGAGAAGGCCGACGAGCTGGCGCCTTACGAATACACCGCTGCTGGCGAGTATTTGAAAAAGGCGCGCGAAGAAGCCGGCCGATCACAATTTCAAACGGCGCTCGAATACGGCAAGATCGCCGAAGAGATGGCCGATCGGTCGCGCGCTTTGGCGCGTGAACGAAAGGCGGGGCGAGGGTGGGAGGCGCCAGCGCCAACCAACGCGCCAACCAAAGAAAAGACGGCTCCGGCGGATGAACCACCGGCGGTGAAGCCTGCGCCGGAGCGGCGCTCATGAACAGCCTGCAACGGTTTTGGCTGTGCGTGGGGGCGATGGTGTTTGCTTCAAGTTGCGCAGGCGCGCGCCTTGAGGAGCGCTCTCGGCAAGTGCGCTCGCTCATCGCTGAGGCGCGTGCTTCGGGTGCCTACAAATGCGCTCCAAGGCAGCTGGCGTTTGCCGAGAGCCATGTGGTGTTCGCAGACAGCGAGCTGCACCAAGGTGACTATTTCCGCGCCAAGGATCACCTTGATTTCGCCGAAGCTCAGGTGTCTGAGGCGTTGCGCGAATCGCCGGCAGATCGATGTCTGGCGACCGCAAAACAGCCCACGGTCAAGGTCGCGTTGGAAGCCAAGCCCAAAGACGCAGACGGCGACGGCGTTCTCGACGAGGACGACAAATGCCCCAAAGAGGCAGAAGACAAAGACGGCTTTGAAGACGCGGATGGCTGCCCCGATCCCGACAACGACGCCGATGGCGTAATGGATGTGGCCGATAAGTGCGCGCTTGAAGCGGAAGACAAAGACAACTTTGAAGACGCGGATGGCTGCCCGGAACTAGACAACGACGGCGACAAGATCGCCGACGCCCAAGATCAGTGTCCGATGGAGCGCGAGGACTTTGACAGCTTCGAAGATGCCGACGGCTGCCCCGAGCGCGACAACGACAAAGATTCGCTCGACGACTTGGCCGACAAATGCCCGAACCAAGCTGGGCCCCCTGGCACCGGCGGTTGCCCCGAGGTGTTCAAGCACATTGAGGTCACCAAAGATAAGATCGAGCTTAAGCAGAAGATCTTCTTTGCGAGTGCGAAGGCACTGATTCAGTCGCGCAGCTTCGAGCTGCTTGAAGAAGTGGCTTCGGCGCTTAAGTCCCGCCCCACGATGCGCTTGCGCATTGAAGGTCACACGGATAGCCAGGGCAAACGCGCCTCGAACCTACGCTTGTCGCAACTGCGCGCCGATGCCGTTAAGGCGCATTTGATGGGGTTAGGCGTGGCGGCTGATAGGATGGAATCGGTGGGCTTTGGCCCCGATCAGCCCATCGAAACGAACCGCACGGCGTCCGGTCGAGATCGCAATCGGCGTGTTGAGTTTGTGATCACGGCGCAGTAAGGTCCGGGGCGAGGTCCCCCCCTGATGACACGCTGGCTGTTCCAGGCGTTTGTTGTTGCGGCGCTTTTGAGCGCGCGCGACCCAAGTGCCTTCGCTTCACCGTCTTCTGATGTAACTGATTCGCTCAAATCGGCGTCGGCCGCGTTTGCACAGCAGAATTGGGCGTCCGCTTCTGAATCCATTCAGAGGGCCAAACAGCAGGCCCGAGACGGCGGCTTGGCGAACGACAAGTTGATGGCCAAGGCGCTGGTGCATGAAGGCGCGGTGGTTGCGGCGCAGGGGCGCGCCAATGAAAGCATCGCGGTGTTTCGGCACGCGTTGCAGATCGATGCGGGCGCCAAACTGACGGCGGTGTTGGCGGCACGCCCTGAGGTGCTTGATGCGTTCAAGAAGGCGGTGTTGCTTGAACGTTCCGCTTCCGCGCCGCCGGCGGCGGTCTCCGCGGCGCCTGCGGCGGCGGAGCCACCTGCGCCAACGCCCGCGCCTCCGCCGCCCAAGCCAGCCGCGGCGCCTGCGCCCGTGGCTGCACCCGTGAAAGCCGCGCCCGAGGCCGCCAAACCGGCGCCCCAGCCCGAACAGACCGCCCCGGTGGTCGCCGCGAAAGCCCCTCCCGCACCCGAGCCGCCTGCGCCCGCGCCCAAGCCCGCGCCTGCCGCGGTACCGAAGCCAGAATCAGCGAAGCCCGCAGCCGCGAATGAGCCTGAGGAACCCGATCTGCCCGCGTCGCTGCCGCGCCCTTTGCATTGCCCGAACCCGGACGAAGCGCCGCCGGGTCACAAAGCCGTGCTTCGTTGCGTGGCTCAACCCGAGTTGGACGTGGCACGGGTGTTGTTGTTTTACCGCCTGCCGGGCAACGAAAATTACGAGACGGTCCCTGCGGCCAAGACGCCGCGCGGTTGGTACGTGGCCGTGGTGCCAGCCAAGGCCTTCTCGGGCAAGGTGATGCAGTATTACTTCGAGGCGCGCGACAGCACCGACAAGTCTGTGGCTGACAATGGCCGCTTCGAGAGCCCGAACATCATGATCGTGTCGAAGGTCGCGCCCCCCGTTGTGCACAATGCTTTGGCAGGCGTTCGCATGGAGAACGATGCCAACGTGGGCGAGGCCGAAGAAGAGAACCCAATCTCGCGGTTGTTCAACAACGAACGCGAAAGCACCGGCGCCAAATACTGGGTGTCACTGATGGTGGGGCGCGGCCTGGGCCACCACGGGTCGACGACTTTGGAATGGTATGGTTCGGAAGTGTCGGCCGGTTTTCACGGCGCCGGCACCGTTCATTTCGTGCCTGAATTCGGCGTGCAGTTGGCGCCCCACTTTGCGATGGCGCTGCAACTGCGCAGCCAAGTGATCGTTCACTCTGGCTCCAAGGGCAACAAGCCCGGGGCACCGGCGGCGGGTGCAAATGCCGGCCTTTTGCGGCTGATTTGGTTCTTGCCCGTGGGCGAATTTTCGAACTTTCAGATTTCAGCGCTGGCTGGTGCTGGCGAGGGGTTTCGCTTGGTGGTGGCTCCGAACGAAGTGAATGGACGCACCAGCAGCGACACCGTTCGCGGTGGGCCGATCTTGGCGGGCCTTGGTTTGCACACCGACATCGCGTTTACGCGGACGTGGGCGCTTCGCTTAGGTCTGGAGGTGTTGCAGGGCTTCGGCAACAGCGCCACGGTCATCGACTTCGCCGGCGGGCTCGTGGCTTGGTTCTAAAGCGCTAATCGCACAAATGGTTCGCGACGACCTGACGGTACGCGGGCCATTTGAGCGGGCTGTTGTGCAGATTCATCTCGGCCGTTGCAAAACGCGCGGCGGCCCAGCACCTGTCGCCAAAGCCGCGCATGGATAACGCTTTGCCCATCCATTGGCTGGTGAGGTGACGGCTCTCGGCGGCCATCAGGCCTGCGACGAACGTGCCCACCGGACCCAGGGGCCGTCGCGACGCTTGCAGCTTGGTTGATACGTTCAACGCCTGCGTTGGTGCGTATTGTGTGAGCATGCGCCACCAGCGCAGGTCGTCGTCATTCTTGATGGCAGCTACATTCATGGCCGCCAAAGTGGACGCCAAGGCCCTGCTGCCGCCGCGCGCATAAGCGGCCCGTGCCGCCAGCAAACGTTCTTCGGGGGACAACGCCGCTTGGGTCGGCGTGACGCTTTCAGCCGCCTCGGGCCGGCGTGCGAGCAACAACGCAAGTTCAACCCAGGTGCGCCCCCGGAAGGCCGCTTCTGTGTTTGCATTGAGGGCCTTTTGCCATGGTCGTGCCAGGTCCGCTTGCCCAAGGTTTGCCAACGTGAGCGCCACCGCCGCCATCGTGCGCGGATCGGAGATGGCTTCTCGCCCAGCCGCAATGGCTCGCCGTTCGGCCTCCTCATGCAAGCCTCGCCTTCGCAAGGCGCTGGCGGCACGAATTGAGCACTGGGCAAACAGGTTCGGCCCCAGCGCCGGCGCGCACGAGCCTGCGTCTGTCTCATTTGTGGGGTGCAAGCCGTCGTTCGCTTCGCGCAGCAAGGCCTCGGCCCGGGGGTGAACCGGCTTGGACTGCGCAAACGGCGCCAAGATGTGCAGAGCCTCGGCCGCGCGACCGTCATCGATGGCAAGCTCGGCCGCCAGCAACATGGCGGCGGGCTTTTCATTGAGCGAAGCGAGGCGCGCGCGGGCGGCGTCAATGTTGCCCAGCCGTTGCAGCACCCGGGCGCGCGCCAGCGGCAACCATATTTGGTTTGCACCTTTGGGTTTGGCTCCCTCCACAAGTTCGCGCGCCGCTGTGAGCTTCCCCTCAGCCAGCAATGTGAACACATGCGCGGCCACAGCCACATCGCTGGTATCGACGTTTGGCAAGGGACGCGCGGGCTTCCAGCCATAATCCAAAAACAGCAACGCCTCTGCCAGGCGTTTGGCGTCGCTTGCCTGCGCCGACGTAGCGTCCTTGTGAACAGTCAACACTTGGCGCAGCGAGGCCGGCGTGCCCTCGGAAAGCAGATCCTCGATGTTCGCCGTGCTGGGGTTTTGCGCCAGCCGCAACGTTTGATGCAGTGTCTTCGTGTCTGTGGCCGGCGAGCGTGGCAGCAGCCATCGCACCACGGCGAACCCCAACAACATCGTTGCAGCCAGCGCCACCAACCAGCCCGCCCCTTTGTGCCAACGTCGCTTCCAGTGTTGGTCTAAAACGGGAATGCCCTTCCACGTGACCGAGGGCGTGTGC
This sequence comes from Deltaproteobacteria bacterium, assembly GCA_033763315.1. Lineage (GTDB taxonomy): Bacteria > Myxococcota_A > Polyangia > Fen-1088 > Fen-1088 > JAGTJU01. The sequence continues at coordinate 279,503 of JANRKS010000009.1, forward strand.
TCGAAGTCGAGGTGGCCGGGCGGTGGCGCGTGGATCATCGACATTTGCGGAGAGGGTGTCACCACGCGTGGCGCACCCTGAACGGAGGGCCATTGTAGTGTGGTCCGCGCTTGCACGGGCGGGCCCGCCACAGTCAGCACGCCGTCTTCGGCTTCGCTTGCCACAGGCGCAAAATCGGGCCGCGCGTAAAGAGGCGTGTCAGGCGGCGCGACGCCGGTGGGGGTGGCATCGTCATCGTTTAATTGATTGCGACGTTCGCGCTTCGACAGGCCTTGCGCGGGAATCGGTGGGGGCAGCACGCGGCGGCTTGCGAGGCGCGGCAGATCCATCGCGCGTGTGGTGGATTCATCCGCTTGCACATCCGCACGTTCGCCCTCTTGACCGGCCAAACGCTGCAACTGGCTGATGCGGCGATTGGCGGGTGAAAGCATCGCCGCTTGGTTCAGCACCGCCTTTGCGCGGGCCCATAAACCCTGCCGGACGAGAACCTCGCCCAGCCACCGGTACGCGGCGACCGACGCGGGGTACTGAATCGTGGTGGCGCGCAGAACGTCCGCGGCGTCGTCGAGTCGCTCCATCTCGAACAACACGCGGCCCAAGATCACGCGGCCGCCCGAGAAGTGTGGATGCTGGTGCACAAGCCATCGCGCCAGCGTTTCGGCTTCGGCCAAATGACCACCATCGCACAACGCATGTGCCGCTGATGCCAATGCCGCTGGCTCCGGTGACGCCCCCGCGATAGCGGTAGAGCGCAACGGAATCGATGCCTCTGAACCCACGGACGCGACTATAAGCGCGGCCTTCGTTGCCTGCGAAAAAGTTTTTGGATTTCAGTTATGACGTATCACGCCGGTGACACTGTGGTTGCGGGTGCGCGCCAAGCGTCGCGCGCCAAAGGCACCAGCATCGCCGCGAAAGCAATAAGCAACATGATGCTTTGGTATGTAAAGAACAGGTCGCTTTGGCCCCTGGTCCATCCGTAGGTAGCGAACTGGCCTACACACAAAAGGCATAGCGTGAAGATCCATTGTGCTTGGCGGCGTAGGTCGTCGATGCCCGTCAACGCCAGCGGCAACAAGAAGATGAGGTGCAAATAATAGTTCGATGGGTAAAACAGAACCGGCACGAGCGTGAGGCTGATAAGCCCGGCCGATTCAGGTGAACGGCGACGGCCTGCCACAAATACACAGCCGACGAACGCCAGCATCAATCCGAATCGGACGGGCGCGCGGCGTTCCAGATTCGCCCGGAAGTTTTGCTCCCATTGACCCCATGGGTTCGGAACCCCTGCGGCGGCCAATTTTTGTCCGGTGGCGCTGGGATCGAACGCCATGACGTTGCGCAGACCTATGTTGTTAACGCTGATGTCATTCTCATGAATGGAGATCTTGTTTGCCCACGCCGCCCACGATGACGGCCCGTGCACAGCGACGGACAACGAAAGCAGCACCACCACACACGCCGCCGCTCCGGCGAACGCAGCCAAGGCCGATCGCTCGGCCGCTTTGAATGCAGACCAGGAGGGCCACTTCTTACGGATGCGCACAAAATCGATCACCCACCACACGGTGGGCACCAACATGAAGATGGCCGCGAGGGCAGGGAAGGCGCGCAAAAGCCCGCCGTAAGCGAACAGCGCGCCGCCCAGCATGTGGCGCTGCTTCTTGAATGCGCACGCGCCCAACCCCAGCATCACCAGCCAATCCTGGCGCAACATCGAACCCATTAGGTTGCTTCCAAATTGATAAAAGTCCGTGGCTCCGAACAGCACCAACACATAGCCAAGCGTTCGCCAACCAAACGCGCGCCCCACGCAGAAAAACATAAAGGCCAGGGCCAGGGGATCGAGCAGCCCCACAAGAATCAAATTCATTTCTGTGGCCGGCATCGAGTGCAAAATGGCCCCGGCGCCCAGCAACCACACGGGCGTGGCGTTGCCGCCATGGTCGTTCATGTTCTCCAAGAACGCGCCGTCGCCCATGATATCGATGAACAGCCGGATGTCGTCCTTGAACGTTGACCATCGGACGTTGTCGAAGCGGCCGCGCACCTCTTCGATGTGATCGCGCATCTCCATGGCCCTCCGCACTTTGCTTTCTCGCAGATCGCGAAAATGAAGGTTGCCCAACGATTCAAAGGGCTGGTTCCGGACTTCGAGATACGCGGCAAAGCTGGCGGCGTAAAGCCCATCAAACTTCAACTCGTGAAAGTACTTAGCCGTGGGAAAATAATGGCGCATGTCGTAGCTGTGCACGTACGTGCGTCTGCCCTCCTTGGCATACCAAAACTGCGCGGCGCCAAAGTGGTAGTAACAACCCACAGCCAAGAACGCGAGCACGCCCAACAGGACGTTGGCCGCGGCGCGGTTGATATTGCCGAGTTGGGGCACCAACACTTCGCGCGCCACCAGCGCCGCTGCGACAGCCGCAACAAGTCCGCGAATCATGGTCTCTTGATCGAAGAACGGGTAAAGCCCTTGCAGTGTTTTGGCGGTGGCGCCCGCAAGCAACAACACCACGGCGGCACCCGCGACGGTGACCATTGGTTTCGCGCGACCCATCAACAAGACGACGAACGCCAGGGCGGCCACCGCCACCCAGCCGAGGCGCACTTTCACGCTTTGATCGAGGGGAATGCCATCCACGCGGTGAAACTCTTGCGGCCAAGGGTTGGGGCACGCGTTTAGCAGGCCCACTTCAGACAGCGCATAGGATCCGTCGCCACCATGGGCCCACACGCGCACGAAGCGAGCCGTGGCCACAATCTTCGCCACGCGCGTGCGCATGCCCGGCCCCATGGCCGGTGGGCCGACGAACATCGGAAAGAAGTGGTCGCCGTTGATCGACCCGTCGATCTGGTAAAAGTCGTTGTTGTCGCCCTGCAGGAAGACGCAACGGATGGGCTGGGGCCCGCCCAGGTCATAAATGGCGTAGGCATTCTTGTCGCGAAAACGGGTGGTGACGTCCGTGAGCCAAAAATCTCCCTCGGTCGACAGCCGTTGGTCCGTAAGCGCCGTCGCGTCGCTGATGCCAGAAGAAGCCACTGGCGTCTTGCCGACCAGAAGGCTTTTGACGCCTTCGTCAGCTTGCGCGCTGGCGGTGACCATCAAGCCGAGCCACAACGCCAAAAGCGAAGCCAGAACACGCGCCACGCACAAGGGTAAGGTCAACATGGGGCGGCGATGATACCCCATGTGTCGTGGCATGTCGGCCTTGTGTTTTGCGCTTGCGCCGCGCTAAAGCAACGCCAAGGCGGCTTGTGCGGAGGCGGGCCGCGCCGCAGGGGCCGTGGCTGTGGTGCTGGCCACGAATCGCGCTAGGGCCGCTCCCGTGGCACCCAGATCGGCCACCGCACCGTCGGGCAGGGTAGGTGCCTCAAATCGACCGCTGGTTAAATCAGCATGGCTTCGCATCGCCCGCCCCACAACCAATTCCCACACCAGCGCGCCCACGGCGAACACATCTGTGGCGATGCTTGAGCCCGCGCCACGCAGTTGCTCCGGCGCGAAATAAAGCGGTGTGCCGCCGCCGCTTGCGTTGTCGTTGCTGTCGCAGAGGCGTGCCACGCCAAAATCACCCAACACGGGATCGCCGGGCGCACGTAGCAAAATGTTGCGAGGCTTGATGTCGCCGTGAATGAGCCCGCTGCCGTGAACGTGTGCCAGCGTGAGCAGCAACCGCTCAACGGTGGCACGAAGCTCTCCCGCATCCAACCGTCCCGCAGCGTTCATGCGCTCTCTCAACGTGCCGAGCGGCAAATACTCCAGCGATAAGCTGCGCGTGTGTTCGTCAAGATCGTACACCGCCACGACGCCTGGGTGACGCAGGGCTGCCGCGAGGCGTGCTTCGCGAAAAAAGCGCTCCCGCATCTCACTGCGCGCGGCCACCCCCAAGAAAGGGTGCAAGACCTTCAAAGCCACCTGCAATCCCAGGTGCGTGTCACGCGCCAGGAAAACCGTGCCTGTGGCGCCGCGCCCAAGTTCGGCAATGATCTCGTACCTGGCCGCCACCACGCCCTCGGGCGAGAGCAAGGTTGCTTCGGCCTTGTATGAAGTCGTGCGCGGCGGAGTGGATGGCGGGCTGTGTTTTGATAACCGCGCCAGCTGAGCCCGCGCGGTCACGTGATCAACATCGAGCGCCAGCAACGTCTCCCAACACGCGCGTGCCTCGTCGTGCAGGCCCAATTGTTCAGCCGCCTGCCCGAGCAACACATGTGCTTGTTCCCATAGAGCATCGGCGCTGGATTGCACCAACACCAATCCCACTTCACGCGCGGCTTTTGCGTCACCTGATTGCAAGAGCGTTTGTGCCACCTGCAAACGCAACGGCTCGTTGGTCGCATCGGCCGCAAGGCGCGCGCGCAATTTGTTGATCGAGGGCGCGCCTTGCAGCTCGCTCACCCCAGCACCTCGATGACCAACGGCTGGCCTTCACTGTCGGCGAGCTCCAGAAGATCGCCCGCCAGGAGTTCGCAGGTTCGCCCCACAAGTTGCCCAGCCACGCGGACCGGCAGGCTTGCCACGCGTTCAAGCCGCGCCACGCCCCCTTCCAAATTCAGCATCAGCCCCTGCGCGGTCGGAAAAGCCCACGCGAGATCAAGCGGCGATTCGCCAACGATGGCACGCATGGCCCGATCGAGCCCAGAGAGTCCTTTGACATGAACGGCCCTCGCGTCTGTGCCCGACACACGTTCGATCACAAGCCTGCACGAGGGACCCAGGCCCACCTCCGTGGCCGCGCGGATGGGCACGCGACCCACCAAACGGGCCGCGCCCAGCGTGGTGCCCGCGCGTGAGTTCGCGTCCTCCACCGCCAGGTCATCGCCGTCGCTTACGATCGCAGCGTGACGCCGCGACACACCTGGATCGCGAAGCGGCACTTGCACGCCGGCTTCACGCCCCAACACCGCGGGCGTGCCAGCAAACCGGCACGAAAGCGCTGCGCCCGTGCGGACGCGCAAGTTCAACGTGCGTCCGCGGCACAGGTGCTTTTGCAGGTGATCCCGCGTTTGCAGAAGGCCCGCTTGAATCAATAAGTCGTAAGGCGCACCCTCAAGCAGCATCAGCGCGGCCACGCGTTCGCCTGACTCAATCAACGTTTCGGCTTTGCGGGTTAACTGCGTGGCCGCACGACGTGCGCCACGGCGGCGTTCGATGCGCTCGTGACACGCCTCCATCTTCTCAAGATCGCCGGTGGCGCCGTAGGCATCGGCCGCGCGCCCATCCTCGTGGGCGCGTTCGAATAGGCGCGCCGCTTCTTTAGGATCACCCGCGGCCATCAGCAGCTCGCCCGCCAACGCGAGCAACGGGCGCTCCTGCTGGGTCACCGGGTCGTGGCGCAAGCGTTTGGCAAGGCTGCGGCCCGCCAAAGCGCGCAGCGCCGCGATCTCGCGAACGATTGCCGGCCGCTGGCTGCGGGCTTCAGGCATGCGGGCCAAGGCTCGATCCACAGCACGCGCGGCGGCCGCCAGCTCCTCCAGTGGGACCACATCAAGCGTGGCGTGCGATAGCAGCAGGTCTACCGAACTCCAGCTGCGCTCTTCCACAAGCCGTTCAGCCAAGCGGGCCAGGCGCCCCACGTTGGCCGCCGCCTCGATCTGGGCGGGCGAGAGGAGCAGGAGTTCCTCAGCCATGGCTCAGATCATAGCGTGGTGCTGCGTGGAGGCCAACAGGGTCACGCGTGTTTGATGCGGCGGACGACCTCGCGCAAACGTCGTGAGCCGCCGCCTTCACGGAACAAAAAGCGGATGCCCGTCCCGTCGTCGCCCGCGTGGTAGAGCACGCGCCCTGCGAGATCCATGGGCGATTCCCCTCCCGGCGGCGTGAACTCGAGCACCACATCGGTGTCGATGGGTGGAGGCGTGATCCCCCCCACCAAGGCGCCACTCACGCTGATCTCCCGAAGGTCGACATCCAGAATGTGGGGGTCGTTCGTGATCCGCAGACGCGCGGGCAAGGCCACCGGCAAGCGCGTGTGTTTGCGTTTGGGTGTCGGGGGGCGCAACCCGCGCAGCGTCTCAATCACAAACGCCACCTTCTGTTGTTCGCTGGGATCGAACAACACTTGGGCTCCGGCGCGCACCCGCAAGCGGGGCAACGCGGGCCGCCACTCAAGCACGCTGCCTTTGATCATCACCCGGTTCGGCAGCGCTTTACACACCAGTTCGATGACCACGCTTGCACCCACTTCCAACGCTGTGGTGGTGGGACAAAATACGGCGGGGCCGTTTTCGGTGTGTTGCAGAACGCCGCCGAAATCCTCCGCGTTCTGGCATCGAAGCCTCAAGATGTTCAAGCGTATGCCTCGCTCGGGGGATGGCCGTGGGACTCATAGTGTACTAGCTTCGTTGTCTGCGTTATGTCAATCCGTGTTTACATTTCGGGTCAGATTGTCGAGCCCGAAGCCGCAAAGGTCTCGGTCTTCGACCGCGGCTTCCTGTTTGGCGACAGCGTTTACGAAAGCGTAGGCACAGTGGGCGGCAAGCTTTACGCCCTCAATGAACACCTTGATCGCCTGGAACGTTCGGCAGCGCGCGTGAGCCTGGTTCTGCCCCCGCGTGAGCATATCCAAGCCGCCGTGAAGGCAACGGTGGCGGCGGCAGCAAACGATGAATCGCGCGTTAGGATTATGGTCACCCGCGGCGTGGGCAAATCAGGTGAGCTGGATCCGAACGCTGCACATGAGCCGCAATTGATCGTCATCGTCCAGCCTCTTAACCCCCCGGCGCCCGCTCTTTACAAAACGGGCGTGGCTGTTGAGGTGGTTTCGATCACGCGCAACCACGCTGGCGCATTGGATCCATCGGTGAAATCGGGAAACTACCTCAACAACGTGCTCGCCGTGGGTGAGGCGAAGGCGCGGCGGCCCGGTGTGCATGAAGCGATCTTGTGCTCGCCCGATGGCGCCGTGGCCGAGGGCGCCACAAGCAACGTGTTCGCCTGCATTGACGGTGTATTGCAAACACCTGCGTTGAGTGTCGGCATCTTGCCGGGCATCACGCGCAGCAAAGTTTTGGCGGTGGGGCGCGCCTTGGGCGTGGCCATCCAGGAGACCTCCTTCTCGCCCGACGATTTTCGACGTGCCAGCGAGGCGTTCATCACCAGCGCCGCGCGCGGCATCTTGCCGGTCACGCAGATCGACGGCGCGCCCGTGGGGCAGGGCGTGCCCGGCCCGCTCACGCAGCGTTTGATGGCCGGGTATGCTGCCCAGCTGAACGCGGAACTTATGGCCGAAGCCACCAACGAAAAAGCGATGCACACGTGACCATCTTTTTCTTGCTCAGCGGCGTGCTGCTCATCGTCAGTGGTGTGCTGCAGGCAATCATACGGCCGCGCGGCGAACGCGAGAGCACGCTGGCCCGCATCCTCAACCGGTCGACCTTGCGAGCTGTTGTGTTTGTTTGCGTGGGATTGGTGGGCGTCCTGGTGGGCGTGGGTGTCTTGCACTTGCCACGCCCCCCCGGGCCGTGAAGCTGGCTTATTTCTGAGACGCCAAGAACGCAACCAGGTCACGCAGCTCGCGTTTGCTCAAGATGCTGCCGAAGCCATCGGGCATGCCAGAGGCACCGGGCTCGCGGCTGGCGATGTGCTTTTTCACCAAGGTCAGCTCGCCTTCTTCTGCTGAGGCCAACTTCAACGTTGGGCCCGCGTCCTGTTTCACCGTGCCACCGTGAATGGCGCCGTCTTTCATCGTCACCAGAACCGATTCGAAGCCCGGGGCGAAGTGCTTGCTGGGGAACACCACCGCCTCCAGCAGGTATTGGCGCGAGCGACGTTTGCCCACGGTCTTGAGCTCGGGGCCCACTTCGCCGCCATGTCCTTCCACACTGTGGCAGCGCCGACACTGCACGAGCGGGTTGTAAAGGAAGGTGCGCTGGCCCATCTCGGGATCGCCGCCGTCGACGGCTTCCAAGTAGGGCCCGATGTCAGAGTCAGGGCGCGTCTTCTCGTAAGCGTCCAGCTTGGCGAGCAACGCGGGCACGTTGCGTTTCTTGGTCGCCTCCTGCACATCCAGCGACAGCGCCACGGGCAGCTTTCCTGCAATCAATTGATCCAGCAGCGAGGCCAATGTGGCTTCAGCCCCTGGATCTTGCGCCCAACCCAAGATGCCGATCGCGGCTTGCTTTTCACCCACGGAGCCTTTCTTCAAAGCCTCTGCCACCAACGCGGGTGCCAGCGCGGGGTTCGCCACCACGCGCTCCTTGAGCGCCCACAAGCGCACGCGGGGTGTTGGATCTTTGGAGGCCACAGGCAGCACGGTGGAAAGCTCGGGCGCTTTCAGATCCGCAAGAGCCGTCAAAGCCGAGATGCGAACGGCGTCCGTATCCCAGCGCCGTTCCACCGCTGCGGCCAGGTATGGAGCCGCGGCTTGCAGCTTGAGTCGGGCGGCCGCCTTTGCGGTGGTACGGAATACATCCACTTGCCCGCGCACCAGCAGCTTATTCAGAATCGCTGTCAAGGCGTCGGCCGCGGCCTGGGTGTCGCGTTTTCCTTGCGGAAGAGGGCGGTACGCACCCGTGAGGCGGTTGCGTGGTTGCGGCGCGCCGAAATCAGACAACGCAGCCACAGCTTCTTGTCGCGTGTGTGTGGCAACTTCCGTGTCAGCGGCGATCCGCGCAAGCACCTTGGCCGACGCCGGCGTGCCCGCACGAAAGTTGGCTTCCACGATGCGGCTCAAAATCACGTCGTCCTTGGGCAGCGTGGGCAGCTCGCCTAACGCCGCCAACGCCCCGTTGGCATCTTCGATGGGGACGTCATTGATCGCGCGCGCCGCTTCTCGGGCCACGAGCACGTCCTTGTCAGCAAGGAACGCGGCAACTTTCGGCGATTGCAAGCGTCGCAAAGCCAACGCCGCGCCCATGCGCGCAGGGGAAGAAGGGTTGCCCGCGAGCGCCGCCAATTCGTCTTCGGTCAATCCCGCTGCCAACGCCATCGTGCCTGCGTGTCGCAGGTAGGGATCTTGGTCGGCGTTCTTGCTCAACAAGGACAGCACCGGCTCTTTGATGTTTTTCGCCTTCAGGCGAGCCAAGCTCTGGGCGGCAAAGAATTTCACGCGCGGGCTTGGGTCCGCAAGAGCGGTCACAAGGGCGTCAACGGATCCGGGCGCCGGACTTTCGCCTAAAACCTTGGCGGCTTGTGCCCGCGTTTCGTTGTCGCCCGGGGTGGTGGGCCTGGCCTGCAACCGCGCCACCAAACTGGCTTGAAGGGCGGCGGCCGTGACGCCCGTGCGCAGCTTTGTGCCGGGCGCCCCGCGGAGCAGTTGACCCAAGCCCCACACGCCGTGCAGCTGAGCCAACGGCGGTTGCCCTGCTTGCGCGGCTGCGGCCAGCAGATCGTCACGCCCCAGGTTCGCCAAGGCAAATTGCGCTTCCATGCGCACGCGCACGTCAGCATGTGAGAGCAAGCCCGCCAAGTTTTCCGGCGTGCGCTTGCTGTAATCACTCGCGATCAACGCCGAGACTTTCTCTCCCGCGGGAGCCGCCTCGGGCGTGAGATCGGTGAGCCGATGGATGCGGCCTTTGCCCAAGCCATCCCAACCCGAGATCCAGTCTGCAACATAAAGCGCGCCGTCGGGTCCGAAGTCCACGTCGGTGGCCAACACGCCCCACATCAGTTTGCTCGGTGACACAAGCGTGAAGCCCGCGCCTTTCTCAGCCGTGGCAAACGCGTGAATGCCGCTGCTGTTGGCCTGCCCGCGGAAATCGGCCAAGAAGAAATGTTGGTGCAAGTCTTTGAGGTGGCCGCTGCCCGGATGGTAGGTCAAACCCGAGGGACCGTTTGAGATGTTCTCGATGGGTGCAAGCAAGTAGGCGGCTTGCCCTTTCCATTGTGGGTACCAAAGCTTCTCAGTGTTCCATGGCCCGCGTGGTGTCGGTTCCGCGATCGCTTGGTATCCCACGCGCCAACCCGAATCGCCGCCTTCCACCAGGTAAACAAAGCGCGCCTTGTCGCCGCCGTCCGAATTGTTGTCCCCCGTGAACAGATTGCCGTGATCATCGAAGGCCAGCTCTTGCGGGTTACGTAGGCCTTCGGCGTAAAGTTCCAAACGGCTGCCATCAAGCTCTGACCGAAACACGCCGCCTCTATCAGGAATGGAGATCAGCTTGCCTTCGCGTGTGTGCACCGTGGCGCCACGATCGCCGATGGTCCAATACAGGCGGCCATCGGGCCCCACGCGCAGCCCGTGCATATCGTGCCCAAAGAAGGCGAAACGCACCCCGTATCCGGTGGACGTCTCTTCACGAGTGTCGGCGGCGCCGTCATTGTTTTTATCGGTCAACTTCCACAAGCTGGGAATGTTGGTGGCCCAAACTTCGCCGTGTCGAGCCAAAAGGCCCGCCAAAAGACCATCCACAGCCCGGTTGAAGCCGCCCGCAAAAATCGTGGATTGATCGGCGATGCCGTCGCCATCGGTGTCAACAACTTGCTTGATGATGTCTGACTCCTTGGTGAAGCGATCCATGTCGCCCACGAAGTAGGTGCGCATCATCAGTTCGCGATCGGCCACGGTGCGCGACGCGAGCTCAACGTTCAACATTTCATCAGCAAACCCAGCAATGCGTTCTTTGCTCACCGATTGTCGAAAAGCGGCCGAAGGCCATTTTTCGCGACCGCGGTTGTCCAGAACAGCCACGTGCGTGCGGAAGGCTTCGGCCACATACATGCGGCCTTGCTCATCAAACGCAAACGCCACCGGGTTCCTGAGCAGCGGTTCGGCCGCCCACAAGTTCGCGCGCACCGTCTTGGGCAGAACGAATTGTTTGGCGGCAAGCTCCGCCTCCTGGCGCGCTTCGGGCGAAGGCTTAATGACTTCAGGCGGGGGCGCAAAGGCTGCTTTGGACGCGGGCTTCGGCGCGGTTGCCGGCTTTGCTGCAGGGGCTGCGAAGGCCGCGGCACAAACCATCGAAGGTATGACCACAAAGGTCATGGCCCACAGGGCGTGGCGCGTTTTTACAGAGGATGTCGAGGTCGCTGCTGAGTGAAAGGACATATCCGCCGGTAAACTTAGTCGCTTCGTTGCCGGATCGGAAGTGTCTTGGGGGCAAGGACGTCGCCATGCCCCACCTTACGTGACCGTTCGCACGTGTTCACAGCACGGGAGGCAGCTGAAATGCTTCCCAGGCCGGGGTTGTGTTCAATGTGTCTGTGGGCTGGTTCCACAGATAGATCGCCGGGAAAGTTTTGAGGCCATCCTCTGTTTCCACCACCGCCGTGATGTAAAGCTGTGACACTTGCACCAAGCTGCCGGACGGCATGGCGGGGTTGGTGTACTTGCTTGGCACCGGAGCGATGTCTGCGCGGTTCGAGGAGAAGATGAGCCAATACACCGAGCCCGCGCCCGCGCCTTGCACCGAAGGCGACCAACGCGCCCAATGGTTGTTTACGCCAGGGCTTCTCTTGTTGGCGCAAGCGGGCGGATCGTTGGCAGCCAAACGAACGGATTGACCGAACTTGGTGGAGACAACGAACAACTCCGCGTTGGGGTTCGCGTACATTTTTTCGCCGGCCGGCACGCGGTTGTAGGCGATCAATTTGTCGTCAGGCGACCAGGCTGGGTAGTATTCCTCGAACTTAGGATCGGAAGCGCCCGCCACAGGTGTGGCCATGCCGCCCATTCGGTCGTTGTAGGGCACCACATACAAATCCGTCGCGCCTTTTTCTAAGCGACCGTCGAGGTTGCCTCCGTTGGTGGATGCGTAAGCGATGCGCGTTCCGTCGCGGCTCCAGTCGGGCGAAGCGGCGCCGTTCGTGTCGCCCATGCGTGGGATCACACCAAATTGCACGCCTCTCACGGTGAATTTCGGATCCATGGGCGCTGGCGCTTCCAGGTTGTACCAAACCAGTTCCGCCTTCTTTTGGTTGTCGGTGCTCCAAGGCACCATGGGATCTTGCAAGGCAGACGAGACAACCATCACACGATCACCGGTTGCCCAGTGCTTGCCACTAAAGGTCATCATGCCGCCCCACGGGCGGTTCATGGCGGATAGCCCACCGCCCGACATTTCAGGCAATTGGTTGCCCGTGATGCCGGGCTTTACGCCCGCGATCACAGAGTTCCACGGCCAGTGATCGGTGAAGGCAACGTATTGGCCATCAGGCGTGGCGACGTGGCAGCCAATGCATCGCACGGTGCGTGGGTTGCCGCTTTGCTCGCGGCTCGGTTGTTTGATCTCGGGAATCTTCAGCGTCGAGACGGTGGATTCATCGCCCACCGCAAAGCCGCGCAGCTCTGAATCGTTAACGGCGGTCAGATCTTCGGGCTTCTTGCCCACCTCGGCCGGCTTGGCGGCCCAAAACACCATCGCGCCCGCCGCATCGACGGTGGCAATCTGAAACTTTGACTTGGAGGTGCCGCCGCTTGCCAGGCGCACCGATACCGTCACTGTGGCGCCGGGGCTGTGCGCAGCCAAGCTTTGCCACACCGCTTTCGGCATCGCCCACTGGCTGTTCTTTGTGTAAACGACCAGCTCGTTCTTTTGTTTGGGCGCGCTGAAGCGCAATTGCACGGGCCCTGTGGCGCCCGTCCAGCGCACGCGTGGGCGCAGCCAGTTGTGCGGAAACAGCGAGCCGTCTTCGGGCTCCATGATGCAGGGGCCGCCGCCGTCACTGCCCGGGTCTTTGAACATGGCCTCCGTACCCTCGGCGCCGGTATCCACGATGGGCGCGGCGGGGAAGTCTTCGCACATGTCGTTTGCGCAGGGCAGGGGCGTCAGATCGCCGTTTTGCCCGCCGAAGTTCGCAAAGCCACCACCAGAGCCGCCTGTACGGCTGGCGCCGCTGCCGCCGGCGCCCGGGGTGCCGTCCACATCCGCCTGGGCACAACCCGCCAGGGCGGCCAGCGTCAGCCAGAAGAAAGGGGAAAAAGAGGTGCGTTTTGGGTCGCGGCGCATGCAATAAGCCAAGGTGAGGTCTCCCTTAGGAACAACGGTCCTAACCGTTAACGTTTGCCCGCCCGTAACTGGGAAAGCCGCTCGGCATATCTGGGGCGCGCGCGTTGCGGACCCCGGCTGATTTCGCTAGGTAAGCGCCCTCCCTTTCCCTAAATTCGGCCCCGACATGCTTGAACGATACTCACGCCCCGTTTTGCGCGACATCTGGTCTGACCTCAAACGCTACAACATCTGGTTGGAGGTGGAGCTTTCGGCTTGCCAAGCCATGGAGGAAGCGGGTTTGGTCCCTGTGGGTACCGCCAAAGAGGTGCGCAGCCGCGCTGCCGGCAAGCTGAGCCCGGCCGCGATCTTGGAGCACGAGGCGCGCACCAAACACGACGTCATCGCATTCTTGTCGCACGTGGAAGAAGTGGCGGGCGAGCCCGCGCGTTGGCTGCACCTGGGGATGACGAGTTCGGATGTGTTGGACGCGGCCTTGGCCGTGCAACTCAAAGAAGCGGGCACGGAGATCGTGGCCGGCATCGATGAGCTGCGCGCCGCCTGCCGCGCCAAGGCCGAGGCCAACCGTAAGACCCCGATGATTGGTCGCTCCCACGGCATCCACGCCGAGCCGATCACGGCTGGTTTGGTGTTCGCGGGCTTTTACGCCGAACTCGGCCGCGCCCGCCAAGAGCTGGTGCGCGCCGTGGCCGAAGTGGCCGTGGGCAAAATCGCGGGCGCGGTGGGCACCTACGCAAATCTCACCCCCGCCATCGAAGCGCAAGCGCTGGGGCGGCTGGGTCTGACGCCTGAAACGGTGCCCACGCAGATCGTGGCGCGCGATAGGCATGCGGCGTTTTTCTCGGCGCTCTCACGTTTGGGCACGGCGGTTGAGCGCATCGCGATCACGGTTCGCCACTGGCAGCGCACGGAAGTGGGCGAGGCACTTGAGGCGTTCGGCAAGGGCCAAAAAGGCTCATCCGCGATGCCACACAAGAAGAACCCCATCTTGTCTGAAAATCTATGCGGCCTTGCCCGCATGCTGCGCAGCTATGAGCAAGCCGCGCGCGAGAACGTGGCTTTGTGGCACGAACGCGACATCTCGCATTCCTCGGTTGAACGCATGATCGGCCCCGACGCCACCACGCTGGCTGATTTCATGGTGAGGCGGGCGGCCTCGCTGGTGCAGGGCTTGGTCCTCAACCCCGAGCGCATGCTGCAGAACTTGAACCTCACGGGTGGCCTCTATTTCAGCGAGGCCGTGATGTTGCAGCTTGTGCGTAAGGGCATGGCGCGCCAGGCGGCGTATGAACTTGTGCAGCGCAACGCCTTGATTGTGGCCGCGCGCATTGGCCTGCCGCACGCGCAAGGGCCATCGTTTCAAGACCTGCTGACACAAGATCCCGACATCTCGGCACGCCTGACCGCCGCTGAGATTGCACAAGCCTTCGATCTTAATCACCACTTGCGGCACGCTGACACCATCATCGATCGCGCCTTGTCAGACGCGTCTTAAAAGGGCACCGCCATGATCGACGTTCCAACCATCGAGAAGCAGCTCACGAAGACTCTGCAGGGCACGGACTTCACAGAGCTGGGCGCGAAGTACGACGGTAAGGTGCGCGACTGTTACATCAAAGACGGCAAGCGCATCATCGTTGTCAGTGATCGCATCAGCGCCTTCGATGTGGTGTTGGGCACGATTCCTTTTAAGGGCCAAGTGCTCAACGCGATGGCGCGGCACTGGTTCGAGCTGACGAAAGATCTGGTTCCCAACCACGTGTTGGCGGTGCCTGATCCGAACGTCATGGTGGCCAAGGAATGCGAGCTGCTGCAGGTCGAATTCGTGATGCGTGCGTATCTGACGGGTTCGACGAAAACGTCGATCTGGTACCACTACCAAAATGGCGCTCGGGAATTTTGTGGGCACAAGTTGCCTGAGGGCATGCGCAAGAACCAACCGCTGGCCAAGCCGTTGTTGACGCCTTCCACCAAGGCGGAGAAGGGCGGTCACGATGAGTCCGTGTCGCGCGACGAGCTGATCCGCCGGGGCGCGATCAGTGCCAAAGACTTCGACGCCGCAGCTGCCATGTGCGAAAAACTGTTTGCCTTCGGCCAAGCCGAGGCGGCACGGCGCGGTTTGATCTTGGTTGATACAAAGTATGAAATCGGCCGCCTTCCCGATGGCAGCTTGTGCTTCATTGATGAGATCCACACACCCGATAGCTCGCGCTATTGGTTCGCAGATGACTTTCAAACGCGTTTCGATGTGGGGCAAGAGCCGCGCGGCCTCGATAAGGACTACGTGCGCAACAGCTTCGTGGCGAAGGGCTACCGCGGTGATGGCGCGCCACCCCCGTTGACCGACGACGTGCGGGTGGAAGCCGCCCGCCGCTACATCGCGTTGGCGGAGCTCATCACGGGCAAAACGTTTGAGCCAAATGTAGAAGAGCCCATCGCCCGCATTCGCCGCAACTTGGGTCTTTAAAAGCATGCGCCTCGCGGTCGTCGTGCCCGCGGGGCACAAAAGTGCCGAGCCCGAACCGTGGTCGTCGTTGGGTGCAACGAGCGTGCTCGTGGTTCATGAACAAATGCCCGCGCCTCTTGATGACATCGACGTGGTGGTGGTGCTGGACCATTTGCCCCACACGTTGGTGCCCGTGCTTGGCGCCTTCGTCAAGCGCGGCGGCCCCGTGTTGGGGATGGGCCCGGGCGTGCACGCCTTATGTAGCGCGGGGTTTTTGCCTGGGCGCCTGCGCGAGCCGGCGAACGACGTTCGTGCGCAAAGGCTTGCGTGCTGCGTGCGCACCGAAGGCCGCAGCACGCCGTTTTCGGCCGGCATTCCGGCAGGCCGCGTCTTGCAGGCGGCGTGGAGCTCAGCGCTTGTTTACGCCTGCGAATCGCCCATCGATCTCGAAGCCGGCGGCCAAGTGGTGTTCAGGCACTGCGATCCCTGGGGAGGGGTGGGGGACAAGCACAATCCCTTTGCCGCCACCGGCGCGATCGCGGGCATCAGCAACCGTGAGGGTCACGTGGTGGGGGTGACCTGCCCGCTCGATTTCGAAACGCCGCCGTCGCCGTTGGTTGTGCAGATGTTTGCCTCAGCGGCGCTTTGGGTGGCACAAAAGCAGAGGGCCGGTGAGCCTTCTATGACCAAACCAAGCAAAGCGCGCAAAGGGTAGCCCCAAACCCATGGCCAAAAGCACGTTGCGGGCATCAATGGGTGTCAGCGTCGCGGTGATGTCCTCGCGCGTGTTGGGCGTTGTGCGCGAATCTGTGTTTGCGGCGATGTTTGGCGCAGGAAAAGTCAGCGACGCGTACCTCGTTGCTTTTCGCATACCGAACCTGTTGCGCGACTTGTTTGCGGAAGGTGCGTTATCAAGCGCGTTCGTGCCAACGTTCACCAAGACCTTGCAGGCCGAAGGTAAAGATCGGGCCTTTGCGCTCGGTAACTTGGTGATGACCGCGCTTCTGCTCGTCACTGGATTGCTCACTCTGTTCGGCGTGATCTTCGCAGCGCCCTTGGTTGAGCTCATCTCAACCCTTGGCCGCAACGTTGACAAAGGCGCTCTTACGATACGTCTGACCCAGATCATGATGCCAGTGATGGCACTCATCAGCGTCAGCGCGGTTTGGATGGGGATGCTTAACGCTCAAAGCCGCTTCGTGGCGCCTGCGTTCGCGCCCGCTTTATTCAACGTGGTGTCGATCTGCGGCGGACTTGTGCTGATGGGGTTGGGGCTGCCGCCCGAACGGGGTGTCGTTTGGTTTGCGTCCATCACGGTGCTCTCGGCAACCGCGCAGGCGTTTTGCCAGTGGCCTGCCCTATGGCGCACGGGCTTTCGCCCGCGGTTGAATCTGCGTGGGGTGTTCGCACATCCAGGCGTTCGAAGCATCGCGCGCATCATGGGACCAGCGGTACTCGGGCTGGCGGCGGTGCAGATCAACATCTTCATCAACACACGTTTTGCGCAGTCTTTGGGCGACGGACCACAAACCTACCTGAACAACGCCTTTCGTTTGTTCTACCTGCCCGTGGGTCTGTTTGGCGTCGCCTTGGCCACGGTTACCACCACGCGGGTTTCTGAAGAAGCCGCGCGTGGCGATCGAAAGGCCCTACTCGCAAAAACCACCGAATCGCTCCGGGGCGTGTGGATGTTGGGCAGCGCCAGCACCATTGGTCTCGTCGTATTGGCGGAGCCCGTGGTCACGTTGCTGTATCAACGTGGCCGCTTCACCTATGACAACACGTTGGCCACAGCCATCACCACCCAAGCCTTTATCTTGGGCGTGCTGCCCTACAGCCTCATGAAAAACCTGGCTCCCGCGTTTTATGCAATCGACCGCCCGCGCGTTCCGATGGTGGCGTCCATGACGGCCGTGATTGCCAACCTCATCTTTAACGCCTTAACGTACAAGCGGCTCGGCGCGCCGGGCCTCGCGTTGGGCACCACGCTTAGCGCGACGATCAATTATCTGGTGCTGCGCGTGTGCTACGCGCGCCTGATCGGCTCCCTGCGCACGCCTGGCTGGTGGCGCTTGGCGGCAGGTCTCGTGGTCGCCAATGCGGCGTTGGCAGGATTGGCTTTCGCGTTCGAGCACGCCGGCCTCACCGCCGTGCGGAGCTTGGGCTTTGCGGTGGGCCCGGGCGGCAAAGGCTTCGCCGGCGCTTGCGTGCTGCTCGCCAGCATCAGCATCGCCTTCGTGGCGTACACGCAGGTTTTAAAGTGGTGCAAGTATCCGGGGGCCGCTGAGCTTGCCGATATGCCGCGCAAGTTAATCGGACGCCTCACGCGGCGACGCACACGGGCTTAGCGCACGTCGTTCGACTGCCGGGCGTTCTCTAGATCCGGGAACACGTAGATCAATCGCCCGGCCTCGGTCACGTGCACGTCCACGTGCCGGCCGTCCACCAAGCTATCCAAAAGGTGCTCGGCGTCTTTTATGTCCATGTTCAACGAGGCGGCCACGTCTGCCACACTGAGCCTGCCTTCCCGCTGCCGGGCCAGTTGCAGAATTCGTTGGCGCTGCTGTTTTTCTTCAACTTCGCGCGCGGCCTCTTTCAAGCTGCCCGCGCGTCGCAGGGCCGTGACAGCTCCGGTGATCAGCAAAGCGCCCGGGGTGGCCACGACCGCCGTGGCAGCCAAGCCGGCGTCGCCCATCATCGCCGCAATTGTGCCCATCGAGAACGGTATCGACATGACGCCCAAACCGATGCCGCGCGCGCGTGCTTTGCGGCTGCGCCGTTCCATCTCCACCGCGGCTGGCTGTTGCGGCATCAACGCCAATGATCCGCCGGTCAGCGGCATCACGGGCATCGCCGGAAGCAGTGCCATGCCTTGGCTGCCCATCGGCAACAGCGCCCGCGGTGCCGTGTCAGGCAGCAACTTCTTGCAGCTGGTGCAGATCAAGCGGTCGCGGCGCACAAAGAAAAATAGGATCGGCAACACGAAGTTGATCGGCAGCAAAGCCACCAGCTTTGCCACGTTCATCCCGCGTGAAAAATACTTCTGTGGCGGCAGCGTTTGGCCACAGCGATAGCAGCTGAACGCCAACACTTTGGGCACCTGATCCGAAAGCGTGACCCGGATCTTGCCCCCGCAGCCCGAACAGAACCGCGCTCCTTCGGAAACCTCCGCCGCACACTGAGGGCAACGCATGAGTGGTGATCATAACAGGGAACCCAGGCGGGCCGCACCCGCGCCCCAAAAAACGAAGCCCCCGGACCTGGTGGTGCGGGGGCCTTGTTCAGCGTATGTGGTGTTTACGGGCAGCGAGGATCGTCTGCCAGCGCGCAGGACCGGCACTTGACCGACTGAATCGTTCCCTTCGCCGCTTCCTTACCGCCGCGGTCCACGATCACCCGGTAGTTGCCAGCCTTGCACATGTTGCCGTTCTCGCCGGGCGCCTGCAACTTCCAGCAAGGTGCTGGGCCTTTGCCGCATTCAGGCAGCACGGTGTCGTCGAAGGCACCCGTGTTGCTATCGGGCACGCGGTCAACAACCGAGCATTCAGCTTGGATCCCAGCCGTCTTGGTGTCTGTGTCGATCAGCTTTTCACTGATGCAACCTGGATCCAGACGAGCGGCGATGAGATCGCCCAAGCGCTTGAGCGCTGGGCTGTAGTCACTGTTGCAGATGCTCTCGATGGTGCCGTTGTCGCCAAAGGACTTCACAAACTGTGACACGCGCAAAGAGGGAGCGGCTGTTCCGTCTGCGCCGGAATTGCACACTGGTTCGACGTCCAGAAGGTCCGGACCTTGCGGCTGCTTGGAGACCGTGAAGGCGTACTGTGTGCCTTCTTCCCTCGCCGGGATGCCCGTGATCGCCGAGACAATAATGCGATCGGGGAAGTTTGGCTTCAGGCTCAAGACGAAGTTCTTGATGTCGTCGACGGGGATGAGGCGACCCTTGGGGTTCGGGCTGCAGGTTGTGAGCGGCGACATGAAAGCCTTCCCCGGGACCGGCTCGCCATTGCAAAGGTGGCCGGCGATGTTGCACCGCAAAGAGCCGGTTTGCGTGTCTCCGAAGCTTTGGTCTGCAAACAAATCAGACGTGGGTGGAGCAGAGCAATCATCTTCGTCAGTAATTAAGACGATCGCCAAGAAGGCGTCTTTGCGCAAAAAGCCGGCGTTCTTTGGCGTCACGTTCTCCGCGAGTGCCACGCGCACCGACTGGAGCTGATGTTCAAAGCCACAGCCGCTTGTGCCCAAGTCGGCGATGCATGAAAACACATCTTCAAGCTTACCCATGAAGTTCTTTTGGGTATCGTTGTTCAGCGAAATGATGAAGTTGGCGTCGGCGTTCAGGCCGCAACCCGCTTTCGCTTGGAACTCACCCTTGTCACCGCCGGGACGGTTGCAGGCCGGGTTCCCGGAGATGAAAACGTTGCCGGCGCCCACGTCGCTGGAAATGACCCCGATGTGAACGTTCGGCAAACCACCTGGGATCTGGCGAAGGGTTTCGATCAAGGTCGGAAAATTCTTCCGAAGCTTCGTTTGCTCCTCCTTCATCGAACCCGAGTTGTCGATCATGAACAACAGGTCCAAATCGCGGATCGGATTCACGGCGTAGAAGCGGTCCGCTTGGCCTTCAGGCTCTGGCTTCGGGGCTTGAAACGGCGCTGAATTGCAAGCGCCAAGGGCTAACGCCCCAACAACAAACGCGGAGCCCAAAGCTTGCGCGCAGGGGAATGTGGGTCGACTTGAACGGCTGGTCATCACGGGTAATTCCTCCGGGGAGTGCACGGCCTACTCTAGAGCAAAGCGTGGGCCATTAGGAAGCGGGTCGAAAGGATTAATTTTCAAGGCCTTACGGAGGCCTATGTCAATGCAGTTGTCTCACGGGTGCCAACCTTGTTGGCGGCGAGCTATTGAGCGGCAGCAGGTGGGCTCTCGGGCGCGCCTGGATTCGCGCCAACGCCTTCGGCATCGGGGTGTGCTCCAACGGCCGCGGGGTTTGCCTGTTTTGACGCCACAGTCTCGTTCTTCTTGTGCGGCTTTGCCATCACCAGCCAATCCGCGACGCGGGCGAAATCTCCAAACCGGGTCATCTTTGCCTCGGCGCCCAAAAACGCCATGGCTGTGCGGCGGCCGTCAATCTTGGCCGCGATGACCAAACAGTACCGCGCGAAATCATTGAAGCCGGTCTTCCCGCCCAGGATCTCGGCGTTGCGGCGCATGGCCGGCTTGTACGTGTTGACATACGGGATGGGCGGCTTGGACACGGGATGGGCGCTGTATTCCAAGCGGCCCAGGATCGGTGCGAGGGTGGGGTGCGCCAACGCCGTTTGCAGCATCAAGATGGTCTCGCGCGGCGTGGATACATTCTCCCGCGACAGGCCCGTGGGCTCGCGAAAGCGCGTGTGCTTAAGCCCCAACGCTTGCGCTTTCTTCGTCATCGCCTTTGCGAAATCCGCGGCGTTGAGCCCCAGCGAGCGGCCCATGGCGGAAATCGCGCGGTTGTCGGAGCCCATCAACCCGGCATGCAAAAGGTCCAAGTTCGACACCGTCATCCCCGTCAGCAGGCGGCTTTTCGCGCCACCCTTGGCAACGTCGGCGTCTGTTTGCGTGATCGTGGTCAGCTCATCGAGGATCAAGCCCTTGTCCATCGCCACCAGCACGGCCGCCAGCTTCGAAATGGAGGCAATCGGGCGCTCAACGTCACCGCTTTTGCTGTAGAGGTCGGTGCCGGTATCCATGTCGATGGCCAGCGCGCCCGCGGCTTGAACGTTTGGCAGGTTGCCTTTGAGCCAGGCCACGGGTCGTTCGCGCGCGATCTTGGGCGCTTTGGCGCGTCGACGCGGTTTTGCGGGCTTCTTCTTCGCCCACGCATCGGTGGGCGCCAACAACAGCCCGCCAACGGTCGTGGCCATGGCCCAGGAAATTAAATCTCGGCGAAACACAACCGCCTTACCTTAGCGGCTCTGCCGGCCAAGGCCAATAAGTTGGTTAACCCCCGGGCCTCGCTGATGCACCTCGGGAGCCTGACGCCTCGCAACCGTTGGCCTCTTGGTCATCTGAGGAGGTCTGTACTACGCTTGCTCAAGATGCAACCCTTTCGCAACCTGTTGCCACCCGTCGGCGAACCAACCCCAGCCTCGCTCAGGATGTTGGAGTGCCTGGAAATGTACGACGAGGGCGTGGAGCTGCAAACGTTGAACTTCCGCCGCAGGTTTCCGCATCTTTCCGATGCGCAAATTGACGAGCTTGTTCAGGATTGGCTTGAACGTCGTGAGGAGACTTGAAGCTCGCACGCGCGCTGCTTGTGACTTCATCTTTGCGACAACAGGCATTGAAGCCGAGATAGTCAGGAATGCGTCTGCAACGGAAGTGTTCGCGGATGTGCTCGTGCCCACGGCTACGGCCGAAGCGCTCTTGGCTATGAAGACCCTCGCTTCGACCCCCCAAAGACCACGAGATGCCGGTGACATCCGTGCGATTGTTCTTGCCAACCCTGACTTCGACGAGGCGAAAGTCATCGAGTACTTAAGAACCATCGCGCAGCGGGGATGTGCCAGGGGCCAAGATCTTGAGGAGAAGTGGAGGCGTTTGCGACGTGAACTGGGCGTTTAGCCAAAGGTCCGAAGAATGTGACCGGGCCCGATTAACCGACCAACAACAAGTGCAAATCGAGCAAGTTCGAGGTGCCGGGCCCCTTCACCAAAGCGCCAAGCGCTCCCAACACCGTGGCCGAATCGCTATTCGCCAAGGCCTGTTCCGGAGCCAGCCCACGTGCCACAGCCAGGTTCCAAGTGTCGCCGTCCACCACCGCCCCCGAGGCATCCGCGCTGCCGTCGCGATCGTCGGTGCCCGCCGCCAAGAAAGCCACGCCTGCTTGCCCCGCGATGCCTCTGGCCACAAGCAAGGCCAAATGGGTGGCACGTCCGCCTTTGCCTGATCCAGTGACCACGATGGATGGCTCGCCGTTGCCGACGAATACGCGGGGTTTGCCTCCCGCCGACCGTTCACGCAAGGCGCGGTCCACATACGCCTGCGCCAACGCGTGCACGTCAGATTCAACGTTCTGCGAAAGCAGGCCGGCTAAAACCCCATGTGCTTCAACCGCCGCGCGCGCTTCTGTCACCACGATTTCGGGCCCGGCCAGAATCTCGTACGCCACGTGATTTAAACGGCCGTCTTCGGGCTTGGGGGTCTCGGGCAGCAGGCCTTGCGCTCCTTTTCGCAGATGCTCAACCACAGCCGCCGGCGCATCAGGTGCCAGCCGCTGGAGCAGTGCCTGGGCTTGGGCGAACGTGGTGGGATCCGGCGAAAATGGACCCGAAGCGATGGTGGCGGGATCGTTGCCCACCACATCAGACAGCGACCAGACGTGGGTGCGCGCTTTGGTGGCCACGCCCAACTGGCCTCCCTTGAGACGTGACAGGTGCTTACGAACGGTGTTGAGTTCACCGATGGACGCGCCGTTGCGCGAAACAGCCTTCACGGCGGCACGCTTATCGTCCAACGTCAGCCCAACAGCGGGGGCGCACACCAACGAAGAGCCTCCCCCCGAAAGCAGAACCAGCAACTGATCGTCCGCGTTGAGCCCTTGCACAAACGCGAACGCGGCTTCGCCCGCCGCGCGGGACCGCTCCGACGGGTTGGGGTGATCGCTCACCAAAGCCTGAACGCCGATGGGCAACTGCACTTTTTCCGGAAAACGGGTCGCCGGTGCGACGAGTAGCCCCTTGTTGATCCGCGGTGCTTCCGCAAACAACCCGTTGAACATCGGGAATGAAACTTTACCGATCGCCAACACGGCGGTGAACGAGTCGGTCAAGCTCTGTTGCAGCCGGCTGCTCACGAGCACGGCGCCGTCCACGCGAGTCGCCACCTCCACAAACACCTTTCGGAGCAAGCCAGGGCCTGACGTCGCGCCTGATGAAGTCATCCGCGAACGTTGGTGGATGTGGCCTACCAGGTCAAGACGCATCCCTTGTCCGCGTCGAACCCGTAACTAGAGTTTGATCAAAGTAGCTACAGTAGCTACCGTGAACGGATGAAGGCCGTGGGAATCAAAAACCTCAAGAACAACCTCAGCCGCTACCTTGATTTGGTTCGGGAAGGGGAAGTGGTTTACGTTACTGATCGCGACGAAATCATCGCAGAGATTCATCGGCCGGTGAGCCCCGCGACCGTGGTCTTCTCGCGCTGGGAGGCCTTCTTGAATGAGCAAGAGCGAACGGGTGGCGTCTTGCGCAGCACGCAGACGGGGCCCTCCCAGGTGCATAGCTTGACCGCGAGGCTGACAGACGCCGGTGGTGGCGTGAACCTCCAAGACGTGATGGATGAACTTCGCAGCGATAGGTTCGATGGATGAGCCTTGTGTATTTCGACTCAAGCGTTGTCCTTGCTTTTCTCCTCAACGAAAAGCGCGCAGCGCAAGGGCGCACCTTGTGGGCCGAAAACAAATCACGATGCTCTTCAATCCTGCTTGAAGCTGAGGTTTGGGTCGGCTTGCGACGACATCGTCATCGGTTAGGAAGCACCGTGGGGGATGAATGGCTCGACGTGAGGTTGCAGGTTTTCTCGGAACTGGTGAAAGAAGCTTCATTGGTGGTCTTCGACTCCAATGTCATCGCCGCGCTAAAGTCGGAAGCCATTTTCGCGGAATGCCGTTCGCCGGACGCAATCCACTTAGCAACCGCGATGCGCGTTCGTTCCTATGCCGACGGGTCTTTGCGTCTCGCGACGTTCGACGAGCGTATGCTGCAAACTGCCCGACGATTAAAAATCGAGTGCATTGGTGATGCATAGGGGACGCCACCAGCGGCGCTTGACCTCACCACGCGCATGCCGTTTGATGCGGCGATGTCCAACCCCGTTGTGTGGTGCAACTTCAGCTTCAGCGAACCCGCACTGGCCCGGCTGCGGGATGGCTTGCGCGGTTACGAACTGATCACGGATGGCGATTCCGGGTCGTTGGCGCGGGCGCATTTCGCATTCGGGCAACCTCCGCCGCAGGGCTTGCAGACCAGTGAGGCCCTGCGTTTTGTGCAGCTCACGAGTGCTGGTTATACGGCATACGAGAACAAGGAATTTCAGCAAGCTTTGAAGCAACGAGGCGTGCCATTGGCCAAGGCTTCGTGGGTCTATGATGAACCGTGCGCCGATCATGCGTTGGCCTTCATGCTGTGTGCTGCACGGGCGTTGCCTTTGGCCCAGCAAGAGCAACGCGAAACCCGCGCTTGGTCAACCGCTCGGCTGCGCCAAAAATCTTTTCTGCTGCGTGACCAAAATGTTTTGATCGTCGGCTTCGGTTCGATCGGCCGCCGTTTGGCAGAACGCCTGGCGCCCTTTGGAGCCATCGTGCGCGGCGCGCGGCGCTCGCCGGGAAGCGACGAGCCTGTGCCGATGGTGTCTACCGACAACGCCGACTTCGCCTCATGGTTGGCCGCAGCGGATCACGTGGTGAATGTGCTGCCGCTCAACACCGGCACGAACGCTTTCTTCAATGACAGCCGCTTTGGCACGATGAAAGCAGGCGCCTTGTTCTACAACATTGGCCGCGGGGGCACGGTGGACCAAGCGGCGCTGCAAACGGCTTTGCAAAGTGGTCGCCTGGCAGGTGCCTATCTCGACGTCACCGTACCCGAGCCGCTGCCGCCAACTCACCCTTTATGGCAGGCGCCCAACTGTTTCATCACGCCCCACACCGCGGGCGGCCACGCCAATGAACAAGAGCGACTGGTGGATCTCTTTCTCGGCAACCTTTCGCGGTTGGGCCGCGGCGAGCCGTTGATTGATCGGGTGTTCTAGGGCTTTGCAAGCCAAGGCTGGCAAAGCGGGCTCTGCAACCAAGCCATGACGGCAGTACAGGCGCGGGCGGCGGCGTCGGCGCCGTGGGCCCGCCACTCCTTGCCACCTTCGGGGCCAACTTTGTTGGCAACGCCCAAAACCGACGCCACGGGTACCGCGAGCCTTTGCGCCGCATGCACGACCGCGAAGGCTTCAAGGTTCTCTAAGCTGGCGCCCGATTCCCGGGCAAGCCTCCGCGCGCGGGCCGGGCCGCGGGTGATGGCCAGCGGGCAAACGGCGGTCGTGCGCGATAAATCGCCGGCCCGCGCCAAGCTGGCGGTCAACCGAGCGTCTGTCTTGAGGTGCGTTCGCATTGGCGGGGCCAGCTCGGCAATCTTCGGCGCATCGCCGCAGTTAAGCAAAACCTCATCGAGAGCCAACGCATGGGGGGGCTTCCAGGGGTGCCCAGCAAAGACACCAGCTGTCCCCACCAAAATGGCCGCCGTGGGCCGCCCGCCGAGCGCGAGGGCCGCCCCAACGCCCGCTTCCACTAGGCCCACCCCCACGGTCGCCGTGCGCACCAGGTGGCGCAAGCCGGAGCGGTCTCGCTTCAAGAAGTTGTTCAAAACCGCCAACTCAGGAGCCCAGGCCGCCAACACCAACAAAGGCTCGGCGTCTTCATGGGCTCGTTTGCGGGGCAGGGGCACGGCGCGATCTTTGCCGCGGTCTTGGTTCGTTGTCCATTTGCTCGCCGCCTGTGTTGCGCCTCGGCACCGCCCGAAAAGGGAATACGGCCCCGGCCACCTCGCCTGGCGCCGCTTGGTCATCCGGGTTTATACTTATGACGTGGATGGAGGTTCGGAGAGCCAAGAGCTTCGGCTGCTGCGGGCGAACTTTGCCGCCGCGCCCCGTTCCGATGCGTTCGTCGCACTGGCGCAACACCTCTGCGACGTAGGCCGTCCCGAAGAGGCCGAGCAGGTGTGCCGCAAGGCCTTGGCCGGCAGCGATCCTGCGCATCGGGGCCGCTTGGTGCTGGCGCGCGCGCTGGCTGACCGTGGGCGGGTCAAGGAAGCCCAGGACGTATTGGCGGAGCTGGCCAAACACCGAACGGACGATGCGGAGGTATGGGTTCAGTTAAGTGCCCTGGTCGTCCGTCGCGGCGAAAAGGCGAGGGCGCTGGCCTTGCTGGAGTATGCGGAGACATTAGGCGCCACGGGCCCGGCGTTCGCGGCGGCACTCAGCCAAGCGCGGGGTGGCGCCGGCCCCCGCCACAACACGATGCCGCCGGCGATCCCCAAAGAAGCGCAGCGCCGCCGTTCCACGCCACCCCCTGACGACCGGCCTCGACCCGTGGCCGGCGAGCTTTTGATCCGCGTGCCCACGCCCCATGAGGCCACAATCCTTGTGCCACGCCGACGGCCCAACCCCGTGTGGTTGGTGGCCGGTGCCCTGTCGGCTTTGGCGATTGCCACCGCCTGGATGCTTTTGCACGGTTGACGCCCCTGCCCTCATCCGGTTAGATCCGCGGCCCATGGCCAACGTTTACGACACCTCCGAGATCCGCAAGGGTCTCAAAATCATGATGGACGGGAACCCCTTCACGGTGGTCGAGTTCCAGTTCGTCAAGCCCGGCAAGGGCGCCGCGTTTACGCGCACCAAGATGAAGAACCTGCTCACGGGCAGCGTCATCGAACGCAACCTGCGTTCGGGCGACCGCCTGGAAGCGGCCGACGTGGAGGTGAAGAACATGCAATACCTTTACGACGAAGGTGAGTTCTGCGTGTTCATGGACAACACCAACTACGAGCAGGTGCAGATCTCGTTGGACCTCATCGGCGACGACAAAGGCTTTATGCCTTCGAACATCAACGTTGAAGTTTTGTTCTTTCAAGGCCGCGCCGTTGGCGTGACATTGCCCAATTTCATCGAACAAGAAGTTGTTGAAACCGAGCCCGGCGCGCGCGGCGACACCGCCACCAACGTCACGAAGGCCTCCAAGATCGCTTCGGGCGCCACGGTGAAGGTGCCGTTGTTCATCAATCAAGGCGATACCATTCGCGTCGACACACGCACGGGCGAATACCTTGATCGCGTGGGCCGCGCTTAGTTGAGCACGCCCGCTTTGGCCGAGCCTCGGTTGGCCGCTCGTCGCCCTGCGCTGCAGACGAGGGCGGCCATCATCGAGGCGGTCCGCGCCTATTTTCGTTCCGAGGGTTTCCTTGAAGTGGAGACTCCGACCCGCGTCGTGAACCCAGGGCAAGAGCTGCACCTTGATGCGTTTTATGCCCAAGGCGGCCGGTACCTGATCACGTCGCCCGAACACCACATGAAACGTTTGGTGGGCGCGGGTTACGAGCGCGTGTTTGCCATATGCCGTTGTTTCCGCGTTGAAGAGCGCGGGCCGCACCACCAGCCCGAATTCACGATGGCCGAGTGGTATCGGGCGCACGCGCCGCTCGATAAAATCGCGGACGATTGCGAAGCGTTGCTCGCTTCAGCGGCCCAAGCGGCTGGCAAAACCGACCTGCCCAAGGCCATTCGCACCACAGTGTCGGCCTTGATGCAAGCGCACGCGGGGGTGGCGCTGCAGGGCGATGAAACAGCGGCCGCATTGGCGGCCAAAGTCAAAGCTGCTGGGCACGATCCACGCGGCGCTTCCACGTGGGACGAGATCTTTTTCCAGGTGTTCCTTGATCACGTCGAGCCAGCTTTGCGCCACGGCCCACCCACGTTTGTGTTTGACTGGCCGTTGCCGTTGGCGGCGTTGGCCCGTCACAAGCCGGATGGGCCCTGGGCCGAACGGTTTGAGCTCTATGCCGCCGGTCTCGAGCTTGCCAACGCTTTCGGTGAACTCACGGATCCGATCGAACAGCGGAAGCGTTTTGTGTCCGAAGCTCACGAGCGCGGGCGTCGCGACAAGGTCGTGTATCCCCTCGACGAGAAATTGCTGGCGGGGCTCGTCACCATGCCACCCACTTCGGGTGTGGCCTTGGGCATCGACCGCCTCGTGATGTGGGCGTTGGGAACGGACGACATTCGTGACGTCGTCGCGTTCCCTGACGACGAGGTTTAGCTTTCGCGCACCCAGACGGTTTCGACGCCGTCGATGTGGGCCACCCACTTCGGGATGTCGCCGATGTGTCGTCCCGCCGGCAACAGTTGTGTGTAGCGGCTCAAAAAGCCCTTGGCCTTGCCGGGGTCAGCTTTGCTGCCCACCGCGAGACGCCGCACCACTTCGAACAACTCATCGTCCAAAACGGCGGGGTCCAAGTTGCTGGCCGAAGCGTCCAACCCCAATGCGGCCTCATAATCCGTAAGTGCACCGTCCAGGCGCCCCAAGTTTGCCAAAGCCAAGCCACGGTTGAACCAAGCCTCCGGCTCCTCAGCGTCATTTGTGATTTCCTGGCTGGCTTGGTCGATCGCTTCTTCATAGCGCTCTTCCGCCAACAGGCGTGTTGAAAACAGCTCTCCGTAGCTCATGCGGCCGGCAGTGTAGATCAAATTCCGCCAGCGTCATCCGACGCGCTTGGCCAACCGCGTCGCTTGACCCTAGATCGGGGCTCTGCTATGGGTTTCGGCCCGTGACTTCATTTCTTATCGGCATCGGTCAGGCATCGTCGGCTCCTCCCGCAGGAGGCAACCCGATCATGTCTTTCCTTCCTCTGATTCTCATCTTCGGCGTCTTTTACTTTCTGATCATGCGCCCCCAGGCGAAGAAGCAGAAAGAGCACCAGCGCTTGCTGGGTGAGATCAAAAAAGGTGACGACGTCGTGACCACGGGTGGCATCATCGGCCGCGTGACTGGCGTCAAGGACACGGAACTTGTGATTCAGGTGCAAGAGGGCGTGCGTTTGCGCGTGCTTCGCAGCGCCGTGCAAGGCAAGTACACCGCGACCGCGACCGTGTCCCCTGCGGCTGACGAAAAAGCCGCGCAAAAGTCCTAACCCTCGAAGGCACACAATGGAACGTTCTTGGTGGTGGAAGACCCTGCTGTTCGGCGCGGTCACAGTCCTCGCTTGTTTGTACCTGGCTCCCTCGCTGGCCCCCAGCTTCATCGCTGAGGAGAAGCTACCGGGGTTTGTGAAGAACAACTTTAAGCGCAAGCTGCAGTTGGGCTTGGATCTCCAGGGAGGCTTGCACCTCGTTTACTCCGTGAACCTGGACAAGGCCGTCGCCTCGAAGGTGGACCGGTTGTCGGGCGATCTCGAAGAACGTTTGGTCGAGAAGACGCAAAACGCGAAGGTGGACTTCAAGGTCACGCGCGAAGGCCGTGATGACATCCTGGTGACGTTCTCCAACCCTGCAGATCTCGCGAAGTTAGACGACGAGGTGATGAAGAACTACCGCACGTCGCTCGACGAAGTTGAGCGCGACGCCAGCAAAGGCATTGTGCGGTTTCGCATCGACCAAGATCAAGTGGCTGAGGTCGGCGACTACGCCCTTCGCCAAGGCATCGAAACGATTCGCGGTCGCGTCGATAAGTTCGGCGTGGCTGAACCCACGATCATCAAGCGCGGCACCGACATCGTCGTCGAGTTGCCTGGCTTGAAGACGGAAGACTTCGAGCGCATCAAGTCGGTCATCGGCAAAACGGCCCAGCTTGAGTTCAAAATTGTCGATGCCGGCAGCCCTTACATGCAAAAGGTTTCGGCGGCCATCCCACAAGACGGCAAGATCACGGTTGTCCCCGATGTGTGGCGCGACAAGAAGACCGGCGAGCAAAAGCAAGACATCTATTTGCAGTCGAAAGACCGCAAGGTGCTTGAGGCCTTCGTGGCCGGTTTGTCGGGCGAGTTGGCTGTGCCTGCCGACCGCGAGTTCGGTTACGAAGAAGTGGAAGGCGGCAACGGCGGCGACGGTAAGGTGAAAGCCCCCAATGAGTGGCGCACCTATCTGCTTGAGAAGCGAGCCGCTGTCACGGGCGAATACTTGTCGTCGGCCGACTTGTCATGGGACGCGCAGACCAATCGCCCTGAAGTTTTGTTCGCGATGGATCACCAGGGCGCTTCCTTGATGGAGCGTCTGACCACGGCGAACATCGGCCGAAAGATGGCCATCGTTCTTGACGACCGCATCAACAGCGCGCCCGTCATCAACGACCGCATCGCCGGCCGCGGTGTCATTACCTTGGGTGGCTTTGGCGATCCTTTGAAAGTTCAACAAGAGGCCAAGGACTTGGTTGCCGTGCTCCGTTCGGGTGCCTTGCCGGCGCCGCTGACGAAGTCATTTGAAACGCAGGTCGGCGCCACGATGGGCAAAGACGTGGTCGACCGCGCTTTGTTGTCCATGTTGGTGGGTGCCATCGCGGTTGTGCTCTTTATGCTGGTTTACTACCGCGTGTCGGGTGTCATCGCGGTTATCGCCATGTTGCTCAACATGTTGTTCATGGTTGCCATCTTGGCGGGCTTTGAAGCGTCACTCACATTGCCAGGCATCGCTGGTTTGGTGCTGACGGTGGGCATGGCGGTGGACGCCAACATCATCATCTACGAACGCATTCGCGAGGAATTGCGCCTGGGCAAAACGGCACGCACGGCCGTGGAAGCCGGTTTCTCCCGCGCGTTTTGGACGGTCTTCGACGCGCACGTCACGAACTTCACCGCAGGCGTGGTGCTTTACTCATACGGCTCAGGTCCCATCCGGGGTTTCGCCGTCACGCTGCTGGTTGGCATCGCCTCGAACCTTTTCACGTCTGTGTGGATGTCCCGCTGGATGTTTGAGCTTCTGCTCGGCCGCCGCGGCACCGTGAAGACCACCCTCTCGATCTAGGAACTCCCATGGCCGCTCAGCAAAAGTTTTTCGAGGTCATCAAGCAAGGGACGAAGATCGAATTCGTCAGCAAGCAACGGCAGTTCATGGCCGTTTCGATCATCGCCACCTTGGTGTCGCTGATCATGTTGCCGCTCAACGCCTACGTCATCAAAAGCCGCGGCAGCATGCTCAACTGGGGCGTCGATTTCCGGGGCGGCAGCGAACTGGTGGTCAAGTTCTCGAAGCCAACCGAATCGTCAGCCATTCGCGAAGCGATGGACGCGGGTGGTTTTCACGGCGCCGAGGTTGTTCGTTACGGCAGCGAATCTGATAACTCCTACATGTTGCGCATCGGCTCTGTGTCAGTGCTTTCAGAGAGCCAGGCGAAGCGTACCGAGGCAGCGATGGCCAAGGTGGGCGACGCGAGCTTGAAGAAGTTCGAGTGGTCCGAAGGCGGCGACAAGGTTTATTTGCGGTTCGATCGTCCGTTGGACGCTGACGCCATCAAGCAAGCGCTGGCCACGGCAGGCACGCAGACCACACAGGTGCAGCCGTTCGGTCGCAGCGAAGAAAACACCTTTGAGGCGACTTTGGTGGGCCTCGACTCCGAGGTGCGCAAGGCTCTCGACAACAAGCTGGGTGCCGGCGCTGTGGCTTCGATTCCTCAGGTGGCGTCGGTGGGTGCGAAGGCCGGTAAGCAACTGCAGGTGGACGGCATCCAAGCCGTCTTGGGCGCCATCTTGCTGATCGTGCTTTACACAGCGTTGCGCTTCGACTTCCGATATGGCCCGCCCACAATCATCGCGTTGTTGCACGACGCGATCATCACGGTCGGTGCCTTTGCTGTGACCTATAAGGAATTTTCGCTGACGACCTTGGCGGCCGTGCTCACCATCATCGGCTTTTCCATGAACGACACCATCGTGGTGTTCGACCGCATTCGTGAGGACGCTGCACGCTTTAAGGATCGCAAGTTCGATCGCGTGGTGAACCAGTCTGTGAACGAAACGCTGTCCCGCACCATTTTGACCAGCGCCACCTTGCTGTTCGTCACGTTGGCTATGAACATCTTGGGCACTGGCGTGGTGAAAGATTTCGCGTTCGCCATGAACGTGGGTGTCATCGTGGGCACCTACTCCTCGATCTTCGTTGCCAGCACCGCGCTGATTTGGCTCGACGCCAAAGCGAAGGCGGCGCAAGGCAAAACGCCGAACCCCACGCGTCGCACGCGCCGTCGCGAACCAGAGCCGGCCACCTCGGTTTAGTCCAGCGGCCGTCGGAGGGCCAATGGCACGTGGTTGGCACAGTCCCTCGATCGATGAGTCGTGTGCCTCAGCGTTGGCGCAGGCCTTAGGCGTGCGCCCGCTGACCGCACGGTTGCTGGTCCGGCGGGGCGTTTTGCAAGCCGATCACGGCCACCGTTTCTTGCAGCCGAAGTTGGCGGAGCTTCGTGCGCCCGCGGGCATTGCCGATTTGCAAAGCGGGATCGATCGCATGGCTCACGCCTTAGAGACAGGGCAGTTGATCGGCGTATTCGGCGATTACGACGTTGATGGCGTCACTTCAGCCGCCGTGCTCACAAGCGCCTTGCGCGCCTTGGGGGCCCGGGTGCTTCCCCGCTGCGCCAGCCGGCACGCCGGTTATGGCTTTGGCCTGGCGGCGGCCGAGGCATTTCTGGCGGCAGGTTGCGCCTTCGTGATCACAGCCGACTGTGGAACCAGCGATCACAAGTCGATCGCTTTTCTCAAGGAAAAGGGGATCGACGTGATGGTGATCGATCACCACCAGGTGCCCGAGGGCAAAAGCGCCGCCGTGGCCTTGATCAACCCGCACCGTGGCGATGATCGTTTTGAGTTCAAGGGGCTCGCTTCTTGTGGCCTCGCGTTCTATCTGATGGCAGCGCTGCGTTCGCACCTGCGCAGCAAAAACCACGCAGCCGCGGCAGCTTGGGATCCGCGTGAGCTCTTGGATCTGGTGGCGATGGGCACCATAGCCGACGTGATGCCGTTGACCGACGAGAACCGCGTCTTGGTTTCGGCTGGCCTCAAGACACTGTCCGCGCGCACTCGTCCCGGTGTCGCCGCGTTGTTCAACGTAGCGGGCCTCCAGGATCCACGCCCCGTCACAGCCACGGACATCGGCTTTCGCTTGGCGCCACGTCTGAACGCCGCGGGACGTTTGGGTGACGCCCAGCTGGCCCTCGATCTGCTGCTAGCCGTGGATCCCGCGGAGGCCGAGCGGCTGGCCTTGCTGCTGGACGAGCAAAACCGCCAGAGGCAACAAATTCAAGAGACCGTGTTGTCTTCAGCACTGGCTCAAGTGGAGTCGATGATTGCGGCTGGCGGAGGCCGGGTGCCCTGGGCGATTGTGGTGGGCGACGAAGGTTGGCACCATGGCGTGGTGGGCATCGTCGCTGCCAAACTGGTCGATAAATACGCGCGCCCCACCATCGTCGTTGGGTTTCATGAGGGCAAAGGACGCGGTTCCGCGCGCACCGTGGCGGGGTTCAACCTTTACCAGGCCCTCGCGGCCAGCGCGCCGCATTTGGAAGTGTATGGCGGCCACGCGGCGGCTGCGGGCATGACGGTGCTCCGCGACCGCTTCGAAGCGTTTCGTCAATCCTTCACGGCCCACGCCGAGCAATGGTTCGGTTTGCGCCCGCCTCACAGCGCCGTTGAGGTGGATGCCGTCGTCTCATTGTCGGAACTTGATTTGGCCTGCGCCGAAGAGCTTGCGCGCTTGGGCCCGTTCGGTGCAGCGAACAGCGAGCCCATACTCGCCTTTGAGAATGTGACCATCGCCAACGCGCGGGTGGTGTCCGGCACGCACTTGCAGCTGACGCTTGGCCAAAACGGTGCGATGGCCGAAGCGATGGGCTTCAATATGGCGGACGTTGCACCGGTCGCCGGCCAGGTGATGGATGTGGTGGCGTGTTTCGAGATCAATGATTTTCGCGGCACGCGCAGGCCGCGGCTGCGTGTGAAACACTTGTTGTCTGCCGCCCCAGTGGGTGAACCTTCATGAACGACGAACCCTCAGACCCCAGCGATCCGTCTTTGCAGGCGTCCAGGGAGGAAGAAGAAGAGCTGCGACGCATGCGGCAAGCGATAGCGCAAAGAGCCGATCGACGGCTTTGGGAATTGCTGCCCAAGCGCGCGTTGTTTCGTGCGTTCTGGTTGGTGCTGCTGCTGCTGCTGATTCTGTGGCTGCAGCGCAATTCAGGCCGCGTCACGCACTTCTTCCAACAAGTGTTTCCAACAACACCCCAGGGCCCCACGACGGCCCCAGGAACTGCTAAATAACCGCGTGGTTTTCGGGTTGACCCAATGACATCTGTGGCATCTCCGTTGGTGTGGGCGCTTTTCGCCGGGGTGATCCTTTCCATCCTGGCGGTGGATTTGGGCGTGTTCAACCGAACCGCGCACAAGGTCACGCTTAAGGCGGCCAGCATCTGGGTTCTGGTGTGGGTGGGCTTTGCGGTTGCCTTCAACGCCTTTGTTTTTTATCGCTTTGGCAGCACGCGTGGTCTGAACTTTCTGCAGGCCTATCTGCTTGAACAGGCGTTGTCGGTCGACAACGTGTTCGTTTTCATCTTGGTGTTCAGTTACTTTCGGGTTCCCGAGCAATACCAGCACCGCGTCTTGTTTTGGGGCGTGGTGGGCGCGGCCATCACCCGCGGCATCTTCGTCGTGGCGGGCGTGGCTTTGTTGTCACGCTTTCATTGGCTTATGTACGGCCTTGGCTTGTTCCTCGTCGTCACCGCCGTGAAGATGCTGCTGCAAAAAGATGAGGATCTGGACCCATCGAAGAATGCCGTGCTTCGGTTGTTCCGACGCTTGGTGCCGATGACCGAGACCTACGAAGGCGCCAAGTTCGTGGTCAGACGCCAAGGTCGACGCCTCGCCACGCCGCTGTTGGCTGTGCTCGTTGTGGTGGAAGCCACCGACGTGATGTTCGCCGTAGATTCCATTCCTGCCGTGTTCGGCGTCACCCAAGATGTCTTCATCGTCTACACCTCGAACATCTTCGCCATTTTGGGACTGCGTTCGCTGTTCTTCTTGTTGGTTGGCTTGGTGGAGAAGCTTCACCTTCTTAAGCATGGCGTGGCGCTGATCTTGGCCTTCGTAGGCATGAAGATCTTGCTCGCCGGTGTGGTGCCTATTTCCGAAGGGTTATCGCTTGCCATCTTGGCGGGCATATTGATTCTGGCCACCATCGCAAGTTTCGTTTTCCCCGCCAAGGCAAAGCCCACCGCAGGCCCCACGGATGGCTCGGACACCCCCGCCTCCGGGCCGTCCTAATTGCTCTTGTCGTCGTCGGGCCGTGCGTGCGGTGCGGCTCTCACTCGCATCTCTTCGGCCCCATCCAAATCTGTTTCCGATAGCGGTCGGCTGATGCGGTAGGTGCCATCTAGCCAGCTTGCCAAATCGATGCGTTTGCAGCGCTCGCCACAAAACGGACGGAAGGGGAGCTCACCTTCGAGCGGCAGCGGCTTTCGACATATAGGGCACACAGTGGCTCGGGCCATGGCCTTCCTCCTTCCATAAACAAAAGCAGGTGTGCGGCGCGAGTGCAAGGCACGGCGGTGGCTGCAGATCGAGGCAAAGGGTGGTCATCCAGCGCTTCGTTGCCTGCCGATTCATGTTACGTTGTAACGGGTGAGGAGAGCCCTCTTGCTCGCAACGCTGGGTCTGGTCTCGGCATGCGCCCCGCGGGGACCGAGCGGGCCAGCCCTTGCGTCGACATCCTTCGGCCAGCAAAGCACATCCCCAACCAGGGCAGGACCCATCTTGAAGTTTACGCTTGATAACGGATTGCAGGTTGTTCTCGAGGAAAATCGCAGCGCGCCTGTCGTCGCGATTCAAACCTGGGTGAAGGTGGGCGCCGCCGATGAACCCGACCGCCTGGCAGGCGTGTCGCACTTTCTGGAGCACATGCTCTTTAAAGGCACCAAGCGGCGCGGCGTGGGTCAGATCGCCCGCGAAATTGAGCAAGCGGGCGGCGAGATCAACGCGTGGACCAGCTTCGATGAAACCGTTTATCACGTGGTGGTGGCCAGCGAGTTCTTGGAAGTGGGGCTCGACGTATTGTCCGACGCCGTGATGAATTCAAGCCTCGACGCCAAAGAGATGGGGCGCGAACGCGGCGTGATCTTAGAAGAGGTCAAGCAAGGCCTCGATGATCCCGACCGGGGGGCCGCGCAGAAGATGTTCGCCGGCGCCTTTGCAGGCCACACCTATGCACGTCCCGTGATCGGATCGCTCGAAACCGTCACCGCGATGACCCGCGATGAGATCTACGCGTATTACAAAGATCGCTACGTGGCCTCGAACATGGCTTTGGTGATCGTGGGCGATTTCGACGCCGAGAAGGTGAAGCCCAAAGTAGAAAAAGCGTTCGGCGGCCTTCGCAAGGTGGGCAAGTCTGCCGTTCCGCCGCGTCCCGCAATGCCAGCGGCCAAAGGGCAGCGCGTGGACGTATTGGCGCGCGACGTGAAGGAGGCACAGATCCTTGCCGCTTATCGCATTCCCGCGGTTCGTGACGAAGACATTCCCGCGTTGGATTTGCTGTCTGTGGTTCTGGGGCAGGGAGAAAGCTCGCGCTTGAACCTGGAAGTTGTGCGCAACCGCCAGTTGGCGAAGTCAGCTTTCTCGTACGTCTTCGGAGCCCGTGACGGGGGCGTTCTGGTGGCGGGTGCCGTCACGGGATCGCCGCGCGTCGAAGAGGTCACGCAAGCGGTGCTTGATGAGGTGGCGAAGTTGTCGCGCTTGCCGCTTGGCCGCGCCGAGTTGGAAAAAGCCCGCACAATCCTCGAGAGCGATCGCGTCTACGACCGCGAGACGGTGCAAGGGTATGCGCGCAAGCTCGGCTACTACGCAACCATCGTTGATGACGTTCACTATGAGTCTTGGTATCTGTCGCGCGTGCGTGGCCTCGGGCCCGAGGATCTGCGCAAAGTCGCGAACAAATACCTGCGCGCCGAACACATGACCTTGGTGGCGCAGGTGCCTGAGAAGGTGAAGCCCAAAGTGGCGACCGACGTCAAAGCCATCCGCGAACACCTGGCGAAGATCGCGCTTGGGGTTGAACAGCGTGCCGACAAACGCACCAAGGGCCAGGGCGCTGCCGCCAACTCACGCGACAACGTGCTGGTGCAAACGCTGCCTGGGGGCGCCAAGTTGATCGTCATGCAGGACCCATCGGTGCCCATCGTCGCCATGCGTGCCATGTGGCTCGGCGGCTTGCGCTACGAGGACGAGAAGAACAACGGCATTTCAAACATGATTGGGCAGCTACTCACGCGGGGCACACGAACGCGTTCGGCCGAACAGATCATGACCGAGGTCGAAAGTCTGGCGGGCAGCCTTTCAGGTTACGCGGGACGCAACAGCGTTGGCGTGCAGGCTGAGTTTTTGTCGCGCAATTGGGAACAAGGTTCCGAATTGTTTGCTGACTGCTTGCTGAACGCCGCGTTTCCTGAGGGTGAGATCGAAAAAGAGCGCAAGATCATCCTCGACGACATTCGCGCGCAAGACGACAACCTGGGACATGCGGCCTTCCGTTTGTTTCATGCGCAGATGTGGCGTTCTCATCCCTATCGTCTGGATGTCATTGGCACGACTGATTCCGTGTCGGGCTTGTCACGCCGACGTTTGCTGATTCATTTCCGCAAGCACTACACGCCTTCCGCGTTGACGATCGCCATCGTGGGTGACGCCAGCCCAGCCGAGGTGGCGGCGCGTTTTTCCGAGCTATTCAGCAGCGCCGTGCAAGCCGAGCCTGAGGCACCGAAGATTGCACCTGAGCCTGAATCGGAGGGCCCCAAGCAATCGTTTCAGTTCCGAGAGAGAGAGCAGGCACACGTGATTCTAGGGTATCCAGGCACGTCGCTTGGGAACCCGGACCGGTTTGCGCTTGAAGTTCTCAGCTACGTTTTGGCCGGGCAGGGGGGGCGTTTGTTCGAAGAGCTGCGCGAGCGGCGTGGTTTGGTTTACCGCGTGAGCGCGTTTTCGCTTGAGGGCATCGACCCGGGTTACTTCGCGGTTTATTTGGCGGCAAGTCCAGACAAGCTTGATCTCGCTCTGCAAACCGTCCGCACCGAGCTTGCCAACGTGACTAGCGATGGCATCACAGCTGAAGAATTGGATCGGGCTCAACGTTATCTCATCGGCACCCACGCCATTGGTTTGCAGCGCAAGGGCGCGTTGGCGGCGGCGCTCGCATTCCACGAGGCCTATGGCGAAGGGTGGAGCGCGTATAAGAAGTGGGCCGAGCGCGTTCATAAGGTCACGCTGGCCGAGGTCAAACGCGTCGCCAAGAAGTACTTGGTCAACGAGCGTGAAGTGTTGGCTGCCGTGAAGCCGAAGGACGTCGTGCCACCGGAGACAAAGGCCGCCTCGGCTGCAGGCCGGGCCGCGCGCAACTGACGCGTCCATTAACTGGCGTCGGGTGGGGTTCGCCCCTATGGTTCACACCATGGGGTTTTTCGACGCCAGCCGGCGCAACCTCCTTACCAACCTCGTCCTCGTTTGCCCGCTGTTTGTGATCTACCAGCTGGGCGTTCTTTACACGCGTCCACTGCTCAACGGCGCCGACTTCGTCACCATCTTGCTGCTGCACAACCTGCAGTTATCAACCACCGGCTACCTTGCGTTCGTGTTCGGCGTGGCGGCCGCCTTGATGGTCGCCGTGCTGACGCTGGGCCGAAAGCAGAAGTTCGACAAGCGCGTTGTTCTGCCTGTGGTTCTGGAAAGCATGGTCTACGCGCTCACCATGGGCTCTCTGATCGTGTTCGTCATGACCGAGCTGATGGGGATCTCACCGCGCCTCGCAGGACCCGCGCCGCTGCCTGAACAATCGATCGTCACGCGTTTCATCATGTCTATCGGCGCGGGGCTTTACGAAGAGACCGTCTTTCGCCTTGGGCTCCTCACCCTCAGCGTCGTGATCGCGGAAAGGGTCCTGGGCCTGCGGCGGTGGATGGCTGTGTTGGGCGGGCTTTTGTTCTCCTCGTTGGCCTTTTCGGCCATGCACCACATTCCACCCTACGGCGATCCGCTGTCGTTGGGCGTCTTCACCTTTCGCACGTTGGCTGGCATTTTCTTTGCGCTGTTGTTTTGGTATCGCGGCTTCGCCGTCGCCGTTTACACACACGCGCTCTACGATATTTACGTCCTGGTCGTTCGTTAGCGCGCGCCGCCGCTGCGGTGAGCACAAAAGAAAACCCCAAGCCGTTGGGCTCGGGGTTCGTCGAAGCACGTGGCACCCAGCGATTACTTGCGCTTGGGAGCGGGTTTGGGCGCCGCTTTGGCAGCCGGCTTTGGAGCCGGTTTCGCGGCGGGTTTGGCAGGTGCCGCTTTGGCGGGCGGTTTTCCGGGGGGGGCTTTGACAGCCGCCGCGGCCTTCGCAGGCGCTGCCTTAGCGGCTGGCGCACTTTTCGCAGCAGCCGCCTTGGGGGCGGGTGTTGCCTTGGCCGTGGGTGCCGCCTTCGGGGGCGGCGCAGCCTTAGCGGCACCGGCCTTTGCTGCTCCTCCGGGCGCAGGCTTAGCTGCGGGGGTAGGGGCCTTCGTTGCTGGCTTCGCCTTAGCCTCCGCTGGCTTAGCGGCAGGGGCCTTTTCTGGCTTGGCGGGCGCCTTGGCAGGTTCCGCCTTTGCCGGAGTTTTTGTGGGCTTGGGGGCCTCAAGCGCTTTGCCGGCGGGCTTCTTCGCTTGAGGCGCATCGGCCTTGGCCGGCGCCTTTTTCGGCTCGGCCTTCACCTCCACCTTTGCCGGCTTGGGGGATTCGGCCTTCGTGGGCTTCGCCTTTTCGGGCTTGGCCTCTGCCTTTGGCGCCTCGACCTTTTTCGTTTCCGTCTTGCCCACAGGCTTGGCGACGGACGGCACGTCGGCGTCTGCCTTCGAAGCCTTCTTGGGCTCCGGCTTTTTTGCTTCAGGCTTCGCGGCGTCAGCCTTCTTGGGCTCGGCTTTGGGCGCTTCTGGCTTTTTGCCGTCGGCCTTCGCCTTCACTTCCGGTTTCGCCTCGGGCGCTTCGGCCTTCATTTCCGGCTTTTTGCCAACGGCAGGCGCCGCCTTGCCCGCTGCAGGTTTCGCCGCCACTGGCTCGGGATCAGCTTTGACGGCCTTGCCGTTCTTGCCAGCCTTCGCGTCTGGCTTGCTGTCCGCCTTCGAGTCATTTTTCGAGTCACTTCTCGAATCTTGCTTGGCCACGGCTTTCGCCTTCGCAGGCGCTTCGCTCGTGGGGGTGCCATCTCCGGTGGGCAGGCCTGGAATGTCGCCTCGGTTGTGCACCAAGATGCGACGTCCGTCTTTGAAGGTGATCTCCACCTTGCTGTTTGAGACCACCTCAGAGACGAAACCCACCCCAAACTTCGGGTGTTCGACCATGGCCTGTTCCGAGTACTCCTGCCGGAACTGGTATGGCTTCGCTGCGCTGGCCCGGTGCTTCGCGAAGAATTCTTCCCACGTGGGCTTCTTCATCAAAGCACGCTTGCGTGCCGAGACTGGCTCGGGCACGTCGTCCTCGCTTTCGCCCCGCGGTTTACGGAACGAGTGGACGTCTCCGCACACGTTGCACTGCACGCGGCGAATCTCGTCTTCGTACTTGGAGATTACGACATGCGTCGTGTCGGCCTTGCACTTTGTGCAGTACCCCTCGACGTCAGACCCGACCTCGTCGGCCTCGTCTTCGAACATCAAATCCATGCAATTGCCTCGATGTTCCCCTAACGACTTTCGCTCAGTAACACAGCTCGAGTAACACGGCTAAGTGATAGCTGCAACAAATTGAAATCAGGGCAGTTGTTTTGATCCCACCCGCCTGCATTCGGTTACCGGGGTGACCCGGGCCTCACTTGGGCGGCACGCACGGTTACAGTAGCGTTAGGTCCCCGCTTTTGTCTATAAGTATCGAATATCCGGGCACAAATGAACGCACTGTTACGAGGCGACAACGGGCCAGCGCCAAAGCGCCCCCGGGCGCCGCGACGCCCGTTACGCCTCCGGTCCGTTACAAACGAATGTCACGTGTTTCGTAGGTCATTGAAATCACAGAGGAATGTGATTAAACCCAATGTTTACTGTTTAGAAATGCACTGGAAACAATCGCGGGTTAGTCTGCAAGGCGAAGGGTGAAACCATGAAAAAAATCGAAGCGGTCATCAAGCCATTCAAGTTGGACGACGTCAAAGACAGGTTGCGCGAGATCGGTGTGCAGGGCATGACCGTCTCCGAGGTCAAAGGTTTCGGGCGTACAGGCGGTAAGCGCGAGGTTTATCGCGGCTCGGCATACGTCGTAGACTTTGTGCCCAAAGTCCGTGTTCAGATCGTCGCTAAGGACGACATGGTCAAGGACATCGTTGAGGCGTTGACCTCGGTGGCGCGCACAGGCCACATCGGCGATGGCAAGATCTTCGTCACCCCCGTTGAAGAAGTTATCCGCATTCGCACAGGCGAGCGCGGCGAAGAAGCACTTTAACAAGCCCCTCCTTTGCGCTCCGTTTCGGCGGGGTGTCAGTTGTGAGGTCGATAGAACTGCCGCAGGCGCGGGAGCCTTCACCGGAGGCGTCCGATACCTGCGGCTTTTTCTTTGTGCGCGAAATCCGGTGGCCATCGCTTTTGACCCCCGCGATGCCGGACACTATGTTGACGGTGGCTTATGACTTCGCTTCCTTTCAGAGATCGCCTCGCTCGCCACCTTTGGCGGCTCACCCCGCAACGGACGTTATCGGATTTCATCGGCTGGTGGGCGTCAGTGAACGTGCCCAAAGGTTTGCATAGCCGCGTGCTCGAAACCTTTGTCGCGAAATACAAGATCGACGTCAGCGAAGCTGAACTGCCGTTGTTGGCCTATCCTTCGGTCAACGAGTTCTTTACGCGCAAATTGAAGCCAGGGGTGCGACCCATCGATCCGGATCCGGCGTCGATCGTGTCTCCTGCCGATGGCAAGATTGTGGCCACCGGGTTGGTCTCCGCCACCGGTACCATTGAGGCGAAGAACATTGCGCTGACCACCGCGGCCCTCCTGACGGACGAAGCCTTGGCCAAGAAATTCGTGGGTGGCGCCTTCGCTGTCACCTATTTATCGCCGCGCGATTACCACCGCGTTCATACGCCTGCCGCTGGTTCCGTTCTATGCTGGCATCACGTGCCCGGGCAGCTCTTTCCTGTCAACGAAGCGACGGTGCGACGTGAACCCGATTTGTTTGCTCGCAACGAACGCTTCGTGTCGGTGTTTGAAGGCGATGTCGGCACGTTCGCTGTTGTGATGGTGGCCGCCGTTGGCGTGGGACACGTGACAGCGGCGTATGACCCTGAGGTTCAAACCCACAAAAACGCACCTGCGGGGCAAGTGCTCACCAAAGTCTTTGCGACGCCCCCACACCTTGGCAAAGGCGATGAAGTTGGGATCTTTCACTTGGGCTCAACCGCAATTATCCTGTTTGAGCCCGGTCGGGTTATCCTAGAACCCACCGAGGCCGCGAAACCCATTCGAATGGGTGAGCGCGTAGGCCGCCTCGCTCGCTGAATACCACCGCATGTCGAAACTCGACAACACGACCCCAACCCCACTTCCTGTGGCAATTCACGATCAAAACGACGGTGCGGCAGCGATGGGAGAAATTCCGCGCGAAGCTGACAACACCGAGGAATGGGACGTGGGCGCTCCTCCGGGGCGCGAATTGGCCGTGGGCGAAACGCCTGTGGCGCACGATCACGTGGATACGTTGCCCACCGTCGATGTATCTGTGTTCTCTGTCGAGAACGCCGTTGGCTCATCGCCCGAAGGCCCCGAGCTTCCCCCTTTAGTTGAAACGCCCACGTCGCCTTTGCCGCTCGATGAAGCGGAAGACCTTGCCACGGGCGAAATCGAACTTGCAGAGGTTGATGATTTGGTTGAGGCCGCG
The DNA here is from genome assembly GCA_033763315.1 of Deltaproteobacteria bacterium. Classification (GTDB taxonomy): domain Bacteria; phylum Myxococcota_A; class Polyangia; order Fen-1088; family Fen-1088; genus JAGTJU01. Next base: position 322,261 of record JANRKS010000009.1, read on the forward strand.
CAAGCGCAGCAAGCAAATAGCGGTTCGATAACGCCGCCGCCCGTTCGTGAACCTGTGCGCCTGTCGGCCGAAAGCCGGCAAAACGTGGCCACGCCGATTGTGCCGCCGCCGCGGATCACTGCGTCTGTGGCGCCCGCATTCGCTCAAGCCATGGAAGAATCAGTGTCGGACGAGGTGGAATTGGTCGAGGACGCCGCAGCCTCGACGTCCATCACACCGCCACCTGTGCCCGCCACCGCACCGCCTTCCCGAAGCCGCCCGGTGATGCCGCCTTTGCCGGTGGCGCCCGTGGTGCCGTCATCCGACCCGGCGTCCGAGACGTGGGCCGAGCCCTTGGCCGCACGCCCTCGGCGCAAGCGAACCAAGCCTTGGTACGAAGAAGTTTTCGACGAAGACTACCTGCGCACGCTGCCGTTCATGACGGCAGAACAAACGCTGCGAGAGGTGAATTTCATCAAGGCTTCACTCGAACCGCCTGAAGGCGGCGAGATTTTGGATGTGGCGTGCGGCTATGGCCGGCATTCGATCGAGCTGGCCCAGCGCGGACTCAAGGTGACTGGCATCGATCTGTCTTTGCCGTTGCTCATTCGCGCCGCCGATGAATCACAGCGCCGAGCGCTGTCGGTGAATTTCGTTCACGCGGACATGCGGGAGATGTCGTTCGACAACCAGTTCGACGGCGCGTGCTGCATGATGACCTCGTTCGGCTACTTCGACGAGGAGACGAACCTCAAGGTGGCGCAGGGCATTTTCAAGGGGTTGAAGCCGGGGGGCCGCCTGCTTATCGACGCCATCAACCGCGATTACATTGTGACTGACCTGCCCACCCGCGTGTGGTGGGAAGGGGACGGTTGCGTGGTGTTGGAGGAAGTCGACTTCAGCTTCAACACCAGCCGCATCTCCGTGCGGCGGTCCGTGGTGTTCCAGGACGGCCGCCAGATTGAACAGGATATTTCGATTCGCGCCTACAGCTTGCACGAGCTGGGGCGGTTGTTTCGGCAAGCAGGCTTCCGTGTAACGGAAGTCTCGGGCAGTTTGGCGACCCGGGGGCACTTTTTTGGAGCCACCTCGCGCAACCTGCTGATGCTCTGCGAAAAGCCACGTCAGTAAGCGGACTTAGCTGCGTTGTTGCACGAATGGCACCTACGGGTATTGGTGTGCCTTACGTATTTTATCGACACGAATTCAGTGTCTTCTTGCTTACGAAGTCTAAATACCACAAGCCATGCGACCGATGATCTATTTCGAGCATCAGAAAAGGGCGGGGGGCGAGGCGGCGGGAATAATCTACGGTCGACGCGCGTAATATCAACGTGAAAGCAAAGAGCGCGAAGCTTAGCGAAAGGGTCGTCATCATGGCGAAGACAAGCAGCTCGATGAGCAAGAAGTCCCGGGAACCCGGCAAGACATTGACGGGCCCGGCCAATACAACCTCGAACGCGGCCAGCCATCTGGCCAGCAAGTCGGTGACAGGTAAGCGCTCTGGTGAAGCTTCTGCGGGCAGCGAACCCGCTGTCCTTGGTATGGCCGCACCCACGGCAGGACGCAAGGGCGAGCTTGCGTCTTCGCGAGGAAAAACGCGCCGACGCCGCAAGGACGACCTTGTGTCAGCCCCTGTCGACGTTGAGGCCGCGGTTCCGGCCGAGGCTCTCGACGAGGACGCGATGTTGATGGACGTGGCGCCGGGCGGCGAGGCTGAGCCCGTGGAGGACTTTGGCCTGGAGCCGGCGTTGGAAGGTCCTTTGGGCGACTTGCCCGAGGCTGAACTGCAGCTGGCCGACGTCGAAGAGGCGCCGGTCAAGGCCAACAAAGACGACGAGGCGCAGAGCTTCTTGGCCATGTACTTCAAGAACATGGCTGACCTGGACGTTCTGCGCCCAGAGCAGGAGTTCGATTCGGCGCGTGAGATTGAAGCGCTGGAGATTGAGCTTTGGACGATGCTGCTGTCGTACTTGCCCGGGGCCATGCATGTGGCGAGCGTTGTGGAACGCACGATGGGCAAGGCGTACGAGCCACTTGAGCAATACAAGGTGGCGTTCGCAAAACTGGGCGGCAAAGCGAAGCCTGCCGCTCGAAAGCAGTTCGACGGCGTGGTTGATGAAGTCTCGAGCAAACTGCGCGAGGTGGACATCGATCGCTTGTTTGTCGATGCCGTGATGGCGGAGATCCACAAAGCCCGTCGTGGCGTCACGGGTGACGGCGCGCCCGGTTTTGAGGCCACAAGCCCCGCCTTCAATGAATTCGCAAACGCGGCGGTTGCAAAAACGGTGGCGATTAAGTCGGCGAAGAACGCGTTCGTGCGTGCAAACCTGCGGTTGGTTGTTTCAATTGCCCGCCGGTTTAACCATGGCCGCTTGCCTTTAGCCGACTTAATTCAAGAGGGCAACATCGGCTTGATGAAGGCCGTGGAGCGTTACGACTATCGTCGTGGCTTTCGCTTCTCGACCTACGCCAGCTGGTGGATTCGACACGCGATTAGCCGCGCCTTGGCTGACAAGGGGCGTGCCGTTCGTCTGCCGGTGCACATGATCGATGCGTATCACCGCATCGCCAAGAGCGAGCGCGAACTGCAAAGCAAGCTTGAGCGACCGGCGACCAACGAAGAGCTGTCGGCGGCGACGGGGATCGAGCCCGACAAATTGGAAAAGATGCGAGGGTTCCTCAACGAATCACCCGTGTCGCTTGATCGACCGATTTCAGATGAAGATGGCCGTAAGCTCATTGACATCCTGGTTTCGGACGAAGATGAGGTCACGGCGCCCGAACAGATCATTGTGGGGGAAACCCACCGCGAGATGCTGAAGGTGTTGGGATCGCTCAAGCCCATCGAGGCGGACATTTTGCGCAAGCGCTTCGGCTTGATGAACGATAAGGAGCAGACGCTCAAAGAGATTGGTGATGAGTATCACTTGTCGCGCGAGCGTGTGCGCCAGCTGCAAGAGCAGGCCTTGGGCAAGATGCGCAAGGCCATGCAGAAAATCAACGCGGCGTAAGCCACGGCACACGCCACACAAAAAGTGGTGGATCACACCCGCGCATCAGCCCCGATCGCCCAGCCAGATCGGGTAAGATGCGCGGGTGATTTTATTTGAAATCGTTAACGCTTTGGTGTCGGCGCGTCTCGCCGATCCGCTGCGCGCGTGGTGGCAAAGCGCAACCAAGGGGCCCGTGGAACGCTTGCGCTTCTTAGGCGCTTTTTCAGGCGCGGGCCGCCGGCTGGGACGCAGCGAGGTGGCAGGGGATCTGCCTGAGGTGCCGCGCCTGGCCGCGCATGGCTTGATCGTGGCGGGACGGCCGTGGGCAGAGTTGGGGCGAGTGGGCTTGTTGTTGGGACTACCGGGGCGGGTTGCGGATCAAGAGCTCATCGGCCTGGTGGAGGAAGCGTACCGCACCGGCGATCTGGAGGAAAAGCAGGCCGTGCTGCGCGCGTTGGCGTTCTTGCCGCAGCCCTCGTCGTATGTGGCCATTGCCGCGGAGGGGGCGCGATCCAACGCCATGTCGATCGTCGAAGCCATCACCTGCGACAACCCTTTTCCGGCGCAGCATTTTTCAACGGACGCGCTCAACCAAATGACGATGAAGGCGCTGTTCAACGGATTGCCCTTGCTGCGAATCGTGGGACTGCAGGGGCGCATGAACGATGATCTGGTTCGTATGTCCCGCGACTATGGACGCGAGCGCCGGGCCGCGGGCCGCGCTATCTCAAACGACCTGGCCATGCTTGAACAAGGAAGCCTTTCGTCATGAAACTTTTCGATCCGCACATTCACATGACCTCGCGCACCACCGACGACTATGAGGCCATGGCCAAGGCGGGCATCGCCGCCATCGTTGAGCCGGCGTTCTGGGTGGGGCAGCCGCGCACGCACGTGGGCACGTTTGAAGACTATTTTTTGTCGCTGCTGGGCTGGGAGCGGTTTCGTTCGCAGCAGTTTGGCATTCGTCACTTTTGCACCATGGGCCTCAACCCCAAAGAAGCCAACGAGCCGCGCGTGTCGGGCGGCGTGATCGAGCTTTTGCACCGCTATCTTGAAAAGGACGGCGTGGTGGCGGTGGGAGAGATCGGCTACGACGAGCAAAACGAGGTTGAACACCAGATCTTCAAAACGCAGATCGAACTGGCGCGCGAATACGAGTTGCCGATCCTCATTCATACGCCCCATCGTGATAAGAAGCGCGGCACTGAGCGCACGATTGAACTCGTCAAAGAGTTGAAGTTTCCGCCTGAGCTCACGCTCATCGATCACAACAACGAAGAAACATTGCCGATGGTGCTTGAATCAGGATGTTGGGCCGGTCACTCGATCTATCCAAACACGAAGATGGATGAGACACGCATGGTGGCTTTGGTAAAGCAATACGGCGCGGATAAGATGATCGTTAACAGCGCCGCTGACTGGGGCGTAAGCGATCCGTTGAAGGTGCCGAAAACGGCGGCGGGAATGAAGGCGGCCGGTTTCGACGACGTCATCATTTCTAAGGTGCTGTGGGACAACCCGGTTCGCTTCTTTGCCCAAAGTGGCCGCTTGGATTTGGAAGACGTGGGCAACGATTTGGTGGTGGATCAGCGCAACCTGTGGGAGGGCAATTCTGTGCTGCGCGGGCAAGCGCCGCGCGTGGATAAATCGAACGGCTAATCATGCAGCCGACGCTGGTGTTGAATGTTGTGGGCATGGCGCGGGCGTTGCTCGCGCACGCGCCAGCGCTGTCGGCGTTGGCTGCGCGTGGAGGGGTGCGCGATCTGGCCACGATCACACCCGCGGTGACGTGTTCGGTGCAGTCCACTCTCTTGACGGGCGAGTTGCCGAGCCGCCACGGCATCGTGGGCAACGGCTGGTACTTCCGCGATCTGGCGGAAGTGTGGTTGTGGCGGCAATCGAACCATCTGGTGCAAGGACCGAAGGTGTGGGACATCGCCAAGGCCCGCAACGCCGCGTTCACCAGCGCCAATATGTTCTGGTGGTACAACATGTACAGCAGCGCCGATCTTTCCGTGACCCCGCGCCCACAGTACCCAGCCGACGGGCGCAAGCTGCCCGACGCTTACAGCTGGCCACCTTCGTTGCGCGATGAACTCACGGACAAGTTCGGGATCTTTCCGCTCTTCAAATTCTGGGGGCCGGCCGCAGACATTCAATGTTCACAGTGGATCGCGCGCGCCTCGGCGTTTGTGCTGCAAAAGTACAGCCCAACCCTGACCTTCGTTTACTTGCCACACCTTGATTACGATCTGCAGAAACTGGGGCCGAACCACCCCCGCATCCCTGCTTCGGTGGCCGCGGTGGATGCTTTGGCGGGCGAATTGATCGAACAAGCCGAACGGGCTGGCATGGCTGTGGTGGCGTTGTCGGAATACGGCATCACGGAGGTCAGCGGTGCGGTGATGATCAACCAGGCGTTGCGCCGCGCGGGACTTTTGGTTGTGCGCCCTGAGAAAATGGGTGAGCAGTTGGACGCTGGCGCGTCCGAGGCGTTCGCCGTTGTGGATCACCAAGTTGCACACGTGTATGTGAAGCGGCCCGAGCGTGTGGCGGAGGTGGCGGCTTTGCTGCGTGGGCTCGACGGGGTGGAGCGTGTTTGGTTGGGAGACGAAAAACGCACCCATGGATTGGACCACGAGCGCGCCGGCGACATCGTGGTGGTGAGCCGTGCCGATCGTTGGTTCGCCTATTATTTTTGGCTGGACGATGACAAAGCGCCTGACTACGCGCGCACGGTGGACATTCACCGCAAGCCCGGATACGACCCGGTGGAACTGTTTCTGGATCCACAGCTAAGCGCACCAAAACTGAAGATCGGCATGACGCTGCTCAAGCGTAAGATCGGCTTTCGATCTTTGTTAAACGTCATCCCTCTGGATACCAGCTTGGTGAAGGGTTCACATGGCCGGGTCACAGACGATCCGGCAGCGGGGCCGTTGTTTATCTCGAACCGACCGGACACGTTGCCCGCGGGCTCACAGCTTGCTGCCACCGATGTGCGTGATGTGCTTTTGCAGCATGTGTTCGGCGCGGCCTAGGTGCCGGGCACGTGGCGCTGCCAAAAGCGTGTGAGTGCAAAGGCGGCGAAACAGGCGCCGACCGCCGCATAGTTGCGCGTGTCGCTCACGAACATGGCGTCCAACAAACTGATCGCCGCGATCAAGGCAGGCACAGCTTTCGATGGGTTCGGTTTACCCTTGGCCCCCCAGCCAAGCGCGGGCGCGATGCCAGCACGAAGGGTGTACGCGAAATAAAGCGCACCTGCGAGCAACCACGGTGGCGGCAAGAACGCACCCCATAACAAGCTTGGTATGAAAAAGGCAAGCGGCCACAATCGATAAACGCGGCCGCGCGTCTCGTGCTTTGCGATGTATGTGAGGCCGATGAGATGGCCGAGCAACAAGGCGGCGCCAACGTAGAGCTCTGTGGTGGGGTGTCCCGTCGCGAACCCGGCCACCATATAGACGCCCACGCGGCACAGGCCCATCACCACAGGTCCAAATGGATTCGCTTTGTGATGAAGATCGTAATAGACGATGAGTCCAGCGAGGGCGAGAGCGGCAAGCGCCGCGAGCCAAGGCAACATGTGCAACGCCGCCGCTGCAGCGACCACCAGAACGCCGGCACCGAGTAGAGCAAATCCGATGGTGAAGACGGTGCGGGCAGAGACTTGCCCCGTCACGATGGGACGATCGGGGCGGTGCTCGCGATCCCAACGCGCGTCGAAGGCGTCATTCAAATACATGCCGCCGATGTATTGGGCGCTCATGGCGAACGACAGCAGCGCAAATAGCGTGAACGAAAACGGCGCTCCCGATAAGGCGAGGCCCGCGGCCACATTGGTCCACACGGTGGGCACGTTCGACACGCGGCCAAGCTTGAGCGCCGTTTTAAGCGTGAGGCTCATGGCGTGGGCTGGCCAAGCGCTTGCAACGTCCATTGCAATTCGCGCGCGATGGCCTCGTCAATCGCGAAGGTGCGCAGTTCGGCTGGCAGAACATCCCAGGTGTACGTCTCCACTTCCAGGTGCGGCGTGATTGGCTCCTTGGCGAGCAAAGCCAACAACTCCCGCAGGAAGTCGGAGGTGCTTTCAAAACGTGTGAAGCTATCGGAGAAACGATCGCTCCATACGGGCACGTGAAAGTGAATGCGCCACTCGTCCCCAATGTCGCCCAACCCTGCGGCGATCAGAGCATCGGGCAGATCGAGATGGCGCACCAACGCTTCGCCGCGGCGAACGACTGTTTGATGCAGGTACACACCTTCAACGAAGGGTTGCAGAGCGGCCAACGCGCGCGGCGTGGGTCCGGGCAAGCGCAGGCCAGCACTGATCTGCACTTTAAATACGGGCACGCCGCTTTGGCGCAGCAGGGTGAGGGTTTCCTCTGGGTTTTCGTATTCAACGGCCGCGTGGCACGCGTCAAGGCAGATGCCAAGGTGGCGTCGCAAGGCTTCGGCGGCGGCAACGCGATCGAGCCCCGTCAGCTCAGCAAAACGGAGCGCGCTTTTTTCGCTGTACAAAAAGCGCTCGAAGAAGCCGACCATTTCGGCGGTGGTTTCGAACACACAATGCGGCTCTGGCTCGAGCGCGAGGCCAATGGTTGGCCCGCCATCGTTGCGGATCCCCACCAAGGTGGCGGCGGCCACCCGCAGGTTCTCGGCCATCGTGGCAAACGCGTGGCCATCGGCGGCGGCGCGGCCGCGGAAACAGCCGGGCACGGTGCTGATTGAACCATCAAGAGGGCCGATGCGGTTGCCCCACGGCGTGGACCGATCGGGCAACAACACCGCCAGCACGCCCGCCAGCTCCTGCGTGTAGTGAACGCGTTCGGGCTCCAACCAATCGGGGCGATAAACCGCTTCCTTTACCGGCTGGCCATGAAAGGGCCCATAGGGAAAGCCATTGAGCGTAAAGACGTAAAGCTCGTTCGCTTCCAAGTAAGACCGGAACTTGATCAATTCATCCGGTGCCGCAACCAGCGCCTGGGTGGCTGCATGAGAGAGCCGCAGACCCACGCCCATCGGCTGCGTGGGACACGCGCGCTGTTTCACAGCTTTGACGTGGCTGTCGACGTTGGCGAAAACTTCAGGCCACGATTCGCCCGGGTGGATGTTCGTGCAATAGGTAAGGTGCACGGGGCGCCCGCGGACGCTTTGGGCCTGCAGCTTCATGTATGCTTACTCTACTCAAATTGCAGGCGGGAACGAAGATCGCTTTGTGTCAGTGACCGTGTGGTTCTCGTGCCAGCGCCGCACATCGACGATGGCCTGCTCCACCAGGGCGGCTTCTATGGTGTGCGTTTCTTCGCCTCGTCCCAGCGCGGTGAGCAGGGTGACAGTGAGCTCACCACCGAGGTGTTCGCGAAACTCTTCCAGCCCAGCCAACACCGCTAACTGCCCTTGCGCGGTGGTTTGCCCGAGCGCGGGGTGCCACGTGGGCAGTCCCACGGCGGCAATCAAATGCGCCACCCGATCGAACGCGGCTTCGGTGAGCTGGCCGCACAAAACGGAGTAACGCGTGTCGAGTAACATCCCCAACGCCACAGCCTCTCCGTGGCGTAATTCATGATGGGTGAGGCTTTCCAGCTTGTGCGCCGACCAATGCCCGAAGTCTAAGGGGCGGGCGCTGCCTTGTTCAAATGGGTCGCCGGCGGTGGCGATGTGCCGCAGGTGCAGCTCGGCCGCCCGCCTCACCAGTTGCGCCAACGGCTCGGGATCGCCGGCGGCCAGTGCGGGCGCGTTGGATTCGAGCCAATGGAAGAATGTGACGTCGCGGATAAGCGCCACCTTGATTGCCTCGGCGTAACCCGCGATGCGCTCTCGCGCGGGCAGGCGGGCCAGCAGATCAAAATCATTAATCACGGCGAATGGTGGGGCGAAGGTGCCCCAAAAATTCTTGGCGCCATACGCGTTGACGCCGTTCTTGACGCCCACACCCGAATCGTTTTGCCCCAGCACCGTGGTGGGCAGCCGCACCACGCGCAAACCCCGGTGCGTGATGGCTGCCGCATACCCGGCAACGTCCAACACGGCGCCGCCGCCGATCATGACCACAAACGATTGCCGGTCGAGGTGGGCCTGGGCAAAGGCATCGAGCAAGGTTTTGAGAACCTGGGGATCGTTCTTGGCGATTTCGCCGCCGGGCACCATCAAAGGTGCGGCGACAAGATGAAGCGCGTGCGCGTGGGCCGAGAAGTACTGCGCGATGCGCTCTTGCATCTGGGGCCACGCCTGCTGGACGTGAGCATCAAGCACCACAAACACCTTGTGGCGCCGTTGCGGCTCCCGCTGGGCCAGCGTGTTCACCAACAGGGGGTTCAGCGACGAAAACACGTCGCGCGTGAATGCCACCGTGAACGAATACGGCACAACGAATTGCTGGCTGACGATGCCTTCTGCGCTGGTGGTCGTGGACATGGGGCCGAACAGAGGAAAACGGCATGGCCCGTAAAGAGCCCAAAACGACGACTGACCTTAGCAGCCGCTTTGCTGTGCGACCACGAAAGCCGCTTGCCGCTGCCGAGGTCCCACACGCCGCGACGATTTCTGTGTGACCGGGCGCAACCTTTGGCGGCGGTTGCCGAAAACCACGCGTGCGGTTAGCTGTTCTGGTTTGTGGTTTTGTCTTCGGGGCGCTCGTGGGCGTGGCGGGCACCGTCGTGTGGTGGTGGGCCTGTGCGGCAGGTTTGGTGGCTTGCTGTGTCTGGTTCGGTCGTCGTCGCGTCTGGATCTTGGCGCTGGCGGCTCTGTTGGGGCTCGCGGGGCAGGGCTGGGCGGTGTGGCAGGTCGTGGCGGCTCGTGGCTTGGAAGCGGGTCTGAATGCCACGACGCCGGGCACGCCGCTGTGCGTGCAGGGGCGGGCGTTTAACGTGGGCGAAGCCACAGCGGAGGATGACGGTGGTGATCGGTTTGCGCCGTCGACACAACGATTTCGTGTGGATGGCCATGTGCCGAAGGCGGCGTGGGGCCAAGCACAGATCCAGCTCAACGTCTTCTGGGTTCGGGCCCCGGATGAAGGTTTGACCGTGGAAGAGGGGGACCAGGTGCAGGTGTGCGGGCTGTGGCAGCCGCCTTTTGGCTTTTTTAACCCGGGTGCCGGCCCCGGCTGGCCGCAGGTGGCACTCAAGGCGGCCGTAGGCTCGATCCGCGCCACGCGTGTGAGCGTGCGCTCGCATGCGTCGCGCCTATGGCCGTGGAGATTGGCGGCGCGTTTTCGGCAGGCGCTTTCACATTCGTTTGCGGCGTTGCCCCTAGATCGAGCGGCGTTCTTGCGCGCCACCGTTTTGGGCGAGCGCGCCGCTGTGTCGGCCGACGTGGAACTCGGTTTTAAAGCGGCGGGCGCCACGCACGCTCTTTCGGTGTCGGGGCTGCACTTGGCGGCCGTGGCGGCTTTGTTCTTTGTGGGGCTGCGTTGGCTGCTGTTGCGGTCGCTGCACGTTGCCACTGTGGTGAGGGTGCGTCCCTGGGCCGCGGCGTTGTCGATACCCGCGGTTTTGTTCTACACGTTGGTTACGGGCGAAGCGGTGGCCACGTGGCGCTCGGCGCTGATGGCCGCATGTTTGTTTGCAGCGTATGCGGTTCGGCGCGCCCCCGCGTTGTCTGCCAGCTTGGCGTTCGCGACGCTGGTGGTTGTGGCGCAATCGCCGTTTTGGCTGTTGGACGTATCATTTCAACTCTCTGTGCTTTCCGTATGTGGGCTGGCGGCGTTCGCTGGTCGCCTTGGTCCGAAAGCCGCCGCCGAAGGGGGTTGGTGGCGCCGCGTTTGGGTGTGGTTTGGCAAGGCCATGGCGGCCACGATGGCTGCGGGGCTCGTCACGGCGCCATTGGTGGCATTTCACTTCGGGGAAGTGACGCCCGCGGCGCCCTTGGGAAACCTCATCCTTACGCCTTTGGTGGAACTGGTGGTGGTGCCGCTGGGGCTCCTGGGTGCCGCACTTGCCGCTGCGGTGCCTGCCTTGGCCAGGGTGATGTTGTGGCCCGCCAGCGTGGGCGCGGACGCCACGCTTTGGGTGGCGTCGCGGTTCGCGCACGGCGCGCCTGTGTGGCACGTCAATGCGTTGGGCGCGTGGGGCACAGCGGCCCTCACAATCGCAGCGGCCGCGATTCTGGGCGCTTGGATCGCCCAAACGAGTTTGCGGCGCAAGCTGCTCTTGATCGCCGGAGGCCTATGTTTGTTTGCCATGCTTGCGTGGGTGCAACGCTGGTGGCGACACCAGCACAGTCAGGAGATGCAGGTCACCTTCTTGGATGTGGGGCAGGGTGACGGCGCGGTTGTGCAAGGCCCGCATGGTTTTGTGGCCGTGGTTGACGGCGGCGGCTTGGGCGAAAGCTTCGACACGGGAGCAAGGTTGCTCACGCCCTACTTGCGCCGCCAAGGCATCAGCCACATCAACCTTGTGGTGCTGTCACACCCGCACCCTGACCACGCGTTGGGTTTATTTTCGGTGCTGCAGAATTTTGTGATCGACGAGCTGTGGATGCCAGCCAGCGGCGAAGGGCCCGCACATGATGGCGCCTTCATTCGCAACCTGCGGCAAACAGCGCAAGCGCGCGGCACGCGCGTGGTTGAGCCACATGGATTCACGCGCGATGGATTGAGCGTCGAACCATTTGGTCCGTGGGACGGCGATCATATTGCCGCGCCTGCTGGCTTATCAGTCAACGATGCGTCTTTGTCCGTTCGTTTCGCGTTTGCGGGGCACGCGATCTTCTTCGCGGGTGATCTGGAAGGACCGGGCGAGAACGAGCTGGCCGAAGGCGCACGCAGCTTGGGGCGGTGGCCACGCAGCGATGTGCTGAAGGTTCCCCATCACGGCAGCCGCACATCCTCTTCGCAGGAACTTTTCGACGCCGTCGGGCCAAGGCTTGCTGTGATCTCTGCCGGGCGCGGCAACCGCTTCGGGTTTCCGCACGCCGAGGTGCTGCGGCGTTACGAGCGGCACGCCGTGCCCATTCTGCGCACCGATCGCGACGGCGCGGTGCAACTGTCTTGGGGGAGGAAGGGGCCTGTGACAGCGACGTGCGTGCGGGGCCCTTGCCCCCCGCTGTGAGAAGCAAATGCCTGATTTTGCTGGCGACCAGGAGCCGCTGATGCCGCTGCGGTGGCGCGGCTGGCGAACCGGCATCACACTTATAGAAGTAGCACTCGTTCAACATCGACTTACAGCTGACACCGGAGGACTTCATGCGTCGAGCGCGCAAGAGTAAATCACCTCGCCAATCGGTTCGATTGGAAAGCTGTGTAGCCGAAATCATGGGAACGAGCCTGTTCACGCTGAGCCCCGACACGGCGGTGTCCGCAGCCTTGCGGCTGGCGTCCGACAAGCACGTGAGCCACTTTTTGGTGGTCGAGGACGGAGGGCTCACCGGAATCGTGTGCGATCGAGATTTGCACAACGCCGGCAAAGAAAAGCTGGTGGAGGATTGCATGACAACGCCCGTGCTGTGCATCGGCCCTGAAACCACGATCGAAGAAGCCACGGGCATCATGGAAGAGAACGCTGTGAGCTGCTTGCCGGTGGTCACCGGCACTTTCTTGGTGGGCATGGTCACGCGCGATTCGTTGGGCGCGCTGGATCTTGAGGCCGACCGCGACGTGCTTTCACCTGAGCGCGCCGAAGAAGCGTTGGTGGCGGCCACGCCGTTAACATGCGTGGGCTGCGGTAGCCAACGTCATGTGGCACGCGATGTGCGATCGAATCTGATCCCCATGTGCCAAAAGTGTTTGGGCGGCGATGTGTGGGACGGACGGCGCAAGGCGAATTGAGCGGGACCGTTACGACGACGTCGCGTGCGTCAGCTACACTGGCGCAGGATTCCGCTGGTGCTTGCGCGCGTTCTTGAAACCATTCTGCAGCACCGCCTGATTGAGGCCGGCCAACGCATTTTGGTGGGCCTTTCAGGCGGGCCGGATTCATGTGCACTGCTGCTGGCGCTGCAGAAACTGTCGCCACGGCTCGGGTTCGAAGTCCGCGCGCTGTGCGTGGATCACGGCTTGCGCGCGGAGTCTGCTGCGGAAGCCGCGCGCGTGGCCGCCATGAGCGCGTCTTGGGGCGTGCCGTGCGCGGTCGTGCGTGTCGACGTGGCGGCCTTGCGTACGGCGCACGTGTCTTGGCAGGACGCCGCCCGCCGCGCACGTTTGGCGGCGTTGGAAGCGGCCGCAGAGCAGGGGTGCGACGTGGTTGCCTTGGGCCACAGCGCTGACGATCAGGCCGAAACAGTGTTGTTCCGCATTGTGCGTGGCACTGGACTCCAAGGTTTGGCCGGAATTCCATACCGCCGAGGTGTGTTCATTCGGCCGTTGCTGGACATCCGCCGTTCTGAGATTGAGGCGTTCGTGGGCCAGCAGGGGGTGACGCCGGTGCGCGATCCCTCCAACGAAAACGTTCGCTACACGCGTTCGCGGGTGCGCCATGAGTGGATGCCATTGCTCGCGCGGGAAAACCCCCGGCTCGTCGAAGCTCTATTGGGGCTTGCGGCCGATGCGCAGGCGCTGCCGGGCCGCCCTGCGCCGGCAGGCGTGATCCCGCACGTCAGCCGGCGCGCCGCCAGGCAAATTCAACGGGCCAGCGCGCGGGGTGGCACGAGCGCCTTTGACGTGACCGGTGGGATCCTGGAAGTCACCTATGGGCGACGCAGTTTTCGCCCACGTTTGGCGCCTCCGGCCGCGCCGCCCGAGCCGCTTGTCGTGGCCGCGGTTAAGACCGACCTGCACTTCGTGTGGGGCGCGGGAGCCGTTAAGTTTAAAGTCGGCGATGCGCCTGCGGGTTCAGGCGTGGCCTTTGACCACGAAAAGATTGTATGGCCACTCACGGTAAGACCGTGGCGTGCTGGTGATCGCATGCACCCGCGCAAGGGCCGAGGCTCCCGCAAATTGCAGGACCTGTTGGTGGACGCGAAGGTGCCCCGCGGTATGCGCGGCCTTTTGCCGGTGCTCGTAGATGCCGATGACAACATCCTGTTTGTTCCACACCTTCGCGCCGCCCAAGCGGCCTCTCCCACCACCCAAACCAAGACATTCCTGGTCGTTGAGGCAGAAAACTTCGTGATCTCGCCTAAGTGACTGGCAACCGCCCCGCGTTGACGGCATCGTATCGAAGAAGAATACTTGCCTGCTGTTCTAGAAAGGACTCTAAGTGCGTCAAAGCCATAAGACGTTCGTGCTCTGGGTAATGCTGATCCTGGCCTTTTTCGTGGTCTGGCAGCTGCTCGGGCAGCGAACGGTGCAAAATCCGATGGGTTTCTCCTCCTTCTTGCAGAAGGTAGAAAGCCATCCTGAAGAAATCCAAGCGTTGACTGTTCGCATGAACGGCAACTACGCCGAGTTCGCAGGCGAAGGGAAGGACGGCAGCAAGTTCAACACCACCGGGTACATCGGTGAAGGCCTGCTGGATAAGCTGAACAAGTCGGGCATCAGCTACCAAGTTGTGCGCGAATCTGAGGGCGGTTTCTGGCAGCAAGTGGTGATCACGTGGTTGCCGATGATCGTGCTTGTGGGCTTGTTCTTGTTGTTCATGCGGCAATTGCAGGTGGGCGGTGGCAAGGCCATGAGCTTCGGCAAGTCTCGCGCGAAGCTGCTGAACGAAAACTCACGCAAGATCACTTTCTCTGACGTGGCAGGCATTGAAGAGGCCCGCGATGAAGTGGAAGAAATCATCGCGTTTCTGCGCGATCCAAAGAAGTTCACGCGATTGGGTGGCCGCATTCCCAAGGGCGTTTTGATGATGGGCCCTCCGGGCACGGGCAAAACGTTGTTGGCGCGTGCGATCGCGGGTGAAGCCGGCGTTCCGTTCTTCTCGATCAGCGGATCTGACTTCGTTGAGATGTTCGTGGGCGTGGGCGCAAGCCGCGTGCGCGATTTGTTTGAACAAGGCAAGAAGAACGCACCTTGCATCATTTTCATCGACGAGATCGATGCGGTGGGGCGTCACCGCGGAGCCGGCTTGGGCGGTGGTCACGATGAACGTGAGCAAACCTTGAACCAATTGCTGGTCGAGATGGATGGCTTCGAATCAAATGACGGCGTCATTTTGATCGCGGCCACCAACCGTCCCGACGTTTTGGATCCGGCGTTGCTGCGTCCCGGCCGCTTCGACCGCCGCATCATCGTGCCTCGTCCCGACGTTAAAGGCCGCACCGGCATTTTGAAGGTGCACACCAAGAAGGTGCCTTTGGCCGGCGACGTGGATCTTGAGGTGTTGGCGCGTGGAACACCGGGCTTCTCGGGCGCTGACCTTGAGAACTTGGTGAATGAAGCCGCGTTGCTGGCGGCCCGCGCCGATAAAGATCGCGTGGCGCACCGGGATCTCGAAATGGCGAAGGATAAGGTCCTCATGGGACCCGAGCGCCGCTCGTTGATCATCAGCGAGAAGGAAAAACGCGTGACGGCTTACCACGAGGCAGGACACGCTTTGGTCGGCAAGATGGTGACGTCAAGCGACCCGATTCACAAGGTGACGATCATTCCGCGTGGCCGCGCGTTGGGGTTGACCCAACAGCTGCCTGAGGAAGATCGCTTGAACCTGTCGAAAGAAGGCGCGGTGGATCAGATCGCCGTGGCCATGGGCGGTCGCGTGGCGGAGGAGTTGATCTTCGGGCAAATCACCACGGGCGCCTCGAATGACATTCAGGTGGCCAGCGATTTGGCGCGCAAGATGGTGTGCGAGTGGGGCATGTCGGAAAAGCTTGGCCCGCTGCACTTCGGACGCGGCGAAGAGATGGTGTTCTTGGGTCGTGACTTCAACGACCAGCGTGACTACAGCGAGCAAACGGCGATTGAGATCGACGCCGAGGTTCGCCGCATCGTGACCGAGAACTATCACCGCGCCAAAGCGATTGTGGGCGAGCACATCGAGAAGCTCAAAGCGTTGGCCGAGGCGCTGCTCGAGTACGAAACCTTGGATGGCCCAGACATCGATCAAATCTTTTTGGGCAAGCCCTTGAACCGCCCGCCCGTGCCACGCACGCCGCGGCCGGCTCCGGAGGCCTCGAAAGCCAAAGAAGATAAGAAAGATGCCCAGCCAGGCTTTCTGCCGGGCCGCTTGCCTGAGCCTGAGAAGGCGTAAGCCGCTTCGCTGATGTTTGCCGTTGACGGGCGTCTACGTTCAGGGGCCCCCACCATCGTGGGGGTGCTGAATGTGACGCCCGATTCTTTTTCCGACGGCGGCCGCTTCGCCAACGTGGATGAGGCCATTGCGTGCGGCGTGGCGATGGTGGACGCCGGCGCCCATTGGATAGACGTGGGGGGCGAATCAACCCGACCGGGCGCAGCGGTGGTGGATGGGGCCGATGAACTGGCGCGCGTGATTCCGGTGATCGAAGGGTTGGCCTCTCGCGTGGCGGGGAGAGCGCTGATCTCCATCGACACGTACAAATCCACAACAGCAAGGGCGGCCCTGCAAGCCGGGGCGCGCGTGGTGAACGACATTTCGGCGGGCGTTCTCGATGCGGGGCTGCTGAGCGTTGCGGCCGCCTTCGATGCGCCCGTGGTCCTCGGGCACCTGCGCGGGCAACCGGCCACGATGATGGACCACGTTCATTTCGATGATGTGGTGGCCGAAGTGGTGGCGGAGCTGCAAGCGCGGGTCGAGGCGGCGCGCGCGGCTGGGTGCCACCACATTTGGGTGGATCCAGGCATTGGCTTTGGAAAGCGCCTGCCCCAAAATTTGGCGTTGCTGCGCCACCTGCGTGCGATGCGTGAAGCGCTGCAAGCGCCCATGATGGTGGGCGTGTCCCGCAAGCGATTCATCGGCGAGCTGACGGGGCAAGCAGCCTCGGATCGCGGTTATGGCACCGCTGCGGCGTTGGCGTTGGCGGTGGACGCGGGCGTTGAGGCCCTGCGTGTGCACGACGTGGCGCCAGCGCGGGACGTGGTGGCCGTGGCCAGCGCGATTGCGCGGGCTTAAGCCGATCAGCCGCGAAATCGCACCATCACCGCCCGGCCCAGATGACGTGGCGGACCCCTGCGGTTAACATCGGTCCCAGATGTCTGACACGCGCAAATTGTTTGGAACCGACGGCATTCGCGGCAAAGCGAACCAGTACCCTATGACAGCCGAGGTGGCCTTGCGGCTGGGTATGGCGGTGGCTCATCACTTTAGGCACAAGGATCGCCGGGGCCGCATCGTGATTGGCAAAGACACGCGCCTTTCGGGCTACATGCTTGAAAGCGCCTTGGAGGCGGGCATCGTGGCGGCGGGCGCGGATGTGATGCTTGTGGGGCCGTTGCCCACGCCAGGCATTGCGTTCGTAACGTCATCCATGCGAGCTGACGCCGGCGTGGTGATCAGCGCTTCGCACAACCCTTACCAAGACAACGGCATCAAGCTGTTTGCCTCGGATGGCTTCAAGCTTCCCGACGAGGTGGAGGCCGAAGTCGAAGCTGTGATGGCGAAGATCGAAGCGGGCGATGAGGGCCACGCGGCTGGCGCAGACGAGATCGGAAAGGCCCTGCGCATTCAGGACGCCGAAGGCCGGTACATTCAATCGCTAAAGCAAGCGTTTCCCAAAGATCGCACCTTGGATGGCGTGCGTGTGGTGGTGGATTGTGCCAATGGCGCGGCCTACCAGGTGGCCCCACGTGTGTTCACGGAGCTGGGCGCCGACGTGATTGAACTTGGCACCAACCCTGACGGTCGCAACATCAACGAACGTTGTGGCGCTTTGTTTCCCGAAAACGCCGCCGCTGAAGTGCGACGCACGCGCGCAGAGATTGGCGTGTCACTTGATGGCGATGCCGATCGCTTGATCATGTCCGACGAACGTGGGCAAGTGGTGGACGGTGATCAGATCTTGGCCATCTTGGGCCGGCACCTCAAAGCGAAGGGCAAACTGGCTGGCAATACAGTGGTGGCCACGGTGATGTCGAACTTGGGCTTGGAGCGTGCCTTGGCCGATGTGGGCGCAAATCTGATGCGTGCGTCGGTGGGCGATCGTTATGTGGTGGAGGCGATGCGCGCTGGCAACTTCACGTTGGGTGGCGAGCAATCGGGACACATCCTTTCGCTTGAGCACGCGAGCACGGGCGATGGCACGATGGCCGCGTTGTTGGTGATGGCGGTGATGGCCGAGACAGGCAAGACGCTGGGCGAGCTGGCCAAGTGCATGACGCGTTTTCCGCAGGTGTTGGTGAATTTCCGCGTGCCGCAAAAGATACCCATCGAAGAGCTGCCTGAAGTGCAGAAAATCATCTCGGAAGTGGAGAAACAGTTGGGTAAAGAAGGGCGCGTGTTGGTGCGGTATTCCGGCACCGAGGCCAAGGCGCGCGTGATGATCGAAGGCACTGACGAGAACTTCATTGCCACACGCGCTGACGACATCGCGCGCGTGATGCAAAAAGCCCTGGTCATGTGAACGTGGCGAAGGAGCCCGGCATGGCCAGCGTATTTACCGCCGCCCAAGCGCGGGCGTCAGATCAATTTGTGATGTCCACGTTGGGCTTGCCGGGCGTGGTGTTGATGGAAAATGCGGGGCGCGGGGTGGCGCGCGTGATTCGCCGGGCGCTGCTCAAGAAGAATCAGACGCTGGCAAACGCCAAAGTTGTTGTGGTGTGTGGTGCGGGGCAAAACGGTGGCGATGGCTTTGTGATCGCGCGGCACCTGCATCTGATGGGCGCGCGTGTGCAAGTTTATTTGGTGATGCCAGCGGCGAAGATCCAAGGCGACGCGGCGGTGAACCTGCGGGCATTGCAGGGCCTTGACGAGGTGCCGGTGGACGACGTGAGCGATGTGCTCGACGAAGAAGCCTGGTGGGATTGGCTCAACGACGCGGACGTGTTGGTTGACGCGATCTTTGGTACTGGTTTGCGCGCGGACGTTACGGGTGTGCCTGCGGTGGCCATCGCGGCGATGAACGAAAGCCGCGCGCTGCGTGTGGCTGTGGACGTGCCGTCGGGGCTCAATGCCGACACGGGCCGGGTGCAGGGCGTGGCGGTCAACGCTGACGTCACGGCGACCATGGCCGTGCGCAAGCTAGGTTTGGTGGTGGATGCCGACGCGCCGGTGGGTGAGGTTGTGGTTGTGGGCCTTGGGGCCCCACCGCATGAGGATCCGGCCTTGGCGCCGTTTGTGCGTTGGGTGGAACCAGCTTTGGTGAAGGCCTGGCTGCCGGTGTTCGGTGCCGCCGCTCACAAGGGAACACGCGGGCACGTGCTGCTCGTTGCGGGCTCGGAAGGTAAAACCGGCGCCGCGGCTTTGTGCGGTCGTGCGGCGCTGCGTGCAGGTGCGGGCTTGGTGACTGTGGCCACAACGAAAGCCGCGCAGACGGCGGTGGACGCGAAGGTGTGGGAAGTGATGTCAGCGGCATTTACGTCCGTTGATGACGCCACCCCCGACAGCTTCGATGTGGTGATGCGGTTGTCATCAAAGATGAAGTCGATCGGCCTTGGCCCAGGTTTGCCCACCGGCCCGGGAACAGCGGCTTTCGTGCAGCGGATGGCGGTGCAATGCGCTTTGCCGATGGTCATCGATGCAGAAGCGTTGAATCACATCGCTGCCGACCCCGGCGTTTTGATGCAGGCACGTGGGCCCCGCGTATTGACACCGCATCCAGCCGAGATGGCGCGGCTGTTGGGCGTCACAACAACCGACGTGCAGGCCGATCGCGCGACGGCAGCACGAACGCTGGCGCAGAAAACGCAGGCGATCGTGGTGCTCAAAGGCGCACGCACCCTGGTTGCTTTGCCGAACGGAACTCTTTATGTGAACCCTGCGGCGTCGCCCGCGCTTGGCACCGCGGGCAGCGGCGACGTTTTGACGGGGGCAATCGCCGCGTTGTTGGCGCAAGGGCTCACGGCGGAGCAGGCAAGTGTGTGTGGTGTGTTCGTGCACGGCATGGCGGCCGATGACGCCTGTGCTCGCTTGGGTTTGCAGCACCTTTTGGCCGGCGAGCTGCCTGACGCGTTTGCGCGCGTGCAAGCCGCCCTGCAGTCGGTTCCTCAGATCTGAACGCCCAGCACGAATCCGGGGTACAAGCGGACGGTGGTGTCGCCGTCACGGTAAACCTTCTCAAGCACCCCGAGCCCGGCCTTGTAGTCCATCTTGTTCCAAGACGTTTCCACGTTGAATGTGGGGCCGAGGGTAAGCGCGAAGTGCTTCGCGACGGAATAACCCAAAACCGCGCGCAAAGTGCCAAGCGTGCTGTCGCGCTCGCCATAGTCGGAACTGTTGCCCATCTGCGTGCCGACCACATCGAGATCCACCCACATCGGCCCGCCTGGTGGCGTGATGTGAAAACCAAGACCCAAGTGTGTGCTGTACGTTTGGCGATCATCGTCGCCCTTGGTGATGCCGCCGCCCAACACAGTGTAGAAGTGTCGCGCGCCGAGTTTCAGGCTCACGTTCGTGCGGCTCGTGTCGCTCGTATAGAACGAGAGGCCGTGGTAGCCGTCCCTTACAAAAGGAATGATGCCCACCGAAGCGCCTTCCATAGAATTGGCAACATTCACAACGCCAATCTGCGTGCCTTTGACTTTTGAGGCCACGTTGACGACGCCAATTTGTGCACCCGTGACAGTGCCACCGATGTTAACCACGCCCATCTGGAGGCTGCCGTCAAGAACGCCTGCCAGGTTGACGACACCCGCTTGGAACCCCTTGAACTCACCGCGGTTGACGTTTATCACCGCCGGCGCAAAGCCCACGAACTTGCCGCTGTTGTAATTGATGACGGCCGCTTGCACGCCTTTGAAGTCACCCTCAGACCAATTGAACATCGCGGCCTGCACGCCCGTGAAAGCGCCATGCGATACGTTCAACAGCGCTCCCGTTTGCAAACCGTAAAAGCCACCCAAGGCCATGTTGACGCCAGATGAGAACTGCGCACCCCTGCCATAGCCGCGTGACAGGTTAAGTCCTGTGGCGAATTGGGCGCCATGCATTTCGCCTTCAACGATGTTGCCGCCCAGCGATAGCTGCACCCCGCGCAGTTCGTCTGAATGGCCAAGCAGGCCCAAAACAAACCTGTGGCGCACCTTTTGTTCGGGATGCCCAGACAGACGCACGCCCGGGGCTGCGACCAGATCGAAAGCCACATCGCGCAGCGGCTGCGCTTCGGATTCACCATCACCGCGTAAGGTCGCCACAAACGAAGTGGTGGGCGCAAAGTCGTTCTGTGCCAGCTGACGGCGCTTGCCTTTTTCGAGCGTCACGTTGGTTTCAAAAGGACGGCCATCGGCATCAAGCAGCACACGGTACGTGCCTGGGCCGAGGCCGAGTTCCACGGGATAAACAGGCTCTTTGCGCAACTCAACCAACAGGCGCCCGGCGGCGTCTCGCACGTAGATGCGTCCAGAGAGCGTTTCGTTGAGCACCAACGTGGCGTCGGTGGCGCGCAGATCCGTCATCACCAGATCGCCCGTGCCAGCGAGTTGAATGTCGTACGCAGCATGTTGAGCGCCCGCGTGGCTCTTTTCTGTGCGGCGCAGGGTTTCGTCGTAAGCGAACTGATACGCTTCACCCAACGTCACCTTGCCGTCGCGGCTGCTGTCGGCGGCGCCGCGCAAACCAGAAACCAAATAATGTGTGAAGAAGGCCGCTCCCACGCGGTCTGATTCTTGGGCCGATTCATCGGCGGAGCTGGCCGTTAAGAACGCGTGGCCACGAGCGTCGCTGCTGACGTCTGCAAGGAACGGCGCGCGCATGGCGCCGCCCTTGAGGCGAATCATGGCGCCCGACGAACATGAATCCAAAATGGCGATGCGTACGTCGGCGCCCAAATCTTGAATCCACTGGCGAAGCTCGCGGTACGTGATGCGGTCGCTGCCCAGCAACAGGCCCTCTTCGTCAGAGTGGCCCGAGTAATACACGAACAATTCTTTGCGCGTGCCGGGTGCCTGCGCTTCTTGCAAGCGTGTGCGCAGCTTATCAAAGCCGATCTCCACACTGGTGCGGTTGGCGTTTGGCAACATGATGAGATCGCGCGGATCCAATCCGCCCAATTGCATGAGCACATCCGACATGGCCTTGGCGTCAGAGTTGGCAAAGCGCAATTGTGCGCGGCTGCCACCGCCATTGTTTGAGGAAGCGATGAGCGCGTACCGACGCAGGTGCGATGATGGTGCATGCGCATCGGCAAGCGCCGCGCGATCGACGAGGCAAAGCAGCGCAACGACGATCGCAAAAGCCAGAAGCAGACGTGCGATGAACAGCGACAGCGCTTGCGATGCAAAGGCGGGCGCGCGAACAACGGTGCGAGAAGGCATCACTGTGGGTCCTTTTTGAAGGTCACTTGGAAGCTGGTGGTGTCGGCAGGCAACGCCGCGCCCGTTTGCAGCGCGGTTGTGATGGTTTGCGATTCAAACGGCGTGGGCGAAAGCACCAGCCAAAACCGTTCAAACCCTTTGGAGTTATCCAACTCGTAGGCGTTGGGAAGGCGGTTTTCACCGTTGGTTTGCAACGTGGGTGCGCGCCCAGGCACCGAAGGAAGATGCAGCGTGGTGGTGTTCGCTGCGTCGATGGACACGATCACGCCATAAGGGGCTGCCGCGCCTTGGGCGTTGGGGGGGACCACGTAAGCCACTTGCAGCACGTCGCCTGGGTGAACAACATCTTGCGCGGTTAGGCGTTCAGGTGCGCCTTCGCGTTTGCGATAGACGACGAGGTGAGGCTTGGCGCCTTTGATGTTGATTGTTTCTTCGCCCACGTCAGTCACCAAGGTGGTGGTTGAGCGTGGCGCCACAGCGATGAGGACCAGTGCACCCACAGCGCCGAGCGCGAGGGCCGGTAAGACGAACGGGCGCCGCGCGGGCTTGTTCGTTTGTTGACCGGATCGACGACGGATTTCGTTCGCCATCCAGTGCGGTGGGTGACGGGAGAAGATCTCGTCGTCTGACTTGGCCAAGTTTTCCATGGCTGCGGCGAGGCCGCCTGGTTGTTGTTCAAGTCGTTGCCGTAACTCTTCTGCCTGAGCTTGCGGCAATTCGCCTTTGGCCAGACGTTCAAGCAGATATTGCGGCACGGGCGTGTGTTGGCGGTTTGTCATTAATGCACCAAACTTGCGGGAAGGTCTGTGGCTGCCTCTTGTGGCAGACGTTCTTTGAGCACACGCAAACGCTTGCGCACACCCGAAACGGAAAGCCCCACCTCCGCCGCCACCTCTTCCAAGGTCAATCGGTCCACGTAGTGCAAAACGGCGATGAGTTGCGTTGATGGAGGTGTGCCTGAAAACAGGCGCTGCAACACCCGGCGCCCCAGCGACAAGCTTTCACTGTCGCCGCCTTCGCCGAGCCCACTGATGTGGTGAAGCATCACGGTATCGGGATCGGTTTCGTGCTCGGGGTGCCGCTTCTCGGTCCGCAGCCGGTTGAGGCACACATTTGTGGCCGCTTTGAGCAGCAGCCCCGCGGGAGCTTCTTGGGTGAGTGTGTCTTGGCGACGCAGCATTACTACGAATGTGTCTTGCATGGCATCCAGGGCTTTCCCCTCGTCTTTGAGCAGGCGGCGACAGCGCCGCAGGACCATCGGTCCGAACTGCCTGTAGAGGTTTTCAACGTCGAGCGCCATTGGTGGGGTTCTTAACCTGAAACACCGGCGCGGAAAGAAAGTGTTACCGCGAAGATCAAAAAAATTTTGGCTCCACTGGCCCGGCGCGCTACGCGTCACGGGAGGACTTGGATGCTCATCTGTCGCCAGCCGGTGCCGCCACGCAGGTCGCGGACCACCATCCACAGTGACACCATGCCGCCGGTGGCAGCCGGGGGAACGTCGGGCGCTGTGAACACGTTGTCGAACGTCTTTGTGAGGGCCGCGGCGGTGCGGTCGGAGCCCAGGGCACCCGCTGTGGCAAACCACGAGACGACGGGCTGCTCCTTCGTTTCGATGATTTCAAGCCGGCTGTCCTGCAAGGCCGACTCGATGCTTTGGTAAGGCTCAAACGCGCCCTCTGAAAGGGTGGGCAGCAAGCGCACCTTCTCCTTGGCCCTCATAACCAACGCGCCATCAACGGGCGCAAACGGGAGGCCTGCTGTGCTTCCGCGGGCAACGGACACGGAGGTGATCTGCGGGTTCTGGTTGGGCGTGCGCGGACGCACGGCAAGGCAACCTGGTACCGGTGCGTTTGCCTCACATACCCGAAAGCCGAAAGTGGTCGACAGCTCGGGGTTCCACTGGGATAGGTCCAACGCGTTTAATGTCACGCGCTTTTGCACCGTCACAGTTTGCGGCCCGGCGTTCACAGTCAACACGGCCGACGGCCACGCCCCGTTGCCCAAGCCCATGGCCGAAGCGTCGAGGTGATAAGTGAACAGCTCTGCGGGCCACGCGGAAGCAAACGGGGCCACATCTTGCGCGCCGATGCCTTTGTCGGCCGCGGGCGTGCTTGTGCCCGTCATCGCCTGCGCAAACAGGGCGTCCAGCATGGGCCGCAGGGGCTGGGGCGCTTGATCACGAAGCGCCGGAAAGTTCGTGCACGCTTCGGCAGAATCCACCGGGCAGAACCGCCACGCGAAGGTCGCAGGCGCACCGCCGCGTGGATCGTCCACCAAGGCGGTGAACGTCACTTGCGGCGCGCTCCAGCCGGCTGTGCGATCGAACAGCACCTCCGGAGGCTCAGCCGCCACGGCCAACACGCGCAGGTCTTTGACTTCGGTGGGCTTGTCGCTGGGCTCACCGCAGGCAGCCACAAGCGTCGCGCTGGCTAAGAGTGAGAAAATAAGTGGGGTTTTCATCAGATTTCACCTTTCACGCCCACGATGGGCAATACGGGCAGGCCACGAAGCTCGGTGCGCTCTGCATAACGGTAGTCGTATCCAACGGCCTCCACGGGACGCCGGTTGTACGTGTTCATCACTTCCAAATAGCTGGTCAAGCTCCAGCCTTTGAAGTCCCAACGCTTGTCGAAGCGCAGGTCCAGGCGATGGAACGTAGGCAACCGTTCAGACGCACGCGCCACGGAGCCGTTTTGCACTTTATAGGTATCGCTATCAGCGTCGAAGTGGGAGCGGCCCTTCTCAAGTGGCGTTGTAGGGTTGCCAGATACGAGTTGGAAGCGGAAACCGAGTGACATCTTCCACGGCAATTGCCACGCGCCCACCGCCGTGAGGATGTGTGTTTGATCGAACGGCGAAAGATACGTGCTGGCCACTTTCGGCAGTTCATAAAGCCGGGCCGATCCTGGATCGACGCTGGCGTATTGGTTGATGCCGCCGAGCGTGGCCGTGCGATCTGTGCGCGTGGAGCGCGACAAGGTATACGCCACCCAGCCGTTGAAACGCCGGTGCTCGGCCGGGTTGCGCTTCACCATCAATTCAAGGCCATACGAATGCCCGCGGCCGTCGCTCTTGAACAGCACAGGCGTGGCCTTGCCATCTTTGTAGGTCACTTCATCTGTGGGCGAGGGCAGATTGGATCGCCACACATTGAACACCTCGGCGCTTAGGTTCACGGCTTCGAGACTTCGTTCGGCGCCGCTCGTTATATGCACGGCTTTTTCAGCCGAAAGATTGGGCTGGCCAAAACCATCAACCATCACGCCCGAAAAAAGATCGGGCAGTTTTTGGTAAACGCCGGCCGAGGCTTTCACCGATGTTTGCTCGTTGATTTGCCAGCGGCTCGCCAAGCGCGGCTGGAACGTGAAGCGTTCGGTGCTGTCGAAATCCAAGTGATCCACGCGCAAGCCAGGCGTCAAGGTCACATCGGGATGAGGGTTGACGACAAGCTCCGTCCAATAGCCCTGGTGCAGATCTGTGTTGCCGTCCTTCCATGGGTCTTGTCGAGTGGGATCCACGATCAACGGCGATGGGTACGTGCGACCGAGGTTCGGCAGCTCGGTAATGAAGTCGGCGCTCCAATGGTAAAGCTGGCTGTCGATGCCGGCGCGCAACTTTATATAGGGGGAAAACGCATAGGTCGCAGTTTCTTTCCAGCTCAAGCTTGTGATCGTCACGCCCGAACGGTGTTGCGTATCGAGCTCTGCTGATTTGTCGCCGAAGTCCTGCTTCAGCAAGCCCGGCGTCAGCGCGGATTCAAGCGTTAGTTTGTTGCCAAAATACGTGTGCCGCACTTGCAAACGGTGAAATTGCACGCCGCCTGAGAGTGAGAAGTCAGCGTCTTCGGCTGATGTGGCACGCACGACTTTAAGCGTGTCGCGGGCTCCAAAGGCAAAGATGTCCCAACGTTGGTGGGCGTCGTGGTGTTCAGCTTTGATCTGATAATCAAGGTAGGCGGGGGTCACGATGGTGGGGCTTTCACCGTCCTTGGCGGCCCCCTCAAGCAGTGCGGGCAAAAACGCATCCACGTAAGAACGGCGCCCGGCGAGCGCGAGCTTCCACGATCCCAGCGGCACGCACGTGAAGGCTTCTGCATCAATCGGATCGATCGAGGCCAGCGCGCGTGTGCGGTCGCAAGTTAACGGCTTGGTTTGCACATCCACGATGCCCGCCGTGGCACGACCATACTGCGCGCCAAAGCCGCCTGGCATGAAGGTGATGCCACCTAAGAACTCAGCGTTGATCACCGACGTTAGGCCGCCGAAGTGATAAAGCAGCGGCACTTCAACACCATCGATGTACACGCCGCTATCAGCAGGGTTGGCCCCGCGCACGATTAACGCCCCACCAATCCCTCCGGGCGCGCGGTTCATACCGGGCAGGTTCTCGACCACGCGCACCGGATCGCCCATCGTCCCGGGCACCGTCTTGATTTCACTGTCCGTGAGCACGATCTCCGTGACTTCACGCTTGGGACGCGACGCTTTTGCCTTCACCTCGAACACCACCGCCTCGGCTTGTGTCAGGCGGTAGCGCACGGGCACGTCCACGTTGGCGTCGATTTGCACCTCACCGTCTTTCGGATCGTATTCACCGCTCATCACCAACACGCTGTGCGGGCCCGTACGCAAGGGACGCACCAACAGGTTGCCGTCGGCGTCGGTTTCACCGCGCGCGTCGCCGTCAATCATCACGGTTGCGCCGGGCACTGGCTCTCCCGTCTTCCCGTCAACGAGCGTCAGCCGCAAGCCGCCGTGCTGTTTGATCTGCACAGGCGGCGGTGGTGCCATTTCGGTTGGTGCGGCGGGCGTCGCCTCGGGCGGGGGCGAGGTTTCCGTGGGCGTGTCGGTTGGCCCTTCCGCTTGCGGCGGCGCGGGATCCTGTGCCAAGGCGGCGTGCGCCCAGGCAGGCAGGGCGAGCACGCAAGCGATCGTCAGTCTGATTGTCTTCTTCATGGTCCGTCCGATGTGGGGATTCCTCCCAAGAACACCGGCGGATGAAAAAGCTGTTACCTAGAACTCAACGCCGTTAGAAGGTGCTGCCGACCCCGGAATAGGGGTTGCGTCCGGTGCTGGCTGAAGGGCGATGTCATGGAACGGACGTCTCTTCGAGGGCCGCCAGCAACCGCAGCAGCGTTGCATGCATGTGCTTCGCATCGGCGGTCCCAATCACGTTGCCTAGCTGCGCTTCAAGCTCGCCCAACATGGCCAAACCCATGAGCAGCCCCTTTTTCCCGCGTGCCGAAAACATCACCAACCGCGCGCGGCCATCGGCCGGATCCGCCACTTGCTCAAGCAGGCCCATTTCCACCAGCTCCTCCACCAATTGCCCCACGGCCTGCTTGCTGATACCCACACGTTCCGCCAAGACACCGGGCCGCGTTCCTTGCAGATCAATATGGGGGAACAAAGCTGTGTGTGAGGGCCGCACGTGTTGTTTGGTCCGTTTTTGCAAAAGTGCCAGCGCGCGCTCGTTGAGTAGACGCGCACACTTGAACAGCACCTGCGCCCAAGAAGCATTCTTGGCGACGGCAAGCGCGGCGGCAAACTCATCGGAAGGGGGGGCTGGCATATGGTCCAATAGTAAAGTGCACTTGACTAATTCGTCAAGTTTGCTTTACTAAACCCATGCCTGCCACAACGCTTACGGAAATCGCAGACGGTTTATGGGGCTTGGAGGATGAGTTGAGCCTGCCTGGTGGCGCGAAGCTGCCCGTCAGAGCCACCGTGGCCGCGCTGGGCGATGGCGGCCTCGCGATCTACAGCCCCGTTGCGATGGCCGAACAGGCCGCCGCAGCGGTGGCAAAGCTGGGCCGTCTTCAATATGTGATCGCCCCTTCAGGCCTGCACCACCTTTACGTGGCACCCACGCTCGCCAAGTTCCCCGAAGCCAAACTCTATGCATCGCCGGTGGTGGCGAAAAAACGCAAAGGCCTTCGCTTCGATGGCGTGCTGACCGATGGGCTGCCGCCAGGGCTGGCCGCGGTGTTTTCCGCGCTGACGATCGAAGGCGCCCCTGCGGTTCAAGAAACGGTGATGGTGCACAATCCCACCGGTTCGCTGCTCGTTACGGATCTGTTATTCAACATCACGCACCCTCGCGGTTGGATGTCGAAGTTTGTTCTCGGCTGCACGGGCACCAACGGGCGCCTGGCGCAGAGCCGACTTTGGCAGTTTTACGGCAAAGACAAAGCAGCGCTGAAAACCAGCACGCAAAAGATGCTGGATCTGTCGTGGGACCGTCTGATTCCGTGCCACGGTGAAGTGTTGGCCACCGGCGCGAAGAACGCCGTGACCGCGGCTCTGCGCTGGAAGTGAAGCTTTACGGGCGCGTCCAATTCGGAAACGGCAAACCTTGTTCGCGGTTGTACCCGCGCACGTAAGACACGATCGTGTTTTGTTCATCCACCAAGATGAACGTGGGGGTGGCGCTAATCCCGTACGTCACGAAGGTTGTGCGCCCTAGATCGCTGGCCACGTTATCCGGGAAGGGTTGTTTGCGCTTGGCGAAGAACGCGTCGAGCGTGCTGCGATCTTCATCCGTCACCGCCAGGATTGGGATCTTGCGGGCCGTGGAGAACTGCATTAGCTCGGGCACGGCCGCTTTGCACGGCCCACACCACGTGGCCCAGTAAAACAGCACATAGGGCCCCTGCGCCAGCTTGGCGGGCGCTTGGCCGCGGTAACTTTCGAGCGGAATCAATGATTGCGCGTGTTCGCCTTCTTTGGGCCGCGTGGGCAGCTTCGGCAATTCGGAAGGGTAGGGCGATAGCGTGATGTTCACGACGCGGCTTTTGCCATCGCGCACGATGACCAGCGGCAACGGCTGCAAGGTCGGGGAGAGCATTGTCCAACTGCGCACCTGGTTGTTGTCGGCGAACGGCGCGCCCGGCGGTCCCAGCACCACGTCGGAGGCGCGCAGCCCGGCTTTTGCCGCGGGCGAATTGGGGAACACGCGGCGGATCAAAGAAGCGCCCGAAGGCAGTTTCAAACGCGCGGCCAACTTATCGGCGGGTGGTTGAAACTCAATGCCCAACCATGCGGGAAAAACGGCCTGGGCTTGTGTGAGGTCGTCTTCGTATGAAGGCAACGTTGGCGCGGCCTTCTCGCCACCGCCTTCGTCGGCGCGCAGCCCCAGCCCGAACTGCTCACACTGCGTAAGCAGCGCCAAAGCCTTCTTCTGCGCCTCTGTGCCAGCCGTCTCCACCAACACGCGGCCCGCGATGTTGGCCAACACCATGCGCATGCGCAGCATCGCCGCCAAGCGGACCTCCATGCGGTAAGAAACTTCGTTCACTGTGTCCAATCGGTTGGCCACCAGCATCAGCCGTTTGTGGCGTTCGGCCTGTTGTTCAGTGAAGGGCACAAGCTCGGCCAGGAGCGCCGACGCCAAAGCGCGGCGTTCGCTTTGTGGCAGCACGTTGATCGCGCGCGGTTGCAAGCGTGCGTTCCACAGCGGCTTGCTCTTGAGGAAGTCGTGCAGGTTGCCGTTCGTGATGTCGGAAAGTGCGTCGTCCCAAAGTTTGCCATGCCGCTCAAGTTGCTCTTGCGCCTCTTGCAGCTGTTGCTCGGGCCCAGCCAGTTCCTTTTGGCTGCGCGGCGAGAACAACCCGTAAGAGCGCCCAATCGCATCTAGCAAGCGGATGTCCGGCTCGAAGCGCGCTTTGTCTCTCCACGCCTTCTGCAGCCACGCATCGATGCCGTCGTCGAAATCAGCGTTCGTTTTTTTTGCGTGGCTTTCCAGCAGATCCAACAAGAACACGTCGCTTGTGCGCAAAGGCACGTCGGGCGAATCGTCGTTCACCAAGGTGTCTGTGTGTGCTTTTGCAAAATTGCGGCCTGCTTGCAGCGATTCGAAGAACCGAAAGGCGTGGCCCACGGCGTCTTGCCCGACGTTCTCGGGGAAACAACCGTAGGCAGGGCGATCCGCGGTGGATGAAAAATACCCGCACACGTTGCCGCCCGGCAGGCCTTGTTTGCCATGCGTTTGATAAAGGTTGGCAAAGCCGCCCGAAAAGCATTGCGACATCAAAGTCACCACACGCACGCGCGGGTCGAACCCCTCCAGCAACACCCGCAATTGCCGCGCGGATATGCCTGCACGCGCGCCCCACAGAGTGATCTGGCTTTGCCACGGATCTTTGGTGTCGTTGTTGCCGTGGTCCGTGACAAACACCAACAGCGTGTCGCCTGGGGGAATCTTTCTGCGGGCCTTTTGAAACCACTGTGTGAGTTGCCCTTGCGTGGCTGGCTGCAAGGTGATGCCGGGCAACGTTGAATTGATAAGATCCAACGAAGGCGCCAGTAGCTCTTGCAGTTGGGTTCGATCCAACAGCCACAAGCCCTCCTCGGCCGTGGCGTCTAACACCGCCAGATCGGGCGCGGGGTCCGCACCATCGCCAGCCAGAACGCTGATGTGATCACGGGGCACATTCGCCTTATCCACCAACGCAAGAAACTGTTTGAGGTGCGATAGGTGTGAGCGGAAGTTTTGGTTGGGAGTTCCTCCCCCGCTGACCATCAATACGTGCACGTGCTTCGGATCCACGCCGGCGGGGAGAGGGGGCGCGGCTTCTACGGGCCGATCGGCGTGGAGGTGGGCCAGAACAACCAGGACAGCAAGACAGGACGGAAGGCGTGAAGACATGGCAGGGTTTGCGGCAGCGCGGCTCCGCTACGAAAGTCGAGCCCTGTACGGTAGCATCAGCGCGGCGCTTGCCCGAGAAAACCCGCTGGTGGAGCTAGGGTGCCTGAACATGAATCGTTGACGCTGTGTGTCAGCATGGACGACACCCTTCCGTTCGTGCTACGAGCGTCGCCATGGCACTTTCAGTTGGCATTGTTGGCTTGCCCAACGTTGGCAAGAGCACCGTCTTTAACGCTTTGACCTCAGGGAAGGCGGCGGCCGCCAACTATCCGTTCTGCACGATCGATCCCAACGTGGGCGTGGTGCCCGTGCCGGACCCGCGCTTGGCGCGCATCACAAAATACATTCCGCCACAGAAGGTGATTCCCACGATTGTTGAGATCGTAGACATCGCCGGCCTCGTGAAGGGCGCGTCTCAAGGTGAAGGCTTGGGCAACAAGTTCCTGGCCAACATTCGTGAGACCAGCGCGATCTTGATGATGGTCCGTTGCTTCGAAGACGAGAATGTTGTGCACGTCTCGGGCAGCGTGGATCCCATTCGCGACATCGAAATCATCGAGCTTGAGTTGGCGTTGGCGGACGTGACGTCGGCCGAGAAGCGCATGAAGAAGGCGCAGTCGGGCGCGAAGACGGGCAACAAGGAAGCCATCGTTGAAGCGGCCGTGGCGGAGAAGCTGTTTGCCCACCTATCCGATGGCAAAGCCGCCCGCACGCTCAAGCTCACCGAAGACGAAACGAAGATCGTTGATACGTTCGGTTTGCTCACCACGAAGCCCGTGCTTTATTGCTGCAACGTCGGTGAAAACGATCTGCCGAAGGGCAACGCGTGGAGCGACCAAGTGCGCGCGCGCGCCGCGGCCGAGGGCGCTGGCGTGGTTGTTTTGTGTGGCAAGATCGAATCTGAACTCGCCGAGGTGGAAGAAGCCGAGCGCGCGGAACTGTTGTCTGCTTATGGCTTGGAAGAGCCGGCTTTGGCCACGCTGGCGCGCGAGTGTTACCGCTTGCTGGGCCTGCAGTCGTACTTCACCGCGGGCGAGAAAGAGGTGCGCGCGTGGACCATCAAGAAGGGCGCCACCGCACCGCAGGCCGCCGGCGTGATTCACACCGATTTTGAAAAGGGCTTCATTCGCGCGCAGGTGTATACCTTGGAAGATCTCGAGCAATACAAGAGCGAGGCCGCCATCAAACAAGCAGGCCGCATGCGCATGGAAGGCAAAGAATACGTCGTGGTCGACGGCGACATCATGCACTTCTTGTTCAACGTTTAACGCCCGCCACACGGCAGCGGAAGCGAAGGAACCGGCCACGAGGCCGGTTTTCTTTGGTCACGTATGTTTCGGTCAGGTTTCGCATAAGTTTCCTGAGTGCTAACTTTGTGGCCGTTGATTGTTTCGGGTTTGAATCCAAAGTGTGGGATCTGCACTATGCGGCGCCACAATGAACCGCCGTTGCTTACCCGTATTTTTGGTTGCCGCCGTTTTGGCGTTGGGCTCGTCCCTGGCGTGGGCCCAGTCCCCGGAGCGCACGGTCGTTGCGGCGGAGTTGGCGGCCTCGCAGGCGCAAGTGGCCGCGCTGAACGCTCGTTTGGACGACGTGGAAGCTTACCTGAAGAACACGCCACCCAAGGCGTTGTCGGGCGTGCCTGGACCTGGTCACAACGGCTGGATGATGATGTCGGCGGCGCTTGTGTTGTTCATGAGCTTGCCGGGCCTGGCCCTGTTTTATGGTGGCCTCGTGCGACGCAAGAATGTGCTGTCGGTGCTGGCGCAGTGTTTGGCCTGCGCCGGCGGCGTGATCGTGCTTTGGTGGGCCTTTGGCTACAGCTTCGCTTTCAGCAGCGGCTCACCGTGGCTGGGTGACTTGAAGTTCGCTTGGCTAAGCGGTGTCACCGCCGCACCCAACGCCGATTATTCACCATGGGTTTCCCACAGCGTGTTTGCGATGTACCAGCTGATGTTCGCGATCATCACGCCTGCCTTGATTGTGGGCGCGATCGCGGAGCGCATGAAGTTCTCAGCCATCATGGCGTTTCTGTTTGGCTGGATGTTGTTGGTCTACTTCCCATTCGCGCACATGTTTTGGGGCGTGGATGGTTTCATGAATGGGGTGTGGAACGCCAAGGCTGGCATCAAGGGGATCGACTTTGCGGGCGGCATTGTGGTGCACATGACATCTGGGTGGTCGGCCTTGGCGCTGTGCTTGATCGTGGGCAAACGCACGGGCTTTGGCCGCGTGGCGATGATGCCGCACAGCCTCGTGTTAACGATGGTGGGCACAGGCATGCTGTGGTTTGGTTGGTATGGCTTCAATGCAGGCAGTGCTGTGGCGGCCGACGGCGTCGCCGCCAACGCCTTCATGACCACCACACTTTCTGCGGGCGTGGCCACGGTGGTATGGACCGCGGTTGAATGGCTTCACCGAGGCAAACCCACCGTGCTCGGTATGTGCTCGGGTGCCATCGGCGGCTTGGCGGTGATCACACCAGGCGCGGGCTTTGTGAGCGCGAGCAGCGCCGTCATCATCGGCGTGGTGGCCGCGCTGGTGCCCTATTTCGCCGTTATGAAGTTGAAAGGCGTTTTGGGATACGACGATGCGTTGGATACATTCGGCATCCACGGCGTGGGTGGCACGATCGGTTCGCTGTTGGCGGCTGTGTTTGCCACAAGTGAGGTGAACCCCAACCTCGCCACCAACTTAGGTGCGCTTATCAACCATGGCTTGTGGGTGGAGCAGGTCAAGGCGATGGCGATCACCGCCGTGTGGTCGGTGTTGGCTACCGTGGTGCTGGCCTATGCCATCAAGGCCTTGATTGGGCTGCGGCCCGACGAAGACACCGAAGAGCAGGGCCTCGATCAGTTCGACCACGGTGAGGTTGGGTACCACGCCGAGGCATAACCTGGGTGCTCACTTAAGCAGCGCTTGCACCACGTGAGCTTCTTCGACGCCCGTGAGCTTCTGATCCAAGCCTTGATACGGGAAGGTGAGACGCTTGTGGTCGATGCCACACAGTTTCAGCATGGTGGCGTGCAGATCGCGCACGGCCACGCGCTTGTCGGGCAAGGTGTCGTAACCGAGCTCGTCGGTCTCACCGTGCGTAACGCCGCCTTTGATGCCGCCGCCTGCCAACCACAGTGAAAACGCTTTGATGTGATGATCGCGGCCATCGCCTTGGGCCATGGGCGTGCGACCGAACTCGCCGCCCCAAATCACCAACGTGTCGTCTAACATGCCTCGCTGCTTCAGATCGTTGATCAACGCGGCGCTCGCTTGATCGGTTTGTTTGGCGGCCGTTGGCATGTCGCGCGTGAGGTTGCTGTGGTGATCCCACGCGCGGTGGTAAAGCTGAATGAAGCGCACGCCTCGTTCCGCCAGCCGCCGTGCCATCAGGCAATTCGAAGCAAAGCTGCCATCGCCCGGCCGCGTGATGCCGTAACTTTGCAGCACGTGCTTGGGCTCGTTGGCAAAGTTGGTGAGTTCAGGCACGGACGTTTGCATGCGCGCCGCCATCTCGTACTGGCTTACGCGAGTGGCAATCTCGGGATCCAGTCGCGTTTGGTGTGACAGCCGGTCAAGGTTACGCACCGTTTCGATCACGCGCGCTTGATCATCCTCGGTGACGCCCGCGGGGCTGCCGGCAAAGTGCACGGCATCGCCCTTCGATTGAAATTGGATGCCTTGAAAGCGGCTGGGCAAAAAGCCCGATGACCATTGGCGTGACGAGATCGGTTGATCGCCCTGGCGACCCAAGCTGACCATAACGACGAAGCCGGGCAGATCGTCGGCTTCGGAACCCAAGCCATACAGCATCCACGAGCCCATGCTGGGGCGACCCTTGAGGATCGAGCCTGCATTCATGAAGGCGTGCGCAGGATCGTGGTTGATCTGTTCGGTGTACATCGAGCGGACGATGGCGATGTCGTCGGCAATGCCGCCAATGTGTGGGAAAAGTTCCGAGATCTCTTGGCCTGATTGCCCCCAGCGCTTGAAGTTCACGAACGAGCCCATCGCGCGCAATGTTGTGTTCTGCAATTGCGCCAGCTGTTGGCCTTTGGTCAACGACGCAGGAAAGGGCTGGCCGTGCAGCTTCTTGAGCGCCGGCTTCCAATCGAAGCTTTCAAATTGCGAAGGGGCGCCCGCCATACACAGATGGATCACACGTTTGGCGCGCACAGGAAAATGCGGCTGCGATACCACGCCTTTCCACGCCCCCGAGGCGCTGCCAGCCATCGCGCGACCCAACCCCAAGCTATAGGCGGCGGTGGCACCCAGACCGTACCCGGCGTTGCGCAAGAACGTTCGCCGCTGCAAAGCCGATAAGTACGCGCCGACGTTGTTCTCCCCTGTTTGCTTTGCCATTAGATCCTCGTCACCGTTTCATAGACGTTCAAAAGCACGCGACACACCGAGCTCCACGCAGCGGTGGTGGCCGTTGTGGCCCCCAGCGGCAAGACAGGACCGGCGGCTTTCGCAGCGTCTTGTGCGTGTGCCTCATAATGAGCCTGTTGGGCGCGTAGGTGTGCCAGCAACGCCTGCGCTTGATCGCCCGAGGGCGGGTGCCCCGTGGCCAGCTCGAACCCAAGCTTGATGCGCTGGCTATCGTCGGACACGTGTGCGCGCAACAGGCGCACTGCCAAGCTCTGCGCGGCCTGCACGAACGTGGGATCGTTGAGCAGCGTGAGGGCTTGTTGTGGCGTGTTGGAAAGGGGGCGATCGGCCGTACATTCCTCACGCGAGGGTGCATCGAAATTTGCCAGCATCGGGTGCAAGAAAGTGCGTTGCCAATGCATGTAGAGGCCGCGCCGAAACTGCTGTTCATCGGTCTCGGTGATGTACTTGCGCTGAGGGAATTCGATGTTGTCGTAATAACCTTCGGGTTGATACGGAAAGACGCTGGGGCCCCCGCGTTGCTCGTTTAACAAACCGGCGATGAACAAGGCATTGTCGCGCACGAACTCCGCGTCCAAACGACGTTGCGATTGCCGCGCCAGCAAGCGGTTAAGCGGATCCACGGCCATCAATTCGGGGCGCGCGGTGGAATCTTGTTGATAGGTGTTCGACATCACCAGCAGCTTCACCATGTGCTTTACGTCCCACCCTGATTCGATGAACTCAACGGCGAGCCAGTCGAGCAGTTCGGGGTGCGAAGGTGGTTCGCCCTGGCCACCCAAGTCATCGAGCACCGCTGACAGACCCGTGCCGAAGAACTGCTTCCATAAGCGATTCATGAAAGCGCGCGCTGTGAGCGGGTTTTCCCGCGAGGTGAGCCACCGTGCCAAATCCAATCGGGTGGGGCGGCGCCCATGCGCGGTGGCTGTGGGGGGCAGGCCAGGGAGAAAATGCAAAACCGCCGGCGTGACGATGGGCCCTGATTCATCTTGCCAGTTGCCACGGGGAAGAATGCGTGTGACCCGCGGCTTCTGAGGCACCGTGACCACAAGCGGCGCTTTGCCGTCTTTGACCGAAAGCCACTGGCGCCGCTGTTGGTGAAGTTGCGTCAGCAGCTCGGGCGCCGCTGCGGCGGCCGCACCCGAGAAGGCGAACACTTCCTGCAAGGCTTGGGTGTTTGTGGTGTTGGCCACGAAGCGCGCGGTGGCTGATGGCAGGCGGTTGGGATCGGGTAGACCATCATCGTTGCCAAACGGGGGCGGCGCGTGCCGTGCCCCTGTGCTGGCCAGCGGCGACATTGACAAGGTGAAAGCACCCACCGATTCCGAGCCGACGCGAATCACAAGTTTGTCCGTCGGCTGCAGCTCTTGGGGTTGCGCCAGTTGCCACACGGCACTTACGCGGTCGCGTGCGTAGCCTGGAGGCGTGCGCCATTCCTCTTTGTTATCGGGAAGCTGGTGCCCGTTGCGGAACACGGGCGCCGCCACATTGGCCTGGGCCGCGTCGAAGGCAAGCTTGATTTCGCTGTCGCCGCGAACAATCTTTGCTGAGAAGTAAACGCGAGCCTGGGTTCGATCGCTACGAAGGTGGCTGCCGTTGTGTTCGGAATGTGGGATCAAATCAAGGCGCAAGCTCGCGAGCGGGCCCTGCAGGTTGGTGATCGTCGCGCTGACGCCGGGCACGTCCCAGGCGTCCAGCTTCTTTGTGTTGTGAAGGACGACGATTTGGTTTTCGACTCTGGCTTCCAGCTTCCCTTCTGCCGCAACCGTGGGTGACAGCGGAAGCCAACCGTCGGGGTGCTGCTTAATGAAGGTGCGCGTGTTTGCAAGCCACGCATTGAACGCCGACCTCTTCGCCTCCATCGTCTGTCGCACCAACTGCTTTTGCGTGTCTGCCAACCTTTGTTGCAGCACCTTGGCGCGTTCGACGAGAAAGGCGTTGCGCACCATGATCTCGGGCGCGAAAGGATCTTCGTTGCCAACGCCTTTGAGATCAGGGTTGGGCGTATAAGGATAATCGGCATAAACGCCCCATTCGCGGATGTCGGAGAAGAACGCGCCCATGGAATAAAAATCTTGCGCGTTGATCGGATCGTATTTGTGGTCGTGGCACTGGGCACACCCAATCGTTGATCCCAACCACGCGGTGCCAATGGCCCGCACGCGATCGGCCATGTACTTTGCGAGGTATTCGCCGGGTTGGGCGCCGCCTTCGCGGGTCACCATGTTCAAGCGGTTAAACGCCGACGCCACCCGTTGCTTTTCGGTGGGGCGCGGCAGCAAATCGCCCGCCACCTGTTCAAGCGTGAATTGATCAAACCGCTTGTTCGTGTTGAACGCGTTGACCACGTAATCGCGGTACGGAAACACGTTTTGGTTTTGATCACCGTGGTAGCCAACCGTATCGGCGAAGCGAACAACGTCGAGCCAGGGCACCGCCATGCGTTCACCGTAGTGGGGCGAGCGCAGCAAGCGATCGATTTGGCGCTCGACCGCGTTGGGCGTCTTATCCGCCTCGAAGGCGCGGAGTTGCTCAGGCGTCGGAGGTAAGCCAGTGAGATCAAGTGACAGCCGGCGTAGCAGGGTGCGGCGATCGGCGGCAGGCGAGGGCGCGAGTTTGGCTTTCGCCAAGCGGTCTTGGATGAAGGCGTCGATCGCTGACTTGGCTTTCGCCGGTACGCGGGGGCGAGTGAGCGGCACGTAAGCCCAATGCGGCTCATATTCCGCTCCTGCCTCGATCCATCGCCGCAGCAGTGTGATTTCCTCGGGCTTGAGCGCCTTGTGCACATCGGGGGGCGGCATCACGTCGTCCACATCGGTGGCGTTGATGCGCTTCCACAACTCGCTCGCTTCTGGCTTACCGGGAACGATGGCCTCGTCTTTAAGGGCGGCGTCGCGCACGTCTAAGCGCAAGCCAGCTTTGCGCTTGGCGCTGTCGGGGCCGTGGCAGAAGAAGCACTTATCCGAGAGGATAGGCCGTATGTCGCGGTTGAAGCGGGGCACATCGTCCGGGGGCGCTCCCATCGCAACGCAAGGAGCGAACAACACGGCGGCCCAAAGAAGTCCCAAAGCGAGCGTTTGCCGGCACATAGCTAGGGCAATGTTGGTCTGAATGCGGTTGCATGCAACCCGGCAGATGCCGGCCGCGTCGTTTGGCGTGACTTTTGACCTAGGCCTTGTGGTCACGGTCACCTCGAGTATGTCTTAAGTGTCTTATGGCACGACGCGATCGGTCAGTTCACCGTCATGATACGGTGGGGAAATGCTGAGACTTTGCACGCGCGGTTGCCTGTATTTGGGTGCGCTGGTCCTGGCCCTGTGGTCGCCCCCGGCCTCAGCCTGTGGCGGGTTCTTCTGCTCACAGCTGCCGGTGGACCAAACAGCCGAACGAATCATTTTTGCCCTAACGCCCACCAAAACCACGGCGTACATCCAAATCAACTATCAAGGCGACGCAGATAAGTTTTCGTGGGTGGTGCCCGTGCAGGCTGTGCCCACCATCAAGCTCGGCAGCCAGAGCACCTTCGCCGCTTTGGAACCGTTGACGGCACCACAGTTCAACCTCGATTACGAGGGGCTCAATCCCAACGACACGTGTGGCCCTAGCTTCTTGGTTGATGAGGGCGCATCGCCACCCAGCAGCAGCAAGGATGTGCAAGTGATCGATGCCAAACAGGTGGGGCCATTCGACACGGTGGTGCTCAAATCGAGGAGCGCGGCCGAATTGGTGACGTGGCTTTCAACCAACGGCTACACGCAACCCCCAACATCAACGCCACTCATTGATCATTACGTCAACAAGGGAATGTACTTTGTGGCCGTCAAGTTGAACAAGTCAGCGTCGGTTGGTGAGATCGCGCCGTTGGCATTGGAGATGGACACGCAAGAGGCATGCGTGCCGTTGATTCTCACGCAGATTGCCGCGGTCCCCAACATGCCGGTCATCATTTACGTGTTGGGCAGCGCGCGCGCGTTCCCGCGCAACTGGTTTCACGTCGAGATGAACCATGCGCAAGTCAATTGGCTGCAAGGTGGCAGCAATTACGTGAAAATGGCGACGGCCGCCATCAACGAAGCCGCAGGCCATGGGTTTATCACGGAATTCGCAGGGGCAGCTTCCATCGCCAAAGATCGCATTCTTCAACCGGGCACGCTGAGCACCGTGGGATTGGCCGGCGCGACGTCGCCCACTGCGGTGTTGCAGCAACTTGTTCAGGCGGGCTTTCCTCGTGACGCCAGCATGCTCGCCATCCTGCGTGAGTTCATTCCGCTGCCCGCCAGCCTTGCCGAGCAGGGCATTGATGACCGGACGTTCTACAACAACATCGCGCAGTACGAGCCGCAGCTCAATGGGTTCCAGGTGGATAGCGCCGGACTCATCAAAGCGTTGCAGGAGCGCGTTGTTACGCCATTGGTGGAGGCGCAAGCGATGTTTGACAATGCCACTTACCTGACGCGATTGATGGCCACTGTATCGCCTGACGAGATGAACCGTGATCCCTTGTTCTTGTTGAATCCTGATCTGCCGCCCGTCTCAAACCTGCACACGGCGAAGGTTGGCGGCATGTGCGGCAACGACGGCGTTGTGAAAAACCTGACGCTTACGCTTGAGGATGGCCAGGTGCTCTCATTGGGAGACACACGTTTGTTCGACGGCACCGTCACGTGGAAGTACGAGGAGCAACTGCCGCGCGCCAAACGCATTCAATTGGTGGGGGCCACGGGACAAGCCGTGACCATCAAGCGAACCGAGGTCAAACGCATCGATCAAGAGTTGAACAAGGAGCTACCCGAAGTCGTACGGAGCCGTGCGATCGCCGATGGCGCCATCGAGCCTGCCGTTCCTGTGGCCAGTGACGACAGCGGCTGCAATTTTAGTGGCCGTGCGGGCACGCCTTCACTTCTGGCTTTGCTGGCGTTGGCCGCGCTTGTGGCCCGGCGCGCGCGTCGGACCTAGCGCTTTTGATCCGCGTCTAACGCCTGCAAAACGGCGCTGTAGCCGCCGCTGACGACGCGATCAAACTCTGCGTTGTCAGCAGACATGGCGTTGTCAGCCACGGGATCCACACTTACGGTTACGCTCAACAGTGGGCACTTCATGGCCTGGCTGTGCAACACGGCGTGCCCACTGACGTTGACGGCCAGCAGCCGCGCGCGCGGGTACAAGCGGCAAGCGTCTTCCACCGGCACGGCGGCAACCCGGTCGGAACCAGGATCCACGTAACCTGCTTTTACGGGATCGAAATCCTTAAAGATGAACGGGTTCGCAATGCTGCGTGAAATGGCATCGGCCAAGTCGCCCGTGCGCGCGGTGACAAGCTGCAATCCGTTGCCTTGCCGTTGTTGATAAAACGTGGCGAACCCGATGGGCAGTTGCTCGATCTGGCGCCCGTCGTAGAACTTCGTGAGCACACCGCTGAAGCGTTGGATGGCCACGGTGGGTGTGGCGCGCATGCCAGCGGCGGCACCGGCACCTGCGCCCAACGCCAAGGGAACGGCGGCGGCGCCTCCGGTGATCACGGCGGCAATGGCGGCGCCAACGAACCCGCCGATCATCGCGTTGCGGCCCACGTCCCATTCCGTTTGCTGGCGATAAAGCGCGATCAGCTGTTGATACCTATGCCTTATGGGCGCCGTGGGAGCCGAAGCGTAGAGGCCGCCGACGAGCGCGCCCATGCTGGTGCCAGCGATGCAATCAATGGGGACGTGTCGCGCCTGCATCGCTTCGATCGCGCCTATGTGAGCCAACCCCGCCGGGCCGCCCGCCGAAAGCACGAGGCACGTGGGGCGCTTGTGCTCTTGTGTCCATGAATGCGCGCATCCCGTCAGCGTGACAGCGAGCAAAAGCACAAGCGACTGGCGCCGTGGTGACGTGCTCATGGAGCGGCCACCGGCATGCCCAGCGTTTGCCGCACGTGTTTGAACTCGGGCGTCCAAGCCAACGCGCGCGTGCGCACCGTAAGCGTCGGTGCCGTATGGCGCGTTGACGCCAACACGGTGGCGTGGGTTCCGCACGCAAACAAAGAGATCAGCGCCGCCTTGCCTTCGCGCGGAATGACATCTAGTTGCTGCAGCACCTGCAGGCCCAGCTGTGACGTGGCTGACGCCACGCGGGGCGCTTGAGCTGTGGCCGCGACCATCACGAACAACCCGCCGGGGGCGAGGCAAGGTGCCGCGGCCTGAACATAATCTTCCACGCCTCCTCGGTGTTCAAAACGGCAGGGCGCGCACTGTGGTTTGGTGCTTTGCACTCCAGCGCGGGCATCGAAATAGGGTGGGGTGCCTGTGATTAAGTCGAATGTGCCAAGCGTTGCACGCGTGCGAAAGTCCGCTTCGTGCAGCCGCACCCGATCGGTGAGGCCGTTGTACGCCAACGATCGGCGAAGCAGGTCGGCGCTTAACGATTGTGCTTCGATGCCCTCGCTCTGCAGTTCGGGGAAGCGCCACGCCAGCATCATTAAAACCGAGCCGATGCCGCAACCGAGATCAAGGTGGCGCGTGGGCGGGGCGGGCAGCAGCGTGGCCGCGAACCACGCTGTGATCAGATCGTCCAACGACCAACGGTGGCCATCTTGACGCTGAAATATGCGGAAATCGCCTGCCAAATAACAAAGATCTTCGCCGGTGGCGGGCGCCAGATCCGCTCGACCTTGCGGGCCCCGTGGTTGCGGCCCACCCGGTGCCCACCCCAAAGGCCGTCGCGCGGGGCGCACAATGCCCGGCGCTTGACCTTTATGGTTCTGTGGTGAGGTGAGCATCGCTGGCCCGAGTATGGCGTCTGGGCTGGCGTGAGGCCACTGTGCACGCAACTTGAGGTGCGGCTGGGCTTGGCCTAGTGTGT
The DNA here is from genome assembly GCA_033763315.1 of Deltaproteobacteria bacterium. Taxonomy (GTDB): domain Bacteria; phylum Myxococcota_A; class Polyangia; order Fen-1088; family Fen-1088; genus JAGTJU01. The sequence continues at coordinate 364,315 of JANRKS010000009.1, forward strand.
TGTGAATGACGATGACGACGCGCGCGCGGGAGCCCCTGGTGGCTGTGATTGGCGGCAGCGGCTTTTACGATTTGCCGGGCTGCACGGACCTCGAAGAAGTGGCGGTGACGACGCCATTTGGGGCGCCGTCGGACAGCGTGCGGCTGGGGCGCATGGCGGGGCGCCGCGTGGCGTTCTTGGCGCGCCACGGCCGCGATCACACGCTTTTGCCGCATGAAGTGAACGCGCAGGCCAACATCTATGCCCTCAAAGATTTGGGTGCGACCCACATAGTTTCCGTATCGGCCGTGGGATCACTGCGCGAGAACATTGCGCCCGGTGATGTGGTGTTGCCGCACCAGTTTATCGATCGAACGGTGCAAAGGCCGCGCACCTTCTTCGGCCAAGGCGTGGTGGCGCACATCGCGTTTGCGGATCCGATCTGTTTACGGTTGTCGGCGCACATGGAGACAGCGGCGCGAGCCATTCCGGGGCAAGTGCACACAGGCGGCACGTACGTGTGCATTGAGGGGCCACAATTCTCCACGCGCGCCGAGTCTGAGCTGTGGCGGCAGTGGGGCGCCACCGTGGTGGGCATGACGAATTTGCCTGAGGCGCGTTTGGCCCGTGAGGCTGAGATCTGTTACGCTACCTTGGCTTTGCCCAGCGACTACGATTGTTGGCGCACGCACAACGAACAAGTCACGGCGTCTGAAGCCTTCGACACGCTAAAACGAACGGTGGACCGGGCGAAGGCCATTGTGGCGCGGGTGCTCTCAAACGTGGACGCGGCTGCATCTTGTGCCTGTCAGACCGCGCTGGACGCGGCACTGGTAACACCTGTGGCGGCGATGGGGGCGGCGCAAAAGCAGCGCCTGGCGGCGATCTTGGCCCGTCGGCTGGTCCAAGCGTAAGGGCGTGGTGGCGCGCGCGGCCGCTTGGTACATTCGCCTGAGGTTGGGCAGCGGCGCGCGCCGCCAAACCTTTTCTTGAACCCGTCAAAGGAGCGGTCCATGCAAATCGAGAGTCGCAAAGTCGTCACCTTAGAGTACACCCTCACCGACGAGGGGGGTGACGTGCTGGACACGTCCAAAGGCGGTGAGCCATTGGTCTACCTGCACGGCTCGGGCAACATCATTCCGGGCCTCGAAAGCGCCCTGGCGGGCAAGGGTGAAGGCGAATCGTTGAAGGTCACTGTGTCGCCCGAGGACGCTTATGGCGATCGCGATGAGGATCTGATGCAGACCGTGCCGAAGTCGCACTTTGGTGATGAAGAGCTGGAAGTGGGCATGCAGTTCCAAGCCCGTGGGCCAGAAGGTCCCGTGTTGTTGACGATCGTTCGTGTGCTTGCAGACACCGTCACCTTGGATGCGAATCACCCGCTCGCCGGGAAAACGCTATCGTTCGACGTCACCGTTCTTTCGGTGCGCGACGCCACGCTTGAGGAGCTGACGCACGGCCACGTTCACGGTCCGGGCGGTCACCACCATCACTAGCGCGTGTCGCGGGCGGCGACAAACGCGCGGCCACCACGCGAAACGACCTCGAAAGCAGCGATAAATGCGATAGTGGCTGCGGCCGGCCCCGGGCCGGCAACTCACATGTTTGACCTCGCCTTAATTCCCAAAGACGTTCTCGGCGTTTGCCAGCAACTGCACGCCGCCGGACACCAAGCGCATTTGGTGGGCGGCGGCATTCGGGATCTTTTGTTGGGGCGGGAGCCCGCCGATTTTGACGTGGCCACCGATGCGTTGCCCGATGTGGTGATGCAATTGTTCGGCGCGCGGTATGCGTTGCCCACCGGCCTGCAGCACGGAACCATCACGGTGCTGGCCGGCACGCCGCCGCGGCACGTGGAGGTCACCACGTTCCGCGGTGAGGGCGAATACCTTGACGGCCGACGCCCTTCAAGCGTTTCATTTTCCGCGACGCTGCATGAAGATCTGGCGCGGCGTGATTTCACGATGAACGCGATCGCGTTCGATCCGATTGCGGGCGTTTTGACCGATCCCTTCCACGGGCAAGACGACCTTGGCCGCAAGTTGGTCAAAGCCGTGGGCGATGCCGTTAAGCGCTTTGAAGAAGATGGCCTGCGGCCCATGCGCGCGGTGAGGCAAGCCACGGTCCTGGGCTTCGCGATCGAGCCTGCGACGCTGGCGGCGATTCCGCAAACGTTAGATTCTTTTCGCAAGGTCTCCGCCGAGCGCATTCGCGACGAGCTTTTTAAAATGTTTAAGGCGCCGCAGCCATCGGTGGGACTGCGCTTGATGTTGCAAAGCGGGTTGCTCGCGCATGTGTTTCCAGAACTTGTGGCGTGCGTTGGCTGCAAGCAAGAGCCGTCGCACAGCTTGGATGTGTTCGATCACGTCTTGGCCACGCTCGACGCTTTGCCGGCGCGCTTTGATCTGCGTTTGGCGGGCTTGCTGCACGATGTGGGCAAGCCCGTGGTGGCGACCCACGCAAATGGCGAATGGACCTTCGCCGGTCATGCGGCGGCGGGAGCCGCTTTGGTGGCCACGATCGCGGAACGCCTGCGCCTTTCAGTCGCGGAGAAGAGGTTGGTGTGCGACTTGGTGGCGCTGCATGAATTTGTTTATCAACCCGAGTTTTCTGACGCCGAGGTGCGCCGCTTGCTGCGCTCTTTTACCGCCGAACGCATCGCAGATGTGGTTGCGTTGCGGGTGGCAAACCACGCCTCACATGATGCCACTTCCAAAGCGCAGGCGATCACATTCGCAGCGCGGGTCGCCGCGGTGATGGCACAACGCCCGCCGCTGGCGACGAAGGAGCTGGCCGTCGACGGTAAAACACTGATGCAAGAGCTGAACATCGCCCCCGGAAAACAGGTGGGAGTGATGTTAAATGCGATGTTGGACTACGCGCTCGAGGATCCGACGCGCAACACACGTGAAGCGCTTTTGGCGTGGGCGCGCGCGCGTCAGGTGTAGCGTCACTTTTGGATCACAGCGTCCTCGTTGCTGAACGGATGCATCGAATGTGCTTGCCGCAAAAATGCGTACAAATCGCGGACGCCTTGGACTGTGAGTGTGTCCAGCAAGCCGTCGGGCATCAACGACGCATCGGCTTTCGTTTCTGACACGAGATCCGCTTTGGCGATCTTCACAAGTTGACCGGCGGCGTTCGCCAACGTGATTGTGCCGTCGGCGGCGACGTTTTTAACCATGCCCACGTATGACGAGCCGTCGCGCGTTTCAAACTGCCGCGCGCTCCACACAACATCGAGTGACGGGTCTAAGAGCGATTCCAATAGCCGTGCGGGGCGCTCGTCGCCCATGAACGTCAGTGGGGGCCCGACGTGGCCCCCCAAAAGTGCCACACGATGGCAGCGAGCGCATCCCACGCCAGGGTGAACAAAGGCTCGTCGCCCCGCTTCGGCATCACCGGGCTTGGCTTGCAAAGCGCGTTGCCATTGTGCTTGGTCCTGCGGCCGTACCTCGGGCGTGACGTCTTCTGTTTGCAAAGCGAAGCGCACTTCTTCACGCAATCCCGCGTCAGCGCGCGGGGTGGCCAGCGTTTTCAGCGCGGACTCCAAAGCGGCGACCACAAACTTGTCCCCCAAAGCGGCGCGGAGGGCGCGCGCCGTCTCCACGCGCACGGGACGCGCGGGATCCGCAAGCAGAGGGGCCAAACCCTGCGCGTGGCCGTGCATGGCCAAAACGCCGATCGCATCCGCCCGCACTGTGGTCGCAAAACGTGCGTCCTTGGCAACCGCTTCTAGGCGCGGCCACATCGTGGCAAGAGGCGTTTGCGCCAACCGCCAAAGCGCCTCCTGCTGAGCGCGAACTTGAACTGGATTCTGTGCGGGTTGGGCAAGCCGTTGCATCAAGTCATCGGTCGCTGCAACCGCAAGATCAGGAGCGGGCGCATCTTGTAGTAGTGCTGTGGCTGCTTGATACACATGCCGCAGCCGCAACGACGTGGGCTTGCGACGGGCCGCCCCCGCCAATGCCTCCGCGTCTTGGGCGCTCAACCATCCGGCCTCGGTGCCGTAGATGATGGCGGCCATGCGCACATCGAGTGCCGCATCGTTAAGCGCACGCAAGATGATTTCTTTTGTCTCAGGTGCACGTCGATCCCACACGTTTTGTGCCTGCTTGAACGCCAACAAAGCTGCAAGTCGCTGCTTTGCTGACCTGGACGTAAGCCATTGCCTGGCCGTGCGCAGCTCAGGTTCATTGGCAAGCGCGGTGACAGCCGCGCTGAACGAGAAGGGATCCGCGTCAGTGGCTTTTGTGGCCAAGGCAATTTGCGTTGCACCGAGCGGTCCGGTTGAACCACTGAGCGTCAATAGCCGCGCGCGTGCGGGTGAAATCGCGGGCGCTGGCAAAGGTGCCGCCGGCTTGCGCGGCGAGAGGCGCCAAATGCGGCCAAGACCGTGAACGCTATAGTCACGTTTTACCCAATCAGTAAAGAACACGGAGCCATCGGCCGCCGCCGCCAACGCCACCGGTCGGAAGGAACGGCCGCCCTGCACCAGGATCTGCAAATCGGATTTGACGCTCGCGCCACTGGCACGCACCGTGTTCACTTCGATGCGCCGATCGGCCCACGAGGTCACCAATACCTTATTCGCATAACGTTGCGGCCACCGCAGGTGGACGGTTGAAAGCACGCTGCTGGCGGCTTCGCCGGCCATCCCCGCCATCGGCAGCGTGCCCGGCAACTCGCCGTTCCAAGCGACGAAGGCATGGTCCGCCGTGGCGCCGTAACGGAAGCGAAAACCGAAATCGCCACCGCGCACCAGATCCAGTAAGCGATTTGGCGGTCGCGTCTCTGGATCGTCGTCGATGGCCAGCAACATGCCATCGCCGTGAAAAGTAAAGCCGAAGGGATTCCAAAAGCCGGTGGCATAACGCTCAAGCTGTGTGCCATCGGGTTTGCAGCGGAACACGCCGCCACCTTCACCCTCGCCACCGCGCAACGTTCTGCCATCGCGCCCCTGCAGGGAATATGTGTTCCCTTGGTTGTCACCCACGCCCACGTAGAGCCAACCATCGGGCCCGAAAATAAGGTTGCCCAGCCCGTTGTGCGGGTAGGTGGTGGCGCTGGTAAGCGTGAGCAGCGTCTGCGATGAATCGGCTTTGCCGTCGTTGTCTTTGTCTGTCCACGCGGTGACTTTGTTGCGCTCCACCACCACAACGGCCCCGTCTTGCCGGACGGCAAGGTTCATCGCGAATGTGAAGCTGTCGGCGAACACTGTGCGCGTCTCGAAGGTCCCGTCGTGATCTTTGTCTTGCAAACGCACCACCTGATCGTGCAGCGGCCCTTTGTAAGCGGCAGGGCGAAAGTGGGTGTGCGACTGCACCACCAAGAGCGCCCCTTGCGCGTCCACGGCCAAACCAATGGGCGTCACAACCGCGGGCTCAGAAGCCACCAATTGCAACGCAAGATCGGGATCCGAAACGTGAGGAACCTCAATGGTGCCGGCCATGGCCGCAAGCGGCGACAACAACAACGCCATCCAACCGGCGTTCCGAAGGATAAACAGCATCGGCCTACTAGACGGCACGCGCTTCTCGTCGGCAACCCCACTTTGTTAAGACACCACGCGGCGTGAATCGCAGAGGACCTTCAGTGTGATCGATCTAACAACGATTCCAAAAGCGCTTCGACGCTGGTCACCGTCTTTGTGCGCCGCAACGCTATTGGGGCGCTGATCGATTCGGAAGATCTGCGTATGGCTTCTGTGGCGATGCCGAGTTCTGGCAGGGTGAACGTGCGAACCTGTGGGGCCGCTTCCTGCATCGGCAAATCCGCTGATGCCGGCACACACGCCACCACGCAGGGCCACGGCAGCGCCACCGTGGCGATCTGCGAGGCCCCGTGAACGGCCACGTGCATGTGTTTCCCCCGCACATGCGCTGCGTGGGCTTGCGCGACGAACGGCACGTTCCATTGCACAGCCAAGGCGGCGCCGAGAAGGCCCGTGCCAGCGGCGTTTGAGAGCACGCCGCAAAAAATAGCGTCGCACCCCATGCGTTGCACAGCTGTGAGCAGGACGTGAGCAAGCGATTGGCTGTGCGGTCGGGCAAGCTCAGGCCCTGTGATCGCCACGACCGAGGCCACGCCGCGTGGCACAGCGTTGGGCGCGAACGTGTCGTTGCCTGCATGCACCCAGCACACCTCTGCGTTGTCGAGGCCTAGCGCCAACGCGGTGGCGCCCAACGCGGCTGTGCCGGGGTTGGCCTCCACGCACACAGCAATCTTCATGAGCGTACCCGCGCGCTTTGCCACGCGGCCCATCCCACTTGCGCGTTGATCCGCCAACGAGCGGTGAGCCCCCGCGTTCCCCGCGCCAAGGCCTGGTCTCCCACCCATCCAAAGGCGGAACCCGGAGACATCATCAACGGAACGGGCCACCAAGCCTTTATGTCGTTGGTGAACAGCACGGCATGCTGCGGACACAACATGCCGTACATCAAGCGCGCCTCATCCGCGCTCACCCTGCCAGGGCCGTCACCCAACAGCAGGCTGGCGTCCTCGCAGCGATTGGCCAAAAGCCGCGTCGTTTGCACGGTGAGCTCGGCCTGTGCGGGCAGATCCATAACCTCAAGTTCAGCCGGTTGACCGCCAGTGACCGTTTGCGTGGTGCCATTGCATAGCGTGACAACGACCATGCGTTCGGCTTCGATCACATCAAGTTGCTCAATGTTGTCGCTCGCCACGCGCTGCAAGCGCAGTGTGCCCACATCACCCACGTCGAGGTTCGCCGGCCCCACCGTCACCTGTGCGCGCGGAAAAAATTCTGCAGGTAAGCGCGACGCCAACACGGGCGCCAATTGAACGGCGGGGGATCCGGCGGCAAAGATGAAGAGCCGCGGGCGAAGCTGTTTGGCCATCGCCTCCAAGAATGCGCCGTGAGAGACGTAAAGTGGCAGCGCCCCGGCCGCTGCGTTTGACCACAGCAGCACTCGATCCGCTCCCGCGCCGCCCAACGCGGCGGCAATCTCATCAAGCGTGGAGGTGTCCACGCCCGGGTGTGCGACCGCCGCGTGAATGGTGGCGCCGAGGGCGCGCGCGATGAGCCGGGCCTGCGCCAACGCAAAACGCGCGCCTGGGGTGGGTTGCCGATCCTCGGCAAGCTCGGTGTAAACCACCAGATTGGCCATGGGTGAGGTTTGCAGTCTAGGGGGGCGGGTTGTGGTTAAGCAAATGCAAAGAACCTTTTGCCTTTTGCCTGTTCGCGTTGGCCAGAACAGCGCGGAAACGTATACTGCGCTCGCGCTGTGGTTTGGCCACGCCACCGCCGCGAAACCCGATAGATTCAATGTCGTCCCGCCCCCCAGCTCCACCGGACGCCGCATCTAGCCCGTCCGCACCCAGCGGCGCTGGCGATGCCAAGGCCATTGTTTTGCCCGTGGGCAGCGCCGAAGCGTCCGTCTCTGAGATACCCACGCGCGAGGAAAGCCCCACCGTGGTGCTGGCGCGGGACGAAGTGCACTTGTTGGTGGCCGAGGCCGAAGCCAGTGGCGACAAAGCTTGGTCCAGCCGCGTCTTCTTTGAGGCTGCTTATCTGCAAGAGACAGCGCTTGAACAGGAAAAGGCCGCCGCCCGCACATACGCGAAGTCACTAACGACGGATCCCACCTTCCAGCCAACGGCGTGGCGCTTGCGGCAACAGCTTTCGCGGCAAGGTTTTTGGGAGAACCTCATCCGTGTGATTGAGGCCGAGGCGCGCTTCGCCAGCAACACGCGATCACAAGATCGGTCGGATTTGCTGCTGGAAAAAGCTTTGCATCAGTGGCATCGGTCGCCACGTCCCGAACTGCCGCGTGACAGTTTTACAGAGGCGGTGCAAGCGGATCCCAGGAACCGCGCCGCGCTGATGGGTTCGTTGTTGCACGCGCTTGGCGGCGGTCACCTTACGGAAGTCGAACGTGCCTTCGAGGGCCTGCTGGAAAGCGCCACATCGGCCACAGACACGGCGGCCTGGACGGCCGCTTTGGCCACCTGGCTGTTAACTTCGCAAGCCGCCAACAGCGATCCTCTGGCCCGTGCTTCGCGCGCGGTAGACGTGCTGCTGCGTGCGTTGGCTTCCGGCGTGCGCGAGCCAACGTTGTTGGCGGCACTCGATCGCTTTTCATTGGCCGCCGGCGACGAACGCCTACGCTTAGCCGCGTTGCAAGCGTGGGACGACGCCGCACCGGCGGCGCGATCCGCTCACATGGATGCCGCGCGCTTGGTTGCGTTGCGCGAAAGGGCGCGTCGCCTGGCGGCGCAAGGTGATCTTGTGGGTGCCGCGCAAGCGCTTGACCGCGCGCTTTTGCTCGAGCCTGAGCACCCCGTGGTCGCCGCCGATCGTTTAGATTTAGCCGTTCTTGCCGGACGCGTGAACGTCTTCGATGCGTGGCCAGGATTCAATGACGATCCTGCCGTGCAAGCCGAACTTTTGTTTCGCCGCGCGGATATGGCGGTTCGGCAGGGCGCGTGGGGAGAAGCGATGGGCGCCTTGGGGCAAGTGTCGCCGCACGCCGATTTGGATGACCTGTGCTTTGCCGAGCGGTTGCGCACGTTGGCAGGCTTGCAAGACGCGCACGGCATGGCGCAAGCCTATGAAGCGCATGCCGATGGTTTGCTCGCGCGTGTGCCCGCACACGACAACGAAAAGAAGGCGTTGCACGAAGTGGCTCACCAGTACGTGCGCGCCGGCGTGCTGTGGGAGGCCGAGTTGGCCGACAGCGAGCGCGCCGAGACGCTTTACAGCCAAGCCTTGGCGATGGTGCCTTCATACCGGCCCGCGCTTGAGGGCTTGGCCTCCGTGTTCACGCGCGAAGGCCGCTGGGAGAGCCTGGTCGATCTTGTAGCCAGCGACGCAGCCGCGGCTTCGAATTCGACGCGCGCTTCAGCGCTGCGTGAGTCGTTGGTTTTGCTGAACCGCGATTTGCTCTTCGATTGGCAAGCCGCGATGGCGGCGCAGACGGCGCTGCTGCGTGACCACGAGGACGCACGCGGCCTGTTTCGCTGGCTTGATCTTGCGGCCTTGCTTTCGCAGAAGGATCCTTCGGCGTTGTCTGATGCGTTGGCGGCTGTGTCGCGCTTGAGACAAAACGCGCGTACAGGCACAGGACGTGCGGCGTTGTCTCTTTTGGGCGCGCGGCTCGTGATGGGCACGTCACGCGACGCCGAAGTTGATGCGCTTTTAGACCGCGCGCTGGCTGACGATCCGCTTTCGTTGTCAGCGGCTTTCATAGAACGGCGCTCGCGTGGGGAACCAACGCGGGTGCGTATGGCGTTGCAGAAGGAGCTCGATGCCCACGCGCGCGCAGCTGCCACAGCTGATGCTGCGGCTGTCGATCGTGTGCGTGCCCTGCGTTTTCGTCAGGCCTTTGTCTCGCTGGAAGCGGGGCAGGCGGCGGACGCGCTGTCAGCACTTGAGCCGCTCGTGCGAGCAGGCGATGTGTTCGCGTTTGCTTGGCAAGTTGATATTGTCCGCCGCTTGCGCGATCCCGCGCTGCTGCGCCGGTTGTTGTTGACACCGCACGCAGGTCCCGAAGACGCTTGGTCGCAAGCGCAAGCCGCTCACGAGCGCGCTGAGCTTACTCTCCTGCTCGCGCAGTGTTGGGAATCACTCGGACGCCGATCCGACGCAGCAGAGACGTTTGCGCAAGCTGCCGCCCTTGCCGAACAAGATGCGTCCGGGGACTTTGCCGTACGAAGCCACTTGGGATGCCTCCGCAGCGCTGCGGCGGAAACCAACATCGCGGTGACCGTGGCGTCGCTGCAAGCTTTGTCGGACCTCTTCAGTGGCGACCTTGCCGCCAGCTTCGCGCAAGAGGCCCAGCATATCTTGCTGGCCACGGGCGGTGCCATAAGCCCGGCCGCGGTTGTGCCGGGTGACGTGAGCCTATCGTGGTTGGCTGCGGCGCGCGGCGATGACGGGCGGCGGTTTTGGGCGTGTTTGCAGCAAGTGGCGGAGGAATCCGAGCCGAGCGCAGCGCGCGCGGCATTGTGGCTGCATTTGGCGCTTGACGCTGCCATCAATGGATACGGCGATGCGGAACATGCTTTCGCTTCGTCCTACGAAACGGTCGCCACGCCCGCCGTTGAGGTGGCTGTCGCGGATCTACCCGGCATGACCGTGCCGGTGGCGTTCGTCGAACAGCTTTCATCAGCTCGACTGGCTCGCTTGACGGACGCGGCTCGCGCAGGCGACGAAGCGAGTGCGGCGCTGGCGTCATTGGTGGCGCTCGAAAGCGCGCACGCGGCGGAAACGGATGGGCGCCTTGGCGCTGCTGCGGCCACATACGCGCTCGTGCTTGAGCTGCGACCCGATTCACTTGAAGCGCTTGAGGGCTTGCGCCGGTTGGCGCAACTGGCGGGCGCCCGGGCACACGAAGCGTGCTTGCTTGAACGCATTGGGGATTCATTAACCAGCGCCACGGCTGCGGCCGCTCACTACGCCGAAGCTGCGTTGCTCGCTGAGGCCGACGGTGAAAACGACGTGGCCGTTCGCCTGTTCTACAAGGTGCTGACACGCGCACCCAGCGATGACGAAGCATTCGAGCGGTTGTTGGCCCTGCAACGCTCGGCCGAGGCGTGGCCCCACGTGGAAAACCTGCTTGGTTTTAAACTCACGCAACTTGGGCACAACCCCAAACGCTGTCTGCCTTTGTGGCTTGAGCGGGCCCGGCTTCGCTACGCTCATTTGAACAAAGTAGAGGCAGCGCTTTTAGATTGGCGACGAGCGTTGGCCGTCGATGAGGACCTCTTTGAGGCGCAATGGCGGTTGGCGCAGGCCGCGCGCGAACAGGGCGCGATCCCCGCCGCGCGCGCGCGTTTTTTGTTCGCGTCGCGGTGCCGATGCGACGAGCCCGTCATGCTCGTCGAATGCCTGATTGAACTTGCCGAAGTCTGCCGCGGGCAAGGTGATAGCGCTGCCGCGAGGGCGGCGCTGAACCGCGTGCCGGAGGTGCTCGAACACGTCACGGAGCCTGCGCTGCAGCGGTTGGTGCCTCTGTGCGTGGCACTTGGCCTTGCGCCGCTGGCCGAACTTGCCTTGCGCAAAATCGCGGATCAGCACGCGGGGAGCACGCGCGCAGGCTTTTTGTTGCAAGCGGCCCGGGTGCTTCGTGACGCGAATCAGTGGGATTCGGCTGCGCGCGCCGCGGGTCACGCCATCGCGGCGGACCCGTATGGCGATGCCATCATCGACTTTCTCGATTTCCCGGCGTCAGTTCGCGAAAGCGCCCCCTTCGATGTCGCGCAGGCGTTAAACGAAGTTCTCGCGGACGTCTGTGGTGAGGGGATGTTTGTGTTGCCCAAAGTGGCGCTGCTCGATGCGTACGCGAACGTTGCGGGCCAAACGTGGCGCCAGAACGTGGTGGCTCAATTGTTGTTCTTGCTGGGCCAAGGCAACGCCCGCGGTGTGGCGCACACCATTTCAGGCAGCATCGACACAGATACGTTGTTTGCGTTGGGCGCGCACGAAGAGTTGCCGGCCGTTGTTTCTTCCATCCAGGCTTCGTGGCCCGTCTTGGCGCCCGCCGTTCACAAGGTTTGGTCCAGTGCGACCAATGCACCTGCTGGTGTGCGTTCCCAACGGATGCAGGCGGCCGAGGAGCCCCGCCTCGATTGGTTCTTGGCAGCAGCGCGCACCCTTGGCCTTGATGACGTGGCCACCTTTGCCACGCCTGCAGAAACCCCGGTGGCAATCTTGTCCACGCCCACCAACGCCGTCGCGTTGGCGCCGAGTGTGTTGGGCGGCGATGCTGGCAGCCGGTTTCGCGCGGCTCGTGCGTTGGCGTTGCTGAAGTTGGGCGTGCCCTTCTTGTTGGCGTCAACCGATGTGCAGCCCACGGTGCCTTGGGCTGTGGCTGCGCTGCGCGTGGTTGCGTCTGGGGGCGTGGCCGCTGGCGACACGGAGCTTGAACAGAAGCTTGCGAAGGCGATATCCAAAAAAGCGATCAAGGCTGCCTCTTTGGGGAACCTCTCGTTGGCGACTCCATCTGACGTGACACAGTGGCTTGCACAATGCCAACGGGCGGCGATCAGGTTCGCCTTGGCCGTGGCGGGCGACCTTCCTGAAGCCACATACGCGCTGGTGGGCTCACGAAAGCTGGAAAACGTGCAAGCCGATGACAACGCGCGGGCGCTGATTGCGTTTGCGCTTTCGCAGGCGCACCAAGATTTGCGGCAACGCCTTGGCCTTCAAAATGGGGGACCGCGTGGCTAAGAAAAATCCCCCCGCAACGTCGTCTGCCGCGGCACCACCTGAGGCCTTACCCAACCTTGCAGATTGGGAGCAAGCGATTGATACATGGGACGCGTCGATTGGTGGACTTGAAGATCTGGCTGAGCCGACGGCCGGCGACCCCGTTGCGGTGAAGCGCAACGAAACGGCGGCACCGTTGGGCGTTGACGCCCCGAGTTTGGGCAACGTTCCCGATGTTGCCACAAATGCGAGCCACAGTGACGTTGTGCTGATCCCCGATGTGGCTGCTTTGTCGGCGGCACAAGCGGCACCCGCAGCGCCACCGCCGGTCCTCGTCGACAATCACGAAGTCAGCACTAAAGATGTGGACGCTGAACCGTCAGTCACACAGACGAGCGCTGACCTCACCGAGCCGCTTGTGCACCTCACGGTGTCGCCGGAAGAAGTGCTGTTGGCTGAGGACGTCGTGCTGGAGGATGATTTCGATCCATTCAACACGCCGGTTGCGCCCGACGAAGACATCGCCTTACAGCCGCCGCCGTTCGTCGAGACGCGGCGCCTTGATGGGTTCGTGGGCGATGTAGATTGGCCGTCCGTGGCGGCTCCCGCCACCGGCCCCACAACCGCGTACAAAGAAGAGCGCCTCGCGCTGTTGGCCGATGAGCTTGAGGCACGACAAGCGGAGGGCGCCGCACCACAGGCGATGGCTTGGGTGGCTGTTGAGGCCGCGCGTGCCGCGCACATGGCACAATCTTCGGAATTGATGGCGCGCTTGATCGAGCGGGCGTGCACGCTGGATCCACACGCCGTGGCGCCGCGCCGAGAACGCTTGCGGTTGCACGTGTCGTCGCCTTCGCCCGAAACAGCGTATGCCGCTGAGCTGCTGCCATTGGTCACAGACGTTAGCGAGCGTGCGGGCGCGGAGCGGCAAGCGTATGCGGATATATGTGGCACATTGCGCGCGCTTGCCGGTCACCGTGGCGTGCAACGCAATGACGATCTCGATCCAGGCTTAGCGTTGCGCGCGGCCCGCGCCTACTTGGCTTCGGACGATGTGGTTCGCGCTTCGGATGCCATTGCCAGCGCGGGCCGTGCACTGGGTGGGCGCGTGGGGGCCCAGTTGCTTTTCGTAGGGGCGCGGCTTCTTGAGACACGCTCCACCGGCGACCGTGGCGTGGCGTTGCGCGAACAAGCGCGTGCGCTTGGGCCTGCGGCGCCCGGCAACTTGATGGCCACTTTGCGTTTGGCCGGCGCCTTCTCGGCGAGCGACACTTTGGCTGCCTTGCAACGTTGTTTGGCTGAACTTACCGATGACAAGCTCAAGTCCGCTTTAGGGCGTTGGGCCGCGAGCTTGGCCGAATCGCTTGGCAACACCGCGCTGGCTGCCGAGCTTTTGGTTGCGGTGGTGGACGGCAAACCGCTTGTGCAGTTGCGTGTGTCAGAACGCATCTCGCTTTTGCCGTTGCACATCACGGATGTGATCGACAATCCGGAAGGGTGGGCGGAAGGGCTGGAGCCTCAGGATTGTGCGTTGTTGATGGCTGCGGCCGCTGAGACCGCCTTGCGAATCGCTCGCCCCCACGACGCTGTCGCTTTGCTGCGGTTTGGCCTGGAGGCCGCGCCCCGGGCGGTGTTCCCAGCGATGCTCGCCGAGCGGCTTTGCCACTCTGTATCGGATGACAGCGTAAAGATGCAAGCCTTGGCCCTGTGGGCCGAAGGCGACCCGGCGCGCACAGGCTTTGCCTTGCTGCAACGGTGCGCAGAGCTTGCGCACTCACCTGACTCTGACCTGCGCCACAACGAACTTCTTAAAGAGCAGACCGTGGCTTGTGAGGCTTTGCCTACGGACGCGGCGTTCTTGCCGTTCGCATGGCACGAGCTCACACAGCGGCGTTTCGCCGAGGCCGCCTCCCTGCTCGAACACGGCGCCGCTCGTTTTGAGGCGATGGGTGAACTTGAGCTCGCAACGTTGCTGCGTGAACGCGCCGAAGACGCCAACGTGGCGCAACTGCCCACGCGCGCCGTGGTACGTGCCATGGCGCGTTCATCCACCATGGAAGAAACGCTTGATCACCCTCGTGTGCTGGCGCTGGCGCCGCTTGAGCACGCCGGTGAACCCGCGGCCGTTGCATCGGTCTACCGGGCCGCCGCTATGGCTTCACGGACGGTTGGCCTGCGGGTCATTGAAGCGTCTGTGTGGATGAAGACCGCTGGCCAGCGCCGCGAAGCCATTCAATTTCTGCAGCCGCGTTGGGGGCAAGACAAACCCTCACCCACGTTGAGCTTGCTGCTGCGTGTGCTTACAAACACGTTCGATGATCCCGAATCCGCCGCCAGTGTGTTTGAACGCTTGGCTGCGTTCGCCGACACCAACGATCACCGTTCTTTCTGGTTGTTCCGCCGTGCGGAAGCGCTAGCAGGGGCAGGGCGTTTTGCACCTGCCGCAACGGCGCTTGGCGAAGTGGGGCCGGGCCCGCTTCAGGCCGAGGCGCTCGTTGCGTATCGGCGCACGCTGTGGTCCGCCCGTGCATTTGCGGCGCTTGATGCTCTTTTGCGCGACGAAGCCGATGGCTACCTGGGCGTGGGCCAAACAGATAAAGCGAGCCACGTGCTGGTCGAACGCGCCTTCGTGCGCGCCGAGGGGCTGCATGATCTTGAGGGCGCGTTGGCGCTCTTTCAAGAAGCGCTGGCGCTCGAACCGTCTGCCGTATCCGTGCCTGCACTCGTGATGGCGGCCATGCAAAACAATGTGCTCATGGTGCAGCAGTGTTTGTCTGCCTTGGCCGCCTCCGGCGACGGGGACGCAGCCTTGCTTCGCCTCCTGTTTGCTGAGGCACGAAACGATTGGGCCGCCGCCTCTTCATGTTTGCTGCAAGCGCGTGACTTGGATCCACAACGTCTCACCCTCATCGCTCGCCAGTTTGGCCCAGGCTTATCGAGTGAAGGATGGCTAGGTTTGGTGCAGGCGTTGTCATCGCGTGTGGACGGTGATCCTCGCTCCGTGCAGGCCTTGCGGGTGCGTGCCGCCGAAGCCTTGGCACGCGAAGGCGATCTGGCTGCAGCTCAAACGCAACTCACTACGGTTGTGCAAACCGAGCCCACCAACTTTGCGGCCTTGCGCCTACAAACGCGCGTGGCGAAAGCCGCAGGGGACACCGCCCATGGCCTGTCATCCCTGATTGCGGCGGCGCAGGCGTCGTCGGTGCCCTCACATCAAGCGCAGTTTTATCTTGAAGCCGTGCACCTCGCGGGCAAAAGCGACGTGCGTATAGAGGCGTGGCTGCGGCAAGCCTTGGCGTCTGAGCCCGCCAATGAAACCGCGTTTTCGGAACTGCGCGCCTTGTTGGCCGACCGTGAAGATATCGTCGGGCAGGCTGAGCTCATACGCGTGCGTCAGCAGTCGCCCTTGCGCCTAGAAGAAGCCAAAACCTTGCATCTTGAGCGTGCCTCGCTGTTGGTGCGCAGCGGTGACAAAGCGGCCGCCAAGACCGAGCTGCGTGCGCTGTTGTCACGCGATCCCAACGATGCCGTGGCCCTGCGTGAGCTTGTAGAGCTTGAATACCAAGACGGCGCCTATTCGATCGCCGCCGAGATCTATTTGCGTTTGGCGCGCTTCGAAAATGCGCCCGAAAATCAGATCGAGATCTTCCGTCGTTTGGGCCGCATCTACCACCGGCGGCTCTCAGATCCCAAGCTTGCGGCCGGGGCTTTCGAACGCGTCGTAAAGCTGGCACCGAACGATCTCGATGCGCTGTCAGGTTTGTCTGACATCTACACCAAGCAAAATGATTTGCCGCGCGCCATCGCTGCCACGGAACGAGCTGTGGCGGTGGAGCCCGACGAAAAACGCCGCCTTAGCTTGTTGTTGCGCTTGGCTTCGCTTCACGAAAAGAACGGCAACGCGCGTGTGGCGGGCAACCTGTTGCGCCGCGCGCACGATCAAGCGCCACGCAGCTTGCAGGCGATCGGTGAACTTGCGCGTTACCTCGAACGCCACAAGGACACACAAGGCAGGCGCGTGCTGCTCGACACTTCGCTCGGCCGCCTGCACGAAGATTTGCGCCGCTTTCCTGGCGATCTATCAGCGTTGCGCGCCATCGTGCCTGTTCTGCGGTGGTGTTCGCGCGCGGCGGGTTCGGCGGCCTCCGCGCAACTGCTGGCGGCGCTCAGTGACGATCCGGTCGAACGGCGTGAGCTGCAGGCGTGGTCGGCGCCCGACGCGAAGGGCCGCCGACTCACACCTTTGGTCAACCCCGAGGTCGACGAGATGTCGTACCCCAGTTTGTTGCCACCCGGCATCCGCCAAGTCATGCGTGTGCTTGGACCATCGCTGTCGAAGGCCAGCCGCCCCGATCTGCGCAGCTATGGCGTCACGCGTGCCGAACGCATCGGCGTGGCCGAGGGCCCGCGCGCCATCGTCGACGCTTTGGCCGTGGATCTCGGCGTGCGCGGCTTCGAGGTTTTTGTGACCACGGACGTACCTCACGCACTGCTGGTCGAGCCGGGCGATCCGCCAGCCATTGTGCTTGGCTCTGAACTCGTCAAGCGAGGTCCGACGGCCGTTCGTTTCGCCGCGGGTTACACCCTGCGGTTGGTGGCCACGCACTTTGATCTGCTGGCGTCGAGCAACCCGGGACCCAAGGTGTTGCTTACGGCCTTGGTGCGCCAATTCTTGAACGTACCCCCAGATGACTCTGTGGACGAAGCGGCTGTGCAGCGGGCGTTGCCCCGGCTGCTGAAGGCATTGGGGCGCTCGCAGCGTGCTGAGCTGCGACCATTCGTCGCCGAAATCGCCAGCCCGGATAGCCTCGCCCATGTCGGCAACAGCGTGCTTGAAACCGCGGCGCGCGTGGGCTTGCTGGCGTGTGGTGATCTCGCCACGTCTATCCAAGTGTTATTGGCCGCGGCCGGACAGCCATTGTCGCCCACCAATTTGGCGGCCTCGCCGGTCGCCGCAGGCCTGTTCGAGTTCGCGTTGTCCGCCGACTACGAGTTGCTGGTGCGCGCCATCGAGTCTGTTTCGTAAGGTGCCGCGCCAGCTGTGGGCGTGTTACAGTGGGTCGCAATGGCCGTGGGAGAGCTGCAACCGCCCCAGGAAGAGTCCTTGGTCGGGAAAGTTGTTTCGGACCGCTATCGCATCATCAAGAAGTTGGGCGAGGGCGGCATGGGAGCCGTGTATCTGGCCGAGCACGTCTTCATCGAGAAGAAGGTTGCGCTCAAAGTTCTCTCCCCGGATTTTGCGCGCAAAGCTGATCTCACCGCGCGCTTTCTCCAAGAAGCCAAAAGCGCCTCGCGCATCGGCCACGAGAATGTGATCGACATTTCCGACTTCGGTCAATCGCCCGAAGGCCTTGTTTACTTCGCCATGGAGTTTCTCAAGGGCGAAGATTTAGGCCAGGCCGTGCGCGGCGGTGGTGCGATGCCCTGGCGGCGTGCCAAGCCGATCGTCATTCAAATCTGCAAAGCCTTGGGTGCCGCTCACGCCAAGGGCATCATCCACCGCGACATGAAGCCTGAGAACGTCTTCCTGATCGAAAAGGAGGGGCGGCCGGACTTCGTGAAGCTTTTGGATTTCGGCATCGCCAAAGTGCAAACCGAAGGTGGTGAAGAAGGCCCAAAGCTCACACGCACCGGTATGATCTTCGGCACGCCGGAATACATGGCGCCCGAGCAAGCCGAAGGCAAAGTCTGCGATCAACGTGCCGACCTTTACGCCGTGGGCTGCGTCATCAACCACCTCATTGCGGGTCAACCACCGTTTCAGGCCGACAATTTTGTGGGCATGCTGACCAAGCACCTGCTTGAGGCGCCCAAGCCACCCAGCGTTCTGAATCCACGCATGGGGATCACCGCCGAGCTCGACGCGCTGGTGCTCAAGGCGCTGTCGAAGCAGCCGGAAAAGCGCCACCAAAACATGGCCGAGCTGATGGCGGCGGTTGAAGCCATTCCCACGGGAGACGAAGACAGCGCGTCTGGATCGGGCACCCGCGGGCCCGTTCGGACGCCCGCCCCCGGCAGCATGACTCGCCCGATGGGCGGCGCTGAAGTGATGCCGGTCATCGCCACGACCAACCGCACCTCGAACACGGCCTTGCTTTCAGATGGCGATGATTCGCCGCTTCGCGAGCGCACCGAATTCGTGGGCGGCAAACGCAGCAACAAAGGTGCGTTGGTGGTGGGCGGCATTGCCTTGGGCGTGGTTGTGGCGCTCGGCTGGCTGCTGTTTGGCCGCAGCGCAGCGCCGCCAGCAACCGTGGCACCTGCGCCCACCGCGGCCGCTCCCACGCCTGCGGCAGCGCCGGTGCCTGCCGCCCCGCCGGCGGCGGCTCCGACGCCGGCGTCAAAACCACCCGAGCCTGCAGAGGCCCCGCAAGAGCCACGCGCCGTCGGCAAACATCGTGAGCCGCCTGCGCCCAAATACCGGCGGATTGTGGCACCCGATGAGCCGTCAACGCCGCCACCGACGCCAAAAACAAAAGAGCCCGGCAATACACCTGCCGAGCTCAAAGGTTTTCCGGGCGAGTAGCGAAGCCGCTTGGGCTTCGCCGAATGGTCAACGACTAGAAGCGCTCGCGCCGCGGCTTTGCCACTTCACACACCAGGCTGCGGCCGTTGTGTTCGCGGCCGTTCAAGGCCTCCACCAACGCCTGCGCTCGGCCTTCTTCCACGTTGATGTAGCTGTGGGTGTTCATCACCTCCACGGCGTCTCGCGACAAGCGCACGCCCGCACTCTCAAGCAGGGCAACCACGTCGTCGGACCGCACGCGGTCCTTACGGCCCAGGTTTAAGTACAAGCGCGCGCCCGAAGCCTCGTCTTGCGCTGGTGTTGCGGTGCGCGGCACTTCGCCGCGCGGGGCGCTGCCGTCGTCCTGCCACACCGCCGCGAAGTCATCAGCCTGCCGCGCGGGTCGCGCCTCGCTTGCCACCGCAGGGCGCGGGCGTTCCCCGCGATCGCTCCGGTCACCGCGATCGCGTTCGGGGCGTCGTTCGCCACCGTCGCGCTCCGGTCGTCGCTCACCGTCGCGGAACCGGTCTGGACGTGAGCGCCGGGCGTACCGATCGTCTGCGCCAAGGTCAGCAGGTGCCGTGGTTGGCGCATTCGTGCTTTCAGCGCGCGCCGCCACAGGCGCCGGTGCCACTACGGGCGGCGCTTGGGGCGCGGAGGTCACAACGGGAGGCCTCGGCGCCACCGGTGCTTGCATCACTGAGGCGCTGGCCGCTTGCTGCTCCAACAAAGCTTCAGCCGTCACGGGATCTTGGTCCTGTTCGCGCCTCGGCGCACGCTCACCGCGTTCGTAACGTGAGCGAGGACGTTCGCCACGGTCGCGGAAGTTGCCGCGTTCCCGCTCCCCCCGATCGCGCTCGCCGCGCGGCCGCTCGCTGCGCGTGTGAACCGGCTCGGGGGCGCCCCCCGCGCTTTCATCAGCCGCAACACGCTCCTTCACAGGTTCAACGGGCCGCGCTTTGCTCAAGCGCTCCTTCAACAACGCCGCAATTAAGTGCTCCGAGTCGAGCCCTGTCATCACCCGCCGTGCCAGCGCCCGCCATTGGGGGCCCGGCTCCGCTTGCAGTTGCTTACGCAACGCTGTGATGCTTTCGCCTTCACGGCGTGCCTGAATTTCGCCCTCAGACGGCAGCGTCCGCTCCTCAGGCTTAATCTTGTAAAGCAGCTTGAGGTAATAGAACGAGCCCACCTCCGTGGGACCAATCAGGGACACAGCCACGCCGTGGCGTCCCGCGCGCCCGGTACGTCCCGTGCGATGGATGTACGATTCGGGCGAATCCGGAAACGAGAAGTTGAACACGTGCGAGATGTCATCGATGTCGATGCCTCGCGCCGCTACGTCCGTGGCCACCAAAAAGCGGATGCTGCCTTCGCGCATGCGCTTCATCACCTTTTCGCGATCGGATTGCGAAAGGTCAGACGAAATCGCTTCGGCTTCCATGCCCTTGCTGCGCAAGAACTCCGCCACGCGCCCCGTCTCCTCGCGAGTGTTGCAGAACACGATGCCGCGGCCCGGGTTCTCGAACGCCAAGATGCGCAGCAAGTCGCTTTCCCGGTTGGCCCCGTTGACGGCGTAATAAAGGTGGCTGATCTCCGCCACGCCCACGAAGTCTGCCGACAGTTTCAAGTGGGCCGGATCGCGCAGATACCGCCGCGCCAGGCGCTTGATGGCTTCAGGCAGTGTGGCTGAAAACAACATCGTCTGCCGCGTCGTCGGCGTGTGCTCAAGAATGCGCTCGATGTCTTCTTGAAAGCCCATCGAAAGCATCTCGTCGCACTCATCCAACACCGCGCAACGCACCCGATCCAACTTCAGCGTGCCCCGCCGCAAGTGATCCAGGATGCGGCCCGGCGTCCCGCAAACGATCTGGCCGCCCGCGCGCAGTTGCTCCACCTGGCGCCCCATGGGTGCGCCACCGTAAACCGGCACCACCGTCAGCTCTCGGTGGGCCGCGATGCGCGCCATCTCAGCCGCCACCTGCAAAGCCAACTCACGCGTCGGCAGCAGAACGATCGCCTGCACAGCCTTTTCGTTGGGCTCCACCATGCGGTCGATCAACGGAATGCCAAAGGCCGCTGTTTTTCCCGAGCCCGTGCGCGATTGCACCAGCACGTCGCGGCCTGACATCACCACGGGCGCGGTTTGGCGCTGAACCTCCATGGGGGCCGTAAAGCCCATGTCTTCCAGGGCGCGCAGCACCTCTGGTCGCAGGCCCAAGTCTGCAAAGGTGCCACGTGCACTTGCCGGCTCCACCGCACCCACTTGCCCCGCCGTTGCCTCAGTCACATTCTCAGTCATGGCTCTTTCCATTCTCGTTCCAATCTCGTTCTTCGATGCTCGCTATATTGTCGCGCGCTAACGCAGGGTTCTCGCGGCCTCGGTCAAAGCTTCGAGGCGGTTGTGAACGCCCTGCAACCGCGGCACCTGTTCGTTGCCGAAGCGCTTTAGCTCGCGCGTGTAAGTTAAGTGGATGGCGCCGAGCTCGTCGTGAAGTGACGCCATTTCATCACGTTGTTTGCGGTACTGATTGCCAGCGGGCGCTTCGCCAAACCGGCATTGCTGCCCCAGGCGGCTCCAACGCTTCCGCCACAAAGCGCCTTCGTCTCCCCAACGCTGTGCCTCGGAAGGCGTGTAGCCAGCCAACAAGTTGTGAAAGCTGCCAAGGTGCTTCTCAAGCGCAAACCGCACATCTGAGAGCTCCTCCAAGCATGTGCGCACTTCGTCCGCCGTGAACGTTTCGCTCACGGGCGTCGCCGCTGATGCCGGAGGGTTTCGCCGTCGAAAGATGGTCACCGCCACCGACGTCAAAACGTAGATGCTGCCCAGCACAGAAAACGACACAACCGACCACGCCAAAAAACGGCGATAAGGTCGATACTCAGTATTACGATCCGGGGCTACCTGTGTGGACAATGGCTGCCTTGACTCCCAGCGAGGAGTCGACGATGTCACACCCGGAGCGCCGGGCGTGCGATGTGCAGGACGGTACGGACCCGCAGACCGATTGTCAACAGCGGCGCTTGTCTATCGCCGGGCGAATCACTCGAATGACGGCTCTAAAACCGCGTCTTCGTCCATCGGCCCGCGGCGTGGCTTCTTGGGCGGTGGATCTTTCGAGTCGGTCTTCACCACAGGTTTCGGTTTTGAGCCGCGGGGGTTCACGGCCACAGGCTTGCGCTCGGCGGGGGGAGGGGGGCTTGGCTCGGCCACACGCACCGCCTCCAGATCCACTTCCACCTTCGACGCCACGTCCGGTACCACCGAATCGTTCTTGTCCTGGAAGCCGGGTTTCCGAATCACCACGTCAATCGCGGTGTTGCTCTGGGGAAAACTGTGCTCGAACGGCGTTGTTCCCAGAACAGCTCCGGTGCTCTTGAGCACAACCTGCGCGCCCGCCGGCGTCGATAAGAACCGCACCTCCACCAATTGTGGCTTCGCGGGTGCCGCCGGAACGGGAGTTGTAGGCACGGGCTCACTCGGCTTTTCAGCCACAGGCGCCGACCCACCACGTCCAAACAACAAAAATGCCGCCAAGCCACCCACAACCACAGTGCCAGCCACGCCGATCATCAAGCCCTTTTTGGACTTGGGCACTTCAAGGTCGTCGCCCAACTCGCCTGCCCCTTGGCCGAACGTGGTGGGAATGGGGCGCTTGATGCCGGTCGATTTATCGCCCGCGCCGAACACCATCTGGCCGCTCAACGCTTCAGCGGGGTTGGGCCGAGCGGCCGGAACGCCGTCCATCGAACCCATGGATTCAAGCGAAGGGGCGTTGGCCGCGTAACCCTGTGGATCCAGCATCGCCGTGCGAAACTCGCGCATCGATTGGTAGCGCTCGTTGCGATCCTTCGACAGCGCTCGCAGCACCACTTTCTCGTGGTACTCCTCAAGAGTTGGGTTGATCGCCCTCAGTGAGGGCGGCGCCTGCGTGATGTGCTTGACGATGATCTCGCCATAACCTTCACCACCGAAGGGCACCTTGCCCGTCATCATCTCAAACAAGATCACGCCCAGCGCGTAAACGTCGGACCGATGATCCACGTCCGCGCGGCCTTCGCACTGTTCAGGCGACATATAGTAAGGCGTGCCCATCACCGAACCCGTGCGGGTTTTGTGGGTCACCTTTTCGTCGCCCTGGGTCAGCTTCGCCAACCCGAAATCCAAGACCTTCACGAAGTCGGTGCTGGAGCCGCGGTTGATGAGGTAAATGTTTTCAGGCTTGAGATCGCGATGAATGATCCCGTGTTCGTGAGACGCCGACAGAGCGTCTGCCACTTGCGCCGCGATTTTCAGCGCCCGCGCGGCTGGAAAGCGATGTTCATGGCTGATGCGATCCGCGAGCGCTTCGCCCTGCAGGAATTCCATGACGAAGAAGAATTCGCCGTCATCCGTGTTGCCGAAGTCGCTGATGTCAACGATGTGCTCGTTGCCAATCTGGTTCACCGACTTCGCTTCGGTCATGAACCGCGAAACCACCTCGGGGTTCTTTGAAAGCTCCGGATGGATGGCCTTGATCGCCACCTTCTTGCCGATCACGGGGTGCTCGGCAAGGTACACCACGCCCATGCCCCCTTCGCCTAGCTTGGCGGTGATCTTGTAATTCCCGACCGTCTGTCCGACCGAAATCATGGGGAGGCTAAGTCCTTGGCCTTACTGGCGTTTTCAACACGTTGGGCCACGATCACCCATTTCCTCGTCATCGTCAAGATGGCCTGTTCCCTTAAACCAAGCCAGGCAATCGTGGTTCCATCCACGTCTTTAGACACGCCTGGCGCGGTTTTCTGCACCTTCATCCAAAAAAAATCGACCGGCGTTCCAGCAACATCTCGGCAATCATCGTGTCTACCTGGGTGCGTACGGCTTCAGCGGCCTCCAAAACAGCCGCCGGATTGTCTACGTCGACGGGCAGCACTTGGATCGGTTTGCCGATCCGAATCGTCCATTTGGTGGGCAGTGGCATAAGACCGAGTGGCCCCAGGAAGGGAAAGGTGGGAGTCACCGGGAAGTAAGGCAGCCCCAGCCACCGTGCCGGCGCGTTCAGCTTGCCGATCACCGGGTGAATCTCTTCGGCCCCCACGATGGCGGTGGGAATGATGGGAACACCAGTGGTGGTGGCCAACCGAACGAACCCCCCACGGCCGAACCGCGTCAGCCGGTAACGCTCTCGATAAAGCTTACCCACCCCCCGCAGGCCTTCGGGGAACACCGAAACCAGCTCACCGTGTGCCAATAAGTTCGCCGCGTTTTCCATCGAGGCCCGCACGCCGCCAAACCGCGCCACGACTGGTGCCATCATTTTGGAACGAAACGCGAAGTTGGCCACCAAGGGGCGCGGCAGGCGATGCGCGCTGTGCAGCTTTCGCACCCCGTAGGCCAGCAGCATGCCGTCGTAGGGCAGGCCACCTGAGTGGTTCGCCACCAAAACAGCGGGTCCCGAAGCGGGGATGTTCTCAAGGCCCGAAATCTTCACGCGGAAATACTTCGACCACAAGAACTCAAGCAACGGGGTGACCTTCTGGAAGAACGCCTCGTCGAAGCCCATGTCAGGCAGCAAAGCCGGATCCGCGCCATCCGATGTGCGGATGGCTTCGTAAACGGCCTTGCCTGCTTCAATGACTCCCGTATCGGGAAGGGGAAACATAATTAGCCCCTGGCCACAACGTCGGCCACGGTCGCGCGCCAGGCGTCCAACACTTTGCCCAGGTCAGCGGGTTTTGTGCCTCCCCCTTGCGCCATATCAGGCCGGCCACCGCCCTTGCCATCGATGGCTTTGACAAGTTCACTCAATATTTTGCCCGCGTGAAAACGCGGCAAGGCATCTTTGCTCACCACGCTTACGACTGAGACTTTGTCGCCTTCGCTGCCCACCAACACAACGATCGATGGGTTCAGTTTGTCGCGCAGTTTGTCGGCTGTTTCGCGCAGAATTTTGGCGTCTGACACGGGCACGTCTGTCACCAAAACCGAGACATCGCCGATCTTTTGCGCACTTGCCGTGAGGTCTTTGCCGCCGCCCGAAGCCAGTTGCGACCGCAGTTTCTCAATGTCCTTGTCGCGGCCGCGCAGTTCGTTGGCCAAACGCTCAACTTTCCCTGCGACCTCAAACGGCGAAGACTTGAGCTGTTCCGCGGTGCTTACAAGCTCATGCTCCATCCGGCGCACAAACAACGCAGCACCTAGCCCGGTTACCGCTTCGATGCGGCGAACGCCTTGGGCCACGCCCGCCTCTTCGACGATTTTGAACAAGCCAATATCACCGGTGCGTTGCACGTGCGTGCCGCCGCACAGCTCTTTTGATTCAGCCATGCTCAACATGCGCACCGTGTCGGCGTACTTTTCACCGAAGAAAGCCATCGCGCCGGCAGCCTTTGCTTCTGCGATCGGCACCACGTCTGTTTGCACAGGCGCGTTGTCGACCACGCGCGCGTTCACCAAGTCCTCCACCTTTTCCTTCTCATCGCGTGACAGCGGGGCAAAGTGTGAAAAGTCGAAGCGCAACTTCTCCGCACCCACGAGCGATCCCTTTTGCGCCACGTGTTCGCCCAACGTGGTCCGCAGCGCCCAGTGCAATAGGTGCGTGGCTGAGTGGTTGCGTCGAATGGCGTTGCGATGAGCGGCGTCCACGCGCAGATCGAGGGCGTCGCCCACCTTCACTTCGCCGCGCGTAAGTTCCGCGATGTGCACCGAAAGCCCCGTCACGGGCCGCTTCGTATCCAAGATGCGCACGCTGCCTGCCGGGCCTTCGGCCGTGCCGATGTCGCCCATCTGGCCGCCTGATTCACCATAAAACGGCGTCTCTGCACACACGAACGCAAAGCTGGTGGCCGCGCCTGCAGCTCCCACTGACACGCGCTCCACTTCTTTGCCGCCCGCCACCAAAGCCACAACTTGACCTGGGGTTTGCAGCGTTTCGTAGCCCAAAAATCGGGTGGCGCCCACACGATCCGCAACCGCTTGAAACACAGTCTCAACCGCCAGTTCGCCCGATCCGACGAAGGAAGCGCGCTTACGTTGCGCCTCCATTTGTTCTTCAAATCCTGCCTCGTCAAGCTCAAGGTTGCGGGCGTTCGCGATCACGCGCGTGAGATCCAACGGAAAGCCGTATGTGTCGTAAAGCCGGAATGCCAGTTCGCCTGGCACCACCTTGCCTGTCAGCTTTTGGCTTTCGTCACCCAAGATACGAACGCCACGATCCAACGTCTCTCGGAAACGGCGCTCTTCTTGGTCTGCGACTTCCAAAATCGTGCCGCGTCGCTCGTCCAATTCAGGGTAAGCCGCCGCCATCAGGTCGATCACCTGCGCCGCCATCTTGGCGAAGAACTGCTCCTTAATGCCCAACAAGTCGCCGTGGTAAATCGCCCGGCGCATGATCCGGCGCAGAACGTATTCGCGCCGCGTTTTCTCCGGGAACACGCCGTCGGCGATCAAGAACGCCGTGGCGCGCGCGTGGTCGGCGATCGCCCTCAGCGAAACCGATGTTGAATTCTCGCGAAAATCCGCCGGGTCGAAAGTCTTCTTCGCCAGCTTCGAAGCTGTCTCAATGAGCGGTGACAGAAGATCTGTTTCGTAGTTCGAGCGCTTGCCCTGCAGGACCGCGCACAAGCGTTCGAGCCCCATGCCTGTGTCCACCGACGGGCGGGGCAGGGGCGCACGCGTGCCATCGGGCATTTGCTCGAACTGCATGAACACCAGATTCCAAATCTCGACCCAGCGATCGCAATCGCACGCAGGGCCTTGGCAGGGGCGGCCTGCCGCCACTTCGGCGCAGGGCAAGTCATCACCCTGGTGGTAGTGGATTTCGCTGCAGGGGCCGCACGGGCCCGTATCGCCCATCGCCCAAAAATTGTCTTTGTCGCCAAGCGAAATGATGCGCTCATCCGACACGCCTGCGATCGACTTCCACAGCTGCCGGGCTTCATCGTCCGAGTAATGGACGGTGAAGACCAATCGATCCAGCGGCAGGCCGTAGACCTCCGTCAAAAGCTCGCTGGCAAACGTAATGGCGCCTTCTTTGAAGTAATCGCCGAATGAGAAGTTCCCCAACATCTCGAAGAACGTATGGTGACGCGCGGTGCGCCCCACATTTTCCAGGTCGTTGTGCTTGCCGCCCGCGCGAACGCACTTCTGCGATGTGGTGGCGCGGCTGCGTGCCCGACGGCTTTTGCCCGTGAACACATCCTTGAATTGATTCATCCCCGCATTGGCGAACAACAAGGTGGGGTCGTTCTGGGGCACGAGCGAGGAGCTGGCCACCTCTTCGTGGCCTTTGGCGGCGAAGAAATCGAGGAAGGCACGTCGGACGACTGAAGCGCTGCGGAACCTATCGGAGGGATGCGACATGAGGCGGCGAAATCTAGCAGAAGTCGCCGATATTTGTTGCCTTCTCTCACTCCTTGAAGCGGTCAATCTGGAAGTCGTCAGGCATGGTGTTGCCGCCCACCCGCGTGGCGGTCACCTGGCGAACCTGGGTGTCGCTGGCGCCACCCAAACGTGCTCCCGGGTCGTAGATCTGGGCCCCATAAGCGTTCGATTGTCCCTGCGCCGCCCCGTCCGCCCCGGCCGAGCCGCCTTTGTTGAAGCCGCGGAAGTGCAAGGCGAAGTCGTCGGGGTTGGTGGCGTTGGCCACAGCGTCGTCGTACGTGATGATGTGTCGCTGGACCAATTCCGTAAGGGATTGATCGAAGCTGATCATACCGTACGGGTCGCGTCCCGTGTTGATGGCGTCGCGAATCTCCCGCGTGCGCTTCGGATCCGCGATGAGCTCCTTGACGCGCGCCGTGTTCACTAAGATCTCCACGGCCGGAATCATTGCCTTGCCATCGGCGCGAGGGATCAAGCGCTGCGACACAACGCCCTTGAGCACCGTCATCAATTGCAACCGCGCTTGCGCCTGCTGGTGAGGCGGGTAAAGCGAGATGATGCGGTTCACGGTTTCCACGGCATCAATGGTGTGAAGAGTCGAAAGCACTAAGTGCCCCGTCTCTGCCGCCGTCATTGCGATCTCGACTGTTTCGATGTCGCGCATTTCGCCCACCAGCACCACATCCGGATCTTGCCGCAGCGCCGCCCGCAGCGCGCGCGAAAAGGAAATCGTGTCGAACCCAACTTCGCGTTGGTTCACGACGCTGCGGCGATCTCGAAAGGTGTACTCAACGGGATCTTCGATCGTTACGATGTGCGCCGCGCGGCGTGCGTTGATCGAATCCACCATGGCAGCCAGCGTGGTTGATTTGCCGGAACCCGTAATCCCTGTCACCAGCACCAGCCCACGCTCTTCGGTGGCAAGCTCCAGCACCTTCGCCGGTAAATTCAGCGTTTCGAAGGGTGGCACGTCTGGGGGAATCAAACGCATCACCATGCCCACCGTGCCGCGCTGCTGGAACACGTTCACGCGGTACCTCACACCATCTTGCGAGGCATACGCCAAGTCCACGTCCCAGCACTGCTCGAACTGTTGCCGCAAGCGCTCGCTCATGATGGCGTTTGCGAAATTCTTGAGCACCTCTTTGGTCAAAGGCGGCACGTCTTTTACCGTGCGCAGGTCCCCCTTGATGCGGAAGATCGGCGGCAAACCCGCCTTCATATGCACGTCGGATGCGCCAAGTTGTCGTGCCGCTTGTAAAACCCGATCCAAAACTGTGGTCATGGGCAACTTTCGTGACGCTCGAGTTTCTGCAGAGACTACCGCCAGTTAACCTCGTTACACTGGCGCGGAAACTTGAGGAGCCGCCCGCGGTCGCCGCGGCTACACCGTCGCCTGTGTATGTGCATCGAGGTTTTTGATCTTTGGCTCCACGTGCCCTAGGGTGATGAAGTGTCCAAACGCAACCCTTGGACGGGCCAGGAGATTCTCATCGTCGATCAGGACGAGCGGGTTCTGCGTGGCTTGGAAAAGCTGTTCGTCGAAGCGGGACTTCTCGTCACCGCGGTGAGTGATCCCGATCGCGCGCGTGAATTGGTCACAAATAAGTTCTTTCCTGTGGTGCTAATCGATCTAGATACACCCAGCATCGAGCAGGGGCTGGATTTGCTCCGCTACGTCAAGGATCGCTCGCCGGTGTCACATCCGATCTTGATGACCGGCCGTCGCACATTTGAGGCGGGCGCCGTGGCGTTTCGCGCGGGTGCGGTCGATGTGGTGCCCAAAAGCCAGGACGCCGTTTCGTATCTGCGTGATCGCGTGACCCGCGCCTGCCAGGAGGTCGAAGCCAAGACGGACAACGCACGCCTGATGGCTCAAGTGGCGGAGACGCACGAAGAGTTCTTGCGCGAGATGATGGATCTATCAAAACGCCTTGTGGATCTGGAAGATCGCATCTTGGCGCGGGAGAATGGCTCTTCGCCGTCGCTGTCCGACGCCACCTTGGTTACGGTGCTGTTTGTCGACGACGATCCGACCTTGTTTACGGCTCTCGAAAGGCTTCTTCCCACAGACCGGGGGTGGCGCCTGCGCATCGCTCAAAGCGGTGGCGAAGCCCTGGACGCGGCCTCGCAGTCGGCCCCGCGGGTCGCGGTGATCAAAGAAACGTTGCCTGATTTGCCAAGCTCCATGGTTGTAAAAACCATCCGGTCTGCGAACCCCGAAGCGATGATCTTGTTGTTCTCGCCACCGTCCGGTCAATCGGTGGGTGAAGTGAAGGTTGTGGAGTCATCGCGCCTCATCACATTGGTGCCTTCATTCACGGACGCGGCACAGATGGCGTCGTCGCTTGAAGAAGTTCGCGAAGCCATCAAACAAAAGGCCAAGGAGCGCCGTTACCTCAAGGTGTTTCGCCGCGATCATCTCGAGTTCATCAACCGCTACAACCGCGTGCGCACCAAAATCAACGAGCAGCTCGGCAAGAAGCCCGGTCAGGCCTAGCGATGCGCCCGCCCTGGGCGGCCTAATGAGTTGCGTTGATTACACCGATGAACGGCAAATTCCGGTAGGCCTGCGCGGCGTCGAGGCCATACCCCACCACAAAATGGTCGGGGATGTAGAAGCCCACGAAGTCCACGTCAACGTCCACCCGGCGCCGGCTCGGCTTGTCCAACAGGGCACACACGCGCAGGCTGGCCGGGTTCCGTGCCTTAAGAATTTGCTGCAGATACCGCAGGGTTAGCCCCGTATCCACGATGTCCTCCAGCACCAGCACGTGGCGCCCTTCGACGGGCAGTGACAGATCAGCCGCCACCTCCACCACCCCAGACGTCTCGGTCGCGTCTCCGTAGCTGCGCAAGGTCAGAAAATCGCACTGCAGTTCTCGGTCAATCCGTCGAACCAAATCGGCAGCGAAGATGAATGCCCCTTTGAGCACCGTGACCACTGTTAAGGGCCCCGCAGGGAGTTGCCGCGTGATCTCGGCCGCCAAAGTGTCTAAACGGTGGCTAATTTCATCGGCGCTGATCAAACTTGAAACGTTCTGGGCGGGTAGGGGCATGGCGGTGGGGTCCCTCAAACGGCGTGTGAGCAACAGGGCGGAACCCTTTGCGTCCGCCGGTGTCATAGAATTCATGCAAATGTCGCAAGAGCGCAACCGTGACGTTCAAGGAGTGCCAGTCCGCCGGGGGCCGCGCCGCTTGGGGCTCTGGGGCACCCTTGCACTTTCGGCCCTGGCCGCGGCGTGTGGCGGCCCTCAGCGCAAACCCACCGCCCCAGCCGGCGAGGTCACTCACTTCGACATGGACCCCGTGCAAATCACGGCCACGAAGAAAGACGGCCAGCTGCAAGTCGACGCCTACGACGCCGAAGAGCTGTTCGAGCGTGCCAGCCAAGCCTACAGTCAAAAACGGCTGGATGAGGCGTTCGCGAACTACGAACAGTTGCTGAAGACGTTTGCCCAGTCGCCCCAGGCCAAGGCCGCGAAATACAACCTGGGCTTGGTTCTGCAAGACAAGGGCGAATGGGCCAAGGCCGCGGAGCAGTTCAAGAGTTTCATTGACGCCTACCCCGATACGCCCGACGCCAAAGACGCCTTTTTTCAGATGGGCATTTCGCTGGCCGAAGCGAAAGACTGGGCAGGCTCGGAGAAGGTCTTTATCGCTTTGGCGGACCGCAAAGATCTGACTGCCGATGATCGGGTGGAGGCATTGACCCGTCGAGCGGTTGCACGCTTCAACCTAGAAGATCTGGACACGGCTGAATTCGTTCTCAAGGAAGTGTTCCTTTATAAACGCCGCCTTGAAGCCACGAATGAAGAGCGCCTGGAAACCGACTATTTTCTTGCCTTGGCGCAGCTGATGTTGGGCGAAATCTCACACAAACGTTCAAACACCGTCGCGCTGCGATGGCCTGAACCGCAGATGAAAAAGGACCTTGAAGAAAAGGCCAAGCAGCTGCTGGAGGCGCGCCGTCGTTACATTGATGCCGTCCGATACGGCAATCCCCGCATCGCCTCCATGGCGGCCTACCAAATCGGCATGCTGTTCCAGGAGTTCTACGATCAAGTCATGGCGGTGCCTCCCCCTCAGGAGCTGGGTGCCGCAGGCCAATCGGAAGAGCGTGGCGTCTATAAGGAGGAGCTCCGGGGCAAGTTGCGCATTGTGTTGGAGAAAGCGCTGCGAGGCCACGAGCACAACATTGAATTGTTCGAGCGGTTGGGTGTTGAAACCGAATGGGTCACCAAGTCCCGTTCGGCCATCGATAGGCTTCGCCAACTGCTTGACCAGCCTGTTGACGTCGCCAATCCAGCGGCGCCGCCTTCCATGAAACCCGAACCGGCGCCGCCGAACCTCGACAACGCCGCGCCCGCCCGCCGCGCACCCTCCGACGATGCCGCCGGTGGCGCCCGGCGGATCCTGTAGCCCGCCAGACCCGGCGCTCCCTCGCGAAAAGAGTGGGCGGCCCACCTTTCGCATGCGGTCGCCCACATTTCTTGAGGAACTCTTTGCCGAGTCGCCTCCGTGCGGCTATCTTCGCCTCCCCCCGCAGGACTATTCACCGGCGGGGGACGTTCATCACCTCGCGTCAATCGTCTGCGGGCCCATATAGCCTGCAAATCGCTTGACACGCCGGTGACGGCGAAGTAAACGTTCGCGCTCTAAAACCAACGGGGACTGTGCGCCCTGCGGGTCACTTAACCTAAATCACTAAAATTAAAAGATTTCTTCAAAAGAGCGGCAGGCGCTGGCGTAGCTCAATTGGTAGAGCAGCTGATTTGTAATCAGCAGGTTGCGGGTTCGAGTCCCATCGCCAGCTCCATAAGAAGACTAAACGACCCCATAAACGAGAGACTAAAAACTTAATCGACTCCTCACCGCACTAGCTGGAGGGATTCCCGAGCGGTCAAAGGGACCAGACTGTAAATCTGGCGCCTCAGGCTTCGAAGGTTCGAATCCTTCTCCCTCCACTAAAAACCTAGCCTAAGCCTATTTTCCTTTTCAACTAACCCTAACGGAGAAGCCACCAAGCTTACTTTGCAATTTGCGGGAGTAGCTCAACTGGTAGAGCTCCAGCCTTCCAAGCTGGATGTCGCGGGTTCGAACCCCGTCTCCCGCTCGGAACCTAACGGCCCCGACCCACGATCAATTAGTCCATAGTCGCGATTCCAAACGCCCACGTAGCTCAGTTGGTAGAGCACGTCCTTGGTAAGGACGAGGTCACCAGTTCAATCCTGGTCGTGGGCTCGAAGGACATCAAATAAAGAAACGAACCGACCTGCGGGAGAGCAGAAATGGCGAAAGAGAAATTCAACCGTAATAAGCCCCACTTGAACGTTGGCACCATTGGTCACGTCGACCACGGGAAGACGACCTTGACGGCCGCGATCACGAAGGTGCAAACCGACAAGGGTAAAGCGAACTTCATGGCCTACGATCAAATCGATAAGGCACCAGAA